>NZ_JBNXUH010000002.1:0-525227 GCF_050563605.1 Pseudomonas peli | reverse complement strand
CCGGCGCGCCGGGGCGCKGGGCGCGATGCNGCTGSKGGAYTGTGGGGGSGGCTGGCGGGGGCGATTTCTGCTGGYCAGAAAKRAACCGGGTGGGGGGGGGGTGCCGGGGGGCGRGCTGMCCCGCCGTTATGTTGACGAGGCGGGCTGGCTGCATCAGGCCCTGGCTGAGCGTTGTGAGCGTGTGGTGTTTACCGTGGCGGGTTTGCCGATGGTTCTCAAGGGGAATGCGCTATGAGTGAGCAATGGTGGCAACAGGGCTGTCAGGCGCTGGATATACCGGCACGCAGCAAGGCCCAGGCGCGCCAGCAGCAGCTGACCAAACCGGCCGGCTCGCTCGGTCAGCTGGAGCAGTTGGCCATCGAGCTGGCGGCGATGCAGGGCAGCCAGCGGCCGCAGGTCGAGCAATTGTGGATCAGTATTTTTGCCGGCGACCACGGCGTGGTCGCCGAGGGTGTATCGGCATTCCCCCAGGCAGTTACCGGGCAGATGCTGCGCAACTTCGTCGGCGGCGGCGCGGCGATCAGCGTATTGGCCAAGCAGCTGGGCGCGACGCTTGAGGTGATCGACCTGGGCACCGCGCTGCCGCTGGAGCCGCTGCGTGGCGTGCGTCATCTGCATATCGGCGAGGGCACGCAAAACTTCGTCCAGGGTCCGGCAATGACCGCCGCGCAGTTACTTATGGCCCTGGATGCCGGTCAGGCCAGCGTGCAGCGCGCCCGCGAAGCCGGCAGCCAGCTGTTTATCGGTGGCGAGATGGGTATCGGCAATACCACCGCCGCCACGGCCATGGCCTGCCTGCTGCTGGAGTGTCCGGCGCTGGATCTGGTCGGCCCGGGCACCGGTCTGGACCGCGCGGGCGTGACGCATAAAGCCGAGGTGATTGAGATCGCGCTGGAGCTGCATCGCTCGGCGATCAGCGAACCCATCGACATCTTGCAGCGCCTCGGCGGCTTCGAGATTGCTGCGCTGAGCGGTGCCTATCTGGCCTGCGCCCAGCAGGGCGTCACCGCCCTGGTGGATGGTTATATCTGCAGCGTTGCCGCCTTGCTGGCGGTACAGCTGAATCCGGCTTGCCGTGAATGGCTGCTGTTTGCCCACACTGGCGCCGAGCCCGGCCATCAGCGGGTGCTCAAGGCGCTGCAAGCCGAGCCGCTGCTCGACCTGGGCCTGCGTCTGGGCGAGGGCAGTGGTGCTGCTCTGGCCGTGCCGTTGCTGCGACTGGCCTGCAGCCTGCACAACGATATGGCCACCTTTGCCGAGGCGGAGGTGGCCGAGCGCCCTGCATGACGGTTTATCTGGAATTGCTACGTCATGGTGAAACCGAGTTGGGCGGCGGCCTGCGCGGCAGCCTGGACGATGCCCTGACCGAAACTGGCTGGGCGCAGCTGCGCGCGGCGGTGGCTGACGGCAGCCGCTGGGATCGGTTGATCAGTTCACCCTTGCAGCGCTGCGCGCGGTTTGCCGAAGAGTTGGCAACGCAGCACGGTGTACCACTTAGTCTGGAACCGGATCTGCAAGAGCTGCATTTCGGCGCATGGGAAGGGCGCAGCACTGCCGAACTGATGCAGACCAGCGCAGAAGACTTGGGCCGTTTCTGGAGCGATCCCTATGGCTTTACCCCGCCCGAAGGCGAGCCGCTGCTGGCCTTCGAGGCGCGGATATTGGGCGCATTGCAGCGCTTGCAGGCCCTGCATGCCGGCGAGCGCTTGCTGCTGGTCACCCACGGTGGGGTGATCCGCCTGCTGCTGGCGCGTGCCCGTGGCTTGCCGCGCAATGATCTGCTGCAGGTACCGGTCGGCCATGCCGAGCGCTATCAACTGTGCCTGGACGAACAGGGGCAGTTGTGGGAACGCGCATGACCCCCTGGTGGATTGCCCTGCAATTTCTTACCCACCTGCCGGTGACCCTGGCCGGCATGCCGACGCCTGAGCAGATCGGCCGTTCGCTGTTGTTCTATCCGCTGGTGGGGCTGTTGATCGGCTTGTTGCTGCTCGCCGCGCAGCAACTGTTGGGCGATAGCGCGTTGCTGCTGCAGGCCGCGCTGCTGTTGACGCTGTGGGTGGGCATCAGTGGCGGCCTGCATCTGGATGGCCTGGCCGACAGCGCCGATGCCTGGGTTGGCGGCTTTGGCGATAAGCAGCGCACCCTGGCCATCATGAAAGACCCGCGCAGCGGGCCGATCGCAGTGGTGGTGCTGGTGCTGCTGTTGCTGCTCAAGTTCGCCGCCCTGGTGGCCTTGCTGGAGATCGGCTCCGGGTTGCTGCTGGTACTGGTGCCTTGGCTGGCGCGCTGTCTGCTGCCGCTGTTGTTTCTTACCACGCCCTATGTGCGGGCCGGCGGCCTCGGTCAGGCATTGGCCGAGCATCTGCCGCGCCGGCTACTGCCCTGGGTACTGGCCGCCAATGCGCTGGCCATGTTGCTGTTCGGCTGGCCGGCGCTGCTCGCCTTACTGGTATCTGGAGTGGTTTTCCTCTGGCTGCGCGCGATGATGCTCAAACGTCTGGATGGCACCACCGGTGATACCGCCGGAGCCCTGCTGGAAATAGCCGAGTGCGCGGTGCTGGTGGCGTTGGCCTGCTAGCGTGTAAGGACAGCAAGACGTAGCAGGGATGTATATGGTGCGCAGGCCGTTTTACTCGACGCTGTTGGCGACGTTGCTTGGGGCCTTGCCCTGTGCCGGTGTATTGCAGGCCGAGGAGCTGGTATGGGGCGTTGTGCCGATTCCGGGTGCCTTCAATGTGCGCGATGGTCAGGTGGTTGATGGTGTGCTGTTCGAGGCCATGCAACTGCTGGCTGCACGCCTGCCTGAGCTGCAGATGCGCTATGAGGTATTGCCCATGGCCCGCGTCGAACAGCGCATGGGCGAGCAGGGCGAAATGTGCAGCAGTGGCCAGCTGCAGAGCCCCGAGCGCGATCAGCTGGGTTACTTCGTACCCTATGTGGCGACCACGCCGATTCATGTGCTGGTACGCAGGCAGACCCTGGATCAGCTGCTGATCGAAGACGGCCAGGTCAGCCTCGACTGGCTGTTCGGCAATCCCTATCTGCGCGGCGCTTTGGCCAAGAGTCGGGTCTACCCCGCGCCGATTCGTGAACGCCTGCTCCAGGCTCACGCCGAAGGCCGCATCCCCGAGCTGGGTGGCAGCCTGGCGGGGGAGAATCTGCTGCTGATGGTCAGCCATCACCGTCTGGATTATGTCTTCGATTACCCGGTGATCTACACCGAGGTAATGCGCCATTTCAGCCTCAGTGATGCGCTGGTCAGTGTGCCGCTGCGGGAGAATGCTGAACTGGTGACGGTGGGCATCTATTGCTCACGCACACCATGGGGCGCGCGCATGGCTGGGCGTCTCGATCAGGCCATTCGTGAGCTTTCGGCCGCCCCCGCCAGCACCCTGGCGATCTACCAGCGCTGGTTGCCGCCTGAGGTATACAGCCACTACCACGAGCAGTTGCTGGCGTTCTTCGCCCAACGCGCCAGTGCCGCACCGCTGCTGTTCGATTAGCCGGCGTTTTCAACGCAGGATTGCCCACGCAGGTGGTTTTTTCAGCGGCCTGTTAGCCGATGGTCGGCTTGCCGGCATGCCTAACTCGGGGTGCAATCTGTAGCACTGGATTGCCGAACAGCTGTAGCTGTTACCTGAGCGGGTAGCGGTATATACCTGCGCCCTATTGCCGATTTCTCGATAAGCGGGTCGCTACCCGTAAAGGACAACCTATGACTTCGCTTTGGCGCACCAGTGGCTGGATATTGCTGGGCGCATCTCTGGTCCTGGCGCTGTCGCTGGGCATTCGCCATGGCTTTGGCCTATTCCTGCCGCCGATGAGCGCCGAGTTTGGTTGGGGGCGTGAGGTGTTCGCCTTCGCCATTGCCTTGCAGAACCTGATCTGGGGGCTGACCCAGCCCTTTACCGGCGCGCTGGCTGATCGTTTTGGCGCCAAACGTACGGTGATTGTCGGCGGCATTCTGTATGCCATTGGTCTCGGTTGCATGGGCCTGGCCGATTCGCCGATGAGTCTGTCGCTGAGCGCCGGGCTGCTGATCGGCATCGGCCTGTCCGGCACCTCATTCTCGGTGATTCTCGGTGCAGTGGGTCGCGCCGTACCGATGGAAAAACGCAGCATGGCCATGGGTATCGCGGCGGCGGCGGGCTCCTTTGGCCAGTTCGTCATGCTCCCCGGCACCCTGGGCCTGCTTAGCTGGCTCGGTTGGTCGGTGGCGCTGATGGCCTTGGGGCTGCTGGTGGCATTGATTGTGCCGCTGGCGGCAATGCTCAAGGAAACGCCACTACCGCTTACCGGTCAGGAACAAACCCTGGGTGAAGCGCTGCGTGAGGCCTGCAGCCATTCCGGTTTCTGGCTGTTGGCATTGGGCTTTTTTGTTTGCGGCTTTCAGGTGGTGTTTATCGGCGTGCATCTGCCGGCCTATCTGGTCGATCAGCATCTGCCTGCACTGGTCGGCACCACGGTGCTGGCTCTGGTCGGCCTGTTCAATATCTTCGGCACCTATATCGCCGGCTGGCTGGGCGGGCGGATGTCCAAACCGCGCCTGCTCAGCGCGTTGTATCTGGCGCGTGCGGTGGTGATTGTGGCGTTTCTTATGACGCCGCTGACGGTCTGGAGCGCCTATGCCTTTGGCGTGGCCATGGGCCTGTTGTGGTTGTCGACGGTGCCGCTGACCAACGGCACGGTGGCGACCATGTTCGGCGTGCGTAACCTGTCGATGCTTGGCGGCATCGTCTTTCTGTTCCATCAGCTGGGGGCTTTTCTCGGCGGCTGGATGGGCGGCTATCTGTATGACCATACCGGCAGTTATGATCTGGTCTGGCAGATTGCCGTGCTGCTCAGCTTGCTGGCCGCCGCGCTGAACTGGCCAGTACGCGAGCTGCCCGTGGCACGCTTGCAACAACAGGAGGCGAATGCATGAATACCGACTACGGCTGGAGCACCGCGCTGGTAATGGGCGGCATGTTGGCCCTGGGCCTGGCCTGGTGGGGCTGGCTGCAAAGTGGTCTGGCGTTTCTGCAGCTGGGTTTGGGTGTTTGCTGAAGTCATCAAGGTGATCCGTATGTGGCGTTTTTCCCTGCTGGTAGTCGTCCTGCTAAGTGCCTGGGTTGGCCCGGCGCAGGCCGCCGAATGCCCGGCGTTGCTGCAGGGCGAGGTGCAGAAGCTGCGCAGCGAGGAACGTATCGACCTGTGCGCGCAGTTCGCCGGCAAGCCGCTGATAGTGGTCAATACCGCCAGCTTCTGCGGCTTTACCCCACAGTTCAAAGGCCTTGAAGCGCTCTACCAGCGCTACAAGGAGCAGGGCCTGCAAATCCTCGGTGTACCTTCCGATGACTTCCGTCAGGAAGCTGACAGCAGCGAAGAAACTGCCAAGGTCTGCTACGTCAATTACGGCGTGACCTTCCCGATGAGCGAAACCCAGCGGGTTACCGGTAGCGATGCGCTGCCGCTGTTCAAGGAGTTGGCCGCGCAAAGCCAGGCGCCGCGCTGGAATTTCTCCAAGTATGTGATCGACGCCCAGGGCAAGGTGATCGCCAGTTTCCCTAGCAGTACCACCCCGGATGATCCGGCATTCCTGGCCGCCGTAGAGCAGGCGATTGCTTCGCAGCGTTGACGCCGGTGGGTTAGCGCCTCACCCATCTGGGCGATAGCCCACCTCCCAGTACCTCCTTAGAGTTGTGAGTACGCCGGACGCAGTTTCCCGGCGTGCCAACAAGAAAAATAAGGAGGCACCCATGCGTCGCGTTATTACTACTGCTCTAGCTGCCGTTGCCCTGGTCGGCGCGGTTGAGGCTCAGGCCAACTACACCAAGACCAAATACCCGATCGTGCTGGTACACGGCGTAACCGGTTTCAACACCATCGGCGGTCTGATCAACTACTTCCACACCATTCCCTGGAACCTCGAGCGCGATGGCGCCAAGGTCTATGTGGCCAGCGTTTCGGCGCTTAATGACAGCGAACAACGCGGCGCCGCACTGGCGCAGCAGATCGTGTCGTGGGCCGGGGCCAATGGCGGCAAGGTCAATCTGATCGGCCACAGCCAGGGCTCGCCAACCTCGCGCGTTGCTGCCTCGCTGCGCCCGGATCTGGTGGCCTCGGTGACGTCGGTCAACGGCGTCAACAAAGGCTCGAAAGTCGCCGACGTACTGCGTGGCGTGATCCCGCCGAACAGCGCCATCGAAGGCGGTGCCAATGCCCTTGCCAATGCTCTGGGTGCGGTAATCAACCTGCTGTCCGGCAGCAGCAACCCGCAGAGCGGTATTGATGCGCTGAAAACCCTCACCACGGCAGGTACGACTGCGCTGAACGGTCGCCATCCGTGGGGTGTAAACAGCAGCAGCTACTGCGCCAAATCCACCGAAGTACACAACGTGCGTGGGCACAACATCCGTTACTTCTCCTGGACCGGTAATACCTCCTACACCAACGTCTTCGATGCGGTCGATCCGTTCCTGGCTATCACTGGTTTGGCATTCGGTAGCGAGAAGAACGA
Source organism: Pseudomonas peli (assembly GCF_050563605.1). Lineage (GTDB taxonomy): Bacteria > Pseudomonadota > Gammaproteobacteria > Pseudomonadales > Pseudomonadaceae > Aquipseudomonas > Aquipseudomonas peli_A. The sequence continues at coordinate 518,725 of NZ_JBNXUH010000002.1, read as the reverse complement.
TGGTCTGGTTGGCGTCTGCTCCACCTACCTGGGTCAGGTGATCGGTGATGGCTACAACATGAACCACGTGGATGCGATCAACCACCTGTTCGGCATTCGCGGCTGGACCGAGCCGGTTTCGCTGTATCGCCAGCATGCCAACCGCCTGAAAAACAAAGGCGTCTGACCGTCGCACCAGCGGGCTGCGCCATGCAGCCCGCATTTTGGAGGTCATATGGCCCTGTCGTTGCGCTCAACTGTTCCTCTCTTGCTACTGGCCGGCAGCGTTGCCGGCCTTACGCTTTACTGGCAATGGCCAGCCACTGCTGTAGCCGTCGCGCCTGTTGCAGCGGTTGCCACTACGGCTCCTCTTACCATCGCACCGAGTCCGCTGTTGCCAGCCGTCAAGCCAGATACCGCTACTGCTGGCGCGCCTGCCAGCCTGCCGGGTTTGCAAGGCACTGAAGTGGATGGCGAGCTGAAGGCGGACAGCGCCGGCAATCTGCAGCTGAATCTGGCGCTGCGCGATTACCTGGATTACTTCCTCAGCGCCGCCGATCAGGCCGGGCTGGAAACCGTGGTGGAGGCCATGCTGGCCGATGCACGCGGACGTTTGCCGGAACCCGCCCTGGGCCAGTTTATCGGTCTGCTGGGCGACTACATGGACTACAAACGCGCCAGCCTGGCGCTGCTGCAGCAACCCTTGAGCGCTGCTCAGCAAAGTACCCCGGATGGCCAGCTGGTTGCCTTGCAGCGAGCCTTCGAGCAGTTGGCGCAGCTGCGTCGGACGCATTTCTCCAGCGCGGCGACCGAAGCCCTGTTCGGCGCCGAGGAGGCTTACGGCCGTTACACCCTGGATAACCTGGCGCTGATGGCCCGTGAAGATCTGAGCGAGCACGCCAAGGCTCTGGCGCAGGAGCGTTTGCGCGCTCAGCTACCCGAAGCCATGCGCACCAGCGAAGAGCGTCAGGCTCAAGCCCAGGCGTTGCAGGTCCAGACAGACAAGCTTTGGCAGGAGGGGGCCAGCGAAGAGCAGGTGCGCCAGCTGCTTGCCTTGACCTATGATCCGCCCACGGTCGAACGCCTGCTCAGCGAGCAGCGCAACGAGCGCGCCTGGCAACAACGCTATGCCACCTACCAGCAGGAACTTGCCGCCTTGCAGGGCAATGGCCTCAGCGCTGCGGATCAGCAGCAGGAGCAGCAGCGTTTGCGCCAGCGTCTATTCAGCGCTGAAGATCAGCATCGGGTGGAAACCTATGACGCTATTGCCGCCAAGCAGCAGGACAGCCAGTCACCTGAGTTGTAAGCCATGAGCCTCGAGCGTCAGGAGTCCCTGCTGTTGACGCAACAGCGCCGCGGCTACCGCCGGCTGCATTTTACTGGCGTGCTGGAAGACGAGTTTGTCGAGCACCGGGTGCAACGAATTCGCCGCCGCCTGCTGCTGATCATCAGCACTGCGGTGATCTTTCAACTGGTCTACACCGTCCTCGATCTATTGCTGCTCCCCCTCAACGCCAGCCTTGCCACCCTGCCAGTGCGGATGCTGGGTATATGCGGTGCGCTGTTGTCCTTCTTCTACTGTCGCCGCCCCCAGAGCCCGCCGCGACGCGCCTTGCTGGTCTATGTGGCTGCTTATGCCCTAAACGGTGTTTGCGTCGCAGTGATCATTCATCTGTGCTGGAGCCTGGGCGTAGCCATGCCCTATGACGGGTTGTTTCTGGTGCTGCTGTTTGGCTACGTGCTGCTGGGGGTGTCGTTTCGCTCCGTCAGCCTGGCGTCTTGGGGTGTGTGCGGACTGTTCCTCTGGATGGGGCTGATTGCCACAGGGGGCAGCGTGGCGCTGGGTTATCAGGGCTTGTTTCTGTTTTGCGCCAATCTGATTGGCAGTGTTGGCGCCTACCTGCAGGAGCACGGTCAGCGCGGCGCCTGGCTCAACCTGCGTTTGCTCGATCTGGCGCGGCAGCGCGCCGAAGCTGACGATGCACGCAAGCTGCGCCTGCTGGCGGCCGCCAGCCATGATCTGCGCCAACCGCTCAACGCCATGGGCCTGTATGCCCAGCACCTGCTGGAACAGAACCAGGACCCCGGTGTACACCGCATCAGCAGCCGCCTGGCGATTGCCGTGGAGCAGCTCAGCCGACTGTTGCAGTCGCTGTTTGATTACACCCGTCTGACCCTGCCCGGTGGTGTGCAGGCCAAGCCGGAAGTGTTTGCCTTGCGCCCCTTGCTGGCGCGCCTGAGCGGTGAAAGCCGCGCCGAGGCCGACGCCCAGGGTGTCGAACTGCAGCTGCAATGCGCGGACCTCTGGGTGCGCAGTGATCCGCTGCTGCTGGAGCGAGTGCTGCGCAACCTGCTTAGCAACGCCTTGCGCCATGCCCAGGCGCGGCATGTCTGGCTGCATGCCCGTATCGAGCAGGGCGTGGTGCAGCTGGAGGTCGGTGACGACGGCCAGGGCCTGAGTGAAGAAGAACAGAGCCAGGTCTTTGAAGAATTCCGCCAACTGGATAACCCTGGGCGTAATGCCGAGCGCGGCCTTGGTCTGGGCTTGGCCATCGTTCAGCAACTGGCGCAGTTGCTGGGGCATCCACTGCGGCTGGATTCGAGCCCAGGCGCGGGCGCACGCTTTATCCTGCAACTGCCGCAGGCTGAAGCCGGCGAGTGGCAAGCACCAGCAGCCGTTGCCGCGGCATTGAGCGGACGGGTGTTGCTGCTGGAGGATGATGCTGCAGGGCGCGAGGCGCTGTCCGGTTTGCTGCAGCGTTGGGGTTGCGAAGTCTGGGCCTGCGCCGATCCAGCCGAGGCCTTGCAGTGTCTGCCCGAGGCGCAGCCGCAGGTGCTGATCAGCGACTATCGGCTAGCCGCCACCGAGGACGGTTTGCGTGTTATCGAGCGCTTGCGCGAGGAGGCCGGACGCATGCTGCCGGCCTTGCTGATTACCGCCGACGTCAGCGCCGACCTGCAGGAGCGCTGCACCCGCGCTCATGTCACCTTGCTCGGCAAGCCGCTGCTGCCTGCTCGTTTACGTCAGGCCTTGGCGGTGTTGTTACCCGCCAATGCTGCGGATAGGAGCTGTTCAACGTCTGCGAGCTAGAGACTTGCAAGGCAAAAGCAGGCGAGGAAGCGGAGTTTACTGGTGTAAATGAGCATTCCGAGCCTGGTTTTAACGCAGCTGGGCCGACGCGCAGCAGGCGTTGAATAGACTCCTACAGCCAGCCCCGTTGCCGCGCCGCACTAACGCAGGCAGTCCGGGTATGTACGGAAAACTCCTGAAACAGTGATTTCAGATGGGTTTTCACCGTGTCTTCGGAGACGCCCAGCTGACGGCTGATGGACTTGTTCGGCAAGCCTTCGGCGAGTAGCTGGAGGATTTCCATCTGCCGGGGTGTGAGCTGCGGTTTGTCGCCAGTCTGCGGTGCGGGCAGGGTTTCTCCCAGCAGTACGCGGGTTACTGCCTGGCGCAGTACATCGCTATTGGCACTTTTCGGGATAAAGCCCAGTGCGCCGGCTGCCAGTGCGGCTTGGGCGTCCAGGTTGGAGTCGCTGGCGCTAAGGATCGCCACTGGGGTCATGCGGCCTTGTTGTTGCCAGCGTTGCAGCAATTCCAGGCCTGGCATATCAGGTAGGCGCAGGTCGAGCAGAATCAAGTCGAAGGTGGCGTGTTGCAGGCAATCTTCGGCGGCGGCAGCGGATTCGGCGGTGCGAATCTGCAGGTCGGCGCAGAGCGGGGCGAGTGCCAGGCTAAGGCCGTCGAGAAAGATCCGGTGGTCATCCACCAGCAACAGGCTGAGCTGTTCGGGCAAGTCAGTGCAGAGTGCAGTCATAAGGGCTGTCTCAGGCGGCGTTATTATTTTTGTGGGCGCCGCGCGAGTTTAACCCAAACCGCTGGTTGAATTAGAAGCGGTATGTCACTTGTGCGCCCAGGCCGTGGGCAGTGTTTTTGTAGGTTGCGCGGTAGTCGTCCTTCTCGATATCGGTGTCGTCTTCCATCAGGTAGGAGTAGGCCAGATCGATGGTCACGTCTTCATTCGGACTCCAGGCCGTGCCCAGGCTGATGATCGTGCGGTCACCGGTGGGGATGCGTGGCGAACGGTCGACGTTATTGGTTGGCGACTGGTCTACCGCCAGGCCCGCACGCAGGGTCCACTGCGGGTTCAGCTTGTAGGCAGCACCGACGGCGTGAGCCCAGGTGTCGTGCCAGTTCTGCGGCTCGCTGATGCTGGTCAGGCCGGGAGCCAAGAGGCCACCTACGCCTTTGTTATCGGCGCGGATTTCTTCCAGACGGCTCCAGCGCGTCCAGGTGCTGCCGGCATAGAGGGTCCAGTCGGCATTCAGCTCGTGGGTGACCGAGAAATCCACCGATTCCGGGGTGGTCAGCTCCAGTGACGCATCGTAGGTGCCGGCCGAAGTTGCAATGACACCTGGGCCAGTCACCGTGGTCTCGCCCTTCAGGCGGTAATCCACCTTGGAGTGGTAAGTCAGGCCGAAACGCGTTTGTGGGGTGATTTCAAACAGCACGCCGACGTTATAGCCCAGCGCCGTGTCATCACCCTTGATTTTGACCTTGCCATCACCTCCGGGGAATGGGTTTTCGATGGCTGAGGTCAGCTCGCCGTCGATGCGGTTGATGGTTGGGCCAAAACCGATCGACAGTTGCTCGTTGAAGCGATAGCTCAGGGTCGGCTGCAGGGTAATTACCCGCACTTCGCTGCGGTCGCCGTGATAGCGGCCCTGGAAGTTGCGTTCGTAATCGGTCACCAGGCCGAACGGTACGTACAGGCCCAGGCCGAAGCTCCAGTTGTCGTCCAGCGGTTTGACGTAATAACCCATGGGCGCGCCGATAAACGGCACCATATCGCCGTCATTGCTACCGCTGGCAGAGCCGCTGGCGTTGTCGATATCAGTTTTCGCGTGGATCAGCGCAATGCCACCGCTGACTTGTTCGCGCTTGATGCGTGCCATACCGGCCGGGTTGCCGAATACGGTGCTGGCGTCATCGGCGGAGGAGGAGCGGCCGGCGAAGGCGGTGCCCATGCTGCTGACGCTTTGTTCGTTGATGGCAAAACCACTGGCAAAGCCATGGCTGGCGGCAGAGGCAAGGGCAAGGGACAGGCAGGTCTTGACGACTCTTCTAGTCACGGAGGACTCCTAGGTTTTAGCGGGGGGCGGAAACTAGCAACTTTCCATGACCCTTGCCAAGCCTTTGGAGTTCCCGAGATAGAGCGGTTTATGCTTTTAATGTGGCGCTAATTTCTGCTAACTGCGCTGAAGTTGTCGGACAATTCAGGTCGGATTTTGCGCTTCAGGCCACTTGGCTGAGGCTGCCGATGCAGCGTTGCCAGGCGGCGATAAAGTCCTTGGTGCGGCCGTGGGGCCTGAATACCCGGCGCCAGACCTGCGCCATGCCGAGCAGATCATCGGCGGCCGGTAATTCGCGGTGTTCGGCTTCGATCAGCATCCAGGCAATCGCCGTGGCGTAGCGCAGGTTGACGGTCAGTTCCAGGTGCGGCGCGGCGAGGAAGGCATGCTGGCTGGCGAGGCCGCGTACTTGGCTGGCGAGGTCCGGGTCCAGCGCCAGGTGCTGATCCCAGAGCTGCTGGTGGCGCAGTGCAGCGATGCGGTAAAGGCCGTGGCCATGTTTGTCATCGAGGGCTGAACCGAGCCCGGATTGGCTGGCGGCGGCTCCGAGCAACAAGGCTTCGGCGACGGTGGAATGGCGGCCCAGGTAGAGCAGGGTAGGGCGGATGACGTACTGGCTTAACTCGCAGGCGGCAATTCCCATAAAGCCCTCGGCGGTAAGTGACCGATGGGGCCGGGGCGCTGGCAGCTTCGACTTATTCTGATAAAGGCCCCACCGGGAGCGGGGTTAGCCGCTCATGTTGAAGTGTAGTGCGACCTTTTCACTGTAAAGGGCTGTTTTTAAATTGTTTTCGGCTTTCGGTTATTGCCTATATTCCAGTTGGTGCTTAACCACGGCTGGCGGGCGATACCCGCACGGCCAGCCTGCACGAGCTGAAATCAGTCGCCGGTAGCCACCGGGCGAGCAGGGTCAGTGATCCATTCGCTCCAGGAGCCGGCATACAGCTGTGCCAGTGGATAGCCGGCCAGGCACAGGGCGAACAGGTTATGGCAGGCGGTTACGCCCGAGCCGCAGTAAGCGACCAGCTCGCTGGCCGGGCGCTCGCCGAGATGTGTAGCAAAGCGCTGGCGCAGCTGCTCTGGGCTGAGGAAGTGGCCGTCGCTGTCGAGGTTGTCCGTAAACGCCGCGCACTGCGCGCCGGGGATATGCCCGGCAATCGGGTCAATCGGCTCCACTTCGCCTCTGAAGCGCGGCAGGCCGCGGGCATCCAGCAGGGTCAGTTGGCTATCGCCGAGGCGCTGTTGCAGCTGAGCGGCGCTCACCAGCAGGCTGGCATCGGCGTTGCCACTGAAGGTGCCAGAAGCCTGTGTGGGCAGGTCCTGAGTCAATGCGCCGCCGGCTTCGCGCCAGGCTTTGAGGCCGCCATCGAGCAGGTACACGCCCTCACGTTTGCCCAGCCAGGCCAGCAGCCACCAGGCGCGGCTGGCAAAGGCGCCGGGGCCGTCGTCGTACAGCACCACTTCGCTGTGATGGTTCAGCCCCCATTCGCGCAGGCGCTGCAGCAGTTGTGCAGGCTCCGGCAGGGGATGACGGCCGGTGATGCCTTTGTGGATCGGCCCTGAGAGGTCGTGCTCCAGATCGGCAAACTGCGCGCCGGGGATATGCCCGTCGGCGTAGCTGCGCTGGCCGTAGGCGAGATCATCCAGGGCAAAGCGGCAATCGAGAATCAGCAGGTTGGGCTCATCAAGGCGGCGCTGCAGCTGGGCGGCACTGATCAATTGGGCGAGGGGCATGCCAGTCATCCTGTGGGCAAAGGGAAAGGAGCAGCCGGCATCATAAACCCTGGCGTTGGGCTGTCGAGACGCCGCGTACAGAAGAATTTCTGCCGACAGGGCGCTGCATCTTTGTCGGTTTATGGGCATGCTGCATGCCCGTTTTGTTCTGACCCAGGTTGCCGTAAGCCATGAAGCGTTTTGTATTGCTCGATACCGCCCCGATTCCCGATGGCTCGGGCGCTCTGTGCCTGTTCGAGTACGGTGAGGATTTTGTGATCAAGATTGCCGGCGGCGATGGCGGTCAGCTGATGAACACGCGCATGCATGGCTCTGAAGATGCGCTGGCGGCGATTCCCTGCAAGAAGGTCGCAGGGCGGCCGGACTCGCGGGTGCTGATCGGCGGCCTGGGTATGGGCTTTACCCTGGCGGCAGCATTACAGAACCTGGGCAAGACCGCCGAAGTGGAAGTGGCCGAGCTGGTGCCTGGGGTGGTGGAATGGAACCGCGGCCCGTTGGGCGCCAAGGCCGGTTACCCGATCCTCGATCCGCGTACCCGGGTAATTCAGGACGATGTTGCCAATTGCCTGAAGAGCGCCGATCAGCGTTATGACGCAATCATGCTGGATGTCGACAACGGCCCCGAAGGCCTGACCCAGAAGCGCAATAGCTGGCTGTATTCTGCCCAGGGCTTGCAGCGCTGCTACCAGGCATTGCGCAACAAGGGCGTGCTGGCGGTGTGGTCGGCCAGTGCCGACCTGGTATTCAGCGACAAGGTGCGCAAGGCCGGTTTCAAGGTGGAGGAAGTGCAGGTTTACGCCCATGGCAACAAGGGCACCCGGCACACCATCTGGATCGCCGAAAAGATCAAATAGGCCAATACCGGACATTAAAAAGCCCGCGCAGCTAAGCAGTTGCGCGGGCTTTTTTGTGCTGATGGCTTAGCGGATTTTCAACTTACCGATCCGATCATTATCCAGGCTGCCAAAGTACAGATAATCGCCCACCGGCTTGACCGAAGTGATCATGCGTAGGTGGGTGCCGCTGGTGTCGTGCAGGCTTTGGGTGATTTCGCCTTGTTCATTGAGGGCGATGGCAAAGCCGTAAGGCACGGCCTTGGGCCAAAAGGCGCGTGGCAGTTTGGCCAGCTGCGATTTTGCCCAGGGCGAGCGGTGCAGCATGTCGGCATCGGCTTTGCGCGGGGTCGGCAGGGCCACCCAGAAGGTGCCGTTGCGGTCGCCCTGCAGGTTGTCCGGCAGGCCCGGCAGGTTGTCGATAAAGATGTCGTGGGTGCCGGCCTTCTCGCCGCTCAGCCAGTAACGGGTGATGCGGTAGCGGTAGGTTTCGTTAACCAGCACGAAGTCTTCATTGGCCGACAGCGCCACGCCGTTGGCGAAGTACAGGTCCTTGAGCAGCACCTTGGTTTCGCCAGTAGCCGGGTTGTAGCTGAGCAGGCGGCCATGGGGGCGGGCTTCGAGCAGGTCGAGCAGATAGTCCGGCTGTTCGAAACGCTGACTGGCATCGCTGAAGTAGATGGTGCCGTCGCGGGCGATATCCAGATCGTCGGTGAACTTGAAGGCTACGCCTTCGGCTTCGGTGGTCAGTACCTTGATCTGGCCCTGGGCGTCGATGCTCAGCAAGCCCTTGTAAGCGTCGGCGACGATCAGGTTGCCGGCGGCGTCAAAGTCCATGCCCAGCGGGCGGCCTTTGGTGTCGACAAAGGTTTCCACGCTGCCATCGGCTTTGATCCGCACGATCTTGCCGTCATGCAGGCCAGCGTACACCAGGCCCTGGGCGTCTACGGCAGTGTCTTCCGGGCCATGCACCTGGCCGCGGCCGAGCAGTTCGGCCTTCATCAGCGTGTCGTTGGGTTCCAGTACGCCGGTCATCGGCGGGATGGCCGGGGCTTCCCAGGCCAGTGGATCAATCGGGCTGGGTGTGACGGCGAGGTAGATCGCCGCCGCAGCAATCAAGGCCACAAGCAGGCCAAGCAGTTTCTTCATTTTTTTATTCCCTGTGATGAAGGTAAGCAGATGCAAGCGCCGGCCAGATTACAGGGTTCATTCGCATCTGTGATGCCCCGGGGGTAAATGGCCGGCAAATGCCCGGCACAGTGCCTGGGCATATATACTGCGCGGCATTCTTGATGGGAGAGCTGTGTGGCGATTGATATTCAGTGGATTGGTGATGACGCCAGCCTGGCGCAGCATTGTGCAACTTGGCGCACGCTGGCGTTTGTGGCGGTCGATACCGAGTTTATGCGGGTCGACACCTTTTACCCGATTGCCGGCCTGCTGCAGGTCAGCGAGGGCGAGCGGGCTTACCTGATCGATCCACTGCTGATCAGCGACTGGGCTCCCTTTGCCGATCTGCTGCAGGATCCTGCCGTGGTCAAGGTGCTGCATGCCTGCAGCGAGGACCTGGAAGTCTTTCTGCGCCTGACCGGCAGCCTGCCCACGCCGCTGTTCGACACCCAATTGGCGGCCGGCTATCTCAACCTGGGTTTCTCCATGGGCTATTCGCGCCTGGTGCAGGCGGTGCTGAATATCGAACTGCCCAAGGGCGAGACCCGCTCCGATTGGTTGCAGCGGCCGTTGTCGGCCACCCAAGTCAGCTATGCGGCCGAAGACGTGCTGCACCTCGCCGAGGTGTATGCGCAGCTCAAGGCGCAGCTGTCTGCCGAGAAATACGCCTGGGTGCTGGAAGACGGCGCCGAGCTGGTCAGCAACCTCTGCCGCGAAGTCGACCCGGAGCTGGCCTACCGCGAAGCCAAGCTGGCCTGGAAACTCAACCGACAACAGTTGGCCGTGCTGAAAGCGCTGTGCACCTGGCGTGAAGGTCAGGCGCGCAAACGCAACCAGCCGCGCAACCGGATTATCCGCGAGCATTCGCTGTGGCCATTGGCGCGCACCCAGCCGGACAACTTGGTGGCCCTGGCGCGGATCGAGGACATGCACCCGAAGACCGTGCGCCAGGACGGCGAGTTTCTGTTGCAACTGATCAAGCAAGCCGCAGCCACCCCGGCTGAAGAGTGGCCTGAAGCCTTGCCCGAGCCATTACCGCTGGACGCTGCATCGCTGCTGAAAAAGCTGCGCGCCATCGGCCAGCGCGAAGGCGAGCGCCTGAACATCGCCCCGGAGCTGATGCTGCGCAAGAAAACCCTCGAAGCCCTGCTGAAAACCGGCTATCCGAATGGGCCTTACCAGCTGCCGGAGTCGCTGCGCGGCTGGCGGCGTGAATTGATGGGCCAGGCGCTGCTTGATTGCCTGGCTGCAACCGGAGAGTCCGCGTGAAACGTATCTGTTCAATCTACAAAAGCCCGCGCAAGAGCGAGATGTATCTCTATGTGCTGCGCAGCGATGGCCTCAAGCGCGTGCCGGAAAACCTGCTGCTGGCCTTCGGCCCGCCGGCCCTGGCCTTCGAGATGGTGCTGACGCCCGAGCGCGTGCTGGCCCGCGAAGACATCCACAAGGTGCTGGCCAACCTCGACGAGCAGGGCTACCACCTGCAGATGCCGCCGCCGGAAGATGAATATATCGAGCATCTGCCGGATGAGTTGCTGCGCCGTAACGACCCGATGTAACCGCCATGCCCGCCACTGCGAGTGCCCCCTATGCGTGTGTTGATTGCCGAAGCCGAACACGGGCTGTATGCCGAGTTACTGCGCGAGCAGGCACCGGAGCTTGAGTTATGCGGCAGTGATCGGCCGGCCGAGTTAGCCAAATACGCCGAGAGCTGCCCGCTCTGGCTGGGCCAGCCGGATATGCTTGCGCCCTTGTTGCGTCAGGGCCTCCGGCCGCAGTGGCTGCAATCGACCTGGGCGGGCATTACGCCGCTGCTGGCCAAGGATTTGCCAACGAATTACGCGTTAACCCGCGCCGTAGGCATCTTCGGCCAGGTGATGGTCGAATATGTGCTGTGCCATCTACTGGCCCACGAGCGCCAATTGCTGGCGCGCTTGGCCGCCCAGGTCGAACAGCGCTGGGACAATCGTCTGCCGCGCAGCCTGGCTGGGCGCAAAGTGCTGATCGTCGGCACCGGTGATATCGGTCTGAGTGTGGCGCAGTTTCTGGCGCCGTTCGGCATCGAGCTACTGGGCATCGCCAGCAGTCCGCGCAATCTGCCGCCGTTCCGTCAGGTCTTCGGGCTCGACGAGCTGCCGAGGCTGGTGGGTGAGGTCGATTACCTGATCAACCTGCTGCCGGATACTCCGGCTACCCGTGATATTTACGATGCAGCGCTGTTCGCCGCCTGCAAGCCCAGCGCACTGTTTATCAATGCCGGGCGCGGTGTGGCGGTGGTCGATCAGGCGCTGGTCAGCGCCTTGCAACAGGGGCTACTGGCGGGCGCGGTGATCGATGTTTGCCGTGAGGAACCGTTGCCCGCCGGCCACCCATTCTGGGATGCGCCGCGTCTGCTGCTCACTGGCCACAGCTCGGCACCGACGGACCCGCGCCTGCTGGTGCAGCTGTTTGTCGATAACCTGAGGCGCTGGCAGGCCGGTCATGCACTGCGCGGGCACGTGGACTTTGTTCGTGGTTATTAATTAACCATTCGGCTCGTCGCCCTTGGCCGTTGTTGCCCCAGCCGCTAGACTGCCGGCCTTTTCGCCCCTCACTGTATCCTCGCCATGGCCGCCAAAGTCGAACCCTTCTGGAAACGCAAAACCCTCGAACAGCTGGATCAGGACGAGTGGGAATCGCTGTGCGATGGCTGCGGCCTGTGCTGCCTGCAGAAGCTTGAGGATGAGGACGATGGCAGCGTCTATTACACGCGCATCGCCTGCAAACTGCTGGACCTGCAGACCTGCCGCTGCACCGACTACAGCAACCGGCGCAAATTCGTCGCCGACTGCATCCAGCTCACCCCGGCCCAGGCCGACCAGTTCCAGTGGCTGCCGCCGACCTGCGCCTACCGCCTGGTCAGCGAAGGCAAGGATCTGCTGCTCTGGCACCATCTGGTGTGTGGTGACCCGGAGCAGGTGCACAAGCAACGCATTTCCCAGGCTGGGCGCATGCTCAGCGAAAACAGCGTGGCCGAAGATGACTGGGAAGATCACATGATCTTCCGCGCAGGCTGAGTGGCCCAGCAATCGGTTTGAACCTTGCCCGGCAACCTCAGCCTAAACTCGTCTGGATCAATGACTGCCTCATGGAGCTTTTCTTATGCTGATTCGCCGTCTGTTGCTGGCTACCGCCTTGCTGAGCCTGAGCACGCCGCTGTGGGCGAAGAAGGTCGATCTGGATTATCACGTGCGCTTTCTGCCGGACACCGAAGAGGCTGAAGTCAGCCTGATTCTGGAGGACGGCGCGCCGGTGATCAGCCTGGCCTTCAACCTGGGTGAGCAGGGCGTTTACAGCGACTTCAAGGCCGACGGCCTGTGGACGCAGAACAGCGCCGAGCTGGGCACCTGGAAGCCGGGCAAAGGCAAATCGACCCTGAGCTACCGCGTGCGTATCAACAATGAGCGCAGTGCTGGACGTTTTGATGCGTTGATCACCAAGGACTGGGCCCTGCTGCGCGGCGATGACCTGGTGCCGGCGGTCAAGCTGCGTCAGGAAGATAAAACCGAGTTGGTCTCGCGTCTGCAATTCGACCTGCCCAAGGGCTGGGAGAGCGTCGAAACCGGCTGGCCGCGTATCGGCAAGAACAAATTCCGCATCGACAACCCACAACGCAAATTCGACCGCCCGACGGGCTGGATGGTGGCGGGCAAGATCGGCACCCGTCGCGCCAAACTGGGCGAAACCGATGTGACCATCACCGCTCCCGTGGGTGAGGGCATGCGCCGCATGGACGTGATGACTCTGCTGACCTTTATTTGGCCGCATGCCCAGGAAGTGTTTCCGCGCGACCCGGCCAAGCTGTTGATCGTCGGCGCCGGTGACCCGATGTGGCGCGGCGGCCTGTCTGCGGCCAACTCCTACTACATGCACACGGACCGTCCGCTGGTCAGCGAGAACGGCACCAGCTCTCTGGTGCACGAGTTGGTGCATGTGTTCAGCCGGATCAAGGCGCGTGATCGCAGCGACTGGATCACCGAAGGCCTGGCCGAGTACTACGCCATCGAGCTGATGCGCCGCGCCGGTGGCCTCAGCGAGGAGCGTTACCAGAAGATCCGCGAACAGCTGATCCGCTGGAGCAAGCCGGTGGATAGCCTGCGCACCAATAACTCCAGCGGCCCGGTCACGGCCCGTGCGGTGTTACTGCTGCAGGAGCTGGATCGGGAAATCCGCCAGGCCACCAAAGGCACCACCCAGCCACGTTCGCTGGATGATGTGACCCGCGGCCTGATGCGCCTCGACAAAGCCAGCACCAAAGACTTTATCGAGATCAGCGAGAACGTCATGGGTAGCGCCTCGACGACGCTAGACAACAAGCTGTTGCGCTAGCCCACGCCCTGAGTAAGCATGCGGCGCAGTTGCCGATCTGGAGCCCCGCATGCGTCGCCTACCGTCTCTCACCGCCTTGCGCACCTTCGAGTGCGCCGCCCGGCACGCCCACTTTGGTCGGGCGGCAGCCGAGCTGTGCGTTACCGACAGCGCAGTCAGCCATCAGATTCGCCAGCTAGAAGAACAACTCGGCACGCCGCTGTTTGCCCGCGAGGGTCGTCAGGTCGTGCCAACGCCTGCTGCGCGGCGTTTGCTGCAGCGCTTGCAGCAGGCTTTCGAACTGATCGGTGAGGCTTGTGACGAGCTGCGTGATCCAGGCTCGCAGGCGGTGCTGCGTATCGCGGTAACGCCTGAGCTGGCGCAGAAGTGGCTGGTCAGTCGTCTGGCCGACTTCAGCGACCGCTATCCGCAGATCACCCTGCATCTGCACGAACAGCCGCTGGAAGCCAGTTTGCCGAGCCCGGATATTGATCTGGCGATCACCTATGGCACCGGGCCTGAGGATGCCAGTGCCTACTTCGTGCGACCGCTGCCGACCCTGCAATTCTTTCCGGTGTGCAGCCCTAGCCTGTTCAACCAGGGTGGGCTCAAGCACCCGCGTGACCTGTCTAGGCACGGTCTGCTGCACGATGATCAGGACGGCAAAACCTGGACCGCCTGGCTGACCACCCATGCTGGCGATATCCAGCCGGCGCGTCATCTTTACCTGGGACATGCCGGCCTGGCGCTGGAAGCGGCGGCGCAAGGGCAGGGCGTGGCCATGGGCGATAACCTCACCGCCGCCGAGGACCTGGCCAGCGGGCGTCTGGTGCGCCCGTTCAACGCCAGCGTGGCGGCGCTGGGGCAGTATGCGTTGGTCTGCGAACGCATACGTTTGGAGAGGCCGGCGGTGGCGCACTTCTTAGATTGGCTGGGTGATCACCTGGCTGACTGATGAATTGAATTCAGCTATTCCGCAATAATCGTCGTTGGAACCACGGCCAAAGCGCCGCGTACTGTGTGGCCATCTTCCCCACAGGCATAAGGTGCATCCGATGGCGCGTTCCCTGACTTCTCTCCCCAAAGCCGATGGCTTCCGTCTGCCCGGCGAATTCGAACCCAAGTCCGGTTGCTGGCTTGGCTGGCCGGAGCGCACCGACGTGTGGCGCAACGGCGCCAAGCCGGCGCAGAAGGTCTGGGTGGATATCGTCACGGCGATTGCCAGCAGCGAGCCGGTTACCGTGTGCGCCTCTGCCAGCCAGTACGCCAATGCCCGTCGCCAGCTACCGGCCCATGTGCGCGTGGTGGAGATGACCTGCAACGACACCTGGTTCCGCGACAGCGGCCCGGCCTTTCTGGTCAATGACGACAGCGGTGAAGTGCGCGGCGTGGACTTCGAGTTCAACGCCTACGGCGGCCTCGATGGCGGCTTGTATTATCCGTGGGACAAGGACGACCAGATCGCGCAGAAGATTCTCGAAATCGAAGGTTTTGATCGCTACCGCGCGCCTTTTATCGCTGAGATGGGCGGTATCCAGACCGATGGCCAGCGCACCCTGCTGACCACCGAGCAGTGCCTCCTCAATCGCAACCGCAACGCGCATCTGGGTAAGGAGGAGATGACTCGCCGACTCAGCGATTACCTCGGTGCCGAACAGGTGATCTGGCTGCCACGCGGCTGCAAGTTCGATGAAACCGACGGCCATATCGACGACCTGGCCTGCTTCGTCCGCCCAGGCGTGGTGGTACAGCAGTGGACCGACGACCGCAGCGACCCGCAGTGGGAAATCTACCAGGAGGCCTACGACATCCTGCGCAGCAGCCGCGACGCCCAGGGCCGCGCGCTGGAAGTACACAAGCTGCCGCAGCCGCGTGTGCTTGAGTGGACGGCTGAAGAAGCCGAGGGCCTGGATCAGGATGAGTCCACCCACACCCGTCAGGCTGGTACGCAGATCTGCGCCTCCTATATCAACTACTACGCCGGCAACTCGGCCATTGTGGTGCCGCTGTTCAACGACCCCTGCGACCGCGTGGCCCAGGCCACCCTGGCCGAGCTATTCCCCAAGCACCGGATTATCGGCATCGAGAACTCCCGTGAAATCCTCCTCGGTGGCGGCAACGTCGCCTGCATCACCATGCCGCAATACGCCGCGCCCAAACGCGCCTAGGAGGCTCTGATGAAACTGCATATCAGTCTGTTAGCTCTTAGCCTGGCCGCGAGCGCCCAGGTGCTCGCGGCCGAAACGCCGAAGCAGGTCAACCTGTATATCTGGGGCGAGTACCTGGCGCCGGACACCTTGAGCAGCTTCGAGGAGAAAACCGGGATCAAGGTGGTGGTGGATCATTTCGACTCATTGGAAACGGTGGAGACCAAGCTGCTCACCGGGCGCAGCGGTTATGACCTGGTGCTGACTGCGGGTCAGCATCTGCAGCGGGCGATCCAGAGCGGCGCGCTGCAGCCGTTAAACAAGGCCGCGCTACCGCACTTCGCCGGGCTGGATAGCGAGTTCACCGGGCATATGGCCGCGTTCGATCCGGGCAACCGTTACGCCGGTCTTTATGTCTGGGGCACCACGGGCTTTGGTTACCAGCAGCAGGCCATCGCCAAGCGTATTGCCGATGCACCGACCGACAGCTGGGCCATGCTGCTCGATCCACAGGTGGTGGCGAAGTTTGCCGAATGCGGAGTGAGCTTTCTCAACGATCCCAATGAGGTGTTTGCCGCCGCGTTCCGCTACCTGGGCCTGGATATCAACAGGCAGAGCCTGGATGACCTGAAGCTGGCCGAAGCCCATCTGGCCAAGGTGCGGCCGTCGATTCGCTACTTCGACAACGACCGCAATATCACCGATCTGGCCAACGGCGATACCTGCCTGGCGATGTCGTGGAACGGCAACGTATCGATCGCCGCCGGCCAGGCGCAGCAGGCGGGTAAGCCTTACAGCCTGCACTACAGCATCCCGCGCGAAGGCACGCTGATCTGGTTCGATGCGATGGTGATTCCCAAAGACGCACCGCACCCCGAAGCCGGATTGGCGCTGATGGATCATCTGATGACGCCAGAGGTGATCGGCGCGATCACTAACAGCATCTACTACGCCAACGCGGTGCCAGCGGCCAATGCCACGGTCGATCCGGCGATTCTCGCTGACCCTGGCACCTATCCACCGGCCGCTGTGCGTGCGCAGCTGTACACCAAAAACGACAACGCCAAGGCGTTCAACCGCGCATTGATCCGCGCCTTTAGCCGGCTCAAATCGGGGTTGTAGCGGCTGGGCTGCGGCCTACTTGAGACCGGGCCCGGACTTGGTGTTGATGCCTTTGGCCTGGCGGTCGTAGAGCACCACATTGACGGTGGCGGCGAGGTTCATGCAGCCCTGGGTCGGGATGTAGATTACGTCCTCACACCAGTCGAGGACTTCCTTGCTCAGCGAGCCGTCTTCAGGTCCGAAGATATAGATGGCGCGGTCGGGGTGGGTGTATTGCGGCAGTGGCCGTGCACCTTCGACCAGCTCCACGGCCACCGGCGTACAGCCTATGGGGATGATCTGCTGCAGGTCTTCCACGCCGATCAGCGGAATATCCATATAGATGCGCTGGGTGTCAGTAATAAAGTCGCGTGCGCGGGCATAGCGTTTGCCGCTGTAGAACACCGAGGCGGCGCTATAGCAGCCGGCTGCGCGCATCACTGAGCCGACGTTTTCCGGGGATTTGGGGTTGAACAGGCCGATGCAGGCGTATCTCTTGTTGGCCACGGTGGCACTCGCACAGAATTTTCGGGAGAGGTTTTGAAGCCGCGCCAAGGGTGCGGGCGACAAAAAAGACGCGAGTATACCTGTATGGCAGCGAGCTGATTTTTTTGGAGGAGCCAGCTTGCTGGCGATGCGATTAAACCTTAGATCGCCAGCAAGGGGGTTCCTAGAGCAATGTGCTACTGCTTTTTCAGCCTTGCAGCCAGGTCGGCGAAGGGGTTGTGAGTCGCTTGAGCAGTCTTCGGTGTACTCAGCGAGCCTTCGCTGAAGTACTGCTGGTCGGTGTAGCGCGAGTGTTCGTTGTCATGGCAGTACAGGCACAGCAGCTCCCAGTTGGAGCCGTCTTGCGGGTTGTTGTCGTGGTTGTGATCGCGGTGGTGCACGGTCAGTTCGCTCAGGCGCTTGCCGGAGAACTCGCGGGCGCAGCGGCCGCAGACGTGCGGGTACATCTTCAGCGCCTTGTCGCGGTAGCCTTCTTCACGCGAGCGCTGGGCATCGGCGAGGATGCGGTCAAGCTTGCCGGTGGCGGAGGGGGATTTGTCGCTGCTCATCTGGATTCTCGTACGCTGGGGCTGTGCGATCAGTCTAGCCTTGCCGGCGGTCAGTGAGAACCGCCCGTGCGGCACTTCTCTGCTGGGGTGCTGCCCAAGAGGATAACTGCCTTGGAGATAGCACCATGCGCCTGACACCCCTATTACTTGTGCTGACCACGCTGGCCAGCACCGCGTTGCTCGCTCAGCAACCGCCGAAAATGCCGAGCACAGCCCCAGCGGCAGGTGCCCCGGGTACCGCCACGCCGCAACCCTATGCGCCGGCGCCGCCGCAGCATTTACCAGCCCCGACCCGTAATAACCCGCCGCTGCTCAAGCAGGCGCCGCCGCCACAATCCAACCAGCCACGCAGCGATCAGGACGTGCCGTTGCTGCAACAGCAGCGCGAACGCAATACCCAGCCGGTGCCGAAACCCGACGAGTGAGCTGCGGGTGGCTAGAGCTGCTGCTCGACCAACTGCCCATCGGCCATGCGCAAGCGCCGGGACATGGCGATGGCAATGGCGCGGATGACCTTGGCAGCGGTCTTGGGGGCTTCGCCGAGCATCTTGTCCAGTGAGTCCTTGGCCAGCATCAGCAGGCTGCAGTCACTTACAGCGATGCAACTGGCCGAGCGGCGTTCACCGTCGAGTACTGCCATCTCGCCAAAGGCGCGGCCCTTGCGCAGCTTGGCCAACTCGATGGTTTCGCCGCTGGAGTTGATCTTGCGCACCGATACCGCGCCCGCATGGATGATGCACATAAAGGTGCCGGGGTCGCCTTCGCGGCAGATGCTCGCGTCCGGAGCGCATTTGCTGATGTTGAAGTAGCCGGCGGCGCTGAGCAGCTCATTGGGCGTGAGGCTGTCGAACAGGCCGCAATCGAGCAGCATGTCGCGTATTTCATCAATCAGTTGGGAGTGGGCGGGCATAGACGGCAGCCTGGACAGACGTGGCGCGAGGTCAGTCGCATAGATTCACCTTAGCCGCCTGCCACTTGGCTCGCCAGCGCCACTCGCGACCTGCTGCCGAGTGGCCTGAACGGGGATCTACGTTTAGAAACTGAAGCGCCGCATCACGCCTTGCAAGCGCCCGGACATGGCTTGCAGGGACTGTATGGCCTGCACAATGCCGCCTTGCGCAGCGGAGTTTTCTTCGACGATCTGTGCCACCCGCTCCACGCTCATGGCCACCTGTTCGCTGGCGGCGCGTTGCTCCTGCAGGGACAGCGAGATCACGCTGACCGCTTGCAGCGATTCATTCAGCGCCTGGCGAATCCCTGTCATCGAACTGCCCGCCTGATCCACCAACTGGGTGCCGATGCTGACCCGTTCGCAGCCGGCAGCCATGCTGTTTTTCGCCTTGTGCATGCCGCTGTGAATGGCATCGACCAAGGCGATGATCTCGGTGGTGGACTGCGCGGTGCGTCCGGCCAGGCTGCGTACTTCATCGGCGACCACGGCAAAGCCGCGGCCTTGCTCACCAGCGCGCGCGGCTTCGATGGCCGCGTTGAGTGCCAGCAGGTTGGTCTGTTCAGCGATGCCACGAATGACGTCAACAATCGCGCTGATATTGCGTGATTGCGCCGCCAGGGTTTCCACATCCTGCGAACTCTCGGCCACCAGCTCGGCGATCTTGTGCATTTCTGCGGTGGCGCGGGCCATCACCTGAATGCCTGCATCGGTCATGTCGCCGGCTTTCTTCGCCATGTCGTAGGTTTGCTGGGCGTTTTCGGCGATGTGGTTGATGCTCACCGCCAGTTGCTCGACGGTGGCGGCCATGGCCGAAGCGGTGTCGCTCTGCACATTGGCGCTGGTCAGCACCTGTTCGGAGGAGGCGGCCAGCTGCAGGGTGGCGCATTCGATCTGCTCGGAGGCTTCGCCGATATTGCCGATCATGTCCTGCAGGCCGCGGCGCATGCTCTGCACGGATTTCATCACGCCAGTCATCACCTGGTTGCCCAAGGTTTTGCCGCCGAGTCGGCCTTCGGCGATGTGCGCGCTGATTTCTTCCAGCTCACCGGGCTCGGCGCCCAACTGCCGGCTCATCAGGCGAATGAAGTAGAACACCTGCGCCAGGCCAACCAGCAGGGCAATCAGCAGCACGCTGATGCTCAGGTTGAGGTTGCGGGCATAGGCGGCTTCGCCGAGCTGGTATTGGTGTTTGGCTTCGAGCAACTGCACGTCGATCAGCTCGGCGAATTTCTCTGACAGCGGGTCGATCAGCGGATAGAGCCGCTGGCTGGCAAAGGCTTCAACGCCGGCTTTATCGCCACGGTTGAGCAAGCTTTGCAGCTCATTCAACGGTTGCTGGGCCTGTTGCATCAGCGGGCTGATTTGCTCGATCAGTTGGCTTTCTTCGCGGATCAGTTCGGTGGCCAGATAGGCCTGCCAGGTTTCTTCGATACGCACCTGGGCTTGTTCGATCAGTTGTTGCGCGGTGTTCTCATCCAGCTCGCCGCTGCGCGCCTTGTGGGTCGCGTCGACGATATTGACGGCGTAGAGATCGGCAATCAGCTTGAGGTCGCGCAGCGGCACCACACGGTCCAGGTAAACCGTTTGCAGCCCTTTGACGGTGGCCTGCAAGCCATACAAGCCAAGGCCGCCGACGCAGAGCAGGCCGAGCAGCAGGCAACCGGAAAGCAGGAATAGGTGGGTTCTGATCTTCCAGTTTTTCATCACAGACCGTCCATGGTGAGCAGGCAGTTGAATGGGTGAGATGGCAGTACGCCAGCGTGCCATTCAGCCTAGCCGAACTTGCAAGTCAGACAGGTTAAATCTGCATGAACGGTCAAGTAATTTTTCGCCCTAAACGTCCGCTGTTTAGCGCGAATTACTCTGAGCTTGCGCCGCTCCGTTAGCCCGCATAAGTGCGGGCGGCAGAGCGGCGGGCTGGGCTCAAACCAGGCCCAGTACCTTGAGGATAAAAGCGTATTCCAGGGCGGCATCCTTGAGGGCCTGATAGCGACCGCTCATGCCGCCGTGGCCGGCGTCCAGCTCGGTTTTCAACAACAACAGGTTGCTGTCGGTTTTCTGCGCGCGCAGCTTGGCCACCCATTTGGCGGCTTCCCAGTACTGCACGCGGCTGTCGTTGTAGCCGGCCACCGCGAGAATCGCCGGGTAGGCCTGCGCCTGCACGTTTTCGTAGGGCGCGTAGCCTTTGATTCGTTCGAATACCTCGGGCTGGTTAGGGTCACCCCATTCGTCGTATTCGGTGACGGTCAGCGGCAGGTCGGGGTTCTGCATGGTGTTGAGCACATCGACAAACGGCACTTCGGCGATTGCAGCGGCGAACAGCTCGGGTCGCTGATTGAGCACTGCGCCCATCAGCAAACCGCCCGCGCTGCCGCCGCTGATGGCCAGCTGTGCCGGGCTGGTGTAGCCCTGTGCGATCAGGTGCTCGGCGCAGGCGATAAAGTCGCTGAACGAGTTCTGCTTGTGTTCCAGTTTGCCGGCGCGGTACCAGGCTTCGCCGAGTTCACCGCCGCCACGAACGTGGGCGATGGCGAAGATAAAGCCGCGCTCTAGCAGGCTCAGGCGCGCATGGGAGAACCAAGGGTCGAGGCTTTCGCCATAAGCGCCGTAGCCATACAGGTAAAGCGGGGCAGAGGTGCCGAGCACTTCGCGCTTGGCCACCAGGCTGATCGGCACCTGGCTGCCATCGGCGGCAGTGGCCCATAGGCGCTGGCTGACATAGTCGTCGGCATCGAATGGTCCGAGTACCGGGGTTTGCTTGAGCACCAGCTGCGCGCCCGTGGCCAGTTCCAGCTGACGCACTTGCGCCGGGCGATTGAGCGCTTCATAGCGCAGGCGAATCGCGGGGCTGTCGAATTCCAGGCTGTCCTGTACATACAGGCTGTAGGCCGCGTCCGGTAGCTGCACGCGGTAGGCCGCTTGTCCCTGTGGCTGCACTTCGATAATCGGCAAGCCGCCTTCACGCAGGCTCAGCACCAGCGCTTGCTGATTAAGGCTAAAGCCTTCCAACATTACCTGCGGATCATGTTCGCGCAGCAATTGCCAGTGACTGCGGCTCGGAGCTGCTTCGCTGGCGCTGAACAGTGCGAAGTTGATGCCGTGCTGGTTGCTGCGGATCAGCCAGCTCCACTCGCCGTTCAGGGCGCCGTGGTCGACGTCATATTCGTGGCCTTCTTCGCGCGGGGCCACGCAGATGAAAGCGACGTGTGGGGTGGCAGCGTCCAGTACCCAGGCTTCGCTGGTGGTTTTGCTGCCCAGTTGCAGAATCAGCTGGCGCTCGGAGCTGCTGCGGTAGCAACTGAGGAAGAAGCGTCCATCCGGCTCGTGGAACACCAGTTCGGCCGCGTCGCTGCCGAGGCGGTGGCGATACAGCTTGTGCGGCCGGTGGGTGTCGTCCAGTTCGCCGAAGAACAGGGTCTGACTGTCATTGGCCCAGGTCATGCTGCCATCGCATTCCTCGAACGGCAGTTCGATCAGGCTGTCGTCGGCCAGCTCTTTAACAAACAGCTGATAGGTTTCCTCACCGCTGGTGTCCAGGCTATAGGCCAGACGCTGATGGTCAGGGCTGATGCTAAAGGCGCCGAGCGAGATAAAACCGCCATCGGCCAGGGCATTGGGGTCGAGCAGCAGCTGCTCGCTGGCCTCATCGACAGTCAGCGAGCCATCGGCGGGTTTGCGGCAGCGGTAATGCCGTGGGTATTCATCGCCCGCCGTGGTGCGCTGGTAATACAGATACGGCCCCCAGGGCGACGGCAGGCTGAGGTCGGTTTCGCGGATGCGCCCCTTGATCTCCTGAAACAATGTTTCGCGCAGTTGCAGTTGCTCGCTGAGTTGCTGTTCCAGGTAGGCATTTTCCGCCTTGAGGTAATCAAGCACCTCAGCGCTGTCGCGGTTTTCCAGCCAGCGATACGGGTCGGCAGCGTTGTCTGCGCGGGCGATGGGGGCGTGTTGCATTAGGTAACTCCGTGGGGTTGGCGGCCGACAGCAGGGGCGCCTAAGCAGGCAAAAGCCGTTATCATAAGCGCCACTTCGCCCGTCGGCTGCTGAAATCTGCGCGCTTATGCGCGTGCGCCGCCCGGTCTTCAATGCCAGAGAATTTGCGTTTTATGACTGAAAACGACTACCTGCTTGCCTGGGGCGCCTATCTGCTGGCGGCTCTTGGTTGCCTGTTGGTGTGGTTTCGCCTGACCAGCTGGATGTGGCGCTACCTGCGTGAGCCATTGCGCGTGCTGGTTGTGGTGCTGCTGTTCAGCCCGACCATCGTCGACCCTGGTAAAGACCAGTTCGCTCCTGCGGTGGCTATTACCGCCATGGACCTGTTGCTGGATGTGGGTAACAACGTCTGGCGCGCGGTGGCGGACCTGAGCATGTACGGCTTGATCATGTTCATCCTCTACCTGCTGTTTGTCGCCGTGCGCTGGCCCGTGGAACGGTGGTGGCAGGCGCGCAAAGGGCCAGCCCCGATTGCCGATGATGAGCCAACCCTGCGCGAGATGATGGCGCGCGATGAGCAGGATTTCGGCGACACTCGTTACGATGCCCGTGGCGATCGCCGCCTGCGAGTAGAACCTCGTCTGTAAGCTGTTGCGGCGTTGTCTGGCGCCGCACCGCTCTTGCGCCAACGCACCTAGCCGTTCAGCATGGCTCGTCGTTGACTAAGGAGGGGCTTATGACGTGTGTATTCTGTGCAATCGCCGCTGAGCAATTGCCTGCCGAGCGTATTTATGAGGACGAGCACTTTATCGTCCTGCTGGATATCTTCCCCCTGCGCCCGGCCCATGTGCTGATTGTTAGTCGCGAACACGCGCCGTTTCTTAAAGACCTTTCCACTGCGGCCAGCGAGCAGCTGCTGCAGCTGGCGCAACGTATGGCTGCAGCCCTACGTGCGGCCGGCTATGGCGAGCAGGGCATCAATTTCTTGATCAACGACGGGCCGACCTCCAATCAGCATGTGCCACACCTGCATCTGCACCTGATTCCACGACGCAGCGGCGATGTGATGCCGTTGCTGTGGCGCGCTCTGACACGTTTTCTGCCGTTGGCGCGCAAACGCATCGAGGCGCGTCTGGCAATTGAAGCGCAGCAGCTGCGCGAGGCGTTACGCAATGTGTGAATTGCTGGGCATGAGCGCCAATGTGCCGACCGATATTGTTTTCAGCTTTACCGGCCTGATGCAGCGCGGCGGGCGAACCGGCCCGCACCGCGATGGCTGGGGCATCGGTTTTTATGAAGGGCGCGGCCTGCGCCTGTTTCAGGACCCGCGTGCCAGCAGCGAATCAGAGGTGGCGCAGCTGGTGCAGCGCTATCCGATCAAGAGCGAAGTGGTCATCGGCCATATCCGCCAGGCCAATGTCGGCCGCGTCTGCCTGGCCAACACCCATCCGTTCGTACGCGAGATGTGGGGGCGTAACTGGTGCTTTGCCCATAACGGTCAGCTCGCCGACTTTGCTCCGCAATTGGATAACTACCGGCCGATTGGCGACACCGACAGCGAAGCGGCCTTCTGTGATTTGCTCAATCGCCTGCGCCAGGCCTTTCCCGAACCGGTGACGGTAGAGCGGTTACTGCCCACTTTGGTCAGCGCCTGCGCCGGCTATCGTCAGCACGGTGTATTCAATTGCCTGCTCAGCGATGGCGATTGGCTGTTCAGTTTTTGCAGCAGCAAGCTGGCGCATATCACCCGGCGCGCGCCGTTTGGCCCGGCGCATCTGAAAGATGCCGATATGCAGGTGGATTTCCAGGCAGAAACCACGCCCAATGACGTGGTCACAGTCCTGGCCACCGAGCCGCTGACCAATAACGAGAGCTGGACGCTGTACCAGCCCGGCGAGTGGCGTTTGTGGCGTGGCGGTGAATGTGTAGCGCAAGGCATAACGGACTGAATTGGGGGAGGGGACATGTTTAGAAGCTATCTGCGGTTGGCCTTGTTTGCCCTGGGGTTGCTGGTTGGTGTGCAGGTGCCGGGGTTTATCGACGACTACAGCAAGCGCGTCGAAGCCCATCGCATCGAGTCGGAGTTGGGGCTCAAGGGCTTTCGCGAAACGGCTCGGCGCTTTTTCAAAGGCGATCTGGTCGCCTTGGTTGGCCATTACCAGGCTAGCGCTGACCCCGTGATGCGCAGCGATGCGCAGAGTCTGGGCACCCTGGTCGAGCGTTCGGCATTCCTTGAGCGCGAATCCAAGGCGATGCAAGGGCCCTGGTACGGCCAGGTCTGGCATCTGGCGACCGCAGCAGACCATGAGTTGATGGAAGAAACCTTCGCCGCCTACCGCTACCAGGTGCTGCTCGCCCCCGAAGCCATCGTCTGGGGCATCGCCTGCGCCATGTTGCTGGCCTGGTTGCTGGAAAGTCTGGCGCTGCTGGTCGGCATGCTGTTTGGTGCGGGCCGCAGTCAGAAAGTGCAGCAGCGGCACTGGCGCTAAGTTGAATCACAACAAGGGCTCGCAAGAGCCCTTGTTGTTTCTGCTGATCCACTTCTTAAGCCTGCTTGCTGCCTTGAACGCAGGCGTCCTCGATAACAGTCGGCTGAATCGGCAAGCTTTTACGCCGCGACACCAGCAACACCCCCGCCAGAACCAGCCCGGCACCTGCCAGCTGGGCGAACGACACCGGCTCCGACAACAGCATCCAGGCGAAGACAATCGTCAGAATCGGCCCCAGTGTGCCAATCAGCACGGTACGCGCCGAGCCGATCAGGCGCAGGGCGGCGGATTGCCAGAAGATCGGCAGCACCGTGGAGAAAATCGCCATCGCCGCGCTGTAGGCATACACCTCCATCGGTTGCTGCAGTGCGGCAAGCGGCTGAGTGGCGAGGAAGTGAACCTGTGTGGCGAAGGTGGACACGATAATCGCCAGTGCAGCAAAGCGAATGGTGCCGAGCCGGTGAATTGCCACCTCGGCCCCGGAGCTATACAGGGCGTAGCACAGCGCAGAACCGAAAACGAAGGCAGCGCCGATCAGCACGGTATGCAGATCCTCCGCCATCTGTAGATCGTGGGCGAACGCCAGGCCGATACCGGCGTAGGTCAGTAGCAGCGCCGCAACCTGGCGCTTCTCTAGGCGCTTGCCCATAAACAACACGCCGATCAGCACGGTCATGGTCGGGTAGATAAACAGAATCAAGCGTTCCAGCGCCGCCGAGATGTACTGCAGGCCAACAAAATCGAGAATGCTGGCGCCGTAGTAACCCAGCAGGCCCAGGGCGATCAGCATGCCCCAGTCTCTGCGAGTCAGCGGCGGCGCAGCGCGGCATAACCACAGCGTGACCCACAGTGCGATAGGCAGGGCAAAACTCATGCGCAGTGCCAGCAATGTGATCGCGTCCACTGGCGCAACGGCATAGGCCAGCTTGACGAAGATCGCCTTGAACGAGAAACCGAAGGCGGCGAGCACCGCCAGTGCGATGCCCAATCGTTCGGCTGACCAGGTTTTCCATGGCATATGTTGAGTGAATCCCTAAAGAGTTGTGCTACGCCGAATGATGCTGGGTATAGAATCGCGATGGAATTGGCTTTTCCATAAGTGATCGTTCGGATCTAACTAACGCTATGCATTACGACCTGATTGATCTCCGTCTGTTTGTTGCGATTGCCGAAGCGAAGAATTTAACCCGCGGTGCCGAGCGCGTGCATTTGGCGGCGTCTTCGGCGAGCCATCGCATGCGCGTGCTGGAGAAGTCGATCGGCACGCCGCTGTTGCTCCGCGAGCCACGTGGCGTCAGCTTGACCCGCGCGGGCGAAGCGTTGCTGCGCCATGCGCGTCAGGTGTTTGCCCAGCTCGAACAGATGCACGCCGACCTTACCCCCTATGCCAAAGGTGTGCGTGGCCATGTCAGCCTGTGGGCCAATACCCACGCTACCCATACCTTTCTGCCCGACAGCCTTTCGAGCTTTTTGCAGCGTCATCCGCAGGTCAGTATCTCGCTGGAGGAGCACACCAGCCCGCAGGTGCTGATGGCGGTGGCACGCGGCGAGGTGGAAGTGGGCGTGGTGGCGGGGACGATTGCGGACGCTGAGGTTGAACTGATCCCATACCGGGCCGACCGGCTGGTGCTGATTGCACCGGCCGATCATCCGCTTGCGGCGAGCGCCAGCAGCCTGTTTGCCCAGGTGCTGGATTACCCCTTTGTGATGTTGCATTCAGGCTCGGCTATTCACACCTTTACCATGAACGCGGCCGCCGCATTGGGACGGCACCTCGAGGTACGGATTCAAGTGCGCAGCTTTGAGGCGGTGTGCCGCATGGTCAGCGCAGGGGTTGGTATCGGCCTGGTGCCGCGCAGTGCGGTAACCGCTGGCGCGCAGCTGGCGGTGATTGAGCTGGAAGAACCCTGGGCGCAGCGTGATTTGAAGGTCTGTGTGCGCAAGCGCGAGTTGTTGTCGGGGTTTGCCGCGGCACTGGTCGATTGCCTGACCGCTAGTAGTACGGCTCCGGAGTAACGCGTTTCCAAAATAACAACGGGCCCTGCTGGGCCCGTTGGTTTTACTTGGAGAGAAACTTCATTCCGTCTTCTAAGCCCTGCAGGGTTAGCGGGTACATCTGGTCTTCTAACAGCTCGCGCATGATGTTGGTCGAGGCTGTGTAGTTCCAGGTGTCCTTGGGGTAGGGGTTAATCCAGATAAGCTTTTTGTACTTCTCCATAAAGCGCTTGATCCAGACGTAA
Organism: Pseudomonas peli; assembly: GCF_050563605.1. Taxonomy (GTDB): domain Bacteria; phylum Pseudomonadota; class Gammaproteobacteria; order Pseudomonadales; family Pseudomonadaceae; genus Aquipseudomonas; species Aquipseudomonas peli_A. Next base: position 491,609 of record NZ_JBNXUH010000002.1, on the reverse strand, counting down.
CCCGGCTCCTCGTTCCAGTGCTCGACGCTGCCGCCGGCCTGGGTGATCTCGTAAGGCGCCATGGCCGCATCACCGACAAACACCACTTTGTAGTCCGCGCCGTATTTGTGCAGCAGATCCTGGGTGGAGAAGCGCTCGGAGGTGCGGCGCAGGTTGTTCTTCCACACCGACTCATACACGCAGTTATGGAAGTAGAAGTACTCCATATGCTTGAACTCGGTCTTGCAGGCGGAAAACAGCTCTTCGCAGACCTTGACGTGGGCGTCCATCGAGCCGCCGATGTCGAACAGGATCAGCAACTTCACCGCGTTGCGCCGTTCCGGGCGCATCTGGATATTCAGCAGGCCGCCGTCCTTTGCGGTGTGGTCGATGGTACCTCCGAGGTCAAGCTCGTCTTCGGCACCCTGGCGGGCGAACTTGCGCAGGCGGCGCAGGGCCACCTTGATATTGCGCGTACCCAGCTCGACTTGATCGTCGAGGTTCTTGTACTCGCGCTGATCCCAGACCTTGACCGCCTTGCCCTGGCGCTTGCCGGCATCACCGACGCGGATGCCTTCCGGGTTGAAGCCGCCTGAGCCGAACGGGCTGGTGCCGCCGGTGCCGATCCACTTGTTGCCGCCTTCGTGGCGTTCTTTCTGCTCTTCGAGGCGCTTTTTGAACTCCTCGATCAGCTTGTCCAGGCCGCCGAGGGATTCGATCTTGGCGCGTTCCTCATCGGTCAACGAGCGTTCGAACTCCTTGCGCAGCCACTCATCGGGGATCAGTGCCTCGATGTGCTGATTAAGGTTTTCCAGGCCCTTGAAGTAGGCGCCGAACGCGCGGTCGAACTTGTCGAAATGGCGCTCGTCCTTGACCAGGATGGTGCGCGAGAGGAAATAGAACTCGTCCATATCGGCGAACACCACGTTGTGTTTCAACGCGTTGATCAGGTCGAGCAGCTCACGCACCGACACCGGCACCTTGGCGGCGCGCATTTCGTTAAACAGGTTGAGCAGCATGGCTGCGCCCTCGTGAATTCAACTGACTATGGCGCTAGGAGCGCCGCTCCAATGGCAGGCCATCGTTGATGGCGTACCAGTCGGCCTTCGATTCCGGAAAAATATGCTTCTGCGCGATTTCACCCGTTGGCGTATCCAGCGTGCCCAGCGCAACTGAAAGCCAGTTCGGGTAGGGCTGTTCGCTGTACCACTGCAGGGTCGAGCCGCAGTGCTGGCAAAAAGTTCGCGTCACGCCCGGCGAGGACTGGTAGATGCCCAGTGATTCCTCGCCTTGGGTGAAGTGGAAATCCTTGCGCCGCACGTTGCCGTAAGTGGCGAATGCCGCGCCGTGGGCTTTGCGGCACATCGAACAATGGCAATGAGTCGCCGACTCGATAGGCGCATCGATGCGGTATTTCACTGCAGCGCAAAGGCAACTGCCGCTGTGCATGGATTCGCCTCCCGGTCGGCAGCCGAGTCTTAGCGACTGGCGCGGCGGCTCATAAAGGCCAGGCGCTCAAGCAGCTGCACATCCTGCTCGTTCTTCACCAGGGCACCGGCCAGTGGCGGGATGGCCTTGGTTGGGTCGCGTTCGCGCAGCACCGCTTCGCCGATATTGTCGGCCATCAGCAATTTCAGCCAGTCGACCAGTTCGCTGGTGGATGGCTTCTTCTTCAGGCCCGGCACCTTGCGCACATCGAAGAACACGTCGAGCGCTTCAGCGACCAGGTCTTTCTTGATGTTGGGGTAGTGCACATCGACGATTTTCTGCAGGGTCGCGCGATCCGGGAAGGCGATGTAGTGGAAGAAGCAGCGGCGCAGGAAGGCGTCCGGCAGTTCTTTTTCGTTGTTCGAGGTGATGATGATGATCGGGCGTTTTTTTGCTTTGATCGTCTCGTTGGTCTCGTAAACGTAGAACTCCATCTTGTCGAGTTCTTGCAGCAGGTCGTTAGGGAACTCGATGTCGGCCTTGTCGATTTCATCGATCAGCAGAATCACCCGCTCTTCGGCCTCGAAGGCCTCCCACAGCTTGCCTTTCTTGATGTAGTTGCGCACGTCGTGGACTTTGTCCGAATCCAGCTGCGAGTCGCGCAGGCGGCTCACCGCGTCGTACTCGTACAGGCCCTGGTGGGCCTTGGTGGTGGATTTGATGTGCCAGGTGATCAGGCGCGCGCCAAAGGATTCGGCCAGTTGTTCGGCCAGCATGGTTTTACCGGTACCCGGCTCACCCTTGACCAGCAGCGGGCGCTCCAGGGTGATGGCGGCATTCACCGCGAGCTTGAGGTCGTCGGTGGCGACGTAGGACTGGGTGCCTTCGAACTTCATCGGTAAATCCTCGAACGGTAACGCGCAGGGCCATACCCGCGGGTTCAGTATTTGAAAAACAGACTATAACGCGCGGCCCCGGTGACTGTGAACGTAGACGGGCCATTCAGTCACTGAATGGCGGGTCACTTGTCTGCTGTCACGGTTGCTGGCTGTCAAAACGGCTGTCGAAGGCGCGCACGAAGGCGTTGCGCAAGATGGCCTTGAAGGCCTGCCAGCGGCTGACGTCATAGGCTTTGAGGTCGCCGTCGATGTTCACTCGGGTGGCGAACTGGTCTTTCCGCTGGTTTTTCAGCAGCCAACTGCCGCCGCCGACCAGGGCTTCCCAAGCGCCGGTGAGGAGACTCTTGTCCTTGGCCGCGACATCCTGCTGCCAGTCGAAGACTTCCATATCGCGCAGCAGCGGTTTGGCGTAGCCCTTGAGCTTGCCCTGGCGGGCATCCAGCTCCATGACGAAGTCGCCCTGGCCGGCGGCAAAGTCGAAATCGGCATAGGCGCGTGTAAAGCTGTTGAGCTGCTTGAGCTGGATATCGGTGATGCGCAGGCGCAGGTCGAAGTCATCCAGTTGGCCGAGCGGGTCGAAGTTGGCGTTGGCTTGCACGGGAGCCTGCTCGAATACCTTGGCGGTGGCTTGCAGGCTGGCCGGGCGCGGATTGTCCGCGACGCTGACGTTGCTCAGGTTGAGGATGCTGCCATTGATCTCGCTGGCCTGCAGGTCGACCGGCGGCTTGGCGGTGAAGTTGCGAAAGGCCAGGGTGCCATCGATCACGCGGATTTCGTTGATGTGGATCGGCAGCAGCCCCCTGAGCTGGGCGCGCCAGTCGACGCCTTCACCGGTTTGTGAATTGGCGGCATTGCCACCGTCGACAAAGGTCAGCTGCGGCCGTTCGAAGGCCACTTCGGCGACCACCGCGCGGGTTTCCCACAGCGCTCGCCAGCTGATGGCCAGGTCGATGGCGGGCGCTTCGAGCAGCGGCACCGGCACCTTGCCATTCAGTTTGACGATATTCAGGCCGTTGATCCGGTAGGCCCCGCGCCATAGCGCCAGGTCGATATCGCTGATCTGCCCGCGGTAATCGCCCATATTGGCCAGCCGGTCATTCAGGTAATCGCGCAGCAGCCAGGGTAGGGCGATATGCAGGGCCAGCAGGGCAATGGCCAGGGTTAGGAGTGTCCAGAGGGGGATGTGGTAGCGCTTCTTCATATAGAAACAGACTTATCCAATAACAATAGGTTTCCTGCCTTGCTGTGCGCATGGCTGGACTGCTGCCCAAACGGGCCTTAGGCTTGGGAGCTTACTCGGCAACGCATGAAAAAGGACCTCGCCATGAGCCGCATCTTCGCAGACAACGCACAAGCCATCGGCAACACCCCGCTGGTTCGCATCAACCGCCTGGGCCCGGCTGGAGTGACCATCCTGGCCAAGATCGAAGGACGCAACCCAGCCTATTCGGTGAAATGTCGCATCGGCGCCAGCATGGTCTGGGATGCCGAAGAGCGCGGTGTGCTTAAGCCGGGCATGACGATTGTCGAGCCAACCTCGGGCAATACCGGTATCGGTCTGGCCTTTGTCGCTGCCGCGCGGGGCTACAAGCTGCTGCTGACCATGCCGGCTTCGATGAGCCTGGAGCGGCGCAAGGTGCTCAAGGCCCTGGGCGCCGAACTGGTGCTGACCGAGCCGGCCAAGGGCATGAAAGGCGCCATCGAGAAGGCTGCGGAAATCGCCGCTTCAGACAGCGCCACTTACTTTATGCCGCAGCAATTCAACAACCCGGCCAACCCGGCGATCCACGAAAAGACCACCGGCCCGGAAATCTGGAACGACACCGAAGGCGCGATTGATGTGCTGGTGTCTGGCGTTGGCACGGGTGGCACCATCACCGGTATTTCGCGCTATATCAAAAAGACCCAGGGCAAGCCGATCCTGTCGGTGGCGGTAGAGCCGATCGGCTCGCCGGTCATCACCCAGACCATCGCCGGTGATGAAGTCAAACCCAGCCCGCACAAGATCCAGGGCATCGGCGCCGGCTTTGTCCCAGGTAACCTCGACCTGAGCATGGTCGACCGGGTTGAGCTGGTCACTGACGACGACGCCAAGGCCGTGGCCCTGCGCCTGATGCGCGAAGAAGGCATTCTTTGCGGCATCTCCTGCGGCGCCGCCATGGCGGCCGCCCTGCGTATCGCCGGCGAACCCGGCATGCAGGGCAAAACCATCGTGGTGATCCTGCCGGACTCCGGTGAGCGCTACCTGTCGAGCATGTTGTTTAGCGATATGTTTACCGAGCAGGAATTGCAGCAGTAAGCATCGATCGCCACAAAAAAGCCGCCTATCAAGGCGGCTTTTTTAATGGGCGTAGATTTTGTGTCGGTTCAGGCTGGTGCCTTGGCCGGGCTACTCGGGCGCACCACCAGCCATAGCGCGATGGCGATCAGCACGCCGCCGTACAGGTAGGCCCAGGACAGCGGCTCATCCAGCAGCAAGGCGCCCCACAGCACGCCGAATGGCGGGATCAGGAAGGTGGTGGTGCTGGCCTTGATCGGGCCGATGTCGCTGAGCAGGCGGAAATACAGCACGTAGGCGAATGCGGTGCAGATAAAGCCCAACCCAGCCAGGGACAGCCACACGTCGAGTCCGCCCCAGCTAGCAGGTGGCTGTATCAGTAGGGAGCCGCCGAAGAATGGCAAAAGAAACAGACTGGCGCCGCACAGGCTGGCAAAGGCGGTCAGACGGTTATCCAGGCCGCCTTGTTGGCCGATCCAGCGCCGTGTGAGAAAACCGGCAAAACCGTAGCAGGCGGTCGCCACCAGGCAGGCAGCAGCGCCCCAGAGCAGCGGCATATCAAACTCCACCGGGCCGGTGCGGGTCAGCACCGCCACGCCGAACAGACCGATGGCCACGCCGGCAGCTTTGCTCAGCGTCAGGGCTTCGGCGAAGAACAGCATGCCGATCAGCACGCCCATCATCGGCGTGGTGGCATTCAGAATCGCCGAGTAACCCGCTGGCAGTACCAGCGCCGCCAGGCAGTACATGGCCGAGGGCAGGCCGGCGTTGATCACCCCGAGCATCAAACAGTGCTTGAGCTTGCCGCTGAAATCCCAGCGCACGCGCATCAGCAGCAGAATCACCAGCAGGCCGAGCATGCCCAGGCTGGCGCGGAAAAACGCCGTCGGCATGCTGCCCAGTACTGGCGCGACGATGCGCATAAACAGAAAACTTGCGCCCCAGATGGCAGCAAGTAACAGCAGACGGATAAGGTCGGCAGGGCGCACAACGGACTCCACAGCGGTGAGAAAGGCCGAGCAGTGTTGCTGGGCTGTCGCGCCAAGGCAATTCGAAATGCGCTTTCAAAGCCGTTGCTTGGCAATATTTCGTGGTAGATAAGCGCGTATCCAGGCATTGCTGGCTTTTACTTGGCGCGGCCACTGGATAAGCTCGGTGGATTGTCCGCATTTCATCTGCAGGGGTTCGTTTATGCCACAGCAATGGCCGGCCAGCGCGATTGCCGCGCTTATCCTCGAAGGCTTCGACGATTACCGCGAGCAGTTCCGGCAGATTACCAACGGTGCGCGGGTGCGTTTCGAGCAGGCGCAGTGGCAGGAAATCCAGCAGGCTTCAGCGGCGCGTATCGCCCTCTATGAAGAGTGTGTCAGCGCAGTCAGTGCGAATCTGCGTCAGGCTTACGCCGAAGAGGTGCTGCTGGATGTGGCGCAGTGGCCGTTGGTTAAATCGGCCTATATCGCTTTGATCGACCTGCGCTACGACGATGAACTGGCGGAAACCTGGTTCAACTCGATTTTTTGCGGGTTGTTCAGCCATGACCAGATCAACGATGGCTGCATGTTTATCCACACCACGCGCCCGGCGCTGCGGGTCAATGAGCGGGCGCCGCAAACCCGTCTGTACGAGCCCAAGGGCAATGTGGACCAGGCGCTTCGGCAGATTTTCGAGGATTTCAGCTTCGAGGTCGGCTATGAAAATCTCGAGCGTGATCTGGCGCGTCTGCTTAAACAGCTGCACGCCAACCTGCCGGATTGGGTGTGCAAGGACCCGGCCCTGCGTATCGAGCTGTTTGCCTCACGCCTGTATCGCAACAAGGGCGCGTACCTGGTCGGGCGCATCTACACCCGTGACGAGCAATGGCCGCTGGTAATCCCGCTGCTGCACCGCGAAGGCCAGGGCATCCAGATCGATGCGCTGATCACCGATGAGGCGGAGGTGTCGATCATATTCTCCTTCACCCGATCCTATTTCATGGTGCGGGTCGGCTACCCGGCCGAGTTTGTCGGCTTCCTCAAACGCATCCTGCCGGGCAAGCATATTGCCGAGCTGTACACCTCGATCGGTTTCTACAAGCACGGCAAATCGGAGTTCTACCGCTCGCTGATCAACCACCTGGCGACCACCGATGACAAGTTTGTCATGGCCCCCGGCGTGCGCGGCATGGTGATGAGCGTGTTTACCCTGCCGGGCTTCAACACCGTGTTCAAGATCATCAAGGACCGCTTCTCGCCGTCGAAGAACGTCGACCGCAATACGGTGATCGAGAAGTACCGTCTGGTGAAAACCGTCGACCGGGTAGGGCGCATGGCCGATACCCAGGAGTTTGCCGATTTCCGCTTTCCGCTGAGCAAATTTGACCCCGAGTGCCTGGCTGAATTGCTGGAGGTGGCGCCGTCTACCGTCGAGGTCAATGGCGACACGGTGCTGGTGCGCCACTGCTGGACCGAGCGACGCATGACCCCGCTCAACCTGTATGTCGAAAGCGCCAGTGAAGCCCAAGTACGTGAAGCGTTGGATGACTACGGTCTGGCGATCAAACAACTGGCGGCGGCGAATATCTTCCCTGGCGATATGCTGCTGAAAAACTTCGGCGTAACCCGTCACGGCCGCGTGGTGTTTTACGACTACGACGAAATCTGCTTTCTGACCGAGGCGAATTTCCGTCGTATTCCCCAGGCGCGCTATCCAGAAGATGAAATGTCTTCCGAACCCTGGTATTCGGTGGCGCCGCTGGATGTGTTTCCTGAAGAATTCCCACCATTTCTGTTTGCCGATATGAAGCAGCGCAAGCTGTTCAACGAGCTGCATGGCGAGTTGTATGACGCCGATTACTGGAAAAGCCTGCAGGAGGCAATTCGCGCCGGCAAGGTCATCGATGTGTTCCCCTATCGGCGCAAGGACCAGGCTGACAAAGAGTATTGAGCGGCGTGCGCCTGGCACTTGGGGTGATTGCCGCTGGCCTGTGGCTGCTGAACGACAGTACCGTTGTGCAGGCGGCCGAGGCTGAAGACAAAGCAGTCGAACTGGCGCCATTGCTGATCACCTCGCCACGCAGCACCACGCGCTGGTTAAGTACCCCGGCTGCAGTGACGGTGGTTGATGCCACTGCAGTGCCAGGTGAGCAGAACCTGGCGCTGGATGCTTTGCTGGCTCGCGTGCCGGGCGTGTTTAGCCTCAACCGCTACAACCTGGCTCAAGGCCTGCGCCCGGCGATTCGCGGCTTTGGTGCGCGCGGTAATTTTGGCGTGCGTGGCATTCGCGTGCTGGTCGATGGCGTACCCTTGACCATGCCGGATGGCCAGACCGAACTCGACGGCCTCGACCTAGGCTTGGTCGAACGCATGGAAGTGCTGCGCGGCCCGGCCTCGGTGCTGTACGGCAATGCCGCTGGTGGCGTGCTGGCCATCGAAACCCGTGAACCGCCGGCCGTCCCTTCGATGCAATTGGACCTGAGCGCGGCAGGCCTGGGTTACCAGCGCACGCGCGGCGAGATCGGCGGTAGCGACGGTAATCTGGGCGGTTTGCTGGCATTTAACAGCACCGTTCTCGATGGCTATCGCGAGCACAGCCGGGCGCAGACCAACAGCCTCACTGGCAAGCTGCGCTGGTATGCACCGACTGGCCGCTTGCGCCTGAACTTCAATGCCATCGACAATCGCGCCGAAGATCCAGGCGGCCTTACGGCTACCGAGGTTAAGGCGGATCGCCGGCAGGCTGCGCCGAACAACCTGCGTTTCGATGCCGATGAATATATTCGCCAGCAGCGTCTGGGCTTGGTCTGGGATGGTTACGCGACGGGTGCCGATGAGTACCAGCTGCGCAGTTACCTGGGGCACCGCGAGTTCGGCAATCAACTGGGCTTTGCCACCAGTGGGCAGACGACCTTCGAGCGTTACTTCAGCGGGATTGGCGGGCAGTACAGCCATCACCGCGAGCTAATCGGCCTGGCTCATAAGATCACCACCGGCTTTGACCTTGAAGCGCAGCGCGATGATCGAAGGCGCTATGACAACCTGTTCGGCGAGCGTGGGCAATCACGTCAGCAGCAGGATGAGTCGGCGCTAAGTCAGGGGCTGTTTATCGAAGATCAGATCGATCTGAGTGAGCAGTGGCAGGCCACGCTCGGGCTGCGCTATGACCAGGTGCGGCTGGCGGTGGATGACTTCTATCTGGCCGATAGCCGCGATGATTCAGGCTCGCGCAGCCTGGAGGACTGGAACTACAGCGCCGGCCTGAGTTACCGCTTTACCCCGCAGCAATCGCTGTATGCGCGACTGGCCAGCTCCTTTGAAACGCCAACCATCAGTGAGTTGGGCAACCCACAAGGGGGCGGCTTCAATAGCGCGTTGCAACCTGCTCAGGCGTTCAGTCGCGAGCTGGGCATCAAAGGCGAATGGCCTTCACTGCGTTACTCCCTGTCGGTGTACCGGATTGAGCTGGAAGATGAGCTGGTGGCGTTCAGCTTGCCGACTCAGCCAGGCCGTAACTTTTATCGCAATGCCGGGCAGTCGCGCCGCGATGGCCTGGAATTGAGCCTGGATTGGCAGTTTGCCGATGCCTGGCGCTGGTCTGCGGCCTATGCCTATAACCGCTACCGTTTTGAGGATTATCAAACGACCGCAGGCGATTTTTCCGGCAAGCGCATTCCCGGTATCCCACGGCAAAGCCTGTTCAGCGAGTTGGCCTATGAGCATCAAGGCGGCTATGTGCGCCTTGGGGTTACAGCTCAGGCACGGGTGTACGCAAACGATGCGAATACGCAGTCCGCACCCGGTTATGCCTTGTTCAATCTGCGCCTCGGCAAGCGTTTTCAGGTCGGCGAGCAAAGCCTGGAGCCTTACCTGGGCATCGATAACCTGTTGGGGCGTGAGTATTTCGATAACCTGCGCATCAACGACGGCAACGCTCGCTACTTCGAGCCGGGGCCGGGACGTACTCTGTATGCCGGCTTACGTGTGCTGTTTTAGCTTGTTGCGACGAAGTGGACAGCAGTTTCAAACAGCCTGAACTAGGCTGAAAAAAGGTGTCCAATCACCTATTCGATGTCCTTGGTTGGAGGCTACTTTATGAGCGCCAAGTTGCAGAATGCCTTGCTTGATCTGTTGGTTGCCCTTGGCTTGTGTGAGCGGCCAAAACTGCAGCCCATTCCCGTGCGCAGCAATGCGCCTGATTCCAAGTCAGTTCCCCCTCGACGCTAGGCTTTTCCCGCCTGTCTGCATGCACTTGGCTATGGTCAGATAACGTCTGGCTGTAGCTGCTATGCGCCGATAACAGCCCTGATCATTACCGCCGGATTTAAAACAAGCATTTGCTAGCGTGTTGGCACTGCTGTGCTAGACCTACACCTGCAGTTATGCAAATAGCTCAGACAGGGATAGCTCCAATGCGCCAGAACCTCCCAGTAACTCAGCGGGAAAGAACGTTTCCCGGGCATGAGCGGCTCATTTCCACCACCGATCTAAATAGCAACATCACCTACTGCAACGACGCCTTTGTCGAAATCAGCGGCTTTACCCGAGAAGAGCTGATCGGCCAACCCCACAACCTGGTGCGCCATCCTGATATGCCTCCCGGCGTATTCGGCCATATGTGGGAGACCATCAAGCAGGGCAAACCCTGGATGGGGATCGTCAAGAATCGCTCGAAAAACGGTGATTACTACTGGGTAAGCGCTTATGTCACACCGATCTACGAAAATGGTCGGGTTGCCGGGTATGAGTCGGTGCGCTCCTTACCTGATGAGGCGCAGAAGCGTCGTGCCGAAAAGCTCTATGCGCGCTTGCGTGAGGGCAAACCGCCGGTGCCCAGGCTGGAGTACTGGACATACGATTTTATCCAGTCATGGCCACTGATTTTGGCCGGCCTGCTGATTCTCGGTGCGCACTTTGTACTGAGCGGTCCATGGCTGTGGGGCTTTATTTTCGTGGCCATGTTTGGTCTCGGCTCTTATCAGCTGCATGCCAAGCGCAGCTTGATCAGGCGCACGCTTGCCGAGCATCCCAAGGCATTTACCAGTGCGCTGGTCGCCCTGACCTATACCGACAGCCGTGGCGCGCAAGCCTTGCTGGATATGGCGATGATCAGCGAAGACGCACGTCTGCAAACAGCGTTGACGCGTATTGAGGACGCCGGCGCAAACGTCAAGACACACGCCACTCGTTCCGCCGATCTGTCGCGCTCCGGTGCGAAGATGCTTGACCAACAGCGCAGTGAAACCGATCAATCGGCCACGGCGATCAACCAGATGGCGGCAACCATTCAGGAGGTGACGCACAACGTGCAGAGCACTTCGCATGCCGCCGAGGAAGCGGATCGGCTGGCCAAGCAGGGCTTGCAGCTGGCCAGCGGCAGTCTCGACTCCATGCACCATATGGCCAAGGCGGTGGTGGATATCGGCCAGGCGGTGAATGACCTGGCCAATTCCACTCAGTCAATCGGCAGCGTGGCGGATGTAATTACCTCGATTGCCGAGCAGACCAACCTGCTCGCGCTTAACGCTGCAATCGAAGCGGCGCGCGCAGGCGAGCAGGGGCGCGGCTTTGCGGTGGTTGCTGATGAGGTACGTTCGCTGGCTTCACGTACGCGAGAGTCGACCGAGCAGATCCACCAGATCATTTCCTCACTACGTGCCGGCGCTGAACGGGCGGTGGTAACGGCAGGCAAGGGCGAGTCAATTTCCAAACAGAGCGTGGAGAGTGTGGAGTCTGTGCGTACCGCGCTGGATGGCATCAGTGCAGCGGTTAGCCGCATCACCGGCATGAGTCAGCAGATGGCCTCGGCTTCTGAAGAGCAGAGCCATGTGGCGGAAGATATCAGCCGGCAGATTACCCAGATTGCCCAGCTCTCCGACCGCAGCGCCGAGCAGGCGCATCAGGGCGCGGCAATTGGCCAGGAGCTGGAAGATATGGCGGATTACCTGCACAGCCTGGCGGAGCGCTTTAACCGCTGAATAACGGCTCGTGTGCATGCTTATCGGTCCACCTCGTATGTGAGGTGGGCCGATTTTCTATGTGTTATGGCAAACTGCGCGGCCGAGGAGAGACCGATGCCACGCCCGCAATGCCCACGTTGTACCCGCCCATCCGAGCGTTGCCTGTGCGCGCTTATTCCCTGTTTAGCAAGCCGTACTCGGGTGCTGATTTTGCAGCACCCGAGCGAAGTCAGGCATGCGCTAAATACCGCACGCCTCGCAGCACTTGGCTTAAGTAACGCCGAATTGTTGGTGGGCGAAGTGTTTGATTCATTGCCAGCGTTGCTCAATCAGCCGGGTTACCAGAGCTGCTTGCTGTTTCCCGGGGAGGGCGCGCTGCCATTGCCGCAGTTCGCCGAACAAGCGGCTGGGCAGCCAACCCTGCTGGTGGTGCCCGATGGCACCTGGCGCAAGGCGCGCAAGCTGCTGCACTGCAATCCGTTGCTGGCTGCTTTGCCGCGGGTCAGCCTGGAGCCTGGCTTGCAGTCGCGCTACCGGTTGCGCAAGGCGCCGCAAGCAGGCGCGCTCTCGACCATCGAAGCCATTGTCAGCGCGCTGGCAACTCTGGAGGCCCCGGCGCAATTCGATGCCTTATTGAGGCCGTTCGAGGCCCTGATCGAAGGACAGATCGAGGCCATGGGCGAGCAGACCTATCAGCGTAACCACCTGGACCCAGCAGACCGTTGAAAAACTATCTGCGTGGGGCGACAGCGCATGCTTAGCCTAAATCGCATAACCCCTTACCAAATATGGGAAAAACGGTCTTAACGATTAGTTAAACCAAGTACTCGATCTGCTTGCCCAACACCTGTGCGTTGGCTTGGCACTACAGATCGGATCGGGTACGCCTCTCGCGTTGCTCTGCCGCTTATCAAGGAGAGAATGCATGAGCAATTCCGTTGGGGTGGTTACTCAGGTTGTTGGCGAGGTCTCGGCTGTCGCGAGCGACGGTTCAACCCGTCTATTGGTCGAAGGCGACCGGGTGTTTCTTGGCGAGCGGTTGGTTTGCGCCAGTGACGGTGCGGTGGCAATCCGCCTCGACCAGGGAGGCGATCTGACCATGGGCCGCGCGAGCAGCCTGTTGCTCAGCCCGGCATGGCTCGCCGGCCAGGCAGAGGAGCAATTACCACCTGAGCCCACCGCCGAGCAATTGCGTGAGGTGGAGGCGCTGCAACGTGCCATTGCCGCTAATGAAGATCCTACCCAGATTGCAGAAGCACCGGCGGCCGGGCCGCAGGAAGGTGGTAATGGCGGCGGAGGTCATTCGTTCGTGCTGCTGAGCGAGACGGGTGGCCAGCTGCAACCAGAGATCGGTTTCGACACCGGGCCGCCGCAGTTCCTCAGCCTGGATATAACGCTGCTGCCGGCCGCCGATACGCTGGATGACGTCGATCCCGCGGTGCCGAACCCGCCAACGCCGCCAATAGATCCGGTCCCGCCAGTGGATCCTCCGTTGTCGCCACCCTTGCTGGTGGTCGGCAGCAATGCCGACGACGAGGCCGGGGGCAGCGCACCGCATCTGGTGCCCAGCCCGCTGGACGTCGATGGCGCCGGCAGTCTGACTGGCAGCTCCGGTAACGATGTATTGGTCGGCGATGCGGGCGGGGTACAGAGCCTGATTACGCCGGGCAAGAACTACAACATCGCCTTGCTGGTGGATTCCTCGGGCAGCATGGCCTACGAGTCGGGTTCCGGTGCGATAAAGATGCAGTTGACCAAGGCTGCCTTAACTCATCTGGCCAACCAGCTCAAAGACCACGATGGTGTGATCAACGTGCAACTGGTGCCGTTCAACAGCAACCTGGGGACGGTTACCACCCTTTATGGGCTCAATGCGGCCAACGTGGGCCTGCTGCTGGCGGCCATCGACGCCCTCGAGGCTCATGGCCTCACTAACTATGAGGCCGCTTTTACCGAGGCTACGCAGTGGTTCAATCAGCAGATCAGCGTGGCCGGCGCCGACAGTGCACAGAATTACCAGCAACTGGCCTTTATTCTCTCTGACGGGCAACCCACGGTGTATCTGGATGCGCTGGGTAATCCGGTCCTCGATACCGGCAATATCACCAATTTCCGCGATGTCGACGATGCCCTGCAGGCCGCCAACAGCATGCTGCAGACCGGCATTGGCGGTAATTCGATTCAGGTGCATGCGATCAGCATAGGTTCGGCCAGCACCTCGGCGGTGCTGGATATGTTCGACAACACCAGCCTGAGCGGTATTGGCACTGTGTTCCTGCCAGATGGCAGCTCGGTCACTGCCCCGACCGGCGAGTCGCAGATCGTGCACCGCGCCGAGGAATTGCAGGCGCTGCTGATCGGTGATTCCACTGACCTCATCCCGTTGCCGCTCGGTGCCGACCAGCTTTACGGCGCCGCGGGTCACGACATCATCTTCGGCGACAGCCTGAACACTGACCATCTGGCCTGGGCCGGAAATCCCGCCGGCAGCCACGACGGCCAGGGCTATCAGGCCCTGCTGGACTTCCTGCAAGCCAGCAATGGCGGAGGCGTGCCCAGCGTGGAGCAGGTGCGCGGCTACATCGTTGAGAATGCCATGACGCTCAACCTCAGCAGCGACCCGCGTGGCGGCGCTGACCTACTCGTCGGCGGGGCGGGCAACGATGTGCTGTTCGGCCAGGGCGGCAGTGACACCCTGATCGGCGGGATGGGCGATGACCTGTTGCTTGGCGGTAGCGGCGCGGATGCATTCGTCTGGAGTGCGGGCAATCAAGGTCATGACCGCATTCTCGACTTCACCCTGGGCGGCAGCGCGGGCGATGCGCTGGATCTGAGTGATCTACTCAGCGGCGAGACATCCGGCAACTTGAGCGATTACCTCAACTTTGCCGTGGTCGATAACGGCGGGTCGCTGAGCACGTTGATTTCGGTCAGCCCCAGTGGCGCAGGCCCGGCGACCCAGACCATCGAGCTGTCCGGTATCGATCTGGCCACGCATTACGGCGTCACTCCTGGCGCTGGTGGCATTGTCAGCGGCGGCGTGGATACCACGCGGATGATCGATGGCTTGTTCGGCGACCAGGCACTGCGGGTGGATTCGGTGTGAGCTGAACGCTCGGGGCTTCGCCATATTGCATAGAAGCTGTTTGCCGAGCTCCACGTCTAACGCTCGCGCATGGCTTCCGAACGAGCCTTCAGTACCGGTTTGAGCAGGTAGTCGAGCACGCTTTTCTCGCCGGTAATGATGTCCACGGTGGCGACCATGCCGGGGATGATCAGCAGCGGGTGTTCATCGCTGCCCAGATGGCTTTTATCGGTACGCACCTGGATCAGGTAGAAGCTGTTGCCTTCTTCATCGGTGATGGTGTCCGCGCTGATCAGCTCTAGATTGGCCCTGAGCCCGCCGTAGATGGTGTAGTCGTAGGCGGTGAATTTGACCATGGCTTTCTGCCCTGGGTGCAGGAAGGCCACATCCTGAGGGCGTACCTTGGCCTCGATCAGCAGGCTGTCGTCCAGCGGCACGATTTCCAGCATGTCATTGCCAGGCTGCACTACGCCGCCAATGGTATTGACCTTGAGTTGCTTGATCACCCCGCGCACGGGGGAGACCACGGTGGTGCGGCTGACGCGGTCGTCAATGGCCACGCTGGAGGCGGTAAGTTTCTGCAGCTCGGTGCGGATTTCATTGAGCTCTTTGAAGGCGTCAGAGCGAAAACTCAGCTCGGACTCTTCGATCTTGCTCTTGATTTCATCCATCGCCGATTCGGCCCGCGGGATCGCCAGGTTGGTGGCATCCAGCGAGCCGCGTACTTCAACCAGGCTGCGGCGCAGGCGAAGGATTTCCACTTGGGAAATCGCACCGGTTGCGACCAGGGGCTGCGACATGTTCAGTTCCTGCTGCAGCAGGCCCACGCTGGAACGGTATTGCTGAGCCTTGGCACGGAACTCGGCCAGCTCCTGGGTTTTTTGTCGTAGCTGTTCGCCGAGGGTGCGTTGTTCGCTTTGCAGGCGGTTTTGCCGAGATTGGTATAGCGCCAGCTCATCCTCGGCCAGTTGCGGAGCCTCGCGCAGAATATCCGCCGGCATGCTGATGGGGCGACCTTCAGCTTCTGCGGTTAAGCGCTCGACCCGTGCCACCAGGGCCAGGCGGTCGGCTTCGGCTTCCCCACGATTGGAGAGAAAGCGCGTGTCATCCAGGCGCAGCAGTACTGCGCCTTTTTCGACGATTTGACCTTCGCGCACAAATATCTCGCTAACGATGCCGCCTTCCAGGTTCTGGATGACCTGGATCTTGCTGGAGGGAATGGCTTTGCCTTCACCGGTTGTGACTTCCTCCAGCACGGCAAAGTTGGCCCAGATCAACGCCACGATCAGGCACGTGCTGACCACCCAGACGGTGATGCGGGTAAACCAGGGCGAGTCTTCGAGAATGGCCCCGTCGACCTCCGGCATAAACTCGGTGTCCTGCTTGCGCTGGCGCATGCTGGCGAAGTAATCGCGAATCGAGGTGCTTATTTGCATGAGCGTTCCTATACCGCTGCGGGGCCAACTCGACCTTTGCGTAGCGCTTCAATGACCGCTTCTTTAGGGCCGTCAGCAACAATATGGCCGTTATCCAGCACCACCAGGCGATCAACCAGGCTGAGCATGGAAGCGCGGTGCGTGATCAGCAGCATGGTTTTGCCTTGTGCCCAGGTTTGCAGGCGGTTGCGCAGGATTTCCTCGCTGGTGTTGTCCATCGCACTGGTGGGTTCATCCAGCAGCAGAATAGGTGGGTCGAGTAACAGGGCGCGGGCCAGCAGCACAGCCTGACGTTGCCCACCGGAAAGCAGTTGGCCGCGCTCGCCGACGGGGCGGTCGAAGCCTTGTGGATGTTGCCGGGCCAGATCGACCACACCGGTCAGTTCGGCCACTTCGAGCATGCGTGCATCGCTCACATAGCGTGCGCCCAAGGTCAGGTTGTCGCGCAGGCTGCCGGCCAGCAGGGGCAGGTCGTGGGCGACGTAACCAATCTGATGGCGCAAGTCGGCCACGTCGAGCTGACGCAGGTCGAGGTTGTCCAGCAGGATCTGTCCTTTGTCCGGGCTATAGAACGCCATCACCAAGCGCGCCAAGGTGCTCTTGCCGGAGCCGCTGCGGCCAATGATGCCGACGCGTTCGCCGGCAGTCAGGCGCAGGCTGATTCCTGCAAGCGCCGGGGTACTTTGCCCGGGGTAACTGAACGTGACGTCGCGTACATCCAGCGCGCCATGCAGTTGGGTCCGGTCCAGTGGGCGTTGTTTGGCCTGACGCTCCTGTGGCAAGGCCATCAACGCATCGGTGCTGGTCATGGTCAGGCGCGCTTGCTGGTAGCGGGTGATCAGTCCGGCAATTTGCCCAAGCGGCGCGAGAATACGGCTGCCCAGCATGTAACAGGCCACCAGCGCACCGACACTGAGCTGGCCGGCGATGATGATGTAAACCCCAGCCACGATGGTGGCCATGCCGGCGAACTGCTGCAGAAACAGCGTGCCGTTAGTGGCGATTGCGGCCAATGAGCGGGCGTGGATATCCAGGCGGGTGAGGGCACCATGGGTTTTTTCCCACTGATGCTGGCGTTCGCTTTCCGCGCTGCAGGCTTTCAGGGTTTCCAGGCCGCCAAGGGTTTCGATCAGCAGCGCCTGGCGTTGCGAGGCCAGTTGCAGGCTTTTTTCCACTGTATCGCGCAGGCGCGCCTGAATGATAAAGGCGAAGAGGGCGGTGATCGGGAACGCCAGGAGGGGGATAACAACCAACCAGCCGCCAATCAGCCAGATCACCGTGATCATCAGAAATGAGAAGGGCAGGTCGATCAGGCTGGTGAGGGTGACGGCCGTGAGAAATTCACGCAGGCCCTGGAAGTCATGGATGCTCTGGGCAAACCCACCGATGGTGGCCGGGCGGGCTTTCATCGACATGCCGGTGATGCGCTCGAACAAGGTGGCTGACAGCACCACATCGGTTTTCTTGCCGGCGGTATCGAGCAGGTGCGAGCGCAGGATTTTCAGCAGCAACTCGAAGCCCATGCCAATAAACAAACCGATGGCCAGTACCCAGAGTGTCGAGGTGGCCTGGTTGGGTACGACGCGGTCATAGGTCTGCATGACAAACAGCGGCACCATCAGGCCGAGCAGGTTGATCAGCAGGCTGGCGAGGATGGCATCGGTATACAGCCAGCGCGATAGCTTCAGGGTGTCGCGAAACCAGGCCTCTATGCGCGGTACCAGTGGTGAGCGTGCTTCTTCCAACTCATGCCGTGGGCGGGCAAAGAAGGCTTGGCCGCTGTATTCGCTGGCCAGTTGTTCACGACTGACCCACTGCTCGCCGCCATCGGCTTCGCAGGGCAGTATCTGCGCCTGGTTCTTTGGGCCCCATTGACGTAGCACAGCGCTGCGGCCGTTTTTCAACAGCAGCAGTACGGGAAGGTTAAGGGTGGAGATGCTGGCCAGATCGCGCTGTAGCAAACGTCCTTGCAAACCCGCTCGCGCCGCAGCGCGTGGTAACAGCTCGGCGGTCAGGCGCTGCTCTGGCAACGGCAGGCCTGCACTCAAGCTGCCACGGCTGGCTGAGCAGCCGTGGAGTTTGCAGAGAATCAACAAGCCATCAAGCAGCGGGTCGTCGTGATTAAGACGCGGATCGCTGGATGACCCCGGCCGTTCCATGGTGGTCAAGGTTTACTACTCCTTATGCCGGTTCTACTTCATGTCCGGCAGACGGGCCTCGCTCTTCACTTCAGTGAGGGCTACAGCTTCTGCCGGTACTACCACTTGCTGCTGACGCAACAAGTCACCCATCGCTGCGGTTACCCGGTACATCGAGAACTCTTCGCTAAAGCGCACTTCGCTGTAGCGGCGGTTAGCGGTAAATAGCTCGTTTTCACTGTCCAGCAGGTCGAGCAGGGTGCGTTGACCCAGGCTGAATTGCTGTTGATAGGCTTCGCGAACCCGCGCGGTGTAGTCCGCGTAGTCACGGGCTTTGGGGGTTTGCAGTCGGGCGTTTTCCATGGCGTTCCAGGCCAGGGAGAGGTTTTCGTTGAGTACGCGCAGGGCGTTGTTGCGGATGTCCATCGACTCATTGATCTGATGGGCAGTCGATTGCAGGCGCGCCTTGTCACGCATGCCGTTGAACAGGTTGTAGTTCATTACAACGGCCGCGCGCCAGCCATTGTTGTGGCCCTCATCACCTTGGGTGTTGTTGTCGGCATTGGTGGCCAGCTCAAGGTCCACGCGTGGATAGAAGGTCGATTTGGCGACTTCGTATTGTTTCTCGGCTGCTTGCACGTCGGACTGTGCGGATTTTAGGAAAGGGTTGTTATCGATTACTGCTTGCCGAGCATCGGTCAGATTCTCCGGCAATGAACCTTTCAGTGAGGCGGGAGAGACCAGCTCGTCGGGCATGCGGCCAACGGCACTGAAGAAGTTAGCTTCAGCATCAGCCAGGTTTACCTGCTCGGTATAAAGGTTGTTCTCGGCCAACGCCAAACGTGCTTCGGATTGGTCAAGGTCTGCGGTACTGCCAACGCCTTGCTGGCTGCGCAGGCTGATCTGATCATTGATACGTTGGTGGGCCTGCAGGTTGTTGCGTGCAAGCTCGACCATTTCACGGCGCATCAGCAGGTCCAGGTACACCTCGACGGTACGCAGGGCCAGGCTTTCCGAAGTGCCCAGCAGGCGATAGGCCCGCGAGTTCACCACCGCTTTGGTGCGGGCCACTTCATTAGGCGTATTAAAGCCATCAAATAGCATCTGCCGCAGACGCAGCTCCGAAGTGCCGTAATTGAGTGTTTCGGTGTTGTGGTTGCCCAGCGCCCGGGTGCTCGGACTGTCGGTATTTTCTCGACCATAACCCATCAGCAGGTCGACGGTTGGCAGGTAACCGCCTTTAGCAATCTTGACTTCTTCATCCGATGAAAGGCGGCTGTTGGCCCCAGCATGAACCTCCGGATGGTTGTCCAGCGTGCCCTGGATCGCCTCCGATAAGGTAATGCCTTGTGCCTGGGTACAGACCGCTGCCAGCACGATACTGCTCCATAAAGGGTTGAGTGCGCGCATCTGGTAACTCTCCTTATAAGATTTTCTAAATCCCGTCGCCAAAAAAATGGCTTATCTGTCTTGTGGATTACTCTCAGCCTGTAACATCACAGCTAAGAACAGTTTTAAGCGTAGCTAAGAAAAAATTGTTACAAGGCCTATAAGAAAAAAATCTTATGCAGTCTGAGAAAAGCAGCACATTGTTTCCATCCAGAAGCCGTGCATTTCGTGCTCTTAGGTGGCGTGCGCGGCTAAAACAGATGGTCAGATGCAAATAGGGGCGGGATCTTTCTGGTGTGGTGGGCGACGTGGGTCAGGGTGACAGTTTTTTGTCGTTTGTGTTTTTGAGTGTGACGTCGTTGTAATCAGCCAGTGCTTTCGTTCTCTCCTTGAAGGGTATTTCGACCTTTTTTGGCATACGTGTCGGCGGTGGTCGGCAGTTGTAGTGAGGATGGAATCATGGCTACTTTGATTGGTGTCGTCAGCCAAGTTATCGGCGAAGTCTATGCAGTAGCTGGCGACGGAACGCGTCGGCCACTAAGTGAAGGTGATCGGGTTTTTGCGGGGGAGCAAATCGTTACTGGGGCTGCGGGATCTATTGCGGTTGCCATGAGCAATGGGCAGCAACTCACTCTAGGCCGCGACAGCAGCCTTAATCTCACCGAGCAAATGCTCGCAGGCAGTTCCAATCAGCCAGCACCAACCGCAGAAACGCCTCCGGCTGCGCCGAGTGACGGCGATCTGACCGATGTTGAGCAATTGCAGGCCGCCATCGAGGCAGGTGTCGACCCGACTCTTGAAGGCGAAGCAACCGCAGCTGGCCCAGGTGCGGGTGGGGCCGGTGGCGCTGGCGGTGTGGGCGGCGGCCACTCCTTCGTATTGCTAGGTGAAACCGGCGGCGCGCTTGATCCGATCATTGGCTTCCCAACGGAAGGGCTGAGCACCGGGCCGGAATTTCCCAATCCTGAACCGGTGGTAAGTGATGAGGCGCCGGATGCTCCGGATTTCACTCCAGATATAGATATCGAATACGAAGACGGTAGCGGTACGTTGGTTGCCGGCCCAGCAATCGTGGATGAAGAGGGCCTGGCTGGCGGGACCAATCCTGCCAGTAATTCTGAGCAGGCCAGTGGCACCATCATCATCAATTCTCCGGATGGTGTGTCCGCACTGGAAGTCCAGGATGTCAACGGCGACTGGATTGATGTAACTGGTGGCGGTGTGGTTCAAGGGCAGTACGGCATTCTGACCGTGGATGCGGCTGGCAACTGGACTTATACCCTCACCAGCAACACCTTTGATCACACAAACCCCAATGCCACAGGAGCTGCTGATCAAGTTGGCGAAAGCTTCCCTGTGCGGATGTTCGATCTCGACGGCGATGTTTCGCCTACTGTGTTTATTGATGTTTTGGTAAATGACGACGGGCCCATTCTCGCCGAAGGCGAGGGCGCCTTGGTCGCTGCCATCGTCGATGAGGACGAGACCTCTGATGGCATCAACGATGGCGATGCAATTACCAACGTGGCCTCCGGCGGCCCAGGCACCCTGAGTGCACTGGTCAATTTCGGTGCCGATGGTGTCGGCAGTTTCGGTCTTTCTGGAAGTTCGACTGCTATCTCCAGTCTTGAGGCACAGGGCCTCGCTTCCGGCGGTACTGCTCTTAGCTTTAGCGTGGTTGGCGGTCTGCTAACCGCTTCGGCAGGGGCTGAGACCATCTTCACTTTGGAGGTGGGCGGCGATGGCAGTTTCACCTTCACTCTGGTCGGCCAACTCGACCACCCGCTCGCCGATGGCAATGACGACGAGTTACTGGAGCTGGCGATTGATTTCTCCGGCGTATTGGTGGCCGTCGATGGCGACGGTGATTCTGTTGGCAGTTTTAACACCGGCAGCTTCGTGATTGATGTTGAAGATGACGTGCCGCAACTGGCCAGTGGTGATGAGCAAGAGTTCATTCGTGTACTTGGCAGCGTTCAGGAAGACGCCCTGACCACGGGAGCTGGAGCGCCCCATGATGGCAATTCAGAAGGTGGGCAGAGCACCACCGTTAGCGGCCCGGCCGGAACCTTGTCGGCCTTGGTCAACTTTGGTGCGGATGGCCCTGGCAGCTTTGGTCTGTCCAGCGATGTCAGCTCTATGAACTTGCAGGCGCTGACTTCTGGCGGTGTCGCATTGACTTACGCCGTGGTTGGCAATGTGCTGACCGCTACTGCGGGCGCTGACACCATCTTCACCCTGACGGTGAACGCTGATGGCAGCTACGAGTTTGTACTCAGTGGTCCAATCGATCATCCGGACATGGACGGCAATGACAGTGAAGATCTGCCTGGCGTGGGCGTCGACTTCTCCGGTGTGTTGACTGCCACCGACGGTGATGGCGACCCTCTGGTGGGCGGCTTCCCAGCTGGCAGCTTTGCGATTGATATTGAAGATGACGTGCCGCAACTGGCCAGTGGTGATGAGCAAGAGTTCATTCGTGTACTTGGCAGCGTTCAGGAAGACGCCCTGACCACGGGAGCCGGCGCGCCCCATGATGGCAATTCAGAAGGTGGGCAGAGCACCACCGTTAGCGGCCCGGCCGGAACCTTGTCGGCCTTGGTCAACTTTGGCGCAGATGGCCCTGGCAG
Source organism: Pseudomonas peli (assembly GCF_050563605.1). GTDB lineage: Bacteria > Pseudomonadota > Gammaproteobacteria > Pseudomonadales > Pseudomonadaceae > Aquipseudomonas > Aquipseudomonas peli_A. Next base: position 469,416 of record NZ_JBNXUH010000002.1, on the reverse strand, counting down.
CTTCGGTCTATCCAGCGACCTCAGCTCGCTGAACAGTCAGGCACTAAGCAGCTCTGGCGTGGCGTTGAGCTACAGCCTGGTGGGCAATGTGCTGACCGCCACGGCGGGTGCTGACACTATCTTCACCCTGACGGTGAACGCTGATGGCAGCTACGAGTTTGTACTCAGTGGTCCAATCGATCATCCGGACATGGACGGCAATGACAGTGAAGACCTACCTGGCGTAGGCGTCGACTTCTCCGGTGTGTTGACTGCCACCGACGGTGATGGCGACCCTCTGGTGGGTGGCTTCCCAGCTGGCAGTTTTGCGATTGATATTGAAGATGACGTGCCGCAACTGGCCAGTGGTGATGAGCAAGAGTTCATTCGTGTGCTTGGCAGCGTTCAGGAAGACGCTCTGACCACGGGAGCCGGCGCGCCCCATGATGGCAATCCAGAAGGTGGGCAGAGCACCACCGTCAGCGGCCCGGCCGGTACCCTGTCGGCCTTGGTCAACTTTGGCGCAGATGGCCCTGGCAGCTTCGGTCTATCCAGCGACCTCAGCTCGCTGAACAGTCAGGCACTAAGCAGCTCTGGCGTGGCGTTGAGCTACAGCCTGGTGGGCAATGTGCTGACCGCCACGGCGGGTGCTGACACTATCTTCACCCTGACGGTGAACGCTGATGGCAGCTACGAGTTTGTACTCAGTGGTCCAATCGATCATCCGGATATGGACGGCAATGACAGTGAAGATCTGCCTGGTGTAGGCGTCGACTTCTCCGGTGTGTTGACTGCCACCGACGGTGATGGTGACCCTCTGGTGGGCGGCTTCCCAGCTGGCAGTTTTGCGATTGATATTGAAGATGACGTGCCGCAACTGGCCAGTGGTGGTGAGCAAGAGTTCATTCGTGTACTTGGCAGCGTTCAGGAAGACGCTCTGACCACGGGAGCTGGCGCGCCTCATGATGGCAATCCAGAAGGTGGGCAGAGCACCACCGTTAGCGGCCCGGCCGGAACCTTGTCGGCCTTGGTCAATTTTGGCGCAGACGGCCCCGGCAGCTTCGGCCTCTCCAGCGATCTAAGCTCGCTGAACAGTCAGGCGCTCAGCAGCTCTGGCGTGGCGTTGAGCTACAGCCTGGTAGGCAATGTGCTGACCGCCACGGCGGGTGCTGACACTATCTTCACCCTGACGGTGAACCCTGATGGCAGCTACGAGTTTGTACTCAGCGGCCCAATCGATCATCCGGATATGGACGGCAATGACAGCGAAGATCTGCCTGGCGTAGGCGTCGACTTCTCCGGTGTGTTGACTGCCACCGACGGCGATGGCGACCCTCTTGTGGGCGGCTTCCCAGCTGGCAGCTTTGCGATTGATATTGAAGATGACGTGCCGCAACTGGCCAGTGGTGGTGAGCAAGAGTTCATTCGTGTGCTTGGCAGCGTTCAGGAAGACGCCCTGACCACGGGAGCCGGCGCGCCCCATGATGGCAATCCAGAAGGTGGGCAGAGCACCACCGTCAGCGGCCCGGCCGGAACCTTGTCGGCCCTGGTCAACTTTGGTGCGGATGGCCCTGGCAGCTTTGGTCTGTCCAGCGATGTCAGCTCTATGAACTTGCAGGCGCTGACTTCTGGCGGTGTCGCATTGACTTACGCCGTGGTTGGCAATGTGCTGACCGCTACTGCGGGCGCTGAGACTATCTTCACCCTGACGGTGAGCCCTGATGGCAGCTACGAGTTTGTACTCAGTGGTCCAATCGATCATCCGGATATGGACGGCAATGACAGTGAAGATCTGCCTGGTGTAGGCGTCGACTTCTCCGGTGTGTTGACTGCCACCGACGGTGATGGTGACCCTCTGGTGGGCGGCTTCCCTGCTGGCAGTTTTGCGATTGATATTGAAGATGACGTGCCGCTTGCGGCTACCGGCGAGGGTATCGCGGTTAGCGGCAGTGTGCAGGAAGACGCCTTGAACACGGGGGCAGGTGCGCCCTACAACGGTAACCCTGAAGGTGGCCAAGTCACTGTCACTAGCGGCCTGGCAGGTTCGTTGTTCAGCCTGGTCAGCTTCGGCGCGGACGGTCCTGGCGCCATGGGCCTGTCCTCGGATATGAGCTCTCTGGAAACCCAAGCGTTGACCTCCGAAGGCACTCCTCTGAGCTACGCGGTAGTGGGTAACGTGCTGACCGCGACAGCCAACGGAAACACCATCTTCACTCTGACGGTGAACGGAGATGGAAGTTGGGAGTTCGTGCTCGGCGGCCCGCTGGATCATCCGATCCCCGATGGCACGCTCGATGATGAGCTACTGCCGGCCCTGGGCATCGATTTCTCCGGTGTGCTCACCGCCACCGACGGCGATGGCGACCCGCTGGCCGGCGCTTTCCCTGCCGGCAGCTTCACCGTCAACGTTGAAGACGATGTGCCGATGCCGGGTCAGGACGCTAAGGACAAGGTCAATCAGCAAGTGCAGGAAGACGCCCTTGCCGTGGTGGAGGGGGCTCCCTACGAGGGCAATCCGGAAGGTGGCCAGATTACGACTATCACCGGCGCTTCGGGGGCCTTGTTTGTACTGGTCGACTTCGGCGCTGACGGTCCTGGCAGCATGGGCCTCTCGACCGATGTCAGCTCGCTGGAAACCCAGTCGCTGAAGTCCGAAGGCACTGCGCTGAGCTACTTGGTGGTGGGTAATGTGCTCACCGCATCGGCCAACGGCAACACCATCTTCACGCTGACGGTCGAACCGGACGGTGGTTACGAGTTCGTGTTGAGTGGCCCGCTCGACCATCCGATCCCTGACAGCAGCCTCGATGACGAGACCCTGCCAGGTCTGGGCATCGACTTCTCCGGTCTGATCACCGCCACCGATGGCGATGGTGACCCACTGGCTGTCGATCTGGATGCAGGCAGCTTCACCATCGATGTCGAAGACGACGTGCCCGAGGCTCGGGTGGTCGGCCAGCGGCCTTGGGTCAGTAGCCAGGTCGATGAGGACGAAACTGCGGCAGGCATTACCGACGGCGATGTCACCACCAACGTGGCAGTGGGTGCCGCAGGTGCCCTGCATAACGCCATCGCTTTCGGGGCAGACGGCCCAGGCAGCGTGGGCCTGAGCAGCGACCCCGATGCCCTGGACGCCCTGGAAGCGCAGAACTTGACGTCGGGCGGCGTGGCGCTTGATTACAGTGTGGTGGGCAATCTGTTGACTGCTACCGCCGGCGGCCAGCCGGTCTTTACCCTGCAGATCGACGCTGATGGCGGTTACACCTTCACCCTGCAAGGTCCGTTGGATCACCCGCTGCCGGGTAGCACTGACGACGACCAACTGCTCGGCATGCCGATCGACTTTTCCGGTCTGGTCACCGCTACTGATGGCGATGGTGACCCGCTGAACGGACTCAATCCCGGCAGCTTCGTGATTCAAGTGGAAGACGATGTGCCGGTCGCCATGCCGCTGCAGTACGACCAGACACAGCAGCCGATCCCACTGGTTTCCGGTCAGGTGGATGAGGATGAGTTGCCCGGTGGCATAGGTGACGGCGACGTTACGGGCACCAGTACCAGTGCGCCTGACGGCACTCTGGGTGCATTGGTCAACTTCGGCGCTGACGGTGCTGGCGACTTCGGTCTGAGTGACGACCCACTGGACATCGCAACGCTCGAAGCCCAGGGGCTGACCTCGGACGGTACGCCACTGACATTCTCGGTGGTTGGCAACGTGCTGACGGCCATGACCGGGGTCGATCCGGTTTTCACCCTGACTGTGACTGCTGGTGGGGGCTATTCCTTCGAACTGTTCGGGCCGTTGGATCACCCACTGCCCGGTAGTACCGACGATGATCAGTTGCTTGGCCTGCCGATCGACTTTTCCGGCGTGCTGACCGCCACCGACGGCGACGGCGACCCGGTGGACGGTTTCGCACCAGGCAGCTTTGTCATCAATGTCGAGGACGATGTACCCGAGGCACAGGACGACTACGCCGTGGTGGAGTCTGGACAACCGCTCGACGTCAATGCGGTCTTCGTGCTGGACTTCAGCGGCAGTATCAGCAACTCCGAGCTGAATCAGATGCTGGAAGCCGTGCGTGCCGCGTCTCAGGCGCTGTTCAACGGTGCATCCGATGTCAACGTGCAGATCGTGGCCTTCTCCGGCACGGCTCTGTCCTATCCGGTGATCAGCGACTTCGCCAGCTTCTCCGCACTGATCGACAGCATCAACCCGGATGACGGTGGAACCCGGCCGTTCAACGGACAGACCGACTTCACCGCCGCCATCGAACAAACCATGTCCGCCTACACGCCGATTCCAGGATGGAGCAATCAGGTGTTCTTCATCAGCGACGGCAGTCCCAATGAGCAGCTGGGCACGGGAGGTAACTCCCTCGAGGATGACACGGCCAGCGATTGGCTGGACTTTATCAACGATAACGACCTCAATGTCACCACCATCGGCGTGGGCGGCGGTATTGACGAGGATCGGCTGCAGGATGTCGATCTCGATGGCAACGGAGCACCGATTCTGGTGGGTGACTTCGATGATCTGATCGATACCCTGCTGGATGCCGTCCTCGGCGGTCTAGTAGATGGCAATGTGCTGCTGGGCAACGACAATGCCGTGGGCGGTGGCGACGACGACGCCTTCGGTGCCGACGGCCCTGGGCAGATCCTCTCCATCGAAATCAATGGCACCACCTACACGTGGGATGGCGCGGTCGACGGTGACGAACAGCTGACCGATATCATCACCGCCGAAGGCGGCAAGCTGAGCTTCAACTTCGCCACCGGTGCTTGGAGCTACCAGGCTCCGGCTGATGTCAACGGCGACAAGATCGAGACCTTCGATTACGTGATCGTCGATAACGACGGCGACCCCTCGACCGCCACCCTGACGGTTCACGTCGAAGACACCGGTCCGGTTGAAGGCTATGTGGACGAAGACAATTTGCCCGACGGCATCGACGATCTGGATAGCGTCACCGATGTCGCTACTGGCAGTGTGGCCCAGCTGATTGTGGGGCCGGATGCGGGTGCGCACTTTACCCTGTCGAGTGATAGCAGTGGCGTCACCCCGGCTACATCGGGCGGGGTAGCCTTGGTATACGGCGTTCTCGGCAACACCTTGACCGCGACTGCCGGCCCTGCCGGCCCGGTGGTGTTCACCCTGCAGGTAATGGATGACGGCAGCTACACCTTCAATCTGGAACAATCCCTGGATCACCCGCTGGATGGCAGCAATGACGACCAGTTGCTGACCCTCGACTTCACCAGCGTCCTTCAGGCTAACGATGGCAGCGATCCGCTGCCACTGGCCGGTAGTTTCCTGATCCATGTTGAGGACGATAACCCGCTGATTGATGTCGGTCTAAGTGGCCAGAGTGGTGGCGATCTCAATACTCAGGATGCCGAGACCATCGGCAGCGCCATCGATACTGCCAGCAATGACTTCAGTGGCGCCTTCACGATCACTGCCAACCATGGTGCCGATGGCCCCGGCGCGGTGACCTGGAGTTACTCCATGGCTTTGCTGGTGGCTGAGGGCACCCTGTCTGGACTGAGCAGTGATGGCAATGCCATTCGGCTCTATCAGAATGACAGCGGGGTGATTGTTGGCTCTACCGCAGGCAGCGAGGGTGCGATCACTCTCGGCAACACCATCTTCACCCTGTCGGTAAATAGCGGCACGGGAGTGGTGACTCTGACCCAGCGCCAGGAAATCGACCATGAACTGCCGGGTGATACCAGCAACTATGATGCTCAGGAAGCAGTACTCAGCGCAGGATTGGTAGGCCTTAAGGGCACTGCCAGCATCACTGACTATGACCAGGATACCGATAGTGACAATGTGACCCTGGACCTGGGCGGCAAGGTGGTCTTTGACGACGATGGCCCAAGCATCAGCCTGGGCTTCGGCCAGAATACCGAGGCGCTCAATACCCAGGATGCCGAGACTATTGGCGGCGCCTCGGATAGCGATACCGACAGCTTTTCCAGCGCTTTTAGTGTTGTCAGCTCAAACTTCGGTGCAGATGGGCCTGGCACCGTGAGTACCAGCTATGCGCTGGTGCTGTTGGCTGCGGAGGGCAGTTCGTCCGGCCTCAGCAGCGATGGCGCGACCATCTACCTCTATGAGACTGGTGGTGTGATCTACGGTTCGACTTCCGCCATCGAAGGGGGTGTCGACCCAAGCAACACTATCTTCAGTCTTTCGGTGAATGGCTCTGGTCAAGTGACCCTGACTCAGTTCGAGGAGGTCGACCATAGCCTGCCGGGCGTCGGCAGTAACTATGGGGCTCAGGAGGCCGTACTCGGTACTGGGCTGGTGGGTCTGAAAGGTACGGTCGTTATTACCGATGATGATGGTGATAGCGCCACCGACAACAAGACCTTGGATCTCGGTGGCCGTGTGGCCTTCGACGATCACGGGCCGAGCATCAGCGTGGTCTTCGGTACTGCACCTGCGCCGTCACTGAACACCCAGGATGCCCAGACCATCGGTGGCGCTTCCGATACCGATGCCGGCAGCTTCTCGGGTGCCTTCGTGGTGACTCCAAACCATGGTGCGGACGGCCCCGGCACGGTCACTCAGACCTACAGCCTCAACTTGCTTGCAGGTGGTAATGGCCCGCTGGCCTCAGGCATGAACAGTGCAGCCGGCCCGATCTATCTGTACAAGATCGGTACTGAGATCATCGGCTCCTCGTCGGCATCCCTGGCAGGGGTAGCGGTGGGCAATACCGTCTTCTCGCTGTCGGTGGATGCTGTAGCTGGGCAGGTGACTCTGACCCAGTTCCAGGAGATATCCCATGATTTGCCAGGCGCCAACAGCAACTACAGCAATCAGGAGGAAGTGCTGCTTGCTGGCAAAATCGGCTTGACCCTGACCGCGACCATCACCGACGGTGACGGTGACTTCGCCAGTGCCGACAAGACCCTGGATCTCGGCGGCAAGATCGCCTTCGACGACGACGGTCCGTCCGTGGGTAGCAACTTCATGGTGCAACTGGATGATGATGCGCTGGCGAATGGCATAACTGGTGGCCCCGGCGGTACCGACGATCCCGACTCGGTGAATGCCGGTGGCATTCTGCAGCACAACTTCGGTGCTGACGGTGCCGGTTCGGTGAAATGGCTGGAATCCGGAGCGCCGGGCGGCTTCACCTACCAGGCAAGCCCGGATGGTTCGCAGCTGCTGGTCAAGCAAGGCGCTACCACAGTGCTGACGCTGACGCTGAACACCGGCACGGGTGTCTACAGCGTCACCCAGAACGCGCCGATCCAGCATGCCAATGCCAACCTGGAGAATAATCAGGCGTTCACCCTGAGCTATCAGGTCACTGACAAGGATGGCGACACGGCCAACGGCACCCTGTCGATCAATGTCGACGATGACACCCCACAAGCCCAGAACGACGTTGCCACAGTACAAGCCTCGCAAGGCAAGGACTTCAATGTGGCCTTTGTGCTGGACTTCAGTGGCAGCATCAATAACACCGAGCTGAACACCATGCTGCAGGCCGTACGTGCTGCCGGGCAGGCATTGTTCAATGGCACCACAGGCGATGTGACGATCAGGGTCGTTGCCTTCTCCGGTACGGCGACGTCCTACGCCGCGGTTACCGACTACGCCGCCTTCTCGACCCTGATCGGCAGCCTCAACCCGACCGAGACTGGAACTCGTCCGTTCAATGGGCAGACGGACTTTACTGCAGCGATTCAGGAAACCATGGCGGTTTACACCCCTACTGCTGGGGCGAGCAACCAAGTGTTCTTTATCAGTGACGGTAACCCCAATGAACAGACTGGCTCGGGCGGTAACTCGCTGAGCAATGCAACGGCTACAGCTTGGAATGCCTTCATTAATGGCCCGGTGGGTGTAAATGTCACCACCATTGGTATTGGTGACGGCATCAACACGCAGCGCCTGCAGGATGTTGATTTGGATGGCATAGGGGCGCCTATTCTGGTCGCTAATTTCAATGGGCTGATTGACACCCTGCTGGGTCAGATTGGTGCTTTGGTTAGCGGCAATGTGCTGCTGGGCAGTGATGGCGTTGTTGGCGGCGGTGATGACGATGCCTTTGGTGCTGACGGCCCTGGCTATATTCAGTCCATCGTGATCAATGGCATCACCTATGTGTGGGATGGTGCAGGCACTATCGACCCGAGTTCCGGGCCTAACATTGCCGGTAGCCAGTTGAGCAATATCACCACTGCTGAAGGCGGCAAGCTGAGCTTCAACTTCAGCACCGGGGCGTGGACCTATCAAGCACCGGCTGCAGCGGGCGATGAAACTGAAACCTTCACCTACACCATTGTCGACAAGGATGGTGACCCATCCAGCGCTAACTTGACAGTCTATGTAGTCGACAGCGGCCCAGTTATCGCCAAGGTTGACGAAGATGAGCTGTCTGGTGGTATCACCGATGGTGATGCGGTAACTGCAGTGGCTACCGGTAGTGTTACTGAGCTGGTGGTGGGCTCAGCAGCAGGCGTGCAATTCAGTCTATCGAGCAACACGGCAGGTCTGCCTGCGGCAAGCTCTGGTGGAACGGGTCTGGTCTACAGCGTGTCCGGTGATACGTTGACGGCAAAAGCGGGCGCGGCGACTGTGTTTACTTTGCAGGTGCAAAGCAACGGCGATTACACCTTCACCCTCAGTGGCCCGCTGGATCATCCATTGGCCAATGGTGATGACGATGAGTTACTGGTGCTGAACTTTGCCAGCATTCTTTTGGCCAATAACGGTGTGAACCCTGTCGCTTTGGTCGGCGATTTCCTGGTGCATATCGAGGATGACATTCCAACTATTACTGCCACTCAGGCTGCAGCCGGTTCGTTGCAGGTGGATGAAACTAACCTGCTGGTGGATGCTACGACGAGCTTCTCCGGAGTCTTTAACAGCGCTTACGGCGCGGACGGCGCCGGTAGTTTGAGTTACAGCCTGAATGTGAGCGCCGCCGGTGCGAACAGCGGCTTGGTGGACTCGGCGACGAATCAAAGCATCCTGCTATACAAAGAAGGGGCGAATATCGTCGGTAAGGTTGGCGGTGCAGGGGGCGCAGTGTCCTTTGTGGTGTCGGTCAACAGCGCCACGGGAGTGGTGACTCTTGATCAGCAGCGTGCGCTGATACATACCCCAAACGATGGCCCGGATCAGGCCAGCAGCCTTGCTTCAGCCAATCTGGTACAGCTGGTTGTAACCATTACCGATAAGGACGGTGACGCGGCCAGTGCCACGCTCAATCTGGGCAGTGCAATCAGCTTCCGCGACGATGCGCCGAGCATCAGCGCTGGGCAAGCGTTAGCTGGTAGCCTGCAAGTTGATGAGACGAACTTGGCAGGAAATGCCACGGCCAATTTTTCCGCTGCATTCACCAGTGTCTATGGTGCTGATGGCGCTGGAAGCTTGGTCTACAGCCTGAACGTAAGCGCGGCCGGAGCCAACAGCGGCTTGGTGGACTCGGCGACGAATCAAAGCATACTGCTATATAAAGAAGGGGCGAATATCGTCGGTAAGGTTGGCGGTGCAGGGGGCGCAGTGTCCTTTGTGGTGTCGGTCAACAGCACCACGGGAGTGGTGAGTCTGGATCAGCAGCGTGCGCTGATGCATACCCCCAACGATGGCCCGGATCAGGCCAGCAGCCTTGCTTCAGCCAATCTGGTTCAACTGGTTGCAACCATCACCGATAAGGATGGCGATTCGGCCAGTGCCACGCTCAACCTGGGTAACGCCATAAGCTTCAAGGACGACGCGCCAACAGCGGGCAGTAACCCGATTGCGCTGTTGGATGATGATGCCTTGCCAGGTGGTCTTGCAGGTGGCACCGGGGACGATACTAACGGGGCCAATACCAATGGCACGTTGAGCTTTACTTACGGTGCTGACGGTGCCGGCAGCGTGCAATGGTTGACCACTGGCAACCCCAGTGGCTTTACCTATGAGCTGTCGGGCAGCAACTTGCTGGTCAAACAGGGAGCCACCACAGTACTGACAGTGACCTTGAACAGCGCGACAGGTGCATACAACGTTACGCAAAATGCGCCAATCATGCATCAACCGGGTGCTGCCGAGAACAATCAGGCTTTCACCTTGAACTACAGCGTGACCGACAAGGATGGTGATCAGGCAATTGGTTCGCTGAGCATCAACGTCGATGATGACAGTCCGGTGGCCAAGGATATTGATCGTTCAGGTCAGGCCAATGTCGGTCTCAAGACCAACCTGATGGTTGTGCTCGATGTATCTGGCAGCATGGATGATGGTTCGGGTGTTGGCAGCATGACGCGCTTGCAGGTTGCCAAGAATGCTTTGCTGGAACTGTTCGAGCAGTATGAGGCTTTGGGCGCCGTGAAGGTTACTCTGGTGACCTTCGGCTCAAATGCCACCACCAACCAAGTTTGGGTGGATATTGCTACAGCCAAGTCGGCAGTTCTGGCGTTGGGTAGCAGTGGCAATACCAACTATGACGCGGCCTTAATCAATGCCATCAATGCCTTTGGGCAAACTGGTTCTTCGGGTGGCAAACTGAGCGGAAGCGATGTGCAAAACGTGGCTTACTTCCTCTCTGATGGTGCGCCTAACAGACCGACTGGCGACTCGGGTATCCAGACTGGCAGCGGTTCGGCCGGTTCGGATTGGCCGGCAGCCTATGGCGGCAACACCGGTATATCGGAAGAGCAGGTCTGGATCAATTTCCTGACCGCCAACAACATTCGTTCTTATGCGCTTGGCATGGGCAGTAATGCCACGAGCAGTACTTTGGAGCCCATCGCCTATAACGGTAGTTCTTCAGGTGGTGCGATCAACGCCATGGTGGTGACCGATTTCGGCCAGTTGACCCAGACGCTGACTTCGCTGGCACAGGCATCGCCACTGAGTGGCAACCTGGGCGATAACGGAGGCGGCTTTGGCGCCGATGGTGGTTATGTGCGTAGCGTGACTCTTGGGGCGACCACATACACCTACGACAAGGCGAGTAATACGGTCAACGGCGGTAGTCCGCTGGCGGGTAACACCTTGAGCATTGCCTTGGGCAATGGTTCGAGCCTGGCGGTTAACATGTTGACCGGCAGTTACCTGTATACACCGCCAAGCACCATCACCACGGCTATTGCGCTGAGTATCGGCTTTACCCTAATGGACAATGATGGCGATCAGGCCAGTGCCAATCTGAGCATTGCCATCAGCAGCGGTAATCAACCGTTGGTGATACGTGATGACCTGGTGCTAAGCAACGTTGCTACGCAGTCCGGTTCTGATGTCATTGATATTCCGCGCTGGGCCTTGCTGGCCAATGATACGGGGAGCAACAGTTCGCTGCTGTCGGTACTCTCAGTTGCAAATGGTTCAAGTGGCAGTGTGGCACCCAATGGCGATAATGTGCGTTTCACAGAGAACGGATCCAGTGATAACGGGGGAACGTTTAGCTATACCACCAGCGCCGGTAGCGCCAACGTTGTGCTGGATCGCAGTTCAGCGGGCAGCAGCACTATTGAGGGCAGCTTCCGTAATGAAATCCTGCTTGGGCGTGACGGTTCAAATGACACGCTCAATGGTGGCGACGGAGATGACATTCTGATCGGTCTTGGTGGTAACGACACCCTGAACGGCGGTAATGGCAACGACATCTTGGTTGGAGGTGCTGGTAACGATGCGTTGAATGGTGGTGCTGGGATTGATACAGCGAGTTATATCGATGCTGGCTCGGCTGTAACCGTCAACCTCAGTGTTACCACTGCGCAGAATACCGGCGGGGCAGGGACTGATACCCTCAATAGCATCGAGAATCTGATCGGTTCGAACTCTAACGACACATTAACCGGCAATAACAGCGCCAACCTGCTGTTCGGTGGTGCTGGTGGCGATACGTTGGTCGGCAATGGTGGTGATGACATCCTGATTGGTGGGCTGGGTGCTGACACCATGACTGGTGGCTCGGGTAAAGACACCTACCTGTGGCAAAAAGGCGGTTTGGGCGGTGGAACGGATCACATCACAGACTTCAATGTAGACACAGCAGGTGTCAACTCCGACATCCTGGATCTGTCGCAGTTACTTTCGGGGGGCGGGACGAATCCGAATGTGCTGCAGGATTACCTGGACTTTGCGTTCTTAGGCACCACCACAACCATCAGTATCCGTACGGTAGTAGCGGGGCCAGTAGAGCAGCAGGTGATGTTGGACAATGTGAATCTTTCGACGCTCTACGGCAGTAGTGACGAGGCTACTGTCATCATGAATATGCTGGACGACAATGCGTTGAAAACAGCCTAGAAACGCATAGGCTCGCCGGTAAACGGTGAGCCTATTTCCACATGCTCCGCTTGTGTCGGATCGGCTGTTAGGTGTGGAATGCGTATATATCATTAGCCCGCGACCGTAGAGGAAGTGGGCTTATTTTTAATCAGTTCAATACTGATGGCTCAAATAGTTACTCAGCCGGAGCATAAGTAACTGAGTGCACCTAGGTTGCTGAAGTTAAAGAGAGAACTTAGCGGTGAGAAACATACCGTGGGCCATGGTATGCAGTTTAGCTCTGTAACTGCCGCAAATATCCCACCACATCCGGCGCACCCGCAAGACGCAGGCCTTCGCCCAGTGCCATGGCTTCGCTGGAGTGTTTGGGCAGCAGGAGAAATTCCGGTGAGCCTGGCGCGCCTAGCAGGGACAGGCGCGCATAGGGCAGGCCGTTATCCAGCAGTAGCGCCATAAACGCAGGGTCGCTCCAGGCCGCATTGGGCATGCCCAGTACGTGGTAGTGCTGCTGAAGGTTGCTTAGGCCTTGCTCGCTGAGGCGGTAATGGCTGAGTTCGGCTGGTAAGTTGACCTCCAACTCACGCCTGCGTGCGTAAGCGATGGCGCAGGCGAAGGCTTCGCTGTGATGCTCGCCGGCCCAGAACACCCGTTCACCGCGCCAGCTGGCTTGGCGCAGGCTGATGCGTTCGCCCGCGAGAAAGCGCGGTAGCGCCTGGCTGATGGCTTTGACGAAGTCCTTGTAACTGATGATGCGTACCTGGCGGCAGGGTTCGCTGGCGGCAAAAGCCTCGAAGCTGGCGTGGTTGGCTTGCTGAGGGTTGCAGGTCGATAGGCCGTCGATCATGCGCAGGTCGAACGATGACAGCTGCTGTTCTTGCGCCTCGATTACCCGCACCAGCATGGCGTGGGCTTGCGCCTTGTCTTCCTGAACCGGGCCTGAGAGTGCGCTGCGGGGCAGGTCTATCAGGCGGTGTAGCTGTGGGCCGTCTTGCCAGCAAATACTGTCACGCAGTTGCGGCAGAGGGCTGAAGGGCAGGCGAAGTTGGCTGGCGCGCTCGAGTATCTGGCGTTGCCCACGGCCGATAAGGCCTAGCCGTTGCGCTAAGGCACCGAGGCGTGAGCTGAGGGTGGAAGGCTGCTCAGACAGACTCATGGCCAGGTACGAACTCCAAAATCACCATTGCCAGTTTGGCAGAGCCCATGCGGGCCTGCACAGGCTTTATCGGCTGTGCCGACAGGTTTTTTACCGGGCATACGCGCCGCGTATGGCAAGATTGATGCTGTCAGTTGCAAAGGTGCCTCCATGCCCAGTTTGGTGTTTGATATTGCGTTACCGGCCGAGCGCTTGCGTGTGGTCTATCAAGGGCGTGCCAACCGGATATTAGTGCAAAGTCGCGATGGACGGAGTGTCAGTGTGCCGGCCCACCATTTTCGGCCGTTTCTGACCCATGACGGGGTCTATGGTTCCTTCGAGCTCGAGTTCAGCTCGGCCGGTGAGTTACTCAGCCTACGCCGCTTGGGCTGATAGCGCCGTGCGCCTCGCCTATCAGGTGCGCAGCCGGCTATAATCGCGGCCTTTGTAACTTTATCGAGCTAAGCCTGCCCATGTATACCCTGGCCCGCGAGCTGCTGTTCAAACTTTCCCCCGAAGCCTCCCATGAACTGTCCATCGACTTGATCGGTGCCGGCGGTCGTCTGGGGCTTAACGGTTTACTGACCAAGAGCCCGGCCGCGCTGCCGGTCAAGGTAATGGGGCTGGAATTCCCCAACCCGGTCGGTTTGGCTGCCGGCTTGGACAAGAACGGCGATGCCATCGATGGTTTTGCTCAGCTGGGCTTCGGTTTTGTTGAGATCGGTACAGTAACGCCGCGGCCGCAGCCGGGTAACCCGAAGCCACGTTTGTTCCGTCTGCCTGAGGCCGAGGCGATCATCAATCGCATGGGCTTCAACAACCACGGTGTAGATCATCTGCTGGCCCGTGTGCAGGCAGCCAAATACAAGGGCGTGCTGGGCATCAATATCGGCAAGAACTTCGATACACCGGTCGAGAATGCAGTGGATGACTATCTGCTGTGCCTGGACAAGGTCTATCAACACGCCAGCTACGTCACCGTTAACGTCAGCTCGCCGAACACCCCAGGGCTGCGCAGCCTGCAGTTTGGTGATTCGCTCAAGCAATTGCTCGAAGCCCTGCGCAAGCGTCAGGAAGATCTGGCCGCGCAGTACGGTAAGCGTGTGCCGCTGGCGATCAAGATCGCGCCGGACATGAGCGATGAGGAAACCATCGAAGTTGCCAATGCGCTGGTTGAGGCCGGCATGGATGCGGTGATCGCCACCAATACCACGCTGGGCCGCGAAGATGTGCATGGTCTGGAATGTGCGGATGAGGCGGGTGGTTTGTCCGGTGCACCGGTGCGTGAGAAGAGCACGCACATCGTGCAAGTGCTGGCCGGTGAGTTGAAAGGCCGTTTGCCGATCATTGCAGTGGGCGGCATTACCGAAGGCAAGCATGCGGCTGAGAAGATCGCCGCAGGTGCCAGCCTGGTGCAGATTTACTCCGGCTTTATCTACAAGGGGCCGGCATTGATTCGCGAAGCGGTCGATGCGATTGCGGCGTTGCCGCATAAGCCTCAGGCCTAAATCCTGCGGGCAATAAAAAATGGCCTGGAGCCATTTTTAACGTCGCATAGCGACGGCCCGAAGGGTGGCCATCCATAGATGGCAGGCAATAAAAAATTACCGGGAGGAATTTTTAACGTCGCGTAGCGACGGCCCGAAGGGTTGCCGCCATGGATGGCAGGCAATAAAAAGGGCTCCCTAAAGGAGCCCCTGGGCTTGCGCCCGCCGCTCGGATGGAGCGCGCATGGTGAGTCGGTAGGTTCCTGAATCAGCCGACAGCGTGAAGTTCGTTAAGTCGATGGATGCCGGCGGTGCCGGTCATGCCGTCCCAATTGTCACCGCGGCCTTCGCGCCAGCCGTTTAACCAGGCTTGGCGGACAGAGGGGAGGGTGAATGGACAGAGTTCGCGGGATTTACCACTGATGCCGTATTGATAGCCGCGCAAAAAAGCTCTTTCTAACGGATCACGCTTAAGTCTTCTCATAGGGTGAAGCCCTCAATGTTGACTGTTATGTCCCTTAGACCTTGTAGCAAGGTCAGGCAGAAACGTTCTGCCTACGGAGTCCGCTGCCGGCGTCGCGAGCCTCCTTGCCAGCACCGTTGCAGTGCTGGCCTAGGTAGATTTCTAACGAATGCGCGGGTGCCTGTGAATGACCGTTTCGTCATAAGGCCGTAACCTTTTTGAGGGTCGGGCCATAAGGCGGTGCGGCGCCTACCCGGAGTTATCGCTGTAACGCCTATGCTGTGGGCGTATGCGCTGGATATGCTGGTGTTTTGCTATCGCGAATTAATTGCGATTGAGACTGTTGTTTATTCCGACGAAGGGTCGCGCTGCGATGCTTTGTCACTTATTTTGGCCGTGCTGATTTGTCTGCGCGCCGTTGATTGCCTTAGGCACTGGAAACTCCCATGTCGGATCGTTACGAACTATTCCTCACTTGCCCCAAGGGTCTTGAAGGCCTACTGCTCGAAGAAGCCAGCAGCCTCGGCCTTGAAGACGCACGTGAGCACACCTCAGCCATTCGTGGCATGGCCGACATGGAAACCGCCTACCGTCTGTGTTTGTGGTCGCGTCTGGCCAACCGCGTGCTGTTGGTGCTCAAGCGCTACAGCGTGCAGGACGCCCAGAGCCTCTACGAAGGCGTGCTGGAGGTCGACTGGTTCGAGCACTTGGAATCCACCGGCAGTCTGGCCGTGGAATTCAGCGGTAATGGCTCGGGCATCGACAACACCCATTTCGGCGCGTTGAAGGTCAAGGATGCCATCGTCGACAAGCTGCGCCTGAAAGACGGTACGCGGCCATCGGTCGATAAGCTCAACCCGGATCTGAGAATTCACCTGCGCCTGGATCGCGGTGAGGCGATTCTTTCCCTCGACCTGTCCGGCCATAGCCTGCATCAGCGTGGTTATCGCCTGCAGCAGGGCGCTGCACCGCTCAAAGAAAACCTCGCCGCTGCCGTATTGATCCGCGCCGGCTGGCCACGTATTGCTGCCGAAGGCGGCGCACTGGCTGACCCAATGTGTGGTGTTGGCACCTTCCTGGTTGAGGCGGCGATGATCGCCGCCGATATCGCGCCGAATATGACCCGTGAGCAATGGGGCTTCAGCAAATGGCTGGGCCATGTGCCGGCTTTGTGGAAGAAAGTGCATGCCGAAGCCGAAGAGCGTGCGGCAGCAGGCATGGCCAAGCCACCGCTGTGGATTCGCGGCTATGAAGCCGATCCACGGCTGATTCAGCCAGCGCGCAATAACATCGAACGCGCTGGCATGAGTGATTGGATCAAGGTCTATCAGGGCGAAGTGGCGACCTTCGAGCCGCGTCCGGATCAGAACCAGAAAGGCCTGGTGATCTGCAATCCACCCTACGGCGAGCGCCTGGGTGATGAAGCCAGCCTGCTGTATCTCTACCAGAACCTCGGCGAGCGTCTGCGTCAGGCCTGCATGGGCTGGGAAGCGGCGGTGTTTACCGGCGCGCCGGACCTGGGCAAGCGCATGGGTATCCGCAGCCACAAGCAGTACGCTTTCTGGAATGGCGCACTGCCGTGCAAGCTGCTGCTGATCAAGGTGCTGCCCGAGCAGTTCGTCACCGGCGAGCGTCGTACCCCTGAGCAGCGCGAACGTGAACGCGAGCAGGCCGAAGCGGACAAATCCCCGCTTGAGCCGCTGGAGCGTCAGTACAACAAGAACGGCAACCCGATCAAACCGGCGCCTGCACCTGCCCCGGTGGTTGAGCTGGCGCGCTTGAGCGAAGGCGGGCAGATGTTTGCCAATCGCCTACAGAAGAATCTCAAGCTGCTGGGTAAATGGGCGCGCAAGGAAGGCGTTGAGTGCTACCGCCTCTATGACGCCGATATGCCGGAATATTCCATGGCGGTGGATTTGTATGGTGACTGGGTGCATGTGCAGGAATATGCCGCACCCAAGTCCATTGATCCTGAGAAAGCCAAAGAGCGCATGTTTGATGCCATCGCCGCGATTCCGCAGGCGCTGGGTGTCGACAAGAACAAGGTGGTGATCAAGCGCCGCGAGCGCCAGAGCGGCACCAAGCAGTACCAGCGCCAGGCCACCCAAGGCCAGTTTATGGAAGTCAGCGAGGGCGGCGTAAAGCTACTGGTCAACCTCACCGATTACCTGGACACCGGCCTGTTCCTCGATCACCGTCCGCTGCGTCTGCGTATTCAGAAAGAGGCCGCCGGCAAGCGCTTCCTCAACCTGTTCTGCTACACCGCCACCGCGACCGTGCATGCGGCCAAGGGCGGCGCGCGTACCACCACCAGTGTCGACCTGTCGAAAACCTATCTGGACTGGGCGCGCCGCAACCTGTCGCTCAACGGTTATTCGGACAAGAACAAGCTGGAGCAGGGCGACGTTATGACCTGGCTGGCCGAGGATCGCGGCGAGTACGAGCTGATCTTTATCGATCCGCCGACCTTCTCCAACTCCAAGCGCATGGAAGGCATCTTCGACATCCAGCGTGACCACGTGCAGATGCTCGATCTAGCCATGGCCCGTCTGACCAAGGACGGTGTGCTGTATTTCTCCAACAACTTCCGCAAGTTTGAACTCGATGAGAGCCTGGCTGCGCGTTATCAGGTTGAAGAAATCAGTGCATCGACTCTCGATCCGGATTTTGCCCGCAACCAAAAAATCCACCGCGCCTGGCGGATCAGCCTGCGCGGTTGATGCTTGCGCGCGCCTGCTCGCAGGCGCGCGGTGTTCAGGATTTGTTGCGGATCAGTGCGCGCAAGGCGAAGCGATTCGGATGGCAGGCCTGCGCCACGTCGGCGGGCACTGGCAGCGGCTCGTTGTTAAGCCAGGCGGCGATCAACTCGCCGGACAGCGGCGCGGTGATCAGCCCGCGTGAGCCATGCCCGCTATTGATATACAGGCCATCTAGCCAAGGGCAGGGCGTTTCCGGCACTTGGCGGGCATCCTTGCTTAGCACCGCATAGGCCTCGGAAAAGGCGGTTGCGTCGGCTAACGGGCCGACAATCGGCAGGTAGTCCGGACTGGTACAGCGAAACGCTGCACGGCCCTGCAGTTGCTCTGGGCTCAGCGCGGCGACGTTAAGCCGGTTGGCCAGCTCTGGCGATATCTTTTCCAGAAGATGCAGGTTGCTCACGTGATCGGCGCTGTTCAGCGCCAGGTCGTCACTGTTGAAATCAAAGCTCGCGCCCAGGGTATGTTCATTCTGGCGTACCGGGGCGACATAGCCTTCAGCGCACACCACTGTGCTTAATCCGCGGCTGGCGGCTGTGGCCGGCAGGCGGCTGATCTGCCCACGGATGCGTTTTAGCGGAAGGCCTGCGCTCTGACTAAAACCTTTGATCTCGGCAGCGCTGGCTAATACCACAACACTGGCGCTGGCCAGCAGCTGCTCGCCATTCCAGGCCTGCCATTGATCGCCTTCACGGCGCAGCTCCAATGCCTCCTGATGCAGTTGCAGCTGGATATTCGGCTGCTGGCTAAGCAGTGCACACAGTGCCGGCGGATGCACCCAGCCCGCCTCGGGATAGAACAAGCCACCGGCTGGCAGGATTATGCCGGCTTTGGCTTCGGCGGCGCTTCTGTCCAGGTTTGTCAGCAAGTCGGCCGGAAAGGCCGCAGCGAGTTGCGTTTGGCGCTGCGCTTCTTTGGCGTCGAAAGCCAGTTGCAGCACGCCGCAGTTATCCCAGTCTTGGCCTTTGTGCAGACGCTCTAGCAGCCTGCGGGTATGGCCGAAGCCGCTGACGATCAAACGTGACAGCGTGGTGTGATGGGCTGAGAGCTTGAGGTAAAGCACGCCTTGCGGGTTGCCCGAGGCCTCCTGAGCGATGGCGCCGTGCCGCTCCAGCAGGGTGACCTGCCAGCCGCGCTGGGCCAGGCTGGTGGCAGTGGCACAACCGGCCAGCCCTGCGCCAATCACCAGTGCGCTGCGCTCGCCAATCGGCTGCTGTGGGCGGGCAAACCAGGGATTTTCGGCTGTTTCAGCTGTACCGATAAAACCGCCTTTAAGCACTTCCCATTTCTTGCCCAGGCCCGGTACACGCTTCATCTTGAAGCCGGCATCGTTCAGCCGCCGGCGTACATAGCCGGTGCTGGTAAAGGTGCCGAGAGTGGTGTCGGCGTGGGACAGCCTAGCCAATTCGTTAAACAGTTCTGGCGTCCACATGTCCGGGTTTTTTGCTGGGGCAAAGCCATCGAGAAACCAAGCGTCGACCTTGGCATCCAGCTGCCCGAGCAGTTCCAGGGCATCGCCGATCAGCAGGGTCAGAACAATGCGCCCGCCCGCAAACACCAAACGCTGAAAGCCTGGGTGCAGCGCCACGTACTGCGCCAGCAGCTGTTCGGCGTAGGGCGCAAGCTCCGGCCATAAGGTCAGTGCACGGTGCAGGTCGGCCTTGTGCAGCGGGTATTTTTCCACGCTGACAAAGTGCAGACGCGCCCCCGGTGCTGCGTGTTGTTCAAATAGCTGCCAGGCGCAGAGAAAGTTCAGCCCGGTGCCGAAGCCGGTTTCGCCAATGACCAGCTGCTGATCGGCCGTCAGTGCGGCGAAGCGTTCCGGCAGCTGGTTGTTGGCGAGAAACACATAGCGGGTTTCGGCCAGAGCGTTCTCGTTGGAGAAGTACACATCGGCGAACTGGCTGGACAGCGGTTGGCCCTGTTCATCCCACTCAAGGAGGGCCTGCTGGGTTGGGGCTTCTGGGGCGTCGGTCACGGGTAGTCGATCGCGACGATGTACCAGGTCTTCTCGCCGGTCGGGGTTTGTACCCGTACCTCGGCGTCCAGGCTTTTGCCGATTAGGGCGCGGGCCAGGGGCGAGTCGATGCTGATCAGGTTGTTTTTCAGGTCCAGTTCGTCTGGGCCGATGATACGGTAGCGCGATTCAGCGCCGTCCTCATCTTCCAAAGTGACCCAGGCGCCAAAGTAGACCTTGTCCGGATCGCTGGGGTGGGCGCTGACGACCTTGAGGTTTTCCAGGCGCTTGGTCAGAAAACGTACGCGGCTGTCGATCTCGCGCAGCATCTTCTTGCCGTAGGTGTATTCGGCGTTCTCCGAACGATCCCCTTGCGCCGCGGCTTCACTGACCGATTGGGTAACCTGGGGGCGGCGAACATGCCAAAGCTCATGCAGCTCGGCGCGCATGCGGGCTTCGCCCTCGGGGGTGATCAAGGGCGTGCCGGCGGAGCGTGGTGGGCGGTAGCGACTCATTAGTTCAGCTTGTTGGAGGCGGTGCGCGAGTCTATCAGCCCTCGCGCAGCACCGTCAGCGGGCTGATGTTTAGCGCCCTGCGTGTACCAAGAACGCCCGCCGTGCCCACCAGCAGCGCGCCGATCAAGGGCAGCAAAAGCAGCCAGGGATGCGGCTGCCAGGTGAGGTCGAAGGCAAAACGATAGAGCAGGAAGCTGATCAGCTCACAACCAAAGGCCGCCAGCAGCCCGCTTGACGCGCCAAGCAGGCCGAACTCGGCGCGGCGCGCCTTGATCAACAGTTTGCGTTCGGCACCCAACGCGCGCAGCAGAGCGCCCTGGCGGATGCGTTCATCCAGAGTCGCCTGCAGCCCGGCGAACAGCACGGCAAGGCCAGCTGCCAGGACGAACAGCAGAACGAACTCAATGGCCAGTGTGACCTGGGCGAGAATGCTGCGCAGTTGCGCCAGCAGCGCTTCGACCTGCAGCAATGTCACGGCTGGGAAGGCGCGCGACAGTTCGACCAGTTGCTTTTCGTACTGCGGCGGCAGGTAGAAGCTGGTCAGGTAGGTGACCGGTAGATCCTGCAGGGTGCCGGGCTGGAAGATCATGTAGAAGTTGGGCTGGAAGTTGTTCCAGTCGACTTCACGCAGGCTGCTGACCACCGCGTCGCGGTTGAGCCCGCCGACACTGAAGCTCAGGCGGTCGCCCAATTTCAGTTGCAGGCTTTCGGCCAGCTCGGACTCCACCGATACGCCCGGCAACTCGCTGGTATGCGCATCCGTCCACCAGTTCCCTGCGATGAGTTTATTGTCCGCCGGCAAATCGGCGGCCCAGGTCAGACTTAGGTCGCGGCGAATCGCGCGCTCGCCCTGGGATTCCTTGCTGACGATCTGCCGTACTGGCTCGCCATTGATCATCACCAGTCGACCGGGCACCACGGGGAACAATGGTGCGGGGTGCGGTGATAGTTCATTAAGGCGAGCGGCGAAGGCGTCTTTGTCTGCCGGCAGGATATTCAGCGCAAAGTGATTGGGCGCGTTCTCAGGCAGTTGATCCTGCCAGGTGTCGAGCAGCTCGCCACGCAGCAAGGCGATCAGCGCCATGGCCAGAATGATCAGGCCGAAAGCCAACGATTGCCCGGCTGCAGCCAGTGGATGACGTAGTAATTGGCCCAGGCCCAGCCGCCAGGGCAGTGAAGCACCGGCCAGCATGCGGCGCAGGCTCTGCAGGCCGAGCAGCAGTAATCCGCCCAGCAGCAGCGCGGTTACCAGGCCGCCGCCGAGCAGGGCGAAGGTCAGCTGCAGATCGAGGCTTAAACGCCACATGATCAGGCCGAGTGCTAGCAAGGCTGCGCCATACACCAGCCAGGAACTGGCCGGCACCGGCAGCAGATCGCGGCGCAGTACCCGTAGCGGTGGCACGCGACCCAGCGCGGCCAGCGGAGGCAAGGCGAAGCCTGCGAGGGCGACCAGCCCGGTGGCCATACCAGCCAGCGCGGGCCACAGCCCGCCAGGCGGAATCTGCGCTGGGAGCAGGTCCTGCAGCATATTGAACAGAGCCAGTTGAGCCAGCCAGCCCAGCAATGCGCCGATCAGGCTGGCGGTAATCCCCAGCAGTGCCAATTGCAGGCTAAACAGACCGAGTGCCTGGTTACGGGACAGCCCCAGGCAGCGCAGCAGTGCACTGGCATCGAAACGCCTGGCGGCAAAGCGTGCGGCCGAAAGGGCCACGGCCACCCCGGCCAGTAGCACGGCGGCCAGGCTGGCGAGGTTCAGATAGCGTTCGGCGCGGCCCAGGGCGCTGCCGACCTGGCGATTGCCATCTTTGGCATCTTCCAGGCGCTGGTTGGGCGCAAGCGTGATGCCCTGACGATACTGCGCCAATGCATCAGCCTCGCCGCGCCACAGTTCCTGATATCGCACGCGGCTGCCGGGTTGCACCACGCCGGTGGCGGCGAGGTCATCCAGGTGCATCAGCAGGTGCGGCGTCAGGCTGTAGAAGTCGCCGGCTTCGTCCGGGAGAAAGGTCAATACGCGGGTCAGACGTAGGGTTTTTGCGCCGACTTCCACGCTGTCGCCAGGTTTGAGGTTAAGCGCGACAAACAGGCGGGCTTCGGCCCAGGCTTCGCCGGGCTGCGGACCGGGACCAGTGTGTTCGGTGTCGTACAGCGCGGCGGCACTCTTCAGTTCACCGCGCAGTGGATAAGCGTTGTCCGCTGCTTTGACGCTGGCCAGCTGGATACCAGCATCGCTGGCGACCACGCTGGAGAACTCGACTAGCTGCGCGTGTTCCAGCCCTAATTGTTTGCCGCTGCTGATCTGCTCGGCTGTGCTGGGCGAGCTGCCAGTCAGGCGCAGGTCTGCAGCGAGAAATTCAGTCGCGCGCAGCAGCATGCCGTCGTTCAGGCGTGCGCTGAAATAACCGATGGCCGTGCTGGCGGCGACCGCGATCAGCAAGGCGAAAAACAGCACACGCAGCTCGCCAGCGCGGGCATCACGCAGCAACTGACGGCTGGCCAGGGAGAGCAGGCGGGTAAACGGCAGATGGTTCATCAGGGTTCCACGTGGTCGACCAGGTGGCCGCCCTCTAGACGGATCAGGCGTTGGCAGCGGTGCGCCAGGCGCTCGTCATGGGTGACCAGCACCAGGGTCGCGCCGCGCTCCTTGTTCAGTTCGAACAGCAGGTCGCTGATCCGCTCGCCGGTATGGCTGTCGAGGTTGCCGGTGGGCTCGTCGGCAAACAGCACCGCAGGCTCGGCGGCAAAGGCGCGGGCAATGGCCACACGTTGCTGCTCGCCGCCTGACAGCTGGCGTGGGTAATGGGTCAGGCGCTGGCCCAGGCCGACGCGGTCGAGCAGGCTGCGAGCGCGCTGGCGGGCATCGGCATGGCCTTCAAGCTCCAGCGGTAGCATGACGTTTTCCAGGGCATTCAAACTGTCGAGCAACTGGAAGGACTGAAAGACAAAGCCGACATGTTCAGCGCGAACGCGTGCGCGTTGATCTTCATCGAGGCTGGCTAAGTCGTTACCGGCCAGCACAATGCTGCCGCTACTGGGCAGGTCGAGCCCGGCGAGCAGGCCGAGTAGGGTGGATTTGCCCGAGCCGGAGCTGCCGACAATCGCCAGGCTGTCACCAGATACCAGCTCCAGCGACAGATCATGGAGTATGGTTAGCTCGCCTTCCGTGCTGGGGACCACTTTGCTAAGGTTTCGCGCGGTGAGAATACTTGAGCTCATGGAGAATCCAATGCGTAAGTGGTTGATCGGTACTGCCCTGAGCCTGCTGCTGTGGGGGCCGGCGGCGTTCGCTGGTACCGTACTGGTCGTCGGCGATAGTATCAGCGCGGCTTTTGGCCTGGATACCCGCCAGGGTTGGGTCGCCTTGCTGGAAAAACGCTTGGCGGAGGAGGGTTTTGACCATCGAGTGGTCAATGCTTCGATCAGTGGCGACACCAGCGCAGGTGGCGCCGCACGGCTGCCTGCGCTACTTGCAGAGCATCAGCCGGAGCTGGTGATTATCGAGTTGGGAGGCAACGACGGGCTGCGTGGCCAGCCCCCTGCGCAATTGCAACAAAACCTTGCGGCCATGGTGCAGGCATCGCAGCAAAAAGGCGCCAAGGTGCTGATCCTGGGCATGCAGCTACCGCCCAATTACGGTGTGCGTTACACCACTGCGTTCGCTGAGGTGTTCCCCCAGGTGGCGAAAGAGTACGACACCGCCTTGGTGCCTTTCGTGCTGGAAGGTGTAGGTGGCGTGCCTGCAATGATGCAGAACGACGGGCTTCACCCTGCTGCCGTAGCGCAACCCAAGCTGCTGGATAACGTATGGCCGGCCTTGAAACCTTTGCTCTGACAGGCTTTTCTGGGCGGTGCCTTTCGGCTAATGTGGCGGCCCCGCACTGGAGCCCTCAATGCCGCGCCCTGCCTGGTCCTTGCATGCCTACCAACTGATCGAGCCCGACGAGCAGCTTGACCTGTTCGCCTGCCGAGAAGTGCGCGTGCATTTGCTGGCGCGCCAGCTTGAGTTGGGCCAGTTTGCCGACCGTACGTTGTGCGGTGGTTTGTTGCCGGCGCAGCCGGTGTGGCGCGATCTGGATAAGACGATGCTGCGTGACAAGCGCTTGTGCCCTGCGTGCCGGGCAACACTTGAGGCGCAGAAACGCGGTGATCGTCCAGCATTGCCGGGGGCGTTGAGCTATCCAAGCCGCTGATCAATCGGTGTACAATCGCCTTCTACTTTTACCAACCATTTTCGTCAGGAATTTCCGGATGTTGTCGCGTGCCATTGCCGTCACCCGCTGCCTGCCGCTTGCCGCTGTCTTCGCGGTAGCGTCTGCCAATGCTCTTGAGTTTCCTCTGCCGCCACCTGGCGAGGATATCGTTGGTGAAGTGCAGGTGATCCAGGCCAAGTATGAAGACACCTTTGCCGATCTAGGTGTGGCCAATGACCTGGGTTATCTGGAAATGGTTGTGGCCAATCCAGGTGTTGATCCCTGGCTGCCGGGCGCTGGCAACGAGATTATTTTGCCGACGCGCTACATTCTGCCGCCTGGCCCGCGCGAAGGCATTGTGATCAACCTCGCCGAGTACCGCCTGTACTACTACCCGAAAGGTCGTAACGTGGTTTACACCTATCCATTGGGTATTGGTCGCGAGGGCTGGAGCTCGCCGGTTGCCAATGCGCGCATTACGGCCAAGACGCCGAACCCGGGCTGGACGCCGCCTAAGTCTATTCGCGAGGAGCATGCTGCCGATGGTGATCCGCTGCCGGCTTACGTGCCGCCAGGCCCAGATAACCCGCTGGGTCCATACAAGATGGGCTTGTCGGTGCCGGGTTACCTGATTCACGGCTCGAATAAGAAATTTGGTATCGGTATGCGCGTTAGTCATGGCTGCTTCCGCATGCTTAACCATAACGTGCTGAAGTTGGCTTCGATGGTTTCTGTGGGCACCTCGGTGCGTATCATCAACGAGCCTTACAAGTTTGGTCGTAGTGGCGGCAAGGTCTATCTGGAAGCGCACGCACCGCTGGATGATTCCGGTGATGCTTCGGTGGTCGATAAACACACTGCAGTGATCAATGCGCTACTGAAAAATGATCAGTTCGCCGATCTGCGTCTGGATTGGGAAATGTTGCGCGAAGTAGTAGCGGCTGAAGATGGCTTGCCGGTTGAAATTGCTCAGCCTGATCAGGCCATGGTGGCGACCGAGCCAGCTATCTGACTTCAGCTTGTTCAAAAGCCCGTTATGCGTAATCGCTTGCGGGTTTTTTATTGTCTTTTGATTGATGGGTACTTTCTCTTGGCAATAAAAAAGCCGACCCAGAAACTGGGTCGGCTTGTCATAGCCTTGTGAGCTATTACTTGCGGCTGGCTTTTTCCAGCATACGCAGAGCGCGCTCATTGGCTTCGTCAGCAGTTTGCTGAGCCTTCTGAGCAGCAGCCATAGCGTCATCAGCCTTACGGTAGGCTTCGTCGGCACGGGCTTGAGCGCGAGCAGCTGCATCTTCAGTTGCAGTCAGACGAGCTTCAGTTTCTTTGGACATGCTGCTGCAACCGGTAGCCAGAACTGCGGCCAATGCCAGAGCAGAGAATTTCAGAACGTTGTTCATCGTGTTCCCCTTGAGGTGGAGTTTTTCCATAAAAGCAATTTCCTAATGGTAGGAAATTAGCCGGCGTACATACTACCTGTAACTTGTAGTAAGTAAACGGAGGCAAGGCAAGCCGCAGAGGTTTTTTTCTGTTTATGCGGTGGTTGTTGGGGTGCTTGCTATCTTTTGGTTGAAAAACAATCAGTTCTGGGTGGGATGGCAGTTCTTTGCGCAGTGCTTACAGTCATTTTGTTACTGTGTCGGTTGTTCAAAGCAGCCTGAAAGTGATTCCGGAATTCCCCCAAGTATGATTGGTCAAAGGCCTCGCATCTAAATGCACCACTGGCAGATGCAACGGTTGGGCTGCACGGGTGTCGAAACGCCGTCGTGTGTGATCTAAGTCATTGATTCGCGTGACCTCACAGGTTTTGGCCTGATAAGCTCGGGATAATTGCCTACAACTTAATAGGTGCATGATGCTGTAACCCGATTGCTGCGCAAGCAAAGAGTGGGTTGCACGAGTTAACAGAGGAGTTGCGATGAGCGAGGCGTTGTCCATTCACCATGACCTGGCAGGCCATCAATTCGAGACCACAGTGGATGGTGATCGGGCGTACCTTGCTTATATGGATCTTGGGAAGCAAACCCTGGATATCTACCGCACCTTTGTGCCCAACTCGTTGCGTGGGCGCGGGATTGCAGCGGCATTGACCGAGCATGCGCTGCAATATGCCGAAGGCCTGGGTTACACGGTGATTCCTTCGTGCTCCTACGTGGAGCGCTACATGGTGCGCCGTCAGCGTCAGGTGGATAAAAGCTGAGTGATACGGACAAGAAAAAGGCCAGTCAGTGACTGGCCTTTTTTATATCTGCCTTTGTGCCTGCGGAGTCAGATTTTGGCGATCAGATTGCCGGCATGCAAACCGCATTCTTTCTGCGTGGCTTCTTCCCACCACCAGCGGCCCTCACGTTCGTGCTGATTTGGCAGCACCGGGCGGGTGCAGGGCTCGCAACCGATGCTGATAAAGCCGCGTTCATGCAAGCTGTTGTAGGGCAGCTCAAGCATGCGGATATAGGCCCAAACATCTTCGCTGCTCATCTGCGCCAGCGGATTGAACTTGTACAGGGTGTTGTCGGCAGTAGAAAAGGCACCGTCGATTTCCACCACGGCAACCTGGCTGCGTGTGCCCGGGCTCTGGTCACGGCGCTGACCGGTGGCCCAGGCCTTTACCGTGGCGAGTTTACGGCGTAGCGGGGCGGTCTTGCGGATGCCGCAGCATTCGCCATGGCCGTCCTTGTAGAAGCTATACAGGCCTTTTTCTTTGACGAAAGGCTCCAGCGCTGCCGCCTCCGGCGAGAGTATGTCGATGCTGATGTTGTAGTGCTCGCGCACCTGATCGATAAAACGATAGGTCTCCGGGTGCAGGCGGCCGGTGTCGAGGCTGAAAACTTTGACGTTCTTGTTGATTTTCCAGGCCATGTCGACCAGCACCACATCTTCCGCGCCGCTGAAGGATAGCCACAGTTCATCGCCAAAATGTTCGAAGGCGAGCTTGAGAATATCCTGGGGCGACTTGTTGGCGTAGGTTGCCGCCAGTTCGGCTGCATCGAAGGGGTGGCTCATCGGGCTGAATTCCTAGTTATGGTGACGTCGCGCGTCTTGTGTGGGGATGGTAGCAAAAGCCGGTTATACGACTAAATAACCAAGTGCCGTAGTAGACCTTTGATTTGGGTATAAACCTCTGCGTTGCAGAGCTTTGGGGGAGCGGCTAGAGTGCCGCCTCTCAAATAAATCCAAGCTAGGAGTGTCCTGTGGAAATCGCGTGTCTCGACCTGGAAGGCGTGTTGGTCCCGGAAATCTGGATCGCCTTCGCGGAAAAAACTGGCATCGAATCGCTGAAAGCGACCACCCGGGATATTCCGGACTATGACGTGCTGATGAAGCAGCGCCTGCGCATCCTGGACGAGCACGGCTTGAAGCTGTCCGACATCCAAGAGGTGATCGCCACACTCAAGCCTCTGGAAGGCGCGGTGGAGTTTGTCGACTGGCTGCGTGAGCGCTTTCAGGTGGTGATTCTCTCAGACACCTTCTACGAGTTTTCCCAGCCGCTGATGCGTCAGTTGGGTTTCCCTACATTGCTGTGTCACAAACTGATCACCGATGAAACGGATCGGGTAGTGGATTACCAACTGCGCCAGAAGGATCCCAAGCGTCAGTCGGTCATCGCCTTCAAGAGCCTCTACTATCGCGTGATCGCGGCGGGTGACTCGTATAACGACACCACTATGCTCAGCGAAGCCCACGCCGGCATCCTGTTCCATGCGCCGGATAACGTGATTCGCGAATTCCCGCAGTTCCCTGCAGTACACACCTATGAAGACCTCAAGCGCGAGTTCCTCAAGGCGTCCAACCGCGAGCTGAGCCTGTAATCAGCTCTCTATTGAAAAGCCCGCATTTGCGGGCTTTTTTGTAGCCTGCCATCCATGGCGGCCACCCTTCGGGCCGTCGCTGGGCGACGTCAAAAACTTCTCCCGGAAGTTTTTTGTGCCCGCCATCCAGGTCAGTCGCAGAACTGTTCCAGAGTCTCCAGCAGCACTTTGACCTTGGTAATCGACTCCTGGTATTCGGCCTGGCCGTTGGAGTCGGCGACTATGCCGCCGCCGCCCCAGCAACTGAGCTGTCCATCCTTGGCCAGCAGGCTGCGGATAGCGATTGAGCTGTCCATTTCGCCGCGCACATCCAGATACAGCAACGAGCCGCAATACAGCGCGCGGCGGGTTGGTTCCAGTTCGTCGATGATTTGCATGGCGCGAATCTTCGGCGCGCCGGTAATCGAGCCGCCGGGGAAGCTGCCAGCGATCAGGTCCAGGGCATCCTTGTCGGCCGCAAGTTCGCCGGTTACGGCGCTGACCAGGTGATGCACGTTGGGGTAGCTTTCCAGAGCGAAGAGTTCCGGTACCTGTACCGAGCCGACGCGGCAGCTGCGGCCTAGGTCATTGCGCAGTAGATCGACAATCATCAGGTTTTCCGCCCGGTCCTTACTGCTGCACAGCAGGGCGTCGGCTTGCGCTTTATCCCGCTCGGCATCGGTATGGCGAGGGCGGGTGCCTTTGATCGGCCGCGTTTCCACCTGGCCTTCGCTGATGCGCAAAAAGCGTTCAGGCGACAGGCTGATGATGGCGCCGCCGTTTGGCAACGTCTGATAACCCGAGAAGGGTGTTGGGCAGGCGGCGCGCAGGGCTTGGTAGGCGGTCCATGGAGAGCCCTGATAGCCCGCGCGAAAGCGTTGGGCAAAGTTCACCTGATAGCAGTCGCCGGCCTGGATATAGGCCTGAATGCGCGCAAAGCACTGCTGGTACTCGGCTTCGCTAATGTCGGACTGAAAACACCCCAGCAGCCTGAACGGTTCCGGCGCAGACGCTGCCGGCGCGGCGAACAGAGCACTTAGACGTTGGCGTTCGCCCGCATCCAGGCTTGGGTGAAACATCAGTTGGCTGCGTTGTTGCTGGTGATCGGTGATCAGCGCCCAGGCATACAGGCCAAAGCGCGCATCCGCTAAGTCGAGGTCATCAACGGCCTGAGCCGGCAGCTGTTCCAGCCGGCGGCCGAAGTCATAACTCAGGTAACCAATCAGCCCGCCGACGAACGGAAGCGGATTATCAGCCGGTGGCTGGCACTCGCCGAGGTCTGCAAGGCTCTGGCGCAGGCGTTGCAGGAAAGCGTTGGCCGTTTCGTCAGGCGTCGGTGCCAGCTCTGCCAATGGCCAGGCGCTGATAAGGTCATAGCGTCCACGCTGCGCGGTCGGCCGCCCCGCATCCAGCAAGACTGCGCCGGGTGCATGCATGACGCAGCTGAAGTAACGCGAAGGGTCTGCGAGGTAGGGCAGAGCCTGTACAAGGCAAGTAGGCATATGACACTTTCAAGGTGCGCGGATGCCGATTGTAGAACGTCGCCAACATTCATCCTAGAGCTTGCGGATGGGTTTACTCGGGATGCTGCCGCTCATTAGTATGGAAAGGTCCGCGGATGTTCGATGTGACTCATAAAATAATAATTACTACGGGATCAAGGCCATGGATGAAGTAATGGATCCTGCCGCTGGCAGCCTTTTGCGCGCCAAACTGATGCCACCCCAGGCTTCTACGGATTACCTGGTCAGGCCGCAGCTTGAATCTGCCCTGTGCGCCAACCCCCATGCGCGCGTGCTGCTATTGGCAGCCCCGGCCGGGTTTGGCAAAACCAGTGCGCTGGTCGCACTGGCCCATGCTCGCGAGCAAAGTGGTCATGCGGTGGCCTGGCTGTCGCTCGGCCCCGGTGACGATGAGCCATCGCGTTTTCTGTTGCAGCTGATTGAGGCGCTTTCCCGCCTGTTGCCGGGCTTTGGCGCAGAAGCTCTGGCCTACTTGCAGAACACCATGCGGGTGCCGGTTTCCGCGGTGATGGAAAGCCTGCTGGTGGATCTGGCGCAGCTGGAAACCCCGCTGTTGCTGGTGCTTGATGATCTGCACCTGATTCAGGACGCCGAGTTGCTTAGCGCACTCAATCGCCTGATCAAATTTGCCCCCGAAGCTTTTACCCTGGCCATCGGCAGCCGCTCGCAACCGGCGCTGAACTTGGCCACTCTGCGCGCCAAGGATTTGCTGGTGGAGATCGGTGAACAGGAACTGCGCCTGAGCAAGGCGGAAACCCGTGATTATCTGCAGCGTTGCGGCCTGCAACTGGATGCAGTGGCGTTTTCCGCCCTGTACAGCCAGACCGAAGGTTGGATGGTGGGTGTGCATCTGGCCAGTCTCTGGCTGCGCCATCAGCCCCAGGCCGCCGCGCAGATTGCTGATATGGGCACCGACCAGGCGGCGGTGGGCGCGTACCTGCTGCGCAGCGTTTTCGAACAGCTGCCGGTCGACAAACAGGAATTGCTGCTGGCCCTGGGCGTGGCGCAGCAACTCAGTGGCGACCTGGCCAATGCCCTGACTGGGCGGCATGACGGCCAGCAGTTGCTGGAAGAGCTTGAGGCCATGCAGCTGTTCCTCTTGCCGCTGGACCGCGAGCGCCAGTGGTATCGCTTTCACAACCTGTTTGCCGAATTCTTGCGCGGTCGCCTGAAAGAGCGCGACCCGGAGCGCTTCAAACAGCTGCATTTCAACGCCAGCCTGTGGTTCACCAACCACCATATGCAGAACCTGGCTATCGAGCATGCCTGTCTGGCCGAAGACCCGGAAATGCTCGCCGCATTGGTCGACGGTTGTGGTCTGGAGCTGATCAACCGTGGCCAGCTCAACCTGATCTACAAGTGGCGTCAGCATGTGCCGGATGAGATCGCCGAGCGTTTTCCCGTGCTGGTACTTGCCGATGTCTGGACTCGCGCCGCCGAGCTGGGTCTGGTGGAAGCCAATCGCATGCTCGATGAACTGCTTGAACGTTGGACGGAGGCCAAGCCGGGTGCGCCGTTGAGCGACAAGCTGTTGGCAACCCTGGCGATCAAGTCAGTTATCGCCTTGCAGAAGGATGATTTGCAGACCTGCATTGCCCTGGCGCGACGGGTTGAAGTGCAGCTGGGCCAGCACACTGCCTTTCTCGAAGTGGCGATGCTGATTGTCGGCGCGCTGGCCAATGTGATGATCGGCCAGCCGGACCAAGCCAAACGCCTGCTGGCTCTGGCGCAGCAGCGCAATCACTTCCTTGAAGGACGCTATCTGGATATGCAGCTGGCCAACGTCGAGGTGCTGCTGAGTCTGGAGCAGGGGCAGATCCGTCAGGCCGAGTTGTTGTTCGCCCAGCTGCGTGCTCGGGTTATTCCCTGGTTTGCCGATAGATCGCGGGCCCTGGCGCTGCCGACCATCACCGAGGCCCTGATCGCCTATAACCAGGGCCGCCTGGAGGGCATCGAGGAGCGCCTGCGTTGGGCGCTGGCTACGGTCGATGTGATCAACCCGATCGACCTGTATGCCCAAGGCATGCTGTGCATGGCCCATGTGCAGCGCATGCAGGACAACCCCAAGGATGCCTACGCCAGCCTGGTGCTGATGCAGAACCTCGCCGCGCGCAACCAGTCCTGGCGCTTTTACGCCCAGGCGGTGGCCGATGAGGTGGTGCAGATTCTTCAGGAGCCTGCTGCTGATCGATTGAAACGCGCCGAGCAACGGCTGAAGACCGTGGACTGGAACAAGCTGGCCGAGCATTACCAGCACATGCGCTTCAATCCAGTGCTGTGGGTGCGCGGTCTGACCCGTATTCGTCTGCAGCAGGCGCGCGGCCATTACAGCGAAGCGCTGCACGAAATCACCCAGCTGCGCGGCATGCTGCTGGATAACTGGCATGGCTTGCAGCGCCTGCGGCTCGATTTGCTGGCGGCACTGAGTTATCAGCGTCTGGGCTATCAGGAACGGGCGCAAAGCTTGTTGGTGCAATGTTTGATCGGTGCCGAGCGCGAAGGTGTGCGCAGCCTGTTTGTCGAGGAGGGCGAGGCCATTCGTCTGTTGCTGCAGCAGCTGGAGGCCGCCGAACGCCAGCCGGCGCTACAGGGCTTTATTCGCGGCTTGCTGGCCATCTGGCCGGGCAATAGCGCGCGGCAATCGCTGGAAGTGCTCGAAGAAGGGCTGACCGAGCGCGAGCGTGAGGTGGTCTGCCTGGCGGCTCAGGGCATGTCCAATGATGAGATCGGCCAACAACTGTCATTGGCCCTCGGTACGGTCAAATGGCACCTGCACAACATTTACGAAAAGCTCAAGGTGCGTAACCGTACGCAAGCCATCCGTCGCGCCCGTGAACTGAGTCTTCTGGACCTATGAATAGCCAATCGATGCCCCGTAAGGGCAAGTTGCCGTTACTGCGTACCAAGCTGTTTCCCGCAGAATCTGCCGGCCGGCCGTTGCTGGCCCGTTCAGCCTTGCTTGACCGGCTGTTCAATGCCCGCGAACAGCGCCTGATTCTGCTCAGTGCGCCCGCCGGTTTCGGCAAAAGTACGGTGCTTAGTCAATTTCGTCTGCGTTTGTTGGAGACCGGTGCGCGGGTGGCCTGGTTGTCCTGCGATGAAGCCGACAGTGAGCCGCAACGCTTGTTGCACTACCTGATTGCCGCGATAGAGGCGCAGCTGCCCGGCTTTGGCGCGAGTACCGCGCGCCTGTTGCGTGACGACCTGAGCGTGCCCAATGAATTGTTGCTGGATTCGTTTATTGGCGACCTGAAGAGGGTCCAGGGCGACCTGTACCTGATCTTCGATGACTTTCACCGCGTGCGGCATACGGAGCTGGGGCCACTGGTCAGTTACTTCGTCAAACAAGTGCCAGCCAATGTGCGGATGATTGGTAGCACCCGCTATAACCCGCGCTTTCTTGATGAACAACCGGTCATCACGCCTTGGGCGTTGTGGGTCAAGGCGGATGAGTTACGCCTTACCCGTAGCGAGACGGAAGCCTATTTCCATGAGCTCAAGCAATTGCAGCTGAGCAGTGCCGAGCTGGATTTGCTGCACCGGCGTACCGAGGGCTGGATTACGGCATTGCACCTGGTGGCTTTGGCACTGGCGCGGCACCCGGAGCGCGCTGCCTTTCTCGCTGGGCTTTCCGGTACCGAGCGCAATATCGCTGATTACCTGGCGGAGGATGTGCTGGATCATCTGCCGCAGGACCAGCAGCTATTTCTCGATCAGACCTCGGTACTCGATGAGTTCAACGCCGAGTTGTGCAACGCCCTGACCGGCCGCACAGATGGCGCGCAGATGCTCAAACGTCTGCAGACCGCTCAGCTGTTTATCATCGCGCTGGACGAGCAGGGCGAGTGGTTTCGCTATCACCATCTGTTTGCCGAGTTTCTCCAGGGCCGCCTGAGTCGTGCGGGCGACCCAACCCATCTGTTGCACGCCGCTGCCCGCTGGTGTGAAAGCCATGAGCTGACTGATAAATCGGTCAAATACGCCTTGCGCGCGCGTGACTACGCCTTTGCCGCCGAGCTGCTGGAGCGCCAGGGCGCGACGCTGATTGCTGGCAATCAGGTGTACGGCATTTTGGCGATCCTCAAGGATGTGCCGGCCGAGGTGATTCGCGAACACCCGGTGTTCCAGATTTTCTACGCCTGGCAGCTGGCCTTCGAGCAGAAGTACGCTGAAGCCGAAGCGCTGATCGAAGAGGTCAGCACGCGCCTGATGCAAGGGCGTGGCAAGCCGATGCACTTTGGTCTGGCAGTGTTGCTGGCGGTGGCCCAGGTGCTCAAGGCGCTGGTGCTGCTGTATCAGGACAGGCTGGAGGGCGCGCTGAAAGTGGCGCGTCACTGGCTGGCCCTGGTGCCGGATAACCAGCCGATTTTCCGCGCGAGCATGTCCTGTATTCAGGCCGCTGCTTACGCATTGTTGGGCGAGTTCGGCGATGCGGCCAAATCGATTGCGGTGGCGCGCGACAACCTGGAGCAGGCCGACAGCGAATACCTGCACGCGGTGGTCAGCCTGATTGAGGCCTTGATCTGCAAGGAGATGGGGCAGCCCGAGCGCGGTCGCGTATTGGCGGAAAGTGCGCGGGCGCGGGTTGAGCAGGTGTTTGGCCGCCGCAGTCGGGTCGGTGGGCCGCTGGCTCTGGCCTATGCCGACCTGCTGTATGAGCAGGATCGGCATGCGGCGATCCTGGCCGAGTTACCACTGGCGACCACGTGGCGCGATGTGGCCACGCCGATTGAGCTGATCAGTCGCGGCAAGCTGGTCATGGCCAAGGCGCGTTTCTTTGCCGGCGAGGGCGAGTCGGCCTTGGCGGAGCTTGATGAGTGGCTGGCCGGCTTGCATGGCCCAGGTTATGAGCGGGTCTACGCGCTAGGCATGAGCTGCAAGGTGCAGTTTCTGCTGTGGCTGCGTAAGCCCAATGAGGCCGAGCGCACCTGCCTGCAGCTGCAGCGCCATCTGGCGGTATTGCCGCCGGGCCGTTATGCCGATGCGGAAACCGTGCAGGTATTGTCGGAAGCGCGCCTGGCCCTCTCCGAACGCCGTGCCGACAAGGCGCAAGCGGTGCTAGAGGCCTGCCTGGCCAAACAGACGGCCGAGCATCAGCGTGATCGGCGCCTGCGTCTGGCCTTGTTACTTTCTGTGGCGTACTGGCGCAAAGGTAACAGCGACAAGGCCTTTGCTTTGCTCAAAAGCACGGTCGAAGACGCCTGGGTCAGCGGTTACCGGCGCATGTTTCTGGATGACGCACTCTGGCTGCTACCGCTCTGGGACGCCTGGCACAGCGCCGAACCCAAGCGCGCCAGTGCCTGGCAAGGGCTGGCCGAGCAACTGCGTGAGCAATGCCGTCGGTTGTCTATTGATCTAGAAACTTTCGATGAGAATCAAGATGTTAGCCATCGAGAGCGAGAGATTCTGCGCTTCGTGGCGGCTGGTTTGTCGAACCGTGATATCGCCCAGGCGGTGCATTTGTCCGAGGCCACGATCAAATGGCACCTGCACAACCTGTTCGCCAAGCTGGGCGTGCGCAGCCGCACGCAAGCGGTTTTGAAGGGCAAGAGCCTAGGGTTGTTGAGCGAGGCCTGAGGATTGGCTGCCGGATTTGCGCCAGATGGGCGCTCCATCCCTTGGATGGGCTGGCAGCCAGGGCTTGCACCAGTAGTTTTAGCGTCAGGACGAGAAGCATGGTGCTTCACGATTCCAAGCCTGGCGCGAATAGGGAAGCAGTGTCAGACCTGGTGAGCGGCGCACGCCGCTGTAGCTGAGACGGACAGGAGTCCAGAGCAGCCTGCCGGGGACAACCCATAAGTGAACTGTGGAGACAATAACAATGAAAACCCTCAAACAACTGGCCTTGGCCACCGCTGTTCTGGCTGTTCCTTTCATGGCTCAGGCTGAGCTCAAGGCCATGGATGACACTGCTCTGGCAACCGTAACCGGTCAGGATGGCATCAGCATCTCCGGTAGCTTCAACGGCACCATCGGTAGCCTGGTTTACACCGACGGCGACACTGGCGGTGGTTCGCTGCGCATGGAAACCGTTTCCTTCACTGGCTTCAACATCGACGACAACGCCCCGGTCATGGTTGACGTGGTCACCAACGGCAGCGGCACCCAGCAACTGCAAATCAGCCTGCCGACCATCACCGGTCAGCTGAGCGTTGGCGCGATCAAAGTCGGCGGTCCAACCGCAGCCAGCATCGGCTCCCTGGCGGTTAACGACATGAACATGGCCGGCACCACCGTAAAAGTCTGGGGCCACTAAGTTCGCTTAGTTGTTCCGTGTGTTGAAAAGTCTTACCGGCTTCGGCCGGTAGGACTTTTCTCTTGCCGGATAGGAGTGCGGTTGGCTGATGATCGAGATTCTGCTGGGCAGCCTGATCGGCGTGTGGGGCTTTACCGAAGCGGTGGATACCAAGCCGCCGGCGCCGGGCACTGTGCATATCAATCAGCACTTGCTGCCAAATGGGCCTTTGCGTGAGACGGTGACGCTTGAGCCGATGAGCCAGTTGCAGTTTCGCAATGTGATTCGTCAGGCTTATGACTACAGCTGCGGCTCGGCTGCTTTGACCTCGCTGCTGGACTATTTCCTCGGCCGCAACCTGCAGGAACGCCAGGTGATGGAGGGTCTGTTGCAGTTTGGCGAGGCCGACAAGATCGTTGAACGGCGCGGTTTTTCCCTGCTCGACATGAAGCGGTTTGTCACGGCGCTGGGTTACAAAAGTGGTGGTTTTCGCGCGGCCTTTGCCGATCTCGACGAGCTTGAGCATCCGGCCATCGTGCCGATCGAATATGCCGGCTTCAAACACTTTGTGGTGGTGCGCGATGTGTACAACGACCATGTGTTTGTGGCGGACCCGGCACTCGGCAATATCAGTTTTACCCGTACGCGTTTTGAGGAAATCTGGGACCAGAACGTGCTGTTCGTGATTTTCCCCAATGGTAATGAGCCACCGAATGCCCTGGCCTTGAGCGAGCAGGATCTGCGCATCATCGATGATCGCACCATCAGCTTGCTGGCATTTCGCGAGTTTCCACAGATGACCAAGTTCACCGAGAACCAGGCCACAGAGCTGGGTTCCGATGGCGATATTCGCTATATCCGACGCAAGTAAAACGCCCGGCATAACAATAAATATTTGGGGGCTGCGCCATGAGAGTTTTGCATTATGTATGGCTGGCCATGCTGGCAGGGGCTGCCAGCTCAGCGGTGTTTGCCGATCCGACTTCGGTCGATCAGGCGCGTGAAGCGTTGAGCAAGCAGGAAGACGACGCCGATAGCGCCAAGGCGCTGGAAGAGGTGTTTCAGGCTGCGGAGAAAAGCTACACCTTGCTGAAAAAAGGCGAGCGTACCCTGACCTATGGGTTCGATTACTCGCTGCTGCGCGATACGGTTATCGAGACTGTGCGCACCGGCAACAACGTATTCAGTGTGATTGGCCAGAGCGAGGCGCAGCACACCTTTACCAACTCGTTCACCTTCGACTACGGCGTATGGGACAACCTGACCTTCAGTGTCCGTCTGCCCATGGTCGCCAAGTACGACACTGAGCGTGACCTGGATGCCTACAGCCTCGGCGATATCTCCGCCAGCCTGCGCTGGCAGCCGTGGACCTCCTTGCGCGGCAAACCGGTGACTACCCTGTACGCGACTCTGGGCTTACCAACGGGTAACAGTCCTTATGACATCAATACCGCGAGCGACCTGTCTACGGGCAGCGGCGCATACAGCCTGGGCGTTGGCGCGAACATGTCCTATGTGATCGACCCGGTCGTGCTGTTCGGCTCCGTTGGCTACACCTACAACATGCCAATCACCGGCATTGGCCAGGTACGCGGCGGTCGCTTGCTCGAAGAAGTCGACCCCGGTTCGTCATTCTCCCTGAGCATGGGTTTTGCCTATGCATTGTCCTATGACGTGTCGCTGGCGACTTCCTATCAGATGTCGCATTCGCTTAAGCCGACCTTCACCTTTGCCGATGGCGAAGCCGAGGGCCGCGGGCAGACCAGTGCGGTGATGAACTTCTCGCTGGGCTTGCGTACATCGCCGGAGCGCATCGTCAACGTCAACGCCGGTTTCGG
Organism: Pseudomonas peli; assembly: GCF_050563605.1. Lineage (GTDB taxonomy): Bacteria > Pseudomonadota > Gammaproteobacteria > Pseudomonadales > Pseudomonadaceae > Aquipseudomonas > Aquipseudomonas peli_A. The sequence goes on along the minus strand of NZ_JBNXUH010000002.1, from coordinate 431,300 downwards.
GATGACCGAGGATTCGCCAGATGTGCTGTTGGGCATCTCCATGCCTTTGGATATCAAAGGCCTGAAGGCCCAATAGACGCGAGCGAACCTTCCTATGAACACGCGAATTTCGCTGCTGACGCAGGCGATTTTTTGGGCAACCTCGCTCTGCTGCGGGCTCGCTCAGGCACAGCTGGCGCAGAATCTGACGATTGGCAGTCCCAAGGCCATGGCGTTAGGCAATGCAGTAACGGCCGATTTCACCGGTATCGATGCAGTGCATTACAACCCGGCCGCCCTGAGCAAACTCAAGGGCCGGCAGACGACGGTCAAGTTCATCACCGGAATGATGGATATTCGTGCCGACTTCGATGCCCCTGATGGTTATGGCAGCAATTTTCTCGGTCTGGATAACGACCCCGTGGCCAATTCGTCCAGTCGAGCAGGGGCTGCGATGATGTACCTGCCGGGTGTAGGTGGCGCCACCGAGTTGCCGATGCTGTTTGCGCCGCTGGCAGGGCTGTCCATCACACCGCCAGGTTCCAAACTGACCTTCGCCACCAATATGTACACACCGCAGGCACTGGGTTTTGCCCGTGACGATGATGACCCGGGGCGCTATCAGGGCAAGGAGCTGGTGATTCAGCGTCTGACCTACTTCTCGCCTTCACTGGCATATCAGGTTAACGATGAGCTGTCGCTGGGGCTGTCCATCGGCTTTTCCCATCAGGCCATGGCGCTGAACCAAGACTTCCGCGCACCGGGCATCCTCACCGGTTTTGTCGGGGTGGCTCAGGATGCGTTGTGCCTGGTAGACAATAATCCGTTCGAGATTTTTCTGAATATCTGCGGCGGTGAGCTGGGGCCTTTCACCGATATCGCCAATATCGACATCGATATGCAGCAGACCCTTTCGCCCACCTGGAACGTCGGTTTCCTCTGGGAACCAAACGACTGGTTTGCGTTGGGAGCGGTCTACCAGAGCGAGGCCAAGATGCGCTTGAAAGGGCGCTATGTGGTGGATTATTCGGAGAACTGGCAGGGCTTCTGGCAGGGCTTGGACAGCTCATTTATCGGCGCGGTGTTCAATACCCTGACACCAGACGGCTTGTTCGATAAGGAGCAGGGCAACGTCTCGTTGAACATGACCTACCCGGCGCACTTTGCCAGCGGCATCAAGTTCAAGCCGCATGAGCGTTGGCAGATCAACCTGGATGTGAAATGGACCGACTACGCCGCGTGGGACAAATTCGAGCTGGAGTTCGATCGCCAGCTGGATATTCTGACCATCGCCAGCCTGTTCTCCCCGGAGAACGCCACCTCGACCAGCATCATTCTTGACCGTGGCTATGAGTCCGTCTGGAGCTGGGCTGTCGGTGTGGAGTACCAGGTCAATGATCGCTTGAGCCTGCGTATGGGCTATGAGCCACGGCCTTCGGCCATTCCTGGCAACAAGGCTGATGTACTGGCGCCTTTGGGCGATGCCAAGCTCTATGGCCTGGGGCTGGGTTACCAGTGGGATAAGAACACTGTGATCGACTTGGGCTTCAACTACCTGGTCAGCAAGCAGGACATCCCGGCGCGCTCCAGCTGCAACCTCAACTGCTCATCCATTGACAGCATGGTGTACAACCCCTATGCCGATCTGGATGTGAAAACCAGCGTCAAAGCCTATGTGTTGGCGTTGACCTACCGCACCACTTTCTAGGGTTCAGTCATGCGCATTGTGCTGATGCTGATAGGTTTTTTGGCGGCTACGCAGGCCAGCGCCAGCGGCCGCTACCTGACCTGGGTCGATGACCAGGGGCGGGTACACAACAGCTTTGTCGACAATCGCTATATGGCTCACCAGCGCACGGCTGCCGGTAATATCCAGCGCAGCGATCAGGCGCGTTTGAATGAGGGTGAGGCAGCGGCCTGGCCTGGTAGCAAGAGCAGTGGTGAGAGCAAGCGGCGCTATTTCACTTGGGTGGATGCCAGCGGCAATCTGCAGAACAGCTTCTATGTCGGCCAGCAGGTGCAGGCGGGTGGCAATGAGATTCTTCTAGGTACCGGTGAGCGCTCCAGTGCCTACATCAGCTCGGATGTGCTGGAAGGGCGTGATTTTGCCCGTGATGAGCAAGATGGCCGCTACTTTACCTGGGTCGATGAGCAAGGCCGTATGCGTAACTCCAAGGTGCCCCCCAAAGGAGCTAAACCGCCGCCGCCAACCATGCACAATGCCGCGTTGACTCAGGGGCGAGAAGTTACCTTTGACGGCAAAGCGCAGGCCTTGCCAGGGCTGGATGGGCAACCCACTGCCGCGATGCAGTCCTTGCTGGCTGGTACCGAAGAAAAGAGCGAGGGGCGCTATCAGGAGTTGGTCGAGCGTTGCTGCGGGCAATTGACTGAAGAGGATTTCACCCCCATCAGCGCCGATGAACCACGTTACGAAGAGTTAAATCGCTTTTCCCCCAGTCTGGATTTCCCCATGGGCAAGAGCTATTACGCAGCCCTGAAACTGCCGCGCTCGCAGTACGACTTCGGTTTGCGTATCCGCAGCTTTGCCAACAAACAGGTGGCTTATCCCTCCTTGCTGTTCCTTGATCAGGCCAAGCAGCCAACTCGCCTGGTCAGTGATGCGGTGTACCAGCTACACGCGGAAACCTGGTACCGCTATGCCTTTATCGAAGGCACTGTCCCCGTGCGAGCCGCCGCCGGTGAGCACTACGTACTGCTATTAACCACGGATGAAGATCGCAGCTTGCAAACCCTGGATAACAAACCCTTCAAGCGCCCCCTGCAGGCGCTGGCAGTCGATGAAGCAGGCATGCAGACCCATGCGCACAGCGATGAAGGTGCATTCGAGTTGGCGATTGTGCGTTAGTGACTCAATCAAGCCGCCATAAAAAAGCCCGGATGAGTCCGGGCTTTTTTATTTGTGCGATCAATCAGATTTGGGCAATCGAGACGTGGCCAAACAGCTCTTGCGAGAAGCGCACGCGCTCTTCGGCGGTTTCGACGATGCCTTTTTTCTGCAGTTCGGCTATACGGTCTTCGACGGCGTGTGCGCGGTGAGTCAGACCACAGTCGTTGGCGATCTGGATATTCAGGCCGGGGCGGGCGTTGAGTTCGAGAATCAACGGGCCCTTGTCCTGGTCCAGCACCATGTCAACGCCGATATAGCCCAGGCCGCACAGCTCGTAGCAGCCGGCGGCGAGCTTCATAAAGCCGTCCCAGTTAGGTAGTTGCACACCGTCCACCGCGTTGGTGGTGTCCGGGTGTTTGCTGATCTTGTTGTTCAGCCAGGTACCGCGCAGGGTCACGCCGGTCGCCAGGTCGACACCGACACCGATGGCGCCCTGGTGCAGGTTGGCCTTGCCGCCGGATTGGCGGGTGGGTAGGCGCAGCATGGCCATGACCGGGTAGCCCATCAGCACGATGATGCGGATGTCTGGCACGCCTTCGTAGCTGATGCTTTTGAAGATCTGGTCCGGGGTTACGCGGTATTCGATCAGCGCGCGATCACGGTGGCCGCCCAGGGAGTAGAGGCCCGTCAGGATGCTGGAGATCTGATGTTCGATCTCCTCGTGGCTAATGATCTTGCCCGAGACGGTTTTGTACTTTTCTTCGAAGCGATCAGCGATCACCAGGATGCCGTCACCGCCAGCGCCCTGCGCTGGCTTGACTACGAAGTCCGGGCGATCACCGATGATTGCACGCAGGTTATCGATGCCTTTTTCGGTATCGATGATGCCGTACATTTCCGGCACATCGATACCCGCGTCGATGGCGCGCATCTTGGTGATGATCTTGTCATCGACGATCGGGTAGAGGTGCCGTTTGTTGTACTTCAGCACGTAGTCCGCGTTACGCCGATTGATGCCCATGATGCCTTTGGCTTCCAGGGCTTTCCACGTCTTGATCAGACCGAACATGGCATTAGTCCTTGAGGAAGGCTTTGAAGCGGAACAGTTCGGTCAGGCGGTAGCCACGGTAGCGACCCATCGCCAGCATAAAGCCCACCAGAATCATCAGTACGGCCGGGAAGGTGAAGATGAAATAGTTCAGCTCCGGCACGCTCATCAGCAGGTGCGCCAGGGTTGCCGCGAACAGAGTGCCGATGGCCACTTTAAAGGCATGGCCACCGCCGCGTTCTTCCCAGGTGATCGACAGACGTTCGATGGTCATGGTCAGAATCACCATCGGGAACAATGCCACCGACAGGCCGCGTTCAAGCCCCAGTTTGTGACTGAACAAACTGATGGCAGCGATCAATACCACGACGAAGGTCAGCACCACCGACAGGCGTGGCAGCATTTGCAGCTTCAGGTGCTCCAGGTAGGAGCGCAGCGACAGACCCAGGGCGGTGATGACGGTGAAGAACATAATGCCGTAGCCCAGTTGCATCTCGCGGAAGGCCAGGGCGATCAGTACCGGGGTGAAGGTGCCGAGTGTCTGCAGGCCACCGAGGTTGCGCAGGATCAGAATCACCAGCACGCCGATCGGGATCATCACCATGATCATAAAGGTTTGCTGGGTCTGCAGTGGCAGACCATACAGGCTGTATTCGAGGAAGTCAGCGTCGGTGTTTTCGTCGGTCAGCTTGGCCAGGCGAATGGCGTTCATTTCGCTATTGTCGAGGCTGAAGCTGACCTGCGCCTGCTTGCCACCTTCCAGGCTGACGAGGGTTCCATCACCGATCCACCAGACTAGGCGGTCGCTAGGCAAGCCTTGCTCACCGGTTTCCGGGTTGAAGTACAGCCAGTTCTCGCCGTTGAAGCTACGCAGCCACAACTCAGGGCTTTGCTGGATATCGGCAGCCAGGCGAATGGTGTGCACGCGCTCCATCGGTACGTGGGCGATGGACAACAGCAATTCGATGGCTTTGGCTTTGTTTGGCGTTGAGGCATCGCCGGCTAGCAGCAGTTTGACGTTGTCGTCATTGCTGTTGTTAACGCGTTTGATGGTCTCGCTGATAAAGGTTTCAACGTCCGCCGAGTGCTGGCGAATCGGTGCGAGCAGCGCTTCGGCGGCAATCTTCTCGGCACCCTCAACTGGGATGCTGTCGCGGAAGATCGGGCCCTTGGCCTTGGCTTGCTCACCGCTGTAGCGCTTGGTCAGCACCAGGCGGTAATAGAGGGTCTGCTTACCACTGGCGCGACGTGCGGACCAGGTGACTTTGCGGTTGCCGTCGGCGCGGTTGATGCTCACGCCGTAGTTATTCGAGATAAAGCTCTCATTCAGGCTGACGTAATCCTGGGCCAGGGGCGGCACGAACATCTGCAGCTTGACCGGTTCACGTGGACTGGCCTGGAACTCGACTTTGGCGTCGATGTTCCACAGGTCATCAGTCTCGTCTTCGGTCATCGGGATGCCGAGGATGAAGATCTGATAAGCCGTAATCAGAATGCCCAGACTCACGAGGAGTATGACCAGGACTTTCAGATGGAGGGTAAGAGAGCGCATGGGAGTTACTCGCCAAGGTTTGCGTCAGGGGCACAAGCAGGTTTGCCTGCTGCGTATTTAAGACTCGGGTCGACCAGGGCCGAAAACCGTTTTAGTGCTTCGGAGCCTATCAACAACGGGTATTGGAAAGCACTGCGGTCGGTCAAGTTCACTTCAATTGTGCGTAAGGCATTGCCCATGCAGACATCCATTTCGATCACGGGGCGTGCGGTATAGGTTTTTTCTTCCTGTGGATCATAGTCGCCCGCGCGGCGTTTGATCTTGCTGATGCGCGCCAGGGGGCGTTCGATCGGGCTGCTGTGCGCCTCGTCGATAGCCAGGTAGAAGCGTACCCAAGTTTCGCCATCGCGCTTGAAGCGTTTGATGTCGCGAGCACTGAGTGATGCGGTCTTGGCGCCGGTGTCGAGCTTGGCAGCAAGTCTTAAGTCGAGGTCGAATAAGCGGACGTATTCATTAAGCCCATAGACTGTCTTCTCCGCGGCGAAACTCAGGCCGGGAGCAAGTAGCAGGCATAGCAGCAGGATGGAGGGCTTTAGTGTCATAAGTCCTGAAGGCATGGTGTTGATGATGGCTTGAGCAAATGCTGGCAACGCGTGTTGCAGTTGGCGTACCTGGGTTTGGAGTCTAGCAGGCAGTCAGAAATTCCTCTGCAGGCGTTAAGCGGGCGGCATTCTACCATGGGCTTTTTCAGTCAGGACAGGCGCTTATAGGCGTTTATGCAAGTAAGGTCGCGGCTGAGGGCTACTAAAGTAGTGCTGCGTACTGTCAACAATCTTATTGGTTTGTTTGACAGTAATGCCGTCTAGGCGTAATTTTTAGGCACTTAATTCGCACAGTGTCGACAATATGCTTGATGTAATTGAGCCCCTCGAGTCCAGTCAGGAAGACTCTGAAACCCTTTCCGAGCAGGTTTTTCGGCGTATTCAGGCAGCTATCGTCAAGGGCGAGATTGCCCCGGGTAGCAAGATTTCCGAGCCTGAGCTGGCGCGCACCTACGGCATCAGTCGTGGCCCGCTGCGCGAAGCGATCCATCGCCTGGAAGGCCAGCGCTTGCTGGTGCGTGTGCCGCATATCGGCGCGCGGGTGGTCTCGCTTAGCCATGCCGAGCTGATCGAACTCTACGAAATTCGTGAGTCCCTGGAAGGCATGGCCTGCCGCCTGGCTGCCGAACGCATGACCCAGGCGGAAATCGATGAGCTGCGCGCGGTACTCGACCTGCATGAGCAGGACGCCGCCTTCAAGGCCGGTGTCGGCTATTACCAGCAGGAAGGCGATTTCGACTTTCACTACCGGATCATCCAGGGCAGCGGCAACAAGACCCTGACTCAGATGCTCTGCGGCGAGCTGTATCAGCTGGTGCGCATGTACCGCCTGCAGTTTTCCGCCACACCGAACCGACCGCATCAGGCCTTCGCCGAACACCACCGCATTCTCGATGCCATTGCCGAGCGTGACGGCGAGCTGGCCGAATTATTGATGCGCCGACACATCGGTGCCTCCAAACGCAATATCGAGCGCCACTATTCCATGAGCATGGGGCAGGGCGCGCATCCCAAGACAGCCAAAAACCGAGGTGAGTCATGAGCTTGAAGAGTCCAGGCCAGCGTTTTCGTGATGCCGTTGCCGAAGAGCATCCGCTGCAAGTCATTGGTGCGATCAACGCCAACCATGCGCTGCTGGCCAAACGTGCTGGTTTCAAGGCGATCTACCTGTCTGGCGGCGGCGTAGCGGCAGGCTCTCTCGGCTTGCCAGATTTGGGCATCACCGGTTTGGATGACGTACTGACCGATGTGCGCCGCATCACTGACGTGTGCGACCTGCCGCTGCTGGTGGATGTCGATACTGGCTTTGGCGCCTCGGCGTTCAACGTCGCGCGCACCGTCAAATCGATGATCAAGTTCGGCGCGGCGGCGATTCATATTGAAGATCAGGTCGGCGCCAAGCGTTGCGGTCATCGCCCTAATAAGGAGATCGTGACCCAGCAGGAAATGGTCGACCGCATCAAGGCGGCCGTTGATGCGCGCACCGATGACAGCTTTGTGATCATGGCGCGCACCGATGCCCTGGCGGTGGAAGGCCTGAATTCGGCGCTGGACCGCGCCGCGGCCTGTGTCGAGGCCGGTGCTGACATGATTTTCCCGGAAGCCATCACCGAGCTGGCGATGTACAAGACCTTCGCCGACCGAGTGAAGGCGCCGATTCTGGCCAATATCACCGAATTCGGCGCCACGCCGCTGTACACCACCGAAGAGCTGGCCTCGGTGGATGTCGGCCTGGTGCTGTACCCGCTGTCGGCCTTCCGCGCCATGAACAAGGCGGCCGAGAACGTCTATATGGCCGTACGCCGCGACGGCACGCAGAAGAATGTGGTCGACACCATGCAAACCCGCATGGAGCTGTATGAGCGCATCAATTACCACGCCTTCGAGCAGAGCCTCGACGCGCTGTTTGCTGCCAAAAAATAACCGGAACGCAGGTCTTAGCCGCCTGCTTAAAAGAACGACCGACCGGATCGGATGAGGAGAGATTAGCGATGAGTGCGACCCCAGAAACCACCCCAGGCGTCAAGCCGAAAAAATCCGTGGCCCTGAGCGGCACCACTGCTGGTAACACCGCGCTTTGCACGGTCGGCCGCACTGGCAACGACCTGCATTACCGCGGCTATGACGTGCTCGACTTCGCCAATCGTTGCGACTTCGAAGAAATTGCCCATCTGCTGGTCCACGGCAAGCTGCCCAACGCTGCCGAACTGGCTGGCTACAAGGCCAAGCTCAAGGCCCTGCGTGGTTTGCCTGCTGCGCTGAAGGTATCGCTGGAGCAGCTGCCGCCGTCCGCCCACCCGATGGATGTGATGCGCACCGCCGTATCCGTGCTGGGCTGCGTATCGCCGGAGAAGGACGATCACAACCACCCGGGCGCCCGCGATATCGCCGACAAGCTGATGGCCTCGCTGGGTTCCGCGTTGCTGTACTGGTATCACTTCAGCCACAACGGCAAGCGCATCGACGTGGAAACCGACGACGACTCCATCGGCGGTCACTTCCTGCATCTGCTGCATGGCGAGAAGCCGCGCGAGTCCTGGGTGCGTGCCATGCACACCTCGCTCAACCTGTATGCCGAGCATGAGTTCAATGCCTCCACCTTCACCTCGCGGGTAATCGCCGGTACCGGTTCCGACATGTACAGCTGCATCGCCGGTGGCATCGGCGCGCTGCGTGGCCCGAAACACGGCGGCGCCAACGAAGTGGCCTTCGAGATTCAAAAGCGCTACGACAACGCCGATGAGGCCGAGGCCGATATCCGCGCCCGCGTCGAGAAGAAAGAAGTGGTGATCGGCTTCGGTCACCCGGTTTACACCGTGAGCGACCCCCGTAACAAGGTGATCAAGGATGTGGCCCGCGAGCTGTCGGTAGAGCAGGGCAATATGAAGATGTACAACATCGCCGAACGCTTGGAATCGACCATGTGGGAAATCAAGAAGATGTTCCCCAACCTCGATTGGTTCAGCGCTGTCAGCTACCACATGATGGGCGTGCCTACCGCCATGTTCACTCCGCTGTTCGTGATTGCCCGCACCTCGGGCTGGTCCAGCCATGTCATCGAGCAGCGCATCGACGGCAAGATCATCCGCCCGAGCGCCAACTATACAGGCCCTGAAGACCTGAAGTTCGTGCCGCTCAAGGATCGCCCATAACCATGAACAGCATGAATACTCAGTACCGCAAGCCTCTGCCCGGCACTGCGCTGGACTACTTCGACACCCGTGAGGCGATCGATGCCATCGCCCCGGGTGCCTACGCCAAACTGCCCTATACCTCCCGTGTGCTGGCTGAGCAGCTGGTGCGTCGCTGTGAGCCGGCCGCACTGACCGATTCGCTCAAGCAGCTGATCGAGCGCAAGCAGGACCTGGATTTTCCCTGGTACCCGGCTCGCGTGGTGTGCCACGACATCCTCGGCCAGACCGCACTGGTCGACCTGGCCGGCTTGCGTGATGCCATCGCTGAGAAGGGCGGTGATCCGTCCAAGGTCAACCCGGTAGTGCCGACCCAGCTGATTGTCGACCACTCCCTGGCCGTGGAAGCTCCGGGCTTTGACCCGGATGCTTTCGCCAAGAACCGCGCCATCGAAGACCGTCGCAACGAGGACCGTTTCCACTTTATCGAGTGGACCAAGACCGCGTTCAAGAACGTCGACGTGATCCCGGCCGGTAACGGCATCATGCACCAGATCAACCTGGAGAAAATGAGCCCGGTGATCCAAGCGCGTGGCGGCGTAGCCTTCCCCGATACCTGCGTGGGTACCGACTCGCACACCCCGCACGTCGATGCCCTGGGCGTAATCGCCATTGGCGTCGGCGGTCTGGAAGCCGAAACCGTGATGCTCGGCCTGCCGTCGATGATGCGCCTGCCCGACATCGTCGGCGTGCAGCTCACTGGCAAGCGCCAGCCTGGCATTACCGCCACCGACATCGTCTTGGCCATCACCGAGTTCCTGCGCAAGGAGCGCGTGGTCGGCGCCTGGGTCGAGTTCTTTGGCGCGGGTGCGGATAGCCTGTCGATCGGCGACCGCGCGACTATTTCCAACATGTGCCCGGAATACGGCGCCACCGCTTCGATGTTCTACATCGACCAGCAAACCATCGATTACCTCAAGCTCACCGGCCGTGAGCCGGAGCAGATCGAGCTGGTAGAGAACTACGCCAAGACCACCGGTCTGTGGGCCGATGCGCTGGTGACCGCCGAGTACGCGCGCGCACTGAGCTTCGATCTGTCGACCGTCGTGCGCAACATGGCTGGCCCATCCAACCCGCACAAGCGCCTGCCGACTTCGGCACTGCAAGAGCGCGGCATTGCTGATGAAGCCAAGCTGGCCTCCGGCAAGGTCGAGGAAGCCGAAGGCCTGCTGCCAGATGGCGCGGTAATCATCGCCGCCATCACCAGCTGCACCAACACCTCCAACCCACGCAACGTGGTGGCCGCCGGGCTGCTGGCGAAGAAAGCCAACGAGCTGGGGCTGCTGCGCAAACCGTGGGTCAAGACCTCGTTCGCTCCTGGTTCGAAAGTCGCCAAGCTGTACCTGGAAGATGCCGGTCTGCTGTCGGAGCTGGAAAAGCTCGGCTTCGGCATTGTCGGCTATGCCTGCACCACCTGTAACGGCATGTCTGGCGCGCTGGACCCGGTAATCCAGCAGGAAATCATCGACCGCGATCTGTACGCCACTGCTGTGCTGTCCGGTAACCGCAACTTCGATGGTCGTATCCACCCCTACGCCAAGCAGGCCTTCCTCGCTTCGCCGCCGCTGGTCGTGGCTTACGCCATTGCCGGTACCGTGCGCTTTGATATCGAGCAGGACGTGCTGGGTACCGATAAAGCTGGCAACCCGATCACCCTGAAAGATCTGTGGCCGAGCGACGAGGAAATCGACGCAATCGTTGCCGCTTCGGTGAAGCCGGAGCAGTTCAAGCAGATCTACATCCCGATGTTCGATCTGGGCACCATTGAGGAAGCCGAAAGCCCGCTGTACGACTGGCGCCCGATGTCTACCTACATCCGCCGTCCGCCTTATTGGGAGGGCGCGCTGGCCGGGGAGCGTACCCTCAAGGGCATGCTGCCGCTGGCAATCCTGCCGGACAACATCACCACCGACCACCTGTCGCCGTCTAACGCGATCCAGATGAACTCGGCCGCCGGTGAATACCTGCACAAGATGGGCCTGCCGGAAGAGGACTTCAACTCCTACGCCACCCACCGCGGCGACCACCTGACGGCGCAGCGCGCTACTTTTGCCAACAAAGAGCTGGTCAATGAAATGGCCGTTGTTGACGGCGTAGTGAAGAAAGGTTCGCTGGCGCGCGTTGAGCCGGAAGGCAAGGTCATGCGCATGTGGGAGGCGATCGAAACCTACATGAATCGCAAGCAGAACCTGATCATCGTTGCCGGTGCCGACTACGGCCAGGGCAGCTCGCGTGACTGGGCGGCCAAGGGCGTACGCCTGGCGGGCGTGGAAGTGATAGTCGCCGAAGGCTTCGAGCGCATTCACCGAACCAACCTGGTCGGCATGGGCGTGCTGCCGGTCGAGTTCAAGCCGGGCACCACCCGCCTGACCCTGGGCCTTGACGGCACTGAAACCTATGACATTCAGGGTGAGCTGTCGCCACGCTGCGAGCTGACTCTGGTGGTCAATCGTCGCAATGGCGACGTGGTCAAAGTGCCGGTGACCTGCCGTCTGGATACCGCCGCCGAAGTCAACGTCTACAACGCTGGCGGCGTGTTGCAGCGCTTTGCTCAGGACTTCCTCGAGTCGACCCAGGGCTGATCCACCACCGGGGCGACAACGCCCTGGTCTTTTTTCAGGAGCGCGTTATGGCTTATCCAGCCCAGATCAAGATTGCCGCCACTTATATGCGTGGCGGCACCAGCAAGGGCGTGTTCTTCCGCTTGCAGGACCTGCCGCCAAGCTGCCAGGTGCCGGGCGCAGCGCGCGACAAGCTGTTTATGCGGGTGATCGGCAGCCCCGACCCTTATGCCGCGCAGATCGACGGCATGGGCGGCGCCACCTCCAGCACCAGCAAGTGCGTGATCCTCTCAAAAAGCAGCCAGCCTGATCACGATGTCGACTACCTCTACGGTCAGGTGTCGATCGACAAGGCCTTCGTCGATTGGAGCGGCAACTGCGGCAACCTGTCCACAGGTGCCGGGGCTTTTGCCATTCATGCAGGCTTGGTTGATCCGGCGCGTATTCCGGAGAGCGGCGTGTGCGTGGTGCGTATCTGGCAGGCGAATATCCAGAAAACCATCATCGCCCATGTGCCGGTCAGCAATGGCCAGGTGCAGGAAACCGGCGACTTCGAGCTTGATGGAGTGACCTTTCCGGCTGCCGAGATCGTGCTGGAGTTTCTCGATCCGTCCGATGATGGCGAGGAGGGTGGTTCGATGTTCCCCACCGGCAATCTGGTCGATGAGCTGGAGGTGCCGGGAGTCGGCACCTTCAAAGCAACCATGATCAGCGCCGGCATTCCGACCGTGTTCGTCAATGCCGAAGATATTGGCTACAGCGGCACCGAGTTGCGCGAGCAGATCAACGGCGACCCCGAGCAACTGGCGCGCTTCGAGAAGATCCGCGTGGCGGGGGCCCTGCGCATGGGTTTGATCAAGACGGCGGAAGAGGCGGCGACGCGTCAGCACACGCCGAAGATTGCCTTTGTGGCCAAGCCCAAGGATTACGTCTCCTCTAGCGGCAAGACGGTAACGGCGGGCGAGATCGATCTGCTGGTGCGCGCGCTGTCCATGGGCAAGCTGCACCACGCGATGATGGGCACCTGCGCGGTGGCCATCGGCACTGCGGCGGCGATTCCCGGCACTTTGGTCAATCTGGCGGCGGGCGGCAGTGCGCGGGAATCGGTGCGTTTTGGTCATCCGTCCGGCACCTTGCGCGTTGGGGCGCAGGCGGCTCTGGTCGAAGGCCAGTGGACGGTAACCAAGGCCATTATGTCGCGTAGCGCGCGGATATTAATGGAAGGCTGGGTGCGGGTGCCTGGCGATACTTTCTAGCGTGTATAAACAAGAAAAGGCTCGAAGTCTTCGAGCTTTTTCGTTTGGCTTCAACGGCTTATGCGGGTTACTTGAGGCGGCGCTCAACACCTTTTTCCACCAGGATCTTCGCGGAGATCTCTTCCACGGAGAAATAAGTGGAGTTGATAAAGTTGATGTTCTCGCGGCGGAACAGGTTTTCCACCTCGCGCACTTCAAACTCGCACTGGGCGAAGCTGGCGTAGCGGCTATTGGGCTTGCGCTCGTGGCGAATGGCAGTGAGGCGATCCGGGTCGATGGTCAGGCCAAACAGCTTGTCCTTGTGCTTTTTCAGCACGGCCGGCAGCTGCAAGCGCTCCATATCATCTTCGGTCAGCGGATAATTTGCGGCACGAATGCCGTATTGCATTGCCATATACAGGCAGGTCGGAGTTTTACCGCAGCGCGAGACGCCGACCAGGATCAGATCGGCCTTGTCGTAGTAGTGGGTGCGTGCGCCGTCATCGTTATCGAGCGCGAAGTTCACCGCCTCGATACGCTCCATATAATTGGAGTTATGCCCGATAGAGTGGGACTTGCCGACCGAGTAGGAGGAGTGCGACGTCAGTTCCTGCTCCAGCGGGGCGAGAAAGGTCGAGAAGATATCGATCATAAAACCATCGGACTCGGCCAGGATGTCGCGAATGTCCTGATTGACGATGGTGTCGAAGATGATCGGCCGCGCGCCGTCTTTCTCTGCTGCGGTGTTGATTTGTTGTACCATTGCGCGCGCTTTTTCCACGCTGTCGATGTAGGGTCGCGTGAGTTTGGTGAAGTCGATGGTTTCAAACTGTGCCAGCAGACTCTGGCCCAGGGTTTCGGCGGTTATGCCGGTGCCATCTGAGATGAAAAACGCGGTTCGTTTCATTTGCACCATGGGCCTTAAGCTGAGGACGAATCTTGGCTATCATAGGCCCGCCTTTGCAGGGCCGATCTGGCCGGCATTGTTACTTATTTTCCAGGGCCAGGCCACAATCGTGCGGGCATGTCTGCCGCCGAGCTTCCCAGCCCCTAGAGAGCCTTGAATGGGTTCTGAGCTTTTCCAACATTTAGTGGAGAGATCACCTTGGTAGAGTACGTAGTTTCCCTCGATAAGCTCGGCAACCACGATGTTGAGCACGTAGGGGGCAAGAACGCCTCCCTGGGCGAGATGATCAGCAACCTTGCCGGTGCCGGAGTGTCGGTGCCCGGTGGTTTCGCCACCACAGCCCAGGCCTACCGGGACTTTCTCGAGCTGAGCGGTCTGAACGCGCAGATCCATGCGGCGCTGGATGCCCTTGATGTCGATGACGTCAACGCTCTGGCCAAGACCGGTGCGCAGATTCGCCAGTGGGTGATGGATGCGTCCTTCCCTGAAGAGTTGAACGCACAGATTCGCACCGCCTTCGCCGAAATGTCCGCTGGTAACGACAATATGGCCGTTGCCGTGCGCTCATCGGCCACCGCCGAAGATCTGCCGGACGCCTCGTTTGCCGGCCAGCAGGAAACCTTCCTGAACATTCGTGGCGTTGAAAACGTGATCCGCGCGGCCAAAGAGGTATTCGCCTCGCTGTTCAACGACCGCGCCATCGCTTACCGCGTGCACCAGGGCTTCGACCACAAGCTGGTCGCCCTGTCTGCCGGCGTGCAGCGCATGGTGCGTTCGGAAACCGGCACCGCCGGCGTGATGTTCACCCTCGATACCGAATCGGGCTTCCGCGACGTGGTGTTTATCACTGGCGCCTACGGTCTCGGCGAAACAGTAGTGCAGGGCGCGGTCAACCCTGACGAATTCTATGTACACAAGCAGACGCTGGAGGCGGGTCGCCCGGCCATTCTGCGCCGCAATCTGGGCAGCAAAGCCATCAAGATGATCTACGGTGACGAAGCCAAGGCCGGTAAATCGGTCAAGGTCGTTGATGTCGATCGCGCCGAACGCGCGCGCTTCTGCCTGAGCGATGCCGAGGTCAGCGAGCTGGCCAAGCAGGCGATGATCATCGAGAAGCACTACGGTCGCCCGATGGACATCGAGTGGGCCAAAGATGGCGACGACGGCAAGCTGTATATCGTTCAGGCGCGCCCTGAAACGGTGAAAAGCCGCACCAATGTCAATGTGATGGAGCGCTACCTGCTTAAGGAAACCGGCACCGTGCTGGTGGAAGGTCGTGCTATCGGTCAGAAGATCGGTGCAGGCCGCGTGCGGGTCATCCATGACGTGTCCGAGATGGACAAAGTCCAGCCTGGCGATGTGCTGGTCTCTGACATGACCGATCCGGACTGGGAACCCGTGATGAAGCGCGCCAGCGCCATCGTCACCAACCGCGGCGGGCGTACCTGCCACGCGGCGATCATCGCTCGTGAACTGGGTATTCCGGCGGTAGTCGGCTGCGGCAACGCCACCCAGGTGCTGAAAGACGGCATGGGCGTGACTGTATCCTGCGCCGAAGGTGACACCGGCTTTATCTTCGAAGGCGAGCTGGGCTTTGACATCCGCAAAAACTCGGTCGATGCCATGCCCGATCTGCCGTTCAAGATCATGATGAACGTCGGTAACCCGGATCGCGCCTTCGACTTCGCTCAACTCCCTAACGAAGGTGTTGGCCTGGCGCGTCTGGAGTTCATCATCAACCGCATGATTGGCGTGCACCCTAAAGCGCTGCTGAACTTCGCCGGCCTGCCGCCGGAGATCAAGGACAGCGTCGAGAAACGCATTGCGGGTTACGACGATCCAGTCAATTTCTACGTCGAGAAACTGGTTGAGGGCATCAGCACCCTGGCTGCGGCGTTCTGGCCGAAGAAGGTCATCGTGCGTCTGTCGGACTTCAAGTCCAACGAATACGCCAACCTGATCGGCGGCAAGCTGTATGAGCCGGAAGAAGAAAACCCGATGCTGGGCTTCCGTGGCGCTTCGCGTTACATCAGCGAATCGTTCCGCGACTGCTTCGAGCTGGAATGCCGTGCGCTGAAGAAAGTGCGCAACGAGATGGGCCTGACCAACGTCGAGATTATGGTGCCGTTCGTGCGCACCCTCGGCGAAGCCAGTCAGGTAGTCGAGCTGCTCGCCGCCAACGGCCTGGCCCGTGGTCAGGATGGCCTGAAGGTCATCATGATGTGCGAACTGCCATCCAACGCGATTCTGGCTGAAGAGTTCCTCGAATTCTTCGACGGTTTCTCCATCGGTTCCAACGATCTGACTCAGCTGACCCTGGGGCTGGATCGTGACTCCGGCATTGTCGCGCACCTGTTTGATGAGCGTAATCCGGCGGTGAAGAAGCTGCTGAGCAACGCCATCCAGGCCTGTAACAAGGCCGGCAAGTACATCGGTATCTGCGGTCAGGGCCCTTCGGATCACCCGGATCTGGCGCGCTGGCTGATGGAACAGGGCATCGAAAGCGTGTCGCTGAACCCGGATTCGGTGCTCGATACCTGGTTCTTCCTGGCCGAAGGCCAAGCGCCGGCCTGATAGCGTTTTAAAATCTCTATTCAAGGGCGGGTTGAACCTGCCCTTTTTTTACGCCAGAGCAAAAATGCAAAGCAGCAGTGAGCTTTTCCCCGTCGCCTTGATTAGCGCGGAGTTCCGTGGCGATTTGAGCGAGGATGTCTATCGCCTCAAGCCCGGCAACAGTCCGGATAGCAGTGTCGAACTGGCACTGACCCGTCTCGGCCGTGCCGGGCATGAGCAGAATCGCGGCGTGCCGGTGATTCTGCTTCCCGGTAGTTTTTCCAATCGGCGCTTCTGGTATTCACCCAAGTGCATTGGCCTGGGGCCTTACCTGGCGCGCGCCGGTTTTGATGTATGGATCGCCGAAATGCGCGGCCACGGTTTATCGCCGCGTAACCGCGACTATTCACGTAACACGGTCAGTGATTACGTGCGCTACGACTTGCCGGCGATTGCCGATTTTGTCCATGAGCAAAATCCGCAGAAGGCCCACTGGTTGGGCCATTCGCTCGGCGGGATTACGCTCGCCGGGGCGCTCGGCGGGCATTACCTGAGTGAAAGCAAAGTCGCCTCCGCTGTGTTGTTCGGCAGCCAGGTCAGCCGAGTTTACTGGCCGCTGAAGGTGCCGCCGCTGGAGTGGGGCAGCCGTTTGCTGCTGAAGCGCTTCTCGGTGATTTCCGGTTCGCGGCTCAAACGCGGCCCCGAGGATGAGCCGATTGGCCTGGCGGTGGAAAGCTTGCGTTGGCATGGCTTGTTCGGCCGTTTTGGCGACGCTGATCGCGATTGGTGGGCTGGCCTGGCTGAGGTACGCGTGCCGGTTATGGCTGTTGCCGCGCTTGGCGATCATCAGGACCCGGCCTGGGCCTGCGAGAAGTTGCTCAAGCAATTCGGTTCGCCCCTGAGTGAGTTTCTCTGCCTAGGCAAAAAGCATGGCTTTAGCGGTGATTTTGGCCATGTCGAAATGCTTGTCAGCAAAGAAGCGCAGCGTGAGGTCTGGCCGTTGGTCGAGCAGTGGCTGCGCAAGAGTCCGCAGGTGGCTGCCGAGCTTGAGAGCGGCGAATTAGAGGGCAATAAAGCCGTTTCCGCTGAGTAAGCTTGCGGCTAGTATCGCGGTTCACGTTTGCCGCGAAGGCGCAGGTGCGATGTTTATAGCTCTTGAACGCGTGCTCAACCTGGATGACGGCTATCGGCAGGTTTTTCAGCTGCAGGGGCGTAGTCTGCTGCTGATGGTGGTCGAAGGTCGTACCTTGCTGCTGGAAAACCGCTGCCCCCATCAAGGTGCGGCGCTGGATAAGGCCAGCATCACTGCTGGTGTGCTGCGCTGCCCGCGGCACGGAATTGAGTTTGAGCTGGCCAGTGGCCGCGCGTTGAGTGCGCCATGCACCAATCTTGTGTATTTGCCTGTGGCTTATGATGCGGATCGGGTCGGGATCGACCTGTAAGCACCTTCACACTATCCAAGGAGCTTTGCCATGCACTACATCACTCCCGATCTGTGCGACGCCTACCCGGAGCTGGTCCAGGTGGTTGAGCCGATGTTCAGCAACTTCGGTGGTCGCGATTCCTTCGGTGGCGAGATCGTCACCGTCAAGTGTTTCGAGGACAACTCGCTGGTCAAAGAGCAGGTTGACCTGCCAGGTAAAGGCAAGGTGCTGGTGGTTGACGGTGGTGCTTCCATGCGCCGCGCGCTCTTGGGCGACATGCTTGCCGAGAAAGCCGCGAAGAATGGCTGGGAAGGCATTGTGGTGTATGGCTGCGTGCGCGATGTCGACGTACTGGCGCAGACCGATCTGGGCATCCAGGCCCTGGCCAGCCACCCGATGAAAACCGACAAGCGCGGCATCGGTGACCTCAATGTCGCGGTGACCTTCGGCGGCGTGACCTTCCGTCCGGGCGAGTTTATTTATGCCGACAACAATGGCGTGATCATCTCGCCGTCTGCGCTGCAGATGCCGGAGTAGGGCGCTTGCAGGAAACCGTCATGCACGAAGGTGACAACGCGCAATGGGGCCTGGTGCACGCCTTTGTCCTTAATGGTCAGGGCGGCGCCCGCAGCATTGCCCGGCAGGAACTGCACGGCCTGGTGCTGGGCGAGCAGGAAAGCCTCTGGCTGCATTGGGATCGCAGCCATCCGCAGACGCACACTTGGTTGCGTACAGAGAGTGGCCTGAGCGGCTTTGCCTGCGATCTGCTGCTGGAGGAGAACACCCGTCCGCGTCTGTTGGCGCTGCCTGAACAGCAACTGCTGCTGTTCCTGCGTGGCCTGAACCTCAACCCTGGGGCAGAACCCGAGGACATGGTGTCGGTGCGCATCTTTGCCGATGCCCAGCGTGCTATCTCCCTGCGCTTGCGGCCTTTGCACGCAACCGAAGCCTTGATCGAGGACTTGCTGGCGGGCAGGGGGCCGAAAACCTCGGCTGAGCTGATTCTGCGTCTGGCGCATTACCTGACCGACAAGATCGAGCTGCTGGTCGGCGAGTTGTCCGAGCAGGTCGACGATCAGGAAGAACGTGCCGATGCGCTGGAGAGCCAGGCCCCTGACCATTCAGCATTGCTGCAAATCCGCCGGCGCGCCGCCAGCCTGAGACGTTTTCTCTCCCCGCAGCGGGATATCTATGGGCAGCTCACGGCCAGTGCTCAGGCCTGGCTGGTTGGCGCCGATAGCAGTTACTGGAACGAACTGAACAACCGTCTGACGCGCTACCTTGAAGAGCTCGAGCTGAGCCGTGAACGGGTCAACCTGCTGCTGGAGGCTGAGAATCGGCGCATGGATGAGCGGATGAACCACACCATGTACCGCTTCGGCATCATCACCGGGATTTTCCTGCCGATGAGTTTTCTCACCGGCTTGCTCGGTATTAATGTTGGCGGTATTCCAGGCTCGGAAAGCCCTTATGGGTTTCTTCTGGCGTGTTCGTTGATGGCTGCGGTGGCGCTGGTGCAGTGGCTGCTGTTTCGTCGCTTGCGCTGGATCTGATGTGACTTGCTCCGTATTCACCTCGTCTAGCCGTCACATCCTGTGAGGTGCGCCATGCACGATCCCTTTGAAGAATCACTGCGCGATTTGCTCAAGTCGCCCACCTCGAGTCACGACGATGACGCCTGTTTGCATCGCGTGCTGAAAACCGCCAACCGCCAGGTCGGCGCCGGTGATCTGTTTGCCCTGATGGGGCACTGGGCTGGCGCACTGATGCTGGCACTGAATAACGGCTCGGCGCATGTGGCGCCGGTCTCGCGTCGTAAAACCACCGAATCAACTGTTAATAAGGCTGACTGAGCATGGAATTTACTCAAGTTCTGGTTGACGCGATGGCCAGCGTTTGGACCCCGATTGCCGCCTTTATCCCGCGTCTGTTTGGCGCGATGGTGGTGGTACTGCTGGGTTTTGTGGTGGCCAAGTTCCTCGACACACTGCTGTCGAAATTGCTCGGCAAGATCGGTCTGGATCGCCTGATGGCCGGTACGGGCCTGACCAAGTTGCTGAGCCGTGCCGGCATTCAGGTGCCGGTATCGACCCTGATCGGCAAGATTGTCTACTGGTTCGTGCTGTTGATCTTCCTGGTTACGGCCGCTGAGTCCCTGGGGCTGGAGCGGGTTTCCGCGACGCTTGATGTACTGGCCTTGTACCTACCGAAAGTCTTTGGTGCAGCCTTGGTGCTGCTCGCTGGCGTGCTGCTGGCGCAACTGGTCAGCGGCCTGGTGCGCGGCGCCGCAGAAGGTGTAGGGCTGGATTATGCGAGCGGGTTGGGTCGCGTTGCCCAGGGGCTGGTGATCATCATCAGCATCTCGGTGGCGATTGGCCAACTGGAGGTTAAGACCGACCTGCTCAACAACGTGATCGCCATCGTGCTGATCTCGGTGGGTCTGGCGGTCGCTCTGGCGCTGGGGCTGGGCAGTCGGGATATTGCCAGCCAGATTCTGGCCGGCATTTATGTGCGCGAGTTGTATGAGGTTGGGCAACAAGTGCAGGTCGGTGCGGTCGAAGGGCAGATCGAGGAAATTGGTACGGTCAAAACCACATTGCTGACGGAAGCCGGCGAGCTGATTTCAGTGGCCAACCGTACCTTGCTCGAGCAGCAGGTAAGCAGCCGCTAAGGCCAATCCCTGCTATTGTATGCGGCCAATCCGCAGCCTGAATTGCAGGCTGCGCTGGCTTTTGTCCTGACTGTCGGCCCGACTCGTTTTGAATAAAGCCCAATCTGCGTCTCTGCGTTACGACCCCCGCGAACTCTCGGACGAAGAGTTGGTGGCGCGTTCCCGTGACGAGTTATTCCACATAACCCGCGCTTATGAAGAGCTGATGCGTCGTTACCAGCGCACGTTGTTCAATGTGTGCGCGCGTTATTTGGGTAATGACCGTGATGCTGATGATGTTTGTCAGGAGGTCATGCTCAAGGTCTTATATGGCCTTAAGAACTTTGAGGGTAAATCAAAGTTCAAAACCTGGCTGTACAGCATTACCTACAACGAATGTATTACTCAATATCGCAAAGAACGGCGTAAACGCCGTCTTATTGACGCCTTAAGTTTGGACCCGCTTGAAGAAGCGTCCGAGGAAAAGGCGCCAAAGCCTGAAGATAAAGCCGGTCTTGATCGTTGGCTGGTGCACGTCAATCCGATAGATCGGGAAATTCTGGTGCTACGTTTTGTCGCAGAGCTGGAGTTTCAAGAGATTGCCGACATCATGCATATGGGCTTGAGTGCCACGAAAATGCGCTATAAGCGCGCACTCGATCGTCTGCGCGAGAAATTTTCCGATAGTACTGAAACTTATCTTGAATAAAGCCGTCATAGCTAACGGTTAATTCTGTTAGAATAGCCGGCTGAGTTGTCTTGTGTCTGTCAGACAACTTACTGACCACCAAGATAGGGAACATTAGTAATGAAATTGAAAAACACTTTAGGCGTTGTCATTGGCTCGTTGTTGGCCACATCCTCCCTCAGCGTTCTGGCTCAGGGTCAAGGCGCTGTCGAAGTGGAGGGTTTTGCCAAGAAGGAAATCTTCGACAGCGCCCGTGACTTTAAAAACAACGGCAACCTGTTCGGCGGTAGCATCGGCTACTACCTGACTGACGACGTTGAACTGCGCCTGGCCTACGACGAAGTGCACAACGCTCGTGGCGAAGACGGCCGCAACATCAAGGGCTCGAACACCGCTCTGGATGCTTTGTACCACTTCAACAACGCTGGCGACGCACTGCGTCCTTACGTTTCTGCAGGTTTCTCGGATCAGAGCATCGGTCAGTCCGGTCGCAATGGTCGTAACGGCTCCACCTTCGCCAACATCGGCGGCGGTGCCAAGTACTACTTCACTGACAACTTCTACGCCCGTGCTGGCGTTGAAGCTCAGTACAACATCGACCAGGGCGACACCGAGTGGGCTCCAAGCGTCGGTGTCGGCATGAACTTCGGTGGCGGCAGCAAGCCGGCTCCGGTTGCCGTTGCTGCTGTTGAACCGACTCCAGAGCCAGTTGCTGCTGAAGAGCCAATGGAACTGGTTCGTGTTGAGCTGGACGTTAAGTTCGACTTCGACAAAGCCAGCGTTAAAGAAGAAAGCTACGGCGACATCAAGAACCTGGCTGACTTCATGAAGCAGTACCCACAGACCACCACCGTGGTTGAAGGTCATACTGACTCCAAAGGCAGCGACGCCTACAACCAGAACCTGTCCGAGCGTCGTGCAAGCGCTGTTCGTGACGTCCTGGTCAACCAGTACGGTGTAGACGCTGCTCGCGTTAACGCTGCTGGCTACGGCGAAGCTCGTCCGGTTGCTGACAACGCTACCGACGCTGGCCGCGCTGTTAACCGCCGTGTAGAAGCTGAAGTAGAAGCTCAGATCCAGCAGTAATTGGTCTGGCTACATAGAAAACCCGGCTTCGGCCGGGTTTTTCTTTGCCTGCGAGAAATATCGGGAAGACGCTTTTAACATCACATGACAGCGATCTATTGGGTTGCAACGATGGATGATCGGGCAGAAAAAAGCCCGCTTGTGGCGGGCAAGGGGAACTTCGCGGAGCGCGAAGCGGTTAGGCGCTGATAGCAGCTAGCTGCATGTTAGGTTGAGCCGCGACCTCACCAATCACCAGAATGGCCGGGCTTTTCAATTTGAAGTCGTGGGCGGCTTGTTGCATGGCCGCGAGGCTGCTGCGGCACTCACGTTGGTGTGGTAGCGAGGCGTTCTCGATCAAGGCCACGGGCATGTCGGCGCGCATGCCGCCGGCCAGTAGGCTTTCGCGAATTTCTGCCAGTTTGGCCACGCCCATATACACCACCAAGGTTGTGCCGCTTTGAGCCAGGGCGGGCCAGTTGAGGCTGCTGTCGTCTTGGGTATGCGCGGTGACCAGGGTGACTCCGCGGGCTACGCCGCGTAGCGTCAGGGGGATGCCGCAGTTGGTGGCTCCGGCCAGGCCTGCGGTGATGCCATTGACCATCTCCACCTCGATACCATGCTCGCTCAGCCAGTCGGCTTCTTCGCTGCCACGGCCGAAGATGCAGGGATCGCCGCCTTTTAGGCGCACCACGCATTTACCCTGGCGCGCATAACGCAGCATCAGGCGATGGATAAACGCCTGTGGAGTGGAGCGGCAACCGCCACGTTTGCCTACCGGCATAATCCGCGCGTTGGGGCAATGCTCCAGTACGGCTGGATTGACCAGGTCATCAATCATCACGATTTCGGCTTGGTTCAGGGCTTTAACCGCCTTGAGGGTCAGCAACTCCGGGTCACCGGGGCCTGCGCCTACCAGCCAGACTTTTGCGCTCATATTGATCTCCTCAGCCCTTGTGCATCACCAGCAGTGGTTTGATTTGGCTACGCAGCAGCCGTGTTGCAACAGTCATTTAGGTGGCCAGCAATCTGCTGAAAAAAACTCACGCAAAACAAAAAAGGCGTCCCGCTAGTCACCTAGCGAGGACGCCTTTGTCCAAGTCCCGTTCTATCGGGAAGTGCAGCCTTCTTCGTTGAGGCCGCGCTTTATTAAATTGTGCGATTACCAATGCAGAGCCTGTGCCAACTTGATTAGTGCGTATTTTCAAGGTTTATCAGCGAGTTACAGCTGATTTGCGAAGTCTTTACGCACCGTTTAAAGGCGCCTTGCGCAGTATTGGTGCGCAAGTTGCGGCTTTAACGCAGCAGCCCGATCAGCAGGGCCAGGTTCAGCAGCAGGGAAAACAACGCCACGCCGCGCCAGACCAGCAGCGGTTCACGTTCCAGCAGTGGCCGTGGCCGGCTGCTAAGGGATTTGCGTTCCGCTTGCTCTAGAGTTAGCAGCCATTCTTCGGCGGTTTCATAGCGCTGCTTGGGCTCGGCACTAAGGGCTCGGTTGAGGCTGTCATCGACCCAGCTGGGTAAATCCGGGCGATAGCGGCTGGCTGGGGCCGGTTGGCCAAAGCGTGGATGCTGAAAGGCTTCAATTTCGCCGTAGGGGTAGTGTCCGGTGAGTAGGAAATACAGGGTTACGCCTGCGCTGTAGAGATCCTGCTGTGGACTGGGGGCGACGCCGGTAAAGGCTTCGGGGGCGATATAACTGGGGGTGCCGGGCAGCTCGCAGGCTTCATCACGGGTCAGGCCGGGGCAGTAGGCCAGACCGAAATCCAGCACGCGCAGCTCGCCGTCATCGCCCCACAGCAGGTTTTCCGGCTTGATATCGCGGTGCAGGATATTGCGCCGATGCAGCATACCCAGGGCTTTGATCAGCCGCGGGGCGATGTCCAGCCATTCCGGTAGCCCCAGCGGGCCGCTCAGGCGCAGATGCTCCGCCAAGGTTTGCCCGGCGTATTCGCGCTGCACGTAATACAGATGCTGACGCTGCGGCAGCGGATGCACTTCGGCGAAGAAGCGCCCGGCCACGCGACGTAGAAACCATTCTTCGAGCAACAACGCTGGGCCGGCTTGCGGTTCATCACTGCGGCTGGGCGGCAGGGTTTTCAGCAGCCAGCGCCGCGCCTGGGCATCGCGCACCCGGTAGACCAGCGACTGGCGTGATTCGGCCAAAAGTCGCTCGACCTGCCAGCCTTCGAAGCTCTGTCCTTCACGCAGTTTTGTCGGTAGCGGCCAGTGCTGCAGTTGCGCCAGGGTGTCGGCCAGATCGCTTTGCGGCAATGCCTCGACGCGCAGCAGCAGAGCACTGGCATTGTCCTGACTGCCAGCCAGGTGCGCGGCATTGACCAGCGCACTGCTGGCGGCGGGCAGGTCCTGTTCATCGTGGAGGATGCGTTGAATGCCCGCGTCGCCCAGGGTGGCCCAGATACCGTCGCTGACCAGTACGAAACATTCGCCTTCTCGCAGCTCGCCATCCAGGTAATCCATTACCAGGTGCTGGTCCAGGCCCATGGCGCGCTTGAGCACATGCTGCATGCCGGGTTGTTCCCACACATGGTCTTCGCTGAGGCGCTCGAGCGTGCCGTTCAGCCAGCGATAGGCCCGGCAATCACCGACGTGCGCCAGGGTAAAACGCCGGCCGCGCAGGATCAGCGCGCTCAAGGTGGTGAGTAGCGGCTGACCGCCGCCATTGGCTTGCAGCCAGCGGTTGTGCGCGACCAGCACACGGTCCAGCGATTGGGTGACCGCCCAGGTTTCCGGGGTGGAGTAGTAATCCAGGGCCAGGGCCTGCAGGGTGGCGCGCGCCGCCAGACCGCCGTCGGCGCATTGGCTGACGCCATCGGCGAGGGCAAACAAGTAACCCTTGCTGGCCGCCAGTGCCGGAGCCGGGGTAACCACGCGAATGGCGTCCTGATTTTCGCTACGCGGGCCAGTGGCGCTGGCTTCGCCGAAGGTCAGTTGCAAGGCCATGCAGAGGTTCCTGGGTAGGCGGCTGAAGAAGCGCTGAGGCAAAGGCGAGGCTGGTGAGGCAGCTAAGGAGAGCCGCTGCCGACTTCTCCCGCCTTTCCTGACCAGTGCAATAAGCGCTGCCAGCCAGCCTCGCCTTTGCCTCAGTGCTCCAATAATGAATGGCTACAGGGTGGATGAACCGAGCGTCATCCACCCTGCATTTTTGTTATTACACCCGAGCGGCGGTCACTGCGGCGCTGCCCCAGGTGGTGCGCCAGCGCAGCTTGACTCCGTAGAGGCCGAACCAGGCGAGCACGCCGAGGCTGGCGAACAGCCACAAGCCGAGCTGGTAATCACCGGTCTGCTGCTTGATGGTGCCCAGGCCTGCGGCGAGGAGGAAGCCGCCGATGCCGCCGGCCATGCCGATCAGTCCGGTCATCACGCCGATTTCCTTGCGAAAGCGCTGCGGCACCAGTTGGAACACTGCACCGTTACCTGCGCCAAGGCCAAGCATGGCGGTGACGAACAGGGCCAGCGCGGCGGTCGAACTTTGCAGATTGAAACCCACAGCGGCAATGCTCAAGGACGCCAGTGTGTACATCATCAGCAAGGTGCGGATGCCGCCAATACGGTCGGCCAGTGCGCCGCCGAGGGGGCGCAACAGGCTGCCGGCGCAGACGCAGGCGGCGGTGTAGTAACCGGCGGTCACCGGGTTCAGACCGTACTGGTCGTTGAAATAACCGGGCAGGGCGCTGGCCAGGCCGATAAAGCCGCCGAAGGTCACGCTGTAGAAAAACATAAACCACCAGCTGTCGCGGTCACCCAGAGCTTTCAGGTAGTCAGCCAGTGCTTTTGGTTTGGGCCGCTCCGGAGCATTCTTGGCAACCAGAGCAAAGATCAGCAGGGTTGCCAGCAGCGGAATCAGCGCCCAGCCGAAGACGTTCTGCCAGCCGAACAGCGCGGCCAAACCTGGGGCAAACAGCGCAGCCAGCACGGTGCCGGAATTGCCTGCACCGGCAATGCCCATGGCCTTGCCCTGGTGCTGCGGTGGATACCATTGCGAGGCCAGGGGTAGAGCGACGGCGAACGCGGCACCGGCAAAACCGAGGAACAGACCGAGCAGTAACGCTTGCTCATAGCTGCTGATACCGATCTGCCAGGCGCAAAACAACGCCACGATGACTATCACCTGACCAACCAGGCCGGCGGTTTTGGGTGATAGGCGATCGGCCAGAAAACCCATCAGCAAGCGCAGCACGGCGCCGGCGAGAATCGGCGTGGCGACCATCAGGCCGCGCTGTTGCGCGGTCAGGTCGAGATCGGTGGCGATCTGCACAGCCAGTGGGCCGAGCACGTACCAGACCATAAAGCTCAGGTCGAAATACAGAAACGCGGCGAACAAAGTTGGGGTGTGGCCGGATTTCCAGAAACTTGTATTCATCGAAAACCTCATTCAGCAAAAAAGGGTCCCGGTGGGGTGCGGTACGCCATGGTCGTGGACACGGCGGCCGCAACCCATCGGGGGAGGTGGTGTACTTGTGGTACGCCACCCTGAGGCCGAAGCCACAGCTGGGTTGAGAGAGTTACTAGCGCGAGTCCTGGATCGCAGGGCAGGTGCCAGCCCCAAACGCTGGGGCGTAAAACGCAAAACGCCGCATAAGCCGAACGCCTTGGGGCGTGGTCTATGCGACGTCTTTGTCGTTTGTTGAGCAGCCGCCATTGGCTACCTGTAACAGGGCTATAGCAAGAGCTGCGCCAACCGGGAAAAACCCTGGATTAACGGGTTTTCAGCTGTTGGATAGCTGCGCTTGTGCTGCAAAAGGAGGCGTTATCAGAGTGGCTCGCCCTTGAATGGGGCGCAGGCATATTCCCGGTTCTGGCAAACCAGGTTGGGTAAAGGCAGGCCGCGATGGGCCTTGGTTCGAGTGCGTCAGCTGGTAAGCGTTAGCGCGCTGCAGCGTGAGTCAATTGGTCGGGCGTCGGCGGCGGAACTTGCAGCCTGGGTGGGTAAGGGAAGGGTGAGGAGGGCCAGAGCGAGTAGGTTGCTCAAAAGCCCGGCGTGGCGGACATGGCTGCGCGTGGTCGGCATAGCAATTCCCCTGCTTTTGTTGTTATGCCTAAGGCGTAGCAGAGGATGTGCCAGCTGTCACGGTTGCAGCTGGATAATTGGACAATTAGTGTTCAATTATTCAGCGTTGCTGCGATCAAGCGTGATCAGGCCGTCAATCGGCCTCTTTGTGCTGATAAGCCCAGGTTACTTGCTGAGCCAGTTGACTTTGCTGAATTTGCCGCTGAATGTCGCCGGCATCTGCACCACTTTGCCCAGTTTGTAGTTGAAGAACACGAAACCGGATTTGGCCATGGCCACCAGCGTGTCGTCGGCCGGGCGGGTGATGCGGAAGGTGATGTCGCCGCCGTAGGCGTTGAAGTCCATCACACCGACTTCAAACAGCAATTGATCGCGGGCGTGGGCTTCAGCGCGGTAGGTGGTGGCAAGATCGGTGACGATGATGCCGGTGCCGTCTTCCTGGGTTTCCTCGATGCCGAACTCGAAGAGAAAACGTGCCCGCGCCTCGGAAATCATCGAGATCATCGAATCATTGCCCAGGTGGTTGGCGGCGTTGATATCGGTCACCCGCACGGTCAGGTGGGTGGCGTAGCAGAACTGGTCTTCAGGGAACTCAAGTTTCAGGCGGGCCATGGTCAAGATCGCAGTCGAGAAAGGCTGCCAGTTTACCCACTAGCGGCGGGCGCCATCCATGGCTGTATATGCCCGCGCTAGTTAATGCGCGAGAAAGCGGCGAATGCCCTGCAGTTCGCTGCGTATCACCGGCATGGCCAGTGGCAATAGCCGCGAGGCATCGACTATCGGGCGGTCATCGGCGTGGCTGGTTTGCATGGCGGTGAAACTGCCGCTGGAAAACGGCAGTACCACCTTGTGTTGGCCGTCCATAAAGGCCAGGCGGTCCCAGTCGCCGGCAATCAGCATGCGTTTGGCGCTGGGTTCGAACAGGCTTTGGCCGATGCTGTAGTCGCGCGGCGGGTTATTCACCCCAAGCAGTGGCAGCAGGGTTGGCAGCAGGTCGACATGGCTGGTCGGCAGCACTTCGCGATGCGCCGCCTGGCCAGGTACCCAGAGCACCAGCGGGACCTTGATCTGCTCATCAACAAAGGTCGAGTTGTGGCCCCAACGGCCTTTTTCCATAAATTCTTCACCGTGGTCGCCGGTGATCACGATCAGCGTGTTGTCGAGCAGCCCCTTGGTCTGCAGATGCTCAGTGATGCGCGCTATCTGGCTGTCGAGGTGGTGCACCGAGTTGAGGTAGCGCTTGTAGATGCCTTTGATGTCTCGCTCAAGATCCATGCTGGCGTAGCTGAAGTCCGGCAGGTAGTCCGGCTCGATAACCGACTCGGGTGGGAACTCGTAATTGGCGTGGGGCGACTCGAAAAATATAAAGGTCATAAAGGGCTTGGCCGGTGCGCGCTGGTCAATGAACTGCAGCAGATCATCGACATTCTTGCGGTCACGCTGCCAGCTGTAGCCCTGGTCAAAGGCCTGCATCTGCTCTGCGGGGACTTTGACGAACAGGGTTTTGTCGAACTCCGGGTAGCTGAATTTGGCGCTGGTAAACAGCTTCATCTGGTACTGCTGCTGTTGCAGTACATCGATCACTGGGCTGCCGATTCGCGCATCCAGTACCGGGAACCAGAGGTTGGCCGGCAGCCCGTAGAATTGGCTGAACATGCCGATGCGTGTGCCGTTGCCGCCGGAAAAGTGATTGTCGAAACGCTGCGCGCGCTCGGCGAATGCATTGGTCTGCGGCATTACCCGCGGGTTGAGGCTGTCCGCACGCCAGGACTCGGCCACCAGCCAGACCACGTTTAATGGCTTGGCCGGCGGTTCAATACGCAAGGGGGCTTGTGGGTAGGCCAGCTGGCCTTTCAGCGCGACATTTTCCACTTCCATACGCTGCGGGCGCGCCAGACCCAGGCGTTTCTCGAGGAAGCCGCGCATAGTCAGTGGTTGATAAAACGGCATGCGCTGGGCGGTTTCCAACAGCGGGCTGTAGCCATAGAAATGGCTGAGCGCATAGCTGGTCCGCTCACCTAGGGCCAGCAGGATAAACAGCGGCAGCACCCAGAGCAGGCGTGGCACCGGTACGCCGCGCGCCTTGCGCACCAGACCCGCTGCCAGCAGATAGAGCACGCCTTGGCCGGCCACTGTGGCGAGGGCGATCAAGGCAAAACCGCGCTCACTGGATTCTGATGAGCCCAGTGCGGCAATCCCGCCGGGGGTGGTCAGAATGTTCCAGACAAAACCGTTGAGGTGAAAGCCATAGAGTTTCCACAGCAGCATGTCTGCGTAGATCAGCAGTTGCAGCGCACTGGCCAAGGCAATCAGCAGGGCAATTCGCGCCGCCCCCAGCCAGCGTCCGCACAGCCGGCATAGCAGCCAGAACGGGCTGATAAACAGCAAGGCATAGCTGCTGATCAACAGTCCCTGGTACACCCCCATGCTCAATGACTCGGCCGGTTCAAACAGTTGGCTCAGGTGGACGGCTACGGCCAGCCAGGTAAACAGCCAATACAACGCGTCAACGCGGCGAGCGGGCGCAAAGGGGGGCATAGACAGTTCCTTATTAGGGGTGTGGCACGAAGCGTTGCAGCGTAAGGCTGCTTGCTTAAGCGGGGCTTAACGCAGACGGGGGGTTAGCGATGTCTGCTCTTGAGCCAATAGAAGGTCACTCTGCCGCCTTCGCTAGAGGGGCCACTGTGATCCTGGATGTAGGCGCCAGCCTTGAAATACAGCTGCTGGTTGCCCCAGTGCGTACTCAATTCTCTATGCAGGCCGCCATTGTCGCCATCGTTGCTGCTGACACTAACTGCCAGCATGCCGCTGGGGCTGAGGCGCAGATCATAGCCGAAGCGCTCGCCCAGCCTGATGTTTTCCGCCAGCAGGATATTTTCCACCTCGGCGTCGCCAGGGCGTTTGCGCAGCAGCAGTTCGAGGCGGCCAACGCCGCGTAGATAGTGGTATTGCAGTTTGAGCAGGGGGTCGTTGTGGCTGCCGGGCTCATTCTTGCTGTGGATCTGCCCAATAACGATTTTGTTCTGACTGGGTATCTGCTTGACCGCCAGCACGGCGCTCAAATAGTTGTCGGCACTGGCGTGGTACCAAAAGCTCAGCGTGCCATCGGCCTGGGTTTCGCGCAGTTCGCTGCGGGGATAGTCGGAGTTTTTGCTGTGCGAGCCGCTGGCCGGTACCCAGAAGGTCACGCTGCCATCGCTATGTTGGCGAAAATACTGGTTCTGGTAGCCATTATTCAGGCGGGCGGTGGCGATGGTGCTGGGTTCGGTATGGGTGGGGATCGAGAGATTCCACGTGCTGAGATCAATCACGGTGCATCCTTACTGAGTCATGGATGGGTAAATAACTCCGGTTCGGTGGCCGTGGTGGGGTGAAGTTCAATTGGACTGATCAACGGGACCTGATCAACCCGCTAAACAGGAAACTGCCGTTTATCACGCTATTGGCGAAACACCCGCAGGTTGCGGGTGCTTCGCCAGCAGGCGGTTCAGGCTGCGGGGCGCTGCTGGCGCTGGTAGAGAAACTCCAGCACGGCGGTGCGGTAGGCGTGGTAGTGCGGGTCATTGGCCAGGGCCAGGCGATCGCGCGGGCGCGCCAGATCGACCTTGACGATATCGCCCACGGTCGCCGCCGGGCCATTGGTCATCATCACGATGCGATCTGAGAGCAGCACCGCCTCATCGACATCGTGGGTGACCATCACCACCGTGCTGTGGGTTTCGCCGACAATGCGCAGCAGCTCGTCCTGCAGGTGCGCGCGGGTCAGGGCATCCAGCGCGCCGAAGGGTTCGTCCATCAACAGCACCTTGGGCTGCATGGCCAGGGCACGGGCAATGCCGACGCGCTGCTTCATGCCGCCAGAGATTTCATTCGGGTGTTTGTAGGTGGCGTGGCTGAGGCCAACCATGGCCAGGGCCGCTTCGGTGCGGGCCTTGAGCTGGGCCTTGCTTTCCTTGCCGGCGAAGACTTTCTCCACCGCCAGGTAGACGTTGCCGTAGCAGGTCATCCAGGGCAGCAGGCTGTGGTTTTGAAACACCACGCCGCGCTCCGGGCCAGGACCGTCGATCTCGCGGCCATTGCAGATCAGGCCGCCTTCGCTGGCCTCGAGCAGGCCGGCGATCAGATTGAGCACGGTTGATTTACCGCAACCCGAGTGGCCGATCAGGGTGACAAATTCGCCCTTGGCAATGCTCAGGTTGACGTCGGTGAGGGCCTGGAAGCGGCCTTTCTTGGTGTCGAAATGCTTGCCGACCTGGGTCAGCTCCACGAATTTATCCATGTTGCGGCTCCTTAAACTGGCGTAATCAGCTGGCCTGCTTTAACTGGCGTAGTCGAAACGTTTGGCCAGCAGCAACAGCAGTTGCTCCAGGGCCAGGCCGACCAGACCGACGATGATGATGGCGATCAGGATGTGTTCGACGTTGAGGTTGTTCCACTCATCCCACACCCAGAAGCCCAGGCCAGTGCCGCCGGTGAGCATCTCGGCGGCGACTATCACCAGCCAGGCCACGCCAATGGCCAGACGGATGCCGGTCATCAGATGCGGTAATACGGCAGGAAACAGGATGCGTGTGAGCACCTTGAACTCCGACAGCTTGAGCACCCGCGCTACGTTCAGATAATCCTGCGGCACGCTGGCCACGCCGGCGGCGGTATTGAGGATGATCGGCCAGATCGAGCTGATAAAGATCACCCAGATCGACGCCGGGCCAGCCGCTTCGAACACCAGCAGACCAATCGGTAGCCAGGCCAGCGGCGAAACCGGACGCAGCAGGCTGATGATCGGCGAGAGCATGCCGGCCAAGAAGGCAAAGCGGCCGATGGCAAAGCCCAGCGGGATGCCGATCAGCGCCGCCAGACCAAAGCCGATACCGACGCGGCCCAGCGAATGCAGGATGTTCCAGCCGATGCCCATGTCATTCGGGCCGTTGTCATAGAACGGGTTGGCAAACAGCTCCAGCGCCGCCGCCCAGGTACTTACCGGGCCAGGCAGGCCCTCGCTCTTGGTCGCAATCAGCGCCCACACGCCGATAAACAGCAGGATGCCCAACAGCGGCGGCACAACCGCCTTGAGCAGGCTGGTCAGCGCCGCCACGCCTGGCAGAACCAGGCGTGGCGCTTTGCTGATCGGCGCAGCTAACGGCAATGGGGTTTTTAGTGGTGCGTTCATCACGAACCTCCCAATCAGGCTTTAATCGCAAAGGAGTTGGCGTAGGCAGCCGGGTCAGAGCCATTCCACACGTTGCCGTCGATCAGCGTGCTGCTACGCAGCGAGCTGGCCGGCACAGGGATGTTCAGCGCACTGGCGGCTTCCTTGAATAGCGCCACCTGGTTGACCCCGGCGGCGACGGCGGCGTAGTTCGGGTCTTCTTTGATCAGGCCCCAGCGCTTGAACTGGGTCATAAACCACATGCCGTCGGAGTGATACGGGAAGTTCACTGTGCCGTTTTTGCAGAAGGCCATGGCGTGGTCGTCTTTCCAGCTGTTGCCCAGGCCGTCCTCGTACTGGCTGAGGAAGCGTGGCTCAATCACCTTGACCGGCGCATTGACGTAAGCCTTACCGGAAATCAGCTTGGCGGTGCTCTTGCGGTTTTCCTCGCTGGCCTCGATAAACTGGCTGGCGTCCAGCACCGCCATGATCAGCGCGCGGGCCGCGTTGGGGTATTGCTCGATAAAGGCGCGGGTGGTGCCGAGGACTTTTTCCGGGTGATCCGGCCAGATCTGCTGAGTAGTGACGGCGGTGAAACCGATCTTGTCGGCAATCGCCCGCGCGCCCCAAGGCTCGCCGACGCAGAAACCGTCCATATTGCCGACGCGCATATTGGCGACCATTTGTGGTGGCGGCACGACGATGGTTTTCACATCGCTCATCGGGTTGATGCCCAGGCTCGCCAGCCAGTAATACAGCCACATGGCGTGGGTGCCGGTGGGGAAGGTCTGGGCGAAGGTCAGCGGGTTGCCGCCTTTTTTCACATGCTCGGCCAGTTGCGCACCGTTGGTGACGCCGGCTTCCTTGAGCTGCTTGGAAAGAGTGATGGCCTGGCCGTTCTGGTTCAGCCCCATCAGCACGGCCATATCCTTCTGCGGCCCGGCGATACCCAGCTGTGCACCGTACATCATGCCGTACAGCACGTGGGCGGCATCCAGCTCGCCGGTATTGAGTTTGTCGCGCACACCAGCCCAGGAGGCTTCCTTGCTCGGGGTGATGGTCAGCCCGTATTTCTCGCCAAAGCCCTGGGTAGCGGCAACTACTACCGAGGCGCAGTCGGTCAGTGGAATAAAGCCGACTTTCAGCGCAGCCTTTTCTGGCGCATCGGAGCCGGCGGCCCAGGCGACGCTACGCAGCGAGGCGGGCGCGCTAAGGCCAAGGGCGGCGACACCGCCGACGGTGCCGGCGACGGCAATCGAGGTTTTCAGGAAGTTACGGCGGCTATGCAGGCTTGGGTTCTTCGAATCACGATCAGTCATAGGTCTGTCCTTTCTGGCCGATAAAACGGCTGAAACAAAAAACGGCGTACGCCAGGCCACCTCAAGGAGGGGGCCTGACGGACGCCGTTGTCCGTGATCCGCGGCTCACCGCCGTTGGTGGGCTGCGCAGGAATCTTGTGAGGACAATTGCAAGGGGCTTGCCAGTTTTACTGGGGCACGGCGGCTAACAACCGCCAGTGCGCTCTGAGAATGGCTCGAACGAGCCTTAGGTTGGCAGGCTTAAACGCTATAAATCATAGGCTTAAGCGCAGTATTGAATGTTGGCTAGAGCAGAGTTTTCTTGCCGTAGCAGTGCGCCATGCCGCAGATCAGCAGCGCTGCCAGCCGGCTTATTGAGCCAATGCTGTGCATGGTCAAGCCGCTGCCAAGCGCTTTTGCTTCGCCTTGGTGCTGGGCGAGCCCAGGTGTTGATCGCGTGCCCCCTGCCTTAGCGGGACAGCGATTTGCCCTGAGCTTCCTCAACAAACTCCTTGAGCCAGCGCAGCACCTCCACCGCCTCCCAGCGCGAGGGGTCGAACATGGCATAGGCCAATCCCTGATAGCCGACCACATCCAGCTGACGGTGATAACCGGCGCGCTGCAGCAAGGCTTCGATCTCGGCAAAACAGGTGTTGAAGTGCACCCGGGAAAACGGCGTCTTGCCTTCAGTAACGATGCCTTCAAGCTGCAATTCATTGACGGTGGCCCGGACTTTTTCCAGGGGCATGCGGTTTACGCTGTGTTTCAGCTGCAGTACGTCGAGCATCTGGGTACTCCTGTTAACGCCTTGTATGGGCCCGATCTGCCGGGCGACATGGTTGGCTGGATGGCATGACCAAGGGTAATCGAAAAATACTGTACAAATAAACAGTATTCGATAATAGTAAGCCCAAGGCCCTAACCGGCACCTACTCGATCACTCGCGCCATCTGCCCGCAAAGCCAATGGCCACAGGCACTGCAGAGGAGTCACTAACAATGCAACAGATGCTGATGACAATTGTGCTGTTGGGTCTTTTGGCCGGTTGTGCGCAACCGCAGCTTGATCAACCGAGGGCCAATGGCACCTACCTGGTGATCGAGAACGGGCAGGCCTGGGCGGTGCTCGTATCTGACGGCAAACGCGTGGAAGAGCAAGGTACGGTGGTGGATGTGATCAGGCTGCCGAGCGAGAGCTCTGCAGTTGCTGCCAGTTATGTGATCGAAACGGCCAATTGCGGCCGCGTGCAGTGGCTGAGCGAACGCTCGGATGCGGCCGATGGCATGACCAACCTGATGTCGCTGCACAGCAATAACCAGCTGGGGCAGAGCGGCTGCGTCATTACCAGTGGTCTGAGCAAGGTTTGGACGGTGCTGGATTATTCCGGCTGAAACGAAAGAGGGCACCCTTAGGTGCCCTCTGTTTGCTTACTCGTCAGCCTTGGCCTTCTTGCCGGGTAACAGGCCATCGGCGCGGAACATTGTCTTGATCCCGCGAATCGCCTGACGGATGCGGTCCTGGTTTTCGATCAGGGCAAAGCGCACATGGTCATCGCCATAATCGCCGAAGCCTATGCCTGGGGAAACGCAGACCTTGGCCTCCAGCAACAGCTTCTTGGCGAACTCCAGCGAACCGAGCTGGGCGTACTGCTCGGGAATCTTCGCCCAGACATACATCGAGGCTTTCGGGTTTTCGACCATCCAGCCCAGCTCATGCAGGCCTTTGACAAGCAGGTTGCGGCGCTGGCGGTATTGCTCGGCGATATCGCGCACGCATTGCTGATCACCTTCCAGTGCGGCAATCGCTGCCACCTGCAGCGGGGTGAAGGTGCCGTAGTCGTGGTAGCTCTTGATTCGCGCCAGTGCGCTGACCAGCTCCTTGTTGCCGACCATAAAACCGATGCGCCAGCCGGCCATGTTGTAGCTCTTGGACAGGGTGAAGAACTCCACGGCAATGTCCTTCGCGCCCGGCACCTGCATGATCGACGGGGCTTTCCAGCCGTCGTAGACGATATCGGCGTAGGCCAGGTCGTGAATCACCAGCACGTCGTATTGCTTGGCCAGGGCCACCACGCGCTCGAAGAAGTCCAGCTCCACGCACTGCGCAGTGGGGTTGGAGGGGAAGCCGAGGATCATCATCTTCGGCTTGGGGATCGACTCGCGAATCGCCCGCTCCAGCTCGGCGAAGAAGTCCACGCCGGGAATCAGCGGCACCGAACGCACCTGGGCGCCGGCGATTACCGCGCCGTAGATATGAATCGGGTAGCTGGGGTTGGGCACCAGTACGGTGTCGCCATGGTCCAGTGTGGCCAGCATCAGGTGCGCCAGGCCTTCCTTGGAGCCGATGGTGACGATGGCTTCGCTTTCCGGATCGATCTCGACCTCGTAGCGGTCCTTGTACCAGCGCGAGATGGCCCGGCGCAGGCGCGGAATGCCGCGTGAGGTGGAGTAGCCATGAGTATCTTCACGCTGGGCGACCTGCACCAGCTTTTCGACGATATGTGGCGGCGTGGGGCCATCGGGGTTGCCCATGCTGAAGTCGATGATGTCTTCGCCACGGCGACGCGCGGCCATCTTCAGTTCGGCAGTGATATTGAAAACGTAGGGGGGGAGTCGATCAATGCGCGCAAAGCGGCGCGAAGCTTGGTCAGCCATGCTTTCCTCGGATACGTAAGCGCCCGGAACCGTCCGAGCGACGTTGGCCAGTGCACTGGCCAGGCGGCGAAGATAAGCGCTGCTGGAGGGCTTTGTCGAGCCCCATGGCAGCGCCGCTATTTAGAACCTACTCAGGATCTCTGGTAGTCGGTAGCGACTGCAGCAGATGCTCTTAAGCCGGAATCTGCCGCTTTAGGCGTAGCAGCAAATCGGCCAGCAGTTCGATATCGGCGTCCATGGTGCGCCACGACGAGACGCTCAGGCGAAAGGCTGGGCGGCCCTGCCAAATTGTCGGGCCGAACCAGACTTCGCCGCTGGCCTGCGCTGCTTCGCGAATGACCACGGTCTGGGTGTCGCTATCACCGCGTACCAGCACCTGGTTGAGCACTACGCGATTGAGCAGAGGGTAACCGCCATCGCGCAGGCGCTCTGCCAGCCGGCCTGCTTGGCGAATATGCCGGTCGATCAGTTCGCGCAGGCCGTCGCGGCCGAGGCTGGCCAGGGCTGCCCAGATCGCCACGCCGCGGGCGCGGCGGGAGAATTCCAGGGTCAGGTTTTTCTGCGCGTCCTTGCTCGCGCTGGCATAGGCGGCGTCGCTGTTCATCGCCGTGGCCAGGGCGTCGGCATCACGGCAGATGGCCATGGCGCCGTCGTAGGGAGTGTTCAGCCACTTGTGGCCGTCGCAGGTCCAGCTGTCGGCCAGCTCCACGCCAGTGGCCAGATGCGCAGAAGAGGAGGCGCGGGCCCACAGGCCGAAGGCGCCGTCGACATGCACCCAGGCGCCGGCGGCTTTGGCTTTGGGGATCAGCTCGGCGAAGGGGTCGAACTCGCCGGTGTTCACCTCCCCGGCCTGCAGGCAGAGGATGCTCAGGTCATCCAGGGCTGGCAGCTGCGCGGGGTCGATGCGGCCTTGGGCGTCGGTGGGGGCGACGATCAGCCGGTTCATACCGAAGCCGAGGATGCGCAGGGCCTTCTTCACCGTGATGTGGCAGGTGGCGGATACCACCACGCGTAATTCCGGCGCACCGCTCAGGCCATCGCCATCGAAGTCCCAGCCCTTGCGCGCCAGCAACGCGCGGCGGGCGGCCGACAGGCTGGCCAGGGTGCAGGCGGTGGCGCTGGTGCCGAAACCGACGGCGCTGCTGCGTGGCAGATCGAGGGCTTCCAGCACCCAGCGTCCGGCGGTGCGCTCCAGCACATCGGCGACTGGGGCATTGTCGAAGGAGGAAGCGCACTGGTCCCAGGCCAGTACCATGCGTTCCGCCGCGGCGGCTGCGGGCAGGGTGGCGCCGATAACGAAGCCGAAGTAACGCGGGCCGTTGCTGGCCACGGTGGCGGGGGAGCCGATCTCGTCCAGCTGGCGTAGCACCTCCTGATCATTCAGGCCCTGTTCGGGCAAGGGCTGTTCGAAGGCCTGCAGGGCGGCTATGGCGGAGGGCGAGGGGTAGACCGGGCGGCTGTCGATGCCATCGTAATAGCCGAGGGCGCGGCGATCCGCTTCGGCCAGTAGCTGGCGTTCTTCATGGGAGGTGGGCATGGCGTTCTCGGCGCTGGTGGTAATGCCTTCACCTTAGCCAGTCAGGGCCTGCCAGCGCAGATACACAGTTGTTGGGAGTGAGCCGTACAGTTGAAGTTGCTACGGTACGGATGGGGTAACAGTGCAAGGTTGGCCGGTACAGTTATGGCGCCCGTAGGCCGGGCGCCGCTGCTTGTTTCAGCCGCCGAGCATGTCGTGCATGGCGATGATCTGTTCGGCCACCTGCGCGAGCTTCTGCTGACGGCTCATGGCCTGACGGCGCATCAGGGTGTAGGCCTGTTCCTCGTCGCAGCTTTTCATCTTCATCAGCAGGCCTTTGGCCAGTTCGATGCGCTTGCGCTCGGCCAGCTGGGCATCACGTGCTTGCAGCTGCGCGCGCAGCGCCTGGTCGCTCTCGAAGCGGGCCATGGCCACGTCGAGAATTGGCTGCAGACGCTGGGCGTGGATGCCTTCGACGATATAGGCACTGACGCCGCTCTGAATCGCCTGACGCATAACGCCGGGGTCGTGCTCGTCGGTGAACATGACAATCGGCCGCGGCTGATCGCGGCTGACCAGCACCACCTGTTCCATCACGTCGCGGCTGGGCGATTCGGTGTCGATCAGGATCACGTCAGGGCGTACCGCCTCGACCCGTTCCGGCAGGTCGATGGTCAATCCGGATTCGTCGATTACTTCGAAACCGGCCTCGGTCAGGGCGGTTTTCAGGCGGCCCACCTTCTTTGCGGTGTCGTTGATCAGCAGGATGCGCAGCATGTTAGCGACTCTCCTGTTGGGCGCCGATGGATGCATCGGCCAGGGTGTGCAGGGCAAAGCTGCGTGCGTAGCCGGCTGGGTCGCTGCCGTCCCAGATCTGGCCATCAAGCAACTGGCTGCTGCGCATGTCGCTTGGTATGTCGATGCCGAGCGCTTCGGCAGCCTGGCGGTAGAGGTCGAGTTGCTGCACCTGGCTGGCAATAGCCAGGTAGTCCGGATCTTCGCGCAGCAGGCCCCAGCGGCGGAACTGGGTCATAAACCACATGCCGTCGGACAGGTAGGGCTGGTTGACCGCGCCGTGCGCATGAAAACGCAGTGGATGGGCGTCTTGCCAGGCGTGGCCGAGGCCGTCCTGATACTGGCCGAGGAAGCGCGGCTGGATCGCCGACAGCGGCGCATCGACATACTCGCTGCCGCTGAGCAGTTGCGCCGTGCTGCGCTGGTTTTCCTCGCTCTCATCGATAAACCGGCTGGCCTCCAGCACCGCCATGATCAGGGCGCGGGCGCTGTTGGGGTGCTGTTCGGCAAACTCACGGGTGCAACCCAGGACTTTCTCCGGGTGATCGGGCCAGATCGCCTGGCTGGTGGTCAGGGTGCAGCCCATCTGTTCATCCACTGCCTGGGCGCTCCAGGGCTCGCCGACGCAGAAGCCGTCGATACGCCGGGCCTTGAGGTGCGCGAGCATCTGCGGTGGTGGCACGACGACGCTGTCGACATCGCTGAGCGGGTGAATGCCCTGGCTGGCCAGCCAGTAATTCAGCCACATGGCGTGGGTGCCGGTGGGG
The DNA here is from genome assembly GCF_050563605.1 of Pseudomonas peli. GTDB lineage: Bacteria > Pseudomonadota > Gammaproteobacteria > Pseudomonadales > Pseudomonadaceae > Aquipseudomonas > Aquipseudomonas peli_A. The sequence continues at coordinate 391,846 of NZ_JBNXUH010000002.1, read as the reverse complement.
AAGGTCTGGGCGAAGGTCAGTTTTGCGCCAGTCTGGTGCGCGCGTTGCGCCAATGCGCTGCCAGTGCTCACGCCAGCGGCCTGCAAGGCGGGCGATAGATTGATGCTCTGGCCGTTCTGGTTCAGACCCATCAGCACCGCCATATCGGTGGCTGGCGCACCGCCCAGGCCCAGCTGCACGCCATAGATCAGGCCGTAGAGGCTATGGGCTGCGTCCAGTTCGCCACTCAGCAGCTTGTCGCGCAAGGTGGCCCAGGAGGCCTGGCGCTGCAGGTTGAGGGTCAGACCATGCTTCTCGGCGAAGCCCTGGGTGGCGGCCACGATGACCGATGCGGCGTCTGTGAGGGCCATAAAGCCGATATTCAGTACCGGTTTTTCCGGTGTATCGCTGCGGCTGATGTCGTGCTCATTCATGGTGCGTTTCCTGTGCCCACACAAAAAGGTGCCGTACCAAACGCCGACTTCAGTCTGCGATCAGAACGACACCATTGTCTATTTCAGCCGTTTCCGCCGTTGGAAAGGCTTTGCTTCCTGATACATAGCAATGCATGTGCCAGTGCTGATTGGTGTGCTTCAGGCAAAACAAACCCCGCCATGGCGGGGTTTGTTTTGGAGCAGTTCAGGATTCGCGTTACCGCATTTTCCTGAGCGACGCTTGAGAGACTTGTTGCATGTGACTTTAGCTACCGCTGGTCAGCACTTGCCCGTCGGGGGTACTTACGATTTGTCCACTGCTGCAGCCAGCCAGGCCGATTACGCAGAGTGCGGCAATAATCAATTGCTTCATAAGTCTCTCCAGATGTTTTGTGGTGCATTGTGCATCCACATCCCAACAGTAGTTGTATGGCGTTTTTTAGCAAGCCTGGCAGAAAGAAAAAGCCCCGCACTAGGCGGGGCTTTCTTGTTGCGGGTAACGCTTAGACCTGAATAGCAGGGATCTGGGCGTTTGCAGCAGCTTCACGGAACTCGGCGATCTGGTCGAAACTCAGGTAGCGGTAAACGTCCGCTGCCATGGTGTCGATTTTCTTCGCGTAGACCATGTATTCCTCAACTGTCGGCAGCTTGCCGGTGATGGCTGCAACAGCCGCCAGCTCGGCCGAAGCCAGGTAGACGTTGGCACCATCGCCCAGACGGTTGGGGAAGTTACGGGTGGAGGTCGAAACCACGGTGGAGTTCGCCTCAACGCGTGCCTGGTTACCCATGCACAGCGAGCAGCCCGGCATTTCCATGCGCGCGCCGGCTTTGCCGTAGATGCCGTAGTAGCCTTCTTCGGTCAGCTGATGCTGGTCCATCTTGGTCGGCGGCGACAGCCACAGACGAGTCGGCAGGGTGCCTTCGACTTTCTCCAGCAACTTACCGGCAGCGCGGAAGTGACCGATGTTGGTCATGCACGAACCGATAAACACTTCGTCGATTTTCTCACCCTGAACGGAGGACAGCAGACGAGCGTCGTCTGGGTCGTTCGGGGCGCAGAGAACCGGCTCGTTGATCTCGGCCAGGTCGATTTCGATGATTTCGGCGTACTCGGCGTCCTTGTCGGCTTCCATCAGCTTCGGATCGGCCAACCAGGCTTCCATCGCTTGGGCGCGACGTTCCATGGTGCGGGCATCGCCGTAGCCTTCGCTGATCATCCAGCGCAGCAGGGTGATGTTCGAGCGCAGGTATTCGGCGATAGCCTTTTCTGGCAGCTTGATGGTGCAACCGGCAGCGGAACGCTCGGCAGAGGCGTCGGACAGCTCGAAGGCCTGTTCAACGGTCAGCTCGTCCAGACCTTCGATCTCGAGGATGCGGCCGGAGAAGATGTTCTTCTTGCCTTTCTTCTCGACGGTCAGCAGGCCTTTCTGGATGGCCACGTAAGGGATGGCATGCACCAGGTCGCGCAGGGTGATGCCTGGTTGCAGTTTGCCCTTGAAGCGCACCAGTACCGACTCCGGCATGTCCAGCGGCATTACGCCAGTGGCAGCGGCGAAGGCGACCAGGCCAGAACCGGCCGGGAAGGAGATGCCGATTGGGAAGCGGGTGTGCGAGTCACCACCGGTGCCGACGGTGTCCGGCAGCAGCATGCGGTTCAGCCAGCTGTGGATGATGCCGTCGCCAGGACGCAGGGACACGCCGCCACGGGTGCGGATGAAATCCGGCAGGGTGTGGTGGGTGGTGACGTCGATTGGCTTCGGATAAGCGGCGGTGTGGCAGAACGACTGCATGACCAGGTCAGCGGAGAAGCCCAGGCAAGCCAGGTCTTTCAGCTCGTCGCGGGTCATCGGGCCAGTGGTGTCCTGGGAGCCGACGGTGGTCATCTTCGGTTCGCAATAGGTGCCAGGACGCACGCCTTTGCCTTCCGGCAGGCCGCAGGCCTTGCCGACCATCTTCTGCGCCAGGGTGAAACCCTTGGTGCTGGCAGCTGGAGGTTCAGGCAGCTTGAACAGGTCGGTTGGGCCCAGGCCCAGTTCGGCGCGCGCTTTCTCGGTCAGACCGCGACCGATGATCAGCGGGATACGGCCGCCAGCGCGGACTTCGTCGAGCAGTACTGGGGTCTTCATTTCGAAGGTGGTCAGTACTTCGTCGGTGCCGTGCTTGCAGACTTTGCCAGCATGCGGGTACAGGTCGATCACGTCGCCCATGTGCATGTTGGAAACGTCGAATTCGATTGGCAGAGCGCCGGCATCTTCCATGGTGTTGTAGAAGATCGGGGCAATTTTGCTGCCGAAGCAGAAACCACCAGCGCGCTTGTTCGGCACGTTAGGGATGTCGTCGCCGAAGAACCACAGCACCGAGTTGGTGGCGGATTTACGCGAGGAGCCGGTACCGACTACGTCACCGACGTAGGCAATCGGGAAACCTTGGCCGCGCATGACTTCGATCTGCTTCATCGGGCCGGTTACGCCTTGCTCGTCCGGCACGATGCCGTCACGTGCCATTTTCAGCATGGCCAGGGCGTGCAGCGGGATATCCGGACGCGACCAGGCGTCTGGAGCCGGGGACAGGTCGTCGGTGTTGGTTTCGCCAGTCACCTTGAACACGCGCAGGCTGATCTTGTCGGCCAGAGTCGGGCGGTTCTTGAACCACTCGCCGTCAGCCCAGGATTGCAGTACGCCTTTGGCGTGAACGTTGCCGTTCTTGGCTTTTTCAGCGACGTCGTGGAAGGCGTCGAACATCAGCAGGGTGTGCTTCAGTTGCTCGGCAGTCACGGCAGCCAGTTCGCTGTCGTCGAGCAGCTCAACCAGGGTGGCGATGTTGTAACCGCCTTGCATGGTACCGAGCAGTTCAACAGCGTGTTGCTTGCTGATCAGTGGGGAAGTGACTTCGCCTTTGGCAAGGGCAGAGAGGAAACCGGCCTTGACGTAGGCGGCTTCGTCGACGCCTGGCGGCACGCGGTTGGTGATCAGGTCGAGAAGAACAGCTTCTTCGCCGGCTGGCGGGTTTTTCAGCAGCTCGATCAGGCCTGCGGTTTGTTCGGCGTTCAGCGGCTGGGGCACGATACCCTGAGCGGCACGCTCTGCTACATGTTTGCGATAGGCTTCAAGCACAGTTATTACCCTCATCAGTGGTCCCAAAGGGTTGTCCGGGACGCGATCCAGAAAGCAACAAACCAGGCGCTTCGTGGCTTTATGGGCCGCTCAGCCGAGGTTGCGCTGCTTTCTTGCAGAAGCTGTTTTCAAAGTTTTACGCCGGCAGGACGGGCTGGATGAGGGCTGGTGCAGACACTTGAAGGGTGGCTCAAGGGTCGGCACCAACATCGAACCTGCAGGATTGACTGTGCTCGTGACGCTTTGAAAACAGCTTCCAACGGACGTTGCTGCCTCTAAAAGGCCGGCCGATTCTACTGGAAAGCTTTGAAAAAGTTAAGCCAAAGGCCCTGTTTATCTGGGGGTGATCTGCCTTAGACAAAGGGCTAAGATGCCAGCCTGTCCGCCAGTACCCATGCCTTTCGTTATGTCCAACCAACGCATCAAAACCCCTTGTGTCGGCCTGTGCTCCACTGTTTACGGCGATTTGGTTTGCCGTGGCTGCAAACGCTTCCACCATGAGGTGATCAACTGGAACGGCTATAACGACGAGGAAAAACGCGCCGTGTGGCTGCGCCTGGAGGTGCTGTTGGTCCAGGTGATGGCAGCCAAACTGGAAGTTTTCGATGCCGATCGCCTGCGTATGCAGCTGGAACAGCGCAAGATCCGTTTTGTCCCGCAACAATCACCTTACTGCTGGGCTTATCAGCTGATTGCCCGTGGTGCGCGGGTGATCAGCCAGTTGAATGCCTATGGCATGGTGCTGTTGCCGGAGTTTCGCGACTGGGGCCTGCCGGAATTGCGCGATGCGATTGATCGCGAGTTCTTTCTGCTGTCCGAGGCGCACTACGAGCGCTATATCGCGCCGCGTTTTCTGCTCGAAGGGCTTGAGATAAGAGTCTGAACCCATCTTTCAAATGAAAAAGCCGCCTGGTTAGGCGGCTTTTTTGTTGCGGGCAGAAGGGTTAGCGCTGGGCGACCAGCTCTTCCAGGTGGGCGATAATGTCGTCTGGCTTAAGCACCAGGATGTCGCTTTCAAGGGAATCGAGAATCACCTCGGCGGTATTGCCGATCAGCGCGCCGGAAATACCGGTGCGCGCTACGGTGCCGATTACCGTGACGCCGGCGTTGAGTCGATGGGCGGTCTGCGGGATCAAGACATCGGCTGGGCCTTCGGCGATATGCAGACGCTCATCGCTGATCTCGTACTCGGCCTGGAACGCCTTGCATTGCTCGCGGTAGCGCGCCTCTATGGTTTCCTTGAGCTGGAAAGTCGGGTCGGCAGCCGAAAGCATGGGTGCAGGGTGAGCGCTGATCACATGCAGCTCTGCCTTGGCCAGGGCTGCAATATCAAAGCCATGGCTGACGATGCTGGTGTGCAGGGTGCGGTGCTCGCTGTCGGCGTTACCCACATCGACCGCCGCCAGAATCGCGGTGCCCGCCCAGGATTTTTCGGTTTTCACCATCAGCACTGGCGCTGGGCAGTAACGCAGCAACTTCCAGTCATCGGGGGTGAGCAGGGCCTTTTTCAGTGGGTTGTCGGGGAAGTGCTGCTTGATCACCAGGCCGCAGCCTTCGGCCTGCTGCACATTGATGATGGTCTGGTGCTGGTTTTCATCCCAGGCTTGTTGGCTGGAGGTGCTGAACCCTTCGCTGTTGAGCAGGCCGGTAAGGTCGCGCAGGTAACCGGTGTGATCACTTTTCTTGTCGCATACCAGCAGGTGCAGGTGCGATTGAGTGACGCCGGCAATCAGCTTGGCGCGTTTGAGGGCCAGGTCTTCCGTGTGATTGGGCTCCATCACCACCAGAATGCTGCGAATAGCTTGCATGATCATCTCCATGTGCAGTCAGTTGTACTGTTTATCACTATAGATCGCTGCCACTGGCTTGCTGCTTGATCGGCGTCAATCGAGTGGCTGTTCGCGCGCTCATTCGTATAATGGCCACGCTCTAGCCTTACCACTCCCGCCTGCCTGGTTTTGTGAATTTATGTATCTGTTAGCCGCAACCGATGATCTGCTGCGTTGTTCTGCCCCTTGTCTGTTGGCATATCGCCGTCTGGTTACGGAGACGCGCCGATGAACCTGCCGGAAATTCACGAGTTTCTCGGCTGCCGTACGCCGGATGCCTGGATCACTGCCGCCTTGGCTGACCAGCAGACCCTGCTGATTGACCACAAGAACTGCGAATTCAAGGCCGCCAGCACGGCCTTGAGCCTGATGGCCAAGTACAGCACCTATGTCGACCTGCTCAACGCCATGTCGCGCCTGGCCCGTGAGGAGCTGGTGCACCATGAGCAGGTGCTGCGCATCATGAAACGCCGCAAGATCGGCCTGCGCCCGGTATCGGCGGCGCGCTACGCCTCAGGCTTGCGTAAGGTGGTGCGTACCCATGAGCCGCACAAACTGGTGGATACCCTGGTGGTCGGCGCCTTTATCGAAGCGCGCAGCTGTGAACGCTTCGAGGCCTTGGTGCCGCATCTGGATGAAGAACTGGGCAAGTTTTACTTCGGCTTGCTGAAGAGCGAGGCGCGGCACTTTCAGAACTACCTGAAGCTTGCCTATCAGTACGGCGATGAACGCGACGTCAATCAGGCCATCGAGCGGGTGAGGGTGGCGGAGCAGGAACTGATCGAGTCGCCAGATACCGAGATGCGCTTTCACAGCGGTGTGCCACCGCTTTGAACCTCTGGTGGCTTAAAGGGTAAAGGGCGCCTGATTAAAGCCCTGTTTGTCGACCTGCAGTGCCCAACCCTGCTTGTCCCAGTCGCCAAGCACAATGCGCTGCGCCGCCTGGCCGTTGATTTGTAGTTGATGGTTGGCGGGGCGATGGGTGTGGCCGTGAATCAGCGTGCGTACGTCGTGCTTAGCCATGATGCGCGGCACTTCATCCGGGGTGACGTCGACAATCTCGCTGGCTTTCATCCGTGTTTGCGTGCGGCTTTCATTACGCAGCTTGCGCGCCAGTTTTTGTCGGGTGCTCAGCGGCAGGTTGCGTAGGATAAACAGCGAAATCGGGTTGCGTAGCCAGCGGCGCAGCTTCATATAGCCGATGTCCTGGGTGCACAGACTGTCGCCGTGCATCAGCAGCACGCGTTCGCCATTCAGTTCGATCACGCAGGGATCGGGCAGCAAGGTGCAGCTGGCTTCACGGCAGAAGGCCTTGCCGAGGAGAAAGTCGCGATTGCCATGCATCAGGTAGATGCGTGTGCCGCGCTCACTGAGTTGGCGCAGGGCCTGGGCAATCGAGCGTTGAAAGGGGCTGATGGCGTCGTCGCCGATCCACACTTCGAAGAAGTCACCCAGGATATACAGCGCCTGGGCCTGAGCCGCGCGGGTTTCGAGAAAATGCAGAAACGCCCGGCTGATGTCCGGGCGCTCCTGTTCAAGATGCAGATCGGAGATCAGTAGGATCACTCAACGATCTCGGCGCGCTCAATGATCACGTCATCAACCGGTACATCCTGGTGGCCGGATTTGCTGGTGGTGGCAACGGCCTTAATGGCGTTGACCACGTCCATGCCTTCAACCACTTCACCAAACACCGCATAGCCCCAGCCTTGTACGGTCGGCGCGCTGTGGTTGAGGAAGCTGTTGTCGCCAACGTTGATAAAGAACTGCGCGGAGGCCGAATGCGGCTCCATGGTACGGGCCATGGCCACGGTACCGATCTTGTTGGCGACGCCGTTGTTGGCTTCGTTCTTGATCGGTGCGCGGGTGGTTTTCTGCTTCATGCCCGGCTCGAAACCGCCGCCCTGGATCATGAAGTTGCTGATCACGCGGTGGAAAACGGTGTTGTCGTAATGACCTTCTTGAACGTACTGCTTGAAGTTGGCCACGGTTTCCGGGGCTTTGTCTTCGAACAGGTTGAGGGTGATAACGCCGTGGTTGGTGTGCAGCTTGATCATGTAGGTAATCGCTCTGTCGATAAATCCGTGAGCCGCTGAATTTCCAGCAAAGGGCGTTGCAGCGGTTCTTGGGCCTGTCAGGGGGTTGACAGCTTCGGCTATGATAAGCGCTTTGTTTTAGTCGGCCTACCCTACGCCGCGCACCTGCATGATCAAGGACCCCATGAGCAAGCCAGAAACTGTCGCCGCCGCTAACTTTCTTCGTCCCATCGTCCAGGCCGATCTGGATGCCGGCAAGCACGCGAAAATCATCACCCGTTTTCCGCCGGAGCCCAATGGCTACCTGCATATTGGTCACGCCAAGTCGATCTGCCTGAACTTCGGCCTGGCCAAGGAGTTTGGTGGCGAGTGCAACCTGCGCTTTGACGACACCAACCCGGCCAAGGAAGACCAGGAATACATCGACGCGATCAAGAGCGACGTGCAGTGGCTGGGTTTTCAGTGGGCTGGCGAGGAGCGTTATGCCTCCAATTATTTCGACCAGCTGCATGCCTGGGCCATTGAGCTGATCAAGGCGGGCAAGGCCTTTGTCTGCGACCTGAACGCCGAAGAAATGCGCGCCTACCGCGGCAACCTCACCGAGCCGGGCAAGAACAGCCCGTTTCGTGAGCGCAGCGTTGAAGAGAACCTTGATCTGTTCGCCCGGATGAAAGCCGGCGAATTCGCCGATGGCGCTCGTTCGCTGCGCGCGAAGATCGATATGACCTCGCCGAACATCAACCTGCGTGATCCGATCCTCTACCGCATCCGCCACGCTCATCACCATCAGACGGGCGATAAGTGGTGCATCTACCCGAGCTATGACTTTACCCATGGTCAGTCGGACGCCATCGAAGGCATCACTCACTCGATCTGCACCCTGGAGTTCGAAGACCACCGTCCGCTATACGAGTGGTTCCTCGCGCAACTGCCGGTACCAGCGCAGCCGCGTCAGTACGAATTCGCTCGGCTGAATCTCAACTACACCATCACCAGCAAGCGCAAGCTCAAGCAGTTGGTCGACGAAAACCACGTTAATGGTTGGGACGACCCGCGCATGTCGACCCTGTCCGGCTTCCGCCGCCGTGGCTACACGCCTGCGTCGATCCGTACCTTCTGCGACATGATCGGCGTCAACCGCGCCGGCGGTGTGGTTGATGTGGGCATGCTCGAGTTCGCCATCCGTGATGACCTGGATGCCAACGCGGGCCGCGCCATGTGCGTGCTCAAGCCGTTGAAAGTGGTGATCACCAATTATCCGGAAGGTCAGGTCGAGAATCTGGAACTGCCGCGTCATCCGAAGCAGGACATGGGCGTGCGTGTGCTGCCGTTCAGCCGCGAGATCTATATCGACGCTGGCGACTTCGAAGAAACCCCGCCGGACGGCTTCAAGCGCCTGGTTCCTGGTGGCGAAGCGCGTCTGCGCGGCAGCTACGTGATCCGCGCCGACGAAGCGATCAAGGATGCCGCTGGCAATATCGTCGAACTGCGTTGCAGCTACGACGAAAATACCCTGGGCAAGAACCCTGAAGGCCGCAAGGTCAAAGGCGTGATTCACTGGGTGCCGGCGGCTGAAAGCGTCGAGTGCGAAGTGCGTCTGTACGACCGTCTGTTCCGCTCCGCCAACCCGGAGAAGGACGAAGAGGGCGGCAGCTTCCTCGACAATATCAACCCGGATTCGTTGGTAGTGCTCAAGGGCTGTCGCGCCGAGCCATCGCTGGCCGATGCCGCACCGGAAGAACGCTTCCAGTTCGAGCGCGAAGGCTACTTCTGCGCCGATATCAAGGACAGCAAGCCGGGTGCGCCGGTGTTTAACCGTACCGTAACGCTGCGCGATTCCTGGGCCTAAGAGCCTGTCTCGGATCTGCTGCGTGTCGGCGATACTGCGTTAAAAATGGCCTCGGAATGCTCATTTACAGCTAGTAAACTCCGCTTCCTCGGCCATTTTTGCCTTGTCTCGCTCTAGCTCGCGAGATCCGAAACAGGCTCTATCGCTCAGTCGCTCTGATTAAAACCGGGCTGGTACGCCGGCCCGTGGTTTTCAAGGAACTGCAATGCTCTCGATCTACAACACGCTGACCAAAAGCAAAGACGTCTTCAAACCGCTGGTGGGTAACCAGGTGCGCATGTATGTGTGCGGCATGACGGTTTACGACTTCTGTCATATCGGTCATGCGCGGGTGATGGTGGCGTTCGATGTGGTGACTCGCTGGCTGCGCCATCGCGGCTATGACGTGACCTATGTGCGCAATATCACCGACATCGACGACAAGATCATCAAGCGCGCCAATGACAACGGAGAGCCGTTCGAAGCGCTGGTCGAGCGCATGATTGCGGCCATGCACGAAGACGAGGCGCGCCTGAATGTGCTGCGTCCCGATCAGGAGCCACGTGCCACCGGTCATATCGCCGGCATGCACCAGATGATCCGGACCCTGATCGACAAGGGCTTTGCCTACGCGCCTGGCAATGGCGACGTGTATTACCGCGTTGGCAAGTTCGTCGGTTACGGCAAACTGTCGCGTAAGAAGATCGAAGATCTGAAGATCGGCGCACGTATCGAAGTCGATGAGGCCAAGCAGGACCCGCTGGACTTCGTGCTGTGGAAAGGAGTCAAGCCGGGTGAGCCGAGCTGGGAATCGCCGTGGGGCGAGGGCCGTCCGGGCTGGCATATCGAATGCTCGGTAATGTCGACCTGCTGCCTGGGCGAGACCTTCGACATTCATGGCGGCGGGCCGGATCTGGTGTTCCCGCACCATGAAAACGAGATCGCGCAGAGCGAGGCGGCCACCGGCAAGCTCTACGCCAATGCCTGGATGCACGCCGGCGCGGTGCGTGTGGATGGCGAGAAGATGTCCAAGTCCCTGGGCAACTTCTTCACCATTCGTGAGGTGCTGGAAAAGTATCACCCGGAAGTGGTGCGCTACCTGCTGGTGTCTAGCCACTACCGCAGCCCGATCAACTACTCCGAAGACAGCCTGCGTGAAGCCAAGGGCGCGCTTGAGCGCTTCTATAACGCGCTCAAAGGCCTGCCGGCGGCTGCGCCTGTTGGCGGCGAAGCCTTTGTCGAGCGCTTTGCTGCGGCCATGGACGATGATTTCAACTCGCCAGAAGCCTGCGCCGTGCTGTTCGAACTTGCCCGTGAGATCAATCGCCTGCGTGACAGTGATCTGCAGGCTGCTGCCGGTCTGGCGGCGCGTCTGAAGGAACTGGCCGGGGTGCTGGGTGTATTGCAGCTTGAGCCTGAGGCGTTCCTGCAGGCAGGCGCTGCCGGCAAGGTTGATGCTGCCGAAGTTGAAGCCTTGATTGCCGCGCGACTGCAGGCTCGCGCTGAGAAGAACTGGGGCGAGTCCGACCGTATCCGCGACCAGATCACCGCCATGGGCGTGGTGCTGGAAGACGGCAAGGGTGGCACTACCTGGCGTTTGGCTGAGTAAGGCAGGCGTTGGATTAAACAGGCCGCTTTCGAGCGGCTTGTTTATTTGCGGCTATAGAGACAGAGGAAGACTCAATGCACGTCAGTCGTCTATCGCGAACCTTGCTTGCGTTTCTGCTCTGGGCGGCGGCCTTGTATGTGCTGCTCTGCGTTGCTTTGCTGGTGTTCCAGCGCTCGCTTATCTACTTCCCGCAGCCCCGCGCTATCGATAATCCCAACACGCTGCTCAAGCTGCCCATAGAGGATGCCAAAGTGCTGGTTTCCACCCGGCCACTTGAGGGGCGCAATGCCCTGATCTATTTCGGCGGCAACGGCGAGGACGTTTCCCTCAATCTGCCCGAGTTTTCCCAGGTCTTCAGCGACCATGCGCTCTACCTGCTGCATTATCGAGGCTACGGCGGAAGCAGCGGCTCGCCCGCAGAAGAGGCTATTCAAGCCGATGCGCTCGCCTTGTTTGACCAGGTTTATGCCCAGCACCCCTGCACTGTGGTGGTGGGGCGCAGTTTGGGTTCTGGCGTGGCGGTGCGCCTTGCCAGTCAGCGGCCGGCAGCCCGTTTGGTTCTGATTACGCCTTACAACAGCATCCAGGAACTGGCGCAGAGCCGGTTCCCGTATATCCCTGTGCAGTGGCTGCTTAAGGACAAATTCGAGTCCTGGAAGTATGCCCAGCAGATTCGTGTGCCAACGCTGTTGATCGCGGCGGAGCAGGATCAGGTCATCCCGCGCGCCAGCACCGATGCGCTGTTCAGCCATTTCACCCCGGGTGTGGCTGCACTCAAGGTTATTCCGGCAGCGGGGCATAACTCGTTATCGCAACGCCCGGAATACTTGGCGCTACTTAAAGGCGGTTTATGTAAGGGCTAACGGGTGCTCGCCTGCCTTGGCCTTGCTTGACTTACGCGCCTGAGATTGTGAACAGACTCATAGCGGTCACTTGTAACCGTTGGCCGCAGGGCTTAGTCCCACAACCAGTTCCACAGTCCCGGCAGGCGGGCGTATTGCAGTGGGTCGCCGAGGGCGCGCCTTAGTGCGGCACGTTGCAGGGCGTCGCGCTGGTCATAGAACGGCTGTTTATCGGTGGCCAGGCCAACATCTTCGGCCACATCCAGAAGAATTTGCAGGTATTCCTGCATATGCCGCGCGGTGTAGGGGTTGAGGTCGTGGAAGGTCACTACTACCGGGATAACCCCATCGACAGTCGGCAAGGCGCCGACGCTGATCTGCTGCGCCGCGCGGGCGAGCTGGTCACGCAGGTTGCTGCGCCGACGCAGGCTGCCATTGATGCCCCAGGTCTTGCCATCGTTGGCGCTCAGGTCGGTCAAAAGCAAACGCAAACCATGCGCCTGATAGGCGGCGAAGGTGCGTTCGTCGTAGTTCCAGAAGGGTGGCCGCACCAGGCGCGGCGCTGCGCCGCTAATGGCGGTCAGGTCGGCTACGCCATCTTTCAGCGACTGATCCAGAGCAGCCGGGCTGAGAAAGCGGTGATTGGCATGGCCTGGGGTGGCGGTGTGAAAGCCCAGCAGATGGCCCTCGCGTTGTTGGCGCTGCAGCAGCGCCTGGCCCTGAACGCTGCCGCCGGCTGCTGCGGCGCGAGTCTGCACAAAGAACAGCGCCTTGATCCCTGGCTGAATCGGGTTGTCTGCCAGGGTGTCGAGGATCTGCTCGGTTGGATTGTCGCGGGTGCTGGCGCTGGGGCCGTCGTCGAAACTCAGCAGAAAGCGTATCGGCTCAATCTCGGGGTTGGATTGTGGCGGTGCAAGGCTGCTGCAGGCACTCAACAGCACTATGGCCAGCACGGCGCAACTCCATCGCAGTGGCTGCGAGATTTGCGAAAAAGCGGTTGTTGGAGTTGCGGGGTAACGCATTAGGCTTTGGCTCGCGAAGGGACAGAGGGGGTGGCAGGGTGGAACGCGCAGGAGGCAGAGGGCGGGGCGCGGAGTCTATGCGGCTATGGCCGCAGTGGGAACCGATGATTAGCTATTAAGGGTTTTGACCCTATTGGGGCCGTATAGGTCCATCGCTAGGGAAAACGGTAACGATCACAGGCGCTGCGGCGTGTTTTAGCGCGCTGTCAGGCCCGTTTCCCGTAGCCGCTTGTACAGCGTGTTGCGGCTGACCCCGAGGCTGCGCGCCAGGTGCGAGATATTGCCGCCGCAGGCCTGGTACTGGCTGGCCAGATCATCCGCGCTGGTGCTGGGCAGAGGTTGTGGAGATGGCTGGGTGGAGGGCGTTTGCGCAGCTGCTGGCTGCAAATCCGCAAAGAAGTCATCCGGCAAGTGTTCGGCGCGGATCTGCTGGTCATCGGCCATGGCCAGGGCAATCTGCAGGACGCTGCTCAGTTGGCGCAGGTTGCCGGGCCAGGGATGGCGTTCGAACAGGCTCAGCACCTCATGGCTTAGCCCGGCCCATTGTTGCGGTTCGCGGTGGTAGTCCCAGATGCGCTGAACCATGGCGGCCTTGTCGGTGCGTTCGCGCAGCGGCGGCAGCTCCAGGTTAAGGCCGCTGATGCGGTAGTAAAGGTCCTGGCGAAACAGCCCGCCTTCCACATCCTGGCGCAGCGGGCGGTTGGTAGCGGAAATCAGACGGATATCCACCGGGTACAGCTCGCTACTCCCCAGCGGTTGTACACAGCGTTCCTGCAGTACCCGCAGCAGACGGGCCTGCACCCGCAGTGGCATATCGCCGACTTCGTCGAGAAATAGCGTGCCTTTATGGGCTTTGCGAATCAGGCCGATACTGCCTTTCTGGTTGGCCCCGGTAAACGCGCCTTTTTCATAGCCGAACAGCTCGGACTCCACCAGTTCGGCCGGAATGGCTGCGCAATTGACTGCGATAAAGGCCTGGCTGGCGCGCGAACTGGCGTGGTGCAGGGCTTTGACGAAAACCTCCTTGCCGACTCCAGTTTCGCCATGCACCAGGATCGGAATGTCTTTTTCCAGCAGTCGCTCCGCCTGGCGTACCGCTTTGTCGACACGCGGGTCGCCGAGGTTGAGCGAGGCCAGGGTGAAGTGGTTGCTAGTGGTGCTGGTAGGAGGCTGTTGGGCTGGGCGAAAGTCGCGGGCCTGGATTGGCGAAGGTTGCTGCGGGCGTTTGATTTGCGCGTGAAAGCGAAAGCGCCCGCTGGCGCGCAGGTTGAATGGCAGCGCTTCAGGCTGGTTGAGCAGTTGCTGCAGCGGCACGTCGAACAGGCTTTCGATATTTACCTGGGCCAGGCCCACACCTAACAGGCTGTCTGCACGGCGATTGGCGGATACCACCTGACCTTGCTCATCGAAAATCAACAGTCCGGCCCAGGGGCTGCTGAGGTTATCCAGGCTGGTGTTGAAGCTCAGCTGGAAGTAGCGCTGCTGGAACAGGTTGAGAATCAGGCGGTTTTCCACCGACTGACTCATCATCTTGACCATGCCCAGGGTGTGCGAGGGCGGCAGGTAGCTGTCGCTCGACACATCCAGCACCGCAATCATCTGCCGCTGCTCGTCAAAAATCGGCGAGGCCGAACCGGTCATAAAGCGGTTGGCTTTGAGGAAATGCTCATCGTGCTGAATATGTACCGCCTGGCCGCAGCTCAGGGCGGTGCCGATGGCATTGGTGCCGGTGTAACGCTCCAGCCAGGTGGCTCCGGCGACAAAGCCTGCGGCGCGGCTCGGTTCGATAAAACGTTGGTCGCCCCAGGACTGCAGCACCTGGCCCTGATGGTCGGCCAGCATGATCAGGCAATTGGAGTTGGCCAGGATGGTGCCGTAGTAAGGCAGCACTTCCTTGTGGGTGGTGTGCACCAGGGCATGCTGGCTTTCCAGCAGCGCGCTGATTTCGCCGCGTTCGGGCTGGTTGAAGATCGGTGTGCTCTGGTGGGTCAGGCCGTAGTCACGGCAGCGTGTCCAGGAGTCCTGGATGATGGTCTCGTGGGGCAGGGCAGTGACAGCGTCAGCCATGACAGGTATCTCGCGCGGGTTCTTGTTGTTATGGGCCTCGGTCTGCGCCGGGCCCCTGCAGTGTCGCCGAAGGCTGTTCAATGTCAACGCTGTGACTGTTCAGTTGTTCACTGTGCACTGTTCAAAATTGTTCAGTAGCGTTTTGGTGGGCTGCCTAAATTCACGTACAGCTGTTTTAAATCAATAGCTTGGAGGCGCTGCAGCGGGTTGGCACGGAACTCGCCTTGTTACTGGGCAGATAACAAGAAAAAGGACGGCCCATGTCACTTACCCTGGAGCATGTCACGCGGATCGTTGATCACCAGCTGCATATCGACGATGCCTGCCTGAGCTTCGAACCTGGCTCCTTCAATGTGCTGCTGGGGCGCACGCTGTCTGGCAAGACCAGCCTGATGCGCCTGATGGCGGGGCTGGATAAGCCCACTAGCGGACGCATCCTGATGAATGGCGCGGACATGACCAATGTCTCGGTGCGCCAGCGCAACGTGTCGATGGTCTACCAGCAGTTCATCAATTACCCGACCCTGACGGTGTTCGAGAACATCGCCTCGCCGCTGCGTCAGGCCGGGGTGAGCAAGGCCGAGATTCTGGAAAAGGTCCATGCCACGGCGAAGATGCTGCGTATCGAGGCCTTGCTCCAGCGTCATCCGCTGGAGCTGTCCGGCGGACAGCAGCAGCGCACGGCGATGGCGCGGGCGCTGGTCAAGGATGCTTCGCTGATTCTGTTTGATGAGCCGCTGGTCAACCTCGACTACAAGCTGCGAGAAGAGCTGCGCCAGGAGATGCGCGAGCTGTTCCAGGCTCGTCACACCATCGCCATTTATGCCACCACTGAGCCCAACGAGGCCCTGGCCCTGGGTGGCACCACCACCATCCTGCATGAAGGGCGGGTGGTGCAGAGCGGCAAGACCGCCGAGGTTTATCACCGTCCGCAGCAGGTGCTTGCCGCCGAGCTGTTCTCGGAGCCTGCGATCAACCTGATGCCGGGGCGCGTCAGCGGCACTGAAGTAAGTTTTGCCGATACCGTGCATTTTCCGCTCAACCCGGACCTGCAAGGCATCGCCGAGGGCGAATACCGCTTTGGCGTGCGCCCCAGCCATATCGGTCTGGTGCCGTCCAATGATGATGATCTGGAGCTGGCGGTAACGGTCGAACTGGCCGAGATCAGCGGTTCGGAAACCTTTCTGCATGTGCGCAACGAGCAGTTCGTGCTGGTGCTGCATCTGCCTGGGGTGCATGAGTACGACGTGGACACGCCGATCCTCATCTATATCCCCACACACAAGCTGTTTGTCTTCGCCGCTGATGGGCAGTTGATTCAGGCGCCCAGCCGCCGTCTGGGGAGGGTTGCCTGATGGCCGAGATCCGTTTGCACAACCTGGCCCACAGTTACAGTCGCGCGCCGACAGGCGCGGCCGATTACGCCATACGCGAGATGAACCATGTGTGGGAGCAGGGCGGCGCCTATGCGCTGCTGGGGCCGTCCGGCTGCGGCAAGTCGACCCTGCTGAATATCATTTCCGGGCTGCTTAGCCCGTCCCATGGCGAGGTGCAGTTTGATGGCAAGGTGGTCAACGCGCTGCCGCCGGAGCTGCGCAATATCGCTCAGGTTTTCCAGTTTCCGGTGGTCTACGACACCATGACGGTGTTCGATAACCTGGCCTTTCCGTTGCGCAATCAGGGCATGAACGAGGCGAAGATCCTCACCAAGGTCAACGAAATTGCCGAGGTGCTGGAGCTGCACCCGTTGCTGCACAAGCGCGCCCGTAACCTCACCGCCGACGAGAAGCAGAAGGTCTCCATGGGTCGCGGCCTGGTGCGTGACGATGTATCGGCGATCCTCTTCGATGAACCACTGACGGTGATCGACCCGCACCTGAAATGGAAGCTGCGGCGCAAGCTCAAGCAGATCCACGAGCAGTTCAATATCACCATGGTCTATGTCACGCACGACCAGCTCGAAGCCTCGACCTTCGCCGACAAGATTGCGGTGATGTATGGCGGGCAGATCGTCCAGTTCGGCACCCCGCGCGAGTTGTTCGAGCGGCCCAGCCATACCTTTGTCGGCTACTTCATTGGCAGCCCGGGGATGAACCTGGTCGATGTGGTGCCCTGTGCCGGCGGCGTGCGTTTCAATAACACCGTGCTGCCGTTGTCTGCCGCGCTCAATCGGCGGGTTACCGAGCTGCCTGGAGCTAGCCTGAAAATCGGTATTCGCCCGGAGTTCATACACGTCTGGGATGGCCCCAACGAGGACGCGCTGTGTGGCGAGGTGGTGCATGTCGAAGACCTCGGCACCTACAAGATTCTCACCCTCAAGCTCGATGGCCAATCGCTCAAGGTGCGCCTGCAGGAGGACCAGCCCGTGCCGCAGCAGCAGGTGTACCTGAGCTTTCCGGCGCAGTGGCTGATGCTCTACGCCGATGACTTTCTGGTTGAGGCGCAAGCGCAGGAGGTGCAGCCATGAAGGTGCAGAACAACAAGGCCTGGTGGCTGGTACTGCCGGTATTTCTGCTGGTGGCGTTCAGCGCCATCGTGCCGATGATGACGGTGGTCAACTATTCGGTGCAGGACATCTTCGACCATTCCACGCGCTATTTCGTCGGCGTCGACTGGTACAAGCAGGTGCTGCAGGACACCCGTCTGCATGATTCGCTGCTGCGTCAGTTCATCTTCTCCGCCTGCGTGCTGCTGATCGAAATCCCCTTGGGTATCGCCATCGCTTTGTGCATGCCGACCAAGGGGCGCATGGCCTCGCTGGTGCTGATCGTGCTGGCGATTCCGCTGCTGATTCCGTGGAACGTGGTTGGCACCATCTGGCAGATATTCGGCCGCGCCGACATCGGCTTGCTGGGCTGGAGCCTGAACAGCCTGGGCATCAGCTACAACTATGCCTCGAATACCAGCGACGCCTGGGTCACGGTGCTGATCATGGACGTCTGGCACTGGACCTCGCTGGTGGCGCTGCTGTGTTATTCGGGGCTGCGTGCCATTCCGGATGTGTACTACCAGGCCGCGCGCATCGACCGCGCATCCGACTGGGCGGTGTTCCGCCATATCCAGCTGCCCAAGTTGAAGAGCGTGCTGCTGATCGCGGTGATGCTGCGTTTTATGGACAGTTTCATGATCTACACCGAACCCTTCGTGCTCACCGGCGGCGGGCCGGGTAACTCCACTACCTTCCTTAGCCAGACCCTGACGCAGATGGCCATCGGCCAGTTCGACCTGGGCCCGGCGGCGGCGTTTTCGCTGGTGTACTTCCTGATCATCCTGTTGGTGTCCTGGCTGTTCTACACCGCCATGACCCACAACGATAAGACTCGCTGAGGCCGACCATGACCCTACGCAAGAAGGTGGTACTGGGGCTGTATGTCCTGTTCCTGCTGGTGCCGATCTACTGGCTGCTGAACATGTCGTTCAAGAGCAACACCGAGATCCTCGGCGGCCTGACGCTCTGGCCGCACGGCTTCACTCTGGACAACTACAAGGTGATCTTCACCGACCCGAGCTGGTACGAGGGCTATCTCAACTCGCTGTACTACGTGTGCTTGAACACGGCGATCTCGCTGACGGTGGCGCTGCCGGCGGCCTATGCGTTTTCCCGCTACCGTTTTCTCGGCGACAAGCACCTGTTCTTCTGGTTGCTGACTAACCGCATGGCGCCACCAGCGGTGTTTCTGCTGCCGTTTTTCCAGCTGTACTCGTCGATCGGCCTGTTCGATACGCATATTGCCGTGGCGCTGGCGCACTGCCTGTTCAACGTGCCGCTGGCGGTGTGGATTCTTGAAGGCTTTATGTCCGGGGTGCCGAAGGAAATCGACGAGACCGCTTATATCGACGGCTACAGCTTCCCGAAATTCTTCGTGAAGATCTTTATCCCGCTGATTGGCTCGGGCATCGGCGTCACCGCGTTCTTCTGCTTCATGTTTTCCTGGGTCGAGCTGCTGCTGGCGCGAACCCTGACCTCGGTGGATGCCAAGCCGATTGCGGCGGTGATGACACGGACCGTGTCGGCATCAGGGATCGATTGGGGCGTGCTGGCGGCGGCGGGGGTGTTGACCATTCTGCCGGGCATGCTGGTGATCTGGTTTGTTCGTAACCATGTGGCCAAGGGCTTTGCCCTGGGCCGGGTATAGGAGCCACGACTATGGATTGGATGGCCTGGACTCTGCCGACGGCGTTGTTTTTCGGTTTTATCGGCATGCTGCTGGTCGGCATGACGATCTGGGAACTGCGTTCGCCCTGTATCGAGCGCAAGGGCTTGTTGCCGATCAGCACCACCCGTGGTGATCGGCTGTTTATCGGTCTGCTTGGAAGTGCCTACCTGCACCTGCTGGTGGTGGGCGCGACCGATTGGAGTGTCTGGATAGCCTCGGTGCTGTCCCTGTTCTGGTTGTTTGCAGTGATGCGTTGGGGCTGAACCGGGCTGCCTTGGGCGCGCCTGCTGGCTGGGCGCGGCCATGACCCGCTTGCCTCATTCCAAACCCTGAGATGGAGGTCTCTATGTTCGACAATAACAACAAAACTCGACATAGCATGGCGCTGGCTGCCCTGCTGACGTTGTCCGGCTTGAGCGGCGCAGCCTGGGCTGATGCCTACGAAGAAGCGGCAAAGAAGTGGATCGGCGAGGAGTTCAATCCCTCGACCCTGACGCCTGAGCAGCAACTCGAAGAGTTGAAGTGGTTTATCAAGGCCGCCGAGCCGTTTCGCGGCATGAGCATCAGCGTGGCTTCGGAAACCATCGCCACCCACGAGTACGAGTCCAAGGTACTGGCCAAGGCCTTTAGCGAAATAACCGGAATCCAGCTCAAGCACGACCTGATGCAGGAAGGTGATGTCGTCGAGAAACTGCAAACCCAGATGCAATCGGACAAGAACATCTACGACGGCTATATCAACGACTCGGACCTGATCGGCACGCACTTTCGCTACGGCAAGGCCGTGGCCATCAGCGACATGATGGAAGGCGAAGGCAAGGCGGTGACCTCGCCGACCCTCGATCTGCAGGACTTTATCGGCATTTCCTTCACCACCGGGCCCGACGGCAAGCTCTATCAGCTGCCGGATCAGCAGTTCGCCAACCTGTATTGGTTCCGCGCTGACTGGTTCGAGCGCCCGGAGCTGAAGGCCAAGTTCAAGGAAATCTACGGCTACGAGCTGGGTGTGCCGGTCAACTGGTCGGCCTATGAAGACATCGCCGAGTTCTTCTCCGAGAAGGTCAAGGAGATCGATGGCCAGCGCATCTACGGCCATATGGATTACGGCAAGAAGGACCCATCCCTGGGCTGGCGCTTTACCGATGCCTGGTTCTCCATGGCGGGTGGCGGCGACAAGGGGCTGCCTAACGGCTTGCCGGTGGATGAGTGGGGTATTCGCGTAGACGGTTGCCGTCCGGTGGGTTCCAGCGTCGCCCGTGGCGGCGATACCAACGGCCCGGCGGCGGTGTATGCGACCACCAAATATGTCGACTGGATGCGCAAATACGCGCCTCCAGAAGCGCAGGGCATGACTTTCTCTGAGTCCGGTCCGGTGCCAGCGCAGGGCAGCATCGCCCAGCAGATCTTCTGGTACACCGCCTTTACCGCTGACATGACCAAACCAGGCTTGCCGGTAGTAAATGAAGACGGCACGCCGAAGTGGCGTATGGCGCCTTCACCAAAAGGGCCGTACTGGGAAGAGGGCATGAAACTGGGCTATCAGGACGCCGGCTCCTGGACCTTCCTCAAATCCACCCCTGAGAAACAGCGCCTGGCCGCCTGGCTCTATGCGCAGTTCGTTACTTCGAAAACCGTCTCGCTGAAGAAGACCTTGGTTGGCCTGACGCCGATTCGTGAGTCGGACATCAACTCGCAGGCCATGACCGACGTCGCGCCGAAACTGGGTGGCCTGGTGGAGTTCTATCGCAGCCCGGCGCGGGTGCAGTGGACGCCGACCGGTACCAACGTGCCTGACTACCCACGCTTGGCTCAACTGTGGTGGCAATTCATTGCCGAAACAGCCAGCGGTGATAAGTCGCCGCAAGAGGCGCTGGATGGCTTGGCAGCGGCGCAGGACACCATGTTGGGCCGCCTCGAGCGTTCCGGCGTGCTCGGCGAGTGTGGACCGAAGCTGAACGAGCCGAAAGATCCGCAGTACTGGCTGGATCAGCCTGGCGCACCGAAGCCGAAACTGGCCAACGAGAAGCCCAAGGGTGAAACCATCAACTACAACGAGTTGCTGAAATCCTGGGAACAAGCCCGCGACTGACGCTGTGGGTTGAGCTCAAGCATAAAAAAACGGCACCTGAGGTGCCGTTTTCTATTTCTGCTAGCGCAGCACTCAGTCGTGCAGGTGCTCGGCGGCATGCAGGGTATTTTCCAGCAAGCAGGCGCGGGTCATCGGTCCAACGCCGCCTGGCACCGGAGTAATCCAGCCAGCGCGGGGCAGGGCGGTTTCATACACCACATCGCCAATCAGCTTGCCGTCGGTCTGACGGTTGATGCCAACGTCGATGACGATGGCGCCAGGCTTGATCCACTCGCCGTGAACCAGGCCAGGTTTGCCAGCTGCGACTACGACGATATCGGCCTGGCCGACATGCATGGGCAGGTCTTTGGTGAAACGGTGGGTCACGGTGACGGTGCAACCGGCCAGCAGCAGCTCCATCGCCATCGGCCGGCCGACAATGTTCGAGGCACCAACTACCACTGCGTGCATGCCATAAAGGTCGACACCGGTGCTTTGCAGCAGGGTCATGATGCCTTTCGGGGTGCAAGGGCGCAGCAGCGGCATGCGCTGGGCCAGGCGGCCGATGTTGTAGGGGTGGAAGCCGTCAACGTCTTTATCCGGGCGAATGCGCTCCAGCAATAGAGACGCGTCGAGGTGTTCCGGCAGTGGCAGTTGCACCAGAATGCCGTCGATGCTCGGTTCGTCATTCAGGCGGTCGATCAATGCCATCAGCTCGTCCTGGCCGGTGCTGGCTGGCAGGTCATAGGCCTGCGAAACGAAACCGACTTCTTCGCAGTCTTTGCGTTTGTGCGAAACGTAGACCTGGGACGCAGGGTCGCTACCGACGAGAATCACCGCCAGCCCGGGTGCGCGCAGGCCTTGCTGACGTCGTTCGGCGACACGTTGGGCGATCTGCTGGCGCAGGCTGGCGGCAATTGCTTTGCCATCGATCAGTTGTGCGGTCATTGCGCTTGGTTAACCATAAAGAAAGGATGGAAAAAGGACGCGCATTCTCGCATGACCATGCTGTGGGGCAAAGGCGCACGCCGCGGTTTTCGCGTAACTCCTTTAAATGGCTGAATTTTTTTAACTTTTCCTGTTGACGACCTGAAACTGCCTCTATAACATTCGCCCCGCTTGTCGAGCACAGCCAGTCGCTGGGTAAGACGGCAAAGGGCGAAGCTGCAAAGTTTTTTCCGAAGCCGAAAGCTTTAAGTCTGCATCTGCAGATGGATAGGCGCCCGTAGCTCAGCTGGATAGAGCATCCGCCTTCTAAGCGGATGGTCGCAGGTTCGAGTCCTGCCGGGCGTGCCATTTGGCGGTCTTGGCTCAAGCAAAATGCAATATGGTGGGCGTAGCTCAGTTGGTAGAGCGCAGGATTGTGACTCCTGTTGTCGTGGGTTCGATCCCCATCGTCCACCCCATTTTCCAAGGCGCCAGGTTAATTCCTGGCGTTTTTGTATAAAGCTTTACCACGCGGACGTGGTGGAATTGGTAGACACACTGGATTTAGGTTCCAGCGCCGCAAGGCGTGAGAGTTCGAGTCTCTCCGTCCGCACCATCTTTTAACTCCCTCCCGTTTGCCGCCTGCATCTAGGGTGACTTCTGCAAATCGACCCTCTAGAATGCATGCCCTTGATTAGGGGCCGGCAAGCGGCCGGCTTATGTCTGTGCAACGAGGATTATCCATGCAAGTTTCTGTTGAAAGTACCTCTGCTCTCGAGCGCCGTATGACCGTTGGCGTCTCTGTTGAGCGCATCGAGACTGAAGTCAACAAGCGTCTGCAGCAGACTGCCCGTCGTGCCAAGGTCCCTGGTTTCCGTCCTGGCAAAGTGCCAATGAGCGTGATCCGCCAGCGTTATGAAGATGCTGCGCGTCAGGAAGCTCTGGGCGATCTGATCCAATCCACTTTCTACGAAGCCGTTGTTGAGCAGAAACTCAATCCAGCTGGCGCTCCGGCCGTTGAGCCGAAGTCGTTCGAGAAAGGCAAGGATCTGGAATACGTTGCGATCTTCGAAGTGTTCCCTGAATTCACCGTTGCTGGCTTCGAATCCATCGCTATCGAACGCCTGCAGGCTGACGTAGCTGACGCTGACGTCGACAACATGCTGGAGATCCTGCGCAAGCAGAACACCCGTTTCGAAGCCGCCGAGCGCGCTGCCGAGAATGGCGACCAACTGAACATCGATTTCGTTGGCAAGATCGACGGCGAAGCTTTCGCGGGCGGTTCGGCCAAGGGCACTCAGCTGGTTCTCGGCTCTGGCCGCATGATCCCTGGCTTTGAAGATGCACTGGTGGGCGCCAAGGCTGGTGAAGAGCGCGTAATCAACCCGACTTTCCCGGCTGATTACCAGAATCTGGATCTGGCTGGCAAAACTGCCGAGTTCGCCGTCACCGTCAACAGTATCGCGGCTCCTCAGCTGCCTGAGCTGAATGATGACTTCTTCGCCCTGTTCGGCGTGAAAGAAGGCGGTCTGGAAGGCTTCCGCGCTGAAGTGCGCAAGAACATGGAGCGCGAGCTGCGCCAGGCGATCAAATCCAAGGTTAAAAACCAGGTGATGGACGGTCTGCTGGCTGCCAACCCGATCGAAGTGCCGAAAGCACTGATCAGCAACGAAGTGAACCGTCTGCGCGTGCAGGCCGTTCAGCAGTTCGGTGGCAACCTCAAGCCTGAGCAGCTGCCAGCTGAGCTGTTCGAAGAGCAAGCCAAGCGTCGCGTTGTGCTGGGTCTGGTTGTGGCTGAAGTGGTCAAGCAGTGCGAACTGAAGCCGGATGACGCCCGCGTTCGCGAAATGATTCAGGAAATGGCTTCGGCTTACCAAGAGCCTGAACAGGTTGTGGCCTGGTACTACAAAAACGACCAGCAAATGAACGAAGTACGTTCGGTTGTACTGGAAGAGCAAGTTGTAGATACTGTTTTGCAGAAGGCCAACGTGACCGATAAAGCGGTCTCGTACGAAGAAGCTGTCAAGCCGGTAGAAGCACCACAAGCCGCCTGATTTCTTTACCTCGTTCGAACACGCCATAAGCCAGCCTCCGCGCTGGCTTATGCGTATTTGTGACATGACTATTTAGTTAGGGAGCGAGTGCACGCATGTCCCGCAATCCTTTTATGCAGCAAATGCCTGATATCCAAGCCGCTGGCGGCCTGGTACCGATGGTTGTCGAGCAGACGGCTCGCGGTGAGCGCGCTTACGACATCTATTCGCGCCTGCTCAAAGAGCGAGTGATCTTTCTTGTCGGCCCTGTAGAGGACTACATGGCCAACCTGATCTGTGCGCAACTGCTATTCCTTGAAGCGGAAAATCCGGACAAGGACATTCATCTTTACATCAACTCTCCAGGTGGTTCGGTGACGGCGGGTATGTCGATCTACGACACCATGCAATTCATCAAGCCTAACGTGTCCACCACCTGTATTGGTCAGGCGTGCAGCATGGGTGCATTCCTGCTGACTGCTGGCGCCGAGGGCAAGCGTTACTGCCTGCCGAACTCGCGCGTGATGATTCACCAGCCACTGGGCGGCTTCCAAGGCCAGGCGTCGGACATTGAAATTCACGCGAAGGAAATCCTCTTCATCCGTGAGCGCCTCAATATGCTGATGGCCAAGCACAGTGGACGCACTTTGGAAGAAATCGAGCGCGATACCAATCGTGATAATTTCATGAGTGCCGAAGCGGCTCGTGAATATGGGTTGATCGACGCAGTGATTGAAAAGCGCCCCGCTTAATATAAGCAACTCAAAATAAGGCGGGCCGGCGTGTCCAGTCTCTGGCGGGCTTGAAAAAGCCCGCATAAGCCTTCATCTTGTGTTGCAAGCCTATCGGATTTGGATTGAACGAATGACTGACACCCGCAACGGCGAGGACAACGGCAAGCTGCTTTATTGCTCCTTCTGCGGCAAAAGCCAGCATGAAGTGCGCAAATTGATTGCCGGCCCCTCGGTCTTTATCTGCGACGAGTGCGTCGACCTGTGCAATGACATCATCCGTGAGGAGGTGCAGGAAGCTCAGGCCGAGAGCAGCGCGCATAAATTGCCTGCTCCCAAGGAAATCAGCACCATCCTCGATCAGTACGTCATTGGTCAGGAGCGTGCGAAAAAGGTTCTGGCGGTAGCGGTGTACAACCACTACAAGCGCCTCAACCAGCGCGACAAGAAAGACGATGTCGAGCTGGGCAAAAGCAACATCCTGCTGATTGGTCCGACTGGCTCGGGTAAAACCCTGCTGGCCGAAACCCTGGCACGCTTGCTTAACGTACCGTTCACCATCGCCGACGCCACCACCCTGACCGAAGCCGGTTATGTCGGTGAGGACGTCGAGAACATCATTCAGAAGCTGCTGCAGAAGTGCGATTACGATGTGGAAAAAGCCCAGATGGGCATCGTCTACATCGACGAAATCGACAAGATTTCGCGTAAATCGGATAACCCGTCGATTACCCGCGACGTATCGGGCGAGGGCGTGCAGCAGGCGCTGCTCAAGCTGATCGAGGGTACGGTTGCCTCGGTGCCGCCGCAGGGCGGTCGCAAGCATCCGCAGCAGGAGTTCCTGCAGGTTGATACGCGCAACATTCTGTTTATCTGCGGTGGTGCGTTCTCTGGTCTGGAAAAAGTTATCCAGGGCCGCTCGACTAAGGGTGGTATCGGCTTCAGCGCCGAAGTTCGCAGCAAGGAAGAGGGCAAAAAAATCGGCGAGTCACTGCGCGCCGTTGAGCCTGATGATTTGGTCAAGTTTGGCCTGATTCCTGAGTTCGTGGGTCGCTTGCCGGTTATCGCCACGCTGGATGAATTGGACGAAGCGGCTCTGGTGCAAATTCTGACCGAGCCGAAGAACGCCCTGACCAAGCAATACGCCAAGCTGTTCGAGATGGAAGGGGTTGAGCTGGAGTTCCGTCCGGATGCGCTGAAATCGGTTGCGCACAAGGCGCTGGAGCGTAAGACCGGGGCCCGCGGCCTGCGTTCGATTCTCGAAGGTATCCTGCTCGATACCATGTACGAGATTCCGTCGCAGTCTGATGTCAGCAAGGTGGTTATCGATGAAAGCGTCATCGATGGCACCTCCAAGCCGTTGCTCATTTATGAGAACAACGAGCTGCCAGCCAAGGCAGCGCCTGACGCGTAACAGCTTTGCAACATGTTGAAAGCAAGGGGCCTGCGGGCCCCTTTGCTTTTGCTGCGCCAACGCTTGTTTTTTGTTGGGGCTGCCCCCATCTTAGGGTTAAGGGTCATCCCATCTGTTTACGGCCGTATGGCCGCCCTAGAGCCAAAATCATGAAGACAACCATCGAATTGCCTCTCCTGCCGTTGCGCGATGTTGTGGTCTATCCGCACATGGTCATTCCGTTATTCGTCGGGCGTGAGAAATCCATTGAGGCCCTTGAGGCTGCGATGACGGGCGACAAACAAATTCTGCTCCTCGCGCAGAAGAATCCTGCTGACGACGATCCGGATGAGGCTGGCCTCTACCGCGTCGGAACCGTCGCCACTGTGCTGCAGCTGCTGAAACTGCCAGACGGCACCGTCAAGGTGCTGGTCGAGGGCGAGCAGCGCGGCGAGATTGAGCGCTTTATCGAGGTCGATGGTCACTGCCGGGCTGAAGTGCAGCTGATCGATGAGGTTGTTGCTGCCGAGCGTGAGTCCGAGGTCTTCACTCGTAGCCTGCTCAGCCAATTTGAGCAGTACGTGCAGCTTGGTAAGAAGGTACCTGCCGAGGTGCTGGCGTCACTCAATGGTATCGATGAGCCGAGTCGCTTAGTCGACACCATGGCCGCGCATATGGTGCTGAAGATCGAGCAGAAGCAGGAAATCCTGGAAATCACTGATCTGCAGGCGCGGGTCGAGCATGTTCTGGCGCTGCTTGATGCTGAAATCGACCTGTTGCAGGTCGAGAAGCGCATCCGTGGTCGGGTCAAGAAACAAATGGAGCGCAGCCAGCGCGAGTACTACCTGAATGAGCAGATGAAGGCCATTCAGAAGGAGCTGGGCGACAGCGAAGAAGGTCATAACGAACTCGATGAGCTGAAAAAGCGCATCGAGAATGCCGGGCTGACTGCCGAGGCGCACACCAAGGCAAATGCTGAGTTGAATAAGCTCAAGCAAATGTCGCCGATGTCGGCTGAAGCCACCGTGGTGCGCTCCTATATCGATTGGCTGGTCAATGTGCCGTGGAAGGCCCAGAGCAAGGTGCGCCTGGATCTGGCGCGCGCCGAAGCGATTCTCGATGCCGACCATTACGGTCTGGATGAGGTCAAAGAACGCATCCTTGAATACCTCGCCGTGCAAAAGCGCGTGAAGAAAATCAAAGGTCCGGTGCTCTGTCTGGTGGGGCCGCCTGGCGTAGGTAAAACCTCGCTGGCCGAATCGATTGCCAGTGCCACCAACCGCAAGTTCGTGCGTATGGCGCTCGGCGGTGTGCGCGACGAGGCGGAGATTCGTGGTCACCGGCGTACCTATATCGGCTCTATGCCGGGCCGTCTGATTCAGAAGATGACCAAGGTCGGAGTACGTAACCCGCTATTCCTGCTCGACGAAATCGACAAAATGGGCCAGGACATGCGCGGCGACCCTGCGTCGGCGCTGCTTGAGGTGCTGGATCCGGAGCAGAATCACAACTTCAACGATCACTATCTGGAGGTCGATTACGACCTGTCCGATGTGATGTTCCTCTGCACGGCTAACTCGATGAATATTCCGGGTCCGCTGCTGGACCGCATGGAAGTGATTCGTCTACCGGGTTACACCGAAGCCGAGAAGATCAACATCGCGATCAAATACCTGGCGCCCAAGCAGATTCAGGCCAATGGTCTGAAGAAGGCTGAGCTGGTGTTTGAGGACGCGGCGATTCGCGACATCATTCGCTACTACACCCGCGAAGCCGGTGTGCGTGGCCTCGAACGGCAGATTGCCAAGGTGTGCCGCAAGGTGGTCAAGGAGCACTCCACCGAGAAGCGCTTCCAGGTCACTATTGCGGCCGACTCACTCGAGCATTTCCTCGGCGTGCGCAAGCACCGCTATGGTCTGGCCGAGCAGCAGGATCAAATCGGCCAGGTCACAGGTCTTGCCTGGACCCAGGTCGGCGGCGAGCTGCTGACCATCGAAGCGGTTGTGGTGCCTGGCAAAGGCCAGCTGATCAAAACCGGTTCGCTCGGTGATGTGATGCTGGAATCCATCACTGCCGCGCAGACGGTTGTGCGCAGTCGAGCCAAGAGCCTGGGCGTGCCTGTGGACTTCTATGAGAAGCAGGACATCCATATCCATATGCCAGAAGGGGCTACGCCCAAAGACGGCCCCAGCGCAGGCGTTGGCATGTGTACGGCGCTGGTTTCAGCCCTGACGCAGATACCTGTGCGTGCCGACGTGGCAATGACCGGTGAAATCACCCTGCGTGGTCAGGTATTGGCCATTGGTGGTTTGAAAGAAAAACTGCTGGCTGCTCACCGTGGTGGAATCAAGACCGTGATCATTCCGGAAGAGAATGTGCGCGATTTGAAAGAGATTCCGGAGAATATTAAGCAAGACCTGCAGATTAAACCGGTTAAATGGATTGACGAGGTCCTGCAAATTGCGCTGCAATACGCTCCGGAGCCCTTGCCTGATGCGGCTCCCATGGTTGCAAAGGATGAAAAACGCGAGACTGATTCCAAGGAGCGAATTAGCACGCATTAGCCGGAGGGGTTTCTTGACACATTTTTAGAGCCCTTGTTATAAAGCGGCTCTTATCGTGTCGGCAGGCTCTCCGCACCAGCTTCGCTTACATTTAAAAGCAAGAAATAAACTCAACAGAAATTAAGGGGACTTAAGAGTGAACAAGTCGGAACTGATCGATGCCATCGCTGCATCTGCTGATATCCCAAAAGCTGTTGCCGGCCGTGCGCTGGACGCAGTAATTGAATCCGTTACTGGCGCTCTGAAGGCTGGTGACTCCGTAGTACTGGTTGGCTTCGGCACTTTCGCTGTTAAAGAGCGTGCTGCTCGCACTGGCCGTAACCCACAAACTGGTAACCCGATCAGCATCGCTGCTGCCAAGATTCCAGGCTTCAAAGCCGGTAAAGCTCTGAAAGACGCTGTCAACTAAGCCTCTTTCGGTTCTACCCAGCAGATCAGTTGAATGGCTGATCTGACGCGGGGCGGGATGTTCAGTCAGGCATAACTTGCTGAACACGACGAATCAGTTGCTTGAGTTCGATCCGCTTCGCCAGTTACGAGAAGGCGCATCCACTGATGCGCCTTTCTTCTATCCGGATTTTACCCACACTGCGCGACTGCTTTATTTGTACAGTCGTTCTGGGGGACGCATGCTGCAAAACATCAGGGACAATTCACAGGGTTGGATTGCCAAAACCATCATCGGCATCATTGTCGCGCTGCTCGCGCTGACGGGTGTGGATGCCATTTTTACCAGCACCAGTAATAGCCAGAATGCCGCTGAAGTGAATGGTGAGAAGATCACTTCTGCCGAGCTCAGCCAGGCTGTCGAGATGCAGCGTCGTCAATTGCTGCAACAGTTGGGGCGCGATTTCGATGCCTCCCTGCTGGACGAGAAGCTGCTGCGTGAAGCCGCCCTGAATGGCCTGGTAGAGCGCACTTTGCTGCTCGATAGCGCCAAAGACGCCAAGTTCGCCTTTTCGCAACAGGCGCTGGATCAGCTGATCCTGAAAACACCTGAGTTTCTTGTCGATGGTCAGTTCAACGCTGAGCGTTTCGATCAGGTTATCCGTCAGCTGGGCTACAGCCGCTTGCAGTTCCGCCAGATGCTTGAGCAGGAAATGCTCATCGGTCAGTTGCGCGCAGGCCTGGCCAACAGCGGTTTTGTGACTGATGCCCAGGTACAAGCTTTTGCCGCCCTGGAAAAGCAGACCCGTGACTTCGCCACTCTGACTCTCAAAGCCGATCTGGATGCAGTCACGCTTAGCGATGACGACATCAAGGCGTATTACGACGCTCAAGCCAGCGAGTTCATGAGCCCTGAGCAGGTTGTGCTGGAATACGTCGAGTTGAAGAAGGATGCCTTCTTCGATCAGGTTGAAGTCACCGATGAGGCGCTGCAAAGCGCTTATCAGAGCGAAATCGCCAACCTCGCCGAACAGCGCCGTGCCGCGCACATTCTGGTTGAGGTCAACGATAAGCTGAATGACGAGCAAGCCCAGGCCAAACTGGTCGCGGTGCAGAAGCGTCTTGAGCAGGGCGAAGATTTCGCCGCGCTGGCCAAAGAAGTCTCCGATGACTCGGGTTCGGCAGGTGAGGGCGGTGATCTGGGCTTTGCCGGCCCTGGCGTATATGACCCTGCCTTTGAAGAAGCGCTGTACGCGTTGGACGAGAATGCTGTATCGGCTCCCGTACGCAGCGAGTTCGGCTGGCACCTGATCAAGCTCCTGGGCGTTCAGGCGCCGGAAGTGCCGAGCTTCGCCAGCCTGGAAGAAAAACTGCAGCGCGATCTCAAGGCGCGTCAAGTTGAGCAACGCTTTGTCGAGGTCTCCAAAGACCTCGAAGACGCCGCGTTTGAAGCTTCTGACCTGGCCCAGCCAGCTCAGGAACTGGGTCTTGAGGTCAAGACCACTGAAGCCTTCGGTCGTCAGGGTGGCACTGAAGGTCTGACCGCTAATCGTCAGGTGATTCAGGCTGCATTCAGCGATGAAGTGCTGGAAGACGGCAGCAACAGCAGTGTGATCGAGCTCGACCCGAACACTGTGGTGGTGGTACGTGTTAAAGAGCACAACAAGCCTGAGCAGCTGCCGCTTGAGCAGGTTGCCGATAGCATCCGCGCCCAGCTGACCAAGGTTCGCGCAAGCGAAGCCGTGAAAGCCAAGGGTGAGGAGCAGCTGGCTGCTCTGCGCGATGGTCAGACGCCGGTTACCCAGGCTGATGCTGCACAAGGCTGGAATGTTGTTGAAGCGGCCACTCGTAGCCAGGAAGGCGTTGAGCCGGTGGTGCTGCAGGCGTTGTTCCGCATGCCCAAGCCTGAAGCGGCCGACAAGCCGACCTTCACCGGCCTCAGCCTGAGTAACGGTGATTTTATGATCATCCGTCTCAATGGCGTGAGCCAGCCGGAGCAAACGCTGTCGGATGAGGACAAGGCCATGTACAGCCGCTTCCTCGCCTCGCGCGTAGGTCAGCAGGACTTCGAAGCGTTCCGCAAGCAGCTAGAAGAGACAGCGGATATCGAACGTTTCTGATCGATATCACTGAAGAATAAAAAAAGCCGCTTAATTAAGCGGCCTTTTTTATTGCTGCGATTTAACTGCTTACTCTTCCATGGCGCCCATGGCGGTGGTGTTGAAGCCGCCGTCGACGTACATGATCTCGCCGCTGACGCCCGAGGCCAGGTCCGAGCAGAGGAAGGCGCCGGCGTTGCCGACTTCATCGATGGTTACGTTGCGGCGCAGCGGGGTCTGCTTCTCGTTGGCGGCGAGCATCTTGCGGAAGCTCTTGATGCCGGAAGCCGCCAGGGTGCGAATCGGGCCAGCGGAGATGGCGTTGACGCGAGTACCTTCGGGGCCGAGGCTGCCGGCCAGGTAGCGTACACCGGCTTCCAGGCTGGCCTTGGCCATGCCCATGACGTTGTAGTTGGGCATGGTGCGCTCGGCGCCCAGATAGGAGAGGGTGAGCAGGCTGCCATTGCGGCCTTTCATCATCTCGCGGCCGGCTTTGGCCAGGGCGACGAAGCTGTAGGCGCTGATGTCGTGAGCGATGCGGAAGCCTTCACGAGTGGTGACGTCGGTGAAGTCGCCATCCAGCTGATCGCCTGGGGCGAAACCAACGGAGTGAACGATGCAGTCCAGGCCGTCCCACTTCTTGCTCAGGGCTTCGAATACCGAGGCGATTTCCTCATCGTTGGCCACATCGCAAGGGAAGCACAGCTCAGGACCTGAGCCCCAATCAGCGGCAAAGCCTTCGACGCGGCCTTTGAGCTTTTCGTTCTGGTAGGTGAAGGCCAGCTCGGCGCCTTCACGGTGCATGGCTGCCGCGATGCCGGAGGCGATGGATAGTTTGCTGGCGACGCCAACGATCAGTACGCGCTTGCCGCTTAGAAAACCCATGTGTGTCGTTCCTCTTCCTGTCTGCAGGGATTAGTCAGCTGGGACCATAAAGGCCGCTTCCAGCAACTGCTGTGTATAGATGTCCTGTGGCGCGGCAAAGACACGTGCCGCCGGGCCTTGCTCGACCACTTTGCCCTGTTTGACCACCATCACCTGGTGGCTCAAGGCCCTGACTACCGCCAGGTCGTGGCTGATAAACAGGTAGGTCAGGTTGTATTTGGCCTGCAGCGAGCGTAGCAGCTCGACCACCTGGCGCTGCACGGTGCGGTCGAGGGCCGAAGTCGGCTCATCCAGCAGAATTAGTGCAGGTTTCAGCACCAGAGCGCGGGCGATGGCGATGCGTTGGCGCTGGCCACCGGAAAACTCGTGGGGATAGCGATGGCGGGTTTCCGGGTCCAGGCCTACCTCCACCAAGGCGTCGATAATCGCCTGTTCCTGCTCGGCTTCGCTGCCCATGCGGTGGATCTGCAAGCCCTCGCCGACAATCTGGCCAACGCACATGCGCGGGCTGAGGCTGCCGAAGGGGTCCTGAAACACCACCTGCATCTGCCGTCGTAGCGGGCGTACATCCTCTTGCGACAGGCTGTCGATGGCCTGGCCCTGGAAGCGAATGCCGCCCTGACTGCCGAGCAGACGCAGAATCGCCAAACCCAAGGTGGATTTACCCGAGCCGCTTTCGCCGACGATGCCCAGGGTATGCCCCTGCGGCAGGCTGAAGTTGATGCCGTCCACGGCTTTGACATGGTCGACCGTGCGGCGCAGCAGGCCCTTTTTGATCGGGAACCAGACGCGCAGGTTGTCGATTTCCAGCATGGTTTTGCCAGGTGGCTGATCGACCGGGCCGCCAGTGGGTTCGGCGCCCAGCAGCTCGCGGGTGTAGGGGTGTTGTGGGTCTTTAAACAGCGTTTCGCAGGCCGCCTGTTCGACGATATGCCCGCGCTGCATCACGCACACACGATGGGCAATCCGCCGTACAAGATTGAGGTCGTGGCTGATCAGCAGAATCGCCATGCCCAGACGCGCTTGCAGGTCCTTGAGCAGCTCAAGGATTTTCAACTGCACGGTGACGTCCAGGGCAGTGGTGGGCTCGTCAGCGATCAGCAGTTCCGGCTCGTTGGCCAGGGCCATGGCGATCACCACACGCTGGCGTTGGCCACCTGATAGCTCGTGTGGGTAAGCCTTCAAGCGTTTGTGCGGTTCGGGAATGCCGACCAGCTCCAGCAGCTCCAGAGTCCGTGCTGTGGCGGCCTTGCCGCGCAGACCTTTATGCAGGGCCAGCACCTCGTTGATCTGCTTCTCGATGCTGTGCAGCGGATTCAGCGAGGTCATGGGCTCCTGAAAGACCATGGCGATACGGTTGCCACGAATGCCGCGCAGTTTGTTCTCGTTCAGTTTGAGCAGGTCTTGCCCTGCGTAGTGAATGCTGCCGCTGGGGTGCTGCGCCAGCGGGTAGGGCAGCAGGCGCAGGATTGAGTGCGCAGTGACCGATTTGCCGGAGCCGCTTTCGCCCACCAGGGCCAGGGTTTCACCGCGTTTGATGTCGAAGCTGACGCCTTCCAGCACACGCTGTTTCAGGCTGCCGGTGACGAATTCGACAGCCAGGTCGCGGACTTCGATGAGGGTGTTGGAGTCGGTCATGTCATTTCCTCGGATCGAAGGCATCACGTGCCGCTTCGCCGATAAACACCAGCAGGCTGAGCATTAGGGCGAGCACGGCAAAGGCGCTGATACCGAGCCATGGCGCTTGCAGATTGGATTTGCCCTGGGCCACCAGCTCGCCGAGTGACGGTGCGCCAGGCGGCAGGCCGAAGCCGAGGAAATCCAGCGCGGTGAGGGTGCCGATCGCGCCTGTGAGGATAAACGGCATAAAGGTCATGGTGGAAATCATCGCGTTGGGCAGGATATGGCGGAACATGATCGAGCCGTTCTGCATGCCCAGGGCGCGGGCTGCGCGCACATATTCCAGGTTGCGCCCACGCAAGAACTCGGCGCGCACCACATCCACCAGGCTCATCCAGGAGAACAGCAGCATGATGCCCAGCAGCCACCAGAAGTTCGGCTGCACGAAGCTGGCGAGGATAATCAGCAGGTAAAGCACCGGCAGGCCGGACCAGATTTCCAGAAAGCGCTGTCCGGCCAGGTCGACCCAGCCGCCATAGAAGCCCTGCAGGGCGCCGGCAAATACGCCGATTACCGAACTCGCGAGAGTCAGGATCAGGGCAAACAGTACGGAAATGCGGAAGCCATAAATCACCCGCGCCAGTACATCGCGGCCCTGGTCATCGGTGCCCAGCAGGTTTTCCGCCGAGGGTGGCGCGGGGGCGGGCACTTGCAGGTCGTAATTGATACTGGAGTAGCTGTAGCGGATCGGCGGCCAGATCATCCAGCCGTCCTTTTCCTTGATCAGCTCCTGGATGTAGGGGCTTTTGTAGTTGGCCTGCAGCGGGAATTCACCGCCGAAGGTGGTTTCCGGGTAGCGCTTGAATACCGGGAAATACAGTTCGCTGTCGTAGCTCACCACCAACGGCTTGTCGTTGGCGATCAGCTCGGCGCCGAGGGTGACGAAAAACAGCGCGAGAAACACCCACAGCGACAACCAGCCGCGTTTGTGCGCTTTGAACAGCTGGAAGCGACGTTGATTGATTGGGGAAAGTTTCATCTCAACCCTCCCGGCTTTCGAAGTCGATACGCGGATCGACCAGGGTGTAGGTAATGTCGCCGATCAATTTCACCACCAGGCCCAGCAACGTGAAGATAAACAGGGTGCCGAACACCACCGGGTAATCGCGGTTGATCGCGGCCTCGAAGCTCATCAAGCCCAGGCCGTCGAGGGAGAAGATCACCTCAATCAGCAGGGAGCCGGTAAAGAAGATGCCGATAAAGGCCGCCGGGAAGCCGGCGATGATGATCAGCATGGCGTTGCGGAATACATGGCCATAGAGCACGCGGTTGTTGCTCAGGCCCTTGGCGCGGGCGGTGACCACGTACTGCTTGTTGATCTCATCGAGAAAGCTGTTCTTGGTCAGTAGCGTCAGGGTGGCAAAGTTGCCGATTACCAGGGCGGTGACGGGTAGCGCCAGATGCCAGAAGTAGTCGAGCAACTTGCCGGTAAAGCTCAGTTCGTCGAAGTTGTTCGAGGTCAGCCCGCGCAATGGGAACCAGTCCCAGTAGCTGCCGCCGGCAAACAGCACGATGAGCAAAATGGCGAAGAGGAAGGCTGGGATGGCGTAGCCGACGATGATCATTGAACTGGTCCAGACGTCGAAGGCGCTGCCATGGCGGGTGGCCTTGGCGATGCCCAGCGGGATCGACACCAGGTACATGATCAGCGTGCTCCACAATCCAAGGGAGATAGACACTGGCATCTTCTCGATGATCAGGTCGATGACCTCGGCATCGCGGAAGAAGCTCGAGCCGAAATCCAGTTGCGCGTAGCTCTTGAGCATCAGCCAGAAGCGTTCCGGCGCGGATTTATCGAAGCCATACATGCGCTCGATTTCAGCCACCAGGTCTGGGTCAAGGCCCTGGGCGCCGCGGTAGTTGGAACCGGCCACCGATACTTCAGCGCCGCCGCCGGCAATCCGGCTGGTGGCGCCGTCAAAGCCTTCCAGCTTGGCGATCATCTGCTCGACTGGGCCACCGGGGGCGGCCTGGATGATGATGAAGTTGATCAGCAGAATGCCGAACAGCGTGGGGATGATCAGCAGCAGCCGACGAAAGATATACGCCAGCATGTTATTGCTCCACGTCGGCAGTGTTCTGCGCGGCAGCTTCGTCGGCCGCCGCTTCAGGTGATTTCGTGCGGGCCCACCAGGTGTGCAGGCCTATATCGTATTGCGGGGTGACCTTGGGGTGTTCGAAGCGGTTCCAGTAGGCCACGCGCCAGGTTTTGATATGCCAGTTGGGCACTACGTAATGGCCCCACAGCAGTACGCGGTCGAGGGCGCGAGTATGGGTGATCAGGCTCTTGCGCGAGTCGGCATTGATCAGCCCCTCGACCA
This sequence comes from Pseudomonas peli, assembly GCF_050563605.1. GTDB lineage: Bacteria > Pseudomonadota > Gammaproteobacteria > Pseudomonadales > Pseudomonadaceae > Aquipseudomonas > Aquipseudomonas peli_A. The sequence goes on along the minus strand of NZ_JBNXUH010000002.1, from coordinate 355,842 downwards.
GCTTGTCCACCGCTGGGTCTTTCAGGCCGATAAAGTTGCGGCTGCCAGGGTTGTCAGCGCTGCTGGAGTGCCAGTATTCGCGTTGCTCGTTGCCGGGGGAGTTGGATTGACCAAAGCCACCGACGATCAGATCAAAGTCACGCGAGCGCAGACGGTTGATGTACTGGGATACATCGACGCGGCGGATCACCAGATCGATACCCAGATCGGCCAGGTTACGTTTGAACGGCAGCAGGATACGTTCGAATTCGGTTTGCGCCAGCAGGAACTCGAAGCTCACCGGTTTGCCCGTGCTGTCGAGCATCTTGTCGCCATCCACACGCCAGCCGGCTTCCTGCAGCAGTTGGTAAGCGCGGCGCTGTTGTTCACGGATGATGCCGCTGCCATCGGTGGCCGAAGGCTGGTATTCGTCGGTAAATACCTGGGGTGGAATCTGCGCGCGCAATGGCTCCAGCAGCTTTAGCTCGTCAGCGGAGGGCAGACCGACGGAGGCCAATTCTGAGTTGTCGAAGTAGCTGCGGGTGCGCGTGTAGGCGCCGTTGAATAGCTGGCGATTGGCCCATTCGAAATCAAACAGCAGGCCCAGAGCTTCACGCACGCGGCGGTCGGTGAACAGCGGGCGGCGGGTGTTGAAGATAAAGCCCTGCATGCCGGTGGGGTTGTGGTTGGCGATCTCTTCCTTGATCAGCTGGCCGTTGGCAACTGCAGGGCTGTTATAGGCGGTGGCCCAGTTCTTTGCGCTGATTTCCAGCCAGTAGTCGAACTGCCCAGCCTTGAGCGCTTCCAGGGCGACTGTGTTGTCGCGGTAGTAGTCGATTTCCAGGGTGTCGAAGTTGTAGAAGCCGCGATTGACCGGCAGGTCCTTGCCCCACCAGTCCTTGACTCGCTCATAGCGGATCGAGCGGCCGGCCTGCACGTCCGCCACCTTGTAGGGGCCGCTGCCCAGGGGCACGTCGAGGTTGCCTTTGCTGAAGTCACGCTCGGCCCACCAGTGTTTTGGCAGCACCGGCAGCTGGCCGACGATCAACGGCAGCTCGCGGTTACCGGCATGCTTGAAGACAAAGCGCACGCGGTGGGTGCTTTCGACCTCCACCTTGTCGACGTCAGCGTAGTAGCCGCGGTACATCGGCGCGCCTTTACTCATCAGGGTTTCAAAGGTGAATTTGACGTCTTCGGCGGTCACTGGCTGACCATCATGGAAGCGCGCCTCGGGGCGTAGGTAGAAGCGTACCCAGGCGTTGTCCGGGGCTTTCTCGATCTTTTCGGCTATCAGGCCGTATTCGGTAAAGGGTTCATCAAGACCGTGGCGGGTCAGGGTGTCGTAGATCATGCCGATATCGTCGGCGGCCACGCCCTTGTTGATAAAAGGATTGAGGCTATCGAAGCCGCCGAAACCGGCCTGGCGCAGGGTGCCGCCTTTGGGCGCATCCGGGTTGACGTAGTCGAAGTGCTTGAAGCTAGCCGGGTACTTGGGTGGTTCGTCATACAGGGTTTGTGCGTGCTTGGGGCCGGCCAGGGCCAGGCTGGCAACGCCAAGCAGGGCAATGCTGCTGACGTGGATAAACAGGGCGCGCAATGCATGGGTCATTCAGCGTTCTCCATGGATTTCAGCCACCAGGTACGCAGGCCCAGGGTGTAGGGCGGCGTGGTGACGAAGGCAAATCGGTTGCGGTAAGCCAGGCGGTGGTAATCGATATACCAGTTTGGAATGCTGTAGTGCTGCCACAACAGTACCCGGTCAAGGGCGCGGGTGGCGGCGATCTGCTCGTCACGGCTCTGTGCCGACAGCAGTTTTTCGATCAGCGCGTCAACCACCGGATGGGTAACCCCGGCGTAGTTCCTGCCGCCTTTGATCTTGGCCTGGGAGGAATGGAAATACAGTGACTGTTCCAGGCCCGGGCTGAGGGTTTGCGGCAGGGTGAGCAGAATCATGTCGAAGTCGTACTGATCGAGGCGTTGTTTGTACTGGGCGCGGTCGACGGTGCGCAGGTTGGCCTGGATGCCAATGCTGGCGAGGTTTTCGGTAAAGGGCTGGAGAATGCGTTCAAGGTTCGGGTTGACCAGCAATATTTCAAAGCGCAGCGGCTGCCCCTCACTGTTGAGCAGGCGTTGGCCGGAGGGCTTCCAGCCGGCTTCGGCCAATAGACCGAGGGCACGGCGCAAGGTTTCCCGTGGGATGCCCCGGCCATCGGTCTGCGGCATGCTGAACGGTTCTTTAAACAGGCGCGCCTGCAACTGTTTGCGGTAGGGCGAGAGCAACAGCCATTCCGCACCTTCCGGTTTGCCGCTGGCCGAGAACTCGCTGTTGGGGTAGTAGCTTTTGGCGCGGGTGTAGGAGCTATTGAACAGTGCGCGGTTGGCCCACTCGAAGTCGAACATCAGGCCCAGGGCTTCGCGTACCTGGCGGTCAGCAAACACCTCGCGGCGGGTGTTCATAAACAGCGCCTGGGTCTGTGTCGGGATCTGGTGCGGGATCTCGGCGCGGATTACTTCGCCACGGCTTAATGCCGGGAAGCGATAGCCGTTGGCCCAGTTCTTCGCCTGCTGTTCTATATAGATGTCGAATTCACCGGCCTTGAACGCTTCGAACGCCACATGGCTGTCGCGGTAGAACTCCACGTCGACCCGGTCGAAATTGTATTTGCCGCGGTTGACCGGCAGTTTGGCACCCCACCAGTCCTTGACCCGCTCGAAGCGCAGGCTGCGCCCAGGGCTGACCTGGGTAATGCGGTAGGGGCCGCTGCCCAGCGGTGGCTCATAGGTGGTGGCCTTGAAGTCGCGGCCTTTCCAGTAGTGCTGCGGCAGCACCGGCAATTCGCCGAGGCGTAGGATCAGCAGGGAGTTGCCGGCACGCTTGAGAACAAAACGGATGCTGTGGCGATTGAGGATATCGACCCGTTTTACTTCCTGCAGGTTGGTGCGGTATTGCGGGTGCCCGTCCTTGAGCAGCAGGCGGTAGGAGAAGGCCACGTCATAGGCGGTAATCGGCTTACCGTCGTGAAAGCGCGCCTCGGGACGCAGGTTGAACACCACCCAGCTGCGATCATCGCTGTACTCAACCGACTCGGCGATCAGGCCGTAGCTGGAGGCCGGCTCATCACCGGACGGGTCATAGGCGCCGGTGCCAACCATCAACGGCGCGTTCAGCTCGTTGACTCCGTACTGCAGGAAGTTGGCGGTGCTGATCGGGCTGCTGCCCTTGAATGTGTAGGGGTTGAGCGTGTCGAATGTGCCGTTGGCCATCATCCGCAGCGTGCCGCCCTTGGGGGCTTCCGGGTTGACCCAGGCGAAATGGGTGAAGCTGGCGGGATACTTCAGCTCGCCAAACTGGGCGTAACCGTGGCTTTTATACAGAGTGGCCCAGGCAGATGAACTGATGGCCATGCAGAGAAGTAACGAGAGGAGGGGACGTATCAAGTGAAATATCCGATCCGTGGCGTCTTGTGGGCTGCTGGTCAGGCACATTAACAGCTTGTATCGGCTGGAAAAAGGGTAGGCTCGCGGCCAAGCAATAGCGGCACTTTGACTACACTGAATTAACTAATTCCGAGGGCATCATTTTGGTAACAGCCTGCCATGGTTTGCAGTCATGGATTGATCGCTTCAACCAAGCCGAATTACCCGCCCTGGCCGCGGTGGTGCAGGATCTGCACCGTCTTACTCAGGGCGACAAATCTTCTGTGCAGCAATTGGCAGATGTACTGCTACGCGATGCGGCCTTGACCACCAAGGTGCTGCGTATCGGCAATAGTGTGTATTACAACCCGTCCCAGGAACCTATTCGCACCATTTCCCGGGCCATAGTGCTGATCGGCTTTGATAACGTGCGCCAGATCGGTCTGTCGGTCAGCCTGATTGACGGTCTGCTGGCTCGCAGCTCCCGCGATCAGCTTGCTGAATTGCTGGCGCGCTCGTTCCATGCGGCCGTGCAGGCACGCAATATCGCCGGCTATGTGCTGACTAAAAATGACGAGGAAGTGTTTATCGCCGCCCTGTTGCATAACGTCGGTGAGCTGGCGTTCTGGGGCTGTGCCGGGGATGCGGCGGATGATCTGGCCAGCGCCCTGGCTCAGCCGGGTATTGATGAAGATGAGGTGGTGATGCAGCTGCTCGGCACCAGCTTTCGCCAGTTGAGTCTGTCGCTGGTGAAAAGCTGGAACCTCGGCGATACCGTCAGCCTGGCGCACCAGTCGACCAGCCAGAATGATCCGGCGGTCAAAGCTGTGACCCTGGGGGCGAAGATCAGTCAGGCTGCGCTGGATGGTTGGGATACTCCAGCCATGGAAGCGCTGGTCGGCCAGTTAGCGAGCTTTATTGGGGTGACCCCGCAGGAAGCCATGCAGCAGGTGCTGGCCAGTGCCGAGGAAACCGTGAAGATGGCCGCGACCTTCGGCGCTAGCCAGCTGTGCAAACTGATCCCCAATACCGACCCGGAACAGATTCGCTTGCAGCAGGAACAACGCAAGGCGCGTCTGTTGCAGCCCAACATGCTGGTTTTGCAGCAGGCCCTGCAGGACCTTGGACTGATGGTCTCGCGTCGAGGCGATCTGGGCCTGGTGCTCGATACCCTGTTCAAGGGGCTGCATCAGGGTGCAGGGTTGGAGCGGATCATGCTGGTGGTACTGGCGGACGGGCAAAGTTGTTTCCGCGCCAAGCGGGTGACTGGCGAGGGCACCGAGGGCTGGAGCCATGACTTTGTACTGCCCGTGGCGCAGCAAGAGCAGCCGCATATCTTCAGTTACGCGCTGCGTAATAAAGAAGCGCTCTGGATGGGCGTGCCGGCCAGTTACAACCTCAACGAGCTGGTCACCCAGCCGATTCGCCAGCGCCTGGGGCAGGGCATGTTCTTTATCGCGCCGCTGTTGGCCGGCACCCGCGAAATAGGCCTGCTGTATGCCGACAGCCGGGTATCCGGACGGGCGTTAAAGCATGAGCAGTTTGTTGCCTTTCAGCGCTTTACCCAGTTGACCGGGCGCTGCCTGGAGGCGATGAGCAAGAAGGCCTGATCAGTTGACGCTGTACAGCGTCAGGGTCTGACCCGGCTTGAGTGCCTTGCCGGCCCTCGGGTTCCAGTTCTGCAGGCTCTTCATCGGTACCTTGAAGCGCTTGGCGATCAGGTAAAGTGAGTCGCCCTGGCGCACCTTGTAGTAGGTCGCGCTCTGGCGCGCCGAGCTGCCACTGCTGCCGCTACTACCACTGCTAGGTTTGCCGGCTTGTAAGGTGAGCACCTGACCGACGCGCAGGCTATTGCCGGAAAGCTTGTTCCAGCGCTGCACATCCTTGACGGCAACCTTGTGGTTCTTGGCGATCTGCCAGAGGTTGTCGCCGCTTTTCACCCGGTAGGTACGGCTCGGCGCGCTATGTGCGACGTTGCGCTGGAACATTGGCTCGCGTGCCGGTACACCGGGTTGCGCTGGAATGCTTAGCATCTGGCCGATGCTCAGGTTGTTGCCGGACAGCTTGTTGATGTCCTTCAGGGTGTTCACGGTCAGCTGATGGCGGTTGGCGATGCTGTGCAGGCTGTCGCCTGAGCGCACCCGGTATTGCTGCCAGTCCACCAGTGCCTGCGGCTTCATCAGCGACAGGTTGGCGGTCAGCAGCTCGGCCTTGTCGGTCGGCACCAGCAGGTGCTGCGGGCCATCCAGTGTCACGCCTTTCTTGAACGCGGGATTGAGCAGGTACAGCTCGTCTTCATCCAGGTCAGCCATGGCGGCGACGCGCGATAGGTCCATGCGCTGGGTGAATACGACCTTCTCGAAATACGGCTCGTTGGCAATCGGCGCGAGGCTGACGCCATAGGCTTGCGGCGTCATCACCACTTGCGAGAGGGCCAGCAGCTTGGGCACGTAGTTCTGGGTTTCTACCGGCAGTGAGAGATTCCAGTAATCGGTCGGCAGGCCGAGCTTCTGGTTGCGCTCAATCGCCCGGCTGACCCGGCCTTCGCCCGCGTTATAAGCCGCCAGGGCCAGTAGCCAGTCGCCGTTGAACATTTCCTTGAGGCGCGTCAGGTAGCTGATCGCCGCATCGGTCGAGGCCATCACGTCGCGGCGGCCATCATACCAGTTGGTCTGGCGCAGGTTGAAGTTGCGCCCCGTGGACGGGATGAACTGCCACAGTCCGACGGCATGGGCATGGGAATAGGCCAGCGGGTTGTACGAGCTTTCGATCATCGGCAGCAGGGCCAGCTCCATCGGCATATTGCGCTGCTCCAGGCGCTCAACGATAAAGTGGATATAGGGGCTGCTGCGCTCGCCGGCTTTCTCGATAAACGAGGGGTTACTGACGAACCACAGGCGTTGCTGCTCGATGCGCGGGTTGAGGGTGATGGTGTCCTGCAACTGGTAGCCGTTGCGTACCCGTTCCCAGATGTCTTTGGGTTCTTCGGGGGCCGGCGCCACGCTGCTGTTGAGCCATTCCGGCTCTTGCTCAAGACCGACCGCGCGGTCGGTGTCGCGACCACTGTCCGGGCGGTATTGGCTGCTGGTCTGGCAACCTGCCAGGGTTACGCACATGATCACCACAAGCGTCTGAGCGCTTTGTGCCAATGCCTTTAAATTCAAGGTCTTGCGTGGTGATAGAGGCATTGGCGGCGGTGTACTTCCCGGCGAAAAGGTCGGGCGATTCTAGGAACCAGTCTGCCCCTGGTCAAGTTTTAACCAGTCTTTTGTGTGGTTGTCGAGGTTTAGAAATGGTCCTTCCAGGCGCGTAAGGCAGCGAAAACCTGCGCTGGCGAGCGGTTTGCAGGCCCTTCGCGTTCGCTGATGAGGGCCCCGACCGACGGTTGCGCGCTGCGCAAAAAGGGGTTGGTGGCACGCTCCAGGCCAATCGATGACGGCAGGCTGATTTGCCCAGCCTCGCGCCATTGGCTGACCTGCTCTAGGCGTTGGCTGATTTCCGGATTACCCGGCTCAACTGCCGCGGCAAAGCGCAGGTTGCTTAGGGTGTATTCATGGGTGCAGAACACCTGAGTCTGCTCGGGGAGGGCGGCCAGGCGGCTGAGCGAATGATGCATCTGCTCAGGGCTGCCTTCGAATAGGCGACCACAGCCGCCAGCAAACAACGTGTCGCCACAGAACAGCCAGTGCTGTTCGGGCTGGATATAGGCGATATGCCCAAGGGTATGTCCCGGTACTTCATATATATCGAAACGCTGGCCCAGCACGTCGGCCTGGTCGCCATCGCGCAGCGCCAGGTCACGTCCAGGGATTTTTTCGTTGGCCGGGCCCAATACCCGAGCACCGGTGGCTGCCTTGAGGCGTTCGATACCGCCGACATGATCGAAATGGTGGTGAGTAATCAGAATATCGCTCAACTGCCAACCGGGATTGGCTGCCAGCCAGGCTTCGACGGGTGCGGCATCACCCGGGTCGACAACCGCGCAGCGGCGCTGCTCTGGGTCTTGCAGCAGCCATATATAGTTGTCGGAGAATGCAGGCAGGGCGTCGATTTTAATCATGAGTGGGTCGCTAAGCAGGGCGCAAAGGTGCATCTTAGGACGCAATGGCGGTGCTGGCTACGCAGGTATTTCTTATGTCCGATCACCCTTTTGCCCACGCAGACAGTGAATGGCTAGACCTTATCGCCGCAGCGCGCAGCTGGCTGAGCGGCCCGCTCGGACAATTGTTGCTGGAGCAGGAGCGGCAATTGCTGGAAGAAGAGCTGGCGCGCTTCTTTGGTGGTTACCTGGTGCATTACGGCCCAGCCGCCGACATGCCGCCAGATGCTCAGCAGATTCAGCGCAGTGTGCGTCTTGGGGCGCCGTTCAAGGGTGTAGAGATCGTTTGTGAGGAGCAATCCTGGCCGCTCACCGAGCATGCCGCCGATGTGGTGGTGTTGCAGCATGGGCTGGATTTCAGCCTGTCGCCACATGGCCTGCTGCGTGAAGCAGCGCGCAGCGTGCGGCCGGGTGGTCATCTGCTGATCGTCGGCATCAACCCAATGAGCAGCTGGGGCATGCGTCATCTATTTACCCGCGACGCACTGCGTCAGGCTCGTTGCATTGCGCCCAACCGGGTCAGCGACTGGTTGCACCTGCTGGGCTTCGCGCTGGAGAAACGCCGCTTCGGGTGCTATCGTCCGCCGCTTTCTTCGCCGGCCTGGCAGGCGCGGCTGGCTGGGTTGGAGCGCCTGGGCGCGGCCTGGCAGCCGCCCGGTGGCGGCTTTTACGTGCTGGTGGCCCGCAAGCTGGTGGTTGGATTGCGCCCACTGCGTCAGCCGAGCCGACAACCGCTGGGCAAACTGCTACCGATGCCCGTGGCCAAAGTCAGTCGCCGCGAAACGCCACAGAAGTAGATGGCAGAAATAGAACCGGCCGGATTAATTGAGCGAGAGATTGCAGATACATGAGTGAACAGGTCGAGATCTACACCGACGGCGCCTGCAAGGGCAATCCTGGCGTTGGTGGCTGGGGCGCGTTGATGATTTTCAAAGGTGTGGAGAAAGAGTTGTGGGGCGGCGAGGCCGAGACCACCAACAACCGCATGGAAATGACCGCTGCGATCCGCGCCCTGGCCGAGTTGAAGCGTTCCTGCGACGTGCGCCTGGTTACCGACTCGCAGTATGTGATGCAGGGCATTCAGGACTGGATGCCGAACTGGAAGAAGCGCGGCTGGAAAACCGCCGCCAAACAGCCGGTGAAAAATGCCGACCTGTGGCAGCAGCTGGATGAGCAGGTAAACCGGCATAACGTCACCTGGCAGTGGGTCCGCGGTCATACCGGCCACCCAGGGAACGAGCGCGCCGACCAGTTGGCCAATCGTGGTGTTGATGAAGTAAGAGGGTTGAAGCATGCGTAGTGTGGTGCTCGATACAGAAACCACGGGTATGCCGGTGGCCGATGGTCATCGGATCATCGAAATCGGCTGTGTCGAACTGATCGGCCGGCGCCTGACCGGGCGGCACTTTCACGTTTATTTGCAGCCGGATCGCGAGATCGACGAAGGCGCGATCGCGGTGCACGGCATTACCAATGATGCGTTGAAGGACAAGCCGCGCTTCAAGGAAGTCGCTGATGAGTTCTTCGAATTCATCAAGGGCGCGCAGCTGATCATCCACAACGCGGCGTTCGACGTTGGCTTTATCAACAACGAGTTTGCCCTGATCAAGCAGGACGACCGCGCTGATATCAGCGAGCACTGCTCGATCCTCGACACCCTGATGATGGCCCGCGAGCGCCACCCAGGGCAGCGCAACAACCTCGATGCCCTGTGCAAACGCTATGGCGTCGACAACTCCGGCCGCGACTTGCACGGCGCCTTGCTCGACGCCGAGATCCTCGCCGACGTCTACCTGACCATGACCGGTGGGCAGACCAATCTGTCCCTGGCCGGTGATGGTTCGGAAGGCGACAGCAATGGTCGTCAGCAACCCAGTGCGATCCGCCGCCTGCCCGCTGAGCGCGCGCGTACACGGGTGATTCAGGCCAGTGCTGCCGAGCTTGCCGAGCATGCCGCGCGCCTGGCTATTATCGAAAAATCCGCTGGCGCGCCGCCGCTTTGGGTGCAGATGGAGCAGCTCAAGATCGAAGCCTGATCACGTCGCGAGTTATCCACTCGCGACCTTTTCGTACAGCGTCACGCAGAGGGGGTTCCGCCTGACGGAGCCAGCCTCTACCCTGAGGCGATAGGCAGGCTCGGGCCTGTCACTCCCAGGGACGCCACAATGTATAAAGACCTCAAGTTCCCCGTCCTGATCGTGCACCGTGACATCAAGGCCGATACCGTGGCCGGTGACCGGGTACGCGCCATCGCCCAAGAACTGGAGCAGGACGGCTTCAGCATTCTTTCCACCGCCAGCTCCGCCGAGGGGCGCATCGTTGCCTCCACCCATCACGGCTTGGCCTGCATTCTGGTCGCTGCCGAAGGTGCGGGTGAAAACAAGAACCTGCTGCAGGACATGGTAGAGCTGATTCGCATTGCTCGCCGTCGTGCACCGCAGTTGCCGATTTTCGCCCTCGGCGAACAGGTGACCATCGAAAATGCCCCGGCCGAGGCCATGGTCGATCTCAACCAGCTGCGCGGCATTCTCTATCTGTTCGAAGACACCGTGCCGTTCCTGGCCCGCCAGGTGGCCCGCGCCGCGCGCAATTATCTGGATTGTCTGCTGCCGCCATTCTTCAAGGCGCTGGTACAACACACTGCGCAGTCCAACTATTCCTGGCACACACCTGGCCATGGCGGCGGTGTGGCCTATCGCAAAAGCCCGGTGGGGCAGGCGTTTCACCAGTTTTTCGGGGAAAACACCCTACGTTCCGATCTCTCGGTATCGGTGCCTGAGCTGGGCTCGCTGCTTGATCACACCGGCCCGTTGGCCGAGGCCGAAGCCCGTGCGGCGCGCAACTTCGGCGCCGACCATACCTACTTCGTGATCAACGGCACCTCGACAGCGAACAAGATCGTCTGGCACAGCATGGTCGGCCGCGATGACCTGGTGCTGGTCGATCGCAACTGCCACAAGTCGATCCTGCATTCGATCATCATGACCGGCGCGATCCCGCTGTATTTGTGTCCGGAGCGCAACGAGCTGGGCATTATCGGGCCGATTCCGCTGAGCGAATTCAGCCGTGAGTCGATTCAGGCGAAGATCGATGCCAGCCCGCTAGCGCGCGGTCGTGTGCCGAGCAGCAGCGGGGCGATGGTCAAGCTGGTGGTGGTGACCAATTCGACCTACGATGGCCTTTGCTACAACGCCGAACTGATCAAGCAGACCCTGGGCAACAGCGTCGAAGTGCTGCATTTCGACGAGGCCTGGTACGCCTACGCGGCGTTTCACGAGTTCTATGCCGGGCGTTACGGCATGGGCACTGCGCGCACCGAGGATGCGCCGCTGGTGTTTACCACCCACTCGACGCATAAGCTGCTGGCGGCTTTCAGCCAGGCCTCGATGATCCATGTGCAGGATGGCGGTGTGCGCCAACTGGATCGGGATCGCTTCAATGAAGCCTTTATGATGCACATCTCCACTTCGCCGCAGTACGGCATCATCGCTTCGCTGGATGTGGCCTCGGCGATGATGGAAGGGCCGGCGGGTCGCTCGCTGATTCAGGAAACTTTCGATGAAGCCCTGAGCTTCCGTCGTGCCCTGGCCAATCTGCGGCAGAACCTCAGTAGTGACGACTGGTGGTTCAGCATCTGGCAGCCAGCCAAGGCCGAAGGCGCCGATGATGTGGTGACCCAGGATTGGCTGCTGCAGCCACAGGCTGATTGGCATGGCTTTGGCGATGTGGCCGAAGATTACGTGCTGCTCGACCCGATCAAGGTGACCCTGGTAACCCCGGGGCTGACCGCCGATGGCAAGCTGGACGCGCGCGGCATTCCGGCAGCAGTGGTTAGCAAGTTCCTTTGGGAGCGTGGCCTGGTGGTGGAGAAAACCGGGCTGTATTCCTTCCTAGTGCTGTTCTCTATGGGCATTACCAAAGGTAAGTGGAGCACGCTGTTGACCGAACTGCTGGAGTTCAAACGCAGCTACGACGCCAACCTGCCGTTAAGCGATGTACTGCCTTCGATTGCTCAGGCCGGTAAGACCTTTTATCAGGGCATGGGGCTGCGCGATCTGTGCGATGCCTTGCATGCCTGCTATCGCGAAAACGCCACGGCCAAGGCGCTCAAGCGTATGTACACAGTGCTGCCGGAAGTGGCGATCAAACCGGCCGATGCCTATAACCAGCTGGTACGTGGTGAAGTAGAGGCGGTGCCGATTGAGTTACTGGAAGGCCGAATTGCCGCGGTGATGCTGGTGCCATATCCGCCAGGTATTCCGCTGATCATGCCGGGCGAGCGCTTTACTGCGCAGACCCGCTCGATCATCGATTACCTGGCGTTTGCCCGTACGTTTGACCGCAGCTTCCCTGGTTTCGATGCCGATGTGCATGGCCTGCAGCGTGAGGAAGGCGTCTACACCGTGGATTGCATCAAGGCCTGATCCTGCTCTACCTGGCGGCACCGGCATTAGTTAGTCGGCCTGCCGCCAGTCTTTCTCAGTAGATCAAGTGCTTATCGCCGATAAGTAAAAAATGAGCTTAACTTTGATGACGTGTTCTGCGTCACAGTGGCCAGCATCGACATTTGTCAGTTGGTTGTTATAGTTGCTCGATTTTTAGCATAAGAAGACTTTCATTGTGCGCTTGCGCCCCAGCTGAGGATGACTGCCGTGTCCGACTACAAAGCCTTTAATGTCGTGTTGGCAGATAAGGTCGCCCATGTGGTGATCAATCGCCCGGAAAAAGTCAACGCGATGAACGCGGACTTCTGGCGCGAAATCATCGAGATTTTCCGCTGGGCCGATGACACCGATGAAGTGCGCGCAGTGGTGATCTCCGGTGCGGGTAAGCATTTCTCCTCAGGTATCGACCTGATGATGCTGGCCTCGGTCGGCAGCCAGCTGGGCCCGGATGTCGGCCGCAATGCTGAAAAGCTGCGGCGCAAGATTCTCGAACTCCAAGCCTCGTTCAATGCCGTAGACAACTGCCGCAAGCCGGTTCTCGCGGCCATTCAAGGCTATTGCCTGGGTGGTGCTATCGATCTGATCTCGGCCTGTGATATGCGTTATTCGACGGCTGATGCACAGTTCTCGATCAAGGAAATCGACATCGGTATGGCTGCCGACGTTGGCACCCTGCAGCGCCTGCCGCGCATTATTGGTGACGGCATGATGCGCGAGCTGGCCTTTACCGGCCGCACCATTGATGGTGAAGAGGCGCGCAGCATCGGCCTGGTCAACCGCACCTATGCCGATGTCGATGCCTTGCTCAATGGCGTGATGGGCATCGCCCGCGAGATCGCCAGCAAGTCGCCAGTGGCGATTCGTGGCACCAAGGAAATGCTTCGCTACATGCGTGATCACCGGGTCGATGACGGCCTGGAATATATCGCCACCTGGAACGCCGCCATGCTGCAATCGGCGGATCTGCGTGTGGCCATGACGGCTCATATGAGCAAGCAGAAACCGGAGTTCGCTGACTGATGCTGTCCTTCCACCTGTTTTTATCACCGACGCGGGAGGCGCAATAGCTCATGGTTTCTGGAGCCACGTCGCTTAATCTGGTGCGCGATGAACTGTTCACCACTATGGAAGAGGCAGAGTCGAGCCTCGAACACTTTATCGCCGACCGCCACAACGGCAGCCTGCTGCAACAGGCTGTGGAAAACCTGCATCAGGTACGCGGCACACTGAATCTGATCGAACTGGCCGGTGCCGAGCTGCTGGCTCAGGAAGTGCTGGATCAGGCCACCGATATTCCCGCAGGCGCCGGTGAAGAACGCGATGTGCAGCTTTCCGCCCTGAGCAACGCGCTGCACGTACTGCGCCGCTATCTGGAAAACGTTGAAGCGCATCGCCAGGAAATGCCGGAACTGCTGTTGCCGGCGATCAACGACCTGCGTCAGGCCGGCGGCCAACCCGCCTTGCCGGAAAGCTTCTTTTTCAGCGTGCGCCTCGATCATGCTCGTCCGCGTACCTCGCCGCCATCGGTTGATGGTGCGGCGCGTGAAAGTGAAGGGCGCCGTCTGCGCCATATGTATCAGGTGGGCCTGCTGGGCTTTATCCGTGAGCAGAACCCGCAGGCCAGCCTCAAGCTGATGGGCCGCGCACTGATGCGTCTCGACAGTCTGTTTGCCAACGAACCACGCGGTCGCCTGTGCTGGGTTGGCTCGGCTGCCGTTGAGGCGCAAGTTGATGGCCAGCTGCTGGCGCGCAAATCGCGTAAACAGCTGTTTTCGCGGATTGATCGCGAGCTCAAGCAGATGCTCGCCAACGGGCAGTACGAAGCGCCGCGTGGCCTGCTCAAGGAATTACTTTATCTGGTAGCCCTGGCGGACAGCCGCGGGCCGCAAGCGGCAGCCCTGAGCGAAGTCTTCGGCCTGACGCCGTTGCCCTTTACCGATCACCTGCTGGAAGAGGAATACCAGCGCCTGGCAGGCCCTGGGCAGGCGGTCATGCGTTCGCTGAGCTCGGCGATCCGTGAAGAGCTCAACAGCGTCAAGGACATGCTCGACCTGATTGAGCGCGGCACCTTGCAAAGTGACAGCCTCAACAGCCTGCACGCCTTGCTCGGCAAACTGAGCAAGACCCTCGGCATGGTCGGCCTGAGCTCGGCCGGCAACTCGCTGAATGCTCAATTGCCAGTTGTCGCGAGCTGGAGCGAGGAGAGCGCCCCCGCGCCTCAGGAGCTGCACAAGCTGGCCGATGCCGTGTTGTACGTCGAAGGTATGGTCGCCAGCCTGGAACGTGGCGAGCGTCGTGAAACGCGGCCTACTCAGGCGCAGCCTGGTGAAGAGGCTGACTCCTTCGCTCTGCATCAACTTAATGAAGCACGCATTGTGGTGGTCGATGAGGCCCAGGCTGGTCTGGCCTTGGCCAAGCGAGCGATTACTGCGTATCTGGAGTCAAGTGGCGAGCGCATGCACCTGTCCAACGTGCCGTTCAGCCTGCAAGCCGTGCGCGGCGGGTTGTGGTTCCTCGGTCAGGAGCGTGCCGCGTTGTTGGTCGGCGCCTGCGCCGATTACATCCAGCAGCATATGTTCGATGCGCCGCAGATGCCGTCCGAGCAGATGCTGGAAACCCTCGCCGATGCCTTGAGCAGCCTTGAGTATTACCTCGAAGCCGGCGCGGTGATGCGTCCGGAAACCCAGCCAAGCGTGCTTGACCTCGCCGCAGAAAGCGTGCGGGCCCTGGGCATGCCGCTGGAGGCTTGAGCATGCAGCGCTGGCAAGCCACTCTGCTCGACAGTCAGCAACCCGGTGGTTGGGTGGTCGCGCACTGCAAGCAGCACTTTCTGGCGGACAGCAACGGGGTGTTGTTCCCTCGTGAATGGTTGAAGAAGCAGGATTTGCCGATTATCGCCGAGCACGGCCTCGGCCATTTTGATGGTGATGCAGTCTACCTGCTGGAGCTGAGCCAGCCCTTCGACATGCCGGGCTGCGCCTGGCAAAGCCTGCGCCAGTTTATGCTGCAGGGCGATGCCGATACCTTCAAGTTGCTCAGCTACGCCACGCAAATTGGCACCTGGGCCAGCCAGCATCGGTTCTGTGGCAGCTGTGGTGGAGCGATGCAGCATGTGCTGGGCGAACGCGCGATGCACTGCGTACGCTGCGAGCTGCAGCATTACCCGCGGCTTTCACCGAGCATGATCGTACTGGTAACCCGCGGTGATGAGATTCTTCTGGCGCGCTCGCCGCGCTTTGTTTCCGGGGTCTACAGCACCCTGGCCGGCTTCGTGGAAGCGGGGGAGTCGGTCGAGCACTGCGTGGCCCGTGAAGTGCGCGAAGAAGTCGGGGTCGAGATCAGCTGCTTGCAGTACCTCGGCAGCCAGGGCTGGCCATTCCCGCATTCGCTGATGCTGGGTTTTCATGCCGAATACGCCTCGGGCGATATCGTTATGCAGGCCGATGAAATCGAGGATGCTCAGTGGTTCAGCGTGCATGACCTGCCGCTATTGCCGGCGGCACGCTCGATTGCTCGCTATCTGATTGACGTCTATGTGGCGCGCCGTCTAGGCCAGCCCGAACCAGTGCTGCCAGGCTAGGCGCACGGTTAATGCCAGTACCACTAGGATAAATACTGGGCGGATAAACTTCGAACCGCCCTTGATCGCCGTGCGTGCCCCGAGAAACGCTCCGACCATCAGTGCAAGCCCCATGCAGATGCCCAGCAGCCAGGCCACTTGCCCGCTGATGATAAACACGGTCAGGGCGCAGATATTACTGACGAAGTTCATGCTGCGGGCCACGCCGCTGGCCTTGACCAGATCGAGCGGGTAGAGCAGCAGGCTGCTGACCGTCCAGAAGGCGCCGGTGCCTGGGCCCGCCACTCCATCATAGAAACCCAGGCTGATGCTTTGTGGCCACTGCCGGCCTTTGGCGATAGGCGCCTCGGCGAGCAGCGGCGCATCCGGAGTTTTGCCAAACAGCAGGTACAGGCCGCAGCCAAATACCACCGCAGGTAACAGCTGGTTCAACCATTCCGACGGCAGCCATTGCGCCAATGCGGCGCCCAGCAGTGCGCCGACCGCCGTGCCGATCAGGGCATTGCGCCACTTGCTGGGGTCAAATAGCTTGCGCCGGTAGAAGGTGTAACTGGCGGCGGCTGAGCCAAAGGTTGAGCTGAGTTTATTGGTGCCCAGGGCCAGGTGCGGCGGCAGGCCGGCAGTCAGCAGTGCGGGGATGGTCAGCAAGCCGCCACCGCCGGCAATTGCATCGATAAAGCCGGCAATAAACGCGACCAAGGCGAGAATCGCCAGGGTCGACAGGTCAACGCTGAGTTCAAACGGGAAAGCCATGAAAAACACGTCCTGTGTCTAATTGTGGTGTTCTCTTGCTGTTCGCCAGCCAGGTAGCTGCGCATAATGCCGGCAATTTCAAGCATAAGGAATGCACGGCAATGCAATACGGCGGACTGGCATGGGCAACAGCATTGTTGGCATTACTGGCGGCGTTTGTGGCGGCGCGCATCCTGTTCAATCGGCAGTGGTTTCTCGGTTGGTTGCGCGGCACCTGCGGCCTAGCATTTCTCGCCCTGGCGGCGCTGATTGGTCTGCTGGCCAACGATTTGCGCAGCTATGCAGCAATTCCTGAAGGTAAGCCGCTGGCCACACTGAGCTTCAAGGCTGACGGGCCACTGTATCGGGTCAGTGTGCTGGAGGGCGGTCGTGAGCGTACGCTGACCATGGAGGGCGATCTCTGGCAGCTGGATGCGCGTTTCCTGCAATGGAAAGGGCTGGCCGCGTTGATTGGCCTGGAGCCGGGTTATCGTCTGGAGAAACTGTCGGGGCGTTTCCTATCGATCGAACAGCAAAGCCTGGCGCAGCACACCCGGGTCGAACTGGCGCGCAGTCCATATGGTATCGATCTGTGGCGCTGGCTGCGGTTGGGTCAGCATGACCTGTTTATCTTCGACCCACAGGCGCGTCGGGTGACCTACCTGCCGCTGGCCGATGAGGCGGTGTACAGCATCAACCTGACGCCGGCTGGATTGCTCGCCGAGCCGATGAATCCGGCGGCCAAGCAGGCGCTGAAAGACTGGCAGTAAATTTCAGGTAGTAAAAAAGGGACCCGAGGGTCCCTTTTTTATTGGATGGGCTATCTCAGGAGAGGAAGCCGCCGTCCACGTTCAGCGCCACACCGGTGGTGTAGCTGGAGGCATCGCTGGCCAGGTACAGCACGGTGCCGGCCATTTCGCTTGGTGCCGCAACACGCTTGAGCGGGATGCGCTGCAGGGCGAGGTTGAGGATGGCGTCGTTCTTTACCAGCGCCGAGGCAAACTTGGTATCGGTCAGGCCCGGCAGCAGAGCGTTGCAGCGAATGCCGAACTGCGCGCACTCCTTGGCGAAGACCTTGGTCATGCTGATCACCGCGGCCTTGGTTACCGAGTAGATGCCCTGGAACTCGCCTGGCGAGACGCCGTTGATCGAGGCAACGTTGATGATGCTGCCACCACCGTTGGCCTTCATCAGCTTGCCGCCTTCGATGGACATAAAGTAGTAACCGCGGATGTTCACATCGACGGTCTTCTGGAACGCCGACAGGTCGGTGTCCAGTACGTTGCAGAACTGCGGGTTGGTGGCGGCGTTGTTGACCAGGATGTCGAGGCGGCCGAACTGCTCTTTGATCTGCGCGAAGACGTTGCTGATCTGCTCCATCTCGCCAATATGGCAGGCCACGGCGGTGGCTTTACCGCCATCGGCGATGATCGCATCGGCAACTTTCTGGCAATCGTCGATCTTGCGGCTCGAGACGATCACGTGAGCGCCTTGCTGGGCCAGCAGTTTGGCGATGGCTTCACCGATGCCACGGCTGGCGCCGGAAACGAAAGCGATCTTGCCGTCGAGGTCGAACAGTTGGGTCTTGGACATAGGATTTTCCTTTCTTATTGAGAACGTATCCAAAGTCTGCTGCGCGTCGGCCCTGCTGCGTTAAAAACAGGCTCGGAATGCTCATTTACAAAAGTAAACTCCGCTTCCTCGCCTGTTTTTGCCTTGCATGGCTCTAGCTCGCAAGCCTTTGAATGGGTTCTATGAGGCCTGTTCGGCCGTTTACAGCTGCGATTTGTTGATGACCTGCAGGCTCATCTGCTCCAGCAGCTTGTTCATCTGAATGAACTGCGCGAAGCGTTTGTCCTGGGTCTGGCCATGGAAGTAGCGGTAGTAGATCTGCTGCACGATGCCGGCCAGGCGGAACAGGCCGTAGGTGTAATAGAAGTCGATGCTCTTGATTTCGATGCCCGAGCGCTCGGCGTAGTAATCGGCGAACTGCTGGCGAGTCAGCATGCCCGGCGCATTGCTTGGCTGGCGGCGCATCAGCTGGATCGGTGCCGAGTCACCGGCTTCGATCCAGTAGGCGAGGGTGTTGCCCAGGTCCATCAGCGGGTCGCCGATGGTGGTCAGTTCCCAGTCCAGCACGCCGATGATCTGGCTTGGATTCTGTGGATTGAGGATGACGTTATCGAAGCGGTAATCGTTGTGCACAATACCGGGCTTGTGGTGGTCGGCAGGCATCTTGTCCTTGAGCCAGGCCTTGACCGGCTCCCACAGCGGCGCGTCGGGCGTCAGGGCTTTGTCGTAGCGATCACTCCAGCCACCGATCTGTCGCTGCACATAACCTTCGGGCTTGCCTAGGTCGCCCAGGCCGCAGGCCTGATAGTCGACGTTGTGCAGCTCGACCATCTTGTCGATAAAGCTCTTGCACAGCTCGCGGGTCTGCTCGGCGCTGAAGTTCAGCTCGGCCGGCATTTCCGAGCGCAGGATGATGCCGTTGACCCGTTCCATGACATAGAACTCGGCACCGATCACCGACTCGTCGATGCAGTGCACATAGGCTTTCGGGCAGTAGGGGAAGCCGGCGTTGAGCTGATTGAGGATGCGGTACTCGCGGCCCATGTCGTGGGCGGATTTGGCCTTGTGGCCAAAGGGCGGGCGGCGCAGGACGAATTCTTTGTCCAGGTATTCCAGCAGGTAGGTCAGGTTCGAGGCGCCGCCCGGAAACTGGCTGATGCGTGGCTCGCCCGTCAGACCGGGGATATGCGCCTTGAGGTACTGGTCGATGACCGCGGCGTCGAGTTCTTCGCCTTCGCGGATACGGGTGGACTGGTCAGTAAGCGCCATGTTTATCCCTTCTGCTTATGATGGGTGCCTAAGATAATTAGCTAATCTAATGCTGCTAGGGTCGCCTCACAAGGATTACACGCCGTTATAGGCGGGCGTGTTGCTACCCAATCAAGCTACCTGATTGGCTGTTCTGGTGCGTGTTGCAAGACATAAAAAAATGGCCGGGAGCCAGTGTGCACGTCGCGTAGCGACGGCCCGCAGGGTGGCCGCCCTGGATGGCGGCCATAAAAAAACCGGAGTCGAGGACTCCGGTTTGTTTTGTAGCGTAGTAGCCTTGCCGCTTAAACCGGGAACAGCTCGCCCAGTTTCATGGCCAGCATCATGTCGCCTTCGGCGCGCAGTTTGCCGGACATGAACGCTTGCATACCGTCGGTTTCGCCGCTGGTGATGCCTTTCAGGGTGTCGGTGTCCATGATCAGGGTCACGTTGGCGTTGGCATTGTCGCCTTTCTCAACGGCGCAGGTGCCGTCCTTGACGATCAGGGCGTAGTTCTCGCCGTCTTCGATGTTGAATTGGAACACCAGGTCCAGGCCTGCAGCGGCACCGGCGTTGAATTTGGACTGCATGGTATTGACGATGTCTGCAACGCTCATGGTTTCTTCCTTTTTCTCAGGTTTTTTCTAGCGCCCGTGATGGGTGCAGTGGGCCGAAACTCAGCGATAAGTGATGAGCTCCGGCGCCTTCAACAGCTGCAAATGCACATGGCTGTTGAAGGAAGCCAGGCTCACTTGGCTGCCGCGAAACTTCAGGCAGCTTAGTGAGGTGTTAACAATTTGCCAGTTCAGCTCGAAAGCCTGCGCGGGCGCGATACCGGTAATCAGATGCAACAGGGCAGTAATAGTGCCGCCCGAGGTGAATACGGCAATGTTCTGTTTGCTCTCGGCCTGTTGCAAAAGGCGGTTGAGGCCGCCCTGGACCTGCTCGACGAAGCCTTGCCAGCTTTGCAGGTCCGGCGTGTCGTGTTCGCCGGCAATCCAGCGGCCAATCAGCTTGGCGAACAGGCGCTGAAATTCAGCACGATTGCTCGCGCCATTACGCAGGATATGCAGGGCTTCAGGTTCTTCGCCAAGCATGCCCGGCAGCAGGCTGCGGATTACCGCGTCGGCATCGAACTCATTGAAGGCAGAGTCAATGTCCAGTGGTGGTATGGCTATGCCTGCATCGTGCAATTGCTGTAAGGCGCTGTTAGCGGTGTGCTGCTGGCGGCGCAGATCACCACTGACGCTGCGATCAATACGCGTGCCGAGTTGTGCGAGGTGCGCGCCCAACACTTCGGCCTGGCGAATTCCGATGGGCGATAGCACATCGTAATCGTCTGCACCGAAGGAGGCTTGGCCATGTCGAATCAGGTAGATGCTGCCCACGTCCGCTCGATTCCGGTACGTTGAAAGTTTCGCGAGGGTATGAGGAAGCTCAGGAGCTGTCAACGTAAAAACATACGCTTGTTTGAATTGCATGAGTGCGCTGAATAGCTGTGGTCTGTTTGCTGGCCGCCAACCCATGGCCTCGGTATGCTTGGGCACTATTCAGCGCGGCCGATGAGCGCGCGCTGCCATTGGTACAAGGGGGAATTCGTGGAGTTTTTTGCAGAGTACATCGGCTTTCTGGCCAAGACAGTGACCCTGGTTGTGGCCATTCTGGTGGTGCTGGTATCGATTGCCGCGCTGCGCAGCAAGGGCCGGCAGAGCACTGGCCAGCTGCAGGTGAACAAGCTCAATGACTTCTTCAAGCAGCTGCATCAGCGCATGGAGCACGCGGTGCTCGATAAGGAGCAGCTGAAAGCGGCGAGCAAAGCCGAAGCCAAGGCCGCCAAGCAGGAAAAAAAAGCTGGTATCCACAAACCGCGCGTCTACGTGTTGGACTTCGACGGCGATATCAAAGCCTCGGCCACCGACAGCCTGCGTCACGAAATCACTGCTTTACTGACTATGGCGACGCCGCAGGATGAAGTGGTGCTGCGTTTGGAAAGTGGCGGCGGCATGGTGCACAGCTATGGTTTGGCCTCTTCGCAGCTGGCGCGGATTCGTCAGGCGGGTGTGCCGTTGACCGTTTGTATCGACAAGGTCGCTGCCAGCGGCGGCTATATGATGGCCTGCATTGGCGAGAAGATCATTTCCGCGCCGTTCGCCATTCTTGGCTCGATTGGCGTGGTGGCTCAGCTGCCTAATGTGCACCGCCTGCTGAAGAAGCATGATATCGATTTTGAAGTACTTACCGCAGGCGAGTACAAGCGCACCCTGACGGTGTTCGGCGAGAACACCGAAAAGGGCCGGGAGAAGTTTCAGGAAGACCTGGAAACTACCCATGAGTTGTTCAAAGGCTTTGTTGCACGCTACCGGCCGCAGTTGGATATCGATCAGATTGCTACCGGCGAAGTCTGGCTGGGTCTGGCGGCGCTGGAGAAGCAACTGGTTGATGAGCTGAAGACCAGCGACGAATACCTGGCAGAACGCGCCAAGAGCGCCGAGCTGTTTCATTTGCACTATGCCGAGAAGAAAACCCTGCAGGAGCGAGTTGGACTGGCGGGCAGCGTGGCGCTGGATCGTTTCGTTCTGAACTGGCTGAGTCGTTTGAATCAGCAACGCTTCTGGTAATCGGTCCGCCGTATAGAGGAAGAACATGAGCAAGTTCAGCGCATTACAGGCCCGTGAAAGCGCAGCGGGCGGTTTCGAACAGGTGATTGTGCAGCGTGAGATCGACGACTTGCCGGCCGGCGAGCTGCTGATTCGGGTCAAGTACTCCTCGCTCAACTACAAGGATGCGCTGTCGGCCAGTGGCAACCGCGGCGTGACCAGAAGCTTTCCGCACACCCCTGGCATCGATGCCGCCGGTGTGGTGGAAGCTTCCAGTGTGGCCGAGTTCAGCGCCGGCGATGAGGTGATCGTCACCGGCTACGACCTGGGCATGAACACCTCAGGCGGTTTTGCCCAATACATTCGTATTCCCGCCAGCTGGGCGCTGAAACGCCCCCAGGGCTTGTCGCTGCGCGAGGCTATGGTGCTCGGCACTGCTGGGCTGACGGCAGCGTTGTGTGTCGACAAACTTGAGCAGGCTGGGCTCACGTCGGATGCCGGCCCCGTATTGGTAACCGGGGCCACCGGTGGCGTCGGCAGTGTCGCGCTGGCCTTGCTCACTTCTCTGGGTTACCGCGTTGCGGCGTCGACCGGCAAGGCCGAGCAGGCGGATTACCTCAAGGCGCTGGGGGCGCAGCAGATTGTGCTGCGTACCGAACTGCAGGACGGTACCGATAAGCCGATGCTCAAAGAGCAGTGGGCTGGCGCGGTGGATTGTGTGGGCGGGGATATCCTGTTCAACGTGGTCAAGTCGCTGCGCTACGGCGCCAGTGTTGCCTGCTGCGGCCTGACGGCTGGTGTCGGTTTTAAGGGCAGCGTGCTGCCGTTTATCCTGCGTGGAGTAAATCTGCTCGGGGTCGACTCGGTCGAGCTGCCGTTGGTGGTCAAAGCGTCGATGTGGGACAAGCTGTCGCTGCAGTGGAAGGTCAAGCTCGATGCACTGGTCACCGAGGTGACGCTTGAGCAGTTGCCCGATGCGATTGCGCAGATCCTCGCTGGCAAGCAGGTCGGTCGGGTGCTGGTTAACCTGGCTTGAGTGGTTGCGCGACTAAAAAGGCCCGGTCTTACCGGGCCTTTGTGTTTCTGGAGCTCAGGCCTGACTGACGTACATGGTGATATCTGCGCGAAACACCGCTTTGTCGCCGACAAAGGCCTGTACAGGTACAGTCACGTCACCCAGCTGGCTCCAGTCGATGGCGCTGCCATCGGCCACGGCGCGAATATCGCCATCGGCCTTGGCTAGGTATTCCACGGTCATACCGCGTGGAATCCAGCGGCAGCCCTTGGGGATAGATGCGTCGGTCATGGTCCCTGCGGCCAGCTCGGCCGCGTTGCACAGGGCAATCGCGTGCACGGTGCCGATATGGTTGAGTACCTCGCGGCGCTTGGGGAAGGTGACTTCGGCGTAGCCTGGACGCAGCTCTACGAATTGCGGGGCGATGCTGGCGAAGTAGGGCGCGACCTGGCCGATCATGGCGCTGAACTGCACCGGGCCTGTCTGCTGGAACATCTGTAACATCTGGCTCATGGGATTCTCCTGGCCTGTTTACTGATTGAAGAGATGTGCGCGCCAGGGCAGTATACGAATATTGGAATTTAATTCTAGAAATATATTCTAGTTAAGTTGTCGCCGAGGAAAGCATGGCCCGTCGTTCCCGCAAAGATGAAATCCTCCAGGCTGCGCTGGCCTGCTTCACCGAGGTTGGAGTCGATGGCACCACCATCGAGATGATCCGTGATCGTTCCGAGGCCAGCATCGGCAGCCTGTATCACCACTTCGGCAACAAGGAGCGAATCATCGCCGCGCTCTATCTGGCGGGTACGGCTGAGTACGCGGCGATGCTGGAAGAGGGCTTTGCCACGGCTGACAGCGCCGAGGCCTGCGTCAAGTTGCTGGTCACCAGCTATATCGACTGGGTGACGGCCAATCCTGACTGGGCACGTTTTGTCCTGCACAGCCGCAGCCGGGTGGAAGCGGGGGAAATGGGTGAGCAGTTGCGTGAAGCCAACCGCGAGCACTTTCAGCGCATATTTGCCGCGCTCTCGCGCTACCGTGAAGAGGGGCTGTTCAAGGCCATGCCGGTGGACTGCTTTGCTTCGGTGATCATCGGACCAACCCACGACTTCTCGCGCAACTGGCTGGCGGGGCGCACACAGACGCAACTGGCGGGTTGCCGCGATCTGCTGGCTCAGGTGGCCTGGGAGAGCGTGAAAGCCTGAAATAAAAAAAGCCCCGCAGAGCGGGGCTTTTCAGTGCTGAGCCAATCAGGCGCGGCGACGGAACAGCGGTAGCGGCTGATCCGTGGAGGCCTGATAGACCTCACTGAACTCCTCGAAGGCTTTCAAGGCATCCAGTGGGTCTTTGTCCTCACGCAGGGCGAAGGCATCGAAGCCCACGCGCAGGTAGGAGAACAGCTGATCGCGCAGCACATCGCCGATGGCGCGCACTTCGCCCTTGTAGCCGTAACGGTTGCGCAGCAGGTAAGCGGTGGAGCAGTGACGGCCATCGGTGAAGGCCGGGAAGTTCAACGCGATTACCTGGAAGTTATCCAGCTGATCGGCGATTTCCTCGATTTCCTCACCCGCGTCCAGCCATACACCCAGGCCGCCATCGCGGGCCTTGAGTGCGGTGCTGTGCTCGACCCACAGGCCCAACGGTACGATCAGGTCGTCGCAGTTGGGAATGCCGTCCAGCGTGGCGTCCTTGGGCAGCAGGTGCCAGCTTTCATCGATCAGCTGACCGTTCTTAATGATTCGCTGCATATACTCGCTCCTTGAACGGGTCTACGCCAATACGGCGGAAGGTGTCGAGGAAACTCTCTTCTTCGGTGCGGCGCTCGACATAGACCTTGACGATCTTGTCGATCACATCGGCCATGTCGGCTTCGGCGAAGGATGGGCCGAGGATCTGCGCCAGGCTGGCGTCACGGCCAGCGCTGCCGCCGAGGGACACCTGATAGAACTCTTGACCTTTCTTGTCCACCCCGAGGATGCCGATATGGCCAACGTGGTGGTGACCGCAGGCGTTCATGCAACCGGAGATATTCAGGTCGATATTGCCGATATCGAACAGGTAATCCAGGTCGTCGAAACGGCGCTGAATGGCTTCGGCAATCGGGATCGACTTGGCGTTGGCCAGGGAGCAGAAGTCGCCGCCCGGGCAGCAGATGATGTCAGTCAGCAGGCCGACGTTCGGCGTGGCGAAACCGTTTTCACGCAGCTCGCCCCACAGGGTGAACAGCTGCGCCTGCTCGACATCCGCGAGGATGATGTTCTGGTTGTGGCTGTTGCGCACTTCGCCAAAGCTGTAGCGGTCGGCCAGGTCGGCAATCGCATCAAACTGCTTGTCGGTGACATCGCCTGGGGCCACGCCGGTTGGCTTCAGTGACAGAGTAACGGCGACATAGCCCGGCTTCTTGTGGGCGAAGGTGTTGCGCTGACGCCAGCGGGCAAAGCCTGGGTGTTCGGCATCCAGGGCCGCCAATGCAGCATCCTGATCGTCGAGGGCTTTGTAAGTTGGGTCGATAAAGTGCGCGGCAACGCGGGCCACTTCAGCTTCGGTCAGGGTGGTCGGGCCGTCTTTCAGATGGACCCATTCCGCATTGACTCGCTCGGCGAAGACTTCAGGGGTCAACGCCTTGACCAGAATCTTGATGCGCGCCTTGTACTTGTTATCGCGACGGCCATAGCGGTTGTACACACGCAGGATGGCGTCGAGGTAACTGATCAGGTGCTGCCACGGCAGGAACTCGTTGATAAAGCTGCCGACGATCGGGGTACGGCCCAGGCCGCCACCGACGGAAACACGGAAGCCCAGCTCACCGGCGTCGTTCTGGACCGCTTCCAGGCCGATGTCGTGCACTTCAATCGCGGCACGGTCGCTGACTGCGCCGTTGACGGCAATCTTGAACTTGCGCGGCAGGTGGGTGAACTCGGGGTGGAAAGTCGACCACTGACGAATGATCTCGCACCACGGACGTGGGTCGATGATTTCATCCTTGGCCACACCAGCGAACTGGTCGGTGGTGGTGTTACGGATGCAGTTGCCGCTGGTCTGGATCGTGTGCATCTGCACGGTGGCCAGCTCGGCGAGAATGTCAGGCACATCTTCCAGGTCCGGCCAGTTGAACTGGACGTTCTGACGGGTGCTGATGTGCGCGTAGCCCTTGTCGTAGTCACGGGCAATCTTGGCCATCATGCGTACTTGGGCGGACGACATCAGGCCGTACGGCACGGCAACGCGCAGCATCGGCGCAAAGCGCTGGATGTACAGGCCATTCTGCAGGCGCAGCGGGCGGAATTCTTCACCGCTCAGTTCACCAGCGAGGTAACGGCGGGTTTGATCGCGATACTGCTTGACGCGGTCTTCGACGATTTTTTGGTCGTACTGGTCGTATACGTACATGGAGTGTCCTGTTATCAGGCTTTTTACAGCTATCAGCGCGCACGGCCGCGCACTCCCTGCGGAGCCGGAGGAAGATACCAGCTCAGGGTTATGCGCAAAAGTGATGTTTGAGTATATGGAAAGAACTTAAAGGGATAAGGCGGCCGTTGAACATAGCCCTACGGCTTGAGTAAGCGGGCATGCTGGTCTTAACTGCATAAGACGATTCACCCATAAACACAACAAGAGGGGTAGTCCATGAGTGAACACAGTGAACCGGATAATGCTGACAGCGTGGTAGATGCCAAGGCCATTTTCGCCTTGATTGTGATTTTCGTCGTCACTGCAGTGTTTTGGGTCAGCCAGCAATAAGACCTAGCAGCGGCTAAAGCGCAAAGCGGCATCAGTCAACTGATGCCGCTTTTTTATTGGCCGCAGGCTTGAGTGGTATTCAGTGACAGCTGAGGCTGTCGGCCTGGCGATAGAGCATAAGCAACTTGCGTGTAATGGACTGCTGAATATCGTCACGCTCGAAGGTCGATAGTCTGGTCAGGCGACTGACCTGCAGGCGATGCAGGTGGATATAGGGCATCTGCTGATCGAACTCGCGCAGGTCTCCCTTCATCATGATTGGCAGGAAGATATCGCCGGCCTTCTTCTGGTTGCTGATGATTTGCGCCAACGCCGGTTTGAACGGCATGGTTTTCGGCGCCGGGCCGCCTTCCTTGATCATCGTGGTCAGCAGCAAGCCTGGCTTGCGCAGGACCACACCGGGTAGCACGCATAGCCCGGTTTTACGTACGGCATGCGACTCGATGCCGTGCAGGGTGTCGTGGAACGCATAGGGATTGGGCAGCACCACCATCTTGCGGCCCATATCGCTGGGGAAGTGCAAGTCGTAGTTGGTGTACAGCTGGCGCGTCGACTCCGAGTACACGCACAGGCGGTTCTCGAACAGCTTGATAAAGCGTTCCGCCAGCTCGCGCCGGGCGATGCTGTCCAAGTCCCAGATCAGGTCCTGGTTCTGCGGTTTGCTCAGGTCGACTTCCTGGTGTTCCATATCGCTCATTGCGTTCTCATACCCTGAACTGTCCAAGCAGCCGGTTAAGCTGCTCGGCCAACTGACCTAGGTGTTGCCCGGCATCACTGGATTGTTGCGCCGCCAGGGCATTGTTATGGGCCAGGCTGGCTGCCTGGGTGACATTCTGGTTGATGTCTTCGACCACGTGCGATTGTTGCAGTGTCGCGCTGGCGATGGAAGCGTTCAGGCCGGTGAGATTGCGCAGGCCGCTGGCGATCAGGGTAAGGCTGGCACCGGCTTGACTGGCCTGCTCGATGGTCAGCTGCGAGGCTTTGCTGCTGTCGTTGATAACCTTGACCGCTGCCTCCGAGTTGCCCTGCAGGCGTTCGATCATCACCTGGATTTCCGCCGTGGATTTTTGCGTACGCTGCGCCAGCAGACGCACCTCATCGGCAACCACGGCAAAGCCGCGCCCTTGCTCGCCGGCACGCGCAGCTTCGATGGCAGCATTGAGTGCGAGCAGGTTGGTCTGTTCGGCAATCGAGCGGATTACCTCCAGTACGCTGCCGATTTGCGTGCTTTCCTGAGCCAGGGCTTGAATCACCGTTACGGCCTGGTCGATGGTGCCGGACAGCTCGTTGATCTGCCGCAGGCTCGCTTCAATGCTCTGCTGGCCTTGCAGGGCTTGCTCTTCGGCCGCGTGCACTTCGGTTGAGGCATGCTCGGCGTTTTTCGCCACATCCTGCACGCCGTACGTCACTTCATTGATCGCGGTGGCGACCAACTCCATTTGCTGCGATTGCTGTTCGCTGTGTTGCTGCGCCTGGCCGGAAACCTGGCCGAGGTTGCGCGCGGCAGCATCGAGCTGAACGGCAGAATCGAGGGACTGCTTGATCACCAGGCGCAGCTTGTCGGTAAAGGCATTGAAGTGGCGGGACAGGGCGGACAGTTCATCATTGCCGTGGGTGTCGAGGTTGCGCGTCAGGTCACCATCGCCGCTGGCGATATTGGCCATGGCGCTGACGGCGTGCTGCAGGGGTTGAGTGATGCTGCGTACGATCAGCACAATCAGCAGGGCCACTAACGCCGCAATCACCAGGCCAATCACTATGGTTTTTAGCGCCTGGGCCTGGAACTCGGCCTGAACATCATCCACATAAACGCCAGAGCCGATTATCCAGCCCCAGGGTTGGAACAGTTGCACATAGGAAACCTTGGGCACGGCGTCGCTGGCGCCCGGTTTGGGCCAGCGGTAATCGACCTGGCCAGCGCCCTGGCTTTTGCTGATGGCGACCATTTCATTGAACAGCGCTTTGCCGTCGGGGTCCTTGAAGCCCGAGAGGTTTTGACCTTCCAGTTTGGGATTAGTCGGGTGCATGACCATCATCGGGGTCTGGTCATTGATCCAGAAGTATTCCTGGCCGTCGTAGCGCAAGCCGCGAATGGTTTCCATGGCCTGCTTTTGGGCATCTTCGCGAGGCAGGCTGCCTGCGGCTTCCAAGGCGTGATAGTGCTGCAGAATACCGGCTGCGCTCTGTACCACGTGCTGGGTTTTCTCGGCTTTGGCGGCGTACAGATCGGTGTGGATCTGTTTGAGCAACAATGCGCCCTGAATAATCAGCATGACGATGGCGACCACCAGGATCAGCCATAGGCGACGGTTAATGGGTAGGCTGCGCAGGCTATTCATGGAGTTGTTCTCCCTTGTTGTTTTACGCCTCTTATAGGTCAAGAGCGTTTATTGGCTACGTTAGACCTTAGGCTAATTGGCAGATATGCAAAGTGTAGGTGAGCTACCTCGTGGGGCTCTCTGTGCTGTGAATAGAGGAGCGGCGCGGCGCGGCATGCGCTAAATGCGCAGGTTCTCTGCTAGGATTTGCGCCGTAACGAGTTAAGTGCGTGATTTGCTTATTTTTTCTGTCCGCAGGAACCTTTTGCGAAGGGTTCGGTCGGACGCCCTCACAAGTTCATCATCATATTTGTTGTTCGTGCTGGATAACGCATGTATTTAGGAGCGGGGATGGATCTTTGGGTTGCCGTGCAGGCACTGATTCTGGGCATTGTGGAAGGCGTAACCGAGTTTCTGCCGATATCCAGCACCGGTCACCAGATCATTGTTGCCGACCTGATTGATTTTAGCGGCGAGCGGGCGATGGCTTTCAATATCATCATCCAGCTGGGGGCGATTCTCGCGGTGGTGTGGGAGTACCGGCGCAAGATTCTCGACATCGTTGTGGGCCTACCTAAAGAGCCGCAGGCGCAGCGCTTCACGGCCAATCTGCTGATTGCCTTTCTGCCGGCTGTGGCGCTGGGCGTATTGTTTGCCGACCTGATTCATCATTATCTGTTCAACCCGATCACCGTGGCCCTGGCGCTGGTGGTGGGCGGGGTGATTATGCTCTGGGCCGAGCGGCGCACGCACCTGGTGCACGCCGAGAGCGTGGATGACATGACATGGAAGGACGCGCTGAAGATCGGTTTCGCCCAGTGCTTGGCGATGATTCCAGGTACTTCACGCTCCGGCGCGACGATTATCGGCGGCCTGCTGTTCGGTTTGTCGCGCAAGGCTGCGACCGAGTTTTCCTTCTTTCTCGCAATGCCGACCATGGTTGGTGCTGCGGTGTACTCCGGCTACAAGTACCGCGATCTGTTCCAGGCCAGTGACCTTCCGGTATTTGCCATTGGCTTTATCACCTCGTTTATCTTCGCGATGATCGCGGTGCGGGCGCTGCTCAGCTTTATCGGCAAGCACAGCTATGCCGCCTTTGCCTGGTACCGCATTGGTTTCGGCTTGCTGATTCTGGCGACCTGGCAGCTGCAGTGGATTGACTGGAGCACGGCGCAGCCGTGATTGCTTAGACTGTATTCGGCAGATGGATTAAAGGCGCACCCCTGGGTGCGCCTTTGTCATAGTGGCCTCGGTTAAATGGAGGCGCATATGCATCAGATTGAGCAGCAAATTCTTCAAGTCAACGGCATTGATCTGAGCCTTTACAGCGCCGGCCCCGCGACAGGGCGGCCGGTCTGGTTGCTGCACGGCTTTCCCGAATGCTGGCATTCCTGGCGCCAGCAGATTGAGCCGCTGGCGGCTGCCGGTTACCGCGTACTGATCCCGGAAATGCGCGGCTATGGCCAGAGCAGTGCGCCGCGTGATCCTGCGGCCTATGACGTGCTGACCATCTGTGCCGATATCCAGGCGGCCATGGATCAGCTCGGTCAGCAGCAGGTGTGTGTGGTTGGCCACGACTGGGGCGCACCGATTGCCTGGCACCTGGCCTTGCTTGAGCCTGAACGGGTGCAGGCGGTGGTCGGCATGGCAGTGCCGTTTGGTGGGCGACCCAGGCAGCCGGCTATCGAGATCATGCGCCAGCTTTATGCCGGGCGTTTCCATTACATCCTGCATTTTCAGCAGCCCGGCGTAGCCGAGGCGGAGATGGATGCTGATATCCCACGCACCCTGCGCATGATGATGCACAACACCTCGGCGGCCGTGCCCAAGGATCACTTTCTGCAGGAAAAACCTGCCGGTGCTGGGTTGTTCGATGGCGTGCAGGATCCCGGCACGCTGCCGGCTTGGTGCGACAGCGCAGCATTCGAGCATTACCTGAAAACCTTCGAGGGCCGCGGCTTCTATGGTGCGCTGAACTGGTATCGCAACTTTGAGCGCAACTGGCAGCGCACCGAGGCCTTGGCTGATCGGCAGATCGAACAGCCGGCGCTGTTTCTGCTCGGTGATAAGGACCCAGTCGGCACCCTCGAGGCCTACACCCTCAAGCAGATGCCCAAGCGCGTGACCCAATTGGAACAGCATGTGCTGAAAGAGTGCGGGCATTGGATTCAGAACGAGCAGGCCGAGCAGGTCAATCAGCTACTGCTGGCCTTCCTCGCTCGGCATTTTCCTGAATAAACCAAGACCTTCATTGCGACTAAATCGGCTGATCCCAACGGCTAAAGGCATCACTCAGGTGTTCGATCCACGCCCGCACGGCCGGCAGCATGCCGCGTCTGTGGGTGTACACCGCTTGTAGATTAGCGGCGGGCAGCGCCCAGTCAGGTAGCAGGCGAATCAGTCGGCCATCGGCCAGTTCATCTAGGCACAGGGGCGCGGGCAGCATGGTAAAGCCCAGGCCGGCCATGGCCGCGTGTTTGCGGACGTTGAAATCTTCGATGGCCAGGCGCGCTTCCAGCACAGCCTCCTGCACGCGCCCGCTGTCGTGTTGCAGGCGCAGGTGAATCCTGCGGTCCGCCTCCAGGGCCCCTAGCGCAGGCAGTGCAGCAAGATCGTCGGGCGTGCTGATCCTGGCGTGCTGCAACAAGGATGGCGCGGCCACCATAAAGGCTTGAGCCGGACGCAAGCGCCGGGTGATCAACGTAGGGTCTTCATCCTCGGCGCTGCGCACGCGCAAGGCGACGTCCACGCCCTCGTTAAGCAGGTCGATGCGCCGGTTGGTCTGAATCAGCTCCAGTTGCACCTTGGGGTAGGCCGCGAGAAAACTCACTACCAGCTCCGAGAGCAGGGCGATGCCGCCTGGTGCGCTGACCCGCAGACGACCGCGCGGCTCGCTGGTCAGGCTGGCCACGGTTTCCTCGGCCTGTTCGGCTTCCTGCAGCATGGCCTGACAATGGCGCAGATAACGCTCGCCGATATCGGTCAGCGCCAGTTTGCGCGTGGTGCGTTGCAGCAGGCGCGCGCCGAGGCGGTTTTCCAGCTCGGCAATCCGTCGCGACAGGCGTGATTTGGGGATGCCGAGGGTGCGCCCGGCTGCAGCAAAGCCGCCGGCTTCCACCACTTTGGCGAAATAGAACAAGTCGTTGAGGTCATGCATGATTTTATCGTCCTATCAGTGGGACGAACTATCGCATTTACGCTGACTAATCGGCTATTGCTTTCATCGATAGTATCTCCAGCATCTTGATCGCCGTGGGGCGATCTCAATTTGGAGATTGTCATGAAACTACTGCACCTCGATTCCAGCATTCTCGGCGACTCGTCCGCTTCCCGCCAACTCAGCCGCGCCGTGGTCGACGCCTGGTTGGCCGCCGAGCCTGAAGCGCACGTGAGCTATCGCGACCTGGCCAGCGATGTGCTGAGCCATCTGTCCGCCGCCAGCCTGGTGGCCGGCGGTACCCCAGCCGAACTGCGCGATGCTGCGCAGAAGCATGAAGTCGAACTGGCTGAAAGCACCCTCAATGAGTTTCTCGCGGCCGATGCCATCGTGATTGGCGCGCCGATGTACAACTTCACCGTGCCGACCCAGCTCAAGGCCTGGATCGACCGTGTGGCCGTCGCCGGCAAGACCTTTGCCTACGACGAGAACGGCCCCAAGGGGCTGGCAGGCGGCAAGAAGGTGGTGATCGTCTCCACCGCTGGCGGTATTCACGCCGGCCAGCCAAGCGGCCAGGCTCATGAAGAGTATCTGCAGCTGGTGCTGCGTTTCCTCGGCATCACCGACATTGAGATCGTCCGCGCTGAAGGCCTGGCCTACGGTGAAGAGCCGCGCGCCAATGCGTTCGCGTCGGCGCAGGCGAAAGTCGCGGAGCTGTTCGCCACTGCCTGATTGTCCGGCATAAAGCAAAAAGCCCGCTCAATTGAGCGGGCTTTTTATTGGTCGCAGGTTACTGCCGGTTTAGACGATCACGCCCTGGCTGCGCAGGTAGTCATCGTAGGTACCGCTGAAGTCGGTGATGCCGTTGGCCGACAGCTCGATGATGCGGGTGGCCAGGGAGCCAACGAACTCACGGTCATGGCTGACGAAGATCAGCGTGCCCGGGTAGTTTTCCAGCGCCAGGTTCAGCGCTTCGATGGATTCCATGTCCAAGTGGTTGGTCGGTTCGTCCATGATCAGCACGTTCGGCTTTTGCAAAATCAGCTTGCCGAACAGCATACGGCCTTGTTCTCCACCGGAGATGACCTTGACCGACTTGAGGATCTCGTCGTTGCTGAACAGCATGCGCCCCAGGGTGCCGCGGATCATTTGCTCGCCGGTGGTCCACTGGCCCATCCAGTCGAACAGGCTGACGTCGTCTTCGAAGTCGTGGGCGTGGTCCTGGGCGTAGTAACCCAGCTCCGCGCTGTCGGTCCATTTGACATGGCCGGCATCCGGGGTCAGTTCGCCGACCAGGGTGCGCAGCAGGGTGGTTTTACCGATCCCGTTCGGGCCGATAATCGCAACGCGTTCGCCGGCTTCAACCTGGAAGCTGAAGTTCTTGAACAGCGTCTTGCCGTCGAAACCCTTGGCCATTTTGTCGATCATCACGGCTTGGCGGTGCAGCTTTTTGTTCTGTTCGAAGCGTATGAACGGGCTGACGCGGCTGGATGGCTTGACCTCGGCCAGCTGGATTTTGTCGATCTGCTTGGCGCGCGACGATGCCTGCTTGGATTTCGAGGCGTTGGCCGAGAAGCGGCTAACAAAGCTTTGCAGCTCATTGATTTGCGCTTTTTTCTTGGCGTTATCCGACAGCAGTTGCTCGCGCGACTGGGTCGCGGCGGTCATGTACTCGTCGTAGTTGCCTGGGAACAGACGCAGCTCGCCGTAATCCAGGTCAGCCATGTGGGTGCACACGCTGTTCAGGAAGTGACGGTCGTGAGAAATGATGATCATGGTGCTGTTGCGCTGGGTGAGGATGTTTTCCAGCCAGCGAATGGTGTTGATGTCCAGGTGGTTGGTTGGTTCGTCCAGCAGCAACACTTCCGGGTCGGAGAACAGAGCCTGCGCTAGCAATACGCGCAGTTTCCAGCCCGGCGCGACTTCGCTCATCGGGCCGAAATGCTGCTCCAACGGAATACCCAGGCCAAGCAGCAACTCACCGGCACGGGACTCGGCGGTGTAGCCGTCCATTTCAGCAAACTCACCTTCGAGCTCGCCGACCTTCATGCCGTCTTCTTCGCTCATTTCCGCCAGCGAGTAGATGCGGTCGCGCTCGGCTTTGACCTTCCACAGCTCTTCGTGACCCATGATCACGGTGTCGATCACGCTGAATTCTTCGTAGGCGAACTGATCCTGGCGCAGCTTACCCAGGCGCACGTTCGGCTCCAGCATCACCTGGCCACCACTCGATTCCAGGTCGCCGCCGAGAATCTTCATAAAGGTCGACTTGCCGCAGCCGTTGGCCCCGATCAGGCCGTAGCGGTTGCCGCCGCCAAACTTGACGGAAACGTTCTCGAACAGGGGCTTGGCCCCGAATTGCATGGTGATATTGGCGGTGGAGATCACGAATCTTGGTCCAGATAAACGGGCGCACGGGCGCGAAAGGGGCGCGATTGTAGCGGTTTACGGCCACAAAAGGCAGCAGATGGGACAGGCGGAGTGGCTATTCGATGCGTTTACATGTGTGCAGTGCTTGCGTGCTAGTTGGAACAGCCAAACCAGCTATGGCACTTGAACCGTTGGTTTACCGGCAACTGATAACGTGTTTTATCGAGAGTTTCGCGATGCCGGTATGCTGTACATCGCGTTTTGGCCTCGAAGCTCTGCCTGGAAAAACGCTTCATTTCGCTTGGCAAAGCTAAGCAGGCGATAGGTGAAACCCGGCTGGCGAAGGTCGAAGACCAAGACATCTCCAGCCAGCCGAGGCTGTCCGTCAGATCTTGGGGGGCACCATTCCGTGGAGGATTAGGCCGGAAGTCTGGCGTACCTGCTGGCGATGAGTTTCAAGATCAAGCGGCTCACTACTGGTCAGGCGTAGCAACTGCAGGTGCGAATAGTCGTTGAGCAGAAATGCTGCCAGGTCCACATCCAGGTCGGCGCGCAACTTTCCGGCGTTTTTCAGATCGCGCAGCAATGCGGCAATTTCGCCGCGCAGGATGTCATTCATGCGCTTGTAGCTATCCGGCAGGCCGCTTTGTCCGCCGCTGAGTACATGCAGCAGCAGCTCACGCCAGATAGCCGGGGGCATCATCGCCAGGGCTTGGTCCACCAGCACCTTTTCTAGGTAGCACAGGGCATCCAGCGGGTCATCCATCTCGGCAATATGTGCGCGTGCATCGCTGATGGCGCGTGCGTCGCCTTCCTGCAGCATCTCGACCAGGATCTCGTGCTTGGAGCCAAAGTACTTGAACACGGTAGGGGCCGAAACCCCTGCCTCCTGGGCGATCTGCTCGATTGTGGTGCTCTGGAAACCCTGCCGCTCGAACAGCTTTACACCTGCCTGGCTGATCGCTTGCCGGCGCATCTCTTTCTGTCGTTCTCGCAAGCCGCTCAATTGTTCCCCCTGGGTTTTCCTGCCTTGGAGGCAAGAGCATAGCGGCTATTGTTTCTTCGTAAAAACAATTTATTGACTAAAGAAATTAATCTAGATAATTATTTAGTCACATCTGCCGTGTGCAGAGCACTTGTCAGGACGCATGCTTCATGACACTCCACACCGATTCGCTGATTGCTCGCCAACTGGCCCGTCACTATGCCGATGCCCACGAAGCGTTGTTTGCCGGCCCCGCTCACGACACCTTCATGAAGGGCTTCCCGCCTTCTGAGACGCAGCGTGTTAGCTGGCATAACTGGATGAGCCCACCGTTCAACAAATGGGGCTTTCGCCACCTTGCTCGGCTACGTCCGAGTATTTCTGTCGCTGCCGGCAACGCTGCGGCGAGCGACTTGCCCGAGGCTGCCGAGGATCTCGATGGATTCGGCTTCGAGAGCCTGTGTGGGCTGACCGTACGTCTCGATGAACAGCTGGTGGCCAGTCACTGCGACGCCTTTATCGTGCTGCACCGTGGCAAGGTGAAATACGAGCGTTACTTCAATGGGCAGAGTGCGAACGACCGACACATCATGTTTTCGGTTACCAAATCGCTGATTGGTGTGTTGGCTGAACAACTGATCTGTGACGGCGTGTTGAATCCAGAGTTGAGAGCCGATCACTACGTCCCCGAATTCGCCGGCAGTGCTTTCGCCGACGCCAGCGTTCGCCAGCTTTTGGATATGGCAGTGGGCATCGACTACAGCGAGCGCTACGACGATCC
The DNA here is from genome assembly GCF_050563605.1 of Pseudomonas peli. Taxonomy (GTDB): domain Bacteria; phylum Pseudomonadota; class Gammaproteobacteria; order Pseudomonadales; family Pseudomonadaceae; genus Aquipseudomonas; species Aquipseudomonas peli_A. The sequence goes on along the minus strand of NZ_JBNXUH010000002.1, from coordinate 319,806 downwards.
AGCGTCGGAAAGCTCACAGTTTGGTTACGCCTGCGGCTTCCAGCCGGCACCTGCTGCATACGCCCAGTTTGCCTCGCTCTATCAGTACCTACCGTCGTTGCGTAAACGCGGCGAGCACGGTGGTTTTTTCCACTACGTCACTGCAACCACCGAAGCCCTTGCGTGGGTGATGGAACGTGCCGGGGGCGTTTCTTGTCCCGAACTGCTGTCACGCATCTGGGGACAAATCGGCTGTCAGCGTGACGGTTACTTTATGGCCGACCCCTGGGGCCGCGGTGTCGCTGGCGCAGGCTTCAGCGCAACCGCACGGGATCTCGCGCGCTTCGGGCTGCTGTTGGCCAATGGTGGCACGCATGAGGGCAGGGCGCTGCTTGATCCGCGAGCGATCGAATCCATCGCCCAGGGCAGCGATCCGGCGATCTATGCCGCCAACGAGGAGTTCAGCGCATGGACGCCTGGAGCTTCATACCGCAGCCAATGGTACGTGTTCAACGATCACAGCCAGGCCCTGATGGCCTGCGGCATCAGCGGGCAGTACCTGTTCGTTGATCGCGATGCCGATGTGGTGATCGTCAAGCAGTCATCACTGCCTGAGGCAGTCAGCATCTTTGACCCCGATAACGTCCGCGTCCTGCGTGCGTTGGCCCGCCATTTCAAAGGCTGAGAGACATTACAAAAACGATCTGCCGGCGGGCTTTGACCTGTCGGCCCCACGCTGGATGCGTGATAGCGACGGTTGTCGCCTGAGCTGCCCTGTAACACAACAACAATCAACCAGGAGCAATCTATGAACCGAGTACCCTTGGTACCCTCACTTCTTGCCGCGGCGGTTTTGGCCAGCCAGCCGGCAATGGCTGGCTATACCTTCCAGGAGGGCGATCTTTCAGGAGAGGTCAATTTAACAGCGGGTGGTGCTGCAATTTTCACCCGTAACGTCAACTTCGGTGCGGGGCGTATCGATACCCGTAACGGTCAGGCCACCGGAAACAATGCAGACTGGCAAGAGGTCTATGTCAAGCCGGCGGTCAGTTTTAGCTATGCCCTGAACCCGGACTTCGACCTGTTGGCCAAAGGCTCGATCGTCGCTGCATCGACCTTCGGCGATGGCGACGCAGGCGGCTTTACCCGCGGTACCGACAATCGTGTCTCGGCAGAGGAAGCCTACGTGGGCTTTCGCGCCGGGGAATGGCGTTTTACCGCGGGTCGCCAGGACTACATGATCGGCTCGGGCTTTATCGTCATGGATGGCAATCTCGACTTTCACGATGACGCTGCCTTCTGGCTGGCACCGCGTACGGCCTTCCGTGACTCTGCAGTGTTGGGCTGGTCCCGTGATGCGCTTTCGGTACAGGCCTTCAGCCTGCGCACCGATGACCATCTTGGCGACTACCGCATGAATGGCGTGAACCTCGATTACGCGGTGGAGGGTGTTGCCACCTTCGGCGCGATGGCCATGAAGCTGAAGTCGGAAGATCGTGACTCCAATATCGCTACGCCGCGCGATGGCATGGAGGTCTACAACATTCGGGCGCTGAATGCCAAGCTGCCTGGGCTCCAGGACCTGACCCTTAACGCAGAGTATGCCGTGCAAGGCGGTAAAGACGGCGGTATCAAATATGACGCTAAAGCCTGGTATGCCGGGGCCGAATACGCCTTTAGCGATCTGCCCCTGCAGCCGAAACTGGGCTATCGCTATGCCTATTTTTCTGGCGACGAAGACCTGGCTGACAACAAGCGTGAAGCCTGGGACGCTCTGAGCAAAGGCTTTGTCGACTGGGGGACCTGGCTGGTCGGTGATGTGGTGGGTAACTACCTGCTCAATAACAGTAACCAGAAGGTGCACACCTGGTCGTTGAAAACTCAGGTGCATCCAGCGCTCACCGTCGGGGCGATGCACCACCAGTTCTCTCTCGATGAAAAGAATCTCTTCGGTGCGCCTGTCAGCGACCGGCGCTTCGCCGATGAAAGCGTGGTCTTTGTCGATTGGGCGGCAACTCCCCAACTGTTCACCTCGCTTTCCTACAACTGGGTGCAGCCCAAAGCAGCGGCCAAGCAACTGCTGGGCGACAAGACGTTCTCCGCCGTTGAAATGTACTTCACCTACCGCTATTGATGAGTGGGTAGCCGCTGTGGCGGGTACCCCGGGAGCCTGATATGAATTCTGTAATGCGCAGCATGGCGGCCGCGATTGCCGTCACCCTTATGAGCAGCTCGGCCTTTGCCGAACAACGAACCGTTCGAATCTACAACTGGTTGGAATACTTGCCCGCAGAGATTCTCAAGGACTTCGAGGCGGAAACTGGTATTCGCCCCATTTACGATGTGTTTGACAGTATTGAAATGCTTGAGTCCAAGTTACTCACAGGGAACTCGGGCTATGACGTGGTGTTTCCCAGTACTGCCAACCTGGGTAAGTTTATCCAGGCCGGTACATTCGAGCCGCTCGACCGCAGCAAGTTGAAAAACTGGTCTCACCTCGATGAGCCTTTCCTGGCTGAGTTGGCCAGCAGTGGCGATCCGGGTAACCAGTACGCCGTACCGTATATGTGGGGCACAACACTGATTGGCTACAACGTCGATATGGTGCGTAAGGCGCTTGGTCCAGACGTCAAGCTGGATAGTTGGGATCTGATCTTCAAGGAAGAGAACATCTCCAAACTGGCCAAGTGCGGCGTTGGTTTCATCGATGCCGCCAACGAGGTGCTGCCCATCGCATTGCATTATCTGGGCTTACCGTCGCACTCCACCGAGGCAGGCGACTATCGCAAGGCTCAGGCGCTGATGGTTTCGATTCGTCCGCACATCAATTACTTCAGCTCATCGCGCTATGGCATGGACCTGGCCAATGGCGATATCTGTGTAGGTATCGGTTGGTCAGGCGGTGTGGCGCTGGCAACGCGTTTGGCGGATGCGGCAGGTAAAGGCGTCAAGGTAGACATGATCCTGCCCAAGGAAGGTGCGCCGGTGTGGTCTGACGTGATGGCGATTGCCAAAGGCGCGGCTAATCGCGATGAGGCTCATGAGTTTCTGAACTACATGATGCGTCCGGATGTGATCGCCAAGGCCAGTAACACCATCGGTTATCCAAATGCCAACAAGGACGCCACATCTCTGGTCGATGCCAGCATTCGGGAGAACCCGAATATGTACATCCCAGAAGATGTTCTCCCCACGCTGTTTGTACTCAAGTCGTTGCCGCAGAGTGTCGAGCGCATGCGCATACGCACCTGGAACGCGATACGCACTGGTATGTGACTTATCTCAGGCCCGGGTTTTTATGGCGGGCCATTGTGTGGGGCGAGGGGAGGTGCTGAGCAGCGTCTTTTGCGTTTGCTCAGGCTCTTATTTCGTGGTGAAGGAGAGTCGTAGCCGACTCTCCTGTCGGCGTTCTCAGTGTCATATAAACCTCTGGTCCAGGTCGGCCCGGCCACCTCTGCGGGCAATGTACTCGGCTGGCAATCGATGAGTGCACCTCGTTCTTCGCGTTCAGTGCTGCTTTAAGGCTGGCATCACAGCCAGCGACGAAATCATCCCTGTTTTTGTCGTCGTGAGGGCCAGGCTCTGTCCTGTGTAGTCCCTGCGACACCATGCATACAACCGCAAGAAGCCCAATGTCGATTCTCGCGAGCAGATCGCCAACACCCTTGCGTTTACCCTGTGCCTTTGTCGCATTGCCGATAGGTCAGCACGTGTCAGCTAGCCCTCAATTTAAGAAAATAGATTATGTCTGTTAACGTAATTTTCTGCGTTTTTCTGGCAACAATTATCCGGTTTGCGGCTGTTTTATGGCGATGTAGTGCTGCTGTGAGCGGGTTTAAGCTTGAGTAGGCTTGTGGTGGTTGTTTTTAAATATAGTTAATTGACATAACTATATTGGCGAGGTAATTTTGTCTCCAGGCGCTAACAGCCAAGACAAGAGGTGTGAGATGAGCAGCTACGAAAACCGTTGGAAAACCGTCAAGGTCGAGATCGAAGAGGGTATTGGTTGGGTCATCCTCAATCGCCCGGAAAAACGCAACGCCATGAGCCCGACCCTGAACCGCGAAATGGTCGAAGTGCTGGAGACCCTGGAGCAGGATCCTGACGTCGGCGTGCTGGTGTTGACCGGTGCCGGCGAAGCCTGGACCGCGGGCATGGACCTGAAGGAATACTTCCGCGAAATCGACGCCGGCCCGGAAATTCTTCAGGAGAAAATTCGCCGCGAGGCCTCGCAATGGCAGTGGAAACTGCTGCGCATGTACACCAAGCCGACTATCGCTATGGTCAATGGCTGGTGCTTTGGTGGCGGTTTCAGTCCGCTGGTGGCTTGCGATCTGGCGATCTGCGCCGACGAAGCGACTTTCGGGCTGTCGGAAATCAACTGGGGCATCCCACCGGGCAACCTGGTGAGCAAGGCCATGGCCGATACCGTCGGCCACCGTCAGTCGCTCTACTACATCATGACCGGCAAGACCTTCGGCGGGCCGAAAGCCGCAGAGATGGGCCTGGTCAACGAGAGCGTGCCGCTGGCGCAGCTGCGCGAAACCACCATCGAGCTGGCGCGCAACCTGCTGGAGAAAAACCCGGTGGTGATGCGTGCGGCGAAGATTGGCTTCAAGCGCTGCCGCGAACTGACCTGGGAGCAGAACGAGGATTACCTGTACGCCAAGCTCGACCAGTCGCGCCTGCTCGATACTGAAGGCGGCCGCGAACAGGGCATGAAGCAGTTCCTCGACGAGAAGAGCATTAAGCCGGGCCTGCAGGCCTACAAGCGCTAGGTCTCGCTACGGCGCTTGAAGTTTTTCCAAGCGCCGAGCGGGTTTCCAGAACAAGCACAATAAGAGGAATTCCCCATGTTCGAGGTGCCTTTGCTGATTGGCGGTCAGTCACGACCGGCTGCTGATGGTCGCGTGTTCGAGCGCTGCAATCCGGTGACCGGTGAAGTGGTGTCGCGGGTTGCCGCCGCTACCCTGGAAGATGCTGATGCCGCCGTGGCAGCGGCCCGGGCGGCGTTTCCCGCCTGGGCCGCGCTGGCACCCAACGAGCGCCGCGCGCGCCTGCTCAAGGCGGCCGAGATGCTTGAAGACCGTGCGCCGGAATTCCTCGCGGTGGCCGGCGAGACCGGGGCGATGGCCAACTGGTACGGCTTTAACGTGCATCTGGCCGCCAATATGCTGCGCGAAGCGGCGGCGATGACCACGCAGATTTATGGCGAGGTGATCCCCTCCGATATGCCCGGCAGCTTCGCCATGGCCCTGCGTCAGCCCTGCGGCGTGGTGCTGGGTATCGCGCCGTGGAACGCGCCGGTGATTCTCGGTACCCGCGCGGTTGCCATGCCGCTGGCCTGCGGCAATACCCTGGTACTCAAAGCGTCCGAACTGAGCCCGGCGGTGCACCGCCTGATCGGTCAGGTGCTGCAGAACGCCGGCCTCGGCGATGGCGTGGTCAACGTGATCACTAACGCGCCGGAAGACGCGCCGGCCATTGTTGCCCGGTTGATCGCCAACCCGGCGGTACGTCGGGTGAACTTCACCGGCTCCACCCATGTTGGGCGCATCATTGGCGAGCTGTCGGCGCGGCACCTGAAACCGGCACTACTGGAGTTGGGCGGCAAGGCCCCCTTGCTGGTGCTGGATGACGCCGACCTGGATGCGGCAGTGGAGGCCGCGGCCTTCGGTGCCTACTTCAACCAGGGTCAGATCTGCATGTCCACCGAACGGCTGGTGGTCGATGCCAAGGTGGCCGATGCCTTTGTCGACAAGCTGGCGAGCAAAGCCACCAGTCTGCATGCCGGCGATCCGAGTGACAGCCTGTCGGTGCTCGGCTCGCTGATCGACGCTTCGGCCGGGCAGCGGATCAAGGCGCTCATCGACGATGCCCTGGCCAAGGGCGCGCGTCTGGTCACCGGTGGCCAGTTGGACGGCAGCATCATGCAGGCAACCCTGCTCGATGGCGTCACTCGGGATATGCGCCTGTACCACGAGGAATCCTTCGGGCCGGTGGCGGTGGTGCTGCGTGGCGAGGGCGATGAGGAGCTGTTGCGCCTGGCCAACGATTCCGAGTTTGGCCTGTCGGCGGCGATCTTCAGCCGCGATGTGTCGCGCGCCCTGTTGCTGGCGCAGCGGGTCGAATCGGGCATCTGCCATATCAACGGCCCGACCGTACACGACGAGGCGCAGATGCCTTTCGGTGGGGTCAAGGCCAGCGGTTACGGCAGCTTCGGCAGCAAGGCCTCGATCGATTTCTTCACCCAGCTGCGCTGGGTGACCATTCAGAACGGGCCGCGTCACTACCCGATCTGAAAACCTGATCAGGATCTGCTGAGCAGATCCTGGGCTGGCAAGCAGCACTATAAGAACAATCGGCCCAGGCACGGCCGCGCACCCTGGGGTGGCGCGGTCAGACGCCCAGGGCGCGCTTTGCTGAGGAGTTTCACAGGTGAACAACCCATCTAGCGGTCGCGTCGAACCCGTCTACCGGCCGGTATCGATCGGGCAGTCGGCGGTGCAACTGCGCGAGGTCGGGCAGGCGCTGTATATGGAGGCGTTGGAGCCGCTGCAGGCGTATCCGCATCGCCTGCTTGAGCGCCTGTTGCGCTGGGCCGAGGAGCGGCCCGAGCAGACCTTTATTGCGCGACGTGGTGCCGATGGTCAGTGGCAGCGCATCAGCTATGCCGAGATGCTCGGACGGGTGCGTAGTATCGCCCAGGGTCTGCTGGGCTTCGACCTGTCGGTCGAGCGGCCGCTGCTGATTCTCTCCGGCAACGATCTGGAGCACCTGCAACTGGCCTGCGCCGCCCTGTATCTCGGCGTGCCCTATTGCCCAGTGTCGCCTGCCTACTCGCTGGTGGCTCAGGACTACACCAAGCTGCAGCACATCTGCATGCTGTTGCAGCCGGGGCTGGTGTTCGCCGCCGATGGCCAGGCCTTCGCTCGCGCTATCGAGGCGGTGGTGCCGGCCACCACGCCGTTGCTGCTGACCGCGGGCGCAGTGGCGGGGCGCGAGTGCCGCTCGTTCGCCAGCCTGCTCGGCAACGAGGCCTGTGATCAGGCGGATGCGGCCTTTGCTGCGACCGGCCCCGACAGCATCGCCAAGTTCCTCTTTACCAGTGGCTCGACCAAGCTGCCCAAGGCGGTGATCACCACCCAGCGCATGCTCTGCGCCAACCAGCAGATGCTGTTGCAGACCTTCCCGGTGTTCGGCGAAGCGCCGCCGGTGCTGGTCGACTGGCTGCCGTGGAACCACACCTTCGGCGGCAGCCATAACGTCGGCATCGTGCTGTACAACGGCGGCAGCCTATATATCGACGACGGCAAGCCGACCCCGCAGCATTTCGCCGAGACCCTGGGCAACCTGCGCGAGATTTCGCCGACCGCCTACCTCACCGTGCCCAAGGGCTGGGAAGAGTTGGTCGCCGCCCTGGAGGTGGATGCCGAGCTGCGCGAAGTGTTCTTCGCGCAGATCAAGCTGTTTTTCTTCGCCGGCGCCGGGCTGTCGCAAGCGGTCTGGGATCGCCTCGATGCCGTGGCCGAAGCGCACTGCGGCGAACGTATCCGCATGATGGCGGGCATTGGCATGACCGAGACCGCGCCGTCCTGCACCTTTACCACCGGGCCCTTGTCCATGGCCGGTTATGTCGGCCTGCCGGCACCGGGTTGCGAGGTCAAACTGGTGCCGGTGGACGGCAAGCTGGAGGGACGCTTCAGTGGTCCCCATGTGATGCCGGGTTACTGGCGTTCACCCGAGCAGAGCGCTGCGGCCTTTGACGAGGAGGGCTTCTACTGCTCCGGCGATGCGCTGAAGCTGGCCGACCCCGAGCACCCGGAATGGGGCCTGATGTTCGACGGCCGTATCGCCGAGGATTTCAAGCTCAATACCGGGGTATTCGTCAGCGTCGGCCCGCTGCGCACGCGGGTGATCATGGCAGGCGCGCCCTATATCCAGGATGTGGTGGTGACCGCGCCGAACCGCGAGTGCATTGGCCTGCTGGTATTTCCGCAACTGGCAGCCTGTCGCGAGCTGGCCGGTCTGGCGTTCGACGCCACGGCCGAGCAGGTGCTGGCCGCGCCGCGGGTACGCGCCTGGCTCGGCGAGCTGCTCGAACAGCTCAACCAGCAGGCTACCGGCAGCGCCTCGCGCCTGGCCTGGGCCTGCCTGATGAGCGAGCCGCCGTCGCTGGATAAGGGTGAGGTCACCGACAAGGGCTCGCTCAACCAGCGGGTGATCCTCAGTTGCCGCGCCGAGCGGATCGATGCGCTCTATCAGGGCGCAGACCCGCAACGCGTAACGGCGGAGCGCTGAGCATGGGCAGCGGCCTCTATTCGGCGTTCGACGACGTAGCGATCCTCGAGGCCGTGCGCACGCCCTGGTGCGATTACGGCGGTGCCCTGGGCCTGGTCTCGCCGACCGACCTAGGGATCAAGGTCGGCCGCGAAGTGCTGAAGCGCGCCGAGATTGATCCGGCAGCGGTGGATTTGGTGCTGGCCGGTTGTGTGGCCCAGGCGAGTTTCGATGCCTATATGCTGCCGCGCCATATCGGCCTGTACAGCGGTGTGCCACAGGTGGTGCCGGCCCTGGGCGTGCAGCGCATCTGCGGCACCGGTTTCGAGCTGTTGCGTCAGGCTGGCGAGCAAATCGCCTCCGGCAGCGCCGAGTTGGCCCTGTGCGTCGCTGCCGAGTCGATGTCGCGCAACCCGATCGCCGCCTATACCCACCGCGGCGGCTTTCGTCTCGGTGCCGGGGTGGAATTCAAGGATTTCCTCTGGGAGGCGTTGTTCGATCCGGCTGCCGACGTCGACATGATAGGTACTGCGGAGAATCTAGCGCGGCGCTATGGCATCGCCCGTGATGAGGTCGATGCCTATGCCTTGCGCAGTTTCGAGGCGGCGCTGGCGGTGCAGGGCGAGGGTGTTTTCACTGGTGAGATGGTCAGTGTGCACAGCGAATCCTTCGAGCTGGATGGCTATCAATCGCGTGGTATCGCCTTGCCGCGGGGAGTTGAGTCGGTCGCGCAGGACAGCCATCCGCGGCCGACCAGCCTGGCGGCGTTATCACGCCTGCGCGCTATCCACGCCGGCGGTGTGCAGACCGCCGGCAACAGTTGCGCGGTGGTCGATGGCGCGGCGGCGGCCCTGGTTGCCTCTGCCAGCGCGGCGGCGGGGCGCAGGCCATTGGCGCGCTTGCTGGCGACTGCGGTGGTCGGTGTGGCACCGGAACTGATGGGTATCGGCCCGGCCCCGGCGATCCGCCTGTTGCTGGAGCGCAGCGGCTTGCGTTTGAACGATATCGCCCGCTTCGAAATCAACGAAGCCCAGGCCGCCCAGGTGCTGGCGGTGCAGCGCGAATTGCAGCTCGACCCGCAGCGCCTCAACCCGCAGGGCGGCTCCATCGCCCTCGGCCATCCGCTGGCCGCCACCGGCTTGCGCCTGACCCTCAGCCTGGCTCGGCAACTTCGTGCGGCCAACCAACGCTACGGCATCGCCGCCGCCTGCATCGGTGGCGGCCAGGGGATGGCGGTATTGATCGAAAATCCGGCGTTCGCTCGGGGTTAGTAATCCGTAGCCCGGATTGCATCCGGGCTAGCGAAGTAGGGTGGCGATCACTCCGCGGCGTTGCTGTCCTGCCGATAGACCTTGTGCAGCAGTTGCAGTAGCTGCTGGCGTTCGCCGTCGTCGAGCGCGGCGGTGGCTTCGCGGTCGCTGGCGGCGGCGATTTCCTTGAGTTGCTTGAGCAGGTTTTCCCCGGCCTTGCTCAGGAAGATGCCGTAGGAACGTTTGTCCGGCTTGCAGCGCACGCGCACGGCGAGGCCGAGCTTTTCCAGTTTGTTTAGCAGCGTCACCACCTGCGGTGGCTCGATGGCGAGGATGCTCGCCAGGTCGGTCTGCATCAGGCCGGGGCTGGCCTCGATGATCAGCAGGGCGGAGAACTGTGCGGGGCGCAGGTCGAAGGGATTGAGTTGCTCGACCAGGTTCTGCGCGACCTTTAGCTGGGCGCGACGCAGGGCGTAACCGATCAACTGGCTGAGCAGGGTGCCACTCGGCTCCGTGGCTGGGCTGTTCACTTCTGGGACGGGTGGGCTTTTCTTGGCCATTGGCTGGAACCGGATGCTCGCTATGGGTTGCCGAAATGGGCTACTGGTTAATAAACCTAATCAGTTTCGCACCAATAGCCAGGTTTTGGCCAGTTGCTTAAACCGACGGCGGCGTTTCAGGGTAAACCCTGGGCTGGCTTGGTGTTGCCCAAGACTATCCACTGGCCCCTTACTTGAAGGGGTAGAGCCTTTAGTCAGAAATTTAAAAATAAGGAAACCTAGTAGTTTCCTTTGTCGTTTTTTTTGCCATACTCCAGCCAACGAGTCGGTGGAAGTTCCGGTTTGTCCAGCACTTAGTGCTGGCTAATAACAATTCAACTAGCAGGAAAATTACGCCATGAGCATTCTCGGTCACCAGGCTGCGGCGGTCAGCGCCGAACAACTCGCTACGGCCCTCGCCGCCATGAAGCAGGCCCATCTGGCCGAGGGGGCGGCCAGTCTGGAGCTGCGCCGCGACCGCCTCGACCGGGCCATCGCCCTGCTGCTGGAAAACCGCGAAGCCATAGTCGCCGCGGTATCCGCGGACTTCGGCAACCGTAGCCGCGAACAGACCCTGCTGTCCGATATCGCCGGTTCGGTGGCCAGCCTCAAGCATTGCCGCGAGCACCTGGCCGAGTGGATGCAGGCCGAGTCGCATCAGGCGCCGTTCCCCGGCTGCGAGGCGCGGGTCGACTATCAGCCGCTGGGCGTGGTCGGGGTGATCAGCCCGTGGAACTTCCCCATCGTCCTGGCCTTCGGCCCGCTGGCAAGCATCCTCGCCGCCGGCAACCGCGCCATGCTCAAACCCTCCGAGCTGACCCCGCGCACCTCGGCGCTACTCGCCGAGCTGATCGCCCGTTACTTCGATGCCAACGAACTGAACACCGTACTGGGCAGCGCCGAGGTTGGCGCGCTGTTCAGCGCGCAGCCCTTCGATCACCTGATTTTTACCGGTGGCACCGCGGTAGGGCGGCATATCATGCGCGCCGCCGCGGAAAACCTGGTACCGGTGACCCTGGAGCTGGGCGGCAAGTCGCCGGTGCTGGTCTCGCGCAGTGCGGACCTGGCCACCGTGGTGCAGCGGGTGATGACGGTGAAGACCTTCAACGCCGGGCAGATCTGCCTGGCCCCGGACTATCTGCTGCTGCCGGAAGAGTTGCTGGGTGACTTCGTCACCGAGGCCGTGCGTTTTGTCAGCGAGATGTACCCAACCCTACGCAGCAACTCCGATTACACCTCGATCATCAACCCGCGCCATTTTGACCGCCTGCGCGGCTACCTCGCCGATGCCCACGCCAGGGGTGCGTATTTGGTCGAGATCAACCCGGCGCAGGAGGATCTGAGCGACCGCGAGACCCGCAAGATCGCCCCGACCCTGGTGCTCGATACCAGCGAGGCCATGCAGGTGCTGCATGAGGAGATCTTCGGCCCGTTGCTGCCGATCAAGACCTACCGCGATTTCAGCGCGGCCATCGACTACGTCAACCAGCAGCCGCGCCCCCTGGCGGCCTACTACTTCGGCGAGGATGCCGGCGAGCGCCAGCAGATGTTCGAACGCACCACCTCGGGTGCAGTGGTGATCAACGACTGCATGAGCCATGTGCTGTTCGAAGAGTTGCCGTTCGGCGGCGTCGGCCACTCGGGTATGGGGGCCTACCATGGCGTCTATGGTTTTCGCACCTTTAGCCACGCCAAGGCGGTGGTGGTGCAGAGCCCTATTGGCGAGTCCAACCTGGCAATGCGTGCGCCTTACGGCGCGATGATTCATGGTCTGCTGGACCAACTGCTGACCGCTAATTAATTGAGCCGTTAAGGAGCCAACTTATGAGCCTATTGAAAACCCTTAAGGCCAAGCTGCTGCGCGCCTTTGCCAAGCACATGAAAGGCAAATTCGTCTACGCCGCGGCGCAGTATCCGTTGCGCGCGGTCACCGAGGAATTTATTCCGAGCGCCTGGGGTCCGGCGCGGGCGCTGTTCTACTGGCCCGGTTCGCAAACCCTGGAAAAGTTGCCGGTATACGTGAATTTCCATGGCGGCGGCTTTGTCGCCGGGGTGCCCGAGCACGACGACAGCTATTGCCGCCGCCTGGCGCATAACCTCGGTTGTCTGGTGGTCAATGTCGATTATGTGTTGGCGCCTGAGCATCCCTTTCCCGCGGGTTTGCGCCAAAGCTTTGCGGTACTTGAATGGCTGGCCGAGCAGGCCGCCACGCTGGGCATAGATCCGCAGTGTATCGCCGTTGGCGGGCATAGTGCCGGCGGCAACCTGGCCACCGGCGTGGCCAATCTGGCGCGCGGGAATCAGCGGCTGCGGGTGGTGCATCAGCTGATCGATTATGCTGTGCTGGATCTGGCTCAGGATCCTGCGCTGAAGCTCTCTAGTCTCGACAAACCCTTGCTCGGTGCCGGCCTGGTGCGCTTCTTCAATAGCTGCTACCTGAGTGATCCGGCCCAGGCCCGCGACCCGCTGGTCTCGCCGTTGCTGGCGACGGTCGACGAATTGCGCGGCATGCCGCCCGCCACCCTGATTACCGCCGAGTACGACATCTTGCGCGCTGAAGGCGAGGCCTACGCCGAGAAGCTGCGCCAGGCCGGGGTGGCGGTGACTGAGCGGATGTTCGCCGGCTGCGACCATATGTTTACCCACCTGGGGCCGGACGACTCGGCGGAGCGGGCCTGGCAGTTGATGGAGGATTCGTTGCATGGGGCTTTTCAGCTTGAGGCAGTGGCGAGTGGTGCCGGCGCGCTGGCTTAGGCTTAGACCCGTGTGAGTCATTGGTGAGCGCCTGGGCGTCGTGGCGCAGGCGTTTACCGGTATGCCGCGGTAAGCTAGGCGCCACCCAAGGATCCCAAGCCCTTATGTCTGAAACCACCCCTCAGCTCCCCAGGCGCGGCCGGCCGCCGCTGCGCAGTCGCGATGAGCAGATGAGTCTGTTGCTGGACGCCGCGGCGGCCGAGATTGGCAGCGGCAATTTCGCCAACGTCACCATGGACGCCATCGCGCGTTCGGCGGGCATCTCGAAGAAGACCCTCTATCAACTGGTCGCCAGCAAGGAAGAGCTGATGTCGCAGCTGGTGGCCCGCGACCTGTCCACCCTCGAACTGCTTCTGGAAAGCGGCATCGACTGCGCCGAGGACCTGCTTAGCGAGCTGCGCATGTACCTGTACCTGTGGGCGCGCCTGACCCTCTCTCCCTTGGCCCTGGGCATCTACCTGATGGCCGCGCAAGGCCGCGAGAATGCGCCGGGCATCGCACGGATCTGGTACCAGGAAGGTGCCGAACGCTGCCTTAACCTGCTGCGTGGCTGGCTGGGCAAGGCTGCGGGCAAGGGCCTGCTGGCCCGCGCGGATGTCGAGCCGGCCGTCGAGCTGATCGACGCGCTGCTGATCTCGCAGCCGCTCAAGCTGTTCACCCTGGGGGTGCAACAGAGCTGGTCAGACGAGCAGATCGGTGAGCGGGTCGAGGTGGCCCTGGGCATGTTCGGCAGGTGTTTTATGGCGCGCGGGGCGGTGGCTTGACCGCGCCCTGGCTGCGCTATGATGTCGCGCATTGGGGACTGGCTGGGGACAGTTATGAGTAAGCCGGGTCAGCGCGTTCTGATCGCGCTGCGCAAGATGATCGCCTCAGGGGAACTGGCAGCGGGCGAGCGCATTGCCGAGATTCCCACCGCCGAATTGCTTGAGGTGTCGCGCACGCCGGTGCGTATCGCCTTTCGCACCCTGGAGCAGGAGGGCCTGCTGGTCAAATGCGCCGGGCGTGGCTACACCGTGCGTGCGGTCAGCCCGGCCGATATTGCCGGTGCGGTGGAGGTGCGCGGGGTGCTCGAAGGCCTGGCCGCACGCCAGGCGGCAGAGCGCGGCCTTGCTGCCGAGGTGCGCGAGGCCCTGCACGAATGTCTGGAGCAGGGCGACCGGCTGTTTCAGAAGGGGCATGTTGTAGAAGAGGATCTGGAGAGTTACCACGATCTCAATATGCGCTTCCATCAGCTGATTATCGCCGCCAGCGGCAACCCGGCCATCGCCGAAGCCCTGGCGCGCAACGACCACCTGCCGTTCGCCTCGGTCAGCTCGCTGGCGGTCGACCTGCACGATATGGCTCGCGAGTTTCGCCGTTTCAATTTCGCCCATATGCAACACCACGCGGTGTTCGACGCCCTGGTCAATGGCCAGGGATCGAGGGCCGAGGCAATTATGCGCGAACACGCCAATGCGACCCTGCGCTACGCGGAAATCTTTGGCCCGGCCCAGGTCGCCAGCGAAGGGCTTAAGGTGATTCAGAAGGGCGCGTCCGAAGAGCGGTTGTAGATGTTGGGGCGACGCATAGTCCTAGCGAGGCAGGGTGGATAACGCCTTTTTCATCCACCATCGCGGTTGGTGAATGGGGGAGGCGTCAGCTACGCACCCGATCCACCCTACGCCCTACAAATCCAATACCAACAACGGACTCTTCGCCCGCGAGCAGCAGGGCGTGAACTGGTCGTTCTGCGCCTGTTCGGCTTCGGTCAGGAACAGGTCGCGGTGCTCCGGTTCGCCGGCCAATACGCGGGTCAGGCAGGTGCCGCAGATGCCTTGCTCGCACGACAGTGGAATCAGGATGCCGGACGCCTCCAGCGCTTCGGCCACGCTTTTGTCGGCGGGAATCTGGATGATCTGGCCGCTGCTTTTGAGTTTTACGGCGAAGCTGCCGTCGTTGGCGTGATTGACGGGGGCTGCGGCGAAATACTCACGGTGTGCGTGTTCATCGTCCCAGCCCTGGGCTTTGGCTGTGTCCAGCACATGCGCCATAAAGCCGCCCGGGCCGCAGACATACAGGTGCGTGCCGGGATTGGGATTGGCCAGCAGGTTGGCGGCATCCAGGCGCTGCTCGGCATCGCCGTCGTCGAAATGCAGGTGCACGCGTTCGGCGAAGGGCGCGACCTGCAAGCGCTCGATAAAGGCCGCGCGCTCGATGGAGCGCGCGCAGTAGTGCAGCTCGAAGTCGGCTCCGAGCTGGTGCAGACGTTCGGCCATGCAGAGAATCGGGGTGATGCCGATGCCGCCAGCGAACAGCAGGCTGCGCTGGGTGTTCTCGCTCAACGGAAAGAGGTTGCGCGGTTCGCTGATAAAGAGCTTTTGACCGACCTGCATCTGCTCGTGCATGGCCTTGGAACCACCGCGGGAGGCGGGATCCTTGAGCACGCCAATCAGGTAACTCTGGTTTTCCCAAGGCGGGTTGCACAGCGAATATTGGCGGATCAGACCGCCGGGTAGGTGCACGTCGATATGGGCACCTGCGGTGAATGCCGGTAGAGGCGCGCCGTCGGGGCGGGCCAGTTCGAAGCTGCAGAT
Organism: Pseudomonas peli; assembly: GCF_050563605.1. GTDB lineage: Bacteria > Pseudomonadota > Gammaproteobacteria > Pseudomonadales > Pseudomonadaceae > Aquipseudomonas > Aquipseudomonas peli_A. The sequence goes on along the minus strand of NZ_JBNXUH010000002.1, from coordinate 304,431 downwards.
ATCCTGGGCCTGGTTGTTGCGGGCGACTACAGATACTTCGATCACGGGGCGCTCCTTGCACCGGCGGTGCTGGCGATCAGCTCCGGCGTCGCGGCCGGCGCGCGTTCCTGGGCGATCAGACGTTCGAGGATGCGCCGCGATTGCACGCCGCCGGCATCGATATTCAGCTTGAGCAGCTGGCGCTCTGGGTGGGCCAGCAGATTGGCCTGCTGCTGTTCGAGCATCTCCAGGTCCTCGGAAAAAATCTTGCCCTGGCCTTCGCGGATGCTGGCGGTGAGTTCCTGATCCTCGGGCTTGAAGCTGCGCGCCATGCCCCAGAAGTACCAGATCGAGGTCTCGGTTTCCGGGGTGATGAAATCGACCACGATGCTCGCCGCCTTGTCGGCCGGTGCGGCGTGATAACCACCCTTGCCGGCGTGGGCCACACCGACCTCGATCAACACATGGCTCGGCGGGGTGAAGCGGCAGATCTGCCAGCGGTCCACCGGTACGTCGTCGGCCAGGCCGTTGCCGCGCAGGGCCATGCGCCAGAACGGCGGCGCCATGATGTTCTGCATATGCCGGCTGGTGACCACATTCTCGCCCTCGACCGTGGTGACCGGCGCGACCTCGTCGATTTCCTTCTGGCCGATGCTGGAGGCGTGCACGTAGGTCTCGTGGGTCAGGTCCATCAGGTTGTCGATCATCAGGCGGTAATCGCAGTTGATATGAAACAGGCCGCCGCCATAGGCCCAGTCCGGGCTGTCGGCCCATTGCAGATGATGGATCAGCGCTGGGTCGGCCTGTTCGGCATCGCCCGGCCAGACCCAGATAAAGCCGTAACGTTCCTCCACCGGATAGCTGCGAATGCACGGGAAGCCGCGTACGCGCTGGCCCGGCATGGCCTTGGTCTTGCCGTCGGCACCCATGGCTAGGCCGTGGTAGCCGCAAATCAATTGGCCGTCCTCGACAAAACCCAGGGACAGCGGCGCGCCACGGTGTGGGCAGAAATCCTCGACCGCAGCGACCTTGCCTTGCGCCCCGCGATAAAAGGCGATCTTCTCCCCGCAGATCTGCCGGCCAAGGGGTTTCTCGGCGATTTCATCCGGGGTGCAGGCTACATACCAGGTGTTTTTCGGGAACATGGAGGCTCTCCTGTGGGTGGGCCTTGGTTGTTTTTATTGGATCCAATAGTTTCCACTTACGTAGCCGAGTGTCAAAGCAATAATCTGCACGCGGAGTATTTTGTGGCCGATTATCGGACGTTTAAGCAGTTTTTCTTGGCCTGTCTGGGGCCGTTTGGCGTGCCGAGCGAATACTTTGAGTTTGGTTAATTGCATTTATGGATCCAATTTCTCAGCGATAGATCAAGCCGTTTCCCGGATGTGTATGGGCATATAGGGCTGGTGCGCATGGCGCACCCTACGGGGCGTGCTGGGCTGGAGAGGAAGTGATTGAGCCCAGTAGTCCGGGTGCAATCCGGGGCGGATATTTGGGAGGCTTTCCCGGATTTCATTCGGGCTACAAAAAATGCCGTTCACCTGAATCAGGTGAACGGCATTGGTCTGGGGGAGGGGCCGAGAAGTTGTTACTCGCCCGGCGGCCGCCGCGACAGTCGATAGGACAGCTGCGCGCGGGTCAGGCCGAGGCGGCGGGCGGCTTCGGAGACGTTGCCTTTCACCTCGTTCATGCAGTGGTCGACCATCGCGTCTTCGACTTCCTGCAACGACAATCGGCTCAGGTCCTTGTCGCCGAACAGGGCGTGCAGTGCTTCGGGTTGCTGGGCAGGGGGCGGGCTGTTCGTCTGCTGGGGTTGCGCAGGCTCGTGGGGGGCTGCGGCAAGCTGGCCGCGCACGCCGATGGAGAACATCGGTTGGGCCAGACGTTCGCCGCTGGTGAACAGGTGCGATAGGTCGATGGCGCCGCCGTCCGGGGCGCTGATCACGCCGCGTTCCACTAGGTTCTGCAATTCGCGGATATTGCCGGGGAAGTCGTAGCCCAGCAAGGTGTCGGCGGTGCGCGGGGTAAAGCCGCTGAGTTGCCTGCCGTGGCGCTGGGTAAAGCGATGGAGGAAGTGGGTCATCAGCAAGGGGATGTCCTCCTTGCGTTCGCGCAGCGGCGGCAGGTGGATCGGGAATACGTTGAGGCGGAAGAACAGATCCTCGCGGAACTCGCCGCGCTGGGCGGCGGCGCGCAGGTCTACGTTGGTTGCGGCAACCACTCGCACATCGACCTTTAAGGTGCGGCTACCGCCAACCCGCTCGACCTCGCCTTCCTGCAGGGCACGCAATAACTTGCCCTGGGCCACCAGGCTGAGGGTGGCGATCTCGTCGAGAAACAGGGTGCCGCCATCGGCGCGTTCGAAACGCCCGGCGCGAGACTGGGTAGCGCCGGTAAAGGCGCCGCGCTCGACGCCGAACAGTTCCGACTCCATCAGGTTTTCCGGGATGGCGGCACAGTTGATCGCAACGAAGGGCGCCTCGCTGCGCGGGCTGATGCGGTGCAGCATGCGCGCGAACATTTCCTTGCCGACCCCGGATTCGCCGGTGAACAACACGGTCGCCTGGGTCGGCGCGACCCGTCGCAGCATATGGCAGGCGGCATTGAAGGCCGAGGAGATGCCGACCATCTCGCCGTCCTGCGCCGCTGCCGGCTCGGCTTGCAGACTGCTCGGCAGGGCGCCCTTGTCGGCGCTTTTTGCGCTGGGTTTGATTGCGGTCGCGCTGGCGCCGCTGCCGACGAAGGGTTCGGCGTTAAGGTCGGCCAGCTCTTCCTCGGCATCGCCCCATTCTTCTGCAGGCTTGCCGATCAGGCGGCAGGTATTGGAGCCGGTGGAGCGGCACTCGACCTCGCGGTAGAGGATCAAGCGGCCGACCATTGCCGAGGTGTAGCCGGTGGCGTAGCCAGTCTGCATCCAGCAGGCCGGCTCTGTGCCGATGCCGTACTGGGCGATATGTTCGTCGTCCTCGCTGGAGTGATGCCAGAGAAATTCGCCGTAATAGGTGCCCAGGTTCATATCGAATTCGAAGTGCACCGGCTCGACCTTCACTGCGCCTTCGAGGGCGTGGATGATCGGGCCGGCGGCGAATATCGCTAGGGTGTCGGCCTCGGGGAAGCGCTCCCTGACCAGGGCCGCATCCCGTGCGCCGCAGTGGTAGCCGGTGCGCAGCATGATGCCGCGGGCGCGGGCCAGGCCCATGCTTTCGATCAACTCGCGGCGCAGTGCGCCCAGGCCACTGCTGTGCATTAGCAGCATGCGTGCACCGTTGAGCCAGATGCGCCCGTCGCCAGGGCTGAACAGCAGGGCTTCGGTCAAATCCTGCAGGGTCGGCGCGGCGCCGGGTGGCAACTGTTCGCTGGCTCCGCGAGCAGGGGATTTCTGGGCGCCGCGGGAGAGTTCGGCCAGGGAGATCAACTTGTTCGCCATTGGAAACCCCTTAATCGGATTAATCATATTCCGCATAGTGCAGCATGAATTTGCTGAAATCATCACTTTTTAAGGTAGCTAAAGCCTGGCTAAGCGGGCTTGTTTTCCTGAGATTCAGAGCAGATGTGCGCGCTAGAGCGGTTTCTCTGTTGTGGCCAGTACATGGCATATCGATTGCTAGAACTAGTTACCGACTTTAACTAATTCGGCAATAACAACATGGCTTGGCTGTCGCCGCCCTCGCGCCAGCAGCACAAGCACGACTGAATCGGGAAATCCGTATGAAGCTGAGCAACAAGACGATAGTCGTGACCGGGGTCTCCTCGGGCATCGGCGCCGAAACTGCCAGAACCCTGCGTGCCCATGGCGCCACCGTTATAGGCGTGGACCGCAACGAACCCAGCCTGACCCTGGATGGCTTCGTCCAGGCCGACCTGAGTCATCCCGATGCCATCGATGCCGCCGTGCAGCAGCTGCCGGCGCAGGTCGATGGTTTGTGCAATATCGCCGGGGTGCCCGGCACTGCCGATCCGCAGCTGGTGGCGCAGGTCAACTACCTGGGTCTGCGCCATTTGAGCGAAGCCGTGCTGCCGCGCATCTGCGCCGGTGGGGCGATCGTCAATGTATCCTCGGTGCTTGGCGCCGAATGGCCGCAGCGTCTGGAGCTGCATCGCACCCTCGGCCTGATCAGCGGTTTCGCCGCGGGCGAGGCCTGGCTGCGCGACAACCCGGTGCCTGACCAGACCTGCTACCAGTATTTCAAGGAAGCGCTGATCGTCTGGACCCAGATCCAGGCGCAGCCCTGGTTTATGCGCACCTCGGTGCGGATGAACTGCGTGGCCCCCGGCCCGGTGTTCACCCCGATTCTCAACGAGTTCGTGACCATGCTCGGCGCCGAGCGTGCCCAGGCCGATGCCCACCGTATGAAGCGCCCGGCCTATGCCGATGAGATTGCCCCGGTAATCGCCTTCCTCTGCGCCGACGAGTCGCGCTGGATCAACGGCGTGAACATCGCGGTGGATGGTGGCCTGGCGTCTACCTACATCTGAACGTGGAGCTGCAGGCAACGCACTTGTGTGCAACCACTGCCGGTCGCTAGCGCGAACGGTGATACCCGAAAACATGCTTCCAACAACAAAAACAATGAGGGACAACATGCACAACTCTCGATGCTACCCAGGCTTCAAGCGTTCCGCTCTGGCGTTATCGGTGTGTCTGGCCGGCTGGGCTTCTCAGACTCAGGCCATGCAATTTGACTTGGGCGATAGTGAGTGGCGGTTGCGCTGGGATAACACCATCAAGTACAGCCAGGCCTGGCGTCTGCAGGGTGCCGACGACCAGATCACCAACTCGCCAACTGCTGGCGGGCTTTATCCAAATATCCAGAGCCAGGGCGATAACAACTTCAGTAGCGGTCTGGTCTCCAATCGCCTGGACCTGTTCAGTGAAATGGACCTGAGCACCCAGAACTATGGCCTGCGCATCAGTGGAGCGGCCTGGTACGACGATATCTACAACCAAAACACCGACAGCAGCCTGCAGCGCGACTTCCTCAACGATACCCGCGATCTGCACGGCCGCGACGCCGAGATTCTCGATGCCTTCGTATTCGTGCGTGGCAATATCGGCGAGTCGAGCCAGGGCACTCTGCGCCTCGGTCGGCACAGCCTGATCTACGGCGAGAGCCTGTTCTACGGCAGCAACGGCATCGCCAACGCCCAAGGACCGAGCGATATCGTCAAGCTGCTCAGCGTGCCGGGCACCCAGTTCAAGGAGATCCTGCGTCCGGTCAATCAGGTATCGGGGCAGTTGCAAATCAATCCGCAGCTGTCGGTCGGCGCCTACTACCAGTTCGAGTGGGAACGCTCTGCGCTGCCAGGTGCGGGCAGTTACCTGAGCGATAACGATGGCATTGGCGAAGGTTCCGGTTCCTGGACCCAGGTGTTCGGCAACGAGACGGTGCACGCCAGCGATATTGAAGCCAAGAACTCCGGGCAGGGCGGTATGCAGCTGCGCTACAAGCCGGCAGGCACCGAGCTGGAACTTGGTCTGTATGCCGCCAAATACCACGACAAGGCCCCCAGCGGCCTCTATGCCTACCTGGACGGTGCCGCCTTCGCGGCCACTGGCTTGCCGATTCTCGGCTCCTACCGTCAGGTCTTCGCCGAAGACATCAAAACCGTCGGCGCCAGTTTCTCCACCGCCTCAGGGCCATTCAACTTTGCTGGTGAGGCCTCGTTGCGCTGGGACGCGCCGCTGGTCAGCAACCTGCAGGTGGTGACGCCCGGTATGGCCGCGGACAACAACGGCGACGCGTTCTACGCCAAGGGCAAGACCGCGCATATCAACCTCTCGACCATCTACCTGCTGTCGCCCAATGCACTGTGGGATGGCGGTTCTGTACTCGCCGAGCTGGCCTGGAACCGCACCCTGAGTGTGACCGACAACCGTGCCGCGCTGGACTCCAACACCACCCGCGACGCCACGGCGCTGCGCATTTTGGCCGAGCCTGCCTACTTCCAGGTGGCCGACGGCCTCGACCTGAGCGTACCGGTGGGCCTGGGCGTGGTGCTCGACGGGCGCTCCTCGGCGGTAAGCAAGTCCGGTTTTGGCAACACTCACGCCGGCGACTGGAGCGTCGGACTCAAGGCCACCTACCTGCAGCGTTGGGACTTCGGCGTCAACTACGTGAACTTCTTCGGCAAGAAGGGCGCCGGGCTGCGTGAAGACGGCAACTTCAGCTACGCGCAGTCGCTGGCCGACCGCGATTTCGTCTCCGTCTACGTGAAAACCACATTCTAATAAGAGGTTTTATTCGCCATGCAAAGCCAATTTTCCTTGCGTCTCTCTGTCCTGACGATAGCCCTGATGGGTAGCTGTTTCGCTCATGCGGCGGTCTCCCCGGATCAGGCCGCGCGCCTCACTGCCGACCTCACGCCGATGGGGGCTGAACGCGCTGCCAATGCTGATGGCAGCATCCCAGAGTGGACCGGTGGCTACACCCAGGTGCCGGCCGGTTACAAAAGCGGCGACAAGCGCGCCGACCCTTTTGCCGCCGACAAACCGCTGTTTTCGGTCAACGTGGGCAATATGGCCGAGTACGCCGAGCAGCTGGCTGAAGGTACTCAGGCGCTGCTGAAGAAGTATCCGGACTACCGCCTGGACGTCTACCCGACCCATCGCAGCGCCGCCGCGCCGCAGTGGGTGTACGACAACACCCTGCAGAACGCCACCCGCGCCACGCTGGACGTAGAAACTGAGAAAGTCAGCGGTGCCTACGGCGGCATTCCCTTCCCGCTGCCGCAGAACGGTGCCGAAGTGTTATGGAACCAACGCCTGTCCTGGCAGGGTGCCGACACCTTCTACGCGCCATTCGACACATGGCTGATGACTGCAGGCGGCAAGAAGCTGCAGGCCACCCGCGCGAGCTTCTGGTACCAGAGTCCTTACTACTTCAAGGAAGGCAGCCTGGAAACTTATGAAGGCAAATACCTGATCGGCAAGTTGGCCACCGAGTTGCCGTCGTCCAAGGCCGGCGAGGGCCTGATGACCCACTGGGACATGGACCCGAGCGCACGTGGCGCCTGGCAATATCTGGTCGGCCAGCGTCGGGTGCGCCGCGCGCCGAACGTCGCCTACGACACCCCGGACTTCGTCACCTCCGGCGTCGGCTTCTTCGACGAGGCCTTTATGATCTTCGGCCCGACTGACCGCCACGACCTCAAGCTGGTGGGCAAGAAGGAACTGCTGGTGCCCTACAACAACAACCGTGCCGCTGCGGTGAGCAGCGACGAGCTGGTCAAGCCGGGCTTCCTCAACCCCGATCTGGTGCGTTGGGAGAAGCACCGCGTCTGGGTAGTCGATGCCACCCTCAAGGCCGGCAAGCGCCATGTGGTGCCCAAACGCACCTACTACGTGGACGAGGACTCCTGGCAGGTACTGATGATCGATGGATACGACGCACAGGGCAAACTGGGCCGGCATAACTACTCGCTGACCTTGCTGGCGCCAGAAATGCCGGTACTGACCAACCAGGTCATGTGGGGCAGCTACAACCTGGAAACCGGCGCCTACTTCCTCAATGCCTCGGCCAACGACCTCAAGGTGCAGTACCAGGCCTATCCGCGCCCATCGGCGTCGTTCTTCACCCCTGATGCCATGGCCAGCGACAGCATGCGCTAAGCCATCCACCGGCACGCCAGGGCCAAGCTCTGGCGTGTTGTTTGGCTAATTCTTCTGCAGTGGTTGGAGCGCATATGAGCGGCAAATTTTTATTCACACGGGCTTTGCCCCTGCTATTGAGCGCGCTGCTGCTGCCCGGTTGGGCTATGGCGCAATCGACGGTCAGCGCGCAGATTCCTCTGCTTGACCAGCCGGCGCTACAGAGCGCCAAGGCGCCGCGTGCGGTGCTGCTGGCTGTGACCCGCGCCGGCGAGCGGTTGGTGGCGGTTGGCGAGCGCGGCATCATTCTGCTCTCGGACGATTCCGGTGCGAGCTGGCATCAGGCCCAGGTACCGGCCAGCGTCAGCCTGACCTCGGTGCAATTCGTCGATGCCCAACACGGCTGGGCGGTGGGGCATCTCGGCGTGGTGCTGCATAGCGCGGACGGCGGCGAGACCTGGAATAAACAGTTGGATGGCATTCAGGCCGCGCAGCTGGCGCTCAAGGCTGCTCAGCAGGGCGGCGATGCCAAGCTATTGAAGGCCGCCGAGTGGCTGGTCGCCGATGGCCCGGACAAACCCTTTCTCGACCTGTATTTCAGCAACAGTCGCAATGGCTATGTGGTCGGTGCCTACGGCCTGATCCTGCGCACCACGGACGGCGGTGCCAGTTGGCAGGCCTGGATGGGCCAGGTGGAAAACACCGAGGGCCTCAATCTGTACGGCATTCGTGCCCAGGGTGATCAGCTGTTTATCGCTGGCGAGCGCGGTTTGCTGCTGCGTTCCAGCGATGGCGGGCAGTCTTTTCAGAAGCTGGAATCGCCCTATGAAGGCAGTTTCTTTGGCCTGTTGGCCAGCCGTAACGGCGGTCTGCTGGCCTACGGTTTGCGCGGCAACGCCTGGTGGTCGAGCGACCAGGGCAACAGTTGGCAGCAGTTGGACACCGGCGTGGAGTCGGCCCTGGCCGCCGGCCTTGAGTTAGACGACGGCCGCTTGCTGCTGGCCAGCCAAAGCGGCGAGTTGCTGCTTAGCGGCGATGGCGGCATGCAATTCGAACACCGACGCACCCACCAGGGCGCAACGGTTGCCGCTGTCGTCCAGGCAGCCGATGGCAGCCTGACCAGCGTCGGTCTGGGCGGCTTGTCCGCCCGCCAGGAAATCCAGGCCGTGGCCCGCCCTTGAGCGGCCACGCCAGCGCCCCCGTGTAGTTAGGAGTTGGATGTGAAATACGAAAAACCGTCGAGCGCAATGCACGGTCTGATCGGCCGCCTGGAAGACTTCGACCGTACTTCGGGCAACCGGGTGGAGCGGCTGATCTTCAACCACCGGCCCTGGGTGATCCTACTGTGCCTGTTGGCCACCCTGGTGCTCGGCTGGCAAGCCGCGAGCATCGGCATCAACGCCAGCTACGAGAAAACCATCCCCACCAAGCACCCCTTTGTGGTCAATTTCCTCGCTGAACGTAGTGAGCTGAGCGGCTTGGGCAATGCTCTGCGCATCGCCGTGACGGCGGAGCAGGGCGATATCTTCAGCGCCGAGTACCTCGACACCCTGGCCAAGCTCAACGACGAGATCTACCTGCTGCCGGGCGTCGACAAACCCTATATGAAGTCGCTGTGGACGCCGACCACCCGCTGGACCGCAGTAACCGAGGACGGCCTGGACGGCGGCACTGTGATTCCCGGCAGTTACGATGGCTCGCCAGCCAGCCTCGACGAGGTGCGCACCAACGTTGCCCGCTCCGGCGAAATCGGCCAACTGGTGGCGGCTAACTTCAAGTCCAGCGTGATCTACGTGCCGCTGCTGGAGATCAACCCGGAAACCGGCAAGACGCTGGATGCCGGTGAGTTCTCGCGGCGCCTCGAGGCCTTGCGCGACAAGTACCAGAACGATCAGGTACGGATCCATATCACCGGCTTTACCAAGCTGATTGGCGACTTGATCGAAGGGCTGCTGCAGGTTGCCTTGTTCTTCATCGCCGCAGTGGCGGTGACCATCGCCGTGCTGTTCTGGTACACCCGCTGCGTGCGCAGCACCTTCGTGGTGATGCTCTGCTCGTTGATCGGCGTGCTCTGGCAGGTCGGCCTGCTCGCGGCTATGGGTTACGAGCTGGATCCCTACTCGATCCTGGTGCCGTTTCTGGTGTTCGCCATCGGCATGAGCCACGGCTCGCAGAAGATGAACGGCATCATGCAGGACATCGGCCGCGGCATGCTGCCTTGGGTCGCCGCGCGGTTGACCTTCCGCCGCCTGTTCCTTGCCGGCCTCACCGCGCTGATCAGCGATGCGGTGGGCTTCGCCGTGCTGATGGTGATCGAGATCCAGGTGATCCAAGACTTGGCGATCACCGCCAGTATCGGCGTCGCCGTATTGATCTTGACCAATCTAGTGCTGCTGCCGGTGCTCTTGAGTTATACCGGCGTCAGTCCTAAAGCCGCACAGCGCAGCCTACAGGCGGAGCAGGATGACCGCGCCGGCGTGGCCCGCCATCCGCTGTGGCGCCTGCTCGACCGCTTTACCACTCGCAGCTGGGCTGTCGCTGCCGTATTGGTGGGCCTGCTGCTGGCGGTGTTTGGCAACCAGGTATCCAGCCAGCTGCAGATCGGCGATCTCGACCCCGGTGCCCCGGAGCTGCGCGCGGACTCGCGTTACAACCGCGACGTGCAATTTATGAACGACAACTATGCCGCCAGCTCGGACATCTTCGTGGTGATGATCCGCACCCCCGAGGATCAATGCACCCGCTACAGCACCCTGTCGGCGGTGGACCAACTGGCCTGGCGCCTGGAGCAACTGCCGGGGGTGGAGTCGACCAACTCGATGGCGGCGCTGAGCAAGATCGCCAGCGCCGGCTACAACGAAGGCAACTTCAAGTGGTACGAGCTGACACCCAACGATGGCGCCCTCGGCGCGGTACAGACACGCGCGCCGCGCGAGTTGTTCAACCAGGGTTGCTCGCTGCTGTCGCTGTACGTGTACCTGGCCGACCACAAGGCCGAAACCCTGAGCCGGGTAGTCGCCACCAGCGAGGCCTTTATCGCCGAGCAACAGCTGCCAGAGGTGAAATTTATGCTCGCCGCAGGCTCAGCCGGGATAGAAGCGGCGACCAATATCGTGGTCGAGCAGGCCATGCAGGAAATGCTTTATTGGGTCTATGGCGCGGTGATCCTGCTGTGCTGGGTAACCTTCCGCAGTTGGCGCGCGGTGCTGGTGGCGATCCTGCCGCTGATGCTTACCTCTATTCTCGCCGAGGCGCTGATGGTCGGCCTGGGCATGGGCGTCAAGGTCGCCACCCTGCCGGTGATCGCCCTCGGCGTGGGTATCGGCATCGACTACGCGCTCTATGTGCTGAGCGTGATTCTGGCGCGCATGCGCGCCGGCGATTCGCTGTCCGAGGCCTATTACCGCGCGCTGCTGTTCACCGGCAAGGTAGTGGTACTGACCGGCATCACCCTGGCGATTGCCGTGGCCACCTGGGTGTTCTCGCCGATCAAGTTCCAGGCCGATATGGGCATCCTACTGGCCTTTATGTTCCTGATGAACATGCTCGGTGCGCTGATCCTGCTGCCGGCGCTGGCCTACTTTCTGCTGCCGCAGAAACTCTTCGGCGCCAGGCCAGGCGATGTGGCTGCTGTGCAGTCGGGCGGGGTGAGCTGAATGCGCGCCCTGCAGGGAGGGTGTATGAGCCTTTGGTTGTTGGCGTCTTCGACGCTCTGGGCCGCAGCGCCTGCGCAGCAGTACCAGCAGCTGCGCAGCCAGGCGACCCTGCTGGCGGTGAATGCGCTGCTCTACTTCGATGCCGACCCGCGCGCGCAGCCAGATGCACGCCATCTGGCCACCGTGCGCGAAGCGCAGCAGCGTTTGGATGCACTGGCGCTGCAACTCAACTTGCCGGGGGAGATGGGGGACTCGCTGGCCAGCCTGAATGCCTGGCTGGACGATTTGCAGGCCGTGCGCCGTGACGAGGCGCCGCGTTACCCGCAGCTGTTGATCGGTTTGCTCGATAGCCGGGCGCAACTGGATCGGCAGAGCGACGCGGCCTATCAGCAGGTGCAGGCCGATCTGCAGCCCGTGGTGCGTTTGCTCAATCGGCAGAGCCTGGATATCGCCAGCCTGTTGCTGCATGCCCAGGCGCGCAGTGCGCGGGTGCTTGGCGATCATTCGCTGGCGTATTCGGAGGTCGAGTTTGTCGCCCGCGACCAGTCCATAGAGGAAGGGTTTACCGAGCTGATCAGCCTATTGCCGGAGCAGGCCGAAGCGCTGCACAAGCAGCGGCTAGCCTACCGTTTTGTACGCCAACGCCTGCTCGATCGCGATCCGGGACGGGTGACCGGCAGCCTGGAACGTTACCTGGCCGGCATCATCGTGGCGCTCGATGAAATAGCAGCGCGCTAGCGACCTGGGGGTAGGGTGCGCGGGGTCGCCTAGGCCGTGCACACCAACAATCCGCAGCCGGCGCTGGTGCGCACAGCGCACCCTACGAAACCCGCCTTCAGACATAAGGATAAAAATAATGCTGAAGCCAATCGCCAGACTGCTCGCCAACTGTTCGGTGGGGCAGAAGTTGTTGCTTGGTTTTGGTTTGGTGTCCGTACTCGCGGTCGTCGCCATTGCCCAGGGTTTGTATGCCACGGCCAGCCTGCTCGAACACAGCCGGCAAGTCAGCGCCATGGTGGCGATTAATAATCTGACCTTGCAGATGCGCAATGCCGAGAAGCGCTATGCACTTGAACCCACCGCTGCAGCCATGCAAGAGGTCGAGGACCTGGTGCGCGCGCTCGAAAGTCAGTTTCGCGCGATGCAGGCGCAAACCACGGCCGATGGTTTAGCCATGCTGGTCGCCATGCAGCAATCCATCGAGGGCTACCAGCAGTTGTTCGAGCAGTTTGTCGGCCATCAGCATCTGGCGGCAGATGCACTTAGGCATATGCAGGAGCAAGCCGAGCAGGCCCGCTTGCAGTTCGAAATGGTTGAGCTGGATATGTACGACCAGGTGCGCGGCGTATTGAACAGTGGCCAGGCGCTGGAAGGGGATCCGTTGAGCCTGGCCGAACAGGCCTCGGCGCTGCAGCGCAAATTGCTGGTCACCCGCAACAGCGAGTTTCTCTATGTGCAGACGGGGGAGTCAGCCGCCCTCGAGCGCTGGCGCGAGTCGACCGAGGAAATGAGCAACGCCCTGGAGTTGCTTCAGGGCCGGGTCGACGAAAACTCCGAGGCGTCCCTGGCCGCTGCCCTGGCGGCGCTGGTCGAGTATCGTCAGGCGTTTCAGAGGTATCGCGATAGCCTGACCTTGAGCAAGCAAACGGCGTTGCAGATGGATACCCAGGCGCAAACCGTATTGCAGCAGGTCGAACTGGCCGCCTCCGAGCGGAAGAACCAGATGGACGCGCGCGGTCGCTCGGTAATGCTGCTGCAGGCGGTGGGGGCCTTGGTCATCGTCAGCCTGGCGCTGCTGGCCTCGTTGACCATTCGCAATCTGATCGTTGCCCCGCTGCGCGAAACCCTGCTGGTCGCTCGGCGCATTGCCGCTGGCGACCTGAGCCTCGATATGCATAGTGGGGTCGTGCGCCGCGATGAGTTGGGGCAACTGATGGCGGCGATGGCCGAGATGACCGCCAACCTGCGGCGATTGGTCAGCCGTATCGGCGTAAGTGTTGCCGGCCTTGGGCAATCGACCGCGACCCTGGGCGGGCTTAGCGAGCAAAGCAACAATGGCGCGCAGCGTCAGCGGGTCGAGACCGAGCAGGTGGCCACGGCCATGCAGCAGATGGCCGCAACGGTGCAGCAGGTGGCGCAGAATACCGAGCAGGCTTCGCAGTCTGCGCTGGAGGCTGATAGGCAAGCGCGCAACAGCGATCAGATCGTGAAGCAGACCCGCGAGCATATCTATCGCCTGGCCGAGGACATGCAACTGTCCGAGCAGGCTGTGCAATCACTGCAGCAGCAGGTGCTGCGCATCGGCACGGTGGTCGACGTGATCAAATCGGTGGCCGAACAGACCAACCTGCTCGCACTCAATGCCGCCATTGAAGCCGCCAGGGCCGGCGAACAGGGCCGCGGTTTTGCCGTGGTGGCCGACGAGGTACGCTCCCTGGCCAAGCGCACCCAGGTGTCGACAGGTGAGATCGAAACCCTGATAGCGGGTCTGCAAAGTCTTTCGCTGCGTAGCGTTGCGCAGATCCAGGCGTGTGCGCGCAGCATGCAGTCCACCGTCGGCCTGTCCGATCAGGTGGGTTCGGCCCTGCAGGGCATTACCGGGGCGGTGTCGGTGATTGAGCAGATGAACCAGCAGATCGCGGCAAGTGCCGAGCAGCAAAGCATCGTCGCCGAAGAGGTCAGCCGCAACGTCATGCACCTGCGTGATGAAGCAGAACGCTTTGCCGATGCCAACCAGCAAATGGTTGTGGCCAGTGACGAACTGGCGGGGCTGGAGCGGGAACTGTTGGCAGCTGTTGCACAGTTTCGTGCATGAATAAGTGCCGCGCTGTTGACCATAGCTTCGCGATCAAGCAGGCGCAGCCCCAGCGATCAGATGTGGTTCAGGGGCGACGTTGCAGGGTGTAGTTGGGCTGTTCGTTGAACAGCTTGCGGTAAGACTCGGCAAACCTGCCCAGGTGCCAGAAGGAACGGCGCATGGCGATTTCCGCCACGGTGGTGTGCGCTGGCGATGCCTGCTGCAGGTCGCGATGGGCAGCGTTCAGGCGGCGCATGCGTAGCCAGGCGCTTGGCGCTAGCCCGTTGTACTGGATAAATGCTTGCTGTAGTTGGCGGATCGATACACCTGCGGCCTGGGCCAGTTGCAGGGTGGTGAAGTTGTCTTCGGGGTAGGCGTTGCTCAGCTCGCAGACGCGGTTGACGATCTGCCGGCTCAGTGTGAGCCGTTGCTGCTGGCGACGGTTCTCGTTGGGCAACGAGCATTCGAGGACGAAGAGGCAGTCCTCGACCAGTTGCGCGGCCAGGTTCGCGGGTTGCAGAGCATCTGTCGAGGTGATGAGCCTGCCCAGCAGGTTGCTTAGCCAGGAACCGAACAGTTGCGCCTGGGGTGACTTTAGCGGCGTCAGGGATAGACCTTCCAAGGCTTCGCTGGCGCAACGCATGCCGAGTCGTTCAAGGTCAATCACCACGGCCACTTCGCGGTAGTTTTCCGGGGTGATCCAAGTGTTGCGGCTTTGGCTGTCGAGCAGGTAGAGCGTGTTGCCGCTCATGTCGAAGCTGAACACCAGGGCGTTGGCTGGCGCCTGGAAAAATTGCTCGACGCGGGTGTTCATACGCTCTTCGTAAGCCACTACGCCGCCCAGCTCGGCATGCGTGATGCGACCCTGAAAACGCCCGGCGGACATCTGCGCGTAGTGCTGTTCCCAGCCGGCGATAGCGGTCCTCTGCTGCTCGACATCAGAGGTGTGCAGAACCTTGATCGACACGGGTCAGTCCTCCGATTCAGTGCACTTGATTTAAAGGTTAACAACTTTAATTAAATGCACAATATCAGTGCAGCAATTTGCTGCGCAAGGTGGATAGAGTATGGGCGCTGTATTGAGCAATTATGCTGCGCGGAATAGGGCTTTCGAGTGCAGGCAAACATTGTGCTGAGGGTCGTTCGTGAATTTATTGATAACGTTGATAACAAAAATACCTGGGGCGGTTTTTCTGCCATCTAACCGGAGTACAGCCTATGCAGCTTCACCCTGAAAACCCTCTCGCACGCCGCCGTTTGCTCAAGGCGGCCGGCAGTCTGGCCAGCACGATTGGCCTGATGGTACTGCTGGGCAACAGCACAGTGGCAGTCGCCGCAGAGTTGAAGGAAAGCATACCGAAGCGTATCGACAGCGAGCTGGTCATGCAGATCAACGTCAAGCTCGGCCCGGTGGAGGACATGGGCAAGGGCGCTGATGGTCACCGCATCAACTACCCGATTATCGGCGGCAGCTTCGTCGGTAAAGGCATGCGCGGCAGCGTGGTGCCCGGCGGTGCCGATCTGGCTGTGGATCGCAATGATGGCGTGACCCTGATCGACGCCCTGTATCGGCTGAAAACCGATGACGGCCAGATCATCATCATTCACAACGCCGGCATCTGGCGCCTCAACGAGCAAGGCCTGGCCAAGCAGGCCAAGGGCATTGCGCTGGAGGACATGCTGGACAGCGATGCGTATTGCCGCACGGTGCCATCGTTCAAGACCCAGCCGGGCAAGTACGCCTGGCTGAGCGACTCTATCTTCGTCGGCAGCATCGATTACCTCAGTGACAGCGAAGTGCTGATTGGTGTTTACCGCGTCAACGGTGTCTGACCGTCGCTGCATACCTACAGCCTGCTCCAGCCGGTTACGGACCAGTGAATAACAATATAAGAATCGAGGTTTGCATGTTTAGCTCAAATAACCAGGTGGCGCCTTCTCTGCGCACCATCCTGCTCTGCTTTATCGTCGCCATCCTGGAAGGGCTTGATCTGCAAACCGTCGGGGTCGCAGCGCCGGCCATGGCAGCAACCTTCAAGCTGGACTCGGCGGCGCTGGGCTGGGTGTTTAGCGCCGGCCTGATCGGGCTGCTGCCGGGGGCGGTGTTTGGCGGCTGGCTGGCCGACCGTTTTGGCCGCAAGAAGGTGCTGATCGGCGCGGTTATCCTGTTCGGCCTGTTTTCCCTGCTCACCGCCCATAGCGCCACCTACGAGCAGCTGCTTGCGGCGCGCCTGATCACCGGGTTGGGCATGGGAGCGGCGCTGCCCATCCTTATCGCCTTGTCATCCGAGGTAGCCAGCGTCGAGCTGCGCAATATGGCGGTTAGCCTGACCTATTGCGGTGTGCCACTGGGTGGGGCGGTGGCGGCCATGATCGGCATGTTTTCCGTCTCCGGCGACTGGCGCTTGGTGTTCTATGTCGGCGGCGTGGCGCCGCTGCTGATCGCCTTAGTGCTGATGCTCTGGCTGCCGGAATCGCGGGCTCATCGTGGTCAGGCATTGGCGCTGGGCGAGACCACCCGCGAACTGCTCGGCGAGCGCCGCCGTTTTGCCACCCTGCTGTTGTGGGGCAGCTGTTTCTGCACCCTGACCATCCTCTACATGCTGCTCAACTGGCTGCCGACCTTGTTGATTGAGCGCGGTCTGAGCCGCTTGGACACGTCGGCGATTCAGGTGCTGTTCAATATCGGTGGCGTGGCCGGCTCGTTGCTGGCGGGGCGCCTGATGGACAAGGGCAGGGCGCTGCTGGCGGTACTGCTGGCCTACTTGGGTATGTTCGCCGCACTGGCAGCACTGGGAATGGTGGAGCAACTGCAGGGCCTCTATATCGCCGGTATGGCGGCGGGTGCCTGCGCCGTTGGTGGCCAGCTGATTCTCTATGCCCTGGCGCCACGCATTTACCCCACCCAGGTGCGTGCGACCGGCGTCGGCGTGGCGGTGGCGGTCGGGCGATTGGGTTCGATGAGCGGGCCGCTGTTGGCCGGGCAATTGCTGGCTGCCGGGGCGGGAGTCAGCGGCTTGTTGTTGGCCGTATCACCACTGGTGGCAATAGCTGCGTTTACGGCCGCGACCTTGCTGACGCATGAGCGCCGTGTGCTGCCTGTTGTGGGCTCAATGGCGAACTAAATATCGAGCAACCACTTCAAGTCTCTGTATGTTCACGCTTGAGGTGGGGCTTTGCAATAGGGGCTTGTTCTGCGGTCTTGAGCAGATGCTTCCAGTGTTTGTATTGAGCGTTGAATAGGGTGCGGTCGTGTGATTTTGGAACGATAATTTCGCCTGGCTTTGCAGTTTTTCTGGTATCGCGATAGGCGATACCTCATAGCTGTTGATGCGATTAGTTTGGGCAGTGGCTGGGCCTTAAGGTTGACTTCTATAACGCGATTGCTCGTCAATCCGCGTGTTCAAATAACAACAAGAAAGGTCTTCGCCGATGAGCTATTCGCATCGCACCATGCCGATTGGGCATGTCGCCAACGCTGTATACAAATCCTTCCCTGGCCCCTCAATAGAACGTATTCAACTGTACTTTGCTTACGCTCCTGGCAGCTGAGCGAGGCTGACATTGAACGATGTTGTCACCGCGAATTGACGGTGTTCGCTGTATGTCGAGCTAGGGGGTTGGAATGTTCTCACTGAGTCGCGTACTCGGTAATTTTTCCGTGGGGGCTAAGTTGTCGCTGGGCTTTGGCCTTGTGTTGCTGTTCACCCTGGGGGTCGCAGTTACGGCCTTTCATTCTCTCGGTGTCCTACAGGCGCGTAGTGAGCAATCACGTGTCGAGGCTTCTATTCAAGCGCTGATCCTGCAAGCGCGGATTGCGGAGAAAGAGTTTGCCCTGACCCTAGCTTCGCAACCTATGCAGCAGGTACGCGGAGCTATCGATGGGTTAAGCCGGCAACTCAACCTCAGCCGCGACGACAGTGCAGCTCAGGCTGCCATGCGCCGAGCGGGCAGTGCCTATCTCGAGCAATTTATCGGTTATGCCGACTCGCTGCGTCAGGCCCGTGAGGCGCGCTTGCGCATGCAGGTATTGGCGCAAGCAGCGGGCGACAGTTTTACCGTGCTGTTTCTCGATCAGCTGGATGCGCTCAATGCGCAACTGGAGCAGGGTACATCACCGAGCAGCGAGCAGATGGTTCTTTTGGAGCAGACTGCAGCTCTGCGCGACAATCTGGCCAAGCTGCGTGACAGCGAGTTGTATTACTCGCTGGACGGAGAAGAGCGTTACCGCAGCGACTGGGAAATGAGCATGAGCGTTTTGCTATCCGCCATGCAGGCGCTGGACCTCGGCGATCAGGATCAGGAGTCACTGCGGGCCGCACGTGATGCGTTGGGCGATTACCGTAAGGCTTTCGAACAATTTGTCGCCAGTCGTGGGCAAAGCGCCCGCAGCAGCGCGGCGATGAATACCCAAACCGAGCGGGTCAGCGAGCTGCTGGCCCAGGCCGGTAAGCAGCAGATGCAGGCGATTGCACACGACAACCAGAATGCCAACCGCCAACTTGGGCTTATCACCTTGTTGGCGTTGGCCCTGGGTATTGGTGCCAGCCTGTTGATTCGCCAACTGATCTTGCAGCCGCTGCGCCAGGCGGTGAAATTGGCCCAGCGGGTAGCGGCGGGGGACCTGAGTTGTGCGCCGGACAGTGGCACGCGACGCGATGAGCTTGGCCAGTTGCTCGACACCGTGAGCAGCATGCTTGGCAGCCTGCGCGGGTTGGTCGGGCGTATTGGCAGTGGCGTCGGCCAGCTCAACGGTACGGCCGCCAGCCTGGTTGAGGTGATCGAGCGCAATATCCGTGGCGTCGAGCAGCAACGTCAGGAAACTGAAATGGCCGCCACTGCCATGCAGCAGATGAGCGCCACCGCTCAGGACGTCGCGCGCAACGCTGGTGAGGCCAGTGCCGCAGTAGCCCAAGCCGACAACCAGGCGCGCGAAGGTGATGAACTGGTGCGTCAGGCCGGGCGCAAAATCGACCGCTTGGCCGTGGAAATGACAGGCTGCGCTACAGCCATGCAAGCGATGCTGAGCGAAAGCGCAGCAATTGGTGGCGTGCTTGATGTGATCAAGGCTGTGGCCGAACAAACCAATTTGCTCGCGCTCAACGCGGCCATTGAGGCCGCACGGGCTGGCGAGCATGGCCGCGGGTTTGCCGTGGTCGCCGATGAAGTGCGTGGCCTGGCGCGGCGCACGCAGAGTTCTACCAAAGAAATCGAAGGGCTGATTGGTCGCCTGCGCGGTGTTGCCGAGCAAGCATCCGGGCGCTTGCAGGGCAGCCATGCACTGACCGATGAAACGGTGATCCTTGCGGGCCAGGCCTCTCAGGCACTGACTCGCATCACCCGCGCGGTGTCCAGCATCGAACAGATGAACCAGCAGATTGCCGCGGCGGCCGAGCAGCAAAGCGTGGTCGCCGAACAGGTCAGCCAGAGCATGGCGCGGGTGCGCGAAGTGGCCGAGGACAGCGCGCGCGAAAGCCTGCAATTGCAAGGCTCGACCGCCGAACTGCAGCAGGTCGGCGGGGAACTGAATGCGGCGGTCGGGCACTTCCGTACTTAAGCTGCAGGAGCAAAACCGTTTATGCGTTACCGCCGTCTCGACCTCAACCTGCTGGTCGCCCTCGATGCCTTGCTCAGCGAGTGCAGCGTCAGCCGCGCGGCCGAGCGCTTGCACCTCGGCCAGTCGGCCACCAGTTCGGCGCTCGGGCGTTTGCGCGAGCATTTCAATGATCCGCTGCTGGTGCAGGTGGGGCGTCGCCTGGAGCCGACGGCGCTGGGCCTGGAGCTGCTGCCCAAGGTGCGCGAGGCACTGGCGCTGACCCGCGAGATCGTCGATGCACCGGTGCATTTCGAGCCGGCCGAGTGCACCCGCCAGTTCACCCTGATGGCCTCGGATTACATCGTGGCGGTGCTGTTGCCAGCGGTCAGCCGCGAGCTGGCGCGGGTCGCCCCGGGTGTGCGCCTGAGCCTGCGCGACATGCCCATGCCGCGCGATGGCGATGTGGTCAGCGAGGCCCTGGATTACCGCCGTAGCGATGTGGTGATCGTGCCGCAGCGGCGGCTCAATCCGGCCTATCTGCAGGTGCCGCTGCTGAGTGACCAGCTGTGCTGCGTCGTTTGTGCACAGCACGCACCCTTTGCCGAAGGGCTGAGTCTGGCCGACTACTGCGCGGCCGAGCATGTGGTGCGCGAGTTCGCCGATGGTCGCAACCTGGCGATGGATGCCGAGCACCTGCGCGAGCTGGGCATCGAGCGGCGGGTGGGGGTGGCCCTGGAAAGCTTTGCCCTGATCCCGGAGTTCATTGTCAACAGCGCGCGGGTGGCCACGGTGTTCCGCCGTCAGGCCGAGCGTTTCGCCCAGCGTTATCCGCTGCGTATCCACCCCATGCCGCTGGCGTTTCCCGAGTCGGTGCAAGTGTTGCAGTGGCATCCCTACCAGGATCGCGATCCGGCCCTGGCCTGGTTTCGCGGCCTGCTTTTGGAGCAGGCCGCGAAACTCGATCAGCTGGGTTGAGGGTCACCGCTGTCGGCGACCAGGCCGGCTTCGCCGATGGCTTGCAGTGCGCAGCGTTCGTCGTTGTCCGAGGTGTCGCCACTGAGGCCGATGGCGCCGAGTAGTGCGCCGTCGCTATTGCGTATCAACACACCACCCGCCACCGGAATCACTTCGCCACAGGTCAAGCTGTTGATCGCATCGAAGAACGCCGGCATGGCTTGGGCGCGGCGTGCCAGTTCGCGGCCACCGAAGCCCATGCCCAGGCAGCCGCGAGCCTTGCCGGTGGCGATTTGCGGGCGCAGGAAGCTGGCGCTTTCATCACGCAGCACGGCCAGCGGATGCCCGGCAGGATCCAGCACGGCGGCGGCCATGGGTTTCAGACCCAGCTCACGGGCGGCGCGGATGGCGGTACTGGCGATCTGGGTGGCGGTGGCGAGGTCGAGTTGTTGCATGCTCACAGGCTCCATTTACCCAGTTGGGCGACGCGGTCGCGGGTGTAGAGATCGGTCCATTTCAGCGAGTTGAAGTCGGACACCTGCTTGGGGTTGTACGGGCTGCGCTCCAGCTTCACCGGCTGGCCGGCCTTGTACACGGCCTTGAGGCGCGAGCGGTCCTGGAGGATGCGGATGTCGTCCAGCGGCGAGCCATCGAGCAGGAGGAAGTCTGCCTGCTTGCCCACTTCCAGGCTGCCGAGGGTTTCGCCGCGCGGCATGCAGCGTGCGCCGACTGCAGTGGCAGCATGCAGGGCTTCGGCGGGGGTGAAACCGAGGCGGGTGACCAGTAGTTCCAGCTCACGGGCATGCCACTCGCCATAGGGGGTGACGGCAAAGCCGCTGTCGCTACCGCAGGCGAACGGGATGCCGGCGGCCTTGGCGCGTTTGAGCACTGCCGAGCCGACCTCCAGGGTGCGTGCGCAGTAGCCGGCGTACCCGGTGGTGATGGCCGGGTCGTGGGGCTGGCAGAAGTCCACGGTATTCTGCGGGAAAGTCATGGTCGGCGCGAGGATGCTGCCGGCTTCGAGCAGCGCCTCGATGCAGGCATCGTCCATATAGAAAGCGTGGAACACCAGGTCGACGCCGGCCTTGGCCGCGTACATCACCGCTTCGCGGCCGTAGGCGTGGGTCGCCACCTTGCAGCCGAGGCGGTGGGCTTCCTCGACCATCTCATAGGTTTCTGCGGCGGTGAAGGCGGCGATGATTTCGCCGTTGGGGCGGCGGAAGGTGCCATCCATGGCGATCTTGATCAGGTCGACGCCGTCCTTGGCCTGCTTGCGAATCTCGGCAATGGCCTCGGTACGGCTGGTGACCAGGGCGGCGGTGAAGTATTCCGGGGTGCCGACACGGCTGGGGAACCAGTCGTTGAGGCTCTGCCGGTTGGTGATCACCCGGCTGCTGGCGGCGATGCGCGGGCCCTCGAACATGCCGGCGGCAATTGCGTTGCGCACGGCGATGCTCAGCTGCCCGCTGTCACCGGGGCAGACCATGCTGGTCACACCGGCGGCGAGCACGTGCTGGGCGAAGAACATGCCGCGCAGGGAGCGGAATTCGTCGGTGGTCCAGATATCGATGTCTTCTTCGCTCTGCGCGTTGCCGAAGGCCAGGTGCGTGTGCACGTCGATCAGGCCGGGCATGACGAAGTTGTCGCCGGCATCCACCACACTGTCGCCAGCTTGCGGCGCGGGCGCCGAAGCGCGCGAGCCGACGTAGCTGAACAGGCCGTTTTCGACGATCAGGGTTTGTTGCTGGCGGGTGGCGAGGTGAGTGCTGTCGAACAGGGTCTGGCAGTGCAGGTGCAGGGCGCTCATAGTCGTTTCGCTGTGTGGATGGTTATGCGGCACGAGGCTAGGGCGCTGGGCCTTGGTGCCACCAGCAGATTGCATCGATGGCCAGCCATTGATGGCGTCGATAGCCGCTGAGGGCCAGATGTGACGGGGCTTTCAGATCGGTACTCAGGGATACGGGGCGGGTATCGCGAGTGGCGATGGCTGGGATTGAAATTGGCGATTTTTTCCACCGGTGATGGGGCCTCTATGGTGCGCGCTCGTCCCATCACCGAGAGCACTACCAATGACTGATCACAGCGTAAAAACCGAACTGCTGGCCCTGGAACAGGAGCGCCGCCGCGCGCTGGTCGAAGAAGACCACGGGCGCGTTGCTGAGCTGTTCGCCGACGACCTGGTGTACGTGCACACCACCGGCCTGGTGCAGGGCAAGGCCGACTACCTGGACTATGCGCGCAGCGCCGTGCAGTACCTGGCCATCGAGCGGGGCGAGTTGCAGATCCGTTTCTATGGCGAGGAACTAGCGGTGATGACCGGGCCGCAGTGCAACACCCTGCAAAAGCGTGGCGGCTACCAGGCGATCCGCGGCGAAGGCTTCGCTACCCAGGTCTGGGTGCGCGGTGCGCAGGGCTGGCAGATCAGTTCGTTTCACGCTACGCGTGCAGCAGCGTAAACGCAGGAGAAGGGCGCGGGGCTTGTGGTCCCGCTACGCCTCACCGTCTGGTTGCCCCGGTAATGGAGGACCAGGTGCCTCGCCCCGAGAAGGCAGAGACACAGATCGCCTTATGATTTAGGCATAGGCATGAAAACGGCTGCCGACGAGCAAATCATGCGGCAGCCTCATCACTCTCCAAGACCCGCATTAGGCCTGGTGTAGCTCCTGCATCATCAGCGACATCTTCTCCGCGTCGGCGAGGTAATCGCGGCGAATCATCCGGTCAAGAATACCGGTGTGGTCGAAGACGAAGTCGCGCAGCTTGGCCAGAGGGTAGGGCAATTTGTGGAAGGCATTGCCGAGTTTCCTGGCGAACTCTACGTGGTGGTTGACGTAGGCCACTCGCTGCGACTCGAAGCCATGGAAGCTATTGGTAATCTGCCGAGGATCGCTCAGGTCGGAGCCGGCTAACGCCTTGGCCAGGAAATAGCCATCCTCAATGGCCATGCCCATGCCATAGGCGGCGTAGGGTGATACCGGGTGTACGGCGTCGCCCAGGCAGACTACACGGCCACTGCTCCACTGTTGTAGCGAGGGACGGTTGTAGATGTCCCACTTGAACATCTGGGTTTCCAGGTTGGTGGACTGTATAAGGCGCGGTAGCGGGTCGGGGAAGTTGCGCAGGATCTTGCCGATGTGGCTGGCGATGTCAGCCGGTGCCGGGGCGTTTTCCTCGCAGGGTTCCACCACCCACCATTCGTAGCCTGGCTTGCCGTCGTGCAGCATGGGAAAGAAGCTGGCCTGGTACTTGTGCGAGTGGATGATCCGTCCGGTCTGCGCGGGAATTCCGTCGATAGGGTTGCACCAGGCCAGCCAAACGCGCAGGCCTACATGGAAAAGTTCAGGCTCGCCGAAGGTCTGGCGCGACACGCCGGAGCGGATGCCGTCGGCGCCAACCAGGATGTCGGCCTCAATTGTCTTTCCATCCTTGAAGGTGATGGTCACCCCATCTGCCGTCTGCGTGTAGTGGTCAAAGTCCGAATTGGGTACGAGCATCCCTTCGGGCATGAGTTCCATCATCCGCGCGAACGCGTTGGCGCGCAGCATGCCGTAGTGCCAGCCTTTGATGCCAAAGGATGTTTCCACGGACTGATTGAAGGGCAGACGCGAGCGCAGGCGGTTTTCACTATTACGGAATTCGGTGACGGTGAACGAGCCGAAGTTGTTCAGGTCAACGCCGTAATGGCGCAGCACCGCAAGCACCGGCACGCTCAGCAACACGGCACCGCCCAGCGGCCTGGGCTCCGGCTGCTTTTCGAAGACTCGCACGTCGAAGCCTTTCTGCTGCAGAGCCAGCGCGGCGGAAACTCCGCCTGGCCCAGCTCCGATCACTGCCACTCGTTTTCCAGCACGCCATTGGAGGCTAGGGTCGACACTCATTTGCATATCCCACAGTTTGTTGTTGTGCGGGCATTCTGGAGGTTTATGTCTGGACAAAAAATGCGTTTATATCTTACTTTTCGGATGAATACTCTTGATCGTGTGCCGTTATGGACTTGCTTAGCCACTTTCTATCGATGCTGAAGATCGAGTCGACCAGCATCTCTAGCTGGCACCTGTCGGAGCCCTGGGGCGTGCACGTACGTGACTATCAGCCCGGCTTCTGCTTTATCGTCACCGAGGGGCGCTTCGTGGTGGAGGCCGCCACAGGGCAGGTTCTACACCTCGCCCAGGGCGACACCTTGTTGGCGCCGCGCGGTGGTGAGTGCCGTCTCCTCTCGCGGTTGGGCGTCGCCACCACTGACCTGCGCGAATTGAGCTGGAGCGAGCCTCGCTCGCCCAGGCTAGACCGCAGCGTGCAGCCTGGGTCGGCGATTTCCGTCGTGCATGGCGGTGGCGGCGAGTTGTGCCGCTTGCTCGGGCTGGCGTTCAGCATACAGAGCGGTCAGGGAGCCTTCGTGCTGGCGGCCCTGCCGGATTTCATCGTCCTGCGCGACGGCGACGCCAGCATCCTCAGTCAGATTCGCCCGGCTATTGAGGCGCTGTTGGCCGACGACAATCCTGGTTATTACGCGGTGGCCAAGCACATGGCCGAGTTGATAGTGGTCGGTCTGCTGCGCAGCTATATCCTCACCGACGAGAGTTTTTCTCCCGGCTGGATGAAGGGCCTGCAAGACCCGTACATCTGCAAAGCTTTGCTCGCCATCCACGAAGCGCCCGAGCGCAAGTGGAGCGTGGCGCTGCTGGCTGCGGCCGCCAACTTGTCGCGTTCTACCTTCGCTGCGCGCTTCTGCCGTCTGATTGGCCAATCGCCCATCGACTACCTCAACGCTTGGCGCATCAGCCTGGCCGCCGAACTGTTGCGCGGCGGCACGGACTCCGTGGCGCATATCGCCTCAGCAGTGGGTTATCAGTCCGATCGGGTGTTCCGTCAGGCCTTCCGCGAGCGCATGTCTATGTCGCCCCGGCAGTATCGCAACCAACAAGTTTGAGGCCGAGAAGGGGGCAAAAGAGGCGTGTCGTCTAAAGATGCGGAGCGTCGGCGGGGCGCGAAGCGTCCCAAGATCGGTTGCCCACGCAGGAGCGTGGGCACCATAAAGAAAAAAACGGCAGGGCTTGCGCACCTGCCGTGGAGCACTTGGTAGCGTCGAGACTACTAAGTGAGGAGAATCAGGCCACCCGGCCGCCGAGGTTTTCCGCCACCCAGTCGGCAATGTACTGCCCGGCGTTGATGCTGTTGTCGAAGCTGGAGTGCTGCACGCCGCCTTCGCGTTCGGTGAAGATCTTCAGCTCGCGCTTGGGGCTGTTGACCAGTTGCTCGTAGGTGCGCTCGGCCCACTTCAGCGGGATCTGCGAGTCCTTCGAGCCGTGGGTGACCAGGAACGGCACCTTGATCCGGTCGAGCACGCCGTCCAGGTGCATGTTCTCGGCGATGGTCATGAACTCGTCCATGTCCTTGGCGCCGAATACCCAGCGCACATGGCCCCAGTAATGCGGTACGGGCAGCTCGCCTTCTTTCTCCAGGCGACGCTTCTGCACGTCGCGCCAGTCGTGGTTGGCACCCCAGACTACGCCGCAGGCAAAGCGCGGCTCGAAGGCCACGGCGCGCGGGCAGTAGTAGCCGCCGAGGGACACGCCTTCCATGCCGATGCGTTTGGCGTCGACGTCGCTACGGGTTTCCAGCCAGTCAACCACGCGGCTGGCCCAGTGTTCGCTGTCGTAGCGGGCGGTCAGGTTGTGCAGGCGCAGGGCTTCGCCGGTGCCCGGCTGGTCGATGATCAGCGAGGACACGCCGCGTTTTGCCAGCCAGGCCGGCAGGCCGACGCGGTATTTCATTTCCTTGGTCGAATCGAGGCCGTTGACCTGCAGCAGGATCGGCGCAGGGCCGGTTACGCCTTCGGCGCGCACCAGCAGGCCGGAGATGTGTTTGCCCTCGTAGGGGATTTCCACTCGCTCGCAGTTCTCTTTAGTGAGGGCGATGCCGCGGGCGAAGGTCTGCAGTACGCGCTGATACAGCGCTTCGCGGCCTGGCGCACCGTGGGCCTGCAGGCGCTCGCAGGTGATGTAGTAGGTGGAGGCGCGGTTGTACTTCTCGCCGGCGGAGAACAGACGGCCGGCGGCTTCGTCTTCTTCGGCCATGCTGCACAGCTTGTCGGCCATCTTCGCCCAGGTTTCGCGGAAGGCGGCGGTGCCAGCGGCATCGGGCTGCTTGGCGGCTTCGGCCAGTGGCTTGCACATCTCTTCGATTTCGCCGATGCGCGCGCCCATCTCGATGGCCAGGTTGACGGAAAGGTCCCAGACGTAATTGGTGGGGAAGTAACGGAACATTCTTATTGTCCTTTTCGTGGCGGCAGACTGGCGCTCTGAACCGGGCAGGCAAAGCCCACGAGCACCGTTTGCAGAGCACGTTAAGGAGGGGCCATCTATTTGGCCAATCGTGAGTCAGGATGCGAGGTATCGCGAAACGAGATAGTAAAGCGGCGTAGCGCAGCTGTCGGGACGTGCCGTGCCAGCCTGATCAGACCTGCTCCAGATCGTTGATAAACTCGCTGATCCGTTCGCGCAGCCAGCGGTGCATCGGGTCGCGGTCCATCGTGCGGTGCCAGAGCATGCACTCGCGCATTACCGGGACTTTCACTGGGGTAGGAAGGATGCGCAGTGGCAAGTGCGCGGCGTACAGGCGGGCCAGGCGTTGGTGCATGGTGGCGATACGCTGGGTGCCGACGATCAGCTGGGGCAGTGTGTTGAAGTCGTTGGTGATCACTTCCAGGCGGCGGTTGAAGCCGTACTGGTTCATAAACCAGTCTTCGATGCTCATGTGTCTGCTGCGGCCGAAACCCACGGAAACATGGCCCATGTCCATGTACTGCTCCAAGGTCAGGTTTTCGCCGACTAGTGTGTTGCCATTCCAGACAACGCACACGTGCTCTTCCTCGAACAGCAGTTGCGAAGGTTGCCCTTCGATAATGTAGCGCTCGGGCACGATCATCAGATCGACTTCACCACGCATCAGCAACTCACCGGAGTTGTCGCTGGGACCAAGCATTTCGAAGGTGATGTGCGGTGCTTCCTGGTGGATCTTCTGAATGACCCGGGCGAACAGCACGGTAATCAGATAGTCCGAGGTCACCATGCGGAAATGCCGCTTGCTGCTGGCTGGGTCGAACACCGGCTTGGCGGTGATCGAGGACTGGATGGTCAGTAGCACTTCGCGCACCGGTGCAACCAGCTCCAGGGCATAGGGTGTGGGCTGCATCTTGCGGCCGACCTGTACCAGCAGCTCGTCTTCGAAATAGGTGCGCAGGCGGCCGAGCACGCCACTGGTGGCGGACTGGGTCATGTGCAGGCGTTCGGCGGCGCGAGTGATGTTTTGCTCTTCCAGCAGTACATCAAGCGCCACTAGGAGGTTGAGATCCAGGTGATTGAAGCGCATGGCAGTCTCGAGTTTTGTATTTATTTTCGAGATACCTTCCTGTCAATGCATCACGACGTCAACCCCGACCTGACCGTTAACCGCCCACTTTCTTGGCCCTATTAACGCGACTTTCAGGTATCGCGTTTGACGATAGGTCACATCCCAACAAGCGATTAGTCAGTGATATGCCTGTGCGGCAATCTCGCCGCCAGTGAGTTGGCCGTGATGCTTGTACCGACTCCACCACCGGATCCCCGTACTGCTCTACCAAGTGTTCTTCGCGCTGGTAGGTATTCAGGTCCAGGGTTTTCCGCAGAATAATTTCAATGGAGTGGTATGCATGAACATCATTGGCCTTGACGCCCTGATCTTTGGCGTCGATGACATTCAAGCCTGTACTGATTGCCTGCGTGACTATGGTTTGCAGCCTGTTGATTTAAACGAGCAGGGCGGGCGCTTCGAAGCCCTCGATGGCACTGCAATCATCATCCGCCGCGCCGACGATGCCAGCCTGCCGGCCGCTATCGGCCCGGCGCCGTCGATTCGAGAAACTGTCTATGGCGTAGCCTGCGCCGCTGACCTCGACGTCATTGCCGACGAACTGGGTCGTGATCGCGTTGTGACCCGTGATGCCAGTGGTGCGCTGCACAGCGTCGACGAAATGGGTTTTGCCATCGCTTTCCAGGTCAGTGTGCGCCGTGAGTTCACTGCGCCGGCCGACCTGAGCAACGCACCGGGCCATGCGCCGCAGCGTCCGCTCAATCAGCCGGGGATCACCCTGGACATGCCAGCTGTGCCGCGCACGCTGTCGCACGTGGTGTATTTCGTGCCGGACGTGGCCAAGGCCGAGGCCTTCTATCAGCGCCTGGGCTTTGTCACCACCGATACCTTTATTGGTGCCGGGCCGTTTATGCGTCCGGCCGGCTCCGATGATCACCATTGCCTGTTTATGATCCAGACCCCGCCGCACATGAAGGGCTGCGAGCACTTCACCTTCCATATGGGCAGCGGCACCGAAGTGCTGCTGGCCGGGCGGCGTTTCGAGCAGAAGGGCTGGACCAGCTTCTGGGGCCCGGGTCGCCACCTCTTTGGCTCCAACTGGTTCTGGTACTTCAACAGCCCGCTGGGCTGCCACATCGAATACGACGCCGACATGGACAAGCACGACGACGCCTGGGCCGCGCGCACTGCGCCGCTGACGGCTGATAACTCGCAGCTGTTCCTGTTCACCTCCAAGGAAAAATGGGCTCCGGGTGGTCCGCCACCGAAGCAGGCCTGAGTGCAGCTTGCGCCGTGAGTCACGCCGCAGTTGCGCTGTGCCTTCTGGATGAGCTGGTCGAGGGGCAGGCCCGTGGGTTCGATCCGTTGCATACCGGGAAGGACAGCGTGTTTGCCCTGCGTCATGGCGGCGAAGTGCGGGTTTACCGCAACAGCTGCCCGCATCTGGATGTACGTCTGGAGTACCGCAAGGATCGTTTCCTCTCGGCTGACGGCGGCTTGATTGTTTGTTACGCCCATGGCGCACAGTTCCTTCCAGACAGCGGCCTGTGCGTCTACGGGCCTTGTCTGGGGGAGCGGCTGAGCGCTCTGCGCTGGTGTGTGGAGGCTGATTGGCTGGTGCTGGAGGCCAATCAATTGGCGGTATGTGGAGGGTAAGTGAGGTATCGCGATTGACGATACATCCCATCCTTACAAGCGATTAGTAAAACTTCTGCTTTGCCGGGAAAGTGAGTGCTACGCGGCAGCAGTTGAACCAACAATGCCCGGTACGAGGCCTGAATCGTTCCGGCAAACGCTAGCCCGAATCACAAGAATAAGAAGTGAGACAGCCATGAATGCAGTGAACAAGGTTCTCGTTGTGGGTGGTGGTATCGGTGGCCTGTGTGCCGCAATCGCCCTGCGCCGCAAAGGTATTGAGGTCGACCTGGTCGAACTCAAGGCCGAGTGGACGGTGTACGGCGTCGGCATCATCCAGCAAAGCAACGTGGTCCGCGAGATGGCCAAGCTGGGCGTGCTCGATGGCTACCTGGATGCCGCCTTCGCCTTCGAAGACGTGACCATCAACACCACCGATGGTCAGCAACTGGTGCGCATTCCTGGCCAGCGCCTGGCGGGCCCTGAGTACCCCGCCAACGTTGGTATATCGCGCCTGGCCCTGCATAACGTCCTCAGCGAAACCACCACTGCCCTCGGCGCTTCTGTGCGTCTGGGCCTTAGCGTGGACACCCTGAGTGATGACGCTGAGGGCGTTGATGTGCTGTTCACCGATGGCAGTCGCGGCCGCTACGACCTGGTGGTCGGTGCCGATGGCCTGTTCTCCAAGGTGCGTGGTCTGCTGTTTGGCGACAAGTACCAGCCGCGTTTCACCGGTCAGTCGGTGTGGCGTTACAACTTCCCGCGGCCAGCGGCGATCGATCACCTGGCCAACTACCAGGGCCCTGCGGGCAACGCCGGCCTGGTACCACTGGCTGAAAACCTTATGTACATGTTCGTCACCTCCCATGAACCGGGCAATCCGTGGATGGCTACGGAAACCCTGGCCGCCGAGATGCGCAAGCGCCTGAGCGGTTTCGGCGGCCTGATCGGCGAACTGCGCGAGCAGATTACCGACGGTCACCAGGTGGTCTACAAGCCGCTGGAAGTGGTCTTCGTCAACGAGCCTTGGTACCGCGGCCGCGTGCTGCTGATCGGCGACGCTGCACACGCGACAACGCCGCACCTGGGGCAGGGCGCTGGCATGGCCATTGAAGATGCTGTGGTGCTTGGCGAAGAACTGACGGCCGGCGGCAGCGTCGAGCAGCAGCTCGAACGCTTTATGGCGCGCCGCTTTGATCGCTGCAAATACATCAGCGAAAGCTCGGTGCTGGCTGGCGACAAGGAAATCGCCCACGACCACAGCTTCGACCGCATCGGTCTTGTCGTGCAGATGCTCAAGCTCACGGCCGAGCCCGTCTGAGGTATCGAGTGAGCTTGGCGAGCCGCTGAGTTCACTCCCCCAATCCCGGAATACTCGCTTCTGTACTGGCATGCCTTGCCCGGTAGGGGAGCGGTTACGCAAGAAGAACTGACGCACAAGAACAATAAAGAGGGTTACTTCGATGGCTACTCGCAAGATCGCCGCGTCGCGGCGCGCGCCCTTCACTCTGACTCTGGCGGCCAGCCTGGTGCTTGGCGCCAATGCGGCTCAGGCATTTCAGATTGAAACGGGCAACCCAGACCTCAGCCTGCGCTGGGACAACACCCTGAAGTACAGCTCGGCCTGGCGCATGAAAGATCCAAGCGACAAGCTCAGTGAAAGTGCTGTGGCGAGAAACCAGGACGATGGTGATCGTAACTTCGACAAGGGGCTGATCTCCAGTCGTCTGGATATTCTTTCCGAGCTGGATATCGACTACCGCGACTTCGGTGCGCGGGTGAGTGGTGCCGGCTGGTACGACACCGTTTATCAGGATGACAACGCCAACGACAATCCGGCGCGCTCCAACCAGCGCTCCGTGGCTTATGACGAGTTCACCGATGACACCCGCCAGCTGCACGGTGGTGATGTTGAATTGCTCGACGCCTTTATTTACTGGAATGGCGAACTGGCCGAGCGTGCGTTGTCCGTGCGCGCCGGTCGTCATGGTTTGATCTGGGGCGAGAGCCTGTTCTTCGGCGCCAACGGCATTGCCGGCGGTATGGCTCCGGTTGACGTGGTTAAAGCCCAATCGGTACCCAACACCCAGTTCAAGGAAATCACCCGTCCGGTCAGCCAGCTGTCGACCACCTACCAACTGACCGATGACCTGTCGCTGGGCGCGTTCTACCAGTTTGAGTGGGAAGAAACCCGCCTGCCGGGTGTCGGTAGTTACTTCTCCACCACGGACACCATTGGCGAGGGTAATGAGCGCCTGGTCGTTGGCGCACCATTCCCAGCCTTCCTCGGCGGTAACCCGAATAGCCCCGCCGCGTTCTTTCACGGCAAAGACAAAAAAGCCAAGAGCTCCGGTCAGGGCGGTCTGCAACTGCGCTACGCGGCGGAGACAGCGGAGTACGGTCTGTACGCGATCCAGTACCACGACAAGAGCCCCAAGCTGTATTTGAAGCCAGGTACGGGTGCACCTAATTTCAGCACCGGACAAATTGGGGAGTTCTATTGGGTTTACCCAGAGGAGATTCGCGCGCTGGGTGCCAGTTTTGCCACCACCGTCAATGAGTACAGCTTTGCCGGTGAAGCATCGATGCGCTGGAACATGCCGCTGGTTTCCAATGGCCAGACCGTGTTGCCAGGCGTGGACGCGGATAACGACGAGAATCCGCTGTACGCCGTCGGCCGCACGGCCCACGTCAACCTCAACGTGCTGGCGTCGCTCGGCCCGTCGTTTATTTCCAACGAAGCCAGTCTGGTCGGTGAGATCGCCTGGAACCGTGTACTCAATGTCACCAAGAATCGCAATGCCCTTGACCCCAATGCCACCGACGATGGCCTGGGTATCAAGTTGGTGTACTCGCCAACCTACCGCCAGCTGTTCCCCGGCGTGGATGTCAGCGTGCCAATGGGCGTCAGCTACTTCCCCCTGGGCAAGTCGTCTGCGATTGGTGCGTTCGGCCCGGATAACGGCGGTGATGTGAATATCGGTGTGACCGCTACCTACCTGGATCGCGTGACGCTGGGGCTGACTTACACCCATTTCTACGGCGCCGAGGACACCACGCTCAATTCGGCTAACCAGTTCAATTTCAAGCAGTCGTTGAAAGATCGGGACTACCTGGCTTTCTCCGTCAAGACCACGTTTTAAGAGGACTTGCACATGACCACTCAGTTCACACTCAAGGCCTTGTGCTTGGCCGTTTTGGCGGTTGCTGCGCCAATCACCCTGGCCGCCAGCGCCGAACAAGCTGCAGCGTTGGGTAAAACTCTGACGCCTTTCGGTGCCGAAAAAGCCGGTAACGCCGACGGCACCATCCCTGCCTGGGACGGCGGCTACACCACCGTCGATCCGGCCTACAAGCCGGGCGGCAAGCGCAGCGATCCGTTCGCTGCTGACAAGCCACTGTTTAGCATCACTGCGCAGAACCTGGCGGAGCACGCCGACAAACTCAGTGACGGCGTCAAGGAGATGTTCAAGCGTTACCCGGACACCTATCGCCTGGACATTTACCAGACCCGTCGTACCGCCGCTGCGCCGCAGTGGGTGTATGACAACACCCTAAAAAATGCCACCCGCGCCAAGCTGGTCGACAGCACCGGCGGGCTGATTCCTGAAGGTGCCTATGGCGGAATCCCGTTCCCGATTCCGCAGAACGGCACCGAAGCCATGTGGAACCACACGCTCAACTGGCGTGGTACCTCACTGTCGATGAACTTCCGCCACTACTTGATGACCGCTGATGGTAGCCAGGTGATGAGTACCGATGGCCAGGCCATTCAGGAAATGCCCTACTACTACCAAGACGGCACGCCGGAAACCTTCGACGGTGATTACTGGTTATTCCGCCTGCTCAACGTCGGCCCGCCGATCCGTGCCGGTGAGCAGATCATGGGGCGTACCAACGTCAATGGCGACAAGTCCCAGGCGCACGTTTATCTGAGCGGCCAGCGCCGTGTGCGCAAGCTGCCTAACGCCTGCTGCGATACGCCGACTCCGGCCACCGCCGGTGTGATGTCGTTCGACGAACTCAGTGTGTTCCAAGGCCGTATGGATCGTTTCAACTGGAAGCTGGTGGGTAAGAAGGAAGTCTACATCCCGTACAACACCAACAAGGTACAGGCTGCCGCCAAGCCGGAAGATCTGTTTGGTAAGCACCACCTGAATCCGGATTACGTGCGCTGGGAACTGCACCGCGTCTGGGTGGTGGAAGCTGACCTGGTGCCGGGCAAGCGTCATCAACTGCCTAAGGGCCGTTACTACCTCGACGAAGATACCTGGCAAGCCGCTCTCGGCGACCGCTGGGATGCCAATGGTCAGCTGGCGAAAACCCTGTGGTCGCTGTCTGCAGTACTTCCTGACCTGCCAGCTCACGCCAGCCTGTCAGCGGGTTTCTATGACCTGACTTCCGGTGCCTGGTTTATCCAGAACCTCTATACCGGCAAGGACAGCCAGTACGGCATCGTTGATCGCTACAAAACCTCGGAGTTCTCACCAGCGGCTATGGCTGGGCGTGGCGTGCGTTAACACGCATGGCCAAGTGAGGGTTCGACACGTCGTGTCGAGCCCTCTGTTTCAAGCGATTTTCCGAGGTAAGCAATGAACAAAATCAATTCGGTGGGGCATTGGCTTTTAGCCTTGGCCTTACCCTTCAGTGCAGCCTGCTGCGTTGCGGATACGGGCCCCGTGGGTTCGCCGCTGAGCACGCCTGCGATGCACGTGGCACCGACACAGAAGAGTGTTTTGATCGACCTGGCGCGAGCTGGCGAGCGCTTGGTCGCTGTAGGCGAGCGTGGTCTGGTGTTGCTTTCCGATGACAACGGACAAACCTGGCGTCAAGCCGTGGTGCCGGTATCGGTCAGCCTGAGTGCCGTGCAGTTTGTCGATGCGCGCACTGGCTGGGCCATTGGCCATGCTGGCGTGGTATTGGCCACCCGTGATGGTGGTGAAAGTTGGGTTGTACAACTGGATGGCCTGCGCGCCGCGCAGATCGAACTGGAGGCGGCCAAGGCCGATCAGGACACCGCGCTTGATCAGGACAGTGCCGAGGCTCGTCTGCAAAGCGCCGAGCGCTTAGTCGCCGATGGTGCCGATAAACCCTTCCTTGCCCTTGAGTTCGTTGATGACCAACGCGGCCTGATCGTCGGTGCCTATGGCCTGGCGCTGCAGACCGTTGATGGTGGTGCCAGCTGGCATTCCGTGGTGGGGCAGATCGCCAACCCGATGGGCATGCACCTGTATGCCATCAGCCGCCAGGGTTCACGCTGGTTCCTCGCCGGGGAGCAGGGCTACCTGGCCCGTTCCGATGATGACGGTGCCTCGTTTGCACAACTGGAAAGTCCCTACGAGGGCAGTTTCTTCACCCTGCAGAGCCACGCCGATGGCGCTCTGCTGGTCGGCGGGCTGAAAGGCCACGCCTTTATTACTCACGATGCCGGGGCCAGCTTTACGCGTGCGCCTGTGCCTATGCCGGTGTCCTTCAGTGATGCCACTCGCCTGAGTAATGGTCTGGTGTTGCTGGCCAACCAGGCTGGCATGCTTTTTCTCAGCAAGGGTGAAGCGTTGCAGCCCTTTAGCAAACCATTGGGCGTGCCCGTTTCCAGCCTGGTTCAGGCCGCCGATGGCAGCTTGATCGTCGCCGGTTTCACCGGCCTGCTGCGCGTGCCGCAGCCAGCCACCGTTGCTTCGGAGTGAGGTTATGACGTCCTCTACTGGTTTCAACTCATCCCCTGCGGGCAGTCTCGACAACTTCGATCCGCGTTCCGGCTCGGTAGTCGAGCGCGCGCTGTTCAATCATCGCCTGTGGGTATTACTGCTGTGCCTGGCGGCCACACTGTTTCTCGGTTTTCAGTCCACTCGTATCGAGTTGAATGCCAGCTTCGAGAAGATGATCCCGACCCACCACCCCTACATTGCCAACTACCTGGATAACCAGAAGCAGTTGACCGGTCTGGGTAATGCGCTGCGCATCGCGGTGGTCAACAAGCAGGGCGATATCTACGACGCCACCTACCTGAAGACCCTGCAAGAACTGAGCGACAAGATTTACCTGCTGCCTGGTGTCGACCGCGCCTATATGAAGTCGCTGTGGACCCCGGCTACCCGTTGGGTGGCGGTGACTGAGGAGGGCCTGGATGGCGGCCCGGTGATCCCCGATGACTACGACGCCAGCCCCCAGAGCATTGGCGCGCTGAAGCGCAACGTGCAGCTGTCCAACGAGATCGGCCAACTGGTCGCCTTCGACCAGACCTCCAGCATCATCTATGTACCGTTGCTGCAGAACACCGCCGATGGTCAGCCGCTCAACTACGCCACCCTGTCGCAGCAGCTGGAGTCGCTGCGCAGCGAGTACCAGAGCAACAGCATCGAGATTCGTATCACCGGTTTCGCTAAAAAAGTCGGCGATCTGATCGAAGGCTTGAAACAGATTCTGCTGTTCTTCGCCGTCGCCATCCTGATCACCACCGCGGTGCTCTTCTGGTACACCCGCTGCGTGCGCAGCACCGTGCTGGTGGTGCTCTGCTCGCTGGTAGCCGTGGTCTGGCAGCTGGGTCTGCTGCCGCTGCTGGATTATCAGCTGGACCCGTATTCGGTGCTGGTGCCGTTCCTGGTGTTCGCCATTGGCATGAGCCACGGCGCGCAGAAGATGAACGGCATCATGCAGGACATCGGTCGCGGCATGCACCGCGTGGTTGCTGCGCGCTTCACCTTCCGCCGCCTGTTCCTCGCCGGCCTCACCGCGCTGCTCTGCGATGCGGTGGGTTTCGCCGTGCTGATGATCATCGATATCCAGGTGATTCAGGACCTGGCGGTGATCGCCAGCCTCGGCGTGGCCGTGCTGATCTTCACCAACCTGATCCTGTTGCCGGTGCTGCTCTCCTATGTGGGGGTCAGTCCTAGCGCCGCGCAGTTCAGCCTCAAGGGTGAGCAGGCCGAAGAAGCCGGCCTGCGCCGTCATGCCTTCTGGCGTTTCCTTGATCTGTTCACCCAGCGTGGCTGGGCCGCACTGTGCATCGCCGTGAGCCTGGCACTGGCTGTAGTGGGTTTTATCGTCAGTCTGCAGCTGAATATCGGCGACCTGGACGCCGGTGCGCCTGAGCTGCGCGCCGACTCGCGCTACAACCAGGACGACGCCTTTATGACCCGCAGTTATGGGGCCAGCAGCGACCTGTTTGCGGTGATGATCAAAACCCCGGCCGGGGCCTGCGCCCGCTACGACATCCTGAACAAGGTGGATGCCCTCGACTGGCAACTGCGCGCCTTGCCCGGCGTCGACTCGACCAACTCGCTGGCGCTGCTCAACCGCCGCATGCTGGTCGGCCTCAGCGAAGGCAGCCCGAAGTGGTACGAGCTGCAGAATAACCAGGCGATGCTCAA
This sequence comes from Pseudomonas peli, assembly GCF_050563605.1. Taxonomy (GTDB): domain Bacteria; phylum Pseudomonadota; class Gammaproteobacteria; order Pseudomonadales; family Pseudomonadaceae; genus Aquipseudomonas; species Aquipseudomonas peli_A. The sequence continues at coordinate 267,563 of NZ_JBNXUH010000002.1, read as the reverse complement.
CATGATTACCGCCGGCGCGCCGCGCGGCCTGTACAACGAAGACTGCAGCCTACTGACCCTGTACGCCTACCTGACCGACCACAAGGCGCAGACCCTGACCCGCCTGGTCGATCACGTCGAGCAGTTTGCCGCAGCGAACAACACCGACGAGGTGCAGTTCATGCTCGCCGCCGGTAATGCCGGCATCGAGGCCGCGACCAATATCGTGGTCAAACAGGCCAACCGCGAGATGCTGTTTTGGGTCTATGGCGCGGTGATCCTGCTGTGCCTGATCACCTTCCGCTCCTGGCGCGCCACGGTCTGCGCGGTGATCCCGCTGATGCTTACCTCGATCCTCTGCGAAGCGCTGATGGTCTGGCTGAACATCGGAGTCAAGGTCGCCACGCTGCCGGTGATCGCCCTCGGCGTGGGCATCGGCATCGACTATGCGCTGTATGTGATGAGCATCATGCTCGGCCATCTACGCCAGGGCGTGAGCCTGTCCGAGTCGTATTACCGCGCACTGGTGTCCACCGGCAAGGTGGTGATGCTCACCGGCGTAACCCTAGCCATCGGCGTGGCCACCTGGATTTTCTCACCCATCAAGTTCCAGGCCGACATGGGCGTGCTGCTGGCCTTCATGTTCGTCTGGAACATGGTCGGTGCGTTGGTGCTGCTGCCGGCACTGGCCTACTTCCTGTTGCCGACTAGCCGCCAGAACGCTGCCGGTGAAGTGGTTGGCCTGGCTCCGCGTGCGAGCAAAGCGGCTGCCGACATGCACCTGATGCTGCCTGTAGAAGCGGCTGGCCCACAGATTGACGGTACGTACGGCCGTTAATTCGGCCGCGCCATAACAACAAGAGAGGAGTTGCCCATGCCCCGTGTACACGCCTGTATTCACCACCTGTTACGCGGTCTGTTGACCGGACTGACTGCCTATGGTGTGGCGTTTTCAGCTGTACCCGCGGTGGAGGTCTGTGATGAGCGCTGAACGCCAAGCGGGTCTGCCGCAATCGCTGCTGCTGTTGCTCGGCAGCTGTTTACCGGTACTCGGTGCGGTGCTGCTGGCACCGGTACTGCCACGTATGCAGGAACACTTCGCCAGCACCCCTGGTGCCACCGTGTTGGTGCCGATTGCACTGACCCTGCCGGCCCTGATGATCGCCTTGCTGGCACCCTTTGCCGGGGTGATCGCCGACCGTCTTGGGCGCAAGCCGCTGCTGCTCGGGGCCATGGTTCTCTACACCCTCTGTGGTGTGCTGCCGCTGTGGCTGGATTCGCTTGAGGCCATCGTCATCAGCCGCGCCGGTATCGGCCTGGCCGAGGCGGCGATCATGACCTGCTGCACCACGCTGATGGGCGACTACTACAACGGCGCGCGCCGTGAACGGCTGTTCGCCCTGCAGATGGTTGCCACCTCGCTGTCGGCGGCGATCTTTATCGCTGTCGGCGGCATGCTCGGCGAGCACGGCTGGCGCGTGCCCTTTGCCCTGTATGGCGTCGGTTTGTTGTTCCTGCCGCTGATGGCCTGGTTTCTCTGGGAACCGCGTGGCCAGGTTGCCGCTACTGCTGACGTTGCCGGCGGTGCATTCCCTTGGCGCGCCCTGACACCGCTGTATGCTTTGTCCTTCCTGGCTGGTCTTAGCCTGTTTGTGGTGCCGGTACAAGCCGGTTATCTGCTTAACCTGCTGCACGTCGATGCGCCGCAACAGATCGGCATGACCATGGGTGCCAACCAGCTTGGCGTGCTGGCCGGTGCGCTGAGTTTCCGTTTGCTCAGCGGCATGCCCGCACCCCGGCAGATGCTCCTGGCCTTTGTCCTGGCGGGTATTGGCGGGGCGTTGATGGCTGCAGCCGACAGCCATGCCCTGGTGGTGGTCGCGGTACTGGTCAACGGCCTGGGCATCGGTTTGATGTTGCCAACGCTGATCACCTGGATCATGTCGCTGGTTGGCTTTCATCAGCGTGGCCGTGCCGCGGGTTTCTTTACTGCGGCGATCTTTGCCGGTGAGTTCGTCAGCCCGCTGGTGGTGCTGGCGATTACTGGCGGAGTGAACAGCAGCTTGCCGACCGCACTGGGGATCATTGCGGCCCTGCAACTGTTGGTTGCCGTGGCCTGCCTAGGGCTGCCCAAACGGGCTGGCCAGGTGGACGTTGCGTCTGTCACTGAACAGCCGGCGCGAGGGTAAGACGATGATCGACGTCATAGTTACCCGTAAGCGTCGCGAAGCCGAAGGTGTTTATAGCTTCGAGCTGGCTGCTGCCGGCCAGCGCTCACTGCCTGCTTTCAGTGCCGGCTCGCATATCGACGTGCACCTGCCCAATGGTTTGGTCCGTCAGTACTCGCTGTGCAACCACCCCGAAGAGAGCCACCGCTATCTGCTGGGCGTGTTGCGGGACCCGGCCTCGCGCGGCGGTTCGCAAGCCATGCATGAGCAGGTCGAGGAGGGCAGCCAGTTGCGCATCAGCGAACCGCGCAACCTGTTCCCGCTGGTGCATGAGGCGGCCTACAGCATGCTGTTTGCGGGCGGCATCGGCATTACCCCGATCCTCTGCATGGCCGAGCGTCTGGCGCAGATCGGCGCGCCGTTCGAGCTGCATTACAGCGGTCGCGCCGCCGAGCGTATGGCGTTTGTCGAGCGCATCCGCAATTCGACCTTTGCCGACGGCGTGCACCTGCATATCGATGATGGAGTGTCTGGCCGTCTGGATGCTGCACGGGTTCTGTCCGCGCCGTCGAGTGATAGCCACCTGTATGTCTGTGGCCCCAATGGCTTTATGGACCATGTGTTGGACACAGCGCGCGAGCAGGGCTGGGCCGACACGCAACTGCACCGTGAATACTTCGCTGCAGCGGCTCCCACTGCCGAGGCCGGCAGCTTCGAAGTGCAACTGGCCAGCTCCGGGCAGTGTTTCCAGATCCCCGCCGAACGCAGCGTGGCCGAGGTGCTGCTGGAGGCCGGTATCGACATTCCGCTGTCCTGCGAGCAGGGCATTTGCGGCACCTGCGTGACACGCGTACTGGAAGGCGAGCCCGAGCATAACGATATGTTCCTGACTGATGCCGAGCACGCTCGCAACGACCAGTTCACCCCTTGCTGCTCGCGCGCCAAGAGCACGCGGCTGGTACTCGATCTCTGAGGTTTTATTGATGAATCAATCACTCTCCATTGACGCCATTGCGCAGCTTTTTCTCGACGCTCGCTCGCAAAATGCCTGGCTCGATCAGGCGGTGCCGGACGCGCTGCTGCGCGAGCTCTACAACACCCTGAAACAGGGCCCGACCAGCAACAACTGCTGCCCGGCACGCTTCGTTTTTGTGTGCAGTGCCGAGGCCAAGCAGCAGTTGCTGCCGGCGCTCAAGGGCCACAACGGCGAGAAGATGCTGCAGGCCCCGGTGACCGTCATCGTCGCCTTCGACAGCCAGTTCTTCGAGTTTCTGCCTGAGCTGTTTCCGATCTACGACGCCGCCGCGCCGTACCGCGACAACCCGCAGGCCGCGCACACCGCCGCGCTTCGCAATGGCAGCCTGCAGGGTGCCTACCTGATACTCGCCGCCCGCGCTCTGGGGCTGGACTGTGGGCCGATGTCGGGCTTCGACAACGCCCAGGTCGATGCCACGTTTTTCCCCGATGGCCGCTGGAAAAGCAATTTTCTCTGCAGCCTCGGCTATGGCGATGTCAGCGCATTACGCCCGGTCGGCCCGCGTCTGTCGTTCGATCAAGCCTGCCGCCTGATCTGACCCGAACTTAGGAGAACAGCCATGAGTGCACCCGCGATTCAACAATTCGATCCGCAAGGCCAACCGGCAGCCACAAGCTTTCCGCTGAACCAATGGTATGTCGCCGGATTTGCCTGGGAACTGACTGATACCCCCCTGGCGCGCACCTTGCTGGGCCACCCGCTGGTGCTGTTCCGCACCGCCGACGGTCAGGTGGCGGCGCTGGAAGACCGTTGCTGCCACCGCGCCTTGCCGCTGTCCAAGGGCACCCTGGAAGAGCAGGGCGTGCGCTGCGGTTATCACGGCCTGCTGTTCGGTGCCGATGGCAAGTGCCTGGAAGTTCCTGGCCAGACCAAGGTGCCCGGCAAGGCGCTGGTCAAGGCTTACAAGGTACGTGAGCAGGACCAAATCATCTGGCTCTGGTATGGCCGCGATGAGCAAGCTGAGCCGTCCAGCGAGCCACCGTCCTATCCGCACCACAGCAGCGGTCAGTACCTGTTCGGTGGCGACGTGTACCACTACGACGCGCCCTGGCAGCTGATTCACGACAACCTGCTGGATCTCAGCCACCTGGGTTATGTGCACCTGCACACCATCGGCGGCAATGCACGCATCCACATGAACGCGCAGATGCAGGTCACCGGCGATGACGAGTCGGTCAAGGTGGTGCGCTACATGCCGGATTCCGAGCCGCCGCCCACCTATACAGCGGCCTATCCGTTCAAGGGGCGGATCGACCGTTGGCAGGAAATCGAATTCAACCTGTCGCACCTGCGTATCTGGACTGGCGCGGTGGATGTCGGTACCGATGCCATCGACGACCCGCAGCGGGGCGGCTTCCACATGCGCGGTTTCCACGGCATCACCCCGGAAACTGCCACCAGCTGCCACTACTTCTGGAGCATGGCCACCAACCCGCTTTCCGAGCCCGAGGAAACCCTGCGCAAGGTACTGCAGCAGACCGAGCAGACCTTCGATGAAGACAAGCAAATCATCGAAGCGCAGTACGCCAATATGAAGCGCTTTGGCGTGCAGCCCATGGTGGATATCCATGTCGATGTGGGGCCGAACCGCGCGCGGCGGATTATCGAGCGTCTGCTCAAGGACAACGGCTGATGAGTACTCCATCCATGCAGCAACTGCCCGGCTTCAAGCGCGTGGTCACCGGCCACGACGCCCAGGGCCAGGCCGTGGTCGCCATAAGCGGGCCGACACCCAACAACTTCCCGCTCAAGGCGGTGCCCGGCACGGTGTTCTACGAGGTGTGGAACAGCACCGTCAGCCCGGCCGTGCTGGATAACGCAGACGACCCGACCAACCAGCCTCTGCAGCTCAGCCCGATGCCGCTGGGCAGCGTGATCCGCGTGGTGGATATCCCGCCGGATAGCGTGCAGAACCAGGTCAGCGCTGAGGACGCTGCGGCTGCCTTCGCCGAAATCGGCCAGGCCCACGCCGGCACCGGTCAGACCGACTCGAAACACAAACTGATGCACCGCACCGAAACCCTCGACTACGGCGTGGTCACCGAGGGCGAGGTGTGGCTGATCTTGGACGGCGAGGATGTGCACCTCAAGCGCGGCGACATCGTCGTGCAGCGCGGTACCAACCACGCCTGGAGCAACCGCACCGAACAGATGGCGCGGATGGTCTTTATCCTTCTCGACGGCCAGTACGCCGCCGACCTCGCGGCTTTGCACGGAGTACACCCATGAAGCTGGCCACCCTCAACAACGGCAGCCGCGACGGGCGTTTGCTGCTGGTCTCGCGTGACCTCAGTCGTGCGTTGGACGCCGGGCATATCGCCGCCACACTACAACTGGCCATCGAGAACTGGTGGAGCGTTGAACCCGAGCTGCAAACGCTTTACCGCGAACTTAACGAAGGCCGCGCTGAAGCTGCCTTCGCCTTCGACCCAGCAGCGGTCATGGCGCCGTTGCCGCGCGCCTACCAGTGGTGCGACGGCTCGGCCTTTCTTAACCATGGCGAGCTGATGCAGAAGGCTTTCCACCTCGACCCCATCGACGGTGCCGACACCACCCCGCTGATGTACCAGGGCGCTGGCGACGACTTCCTCGGCGGCCGCGACGACATCGCGCTGCCCAGCGAGAGCCAGGGCATCGACTTCGAGGGCGAGTTCGTGGTGCTGGTCGACGAAGTGCCGCTGGGCTGCACGGCCGAGCAGGCGGGCAGCCATATCAAGCTGATTTTGCAGATCAACGATGTCAGCCTGCGCGCCCTTGCGCCGCGCGAGATGAAGACCGGTTTCGGCTTCCTGCAGGCCAAGCCGTCGTCGAGTTTCGCCGCCGTGGCGGTGACCCCGGATGAGCTGGGCGACGCCTGGCGCGACGGCCGTGTACACCTGCCGCTGCACGTGGAGTGGAACGGCAAGTGGTTCGGCAACCCCAATGGCGGAGCGATGAACTTCAGCTTCCCGCAACTGATTGCCCATGCCGCACTGACCCGACGTTTGGGGCCAGGCACGCTGATCGGCTCCGGCACTGTGTCGAACGCCGACCGCAGTGTCGGTTCGGCCTGCATCGCTGAATTGCGCGCCATCGAGATGATCGCCCACGGCGCGCCGCAGACCGGCTTCATGCGCTTCGGCGACCGCGTGCGCATGGACGTGCTGGATCGCGATGGGCAGTCGATATTCGGCGGCATCGATCAACGCGTCGTTGCGGCCGTCGGCTGAGGAGTACGCCATGCGCGTAATGGTCACAGGGGCCAATGGTTTTGTCGGCCGAGCGCTGGTGCAGCGCCTGCTCGATGCGGGTGAGCTGCGTGGTCAGCCGATCAGCGCTTTGCTATTGCTGGACAAGGACCTGCAGGGCTTTCCTGAAGACAAGCGCCTGCGGCGCCACTACGGCAGCGTCACCGACGCCGCCCTGCTGCGCCGCGCCCTGGCCGATGGCATTGACGTGGTGTTCCACCTGGTGAGCATTCCAGGTGGTGCCGCCGAGGAGCAGTACAGCCTCGGATATCAGGTCAATCTGCTGGCCAGCCTGGAGCTGCTCGACCAACTGCGCAGCAAGCCTGGCGCGCCGGTGCTGGTGTATGCCAGCAGCGTGGCGGTGTATGGCGGCGAGCTGCCGGCGCGGATGGATGAAAGCGCCGTACCGCACCCCGAGCTGAGCTACGGCGCGCACAAACTGATGGTGGAAACCGCGCTCAGCGACCTGGCCCGGCGTGGCGAGGTGGACGGCCGCGCCCTGCGCCTGCCGGGCATCGTCGCCCGCCCGCGCGAGCCCAATGGCCTGCGTTCGGCCTTTATGAGCGACCTGCTGCAGGCCTTTGCTGCCGGCGAGCCATACCGCTGCCCGGTGTCTGCCGAGGCTAGTTGCTGGTGGATGTCGCTGCGTTGCTGCGTGGACAACCTACTGCACGCCGCCGAGCTGGACAGCAGCAGCCTCGGCCCGCAGCGGGTGTGGCAATTGCCGCTGCTGCAGTTGTCCATCGCCCAGGTACTCGATGCCCTGGCCACGGTTTATGGGCAGGAGCGCCGCGCGCTGGTCAGCTTCGCTCCTGATGCCGGCTTGGAGGCGCTGTTCGGCAGCGCCCCAACGATGAAAACCCCACAGGGCCGCGCCCTGGGCTTCCGTCATGACGGCTCGGCGGCTGGCTTGGTGCGTAATTCCCTAACTATTCCGGCACCAGCGCGCCGCTCGCGCGCCCAAGGAGTGACTGCTTAATGAAATCGACTAAACGCCGCCTGGTAGACCTCTCCGTCACCCTCGACAACAACCCCTACACCGATCCGCCGCCCTTGCTGCCGAAGATCGACTACATGGACCACCAGCAGGGCTGGCCGGAGATGGCCGCGATGTTTCCTGGCCTGAGCAAGGACCAGCTGCCGGGCGACGAGTCCTGGGCGGCCGAGCGCCTAAATATCACCACCCACAGCGGCACGCACATGGATGCACCCTGGCACTACGCCTCGACCACCGATGGCGGCAAGCCGGCCTTTGGTATCGACGAACTGCCGCTGGAATGGTGCCTGCAGCCCGGCGTGAAGCTTGACTTCCGCCACCTGCCGGACGGCCATGTGGTGACTGCCGCTGAAGTAGAGGCCGAGTTGGCGCGCATCGGCCATGCGCTGCAGCCGCTGGATATCGTGCTGATCAATACCCGTGCCGGCGCGTTGTTTGGCCAGCCGGGTTATCTGGATGCCGGCGTCGGGATTGGCCGCGAAGCCACCCTGTATCTACTGGAACGTGGTGTGCGCGTGGTCGGCACCGATGCCTGGAGCTGGGATGCGCCGTTCAAGTACACCCGCGAGCGTTTCGCTGCCAGCGGCGATGCCTCAATCATCTGGGAAGGGCACAAGGCCGGGCGTGATATCGGCTACGGCCAGATGGAGAAACTGGCCAACCTGGAGAGCCTGCCAGCCAGCGGATTTCAGGTGTCGTGCTTTCCCTACAAGATCAAACACGCCTCGGCCGGCTTCGTCCGCGCGGTGGCAATTTTTGAAGAGTAAGCCGAGTGGCTGCGCCTTCAGCGCTGCTTGTTACCCAGCGTCGACTGCTCGCGTTGGCAGGTTCTCTGGCGGTTTTAACAATAATTAAGGAGCACAGGTATGTCTGGTAATCGTGGTGTAGTGTATCTCGGCGCTGGCCATGTCGAAGTGCAGGAAATCGACTATCCGAAAATGCAGGACCCGCGCGGTCGCAAGATCGAACACGCGGTGATCCTGCGTGTAGTGTCGACCAATATCTGCGGCTCCGACCAGCATATGGTGCGCGGCCGCACCACGGCGCAAACCGGCCTGGTACTCGGTCACGAGATTACCGGCGAGGTGATCGAGAAGGGCAGCGACGTCGAGAACCTGAAAATCGGCGATCTGGTTTCGGTGCCATTCAACGTCGCCTGCGGCCGCTGCCGCTCCTGCAAGGAACAACACACCGGCGTTTGCCTATCGGTCAATCCGGCCCGCGCCGGTGGTGCCTACGGCTATGTCGATATGGGGGACTGGACGGGTGGCCAGGCCGAATACGCCATGGTGCCGTACGCCGACTTCAACCTGCTCAAGCTACCGGATCGTGACAAGGCCATGGAGAAGATCCGCGACCTGACTTGCCTCTCCGACATTCTGCCCACCGGTTACCACGGCGCGGTCACTGCCGGCGTTGGCCCTGGTAGCACCGTATATATCGCCGGTGCCGGCCCGGTTGGTTTGGCGGCTGCAGCTTCGGCACGTCTACTCGGCGCTGCGGTGGTGATAGTCGGCGACGTCAACCCGGTGCGTCTGGCTCATGCCAAAGCAGTTGGTTTCGAAATTGTCGATTTGTCTAAAGACACCCCACTACATGAGCAAATCGCCGCGTTGCTGGGCGAGCCAGAAGTCGACTGCGCCGTCGATTGTGTGGGCTTCGAGGCCCGTGGGCATGGCCATGCCGGCGTACAGCACGAGGCGCCTGCAACGGTGCTCAACTCGCTGATGGGTGTGGTGCGGGTCGCCGGCAAGATCGGCATTCCAGGCCTCTACGTTACTGAAGATCCAGGCGCGGTTGATGCCGCCGCGAAGCTCGGCAGCTTGAGCATTCGCTTCGGTCTTGGTTGGGCCAAATCCCACAGCTTCCACACAGGCCAGACCCCGGTGATGAAGTACAACCGCGCGTTGATGCAGGCAATCATGTGGGACCGCATCAATATCGCCGAAGTGGTCGGCGTGCAGGTGATCAGCCTGGACGACGCGCCGCGCGGTTACGGCGAGTTCGATGCCGGCGTGCCGAAGAAATTCGTTATCGATCCGCACAGGCTGTTTAGCGCCTAGTGGGCGTCGTTATCGCGCAGTTGATCGCATAGCGGTGCGCTTCCCTGCGGCTGGTTGCAGCGACCAGCCGCGATGTTTTTTGTAAATGAGCTGAGGAGTGATCCGTGGATAAAGTATTTCCCAGCGCTGCCGCCGCACTTGCCGGTCAGGTTGCCGATGGCATGATCTTGGCGGTCGGCGGTTTTGGCCTATGTGGGATTCCCGAGGCATTGATCGCCGCGCTGCGTGACAGCGGTGCACGCAACCTGACGGCGATCAGCAATAACGCCGGGGTCGATGGCTTCGGCCTTGGCCAACTGCTGGAAACCCGGCAGATCCGCAAGATGATTTCCTCCTACGTCGGCGAGAACAAGGAGTTCGAGCGTCAGTACCTGGCCGGCGAGCTGGAGCTGGAGTTCACCCCGCAGGGCACCCTGGCCGAGAAGCTGCGCGCCGGCGGTGCGGGCATTCCGGCGTTCTTCACCAAAACCGGTTACGGCACCCTGGTTGCCGAAGGTAAGGAAACTCGCCAGTTCGATGGCCAGTGGTACGTGATGGAAAAATCGCTGACTGCCGACGTTGCCCTGATCAAGGCGTGGAAGGCCGACAAGGCCGGCAACCTGCTGTTCAACAAAACCGCGCGCAACTTCAACCCGCTGGCGGCGATGGCAGGGCGCGTGTGCATTGCCGAGGTCGAGGAAATCGTCGAGATCGGCGAACTGGATGCCGACCAGATCCACTTGCCCGGCATTTATGTGCAGCGCTTGGTGCTCAACGCCAGCCCGGAAAAACGTATCGAGCAACGTACACTTTCTACAACAGCAGGGAGGAGCTGAGCATGGCCTGGACCCGCGAACAGATGGCGCAACGCGCCGCCCAAGAATTACAGGATGGTTTTTACGTCAACTTAGGGATCGGCCTGCCGACCCTGGTGGCCAACTACATCCCTGAAGGCATGGACGTCTGGCTGCAAAGCGAGAATGGCCTGCTCGGTATCGGCCCCTTTCCACGAACAGAGGACGTCGATGCCGATTTAATCAACGCAGGTAAGCAGACCATCACTACGCTGCCCGGCAGCAGCTTTTTCAACAGCGCCGACTCCTTCGCGATGATTCGCGGTGGCCATATCAACCTGTCGATTCTCGGGGCGATGCAGGTGTCTGCCGAAGGCGATCTGGCCAACTGGATGATCCCCGGCAAGATGGTCAAGGGAATGGGCGGGGCGATGGATCTGGTCGCCGGCGTCAAGCGCGTGGTGGTGCTGATGGAACATTGCGCCAAGGGTGGAGCGGCGAAGATTCTAGAACGCTGCGACTTGCCGCTGACTGGTGTGGGCGTGGTCGACCGGATCATCACTGATCTGGCCGTACTTGATGTGACTGAACAGGGACTAAAGCTGGTCGAGCTGGCCGAGGGCGTATCGCTGGCCGAGCTGCGTGATGCCACCGGCTGCACAGTGCTCGCCTAAAGCTGCCAACTATAAAAAGAGAGGCCCTGATGCGTCTGCATACATTGATCTACACCTTGCTGCTTGGGCCGCTGATGGCCGCTAATGCCGTCGCGGCCGATGCCAGGCCGAATATTCTGCTGATCGTTGCCGATGATCTCGGTTACTCGGACCTGGGTGCCTTTGGCGGCGAAATCAGCACGCCAAATCTGGACAAGTTGGCGGCCACTGGCCTGCAACTGACCAGCATGTATGCCGCGCCGACCTGCTCGCCGACCCGCGCCATGCTGATGTCCGGCACGGATAACCACCTGGCCGGGCTCGGCACCATGGAGGAAGCGCTGCAGCCGTTTCAGCGCGGTAAACCAGGGTATGAGGGCTATCTCAACCAGCAGGCGCATTCCATTGCGCAATTGCTCAAGGACGGTGGCTACAGCACCAACATGGTCGGTAAATGGCACCTTGGCCTGAAGCCTGAGCAGGGGCCAGATCAGCGCGGGTTTCAACGCTCCTTTACGCTGTTGGAAGGTGGGGCTTCGCACTTCAAACCTGCCGTGCTCAACCCTACCAAGGTCGAGCAGGTTAACTACCGGGAGAATGGCCAGGCCGTCGAGTTGCCGGAGGATTTCTATTCCACCGACTTCTACACCGACAAGCTGATTGCCTATCTGCGCGAAAGCCAGCAGACAGGCCGGCCGTTCTTCGCTTATGCAGCCTATACCTCACCGCATTGGCCACTGCAGGCTCCGGATGCCTACCTGGACAAGTATCAGGGGCGCTACGATCAGGGCTATGACGCTGTGCGTCTGGCGCGTATCGAACGGATGAAAACGCTCGGGCTGCTCGCTGCGGATTTCCAGCCGGCGAACTCGTTGCCGGCCAACCCCAGGTTGCCACGCTGGGACCAGCTGAGTATCGAGCAGAGAAAGACCGAAGCCCGCAAGATGGAGATATACGCGGCGATGGTCGACAACCTCGACCACAACATCGGCCGCCTGCTCGATCATCTGCGCCAGAGTGGTCAGCTGGACAACACCCTGATCGTGTTTATGTCTGACAACGGCGCGGCGGGCGAGGCTCATACGCAGTTCTACCCAGCCGGGCCCAATACCGACAACAGCTATGAGAATTTGGGTCGACCTGGTTCGCAGATCGATTATGGGGCGCGCTGGGCCGAGGTCAGTGCCGCGCCGTTCCGCCTGTTCAAGGGCACTCCGGCGGAAGGTGGGATCAGTGTACCGGCCATCGTGCAGCTGCCTAAACGCATGCAACGCCAGGGTTTGGAAACGGGTATCGCGCGGGTTGACGACCTGGCGCCGACCTTCCTGGCGCTGGCCGCTGTCGCCGATCCGGGCGACAGCTATGCCGGGCAGACTAAGCACCCGATCACAGGCAAGTCGATGCTGCCCATGCTGCACGGCCAGGCTTCCGCCCATGGCCAGCAAGCCGTGCTCGCGGGCGAACTGTTCGGCAATCTTTATTACCGCGAAGGCAACTTAAAACTGCTGGCTATGCGTCCGCAGGGCGGTTTTGCCGATGCACCACAACCGCTGCGTTGGCAGTTGTTTGATTTGGCCACTGACCGGGGCGAGCGCAACGATTTGGCTGCCAGCCAAGCGGATACCCTGGCGCGCCTGAAACAAGCCTGGCAGGGCTATGCCAGGCAGGTGGGCGTGGTTGCACCGCCCATGCCGGCCCAGGCGCACTGATGGCTCTGCGTGGCGCGCTACTGCTGGGCGCGAGCCTGTTGCTGCTCGGTTTCGGGGGGCTGAGTCTGTGGCTCTATCAGCCGGCTCAGGCCGCTCTCGGAAGCGTGCAGGGCTGTAGCGCTTACTCAGGCTTGCCAGAGGGTTGGCCGGCTAACCCGCTGGCCGCCATGCAGCAAATCAAGGGCGGCGAGTTTACCCCTGGCAGTTATAACGGCTATGACGATGAGTGCCCCTTGGGCGCAGTGTCGGTTGGCGATTTCTGGATCGACCGCACCGAGGTGACCCAGGCGCAATTCGCCGCGTTCGTCGCGGCCACGGGTTATCTAACCGAAGCCGAACGCGAAGGCGGTGGGGCGCTATTTGCTGCGCCAAACGCTGAACAGCTCAATCCGCCAGTGCTTTCCTGGTGGCGTTACGTGCCGGGCGCCAACTGGCGTCAGCCTGACGGTCAGGGTGATGTGGACTCGGCGCCGGGCAATCTGCCAGTGGCATTGGTTACGTTGGCCGATGCCCAGGCCTATGCGCAGTGGCTGGGCAATCAGCTACCCAGCGAGGCCGAGTGGGAGTACGCCGCACGGGGCGGCTCATCTGGCGAGCCGCTCGACGACACCCCGCTGGATGATCAGGGCCGGCCCACGGCCAATTACTGGCAGGGGGCCTTTCCGCTGGTTGATACCGCCGAGGACGGCTATGCCGGTCGTGCCCCGGTTGGCTGCTTCGCGGCCAATGCCTACGGCCTCTACGACATGATCGGCAATCTCTGGGAATGGACCGCTGATCGCTATTCCGGCGCAGTGCAAGGGCATGCCAATGGCGACCCGAGCACGTTGCGCTTGCTGCCTGTCGCAGCCGAGCAGCATCAGGTGATCAAGGGGGGATCGTTCCTCTGCGCCGCCAATTACTGCATGCGCTATCGGGTTGCCGCCCGTGAGCGACAGGAAGGCGATCTGGCCACTGCCCATGTGGGCTTTCGTACGATTCGTCGCTCCGGTCCTGAGCCGGTGGCGGCACAACGCTCACTTACGCAGTGAACAAGGTGAATGTCATGAAACGATTCTGTTTAGGAATAGCGCTGCTGTTGGCGCTGGTGGGAACCAGTCAGGCCGAGGTGGCGTCTGAAGGCGAACAGGCCCGGCGACTGCTGCAAAGTGCGGTGGAGTATTACCGTATGCAGGGTGATGCAGCACTGGCTGCGTTCAGCCGTCAGGGTGAGTTTGTCGATGGCGAGCACTATGTGTTCGTCGTCGATACCCAGGGCACTATGCTCGCCAGTGGCGGCAGCTCGGCGGTGCTGATCGGACGGGATGTGTCCACGGTACTGGAGCCGGAGCTGCGCACGGCGTTTGCCGAGGCGCTGGCCAGTGAAGAAGGCCGAATTGAAACCGCCGAGTACCGCTGGATGAATGTTCGCGACGCGCGTGTCGAACGCAAGCAGGTGTACTACCAGCGGGTCGGCGAACGCATCATCGCGGTCGGTCACTACTTGCCGCGCGCCACCCCGCAACAGGCGCAGGGGCTGTTGGATCGTGCTGTGTCGGCGCTGGAGAGTGACCTCCAGGGCACGCTCGGCTCGATCAATAATCTCTCGGCAGATTTTCGCGAGGACGATCTGTATGTCTTCGTTGTCGATCTCAATAGCCGCCGGTACGTAGCCCACGGCTACAACCTGCGTTTGCTCGGCGTGGATTTTGCCTCGATCAAGGACCCGGAAGGTAAGCCCGTTGGTGCACCGATTCTGGCGTTGATCGGCAAAAGCGCTAGCGCAGGCTATGACTATCGCTGGAAGAACCCGGTGACCGGCAAGGTCGAGGATAAGTACGCGCTACTGCGCAAGGTCGGGCATTACCTGGTCGCCGTGGGTTACTACCGCGAGCCTAAATAAGGAGGATCGAATGACAGTCAGTGAAGCCTATGTGTCTTGTGCTAATCCTGTACGGCTGATGACCCGGCTATGCCGACACTGGAGCCACAAGTTCAACGTGCAGCTGGCCGAGGGCCATGGTTCGGTGGCATTTCCTGCAGGCACTTGCGAGTTTGCCGCTGAGGCCAGTTTGTTGCAGGTCAGCCTGCACATGCCGGAAGACAACCAGGCACGCATGCAGCAGGTAGTCGCCGAGCACCTGCAGCGCATGGCCGGTACTGAAACGCTTGCGGTGCATTGGCGGGCGCGGTTGGAGTAGGCAGTTATTCAGGTGCGGCAGTAAGGTCGCGGCTGAGTGAGCGATCTTTCAAGCGCAGGGCGATCAACAACGGCAGTAGGGCGATTGCCGCATCGATCTGCAGCAACGTGGCGAAGGCCTTGCGCAACAGATGGCTGTCCACTGCTGACAGATTCATGCCTGTCTCTGTCATTGAGTCGGCGCTGATCCCCGGCAGCAATAGCCACAGCAAACTGGTTAATAGTGATACACCCAGCATGCCTCCCAGCCCTCGAAATAATCCACAGACTCCCGTTACCACACCTAGGTGATGATGGGGCGCTGCACTTTGCACGGCGACCAGTGAAGTTGGGAACTGCAGGCCGATGGCTGCGCCGCAGAGCAGCAGAACGAACAGAGTTGCCGGGCCATGGGGGCTGGGCAGCATGCTCAAAATCAGCAAGGCAACAGGCAGGAGTACGGCTCCGCAAACAATCATTGGCTTGTAGCGGCCCAGGCGGGTACTGAAATGGCCGCCGAGAAAAGCCCCCAACGGTGTGCCGAGGGCCAGAGCCATCAACTGGCTCGCACTGACTCCGGCCCCACCCGAGTTGTAGGCCTGCAGTGGGATAAGTACCGCCAGCCCCACAGCCTGGAAGCTGGCAAAGAACAGCAATAACCAGCCCGAACGCACCGCGTCGATGCGCAGTAGGGCCAATGGAATCAATGGATCAAGACTGCGCCGTTGTTGGATGATGAACAGCTTCAGAGCAACTACCGCGAGCAACAGCAGCAAACCATTCTGCACGTTCAACCACAGTGCAGAATGGCCGAGACGATTGATCAGCCACAGCAGGCTGCATAAGCCGATTATCAGTAGAACGCTGCCCAGGTAGTCGATGCGCGCATTGCGGCGGTTCTCCTGCAAGCCGGCGAGGCGGCGCTGGCTGAGAATATAGGCCAAAGCACCGAGCGGTAGATTGATCCAGAACACCCAGCGCCATGACCACTGACTGCTCAGCAGACCACCCAAAGTTGGGCCAATCAGACTGGCCAGGGCAAACATGCCGCTGAACCAGGCTTGGTAGCGACCTCGTTCTGCCGGAGCGATCAGGTCGCCAATCAAGGCCTGGATGACCGCCAGCAGACCACCTGCACCGATCCCCTGCAAGGCTCGCGCAGCTACTAGTTGTGGCATGGATTGCGCCAGCCCGCAGAGCAGGGAGGCCAGTACGAAAACACCGATGGCGATTGCCAGTAGTCGTCTGCGGCCAAACAAGTCACCAAGCTTGCCAAAGATCGGCGTACTGACGGTCATGGCTAGCAGGTAGGCGGAGACCACCCAGGCCAGCAGCTGGCTGCCGGGCAGGTCGCGGGCGATATCCGCAAGGGCCACTGCCACCACGGTTTGGTCGAGGGCCGCGAGAAATAGGCCGAGCATCAAGCCGGCCAGCACCCTGCGCAACTGAGTGGGCGTGAGCGGCACTGAGGCTACGCTGCGGCTCATGAGTTGTTTCCTTACTCGGCGTTGATACGCGCGAGGCCATCGGTGACTTGGCCCAGGTAGTAGGCGGCGCTGCCAGGTACCCAGACAAGTTCATGTTTGAGCAAGCGGGGGCGGATGAAATCGTACTTGCGCAGCAGCTTGTTCAGCTCGGCAGCATGCTCTGGCCAGTCCTGCTTGAGTGCTGTGAAGTTCTGCAGAATCTGCTGGTCCAGTTGGGCAAATGTACTGTCGTCCGTGGCCATCACATAAACCGCCAGCGAGCCGAAGGTGCGGGTCTGGTAGAGCAGTTGCAGGCGCTCAATGTCCAGCGTCAGTTGATGCAACGCTTGTCTACGGGGTTCGATCGGGGCGGCGCTGGCATAGCGCACGCTGGCCTGCTGGTCGAGGCGGGATTGGGCCTCCAGCAACGGGTTGATCCAGGTGGGGTAAAGCTCGGGAGTGTTGGCCGACTGGCGCTCCAACGTCTCAATATGTTCACGCATTTCGCTGGCGTACAGGATCAGTAGCGGGTCTTTTTCCAGCGTCACCAATCGCTGTAACTGCTGCAAGGTTTGTCGATAGCGCTCGGCATGCCGCGGATCGCTGTCAGTCTGGTTGGGGTTGTAGTGCACCAGCAGGTTGCTGCAGGTGTTGAACGCTTGACTGCGGATGGCTTGCAAGCGTTCGGCGTTAGGGCTGGCGAAAGCCAAGTGGGGTAGCAACAGCAAGACGAAAAGCAGGCGGACGGGCATGGCAGTGTTCCTTTCTTGTTGTTATGGCTCATGCAATGGCGCCGCGCCGAACCCGCGCAACGCGGGCCCGGTACCGTGCAAGACGAGGCGGGTAGCGACGTCGGAGCGGTGGGCGCAGAGAAAAAGCGCCGCGCGCTCTCGTGAAGCGCGCAGCGACAGCCAAAGCTGCGGGCAGCACTTTAGGGACACTAATGGATGTTCTGCAATTGCTTGGAACAAACTAAGTTCGATTAGCGCCCACTTAAATCTATTTGTTTAAATCCATCAAATAAAACGCTGTGCCGAGCATTTTTATGTGATTGCTGAAATCAATCTATCGGATGCGACGATACCTTGTAGCTGGGAAAACAATTGGTAATGCCGGGCGTTCGCCTGCAACTTTGCTGTGCCGAATTTTACCTGCAACTTGTATCAAGTGAAATTCAGTGGGAAAACGAGTGGTGTGGATTTCTTTGGGTGCAGTCGTTGAATGGTATCTGCTGATACTTAGTTGATGATGTTGCGCTTGCTTGGGTGTAAGCGTAGGCATCCTGTAGTTTGATATTTGCACTTTTGAAGTGCTGTTTTTTTGTACTTCATCTACAAAAATAAATATATAGATGGAAGGGTGAAAAATGAACGCTAACTTGCTTGTACGTGCATTCGCTGCCGCGGGTGTGGCGAGCGCACTGTTGATAGGCTTTCCTGTTGCTGCCACGCCGATGAAAGGCAATAACAAAACGCCTGACTTTGGACCCAACGTCATCGTCTTCAATCAGAAAACACCGCTCGCGACTATCAATGCAACGCTGCAGCGCATATCGAAAGAATCAGAGTTCAGCAAAAATCGTCATGCGGTTTTTTTTATGCCAGGTACTTATGGCAGTGACGCAGGTCAGCATGACCCCGCGACTGCGACCGGCATTGTAAATGCTGAAATAGGCTACTACACGGCCATCTATGGCCTTGGTAAATCGCCGGAGGATGTGCGTATCAACGGTGCGCTGCATGTGGAGCCGTGGCAGGAAAATCCTAACGGCAATCCTCAGGACGATACGCTCGAGTCCAACTCGCTGACCAAGTTCTGGCGGTCGATGTCCAACCTCACCATCAATCCTATTCAGCAGCCGGTCGGTGAGGATGCATTACTCACGTATCCCGAAGGCATCGCGCCGCCTCATACGCTGCGTTGGGCTGTTTCGCAGGCTGCACCCTTGCGTCGGATCAACATCCTCGGCGACCTCGAATTGACCGGCCGTTATGGCGCGTACGCCTTCGGTACCTATATTGCCAACAGCAAGGTCCAAGGTGCAGTCATCAGTGGTGATGGCACCCAGCAGAAAGCCCAGGCCCATTGGTATACGCGTGACAGTTCGATCGGCTCGTGGAACGGACGTGCCGTCAACTATATGTTCTCCGGCGTCCATGGTGCCCCGGCTAGCAATTTTGCACCCGGTAGCATTACCAGCCTGCCAACCACACCGGTTTCGCGAGAGGCGCCCTTTATCCATGTCGATAAAAAGGGTGAGTTTCAGGTTTTTGTTCCCCATGCCAAAACCCACTCTGCAGGTTTTGACTGGTCGGTGTCATCTCGCAGTGGCAAGCAACTCTCGATTCATAGTTTTTATATCGCCAAGCCGACTGATACAGCGGATCTTATTAATGCTCAGTTAAAAATTGGCAAGAATCTTATTCTTACGCCTGGTATCTATGAGTTAAATAAATCCCTCAAGGTATCTCGTCCGGGCACCGTCGTTCTAGGTCTGGGCTTGCCGTCTTTGGTGCCGATGCAAGGGACTGCTGCAATCGAAGTGGCTGATGTCAGCGGGGTAATGCTGTCCGGCATTACTATTGATGCGGGCCCTGTGCGTTCAAATGTGCTGCTGAAAGTGGGAAAAAAGAACAGTTATGCCGGTGCGCCACATGACCCAACTACACTCAGCGATATCTTTGTACGGGTAGGTGGGCCGCGTTTGGGGCAAGCGACTACCAGTGTGGAAGTTAATAGTAATAATGTGATTTTGGATCACAGCTGGTTGTGGCGCGGCGACCATGGTACGGGTACTGCCTGGGATCAGAATCATGCCGATCACGGTCTAGTGGTCAATGGTAATGATGTCAATGCGCTGGGTTTGTTTGTTGAGCATTATCAGAAACAACAGGTCATCTGGAATGGTGAGCGTGGTCGAACCCTCTTCTACCAAAGTGAAATGCCTTATGACCCGCCAAGCCAAGCGGCGTGGATGAACGGCAACAAAGAAGGTTATGCCTCCTATGTTGTTTCCAATAAGGTCAAATCGCATGAGGCGACAGGCCTGGCGATTTACTCCCTGTTTCTTGCCTGGCAAAACGTACATGCCTCCAGTGCCATCGAAGTGCCTGAAACGCCTGGCGTACGCCTCAAGTCCATGACCAGCGCGGTGATTTTTGGTGATGGTGGGATTCGTCATGTGGTCAATAATGTTGGTCCCGCAGCCCTGGCTGCTGAACCCAACTCTGAAATTTATCGCATGACCTCGGCGGTCAGGTTGAAGGCGTTTCCTGTCGCCCAGCACTGACTTTTCGCGTTGTAAATGAACAAAGCCCGAGCCGGTGACGGTTCGGGCTTTTTTGTTTGGCCAACGAGGCTACAGCTACTCGATGGCTTCGTAGGGTAGCCCTACATAATTTTCGGCAATGGTCTTACGTCCGGCCTCGGAGCCGACGAAGTAGTCCAGTTCGGTCTGCTGCATGCGCTGGCTGAATGCGTCGGTGCCGGGGAATTTGTGCAGCATCGAGGTCATCCACCAGGAGAAACGTTCGGCCTTCCAGATGCGCTTCAGGCACACCGCCGAGTAACGCTCCAACAGATCGCTGCGGCCCTCTTGATAGACCTTGAGCAGGATGCGGTACAGCGTGCTGACGTCGCTGGCCGCCAGGTTCAGGCCCTTGGCGCCAGTGGGCGGTACGATGTGCGCAGCGTCGCCGACCAGAAACAGATGGCCGTACTGCATGGGCTCGACCACATAGCTGCGTAGCGGCGCGATGCTTTTCTCAATCGACGGACCGGTGATCAGGCGTGCAGCGGTATCGATCGGCAGACGGCTTTTCAATTCGTCCCAGAAACGCTGATCGGACCAGTCCTCGACCTTCTCCTCACTGCCCACCTGCACGTAATAACGGGTACGGGTGGGTGAACGCATGCTGCACAGGGCAAAGCCGCGTTCGTGGTTGGCGTAGATCAGCTCCTCGTTGACCGGCGGGGTGTCGGCCAGCACGCCGAGCCAGCCGAACGGGTAGACCCGCTCGAACTCCTTGAGCACGCCATCGGGAATCGACTGACGCGACACACCGTGGAAGCCATCGCAGCCGGCGATATGCTCGCAGTCCAGGCGCATGGATTCACCGTTATGGGTGAAGCTGACGTGGGGCTGTTCGCCCTTGAGTTCGTGCAGCTGGGCGTCGGTCACGTTGTACAGGGTGACGCCGCCGCTGGTCTGGCGCGCGGCCATCAGGTCGCGGGTGACTTCGGTCTGGCCGTAGATCATTACCGTCTTGCCGCCGGTGAGCGCTTGCAGATCGATGCGTTCGCGGCGGCCGTCAAAGGCCAGTTCGAAGCCGTCATGCACCAGCCCTTCACAGTCCATGCGCTCGCTTACGCCGGCTTCGCGCAGCAGGTCGACCATGCCCTGTTCCAGGACGCCAGCGCGGATGCGGCTGAGCACATAGTCGGGGCTCTGGCGTTCGATGATGATGTTGTCGATACCGGCCTTGAGCAGCAGCTGGCCGAGCAGAAGGCCGGACGGGCCGGCACCGATAATGGCGACTTGGGTCTTCATTGTTATTGTCCTTGGGCGGCGCAGGGCCTTGTTGGGTTCTCCTGTATTTTTGGTGGATAGCATCGCGCTTTGAAGGCACTATCCGATTATATTTCTGGACTTTTCGAGTGTTGTTGCGTGATGCATAAGTCTTCTGCCTCTGCAGTGCCGGTGTTCAAACTGTACGGCGAAACGGCGGCCTGGCCGACGCCTGACCTGATTCACTGCGAGTCGATTCCCGAGCGCAGCCGCCTGCATGACTGGGAGATCAAACCCCATCGCCATGGTGATCTGGTGCAGCTGCTGTACTTGCAGGGCGGCAGCGCCGAGCTGGAAGTGGAGGGCGTGGTCAACCGCGTGCAGCAGCCCTCGCTGCAGGTGGTGCCGGCGCTTAGCGTGCATGGTTTCCGCTTTTCTCAGGATATACAGGGACATGTGCTGAGTCTGGCCCTGCCGCTGGTGGAGCAACTCAGTACGGTGCTCGACAGCCCGCCATTGTCGCACGCAGTCTGTTACCCGGTGGCTGAGCAGCAGCGCTATATGGACACTCTATTCGACTCCATCGCCGAGGAGTACAGCACGCAGCAGGCGGGTCGCGAGTTAATGCTGCAGTCACTGATCAGCGCTTTGCTGGTATGGGTTGGGCGTAGGTCGCAGGCCCTGATGTATGCCGAGACGCAGAATCAGGACCGTGGCCGCGAACACTTGCAGCGTTTTACCTGCTTGCTGGAAAGCCACTTTCGCGAGCACCGCCCGATCGAGCAGTACGCCACCGAACTGGGCATCAGTGCCGCGCACCTCAACGCCCTGTGCCGACGCCTGGCCGGCCAGTCGGCCCTGCAGTTGATCAACCAGCGCCTGCTGCTGGAAGCCAAGCGCTGCCTGGTTTACACGGCGATGACCGTCAATCAGATATCTGACAGTTTGGGTTTTTCCGAGCCGGCGTATTTTTCCCGCTTCTTCAAGCGTGGTTGCGGGCTGTCGCCCAAGGCCTTCCGCCAGCAGCGCTGAGCTGGAACGGTGGATTAGGGGTGACTGGCCAGATTTTCGCTAGTTCTGCGCGACGGGCGTAGTCGGGGCATCAGGCCGGGGGAGAGCGGTGAGCCACTGCGGGTAAATAGTCGATAATCGCACGCTTTGTACCGGCCCTATGCTTGCTTGAACAGCCGTGTTCAGCATGAACTTAAATCTAGTTTTTCCTTTATTAACAAGTAGATATGAGAGTATTCCGCGCGCTTTTTTAGGGCTGTCGATAAGCCCAAGCTAGCCGGCTAGATAACGTACGGGTTATTGACCGTATTAACCAGTTAGTACATTTTAGTCAGCACTTGCCTTGGCTACCATTGCCAATGGCCACAATAAAAATAGAGGAACACCCTATGCCGTACAGCATGCAGGCGTTCAATGCCGCCTCCCTCATTCTGCTCTGCACCTGTCCTGTGGCCCGCAATGGCCTCTCGTCGCCGCAGATCGCCCTTTATTCACTGCTTCAGGCTTAGAGCGCGAGCGAAATCCGTGCGGCTCGATCATGACCAGCATTCGTGCGGGTTCTGTCGTGTAGCGTGGGTCGCTGTACTCAACGAGTCTGAGAGGTTCCCATAATGACAAGAATCGTCGATCTGTATTTCAAACTGCTGAAGCTGCTGATTGTGCTGTGCATGGTTGCCATGATCGTGCTGGTGTTTGGCAACGTCGTCCTGCGTTACGCCTTCAACTCCGGTATCAGCGTGTCCGAGGAGCTGTCGCGCTGGTTCTTCGTCTGGATGATCTTTCTCGGAGCCCTGGTGGCGCTCAAAGATCGCGCCCATCTCGGCCTAGATAGCCTGGTCAAGCGCTTGCCGCCCCTGGGAAAACGCATCTGCCTGGTGATTGGCCATGTGCTG
This sequence comes from Pseudomonas peli, assembly GCF_050563605.1. Lineage (GTDB taxonomy): Bacteria > Pseudomonadota > Gammaproteobacteria > Pseudomonadales > Pseudomonadaceae > Aquipseudomonas > Aquipseudomonas peli_A. Next base: position 244,923 of record NZ_JBNXUH010000002.1, on the reverse strand, counting down.
ATGCTGTTTATCTGTTGGCTGATCTTCAAAGGCAGCTGGCAGCAGGCGGTGATCAACCTGGATGTGGTTGCTCCGGCCTCAGGCCTATCAATGGCAATTTTCTATGCAGCAGGCTTGGTATTTGGGGCCAGCGCTGCCGCCATCATCCTTTACGAACTCTACTTGGCCTTGTTCGGCAAGCTCAGGGATGACGAGCTGGTAATGGTCAAGGACAACGATGCGGCTGAGGAAATTCAGCATATCCAGCAACAGCAGAACAACGCCGGGAGCTCTCGCCCATGACACTGGTTATCTTCCTCGGCTCGTTGCTCGGCAGTATGGCGCTGGGCATCCCGATCGCCTTTGCCTTACTGCTGGTCAGTGTTGCGTTGATGTTCCACCTGGATCTGTTCGATGCGCAGATCGTCGCGCAGAACCTGCTCAATGGCGCTGATAGCTTTCCGTTGATGGCGGTGCCGTTCTTTATGCTGGCCGGTGAAATCATGAATGCCGGTGGTCTGTCCAAGCGCATCGTCAACATTGCCATGGCGCTGGTTGGGCACAAGCGCGGTGGTCTTGGTTATGTGGCGATCATTGCTTCCTGCCTGCTGGCTTCGCTCTCCGGCTCGGCTGTGGCCGATGCGGCGGCGCTGGCGGCGCTGCTGGTGCCGATGATGGTACTGGCCGGGCACAATCGGGCGCGCTCGGCGGGCCTGATCGCTGCGGGCGGCATCATTGCGCCCATCATTCCGCCGAGCATCGGCTTTATTGTCTTCGGTGTGGCGTCTGGGGTGTCGATCTCCAAGCTGTTTCTCGCCGGTATCGTGCCGGGTCTTATGCTCGGTGCAGCGTTGGCTATTGCCTGGTGGTTTATCTCACGCAGCGAGAACGTCGAGACACCCCCAAAACGCTCGCGTACCGAAGTGCTGCGCGCGCTGATCGAGGGCAGCTGGGCTCTGGGCTTGCCGTTGATCATCATCTTCGGCCTCAAGTTCGGCATCTTCACCCCCACGGAAGCGGCGGTGGTGGCAGCGGTCTACTCGCTGTTCGTGTCCCTGGTGATTTACCGGGAGCTGAAAGTCAGCCAGCTCTACGAGGTGATTCTCTCTTCGGCCAAGACCACCTCTGTGGTGATGCTGCTGGTGGCGGCCGCCATGGTGTCCTCCTGGTTGGTGACCATTGCCGATCTGCCTGGCCAGTTGGCGGCGATTCTTGAACCCTTTATGAGCAGTCCGACCTTGCTGCTGCTGGTGATCATGCTGCTGATCATTCTGGTCGGTACGGTGATGGATATGACCCCGACCATCCTCATCCTCACTCCGGTGCTGATGCCGGCGATTACCCAGGCGGGTATCGATCCGGTGTATTTCGGCGTGCTGTTCTTGATCAACACCGCCATCGGCTTGATCACCCCGCCAGTGGGTACGGTGCTCAATGTGGTGAGCGGGGTCTCGAAACTGAAGATCGAGGAAATCGTCGGCGGCGTCTGGCCGTTCCTGCTCGCGCAATTGACTGTGTTGTTCCTGCTGGTGCTGTTCCCGCAACTGGTCCTCGGACCACTGAAATTCTTCACCGGCTAATACCGGTGCAAGCTGTAGTAACTCGACCTCTAACAACAATGATCGGAGAGTGACATGCAAAAGTTGATGAAAACCCTGCTTGCTGGCGCGTGTGCCACAGGGCTGCTGCTGGGCAGTGTGGTCAGCCACGCTGAAGAAGTTCGCGAGCGCACCCTACGGTTCGCCTTCCAGAACGTCAAAGAACACCCACAAGGGCAGGGCGCACAGAAGTTCGCTGACCTGCTTAGCGAGAAGAGTGGCGGCAAACTCAAGGTGCGCCTATTCCCAGGCGGCACACTGGGCGGCGACGTACAGACGGTTTCTGCTTTGCAGGGCGGCACTCTGGATATCACCGTGCTCAACTCGGGCATCCTGGCTGCTCAGGCTGCGGATTACGCCATGCTCGACTTCCCCTTCTTGTTCAACAGTGTTGAGGAAGCGCATGCGGTGATTGACGGCCCCGTCGGCGAAAAGCTGGCTGCGCAGCTGGATAGCAAGGGCCTGATCGGTCTGGGCTATTGGGATCTGGGTTTTCGTCACCTGAGCAACAGCAAGCGTGCGGTGACCAAATTGGAAGACATGCAGGGCCTGAAGGTCCGCGTTATCCAGTCGCCGATCTATCTGGAAACCTTCTCCGCGCTGCGTGCCAATCCTGTGCCGATGGCATTCCCCGAGGTGTATACCGGCCTTGAGCAAAACACCATCGATGGCCAGGAAAACCCCTTCACCGTGATCGAAGGCAACAAGTTCTTCGAGGTGCAGAAGTACCTGTCGGTAACCGGGCATATCTTCAACCCACAGTCGCTGATCATCAGCCAGAAAACCTGGACTCGTTTGAACGATGACGAGAAGGCGCTGATCCGTGAAGCGGCTAGCGAGGCGCAGAAATTCCAGCGTGAAGTAACGGCTGCCAGCATGGATAAGTCGCGCGCTGCGCTCGAAGGCGAAATGGCGGTCAATGATATTTCCCCTGAGGAGAAGGATCGTTTCCGCGAGCGTGTGCAACCGGTGATCGAGAAGTTCTCCAAGGATCTGAACGCTGATCTGGTGAAGATGATGTATGACGAAATCGCCAAAGTGCGCGCAGCTCAGTGAGCTGAGCAGGCTGTGTCCAAGGGCACGGTCAGCGTTCGGGTAAGGCCGGGTTCAACCTGCCGTTAGGCGTTGCTCGGTATTCAAAGCGGCTCGCTCAGCGAGCGGTCGCATAAATCTTCCGTAGTGCCTGTGCGAGTCCTTCCAGGATCTGTAGGGCATCGTTCGTCCAAAAAATGGGTATACCAATAATGACAAAGCACAACACCCTAGCCTTCGGCGTTCTCGGTACTGCTTCGCTCGGTCTGCTGATGGCACTGCCATCCAGCGCCATGGCTGCCGGCTTCACCGATGACGCCAAAGTTACCCTCGGCCTGCGCAACTTCTATATCAACCGCAACTTCGTCGACCCGGCCTTCTCGCAGAGCAAAGCCGAAGAGTGGACGCAGAGCATGATCCTCGACGCTCGCTCGGGCTTCACCCAGGGCACCGTGGGTTTCGGCCTGGACGCACTGGCCATGGGCGCGATCAAACTCGATGGCGGCCGCGGCACCCGCAACACCGGGCTGCTGCCGGTGCACGATGGCAACCACCCTGCCGACAATTACGGCCGCCTGGCCCTGGCCGGCAAGGCCAAGCTATCGAAGACCGAGCTGAAGGTTGGCGAATGGATGGCAGTGTTGCCGATCCTGCGTTCAGACGACGGCCGCTCGCTGCCGCAAACCTTTGAAGGCGCGCAGATCACCTCTAATGAAATCGCCGGCCTGACCCTCTATGGCGGCCAGTTCCGGCAGAACAGCGAGCGCAACAACGCCAGCATGGAAGACATGAGTTACGGCGGCGGGTTGTCGGATCGCTTCAACTTCGCCGGCGGCGAGTACAAGTTCAACCAGGACCGCACCATGGTCGGCCTGTGGAATGCTGAGCTGAAAGACGTCTACAACCAACAGTACCTGCAGCTGATGCACAGCCAGCCGGTCGGCGACTGGACTTTCGGCGCCAACCTTGGCTACTTCCAGGGTACTGAAGACGGTAGCGAGCGCGCCGGCGAGCTGGATAACAAGACCTACTCAGGGCTGTTCTCGGCCAAGATCGGTGGCAACACTTTCTACGTCGGCCTGCAGAAAGTCAGTGGCGACACCGGTTGGATGCGTGTCAACGGCACCAGCGGCGGCACCCTGGCCAACGACAGCTTCAACGCCAGCTACGACAACGCTAAGGAGCGTTCCTGGCAAGTGCGTCACGACTACAACTTCACTGCAGTCGGCATCCCTGGGCTGACCTTGATGAACCGCTATATCAGCGGCGACAACGTGGAAACTGCCACCACCAACGATGGCAAGGAGTGGGGCCGCGAGTCCGAGCTGGCCTACACCGTGCAGAGCGGCACGTTCAAGAACCTCAACGTGAAATGGCGTAACTCAAGCATCCGTCGTGACTTCAGCAGCAACGAGTTCGACGAAAACCGTCTGATCTTCAACTACCCGCTGTCCCTGCTGTAATCCACCGCAACATCGGCATCGATTACTCCTTGTGTGTGTACCTTTCAGCCCGTCCTTGCGACGGGCTTTTTTATTCTTGTGATGGCGACCGCGCTTTGGCACGGCGTCAGATTTGTCGGGTGAAAAGGGCTGTGCGCGATAATCGAACATAAAACTAACTAGTTAGAACATTTTGCTTGCTCCACATAAAGCGACCCGCCAATACTCCAAATTACCCTCAGTCGAATCCTCATAAGCGCCGCTTAAGGTGCCGATTCACTTACCGGAGTCGCAGCATGCAGCGTTCAATTGCCACCGTCTCATTAAGCGGTACCCTGCCGGAAAAACTCGAAGCCATTGCCGCCGCCGGTTTTGATGGTGTGGAAATCTTCGAAAACGACTTGCTCTACTACGCCAGCAGTCCGCGCGATATAAGGCAGATGTGCGCCGATCTGGGCATTGCCATTACCTTGTTTCAACCGTTCCGGGACTTTGAAGGCTGCCGTCGTGACCGCCTGGAAAAGAACCTTGATCGCGCTGAGCGCAAATTCGATCTGATGCAGGAACTGGGCACCGACCTGGTGCTGGTGTGCAGCAACGTGGCCGCAGATTCCCTGGGTGATGAGGAAATCCTCGTCGACGACCTGCGCTTGCTGGGTGAGCGTGCGGGCGCGCGTAACCTGCGTATTGGCTATGAGGCCTTGGCCTGGGGCCTCCATGTGAACACCTGGCAGCAGGTGTGGAATATCGTGCGCCAGGCCGACCATCCAGCCCTGGGCGTATTGCTGGACAGCTTTCACACCCTGTCGCTCAAAGGGGATCCGCGGGCGATTGCCGAGATTCCTGGCGACAAAATCTTCTTTGTGCAGATGGCCGATGCGCCGATTTTGGCCATGGACGTGTTGGAGTGGAGTCGCCATTTCCGCTGCTTCCCAGGGCAGGGCGAGTTCGACCTGGCGGGTTTTCTCGCACCGATTCTGAAAAGTGGCTACAGCGGTCCCCTGTCGCTGGAAATCTTCAATGATGGTTTCCGCGCCGCACCACCACGGGCCAATGCGGCCGATGGCTTGCGTTCGCTGCTTTACCTGGAAGAGAAGACGCGCCAGCGCCTGGAGAAAGAGGCGGCTTTGCCGGCCGATCCGCAGCTGTTGTTCGCGCCACCGCCGGCCTGTCGCTACGACGGTGTCGAGTTCCTCGAGTTCGCTGTGGATGAGGCGCAGGGCGCCAAGCTGGCCGGCTGGCTGGAGCGCCTGGGCTTTGCGCGTAGCGGCCAGCATCGCTCCAAGGCCGTCAGCCTGCTAAGTCAGGGCGATATCAAGATCGTGCTGAATGCTGAACCCTATTCCTTTGCCCACAGCTTCTTCGAGGCCCACGGCCCGTCGCTGTGTGCCACCGCCTTGCGGGTCAAGAACAGTGCTTCGGCCCTGGAGCGCGCTCGCGCCTTCAAGGGCCAGCCTTACCGTGGCCTGGTTGGTCCCAACGAACGAGAGATTCCGGCTGTGCGGGCACCCGATGGCAGCCTGATCTACCTGGTGGAGTCTGCCGAGCCTGGTAGCACCATCTACGACAGCGATTTTCAACTCGATAGCCAGGCCGGCGCTGGTGGTGGTCTGCAGCGCATCGACCATATGGCCATGGCTTTGCCGGCCGATAGCCTGGATAGCTGGGTGCTGTTCTACAAGAGCCTGCTGGATTTCGAGGCGGATGATGAAGTGGTGCTGCCGGACCCTTATGGGCTGGTAAAGAGCCGTGCTATCCGCAGCCGCTGCAGCAGTGTGCGCCTGCCGCTGAATGTGTCGGAGAACCGCAACACGGCGATTTCCCATGCGCTATCCAGCTACCGCGGCTCGGGTGTGCACCATATTGCCTTTTCCTGCGCGGACATCTTCGCCGAGGTCAGCCGGGCCAAGGATGCCGGCGTGCCGCTGCTGGATATCCCGCTGAACTACTACGACGATCTCGCCGCGCGTTTCGACTTCGACGACGAATTCCTCAGTGAACTGGCCTATTACAACGTGCTGTACGACCGCGATGCTCAGGGCGGCGAGCTGTTTCACGTGTACACCGAGGCGTTCGATGAGCGCTTCTTCTTCGAGATTATCCAGCGCAAGAACGGCTATGTCGGCTATGGCGCGGCCAACGTTGCCGTGCGTCTAGCTGCCATGGCCAAGAGCCGCAGCGGCGTTGCGCGGCCAGTACGTTTCTGACGGCATGGCGGTGAAAAGCCGGATGGCCGTGCAAACGGTTGTCCGGCGTTGGCGTGGATGATGGCACCGACATCTTCCTTCGGCCTGGCGTCACGCCCATAATCGGCACCATCAGTACTTGGCCGTGAGCCCATAATAATGACCACTGAATTGCTCGAGCCCGTGCTCGAGCCCGTGCTCGAGACCCCGCGTAAAAGCCGCAAGAATAATCCGGAAAAGACCCGCGAAGACATCCTCCGCGCCGCTATTTCCGAGTTTGTCAGTCACGGCCTGTCCGGTGCCCGCGTCGATGCCATCGCCGAACGCACGAAAACGTCCAAGCGGATGATCTATTACTACTTCGGCAGCAAAGAGCAGTTGTATGTCGAGGTGCTGGAGAAGCTCTACGGTGATATCCGGCGTACCGAAGGACTCCTGCAGCTGGCCGAGCTGGAACCGCGCGAGGCGCTGCAACGGCTGGTCGAATTCACCTTCGATCACCATGATCGCAACGTCGATTTCGTACGCATTGTCTGCATCGAGAACATCCACAACGGCGAGAACGTCAAGCAGTCCAGCGCGATCCGCTCGATGAGCCATAACGTGTTGCACCTGCTCGATGAAACCCTGCGCCGTGGCGAGGCCAGTGGTGTGTTTCGTCAGGGGCTACAGGCGCTAGATGTGCACCTGCTGATCAGTTCGTTCTGTTTCTATCGGGTGTCCAATCGGCACACCTTTAGCCATATCTTCCAGATCAACCTGACCGATGACGCTGCGCTCAAGGCGCGTCACAAACAGGTGATCTGCGAGTCAGTGCTGCGCTACCTGCAAGCCTGATCTTCACGCACTTGCAGCAATGGGCCATGACGCTACGCCATGGCCGCAGCGATTAACCATTCATGCTGTGGAAATGTGCCTGCATGCGTTCGGCATCGGCTGTTACGCCGCTGAATAGCTCGAACGCCTTGACCGCTTGAAACACCGCCATGGTGCCGCCATCGAGGGTGCGGCAGCCAAGGGCGCGGGCTTCTTTGAGCAGTTCGGTTTCCAGGGGGAAGTAGACTATTTCGGCCACCCACAGGCCGGTGTGCAGGTATTGCGCAGGCAGCGGCATGCCGGGCAGCTTGGCCATGCCCACTGGGGTGGTGTTGACCAGGCCATCAGCAGCGGCAACTTGATTGGCCAGGTCACTACCGACCACGGCACGGCCATCGCCGAAGTGAGTGTTGAGGTTGTCGACCAAGGCCTGGGCACGACTCGGATCGACTTCGAAAATACTCAGCTGATCGACCCCTTCGCTAAGCAGTGCGTGCGCCACTGCAGCCCCGGCACCACCCGCGCCCATTTGCACCACGCGCCGCAGTGCCACGCCCGGCAGGCCACGCCGCAGACCTTCGGCAAAACCCAGGCAGTCGGTATTGTGACCGACGCGCTTGCCGTCCTTGAGTACCACGGTGTTGACGGCGCCGATACCGCGTGCTTCGTCCGACAGCTCATCGAGCAGTGGGATGATCGCCTGCTTGCAGGGGTAGGTGATATTGAGGCCGGTGAAACTCATCTGCTCGGCACCCTTGAGCAGCTCAGGCAGAGCATGGATATCCAGCTTGAGAGCATCCAAGTCGATCAGGCGATACAGGTAGCGGATGCCCAAGGCATCGCCTTCGTGTTCGTGCAGGGCAGGGGTACGCGAAGCCTGAATACCGGCGCCAATCAAGCCGGCAAGTACGGATGGTTGGGAGTTTTTGGTCATGGCGTCAGGCTTTCAGTAGATGGGCGAAATGGTCGATGGCCAGGCGGTAACCGTTACTGCCGAAACCGCACAACACGGCGAGCGCTATGCCGGAAACAAATGAGTGGTGGCGAAACGCTTCGCGCTTATGCACGTTGGACAGGTGCACTTCGATAACCGGCAGCTCGCTGGCCACCAGCGCATCACGGATTGCCACCGAGGTGTGGGTCCAGGCCCCTGGGTTGATCACGATGCCGGCATAACGACCGCGCGCCAGGTGAATCCAGTCGATCAGTTCGCCCTCGTGATTGGTTTGTCGGAACTCCAATTGCAGCTCATGCTGGCTGGCCGTGCGTTGGCACATCTGGCCAATGTCGGCGAGCGTTTCATGACCGTAGGTCGCGGGCTCTCGGGTGCCGAGCATGTTTAGATTCGGGCCGTTGAGCACGAGAAGGCTGTGATTCATTGCGATGACCTGCGCTTGTTATTGTGCGTTCGCCGAGGCAGCTGGCGTCTTGCAGATAAAAATGTACTAAACGGTTAGTTTGGTCAATTGTCCTAGCTGCGTAATCCCGGCCTGGTGCAAGCAACTGAAGGTCCGGGAAGAGGGCAGCGCACGGCGATTGTTCTGCCAGGCCTTGCAGTGCCTGCCTTGGCGAGCAGTCGATGAGGTACGCAGCGCGTTTAAAGGTTGTTCGATAAACGCCCGGTTTGTGGCTTCATGGCTTAGGCGAGAGTTACGTCAGCCTGTTGTGGTGCCAGAGCGCTCACTGGCATCCGGTTGAGTTGACCACCATCCATAACCACTTCTTTGTCTTGGCGGGCTACTTGGCGTTAGGCTTGGGGTCTTTCCCCGCGCTGAGTTCGCCGTGAATATCGACAACCGAATCAAGTTCCGCCACCTTTTGTGCTTTCTCGAAGTGGCGCGTCAAGGCAGTCTGGCGCGCGCCGCCGAGGTCTTGGCGATCAGCCAGCCAGCAGTGTCGAAGACCTTGAAGGAATTGGAGGAGGTTCTCGCCACCAGCCTGTTCGACCGTAGCAAGCAGGGCGTTACGCCGACTGCAGGCGGGCTGGCCTTTATGCGTTACGCAGGGCCTAGCGTGCAGGCCTTGCGCGAGGGGGTGCGCAGCTTGCGCAGCGGTGAGCATGAGGCCGGGGTGGTGCGCCTTGGAGTGTTGTCAACGGTGGAAAGCTCGCTGCTGCCTGAAGTGGTACGGCGCTTACATGAGCAGCATGCGGCCCTGGTGGTCAGTGTGGTCACCGGGCCCAGCGCGCATCTGCTCGACCAATTACGCGTCGGTGCGCTGGATCTGGTGGTCGGGCGCATGACCGACAGCCCACAAATCGAGGGGCTGACCTTCGAGCACCTGTACAGCGAATCGATGATCCTGGTGGTGCGTCCCGGTCATGCTTTGCTGCAGGCCGATCTGCAGGACCGCAGCCAGCTGGGCGATTATCCCGTGGTGTTGCCGTTGGCTGGCACCACCATTCGCCGCTATGCCGACAGCCTCTATGTGCAGTGCGGCATCGTCATGCCGCAGCAACGCCTGGAAACCCTCTCGGTAGCCTTGAGTCGGCGCTATGTGCAGTCCAGTGATGCCGTGTGGATTGCCCCGCAGGATGCCGTGCGCCAGGACCTGGCGCGCGGCGAGCTGCTGGAATTGGATATTGGCCTTCGCGAACCCGGTGGCTCGGTGGGCATTTGCAGTAATCCCACAGCGGCACTTTCGCTGGCGGCACAGTGGTGCTGCGAGGCTTTGCGGGAAGCTGCGGCGGATTATCGTGAGGGGCTTAATCCATAACTGAATGGTTATGGATGTCGACGTTCTTTTCAATTTCCAGTCGCATGACTCTGGTTGAGACTGGGTGCCAAGCCTGTACCCATTCCCACAAGAGGAGATCGACATGCCCGATGCGCACAACAGCCGCTTCGTCATTCGCGACCGTAACTGGCACCCCAAGGCTTTTACCCCTGACTACAAGACCTCCATTGCCCGCTCGCCGCGCCAGGCGCTAGTCAGCATCCCGCAGTCGATCTCGGAAACCAGCGGCCCGGACTTCTCTCATCTGCAGATGGGGGCGCACGACAACGACCTGCTACTCAACTTCCACAACGGCGGCCTGCCGGTGGGTGAGCGCATCATCGTCGCCGGGTGTGTCATGGATCAGTACGGCAAGCCAATCCCGCACACCCTGGTGGAAATGTGGCAAGCCAATGCTGGTGGCCGCTACCGTCACAAGAACGACCGCTATCTGGCGCCGCTTGACCCCAACTTTGGTGGCGTCGGCCGCACCCTGACTGACAGTCAGGGTTATTACAGCTTCCGCACCATCAAGCCCGGCCCGTACCCCTGGCGCAATGGCCCGAATGACTGGCGCCCGGCGCATATCCACTTCTCCATCAGTGGCCCGTCGATTTCTACCCGCCTGATTACCCAGCTGTATTTCGAAGGTGACCCGCTGATTCCGATGTGCCCGATCGTCAAGTCGATCGCCAACCCGGACGCAGTCCAGAGTCTGATCGCCAGGCTTGATATGAGCACGGCCAACCCTATGGATTGCCTGGCCTATCGCTTCGATATCGTGCTGCGCGGTCAGCGCCAAACTCACTTCGAAAACCGCTGAGGAGGAACCGTATATGCCTATCCAACTGCTGCCGGAAACCCCTTCGCAAACCGCCGGCCCCTACGTGCACATCGGCCTGGCCCTGGAGGCCGCCGGTAACCCGAGCCGTCCCCAGGAAATCTGGAACCAGATGGCCAAACCGGATGCGCCAGGCGAGCACATCACCTTGATCGGCAATGTCTACGATGGCAACGGCCACCTAGTGCGCGACTCCTTTCTGGAGTTCTGGCAGGCCGACCACCAAGGTCAGTACGACGCCGACTTCAATCTGGAAAAGCCCTTCAACAGCTTCGGCCGCACTGCCACCACATTCGATGCCGGTGGCTGGACGCTGCACACCATCAAGCCGGGCGTGGTCAATAACGCCGCCGGCGTGCCAATGGCGCCGCATATCAACGTTTCGTTGTTTGCCCGTGGCATCAATATCCACCTGCATACCCGTTTGTACTTCGCCGACCAGGCCGAGGCCAATGCCAAGGATCCGGTGCTTAACCTGATCGAACAGCCACAACGTCGCGAGACCTTGCTGGCCTATCCCTGTGAGGTGGACGGCAAACCGGCCTATCGCTTCGATATGCGTATCCAGGGTGACGGCGAGACGGTGTTTTTTGACTTCTAGCAGGAGTCGGCCGGACGTTCGCGTCCGACAGCACTTTGATGCCGCGCTGGCGGCCCAGGGTTACCGGGCCGACGGCGCACAACAGGCAGCCATTGACCATCTCGGTCAGTGGCTTTCTGCGTTTCTGCATCCCCGTGCGAGCTGGTTGCGTCGGCGTGCTGCCGGGGTGTACCTGCATGGCGGAGTGGGGCGCGGTAAAAGCTTTGTGATGGATGCGTTCTTCGCTGCTGCACCTCTGGCCAAGAAGCGCCGGGTGCACTTTCATGCCTTCCTTCAGGAGTTGCAGCAGCGCATGGGCAGCTACGTCGGGCAGGCCGATCCGCTGGCGATGGTAGCCAGCGAAATTGCCGAGCAGTCGCAGTTGCTGTGTTTCGATGAATTCCACGTGCATGACATCGGTGATGCCATGCTCCTTGGCCGCGTGCTCAAGCTGTTGGTGGCGGCAGGTGTGGGACTGGTCTGCACCTCCAATTACCCACCGACCGGGCTATGCCCCAACCAGCTGTATCGCGAACGCTTTCAGCCGACCATTGCGCTGCTGGAGCAGCGCTTCGATGTGCTGCAGCTGGATGGCGGCTACGACTATCGGCAGAGTTCGACCCGTGCTTGGGGCAGCCTGTGTTGGCCGCTGCAGGAACAGGCGGGCTGGCTGGGCGACCAACTGGGCTTGAGCCTTGCAGCCAGGCGTGACGCGACCTTGTTGGTCAATCAGCATCCGTTGCGCTTGCGCGGCCAGGAGGGCACACGGGCCTGGCTGGATTTCTCCGAGTTGTTTCGCCGCCCACGCTCCAGTGCCGATTACCTCTGGCTGTGCGGCGAGTTCCGCGAGCTGGCGATCGGCGGAGTGCCGCGCCTGGATAGCGAAGGTATCGACGTGCAACAGCGCTTTCTCAACTTCATCGATATCGCCTACGACAGCGGCATCCAGCTGCTGCTCGGTTGCGCCATTGGCCTCGACGAGCTGTGCCGCAGTGGCTCGCACAGTGATTTCTCCCGAACCCAGAGCCGCCTGCAGCAGTTGCAGGCCTTGCCGCTAGCTGTCGGCAGGATTAACTAAAGGGCTTCTGATGTTGCAGATTCTCGGCATCACCGCGCCCATCTTTATCCTGATCAGTATCGGCTACCTCGCCGCGCGCAATGGCCTGGTCAGCTCTGAGCAGGTTACCGGCATGGGCCGCTTTGTCGTCACTCTGGCCTTACCGGCCCTGGTGATCAAGGCGCTGCTCGAGCGCCCGCTGCACGAGGTGTTCGACCGCAACTATCTACTGGCCTATGGCCTCGGCTCGCTGGCGGTGTTTGTTCTCGGCTTTCTCTTCGCGCGCTTACTGCGCCGCGACAGCACGAGCGGCAGCGCCATCACCGCTTTGGGCATGTCGATGTCCAACAGTGGATTTATCGGTTACCCGATAGTTGCTTTGGTCGTCGGTGAAAAAGCCGCCGTGGGCCTGGCTTTGGGCATGCTGGTGGAAAACCTGCTGATGCTGCCTTTGGGGCTGATCCTGGCCGAAGCTGGCGCGCAACGGGGAGCTGGGCTGAAGGCGTTGGTGCTTGGCACCTTCAAACGCCTGGCAAGCAATCCGATCATCATCGCCATCAGCCTCGGTCTGCTGCTGGCGTTGTTGGATGTGCGCCTGCCAGCGGTTCCCTTGAGGGTAGTGGAAATGCTGGCGCAGGCTTCGGCACCGGTGGCGCTGTTTGTTATCGGGGCTAGCCTGTTAGGGCTCAAGGCCGCAGGGCTGATCGGCGATGTGCTGCAGGTCAGTGTCGGCAAGCTGATCCTGCATCCGCTGGCGGTGCTGCTGATGTTCACCTGGTTTCCTGTGCAGGACCCGATATTGCGTATGGCCGCGGTGTTGTTCGCCTGTTCTCCGATGATGAGCATCTACCCCATTATCGGCCAGCGCTTCGGTCTGGCCGGGCGCTGTGCGGCGGCGTTGCTGGGCGCGACGGTGTTGTCGTTTCTGACGGTCAGCACCTTTATTGGCGTGCTCGGCGGCCCACTGGGCTGATTGATTACGGCTGCACTCTGGTTGTATTGCCGGGATAGAGAAATTGCGATTATCGGACGATGGTTCGATAATCGCTCGAAGCTCCGCGATACTTCTTCCACCTCGGAACACGCACAGGACCATAACAATGAGCGAAGAATCGCCTCTGCCACTGTCGACCCTGGCACCGCCTATCGTGGCTTCACCGGCTAAACGCATCGAAGCGTTGACCGGCGACCCGAACTTCATGACTTCGCTGGCTCGTGGCCTGGCGGTGATTCACGCGTTTCAGGAGCGCAAGCGCCACCTGACCATCGCTCAGATCAGCCATCGCACCGAGATCCCCCGCGCCGCTGTGCGCCGTTGCCTGCATACGCTGATGAAACTGGGCTATGCCACCACAGACGGGCGCACTTACTCATTGCTGCCCAAGGTGTTGACCCTCGGCCATGCTTACCTGTCCTCGACGCCACTGGCTGTCACTGCCCAGCCGATTCTCGACCGTCTCAGTGAGCAACTGCACGAGGCCTGCTCCATGGCCACCCTGGAAGGCGATGAGATTCTCTACATCGCCCGTTCGGCGACGCCGCAACGCTTGATCTCGGTGGACCTCAGCGTCGGTAGCCGACTGCCAGCCTACTGCACTTCCATGGGCCGCATTCTGCTTGCCGGTCTCGATGATTTAGCTCTGGATGACTACCTGGAGCACGCCGATCTGCAGGTAAAGACCAGTCGCACCATCCACACGGTTGAAGGCCTACGCGCCAATATCGCCGAGATCCGCCAGCAGGGCTGGGTGATCATCGATCAGGAGCTGGAGATCGGCCTGCGCTCGGTCGCCGTGCCGCTTAAGGATTCTGCCGGCCAGGTGCTGGCGGCCCTCAATGTCGGCACCCATGTCAGCCGTGTGTCGCGTCAGGAGCTGGAGTCGCGCTATCTGCCGGTGCTGCTCGAAGCCAGCCGGGAGCTGAGCACCCGGCTGTTCCATTAGCCTCGGGGCTGCAAGCAGTGTGCGTTAATCGCACACTTGGCTGAAGGTTGAATTGAGTCGCTGGCCTCGTCGCGCGTAGTGTCGGGCCGTTTGCTGCAGGTGTTGCCTGGCATCTCGCCGCTACCGTTTATCCAGCCGATGCTGGCAAAGACGCGGACTCCCATAGAATCAGTCATAGCCTGATAAAGAACTGCGGCCAAAACAGCACGCAGTGACATAACAACAAATTGAGTGCCTTGTTCATGAACAGTTGCCTGCTCAGCGATGCGAGTTGCGTGTTCGACCGTGCCGACCCTTACGCGGTGTCCAACTATGTCAATGAACATGTCGGCAGCCACGATATTCGTTTACCGACAGTAGGGCACCCAGAGGCATCGCTCAACCATCGCAAGTTCGCCAGCCTGGATCTGTGCCGTATCAGCTATGGCGGTAGTGTGCGGGTCACCTCTCCGGCGCTGGAAACCATCTATCACCTGCAGGTACTGCTGCGTGGCCATTGCCTGTGGCGCGGACATGGTGAGGAGCACCATTTCAGTCCAGGTGAGCTGCTGCTGATCAATCCAGATGATCCAGTCGACCTGACCTATTCGGATGACTGCGAGAAATTCATCGTCAAACTGCCGTCGAGCTTGATCTACAAGACCTGTCGCGACAGCCAGTGGCAGCGCCCGGCCGACGGCATCCGCTTCGCGGCGCGGCATAACCTGCAGCAGTTGGAGGGTTTTACCAGCCTGTTACAGCTGGTGTGTAGCGAGGCCGAGAGTCCGCAGACCGTGCAGCAGGTGCAGGAACAGTACACCCGGATCATCGCTACGAAGCTATTGACGCTGCTGGATAACAACGTCAGCCGAATGGTCCCGGAGCGGGGCGCTGCCAGTTTCGAACGTATCCTGCAGTTCATCGAGGACAACCTGAAACAGGACATCAGCGTTGAACAGCTGGCCCAGTTGGCCCACAGCAGCCCGCGTTCGCTCTATGCACTGTTTGAGCGGCACACTGGCACCACGCCGAAGAGTTTTATTCGACAGAAGAAGCTGGAGCAAATCCACTCCAGCTTGAGCGATCCGGCTTCACGGGTGCGCAATATCACCGAAGTGGCGCTGGATTACGGCTTTCTTCACCTGGGGCGCTTCTCTGAGAACTATAAGAGCGCTTTTGGCGAATTACCCTCCGAAACCTTACGTCGCCGCGAAATGTGAGCATCGTCCTCGCTACGCTCTGATCCGTGTAACGCTCTAGCCGGCCTGTTCTGGGTTGGCTGAATATCTGCTGTTTGCGCCCCCAGCGTATTCCTTGATCGCCTTAATCCTTGCGACCGTTGGGCTTATTGCAGAAAACGGATAAAGGTTCTGCGCAAAGCGGATATTGTCGGACAGTCCTACGCCATAGCCTTCATACCGTTGACACAATAACAACGGAGCCATGGCGATGAACCTGGGACTCGACTACCTGAACGGCCTGCTGCAAGAAGACCAAGAGAAAGGCATTTTCCGCTGCAAGCGCGAGATGTTTACCGATCCTCGCTTGTTCGACTTGGAGATGGAACACATCTTCGAAGGCAACTGGCTGTACCTGGCGCACGAAAGCCAAATCCCCGAGAACAACGACTACTACACCACCTCCATGGGGCGTCAGCCGATCTTTATCGCGCGCAACAAGGAAGGAGTGCTGAATGCTTTTATCAACGCCTGCAGCCATCGCGGCGCCATGCTCTGCCGCTTTAAGAGCGGCAACAAGGCCACCTACACCTGCCCGTTCCATGGCTGGACCTTCAACAATTCGGGCAAGCTGCTCAAGGTCAAAGACCCCAAGGAAGCCGGCTACCCAAAAAGCTTCGATTGCGACGGCTCCCACGACCTGAAGAAGGTTGCGCGCTTCGAGTCCTACCGCGGCTTCCTGTTCGGCAGCCTGCGCGAAGACGTTGCACCGCTGGAGGATTTCCTCGGTGAGTCGAAGAAGATTATCGACATGATCGTCGACCAGTCTGCCGATGGCCTGGAAGTGCTGCGCGGTTCCAGCACCTACGTCTACGAAGGCAACTGGAAGCTGCAGGCGGAGAACGGTGCCGATGGTTACCACGTCACTGCCGTGCACTGGAACTACGCTGCCACCCAACAGCAACGCAAGCTGAAAGACGCAGGTGACGATATTCGCGCCATGAGCGCGGGCGGTTGGGGCAAGAAGGGTGGTGGTTTCTACTCCTTCGACAACGGCCACCTGCTGCTTTGGACCCGCTGGGACAATCCCGAGGACCGACCGCTGTTCGCCGAGCGCGAGCGCCTGGCTGCCGAGTTTGGCGAAGCCCGCGCTGACTGGATGATCGGCAACTCGCGCAACCTCTGCTTGTATCCGAACCTGTACCTGATGGATCAGTTCGGCTCGCAGCTGCGCATCGCTCGGCCGCTGTCGGTGGATAAGACCGAAGTGACCATCTACTGCATCGCGCCGAAAGGTGAATGTGTCGAGGCGCGTACTCGGCGTATTCGTCAGTATGAAGATTTCTTCAACGTTTCTGGCATGGCCACTCCCGATGACCTGGAAGAGTTCCGTGCCTGTCAGCAGGGCTTCGCCGGCCGGGCTATGGAATGGAACGACATGTCCCGTGGGGCCAAACACTGGGTCGACGGCGCCGATGAAGCGGCCAAGGAAATCGACCTGCACCCACTGATGAGCGGCGTGCGCACCGAGGATGAAGGCCTGTTCGTGCTGCAACACCATTACTGGCAGCAGCAGATGATCAAGGCGCTGCAGGAACAGCAGGACCAGTTGATTCATGTGGAGGGCGCGTAAATGAGCCTTTCCTATGACGCCGTGCGTGATTTCCTTTACCGCGAAGCGCGCTATCTGGACGACAAGCAGTGGGACGAGTGGCTGGAGTTGTATGCCAGTGACGCGACCTTCTGGATGCCCGCCTGGGACGACCGCGACCAGTTGGTGGAAAACCCGCAGACGGAAATTTCGCTGATCTGGTACGGCAATCGCAGCGGCCTGGAAGATCGCGTCTTCCGCATTCGCACCGAGCGTTCCAGTGCCACCATTCCGGACACGCGCACCTCGCACAACATCAGCAATATCGAGATCGTCGAACAGGCTGAAGGCCTCACCAAGGTGCGCTTTAACTGGCACACCCTGAGCTTCCGCTACAAGGTCGTCGACCACTTCTACGGCACCAGTTTCTACAGCCTCGACACCAGTGGGCCGAACCCGCTGATCAAGGCCAAGAAGGTGGTGCTGAAGAACGATTACGTACGCCAGGTCATCGACGTTTACCACATCTAAATCCGCTGCAGGGCTGCCGGCGTGAGGCGTTGCCTCCCGCTACGGGCCCCTGCATGCCGCAATCCGCCCGAACAGCTACAGCGAGGTGTGCCATGAGCCACAAGATCGCACTGAATTTTGAAGACGGGGTCACCCGTTTTATCGATGCCAAACTCGGCGAAACCGTGGCCGATGCCGCCTACCGCCAGGGCATCAACATTCCCCTGGATTGCCGCGACGGTGCTTGTGGGGCTTGCAAGTGCTTCGCCGAAGCCGGCCAGTACGACCTAGGCGAGGATTATATCGACGACGCCCTCAGCGAAGCCGAAGCCGAGCAGGGCTATGTGCTGACCTGCCAGATGCGCGCCGAGAGCGATTGCGTGGTACGCGTGCCGGCCTCAAGCGAAGTGTGCAAGACCCAGCAGGCCAGCTTCGAGGCGGCGATCAGCGCAGTACGCCAGCTCTCTGACAGCACCATCGCCTTGTCAATCAAGGGCGAGGCGTTGAGCAAGCTGGCGTTTCTGCCGGGCCAGTACGTCAACCTCAAGGTGCCCGGTAGCGAGCAGAGCCGTGCCTATTCATTCAGCAGTTTGCCGAAGGATGGCGAAGTCAGTTTTCTGATCCGTAACGTGCCGGGCGGCCTGATGAGCAGCTTCCTCACTGGCCTGGCCAAGGCTGGCGACAGCATGACACTGGCCGGTCCCCTGGGCAGCTTCTATCTGCGCGAGATCAAGCGGCCGTTGCTACTGCTGGCCGGCGGCACGGGCCTCGCGCCCTTCACCGCGATGCTGGAGAAGATCGCCGAGCAGGGCAGCGAGCACCCGCTGCACCTGATCTACGGGGTGACTAACGACTTCGACCTGGTGGAAATGGACAAGTTGGAGGCCCTGGCTGCGCGCATCCCTAACTTCACCTACGGCGCCTGCGTGGCCAACCCGGACAGCCAGTACCCGCACAAGGGCTACGTCACCCAACACATCGCGCTTCAGCACCTCAACGATGGCGATGTGGATGTCTACCTCTGCGGCCCGCCGCCGATGGTCGAAGCGGTCAGCCAGTACATCCGTGAACAGGGCATCCAGCCGGCCAATTTCTATTACGAGAAGTTCGCCGCTTCTGCCTGAGGCGGACGCACCATTGAGTGAGGTTGGAAAGATGAATAAGCGTTTCCAAGACAAGGTCGCCGTAGTCACTGGCGCTGCTCAAGGCATCGGTCGGCGCGTCGCAGAGCGGCTGCTGGCGGAAGGTGCACTCGTGGTGGCGGTGGACCGCTCCGAGCTGGTCTTTGAGCTGGCTGAGCAGCTGGGCGCCAAGGCGTTGTGTCTGACCGCCGATCTGGAACAGGCCAGTGACTGCCAGGGCGTGATGCAGGCCGCAGTCGCGCGTTTCGGCCGGCTGGATATTTTGATCAACAACGTCGGCGGCACCATCTGGGCCAAGCCCTTCGAGCATTACGAGCAGTCGCAAATCGAGGCAGAAGTGCGCCGCTCGCTGTTCCCGACCCTGTGGTGCTGCCACGCCGCGTTGCCACACATGCTGGAGCAGGGCAGCGGCGCCATCGTCAACGTCTCTTCAATCGCCACGCGCGGGGTTAACCGCGTGCCCTACGGCGCGGCCAAGGGCGGTGTTAACGCGCTGACCGCCTGCCTGGCGTTCGAGACTGCCGAGCGCGGTATCCGCGTTAATGCTACCGCTCCCGGCGGCACCGAGGCGCCGCCACGGCGCATACCACGCAATAGCGCCGCGCCGAGCGAGCAAGAGCAGGGTTGGTACCAGCAGATCGTCGACCAGACCTTGGCCAGCAGCCCGATGAAACGCTACGGCACGATCGATGAGCAGGTCGGCGCCATCCTTTTTCTGGCCTCCGATGAGGCCTCCTATATCACCGGCGTCACCCTGCCGGTGGGTGGTGGTGATCTGGGCTAGCGCCCAACAGACAACCGTTCGCCGCTTCAACGAGCTTTTCACAACAAAAACAACAGAGAGAACCGATGCCATGCGACAGATAGACGTACACCAAGTCATCGACAACGCACGCTTTAGCCGCTTCCACTGGATGGTCATGGCGCTCTGCGCGCTGCTCCTGATTTTTGACGGTTACGACCTATTTATTTATGGCGTAGTGCTGCCGTCGATCATGCAGGAGTGGGGCCTGACCCCGTTGCAGGCTGGTGCCCTGGGCAGCTACGCGCTGTTCGGCATGATGTTCGGCGCGCTGGCATTCGGCACCCTGGCCGACAGGATCGGGCGCAAGAAGGGCATCGCCATCTGCTTCGCCTTGTTCTCCGTAGCCACCATCATCAACGGCTTCGCCAGCAACCCCACTGAGTTCGGCATTTGCCGTTTTATCGCCGGTCTCGGTTGCGGCGGCCTGATGCCCAATGCTGTGGCGCTGATGAATGAATACGCACCGAAGAAACTGCGCAGCACCCTGGTAGCGATCATGTTCAGCGGCTACTCGGTGGGCGGCATGCTCGCCGCCGGGGTGGGCATCTACATGCTGCCGCGCTTTGGCTGGGAGTCGATGTTCTTCGCCGCTGCCATTCCACTCTTGCTGCTGCCGCTGATTCTTTGGCTGCTGCCGGAGTCGGTCGGTTTCCTGGTGCGCCAGGGGCGTCATGAGCAGGCCCGCGCGGTGCTGCAAAAGATCCAGCCTGACTTACAGATCGACGCGGCCGACCAGCTGCATATGAGCGATACCAAGGGCAAAGGCGTGGCCGTTTTCGAGTTGTTCCGCGATGGCCGTGCGCTGCGCACCTTGTGTTTGTGGCTGGCGTTCTTCTGCTGCCTGCTGATGGTTTATGCGCTGAGTTCCTGGCTGCCCAAACTGATGGCTAACGCGGGCTACAGCCTGGGCTCCAGCTTGTCATTCCTCCTCGCTCTAAATTTTGGCGGCATGGCCGGTGCCATTCTCGGCGGCTGGCTGGGCGACCGTTTCAACCTGAGCAAGGTGATGGTCGGCTTCTTCGTCGCAGCGGCCGTATCGATCAGCCTGCTCGGCTTCAAGAGCCCAACGCCGCTGCTGTACGGCCTGATTTTCATCGCCGGCGCCACCACCATCGGCACGCAGATCCTGCTGTATGCCGGTACCGCGCAGTTCTACGGCCTGTCGATCCGCTCCACCGGCCTCGGTTGGGCCTCGGGCATCGGACGCAACGGCGCCATCGTCGGCCCGCTGCTGGGCGGCGCGCTAATGGGCATCAACCTGCCGCTGCAACTGAACTTTCTTGCCTTCGCCGTACCCGGTGCCATCGCCGCCATTGCCATGACCGTATTTGCCATCAGCGCCAAGCGCCAGCAGAGCCCAGGTGCTGCGCTGGTTGGCGCCAAGGCCTGAGCCTTAATCGTCTAACTGGAAGAGTGAAATGAGCCAAGTCCTGATCGAAAGCGTGTCGACGGTGATCGTCGACCTGCCGACCATCCGCCCGCATAAGCTGGCGATGCACACTATGCAAAACCAGACCTTGGTGGTGATTCGCCTGCGCTGCAGCGATGACATCGAAGGCATCGGCGAGTCGACCACCATCGGTGGCCTGGCTTATGGCAACGAGAGCCCTGAGAGCATCAAGCAGAACATCGATAGCCACCTCGGCCCACTGCTGGTCGGTCAGGACGCGACCAATATCAATGCCGCCATGCTGCGCCTGGAGAAGGGGGCCAAGGGCAACACCTTCGCCAAGTCCGGCCTGGAAAGCGCGTTGCTCGATGCTCAGGGCAAACGCCTCGGCCTGCCCGTCAGCGAGCTGCTCGGCGGTCGTGTACGCGACAGCCTGGAGGTGGCCTGGACCCTGGCCAGCGGTGATACCGCGCGCGACATCGCCGAAGCTGAAGACATGCTGGGCATCCGCCGTCACCGCATCTTCAAGCTGAAGATTGGTGCGGGCGAGGTCAGTCAGGATCTCAAGCACGTCATCGCCATCAAGCGCGCCCTGGGCGACAGCGCCAGTGTGCGCGTCGACGTCAACCAGGGCTGGGACGAGTCCCAGGCCATCCGCGCCTGCCAGGTGCTGGGCGACAACGGCATTGACCTGATCGAGCAGCCCATTGCGCGGATCAACCGGGCAGGGCAGGTGCGTCTCAATCAGCGCTGCCCAGCACCGATCATGGCTGACGAATCCATCGAGAGCGTCGGGGATGCCTTTAGCCTGGCTGCCGACGGAGCCGCCAGCGTATTCGCCCTGAAAATCGCCAAGAACGGCGGCCCACGCGCCGTGTTGCGTACCGCGGCAATTGCCGAGGCGGCGGGTATCGCTCTGTACGGCGGGACCATGCTCGAAGGCGCCATTGGCACTCTGGCTTCGGCCCATGCCTTCGTCACCCTGCGCCAGCTGACCTGGGGCACCGAGTTGTTCGGCCCGCTGCTGCTGACCGAAGAAATCGTCAGCGAGGCGCCTGTCTACCGCGACTTTGCCCTGCAGGTGCCGCACACCCCCGGCCTCGGCCTGACCCTGGACGAAGAGCGCCTGGCGTTCTTCGCCCGCAAGTGACCTGAGAGGAAACCGCCATGCTGTTCCACGTAAAGATGACCGTAAAACTGCCGGCCGACATGGACCCGGCCAAGGCCACGCAGCTCAAGGCCGACGAGAAGGAACTGGCCCAAAGCCTGATGCGCGCCGGCAAGTGGCGCCACCTGTGGCGCATTGCTGGGCACTACGCCAACTACAGCGTGTTTGAGGTGGAAAGCGTCGAGGCCCTGCACGACACCCTGCTGCAGCTGCCGCTTTTCCCCTACATGGATATCGAAATTAACGGCGTCTGCCGCCATCCCTCGTCGATTTACAGCGACGACCGCTAAGCCCTGAGAACAACAAGCGAGGAAATCATCATGACTGTTAAAGTTAGCCACACTGCCGAGGTCCAGAATCTGTTCAAGGAGGCCAGCGGCCTCAACAACGAGCAGGGCAGCCCGCGCCTGAAGCAGCTCACCCTGCGCATCATCAGCGACCTTGCGAAGATCATCGAAGACCTTGAAGTCAGCGACGATGAATTCTGGACGGCCGTGGATTACTTCAACCGCCTGGGCGGGCGCAATGAAGCAGGCCTACTGGTAGCTGGCCTGGGCCTGGAGCACTTCCTCGACCTGCTGCAGGATGCCAAGGATGCCCAGATAGGCCTGAGCGGCGGCACTCCGCGCACCATCGAAGGCCCGTTGTACGTGGCGGGTGCGCCTCTGGCCGAGGGCCAGGTGCGGATGGACGACGGCAGTGAAGATGGCGTGGCTACGGTGATGTTCCTCGAAGGCGTAGTGCGCGACACCGACGGCCAGCCCGTATCCGGCGCAGTGGTCGACCTGTGGCATGCCAACACCCTGGGCAACTACTCCTATTTCGACAAGAGCCAGAGCGACTACAACCTGCGCCGCCGCATCGTCACCGATGCCGAAGGTCGCTACCGTGCGCGCAGCATCGTGCCCAGCGGCTATGGCTGCTCGCCGGACGGCCCGACCCAGGAGTGCCTGGATCAGCTCGGCCGCCACGGCCAGCGCCCGGCGCATATCCACTTCTTTATCTCTGCGCCGGGTCATCGCCACCTGACTACCCAAATCAATCTGGCAGGCGAGCAGTACCTGTGGGACGACTTCGCCTACGCCACCCGCGACGGTTTGATCGGCGATATCCAGTTTATCGAGAACGCCGCCGCAGCCCGTGACCGTGGTATCGACGGCAGCCGTTTCGCCACGCTGGAATTCAACTTCGAACTGCAGAAAGCCCCGGCTCCGGTCGCCGAGCAGCGTAGCGCCCGTCCGCGTGCTTTACAGCAGGTCTAAGTACAGCCTGTTTTGCCCCTTTCCCGGTTACGGGAGAGGGGAAACTAACAAGAGCGTTTCCCAAGGAACGCCAGCAAGACCTTGCGAGGGATCATGAAAGCCTTGTGCAAAGACTTCAGCCTGTCTGCCCTGGTGGCAGGCCTTATCGCGACGATCATCTCCTACGCGGGGCCGTTGGTGATCATCTTCCAGGCCGCCGACAGCGCCGGCCTGTCCCATGCGGTGGTGGCCTCCTGGGTGTGGGCCATCTCCATCGGCAGTGCTGTACTCGGCATCGGCCTGAGTCTGCGCTACCGGGTGCCTATTGTTATCGCCTGGTCGGCGCCTGGCTCGGCGTTGCTGGTCTCGCTGCTGCCGCAGGTCAGCCTGAATGAGGCAGTTGGCGCCTATATCGTGGCCAACCTGATCATCCTGCTGGTGGGTTTGTCCGGCACCTTCGACCGCATCATCGGTAAGTTGCCGGGTGCCATTGCCGCGGCCATGCTGGCCGGCATCCTGTTCAGCTTCGGCGCCCAGCTGTTTCTGTCCATCGACGAGCAACCGGTCCTGGTTCTGGCAATGTTCGCCACCTACCTGCTGGTCAGGCGCTTGGCACCGCGCTATGCGGTGATGGCGGTGCTGCTGGTTGGCACCTTGATCGCCATGGCCAGTGGCCAAATGCGCCAGGAGGCGCTGGTGTTTGAAATGGCCATGCCGCTGTGGATCAGCCCGGAGTTCAGCCTGGCGGCAACCCTCAATATCGCCTTGCCGCTGGTGCTTGTGGCGCTCACTGGGCAGTTTGTGCCGGGCATGGCGGTATTGCGCGCCGCCGGCTACCAGACGCCGGCCAGCCCGATCATCAGCACCAGTGCTCTCGGTAGCCTGCTGTTAGCGCCGTTCGCCTGTCACGGCCTGAACTTGGCAGCGATCACTGCGGCTATCTGTACCAGCCGCGAGGCCCATGAGCAGGCGGACAAACGCTATGTCTCGGCGGTGGTCGGCGGCGCAGTCTACCTGCTGTTTGGCCTGTTCGGCGCCACCCTGGTTTCGCTGTTCGCGGCCTTTCCCCAGGCGCTGATTGCCGCCCTGGCGGGGCTCGCGCTCTTTGGCGCGATAGGCAACGCGCTGGCAGGGGCCATGAGCCAGCCGGATGACCGTGAGGCGGCGTTGATCACCTTCCTGGTCAGTGCCTCGGGGATGAGCTTACTTGGCTTGTCCGCCGCTTTTTGGGGCCTGCTGTTCGGCATTGCCGCGCACCTGTTGCTGAGCCGGCGCACTGCCCCGCGCTCCGTTAGTGCGCCCATTAAGTCTGTGGGCTCGGCGGGCGAGGCTGCGCCCTGATCGATTCAACCCCAGTTTGTGCGCGGTGCTGACGACCGCCACCTAACCCCCACCATGCCTTGCAGGTCCGGAACGCCGAGCGCGCCGGGGTGGGTTTGTGCAACCTGAAATAACAATAAGAGCCCGCTATGAACAACAACCGCAGCACTTCCCGCCACCTGTTATCACTGGCCATTGCGGCCGGCATGCCGAGCCTAAGTCAGGCCGCCGAAGAGGGTTTTATCGATGGCAGCAGCGCGACACTGACCGCGCGCAATTACTACTTCAGCCGCGATTTCTCTGACATCGTCGGGCCTAGCCAGCAGTCCAGGGCAGAGGAGTGGGCCCAGGGCTTTATCCTCAATTTCAAGTCTGGCTATACCGAGGGCCCGGTAGGCTTTGGCGTAGATGCCATCGGCCTACTCGGTATCAAACTCGATAGCGGCCGTGGCCGAGTCAATACGGGCTTGCTGCCGGTGCAGGAGGCCGCTGATGATTACAGCCGTTTGGGCGTAACCGGCAAGCTGCGCATTTCCAAGACCGAGCTGAAGGTCGGCGAGCTGCAGCCGAATCTGCCGGTGCTGACGTTTTCCGACATCCGCCTGCTGCCGCCGAGCTACCAGGGCGTGAATCTCTCCTCCAGCGAGATCGCCGGGCTGACTTTACAGGCCGGCCACCTCAACTCCACCAGCCTGCGCAACGAGGCCGGCGACGAGAAGATGATCGCCATGCTCGGCCATCTGCCGCAGCGCGGCGCGGTCAGCGATGCCTTCAACTATGCCGGTGGCGACTACGCCTTCAATGCCGGGCGCAGCACTGCCAGCGCCTGGTACGGCCAGCTGGAGGATATCTACAACCAGCGTTTCCTCGGCCTCAAGCACAGCCAGCCGCTGGGCGCCTGGACGCTCGGTGCCAACCTCGGCTACTACGACGCCCAAGAGGATGGTGACCGCCTGCTCGGCGATATCGACAACCAGGCGTTTTTCTCCCTGCTGTCGGCCAAGCACGGCGGTCACACCTTCTATCTTGGCTACCAGGCCATGTACGGCGACAGCGCTTTTCCACGGGTGTTCGCCAACGTCACGCCGCTGGGTAACGAGGTGCCGACCTACGAGTTTGCCTCGGCCGATGAGCGCTCCTGGCAGGTGCGTTACGACTATGACTTCAGCGCCCTGGGTGTGCCGGGGTTGATCGCCGGTGTGCGCTATATCAAGGGCGACAACGTCGATACCGGCCGCGGCTTCGAGGGCAAGGACTTCGAGCGCGACCTGGATATCGGCTATGTGGTGCAGAGCGGCGGGCTCAAGGGCCTCGGCGTGCGCGTACGCAACGTTACTGCGCGCTCCAACTACCGCAGCGATATCGACGAGAACCGGCTGATCTTCAACTACACCTGGAACCTTCTTTAAGGGTAGGGCGGCCGGGCCTGTGGTCCGGCCATCAATGCACTTACGCCTGATGTGCCTGGCTGATAAACAATCAGAGTTGTTCGATTATCGAACCAATAGTCGATTATCGGATTGTTTGGCCTTGGGCCTGGCGTTAACGTCTGTTCACCGGCGTACAAGCGCCACGCAACCACAAGAGAACTTCCATGGCTGAAATCCTCACTCTGCGCGAAGCCATTCAGCGCTTCGTTCACGACGGCGATAGCATCGCTCTCGAAGGCTTCACCCACCTGATCCCGACTGCCGCGTCCCACGAAATCATTCGCCAGGGGCGCAAGGATCTGACCCTGATCCGCATGACCCCGGATCTGGTCTACGACCTGCTGATCGGCGCTGGTTGTGCTAAGAAGCTGGTGTTCTCCTGGGGCGGTAACCCCGGTGTGGGTTCGCTGCACCGCCTGCGTGACGCGGTGGAGAAGGGCTGGCCGCAGCCGCTGGAGATCAGCGAGCATAGCCATGCTGCCATGGCCAACGCCTATGTGGCCGGTGCTTCCGGCCTGCCGTTTGCGGTGCTGCGTGGTTATCAGGGTTCGGATTTGCTTAAGGTCAATCCGGACATCAAGTTCATCCAGTGCCCCTTCACTGGCGAGCAACTGGCCGCCGTGCCCAGCGTGCGCCCGGACGTTACTGTGATCCACGCGCAGAAAGCCGACCGCAAGGGCAACGTGCTGATCCAGGGCATCCTCGGTGTGCAAAAAGAGGCCGCTCTGGCTGCCAAACGCTGCATCGTTACCGTCGAGGAAATCGTCGACGAACTGCATGCACCGATGAACGCCTGCGTGCTGCCGGGCTGGACGCTCACCGCCGTGTGCCTGGTGCCGGGCGGGGCGCATCCGTCCTACGCCCATGGCTATTCCGAACGCGACAACCGCTTCTACCAGGCCTGGGACCCGATCGCCCGCGACCGCGCAACCTTCAGTGCCTGGATCGATACCTATATCCGCGGCACCGCCGATTTCGCCGCCTACCAAGCCAAGCTCGCGGAGGCCAACTAATGAGCGCCTACAGCACCAATGAAATGATGACCGTGGCTGCCTCGCGTCGCCTCGGCAATACGGATGTGACCTTCGTCGGCATCGGCCTGCCGTCCAAGGCGGCCAACCTAGCGCGCCTGACCCACGCCCCGGACGTGACCCTGATCTACGAATCCGGCCCGATCGGTGCCAAGCCCAGCGTACTGCCGCTGTCCATCGGCGACGGCGAACTGGCCGAAACCGCCGACACCGTAGTGCCCACCGGCGAGATCTTTCGCTACTGGCTGCAGGGTGGACGCATCGATGTCGGCTTCCTCGGGGCGGCCCAGGTCGACAAGTTCGGCAATATCAACACCACCGTAATTGGCGACTACCACAACCCGAAGGTGCGCCTGCCGGGTGCCGGCGGTGCGCCGGAGATTGCCGGTAGCGCGAAGAAGGTCTTTATCATCCTCAAGCAGGGCCACCGCACCTTCGTCGACAAGCTGGCCTTTATCACCTCGGTGGGCCATGGCGAAGGCGGCGATCACCGCCAGCAACTGGGCCTGCCTGGTGCCGGCCCGGTGGCGATCATCACTGACCTGTGCATCATGGAGCCGGAAGTCGGCAGCAAGGAATTTGTGGTCACCTCGATCCATCCGGGCGTGACCCGCGAGCAGATCACCGCCGCCACTGGCTGGCCGATCCGTTTCGCTGAGCAGGTGGCCGAGACTGCCGTGCCCGAGGCTTTTGAACTGGAAGCCCTGCGCGCCCTGGAAGCACGCACTGCGGCGGCCCACGGCCAGGCCGGAGGTGAGGAATGAGTCGCGAAGTCTTTATCTGCGATGCCATCCGCACACCCATTGGCCGCTTCGGCGGCGGTCTGGCAGTGGTGCGTGCCGATGACCTGGCAGCTATTCCGCTCAGGGCTCTTATCGAGCGCAATCCTGGCCTGGATCCGGCGGCCATCGACGAAGTCTTTATGGGCTGTGCCAACCAGGCCGGTGAGGACAACCGCAACGTCGCGCGTATGGCTTTGCTGCTGGCGGGCCTGCCTTCGAGCATTCCCGGCGTGACCCTCAACCGCCTCTGCGCCTCGGGTATGGATGCGGTGGGTAGCGCTTTTCGCGCCATCGCCAGTGGCGAGATGGAGCTGGCGTTAGCTGGTGGCGTCGAATCGATGTCGCGTGCGCCCTATGTGATGGGCAAGGCTGACAGCGCCTGGAGTCGCAATCAGAAGATCGAAGACACCACCATCGGCTGGCGTTTTATCAACCCGCTGATGAAGGCGCAGTACGGCGTGGATGCCATGCCGCAAACCGCTGACAACGTGGCTGATGATTACCAGGTCAGCCGCGCCGACCAGGACGCCTTCGCTTTGCGCAGCCAGCAGCGTGCCGGTCGTGCCCAGGCCGAAGGTTTCTTCGCCGAAGAAATTGTCCCGGTGCTGATCAAAGGCAAGAAGGGCGACAGCGTAATCGAGGCGGATGAGCATCTGCGCCCGGACACCACGGCCGAGGCGCTGGCCAAACTCAAGCCGGTGAATGGCGAAGGCAAGACTGTTACCGCCGGCAATGCTTCAGGGGTCAATGACGGTGCCGTGGCGCTGATTCTGGCCTCCGCCGAGGCCGTGCAAAAATACGGTTTGACCGCCCGCGCCAAGGTGTTGGGTATGGCCAGTGCCGGTGTGGCGCCACGGGTAATGGGCATTGGCCCAGTGCCGGCGGTACGCAAGCTGCTCGACCGCCTGAAGATGAGCATCCATGACTTCGACGTGATCGAACTCAACGAAGCCTTTGCCGCTCAGGGGCTGGCCGTGACCCGCGAATTGGGTCTGGCTGACGACGATGCTCGCGTCAATCCAAATGGCGGTGCCATCGCCCTTGGCCATCCGCTGGGTGCCAGCGGCGCACGCCTGGTGCAGACTGCACTGCATCAACTGGAGAAGTCCGGCGGCCGCCTGGGCCTGGCAACCATGTGTGTCGGTGTTGGCCAAGGTTTGGCCCTGGCCATCGAGCGCGTCTAGCGGGTGCTGCGTCCCAGGCTGGGACGCAAACTGCTATAAGACGAATATTCCTTTGATCTGTGGAGCATCGGCTTGAACAGCCCGAGCAACCAACTCTTTGACGCCTATTTCACTCAGCCTGCCATGCGCGCGATCTTTTCCGATCACGGCCGAGTGCAGGGCATGCTGGATTTCGAGGCCGCCCTGGCGCGTGCCGAGGCGAGCTGCGGGCTGATTCCGCAGGCGGCCGTACAGCCCATCGCCAACGCTTGCCAAGCCGAGCGCTACGATTTTTCTGCACTCGCCCAGGCCATCGTTACGGCCGGCAACTCGGCCATCCCGCTGGTCAAGGCGCTGGGCCGACAGGTCGCGGAGCAAAACGCTGAAGCCGAACGTTATGTACACCTCGGTGCCACCAGCCAGGACGCCATGGACAGTGGCTTGATCCTACAACTGCGGGCGGCCATCGCTCTGTTGGAGCAGGATCTGGCGCAACTGGCGACGGCTCTGGCCGTGCAGGCCGAGCGTCATGTTGATACCCCATTGGCCGGGCGCACTTGGCTGCAACACGCCACTCCGGTGACCCTGGGCATGAAGCTGGCCGGCGTGCTCGGTGCGGTCACTCGCCATCGCCAGCGCTTGGCTGAGCTCAAACCGCGCCTGTTGGTACTGCAGTTCGGCGGTGCTTCCGGCAGCCTGGCTGCGCTGGGCGAGCACGCCTGGCCGGTGAGCGAGGCCCTGGCCATCGAGCTCGGTCTGCAACTACCCGAGCAACCCTGGCATACCCAGCGCGACCGTTTAGTCGAATTCGCCAGCCTGCTCGGCCTGATCGCCGGCAGCCTGGGCAAGTTGGGCCGTGACCTCAGCTTACTGATGCAGACCGAGGCGGCTGAAGTTTTTGAGCCGGCCGCGCCGGGCAAGGGCGGTTCCTCGACTATGCCGCACAAGCGCAACCCGGTCAGCGCCGCCGTGCTGATCGGCGCCGCCACCCGTGCGCCCGGTCTGGTCGCGACCATGTTTAGCGCAATGCCGCAGGAACATGAGCGCAGCCTGGGTTTATGGCATGCCGAGTGGGACACCCTGCCGGAACTTTGCTGCCTGGTTTCCGGCGCGTTGCAACAGGCGCTGCTGCTGGTGCCGGGCCTGGAAGTAGATGCTGTACGCATGCGTAGCAACCTCGACCTGACCCAAGGCCTGGTGCTGGCCGAGGCGGTAAGCATCGCTCTGGCTCAACGCATCGGCCGCGACGCCGCCCACCACCTGTTAGAACAGTACTGCAAGCAGGCCGTGCGCGAGGGTGTGCATCTGCGCCAGATACTCGGCAGTCATGCCGAGGTCAGTGCTCAGCTGTCCGCCAGCGAACTGGATCGTCTGCTGGATCCGGCCTTGTACCTGGGCCAGGCTCGCCGCTGGGTCGAGCGCGCGGTGGCCGAACACCAGAATTTTTCGCACTAGGAGTGCCTTGCATGCCTGCCGTACAACTCGCCGATGGCGAACTCTTTTACAGCCTTGAAGGCCCCGCGGACGCGCCAGTGCTGGTGCTGTCCAACTCGCTGGGCACCGATCTGCAGATGTGGGATGCGCAGGTTGCGGACTTTGCCGAGCACTTCCGCGTATTGCGCTACGACACCCGTGGCCATGGCCAATCGCTGGTCACCGACGGCCTCTACAGCATCGAGCAGAACGGCCGCGACGTACTGGCCCTGCTGGATGCGCTGGACATTGCCAAGGTGCATTTCTGTGGCCTGTCCATGGGTGGCCTGATCGGCCAGTGGCTGGCGATCAACGCGCCGGAACGTATCCAGCGCCTGGTGCTGTGCAATACCGCGGCGAAGATTGGCAGTCCGGAGGTGTGGAACCCGCGTATCGAAACCGTGCTGCGTGATGGCCAGCCGGCCATGCTGGCGCTGCGTGATGCTTCAATTGCGCGCTGGTTTACGCCTGAATTTGCCGCCGCCGAGCCGGCCAAGGTCGAGCCAGTGGTCGGTATGCTGGCCGCCACTTCGCCGCAGGGCTACGCGGCCAACTGCGCGGCAGTGCGCGACGCCAATTTCCGTGATGAGGTCGCCAGCATCAAGGCAGCGACGCTGATCGTCTGCGGTACGGCCGATGTGGTGACCACCCCGGAACATGGCCGTTTTATGCAGGAACGCATCCGTGGTGCCGAGCTGGTCGAGTTCCATGCCGCGCATCTGTCCAACGTCGAAGCCGGTGAGCAGTTCACCCGTCGCGTGCTGGATTTCCTTACTGCCTGAACAACCGGGTGCGCCTTACGCACCCTGGAGCTGAAGATGGACGAGAAACAACGCTACGAAGCCGGCATGCAGGTGCGCCGCGCGGTACTCGGCGACGCTCATGTCGACCGCAGCCTGCAGCACCTGACGCCGTTCAATGAGGAGTTCCAGGAGATGATCACCCGGCATGCCTGGGGCGATATCTGGACCCGCCCAGGTCTGCCATTACACACCCGCAGCCTGATCACCATCGCCATGCTGATCGGCATGAACCGCGAAGGCGAACTGCGCCTGCACCTCAAAGCTGCGAAGAACAACGGTGTGACCCGTGACGAGATCAAGGAAGTGCTGATGCAGAGCGCGATCTACTGCGGCATTCCAGCCGCTAACGCGACCTTCCACTTGGCCGAGGAGGTGTGGGACGAGATGGGCGTGGAGTCCCTCGGATAGGGTAATTGTCTGCTTTCCGCTTATGTAACGATGCAGCTCTATCGGTCGGCCGGAGTCGCACTCACAGGCGCAGTGTCTATTCGATGCGTTTAGCAGTGCTTCCGGGCCATGTTTAAGCCTCGGTCCGGATAGCGTGAAAGCACTTGCGTCTTGCAAGGCGGCTCACCAAAGGAATCACCAGCAACGCAAGCCCCGCAACAGCCGCGGCCACATAACCAACACTGGCTATGCCGGCGGTTTGGATGGTCAAACCGCCGATGATCGCGCCCATGCCTATCCCGGCGTTGGCTGCAGAAACGTTGGTCGTTCCCGCAAGTGCCTGGGAGTGGCTCACCGAATTCATGACCCGTACCTGGCAGATCGGATAAAGCGCTGTATTGGCGATGCCCCAAAGCGCGAGCGCAATACAGATGAGTAGGCCTGAGCTCGCCAACGGTGTGACGGCAGCCATGCCCGCCGCCAGCAGCACCACGAAATAGGGCCGTGGCTTTGAGTGGCGAGCGATCCACTGCTTTGCCGCCAATCCAGTTGCCAATCAGGCCTATGGCGCCGAAGCCCATCATCCACCAACCCACATGCGCAGGGGCCACGCCGGCTACGCGCTCCAACATGTCTGCCAGGTAGGTGTAGGCAACGAACATGGCGCTGAAGATGATGATCGACAACGCGACGTTGGCCAGAAACAGCGGCTCTTTGAAGATGCGTGCTTGTTTGAGGAAATCGACCCGAGGGCTTCGCGCGACTTTGGGCATATAGATCGCCATGGCAACGGCCATCACCAGTGACAGGCCCGCCAGCAGCCAGAAGGCTCCCCGCCAGCCGATGCCGTTGGCAGCCAGTGTGCCAAGGGGGATGCCCAGCAGGAGCGCGGCGGTGATACCCAGATAGACCCTCGCAATCGCTTGTCCGCTCTTTGCCGGGCCGGCCAGTTGGGCTGCCGTTTCACTGGCGGTGCCCCAGAAGACCGGCAGCATCAGCGCCGGGATAAAGCGTGCGATTGCAAGTACCCAGATGTTTGACGACAGCGCCGCCAGGCCGTTGGCGAAGGCAAACACCAGCAGGATCGCGATAAACAGCTTCTTCCTGTCCAGGTGGGCGAGGGCGGCAGTCAGCGGTGGTCCAAAGAGCATGACGGTAAAGGCGAACAGCGTTACCAGCTGACCGGCTGCGGCAATCGAAATGCCAAGGTCACGAGCCAGGGCGGGAAGCAGGCCGATAATCAGGAATTCTGTGGTCACGATCAGAAAGGCCGAGATGGCCAGGATGGTGATGCTCAGGGTGGAGCTGCCAGCAGTGGAAACCAGTGGCCGGGGTGTTTCGATAGCACTCATGACGCCGCTCTTTAGCAAGGAAGGCGTCATGGTATTAGTTCTTTGGGTTCCTATTGCTGGCGTTTTTTATGGCTATTGAGGAGATAAATTCACTTATCAGTGTTCTCAGGCAAGCGGTGGCCTGCGGGAACCAGGCAGGCCGCGAGTGCTTCCAGCAGGACGCTGACCTTGGGCAGCGCCTCGCGTTTCTTTAGCCAGACCAGGTTCATTGGCAGGCCGTCGGTGGCCAGTTGCGGCAGCACTTCGACCAGTGCTCCGCTATCCAGATGTCCCTGCACCAGCCAGGTGGGTAGCTGGGCAATGCCATAGCCCGCCAGGACGGCCAACACTTCCCCCTCGCCATCGCCGACAGCGATTCGCGCCGGCATGATTCGGCGCTTCTTGTCACCGGGCTCAGGGCCTTCTCGGTACCAGGGGCTGACCTGGCCATCGCTATGGCCGTAGAGCACGCAGTCGTGTTGCTCAAGTTCCGCTTCGCTTGCCGGCGTACCACGCTTGGACAGGTACTCGGGAGCGGCGCAGTAGATCAGGCGCTCGGCGCCCAGGTAGCGGTGGCCCAGGGTAGCCGGCCAAACATCCGAACCACCGATGCGCACCAGAATGTCGATGCCCAGATCGGCCGGGTCGACAAAGCTATCGGTAAAGGAGATATGCGGCATCAGCAGTGGATGCTGTTTGGCCAGCTGCAGAATCACCGGCAACACGTGCATGCGCCCGTAAGAGGCCGGCAGATCGATGCGAATCCGTCCGCGAGGCTCGAAGAATTCGGCATGCAGTGCCAGCTCCGACTCTTCCAGGTCGGCGAGCACTCGCGTGCAGGTTCGATAGAAGGCCGTGCCCGCATCCGTCAACGCCAGCTTGCGTGTGGTGCGTTCGAAAAGGCGTATACCCAGGCGGGTTTCCAGCCGCGCGATGCCTTTGCTCACCGCCGAACTGGTGAGGCTCAGGCGTTCGGCCGCCGCAGTAAAGCTGCCGAGCTCGGCGACGCATACGAATACATCGATGCCTTTCAAACGCTCAGAGGAGAACACGGCATGGCCTTGAATAGCTGTGGGGCGGGGCAGGCAGACCTGACCTTCGGCCAATGGTCGTTGATCAGGACTGCCAGGTACAGCCTTTGCGCAGGGTTACCCCAGCGTGCAGCGCGGCAGCGTTATGCTGCATTCAGAATTGCCTGCTGATAGCCGCGACCAATATGCCCGCGGAGATCGCCGGCAGAGGCTTTTTTACCAGCAGCATGACAATTGCCGTGGTCAGCAAGGCCAGCCGCGCGCTCATATCGCCATCAATCGCCAGGGGGGTAAGAATGGCCACTAGCACCGAGCCAGACATGGCGCTGATGAACTGCTGAACCCTGTAGCTGATCGGCACATACGACATCACGAACACGCCACCCCAGCGGGTCGCCAGTGTCACGGCCGCCATGATCAAAACGATAATCAGCGTGCCAAAACCCGTCGTGGCAATGCTCATTTTTTCTTCTCCATCCACAGTGCACCCAGGACGCCGCCTGCCAGTGCGCCGACAACCACATGGCTATTGTCCGGCAGATACCAGTAGGCCAGCAGCGATGACCCGGCGGCGACTGTCCAGATGAGCAACAGCCGCAGGTTCTTCTCGCCCCCCACGGCCATCGCCAGCAGGAAGCAGCCCATCACCATGTCCAGGCCGAAGCTCTTGGGGTCATGGATGGCACCGCCAAAATAGATGCCCAGCCAGGTGCCGAATATCCAGAATGACCACAGTGCAAGACCGCCACCCAGCAATAAGCCGAAGCCCGGTTTACCGCGATTGAAGGCCTGCATGGACAGGGCCCAGTTGGCATCAGAAGCAACCAGCATCACGCCATAGCGTTTTGCCGGTGATAAATGACGCAGCCAGGGATATAGCGATGCGCCCATCAGCAGGTGACGCGCATTGATGGCAAATACAGTGAGGGCCAGCGGGACCAGGGGAATTTGCACGCCCCACAGCTCCAGCGCGGCAAACTGTGAGGCTCCGGCGAAGACCAGGGTGCTCATCAGCACAGCCGAAGGATTATCCAGCCCAGTCTGTACGGCCGCGAGGCCAAAAGCTGCGCCGAAGGCGATAACAAAAATGGAAAGAGGGACGAGTTGCTTGAAGCCAGCCCACACATCCTGGCGGCTGAATTCATGCAAATGCGTGGTGCTGTCCGACATGTTGCAGCCTCTGCTTCGTTTCTAGTCTGTCTGTTGCCGATATGGCCTGGCGCTTCCTCACTGGTCCGTGGGCGAAGCCAGTTAACGCATGGCAGAACTATGCACCTGGCGCTAACTGGAGAAAAACGCATAATTCAGCAGCAAGCCATTCGATAAGCTAATGCATGAGTCGCCCCATGAATGTTCAAGACCTCCAGATTGACTGGCTTAAATGCTTTGTCGCCGTCGTCGATGCAGGCTCGTTGTCGGGCGCGGCCCCAGAGGTCAATCGCTCCCAGTCGGCGGTGAGCATGCAGCTCAAGAAGCTTGAAGCAGCCCTTGGCTGCCAATTACTAATGCGCGGGCCCCGGCACCATCAACTCACCTCAGAAGGGCAGTTGCTGCTGGGTTATGCCAGACGGATGCTCGACCTGCATGCCGAGACACAGGCGGCCTTCCTGGGTGAGGAGCTGACGGGGCGGATTCGTCTTGGCGTGCCGGATGACTATGCCGCCCGCTACCTCACGCCGGTGCTCAAACGTTTCGCGCCGCAGCATGGCGCAGTCGAGATCGAGCTGGCCTGCGAGCAATCAACCTCGCTAATCCCCCGCGTTGAGCGCGGCGATCTGGATCTGGCACTGGTCTCGCGAGACCAGCCGCGGCACGGTACTTTGCTTTTTCATGAGCCGATGGTTTGGGTTGGCTCGGCGCAGTTCCAGGTATGGCGGCGTGATCCGCTGCCTATCGCCGTCTATGAAGACAGCAGCCTCGCCAAACGCAGCGCGATTAACTCCCTCGCTTTGCAGGGCCGCCGCTACAAGGTGGTGTACAACAGCTCCAGCCTTGCGGGGCAGATTGCTGCGGTTGAGAGTGGCCTGGCTGTCGCCGTGTTGACTCAGTGCAGCGCGCCGGTGCACCTGGAGATACTGGGCAGTGACCATGGCCTTGGCCCGCTGGAACCCATGGAAGTGGCCGTCTATCGAAGCCGCGCTTCCCAGGGCTCAAAAGCCGTCGATAGCCTGCACAGCCTGCTGATCAGGACTCTGCGGCTTTCAACCTCGGCAGCAACTGCGCCGTTTGAATAACAGCAGGCTTACTGCGTGCAGGGCTGATCCAGCGCACATGCACCCCGATTGGGCGATTTGATCTTAGCTTTAGTTTCGTATACGTTACATTTACCAATAAAGGTTATGTATACGTGACATGGACTATCTTCTTCTTACACAGCGTTTAGGCCAGCAAATCCGCGAGCGGAGGCTTAACCGTGGGCTGACTCAAGCCGGGTTGGCGGATATTGCCGGGCTTACGCGGCAAAAAGTCATTGCCGTGGAAAAGGGCAGCATTTCTGTGGGCATGACAGCCTATGCCCGTGTGCTGGGTGCTCTCGGCTGTGAGCTGTCGGTTGTTCCCGCAAGCATGCCGACGCTGGAAGAAGTGCAGGGGGTGTTTGAATGAACGCGCCATTGCAGGTCAACACGCCGGCAGGGGATAGCGGGCGAATCTTCACTAGCGCCGAGGATTATATTTTCCGCTATGCCGACCAAGCGACTGCCCGTGCCGCGATCAGTCTGTTGATGCCTGTGCGTATGGATGAGTATCGCCGCCGCGAGCTGCATCCGATTTTCCAGATGAACCTTCCCGAAGGCTACGTGCTGGAACAGCTGCGTAATCGTCTGGCCAAAACCGTCAATGTTGACCCCATGCTGCTGCTGGCGCTCTCAGGCAGCAGCTCACCTATCGGTCGGGTCTTTGTGAGTTCTCAGGCCGTCGATGCACTATTGATGCGCCAGCAGTTTCCCGGTGAGCGCCTCGAGGAAATCCTCACCTGGGATGGCGCCGAGGATATTTTTGTCGATCTGGTCGACCGCTACATTCTGCGCGCCGGCATTTCTGGGGTTCAGCCCAAGGTCCTGGTGCCGGAACATGCGGAGCCTGTGCCGCATAAATTCACGGCCAAAACTTCTGACTTGATCATCAAGAGTGGCCGCGATGAATTTCCGGGTCTGGCGATCAATGAATTTCTCTGCATGTCGATTGCCCAAGAGGCCGGCATTCCCACCCCGGAGTTCTACCTGTCAGATAACTCAAGGCTGTTTGTCATGCGCCGTTTTGACCGTGATGAGCAGCACAACCCTATCGGTTTCGAAGATATGGCCGCGCTGATGGGTTTGTCTGCCGAGCAGAAGTACAGCAAAAGCTACGCCGCCATCGCCAAGGCCATCCGCCTGTATTGCCCGACTGAGCACCTGCGCAGTTCGCTTGATCAGCTGTTCGACAGCGTGGCCCTGAGCTGCATCGTCGGCAATGGTGATGCGCACCTGAAGAACTTCGGCTTGCTCTATTCCGACCCAACGCAGCGTGATGCGCGCTTGGCGCCGGCCTATGACATCGTCAATACCACCGCCTATATCCCGGATGATGTGCTGGCGCTGGATCTGCTCGGTAACAAGTCGCTGTTCGCTTCACGGCAAGGGCTGCTGGAGTTCGCCAAAACCTGTGATGTCGACCAGCCGAAGGCGCGCATTCTGCGCTTGTTAGCGGCTCAGGAAGTGGTACTCGCACGCTTTCCCGAACTCTGTGAGCAAGCCCCTCAGGTCGCCGTAGCCATTCGGGCAAGCGCTCAGCCGTTTATCAAAACATTCGGCTGAAGATGATCCGCGCCGCTGGGAATTTATCGCCTGAGCGTTATCAGCTAGCGCGCTTCAAATAACTGCCGCAGTGCGCTGGGCGACAGCCCGGTCCAGCGTTTGAATGAGCGGCGGAAGTTGGTCGCGTCGTGGAAGCTCAGGAAATCGGCGATATCTTCATTGCTGTACGCCTTGATTCGATAAAGGTAGAGCGCTACGTGCTTGCGCACCCGGTCGTGCTGTTCCTGATAGTGCGTGCCGTGTTTCTGCAGTTTGCGTTTGAAGGTCGCGGGGCTCATCTCGAAGGCGAGCGCGGCCTGCTCCAGGCTGGGTGACTGACGCACGTTGGCTTGCAGCCAGGCATACAAACGGTCCAGTAGGCTGGCCTGGTAACTCAGGCCCTGCAGTTGCCGCGTGGCTTCCTGGCGCGCCACCGCACCGGCGGTGTGCGCGGCGTTGGGCCAGGCTGCGGTCATAAATTCGCGGGGCAGGCGCAGCATGTCCAGCTGGCTGTCGAAGTGCAGGTCTTCACCCAGGTGCACCCAGTATTGTTCGATATAGCGCGGCTCTGGGTGGGCGAAGTGGAAGCGCCACGGCAGTTGTTGCCCGGACAACCAGCGGGCCATCGCCACCACAGCCGTCATGCAGGCTTCGATGAGAAAGCGCCAGTGCGGGCCGGCGCCGCTGCTGTCGACCCAGTAGAGGTAGGCATGCTGTTCATCGAGCAACAGCCGTGGTGCCAGCAGTGGGCTAAACAGCGCGCGCATCTCGATCAGCAGTTCCAACGCCTGCTGCAAGTTGCCGGCTTGCTGCAGTGCCTGGCTGGCCGCGCCGTAGTGGCCAGGCAGCAGGCGTTGGCCGAAGAGGAAGCTGGTGTCGTCGGCTTCCAGCAGGCGTTGTGCGTTATCAATCAGCGCCAGGAACTGCTGTGGGCTGATGCGCACCTCGCCGGCCAGAATGTCGTCATAGAACAAGCCGGTGCCGCGCAGCAGGCGATGGGTATCGATCTCACGGCTGATGCCCAGGTCGATCAAGGCCGCAGGCTGATAATGGGCGGCGATAAAGCGACTGTCGCATTCGTACCAGGGCGTTTTCACGGTCATGGCATCAGCCTCAGGCGCGTTTGATAAAGGGCGGTTGCTTGGCTCGCGCCAACGCTAGATTGAGCCGTTGCAGCAGACCCTCGGGACTGTCCTGCTGCGCCATCACCACCGCCACGCTGGCGCTCAGCTGCAGCCGCTCACCGTGCAGGTGGCTTTTATAGGCCAGGTGCTGCATGGCGGCTTGCAGTTCCAGAGCCAGATGCCGGGCCTGTTGTTCGCCGGTGTTGGGCAGCAGTACCACGAAGCGGTCGCCGGCCAGGCGACAGAGCAGGTCCTGGCGGCGCAGGTTGAGCACCATCACCTGGGACACCACTTGCAATACGCGGTCGCCCTCGGCGTGGCCGTATTCACGATTGACCCGGCTGAAATCGTCCAGGTCGAGGATCACCAGCGATAGCGGTTGTTGCTCGCTGTGCGCCTCCTGCAAGGCTTGCTGCAACTGCAAGCGCAGGTAGTCGGCCCCGCCCAGCGGCGTGACCTTGTCGAATAGGCGATGTTCGCGAAACAGACGCTCGCGTTTTTCCATCTGGCCGCTGATCGCCAGCTGTTCGCGGTGCCAGTGATAGATGCCCAGCGTCATCAGGATAAACCCCACGGGCATCGGTCCCGATTCCAGCCACTTGTCCCAGGCGATGCTTTCCGACAGTTGCACGAACTCGTCGAGGGTATCCATCCACAGCGAGAAGAACAGGCACGCCAAGCCGTAGAACAGCAGGGTGGTGACTTGCCCGGCCGGGCGACTTTTCAGTAATAGGCCGATCCACACCAGCACCAACAGCGCCGAGCCGCCTTCACCGCCGATATCGGTCCAGTTCCATTCGCTTAGCGCCTTGAGCGTGCCGGCGCCGAGGTAGGCGAGCAGGCCGAAGTTGGCCGCCAGCAACAGGCCGGTGAGTTTCCATACGTGCAATTTCAGCAGTGGCGGCATGGCCAATAGGCTCCGCAGAGGGTAATGGCCGCCAGCACAACAGATGCACATGACGGTTTGGTTGCAGTAGGGGAGGTCAAATTGGCTCAGGGTTGTTCGCCGATTTATTGCGCTTTACGGCGATCAGGCGGTTTCTGCCGGTGCGTGTGGGCGCATTTCTGCCGCGCTATAGATGAAGGGCTGCGCTAAACAGCGCACCGGCCTGGCGGGTAGTTGGTCGCTCGGCTGCGACGTTGCGGTCATTTCAGCTCAATTGCGTGCAACAACCCGCTGAAACCCGCTGGTTTAGCGGTATTGCCGCACGTGCTGTCACAGAAGCGTCATCACTCCTGCCTAGCTTTCGCTCCCCAATAGCCCGGCCATTGCAGCCTGGCAGCGATCAATCTTGGGGAGGTAGGTGATGAAGGTTCGCAGCAGTTCCGCTCGCAATTCGGGTTTGCATATCAGCGTGCTGGCCCTGGCGA
Organism: Pseudomonas peli; assembly: GCF_050563605.1. GTDB lineage: Bacteria > Pseudomonadota > Gammaproteobacteria > Pseudomonadales > Pseudomonadaceae > Aquipseudomonas > Aquipseudomonas peli_A. The sequence continues at coordinate 204,708 of NZ_JBNXUH010000002.1, read as the reverse complement.
TTGCCTCCAGCAGCCAGCTGATGGCGGCTGAACCGGCCACCGAATATGTCGAGGTGGTCGGCCAGGCCGTGAGTATCGACAAGGCGCTGAAAGAACAGCGCAGTTCCGACAACGTCGAGAGCGTGGTGCACGCCGACGGCATTGGTCAGCTGCCGGATGACAACGCCGCCGAAGCGCTGCAGCGTATTCCCGGCTTGTCGGTTGAGCGCGATCAGGGTGAGGGGCGGTTTGTCAGCGTGCGCGGTATTGCCCCGGATCTGAACAGCGTAACTATCAACGGCACCTTGGTGCCGTCGCCGGAAAGTGATCGCCGCGCCGTAGCCCTGGATGTACTGCCCTCGGAGCTGGTGCAGTCGCTGACGGTGGTCAAATCGCTGACCCCGGACATGGACGCCAACTCCCTCGGCGGCACCGTGGAAGTGGAGAGCCTGTCGGCCTTTGATCACGAAGGGCTGTTCTACACCGGCAGCGCCGAAGGCAGCTACGACGAGAACACCGAACAAACCAGCCCGAAGTTCTCCGGCGCAATCAGCGACCGTTTCAGCCTGGGCGACGGCATCGACAACTTCGGCGTAGCCGCAGCGTTGAGCTGGCAGGAGCGCGATTTCGGCTCGGACAACGTTGAAACCGGCGGCGCCTGGGACTTCGACAGTGGTGCGCGGCTGGAAGAGCTGGAGCAGCGCGATTACGAAATCACCCGTGAGCGCACCGGCTTTGGCCTGAACTTCGACTACAAACCGGATGACCTCTCCAGCTATTACCTGCGCACCCTGTATAGCCGCTATCAGGACAGCGAAATCCGTAACGCCGCAGGCGTCGAATTTGCCGATGCCCAGTTGCCCGGTGAGCGCGGCGATGCCGAAGGTTACCGCGAACTGAAAAGCCGCGAGGAAACCCAGGAAGTACAGTCCTACGTACTGGGTGGCGAGCGCATGCTCGGGCTGTGGACCATCGGCGCCCAGGCTGGTTACAGCCGCTCCAGCGAAGACAGCCCGGAAGGCATTGCCGGCGCGACCTTTGAGGGCAACGACGACTTCACCGACGCAGGCTTTGGCGACACCAAGAAGCCGCGCCTGAGCATCGACTCGGCGTTCTACGACCCCAGCAACTTCACCCTCGACAGCGTCGATTGGGAAAAGCAGAAGACCACCGACACCGAGCAGAACATCAAGCTCGACCTGGCGCGTGACTACGACCTCAGCGGTTATGCCTCCCAGGTCAAATTCGGCGGCAAGCTCAGCCGCCGGGAAAAGGACAACGACCTGGAAGCCTGGAGCTATGAGGACTTCGACACTTTTGGCCTTACCGATGCTCAGCTCAACCTCAGTCAGTTCAGCAAGGGTTCGGTGGATTACGGCCTCGGCCGCTTCGGCCCCAGTATCAGCGACAAGGCCATCGAACGCCTGCTCGGCGGCTTGAACAAGGCGGACTTCTATAACGAAGAAGAGTCGCGGGTGAATGACTTCGAGATGAGCGAAGACATTAATGCCGCCTACCTGATGAACAGCCTCGACATCGACGACTGGCGCTTTATCGCCGGTATGCGTTACGAGGGCACCGAGTTCGATGCCAAAGGCTCCGGCATTCGCGATGGCGAATACGAGGCGACCCAAAGCGATACGCGCTATGAGCATTGGTTGCCGGGCCTGCATGCACGCTATCAGCTCAACGCCAGCACGCAACTGCGCGCCGCCTGGACCAACACCGTGGTGCGGCCGACCTTTGGCCAACTGGCGCCAGGTTTCGTGATCGATGGTGGCGATGCCAGCTTCGGTAACCCGGAGCTTGATCCACTGGAGTCGATGAACCTCGACTTTGGCGTTGAGCATTACATGGGCCGTGCGGGCGTGGTGTCGGCGTTCGTGTTCTACAAGGACATCGACAGCTTCGTCTACAACACCGACCTGGCCGGCACCGGCGAATGGGCAGGGTTCGACGAAGCGCTGAGCTTTGCCAATGGCGACAGCGCCGAGCTGTATGGCCTGGAGCTGGCCTACTCGCAGAAATTTGACTGGCTGCCCGCGCCCTGGAACGGTCTGCTGGTAGGGGCAAACGCCACCTTCAGCCGCTCTGATGCGAGCATCGAAGCGCAGGGTCTGAGCCGTGACATCGACTTGCCGAATCAGTCAGAGACGGTCGGCAACCTGATGCTCGGCTGGGAAGACGACAAGCTCAGCCTGCGTCTGTCCGCCAACTACAAATCCGAGTACCTGGCCGAAGTCGCAGCCATCGACGATAAGGCCCATGACCTCTACGCAGATGAGCAGCTGTTTGTCGACTTCAGCGCCGGTTACTTCCTCACGCCTGCGCTGCAGCTGACCTTTCAGGCGCAGAACCTGACGGATGAGTCCTTCTACGTCTACAGCGGCCGCCGCGACTTCAACGCCCAATACGAAGAGTACGGCCCGACCTACAAGCTCGGCCTGACCTTCACCCATTTCTGACCTGTGTGCCGGCTGGGTGCGCCGCTGGCGTGCCCGGTTGGCTGTTAAGTTTTCAGTAAGGATTTGCCCGTATGCACCTTTCGTTTGTTAAGAAAAACCTGTTGCTCGCCAGCCTGATTGCCTTGAGCGCCTGCCAGAGCATAGTGGCGGATAAACCCGCTGCATCCCTGAGCCTGCAGACGCTTGCCAGCCCGAGCATGAAGTCGGTCGAGGCGGCGCAATGGCTGACCAGCGACAGCTTCTGGCCAGGCGCCGAACGCCTGCAGAGCAGTAAGAAGCAGGGCCTGTTCGTGCTTGATCGCCAGGGCGCGCCCCTGAGCCAACTGCCAGGCACCTTTGCCAGCATCGATCACCGGGTTGGCCCGCGCGGCCTGTTGGTGGCGGCCCTGGATGTCGACCGTCAACAGGCGATGCTGATCAACCTGGCAAACCAGCGCTGGGGTGAACCGGTGTACCTGCCGCGCCCGGACTACAAAATCGATGGCCTGTGCCTGTACCGCGATGCAGCGCACAACGCGTTTGTCTTTCTGGTTGGTGAGGAAGGGATTGGTGAGCAGTGGCTGGTCGCCCTGAACGAAGTGCCGCTGGCAACGCCCAAACGCGTGCGCAGCATGAGCCTGCCGCCGGCCAGCGAGCACTGCCAGGTCGATGATCTGGCCGAGCGCTTGTATGTCAACGAGGAGGGCGTCGGCCTGTGGGCGTACGCCGCCCATGCCGAGGCAGATCTGGTACGCGAGCCGGTAGGCCTGGTGCAGCCGTTCGGTGATATCGGCAAGGCGCTCGCCGGTATGGCCGTGGTACCGGGCGGCGTGCTGGCGCTGGACCCGGAAAGCAACACGCTGCATCGCTACCAGCATGGCGAAGCCGGTTGGCAGGCTCAGCCGGTGCTGCCCCTGGGGGAGCTGAACGAGCCGCAAGGCCTGAGTGTGCGTGCCGTTGCGGGCGGCCTGGAACTGTTGGTGCGCGATGACGACGGCCTGCAGCACGGGCAGCTGGCCTGGCAGGCGCGAGCCCCTGAGCCGCAAGCGGCACTACCGATTCTGCCGGTACAGGTGCAAACCGACCCGGTTCCGAGTTTGGGCGATGCCGCCGATGACCCGGCGATCTGGGTACACCCGAGTGACCCGCGCAAGAGTCGCGTACTGGGCACCGATAAACAGGGCGGCCTGCTGGCCTATGACCTGGCCGGCAAGCAGCTGCAGGACCTGCGCGTCGGGCGGATGAACAACGTCGATGTGCGCGCAGGCTTCAACCTCAATGGCCAGTTGGTTGATCTGGCCGTGGCCAGCAACCGTGATCAGAACAGCTTGCAGTTGTTTGCCATCGACCGCAGCAGCGGTGAGTTGCGCAACCTGGGCCAGCTGCCTACGCCGCTCAAGGACATCTACGGCCTGTGCATGTTCAAGGATGCTGCCGGGGCGATTTATGCGATTCCCAATGCCAAGGACGGCACCTTTCTGCAGTACCGCCTGAGTGCGGACGCTGGGCGTATCAAGGGCGAGCTGGTGCGCCAGTTCAAGGTTGAAAGCCAGCCGGAAGCTTGCGTCGCCGATGACCGCAACCAGCGCCTGTTCGTCGGTGAAGAGGATGTCGCGGTCTGGACGCTGGACGCCCGCGCCGATGCGCCGACCCGGCTTGAACAGGTGATTGCGTCCGGCAATGTGGTCCACGACGACATCGAGGGCCTGGCCGTTTACCAGGGCGCAACGCGCAACTACCTGGTGATTTCCAGCCAGGGCAACGACAGCTATGTGGTGCTTGATGCCACTGCGCCCTATGCCGTGCGCGGTGCGTTTCGCATCGGTTTGAACGCGCAACAGGGCATTGACGGCGCCTCGGAAACCGATGGCCTTGACGTTACCTCGGCCAACCTCGGGGGCATCTGGAACGCCGGCATGCTGGTGGTGCAGGACGGTCGCAAGCGCATGCCCGAAGACCGGCAGAACTACAAGTACTTGCCCTGGACCGCCGTGGCTAAAGCCCTCGGCCTGGAATAGCCCGCGCTGCCGTCATCAATCGGCAACACAAACGTAATCGAATAGCGGCCGAGGGTTTTCCTCGGCGCGCGATGCAAGGAGACACCCATGCACAATACCCTCGAACAGATGACTGTCTGGAGTCTGATCAGTGATGCCAGCCTGCTAGTCCAGGCGGTGATGCTGACCCTGCTACTGGCCTCGCTGCTTAGCTGGTACCTGATCATCCAGCGCAGCGCCGTATTGCGCCGCAACGAGCGCCTGATGAAAGACTTCCAGCTGCGTTTTCGCAGCGGCCACGACCTGGCTCAGCTGTACCGTGAAGGCAGCGATGGGCTGGATGAGGATGCCGGCTTGCAGCGCATCTTCCAGGCTGGTTACCACGAGTTTGTCCAGCTCAAGCGTGAGCCGGGGATTGCCGGCGAGCTAGTGATCGACGGCGTCGAGCGCTCGCTGCTGGTGGCCATCAGCGAGCAGGAAGAACGCCTGGAAAAGGGCCTGCCGTTTCTCGCCACGGTCGGTTCGGTCAGCCCCTATATCGGCCTTTTCGGCACCGTCTGGGGGATCATGAATTCCTTTATCGGCCTGTCCCAGGTGCAGCAGGCGACGCTCTCCACGGTCGCCCCGGGTATCGCCGAAGCGCTGATCGCCACGGCCATTGGCTTGTTTGCGGCGATTCCTGCAGTGATCGCCTACAACCGCTTTAGCGCCCGTGTGGCCACCCTGACCACGCGCTACTACGGCTTTGGCAACGAATTGCAGGCGCGTCTGCACCGCAAGCTGCACGCCGCCAGCAGCCACGTCAGCGCCGCCGCCTGAGGAGCCCGTCATGCGCAAGCCGATAAATAAACACGCGCCCAAGGCCGAGATGAATGTGGTGCCTTACATCGACGTGATGCTGGTGCTGCTGGTGATCTTTATGGTCACGGCGCCGATGCTCACCCAGGGTGTCAAGGTCGAGCTGCCAAAGGTCGCCAGTGAAGCGCTGCCCACCGATACCCAGCAGCAGATCCTGACGCTCTCGGTACAGGCGGACGGTGGCTATTACTGGAACCTGGGCAGCGAGCTGAACACGGAACAGCAGACCGACCGCACCGTGGGCCTGGAGGAAATGACCGCTCAGGTCACACAGATCATCGCCGAGCGCGGCGATACCCAGGTGTATATCCGCGCCGACCAGGCTGCCGACTACGCCACCGTGGTCGCCGGTATCGCCGCCTTGCAGAAGGGCGGGGTGAGTAACCTCGGCCTGATCACCGAGGCCCCGCAGTGAGCAGCGTGCTGATGGATCGTCCCGCCTCGATTACCTGGCCCAGATTGCCGATAGCGCGTCTGCGTAATGCCCAGGCTGCGCTACTGACCCTGGCCCTGCATGCATTGGTGCTGGCGCTGTTGCTGGCTAACTGGCCGGTGGAAAAGCCACCTGCGCCGAGCATCAACACCATCAGCATGCAGCTGCTCAGCTTGCCGCCACCTGCGCCGGTGGTGGAAGCCGCGCCTCCTGTGCCGGTCGAAGCCCCGCCGCCGCAAGTGCGTGCGCCGGTGGAGCCGCAGGTCGACCCGCGTATCGCCCAGCAGAAGTTGGAGCAGGCGGCCTTGGCGCACAAGCGTGTGGAGCAGAAGAGGCTTGAGCAGGAGCGTCAGCACAAACTTCAGGAACAGGCTCGCCTCGAACAGCAGCAACGTGAACAGGCGCAACAACGCCAAGCCGCCGAACAGCTGGCAGCGCAGCAACTTCAGCAGGCCGCTGATGCAGCTGCCGAGCAGGCGCGGCAGGCCGAAGCCGCTGCGGCGGCCAGCCGTCAGTACCTGCCGATTGCCAAGCAGGCACCGGCTTATCCGCAGCGGGCGCTGGACAAGGGCATCGAGGGCGAATGCACCGTCAGCTACACGGTCAACGCCCAAGGCCGGGTCGAACAGCCGGAGGTGATTGGCGCCTGCCACCCCATGTTTATCCGTCCCTCATTAGCCGCAGCGCAGAGCTTTCGTTACCAGCCGCGGGTGATCGATGGCCGCGCCGTCGCCGTGCCCAATGTGAAAAACACTTTTACCTACCGCATCGAATAAACCCATGCTCGCCGCCCAGGCTGCTCTGTGTAGAGCGGTGCGGGCTGGTGCGCGCCAACTTTTTGCGAGAGCCGTGATGAATCAGGATCACCAGCAGTTTCACGCCAGCCTTGAAGTCCACGACGACCAGTCGATCAACCCCAGTGGCAACCCGTCTCTGGCGCATGTGGTCGACACGCGTCGGCGCAATGTGCTCAAGGGCGGTCTTACCCTTGCCGCGCTCGGCTTCTTCGCCGGCGGCATCAGTGCCTGCCGCAGTGCCGGTGCCAGCCCGCTACTGGGCTTCAAGGGCGTACCGGTGCAGATCGATCCGCAATTCGACCGCGTGCTGGTCGCCGAAGGCTATAGCGCCACGCCGTTTTTCTCCTGGGGCGACCCGGTCGAGGCCGGCGCGCCGCAGTGGAGTCCGGATGCCAGCGACGATTGGCAGGCGCAGTTGAAACAAGCCGGCGACAACCACGACGGCATGGATTTTTTCGCCTTTGAAGGCGAAACAGACCGTGGCCTGCTGGTGATGAACCACGAATACGTCAACCCGCCGCTGCACCCCGGCAACCTGATCGACCAGAGCAAGCCACGGCCGATAAACGAAGTGCGCAAAGAACAAGCCGCCCATGGCGTCTCGGTGATCGAAGTGAAAAAGGCCGCCGACGGCCAGTGGCAGCGGGTTATGGATTCGCCCTACAACCGCCGCATCAGCGCCCTGACCGCCATGCGCATCGCCGGCCCGCTGGCCGGGCATGAGCTGATGCAAACCGTTGCTGACCCAACGGGCCTTGAAGTGCTCGGCACGATCAACAACTGCGCCACCGGCATCACGCCCTGGGGCACCTTCCTCACCTGCGAGGAAAACTGGCACAACTACTTTATCAACCGCGATCAGGCCGATTACGCCAGCCGCGTGTCGCACAAACGCTATGGCCTGGCCAAAGAGGGCACCAGTAAAAACTACGCCTGGGAGACCGCCGACCCACGCTTCAACGCCACCCCTGACCCGCAGCAAGCCCACGGCGGTTACGTCAACGAGCCGCATCGCTTTGGCTGGGTGGTGGAAATTGACCCCTTTGACCCACAGGCGCAGCCGGTTAAACGCACCGCGTTTGGCCGTTTCGGCCGCGAATGTGCGGCCCTGAGCCTGGGCGAGGACGGGCGCATGGCGTTCTACTCCGGCGACGATGCCAAGGGCGAGTACGTCTATAAGTTCGTCCCTAGCGGGCGTTTCGATGCGGCCAACCCCAAGGCCAACCGCGACCTGCTCGATGAAGGCACTCTCTATGTCGCGCGTTTCAATGCCGATGGCAGCGGTCAATGGCTAGCCCTGGTGCATGGGCAAAACGGGTTGACCAGCTCCAGTGGGTTTGCCAGCCAGGCCGAGGTGCTGCTTAACGCCCGCGCCGCCGCTGACTTGGTTGGGGCAACGCCGATGGATCGTCCCGAGTGGGCGGCTGTGCATCCTGCCAGCCGTGAGGTGTATGTGGCCCTGACCAATAACGATGGTCGCGGCGACAAACAACCCACCGACAAAGCCAACCCGCGCCCGCAGAACCTGCATGGGCAAATTCTGCGTTTCAAGGAGCAGGGCGCCGATCCTAGCGCTGAAACCTTCACCTGGGAGCTGTTCCTGCTGGCTGGCGAGCAGAAAGGCGCCAAGGATGCCAACGGCAACGTGGTGCCCGCCAACCTCACAGGCACCATCAATGGCGACATCTTTTCCTCCCCCGATGGGTTGGCCTTCGACAGCCACGGCCGTCTGTGGATTCAGACCGACTACGGCGACGATGAAGCGGCGATGCAGACCATGGGTTGCAACCAACTGCTGTGTGCTGACCCAAGTACTCGCGAGGTCAGACGTTTTTTGGTCGGCCCGCGCGGCTGCGAAATCACCGGCCTGGCCTGGAGCCCGGATGGCAAAGCGATGTGGGCGAATGTGCAGCACCCTGGTATCAGCTACCCGGCCAGCGACGGCCAAACCCGACCGCGTTCGACCACGGTGCTGATTACCAAAAATGATGGTGGGGTGATTGGCAGTTAAGCCAGTTCCCGGCGAGAGGGGTACGAAAAAGGCGGCTATTACAGCCGCCTTTTGTCGATCAGTAATGCAGCTTGCTGCTCCAGTCCGGGTAGTGCGCCGGGCGCTTGAAGTGCACGCGGAACTGTTCGGCATTGGCCGCTGAGCTGCTCCACAGGTACAGGTGCTCTTTCCAGCTGCCGGAAGCCCAGTTCTGCAGGTAGTAATCACTGCCGCGCACGGTATCGCGGTCGCGCAGGCGTAGTGTGTCGCCATCCTTGAGGCAGCCGCTGTTGTTGGGTAGTTCGATGCGCAGCTGATTGGAGGAGTCGCCTGCCTTCATGTAATAGGCGTAGTTACCGCCGCCACCGCCCAGCCACCAGTTGAGCCAATAGCCGGGATGGCGACGTGATTCCACCTCGATATAGTCGCCACTGCGGATGCAGAAACTCTCCGGGTGGTACCAGTTGCTCAGGCTGAACAGGCTCTCAGGCTCCAGCCCGTTGCCGTTGATCTTCACCCAGTCGTTGGCTTTGCTGCTGCCGGCGCGCAGGGTTTTGCCGGTGGTGGTGCTTTGCAAGACCACTTCGCCGTAGAGGTTTTGCTGCGGCTTGCTGGCGCGGGTTGGCGTCGTGCTGTCGGCGCGGGTGAAGCCGGCTACCGGTGAATGATCGGAGTAATCCTGAAACTGCCAGGTCGCGCCCGCCAGGTTGACCGTCCAGCGTGGCGCTGGGGTATCCAGAGCCTGGTTGTGCCAGAACGGCAGTTGCCGGTGATTGCGCGAAACGAAGATGTAATCCAGGTATTCCGGGGCATGATTGGGGTATTGGTAGTTGGCGATGCCGTTGCGCAGGGTATCAAAGGTGGTGTCGCTGCCGGCATAGCTGTCGGGTGCGTTGACCTGCAGGCGGGCGAGCATGTCGTGGTACTCGCCGCTGTCCTTGATTACGTTGAAGTCGCCGCCAATAAACACCAGCTGATCGAGTGCAATGCCTCGGGCACTGATGAAGTTCTGCAGTTCATCAAACTGGCTGGCCCGCACAGCGGTGCCTTTGCCATCCGGGCAACCGGTGTCCGCCGCCTGCGCATGGGTGCCGATGATGTGCACGGCCTGGCCATTGCGATTGAGTTTGACGTAGACGAAGCCCTTGTTGGACAGGTAATCCGCCCCGCAACCCTGGCTATAGACATATTGCACGCGTTGCTCGATTGGCCAGCGGCTGACGATGGCCACGCCGCCATCTTCCGGGGTGGTGTCCGAGTAGGCGCCTAACGTGGCATCCCAGCCGGTGCGGCTACGCCCGAGCACGGGCGTCTGAAACGGGTATTGGCTTTGCAAACCGTTCAGCAGAATGGTCGATGCCGGGTTATCGAACAGCTCGTTGAGAATCACCGCATCCTGGCCCTGGATATACGCCGCCTCGGCGATCAACGCCGCACGCTGCTGTTGGCCCCAGCCGGGTTTGATGCTGCTGGGCAGCAGGAACACGTTATGCGCTAGCAGTTTGAACTGCTCATCCGGGCTTGCCTGGGCAAACGTCGGGGCGGATAGGGCAAGCGTACTGAAACACAGCAGTGGCAACAGGCATCGATGCATGGGGTGGCCTCCGGGTAGGGGAATGGCCAGTCTTCCAGTCACCGTTAACCGCGAGAATGATCGAAAGGTGGGTGGGCTAGACCAGCGCCAGCGCAGTCTGCTTGGCGAGGGTTACATCGGCATGACGTGGCTGTTACGAATCCGCTGCTGGTGGGTCGAGCAACAGAGCTAGCTTCAGGCGTTTGGGCAGTTTGGCTACCACCAGCTGATGGGAGCGCGTTAGCAGTTCGCGCAGTTCGCCATCACTTAGCGGGTAGGGCGCGGCCATGCTGATCCAGCGTGCTCGAGCCAGATACGGGGCAGGGCGGATGCCCGGGCGGTCGCAGTAACCGAGAAACAGGTCGGCATCGACTTTAAAAGCGAGACCGTCGCGGCTGTCCAGGTGGAACAGGGCGAACATCTTGCTCTCGGCCACCGAGAACACCCGCACGCCGCCCCATTTGATGTCCTCACGGGCACCCGGCAGGCTTAGGCAGAACGCGGCGATTTGCTCGATGGTCATGCCAGGGACGCTCCTGTGTTACTCGCGGTAGAAAACCTGCACCAGATGATAGCCAAACTGGCTTTTCACCGGGCCGTGGACTTCACGTACCGGTTTTTTGAAGATCACCTGATCGATGGCGCGCACCATCTGCCCAGGGCGCACTTCACCCAGGTCGCCGCCTTTCTTGCCGGATGGGCAGGTCGAGTATTTGCGTGCCAGCACGTCAAACGCCTCGCCGGCGGCAATACGTTTTTTCAGCGCGACGGCTTCTGCTTCGGTTTTCACCAGAATATGGCGGGCCATTGCCTTCGGCATGACGGGCTCCTCGGATTTGGATGGGCGTATTGTGCCAGTATTATCAGCCGCTTAGCGCTTGGGCCGGGCAAGCTCCGATTTTCTCGGGAGCGATGCGTAATCTTGGCCTAACGTAATAAATCCAACTCGCGGGAAATTTTGTTATGGACCTCAATGCCATGCTGAAAATCCTGTCCAGCCAGGACGGGTCCGACCTTTATCTTTCTACCGGGGCGCCGCCCTGTGCCAAGTTCAATGGCGTGCTCAAGGCGCTCAGCGCCGACCCGCTCAAGGCCGGTGAGGTGGCAGCGATTGCCGATTCGGTGATGGACAGCGCGCAGCGTGAGGAATTCGAGCGTGAGCTGGAGATGAACCTGGCGATTTCCATTCCCAGCGTCGGGCGCTTTCGCATCAATATCTTTAAGCAGCGCAACGAGGTGTCGATCGTTGCGCGCAATATCAAGATGGAAATTCCCAAGTTTGAAGACCTCAAGCTGCCGGAAGTGCTGCTCAAAACGGTGATGGAGAAACGCGGCCTGGTGCTGTTCGTCGGCGGCACCGGCTCGGGCAAGTCGACCTCCCTGGCGGCGCTGATCGACTACCGCAACCGCAACAGTGGCGGCCATATCATCACCATTGAAGACCCGGTGGAGTACGTGCATAAGCACAAGAAATCGATCATCAATCAGCGTGAAGTTGGGGTGGATACCCGCAGCTTTCATGCGGCGCTGAAGAACACCCTGCGCCAGGCGCCGGACGTGATCCTGATTGGCGAGATTCGCGACCGCGAGACCATGGAACATGCCCTGGCCTTTGCCGACACCGGCCACTTGGCGATCTCCACGCTGCACGCGAACAACGCCAACCAGGCGCTGGACCGCATCATCAACTTCTTCCCGGAAGACCGCCGCCCGCAATTGCTCAATGACCTGGGCAACAACCTCAAGGCGTTCGTTTCACAGCGTCTAGTCAAGACCATCGACGGCAAGCGCCGCGCGGCGGTAGAGGTGCTGCTGGGCACGCCGACCATTCGTGATTTGATCAAGCGCAACGAGTTTTCCGAGATCAAGGAGATCATGGAAAAGTCGAAAAACCTCGGTATGCAGACCTTCGATCAGGCACTGATTGACCTGGTCAACGATGGCTCGATTGATGAAGAAGAAGCGGTGAAAAACGCCGACTCAGCAAACAACGTGCGCCTCAAGCTCAAGCTCTACCGCGACAACCCAGGTACCTCAGCGCCTGCCGCTGCGCCCGCGCCAGTGGCCGCCGCACCGACTCCTGCGGCACCCGCAGCGTCGGCGGGTGAATGGGGGCTGGAGCTGAAACTGGAGGATATCGAAGAGGAGCAGCTGCCAGAGGACTCCGGTCGCAAAGGCATTTGAGCACCGGTGGTGACAGGCATGTCCGCCGTTAATGCACGGGCCGGTAGGCGTCCTGAATACGCTGGATCATGCCTTCATCACGTAGCGCGTCGACTGCCTTGCGCAGACTCTCCTGCAAGTCTGCGTCGCACTTTTTGGAGCAGGCCAGGTACAGATCGGTACTGGCCAGCACGGGGCTCATCTGCAACCGATTGTCGCTTTGCGGCCACAGATACAAGCCTTCCGGCACCCCGGTAAACCAGGCATCAACACGGCCCAGTTCAAGCATGCGTGCGGGATTATCGCCAAGCTTGAGGCTGACAATCTGCTCATCGGCAAACCCCTCGCGCTTGAGTATTTCCATCTGTGCGGTGCCCAGGCCGACGGCGATACGCTTATAACGCTGACGCGCCTCGGCAAAGTCGGCCACTGGCGCGTCGAGGCTGAAGAAGGCGCGTTCAAGTGGCGAAATCGGGGCGATCCAGGTGTACAGGGCTTCGCGCTCAGGGGTACGCGAAAGCGGAATGATCAGCAGGTTTTGGCCGCGGCTGACCCGCTGCTGGGCGCGAGCCCAGGGGGTTACATGGATATGGCTGAGATACCCCGCGCGAGCAATGGCGGCCAATGCCACATCGCCGACCATGCCGTAGCCGCCTTGAAAGCTGACAAAGGTCAGCGGCGGCGCGTCCGGCATATGCAGCTCCAGCGGTTCCTGCGCTTTTACGCCTGGGCTCAACGAGGTCAGTAGTACAGCGAGACAGATCCAACGCGAAACCACGGCAGCACTCCAGCAACGACTGGCTTGGAGTATAAGCATTGCGTGCCGAGCAAGGCTGGAGTTTTGGTACTTTAGTTCTGCAAGTCAGCCAGGTCGCGATACAGCTCTAGCGCCTGCGGGTTAGCCAGGGCATCGGTGTTTTTCACTGGTTTGCCGTGCACCACATTGCGCACCGCCAGTTCGACGATCTTGCCGCTGATGGTGCGTGGGATATCTGCCACGGCAATGATCTTCGCCGGTACATGGCGCGGTGTGGTGTTGGCGCGGATTACCTGGCGGATCTGCGTTTGCAGCGCGTCGGTCAGTTCGATGCCATCGCGCAGTCGCACAAACAGCACCACGCGCACATCGTCGTCCCACTCCTGGCCGATGGCGATGGACTCCAGCACGGCTTCGACCTTCTCCACCTGGCGATAGATCTCGGCGGTGCCGATACGTACGCCGCCAGGGTTGAGTACTGCGTCACTGCGACCGTGAATCACCAGCCCAGCATGGGCGGTGATCTCTGCGTAATCGCCGTGGGCCCAGATTCCGGGGAACGTCTCGAAGTAGGCCGCCTGGAACTTGCTGCCGTCGCCATCCTTCCAGAAACCCACGGGCATGCTGGGGAAATGCTGGGCGCAGACCAGTTCGCCTTTTTCGCCCGTAACGGCTTGGCCCGCGTCGTTCCACACCTGCACGTCCATGCCCAGGCCTTTGCATTGCAGCTCACCGCGCCACACCGGCAGCATCGGGTTGCCGAGGGCGAAGCAGGAAACGATATCGGTGCCGCCGGAGATCGACGACAGGCACAGATCGGCTTTGATCTCGCGGTAGACGTATTCGAAGCTCTCGTGGGACAGCGGCGAGCCGGTCGACAGAATGGCCTTGAGCCGTTGCAGTTTGTGCGTGTTACCCGGCTTGGCACCGGCTTTTTCCAGAGCTGCGAGAAATTTGGCGCTGGTGCCGAAGATGCTGATGTTTTCCGCGTCGATCAGATCGATCAGGCGTTCCGCGCCGGGGTGAAAAGGCGAGCCGTCAAACAGCACCAGGGTCGCGCCCAGAGCCAGGCCCGAGACCAGCCAGTTCCACATCATCCAGCCGCAGGTGGTGTAGTAGAACAGCGTGTCGTCTGCATGCAGGTCAGTGTGCAGACCGAGTTCCTTGACGTGCTGCAGCAAGGTGCCGCCGCTGCCATGCACGATGCACTTGGGCACGCCCGTGGTGCCGCTGGAATAGAGGATATACAGCGGGTGATCGAACGGTACCTGGGTGAATTCGGGTTCGCCGCCGGGCTGATAGAAATTCTGCCACAGCGCGACCTTGGCCGAGGTCTGGAAGTCGGCGGCTTTGGCCTGGGCATTGGAGTAGGGCACCACAATCAGCTGCTCAAGCGAGGGCAGGCGTTCGAGGATTTCATTGAGTTTGCCGCTCAGGTCGAGATTCTTGCCGGCGTAGCGGTAGCCGGCGGCGGCGATTAGTACCTTGGGCTCGATCTGGCCGAAGCGGTCGATCACGCCCTGGGTGCCAAAATCCGGCGAGCAGCTCGACCAGGTCGCACCGAGGCTGCTGGCGGCAAGCATACCGACCAGGGTTTGCCAGGTGTTGGGCATAAAAGCGGCAACGCGCTCACCGATACCAACGCCGGCTTCTCGCAGGCTGCGTTGCAAACCCGCGACATGGGCGGCCAGCTCGGCATAGCTCAGTTGCTCGCGCGAACCGTCCTCACCAATGGCGATTAGGGCAGGGTGGTGATCGCGGCGACGCAGCAGGTGTTCGGCAAAGTTCAGCGTTGCCCCGGGAAACCAGTGGGCGCTGGGCATGGCGCTGCCTTCTTGCAGCACTGCCTCGGGTTGGGCGCTAAAGCGGATCTCGAAGAACTCGACAATCGCCTGCCAAAAGGCCTCACGCTGTTCCACGCTCCAGGCGTGCAGCGCCGGATAGTCGGCCAGTTGTAGGCTGTGGCGCTGATTGACGAAGCGGCGGAAGCCGTCCATCCGGGTGGCGGCGATACGTTCCTTGGAGGGTGTCCACAAGGGCTGTTGCATGTCGATTCCTCATTCGGCAGGTGCCGTAATTCTTATTGTGCCGAGCTGTTGCGCCTGGCCGATGGCACGCTAGCCTACTGGTCGCAGACAGCCTTGACCTGTAGCGACCCTTATTGCTCGGCTGCCGACCTGGCGGCTGTTGTAGCAGTTTTGCACCGAAGGCAGGGCCGGCACGCGGCATCTGGGGCTCGGGCTTTACAGGCTGTAAACAAAGCCTGACGGCAGTGGTTTTCCTAGCCAGATGCAGACAGATTTACGCGCTGGCCAGCCGCGCCCGTGCCACCCGCGAACCATTCGGTTTATCCAGCACCGCGCAAATACGCTGGCCTGCGGCGATCAGCCGGCCCATATCAATACCGGTTTCGATGCCCAGGCCTTCAAGCAGGTACAGCACATCTTCGGTCGCAACATTGCCAGTGGCGCCTTTGGCGTAAGGGCAGCCGCCCAGACCCGCAACCGAGCTGTCGAATACGCTGATGCCTTCGAGCAGACTGGCGTAGATATTGGCCAAAGCCTGGCCATAAGTGTCGTGGAAGTGTCCGGCCAACAAATTACGTGGCACCTCGCGGCCGACCACGTTGAACAGGTGACGGGTTGCTCCGGCAGTGCCGGCACCTATGGTGTCGCCCAAGGAAACCTCATAGCAGCCCATGGCATACAGCTCACGAGCCACGCTGGCGACTTGCTCGGGCGGCACGCTGCCGTCATAGGGGCAGCCCAGTACGCAGGAAACATAACCGCGCACGCGAATGCCATGCTGCTTGGCGGCGTCCATTACTGGGACAAAGCGCTCAAGGCTCTCGCTGATTGAGCAGTTTATGTTCTTCTGCGAGAAAGCTTCCGAAGCCGCGGCAAACACCGCCACTTCGCGCACGCCCGCTTCCAGCGCGCCTTCAAAGCCTTTGAGGTTGGGGGCCAGGGCCGCGTAGGTAATACCTGGCAACTGCTGGATCTGCGCAAACACCTCGGCGCTGCCAGCCATTTGCGGCACCCACTTGGGCGAGACAAAGCTGCCCACCTCGATATAGCTGAGGCCTGCGGCCGACAGATCATCGACCAGACGCACCTTGTCGGCCACGCTGATCGGTTGTTTCTCATTCTGCAAACCGTCGCGCGGGCCGACTTCGACCAGGCGGACTTGTTTGGGTAGGTTCATCGTTGCCTCGTTGTTCGTCTCGATGAGTATCGCGTTGCTCAACCCATCCTACGTTGCTGTGCTCACCTGTAGGAGCGGCCTTGGCCGCGATAAACCCTGATCGCGGCCAAGGCCGCTCCTACAAAACATCGTTATGCGCTGGCTTCATCGAGTTCCACCAGCATGGCGCCTTCGCTGACCATCTCGCCCTCGCTGCAATACAGCGCCTTGACGGTGCCGGCATGCGGAGCGCGGATGCTGTGTTCCATCTTCATCGCTTCCAACACCACCAGCGCAGTGCCGGCTTCGACCTGCTGGCCGGCTTCGACCAGTACCCGCACGATACTGCCGTTCATCGGTGCAGTGAGGCCGCCGTGCTGCTGATGGCTGGCTTCGACTTCGGCAATCGGGTCGACAAGCTGAATGCTGCGCAGCTCGCCGGCGTAGTGCAGATACAGGCTGTTACCTCGACGAATCGCCAGATGCTGCTGACGCAGGCCGTCGCGCTCCACCTGTAGGACTTCGCCTTGCAGCTGTACGGTGGAAGTCGAAGCATGGTGCAGGCGAATTACCTGGCGTTCGCTCTGGCAGCTCAGGTGCAGATCGGTTTCCGCTGGCAGGCCCAAGCGCAGGCCGTTATTGCAGGCCCAGGGCGAGTGGTTGTCGTCGTTGCGCTGCAGTGGCGCGTCACTTTGCACAAAGGCCTCGGCGGCCAATTGCCAGAACTCGGCCGGTAACTCGCTCACCGCAGGAAGCAACTGCGCCTCGTGGCGCGGAATAAAGCCGGTATCCAGCTCCGCATTGGCAAAGGCCGGATGGGCCAGTACGCGGGTAAGAAAGGCCAGGTTGGTTCTGACTCCGCCGACGCAGGTTTCCTTAAGCATGGCCAGCAGGCGCAGGCGCGCCTCTTCGCGGTTTTCGCCCCAGGCGATCAGTTTGCCGAGCATGGGGTCATAGAAGGGCGAGACTTCATCGCCTTCGCTGACGCCGCTGTCTACCCGACGACCTGGGCCAGCGGCGGCTTCGCGGTACAGCGCCAGGGTACCTGTGGCAGGCAGGAAGTCGTTGTCCGGATCTTCGGCATACAGGCGCACCTCGATGGCATGGCCAATCAGCGGCACTTGCTCCTGGGTGATCGGCAGCGCTTCGCCACGGGCGACGCGAATCTGCCAGGCCACCAGATCCAGACCGGTAATCAGCTCGGTGACTGGGTGCTCGACCTGCAGGCGGGTGTTCATCTCCATAAAGAAGAAGTCGCCGCGCTCATCCAGGAGAAATTCCACGGTGCCGGCACCGACATAGCCGATGGCCTGTGCCGCCTTGACCGCCGCTTCGCCCATGGCTCGGCGCAGTTCAGCTGACAAACCGGGCGCAGGGGCCTCTTCAACCACTTTCTGATGACGACGCTGGATCGAGCAGTCGCGCTCATTCAAGTACAGGCAGTTGCCATGCGAGTCGGCAAAGACCTGGATCTCCACATGGCGCGGCTTGAGTACGTATTTTTCCACCAGCATGCGCGAGTCGCCGAACGACGATTGCGCCTCGCGCTGGGCGCTGGCCAGAGCCTCGGCCAGTTCGCTTTCGCGCTCGACCACTTTCATGCCCTTGCCACCGCCGCCGGCCGCGGCTTTGAGCAGCACCGGGTAGCCGATTGCGTTCGAGGCTGCGCGGAAGGTTTCCACATCCTGCGCTTCGCCGTGATAGCCAGGCACTAGCGGTACCCCGGCGGCTTCCATCAGCGCCTTGGCCGCAGACTTGCTGCCCATGGCGTCAATGGCCGAGGCGGGCGGACCGAGAAAGATCAACCCTGCGGCTTCGATAGTGCGGGCAAAGCCTGCGTTTTCCGAGAGAAAGCCATAACCTGGGTGAATCGCCTGGGCACCGCTGGCTTTGGCCGCAGCGATCAGCGCGTCGATCCGCAGGTAGCTTTCCGCCGGCTTGGCACCGCCAAGATTCACCGCCAGATCGGCTTCGCGCACATGGCGGGCGTTGGCGTCGATGGCGCTGTGTACCGCCACGGTCTGAATGCCCATGGCTTTGGCCGTGCGCATCACCCGGCAAGCGATTTCGCTACGGTTGGCTACCAGCAGGGTGTCGATAGGCTTAAGGCTCATACTTGTGGCTCCTGCCATGCGGGTTTGCGCTTATCCAGGAATGCCCGTAGGCCTTCCTGACCTTCGGGGCTAACGCGGATACGGGCGATGGCGTTTTCTGTGTAACGGCGCAGCGCTGGGGTCAGCACGCCGCTGCCGACTTCGCGCAGCAGATCTTTGCTCGCCAGCATGGCCTGGGGGCTATTGAGCAGAAGCGTGTTGATCCACTCGGCCACGGCCGGCTCCAGGGCGTCGGCGGCATAGCATTCGGCAAACAACCCCAGCTCCTGTGCGCGCTGACCGCTAAAGCGCTCAGCCGTCAGGGCATAGCGCCGCGCCGCGCGCTCGCCAATCGCCTGCACGACAAAGGGACTGATCACCGCCGGCGCCAGGCCGATGCGCACTTCGGACAGGCACAGCTGGGCGTCAACTGTGCCGATCGCCATATCGCAGCAGCTGATCAAACCCAGCGCACCACCAAATGCCGCGCCTTGCACCACCGCCAGGGTCGGGATCTTCAGCTGATAAAGGTTGTGCATCAGCTCGGCCAGCTCGCGTGAGTCGGCGAGGTTGGCGTTGTAGTCCAGGGTCGCCGCGTGCTGCATCCAGGCGAGGTCCGCTCCGGCGGAAAAGTGCTTGCCGCGGCCGCGCAGCAGCAGGAAACGCAGGCTTTTGTCGGCCATCACCGCGTCGAGGGCCTGAATCAGCTCGCGGATCATTTCGGCGTTAAAGGCGTTGTTCTTATCCGCACGGTTCAGCCAGAGAGTGGCAAAGCCGCGTGGGTCTGTTTGCAGTTCGATGGTGCTGAAATCGGTCATGGTCTGTCGCTCTAGAATCCGGGGCAGGGCGCTGCCTTACATGCGGAACACGCCAAAGGTGGTCGGCTCGATCGGCGCGCTAAGGCTGGCGGACAGCGCCAGGCCCAAGATGTCGCGGGTTTGCGCCGGGTCGATAACACCGTCGTCCCACAAGCGGGCGCTGGAGTAGTAGGGGTGGCCCTGGCGTTCGTACTGTTCGAGGATCGGCTGCTTGAGCTTGGCTTCATCCTCGGCGGAGAAACTCTGCCCGGCGCGAGCGGCCTGCTCGTGCTTGACTTGCACCAGTACGCCGGCGGCCTGTTCGGCGCCCATCACGCCGATGCGCGCATTCGGCCACATCCACAGAAAGCGTGGGTCATAGGCGCGACCGCACATGCCGTAGTTACCGGCACCGAAGCTGCCGCCAATGATCACGGTGAATTTCGGCACCTTGGCGCAGGCCACGGCGTTGACCAGTTTTGCGCCGTGCTTGGCGATACCGCCGGCTTCGTATTTCTGCCCGACCATAAAGCCGGTGATGTTCTGCAAGAACAGCAAAGGAATGCCACGCTGGCAGGCCAGCTCAATAAAGTGCGCGCCTTTTTGTGCGGATTCGGCGAATAAGATCCCGTTATTGGCGAGAATCGCCACCGGATAGCCGTGGATATGCGCAAAACCGCACACCAGGGTTGCGCCAAACAGTGCCTTGAACTCATCGAATACGCTGCCATCGACGGTGCGAGCGATCACTTCACGTACATCGAACGGCTGCTTGGCGTCCGCTGGAATCACCCCGTACAGCTCTTCGCCGCTGTAAAGCGGATTGATCGGCGTACGGTTGTTGAGCACGCCGAGCTTGCGCCAGTTCAGATTGCTGATACTGCGCCGGGCCAGGGCCAGGGCGTGTTCATCGTTGTCGGCGTAATGGTCGGCTACGCCGCTAGTCTTGCAGTGCACATCGGCACCGCCAAGGTCTTCGGCGCTGACCACTTCACCGGTGGCGGCTTTTACCAGCGGCGGGCCGGCGAGGAAGATGGTGGCCTGGTTGCGCACCATGATCGCTTCATCGGCCATGGCCGGCACATAGGCGCCGCCTGCGGTGCAGGAACCCATGACCACGGCGATCTGCGGGATACCCATGGCCGACATATTGGCCTGGTTGAAGAAGATCCGGCCGAAGTGCTCGCGATCCGGGAACACTTCATCCTGGCGCGGCAGGTTGGCGCCGCCGGAGTCCACCAGATAGATGCACGGCAGGCGATTCTGCTGGGCGATGGTCTGCGCGCGCAGGTGCTTTTTCACCGTCAACGGGTAGTAGCTACCGCCTTTTACTGTGGCGTCGTTGGCCACGATCATGCATTCCACACCCTCGACCCGGCCGATACCGGCCACCACCCCAGCCGCCGGTACTTCTTCGCCATACACCTCATGGGCGGCCAGCTGGCCGATTTCGAGGAAGGGCGAGCCGATATCCAGCAGGCGGTTGATCCGTTCACGTGGCAGCAACTTGCCGCGCGAGGTGTGACGCTCCTGAGCCTTGGCACCGCCGCCTTCATGAACGCGGGCGAGCAGGGCGCGCAGGTCGTTTACCTGAGTAAGCATCGCCGCGCTATTGGCGGCGAACTCCGGCGAACGGGTGTTGATCTGGGTGTGCAGAATGGCCATCTGGCGCGCTCCGTCAGGCTATTTGGTTTCGTTAAACAGTTCGCGGCCGATCAGCATGCGGCGGATCTCGCTGGTGCCGGCACCGATCTCGTAGAGCTTGGCGTCACGCAGCAGGCGGCCGGCCGGGTATTCGTTGGTATAGCCGTTGCCGCCCAGCAGCTGGATGGTATCCAGTGCCATCTTGGTGGCCATTTCGGCGGTGTAGAGGATCACTGCGGCGGCGTCTTTGCGCGATTCCTCGCCGCGATCACAGGCTTTGGCGACGTTGTACAGGTAGGACTTGGAGGCATTCATGCCGGCGTACATGTCGGCCAGCTTGCCCTGCACCAGCTGGAACTCACCAATCGATTGTTTGAACTGCTGGCGTTCGTGCACGTAGGGCAATACCACATCCATGCAGGCGGTCATGATCCCGGTCGGGCCACCCGAGAGCACAGTGCGCTCGTAGTCCAGGCCACTCATCAGCACGCGTACACCACCGCCTTCGGCGCCGAGGATGTTCTCTTCCGGTACTTCGCAGTCCTCGAACACCAGCTCGCAGGTGTTGGAGCCGCGCATGCCCAGCTTGTCCAGCTTCTGGTGGCGGGAGAAGCCCTTGTAGTCTCGCTCGACGATAAACGCGGTCATGCCGCGTGAGCCGGCGCTGATGTCGGTCTTGGCATAGATCACGTAGGTGTGGGCGTCGGGACCGTTGGTGATCCACATCTTGTTGCCGTTGAGTACATAGCGGTCGCCGCGCTTCTCGGCGCGCAGCTTCATCGACACCACGTCGGAGCCGGCATTCGGCTCGCTCATGGCCAGGGCACCAACGTGTTCGCCGGAGCACAGCTTGGGCAGGTACTTGGTCTTCTGCTCATGGGTGCCGTTCTTGCGGATCTGATTCAGGCACAGGTTGGAGTGAGCGCCATAGGACAGGCCGACCGAGGCCGAGGCGCGGCTGATCTCTTCCATCGCCACCACATGGGCCAGGTAACCCATGTTGGTGCCGCCGTATTCCTCTTCCACGGTCATGCCGAGCAGGCCCATGTCGCCAAACTTGCGCCACATGTCCATGGGGAACTCGTTGTCGCGGTCGATCTGCGCGGCACGCGGGGCCAGTTCGGCCTGTGAGAACTGATACACCGAGTCGCGCAGCATATCGATGGTCTCGCCGAGACCGAAGTTGAGGGATGGGTAGCTCATGGTTCCACCTGTAATTGTTCGAATTAAGTTCAGGAGATAACGGTTTGTTTTTTATCAGTTTCAGCCAAAGCAGCTAGGCAGCGCTCTTCGGCGGTATCCAGCTCAAGCTGCATCTGTTCGATGTCCAGCAGTTGCTGCTGCAACTGGGCGCGGCGTTCAGCGATCTTGGCCATAAAGGTGTGCAGCTGCTTGTGATTGCCGTGTACCGGGTCGTACAGCTCGATCAGTTCCTTGCACTCGGCGAGCGAGAAGCCGATGCGCTTGCCGCGCAGGATCAGCTTGAGGGTGACCTTGTCTTTGGCAGTGTAGATGCGCTCCTGGCCACGGCGTTCGGGGCTGAGCATCTGCTGTTCTTCATAGAAACGAATGGCGCGGGTGGTGATGTCCAGCTCGCGGGCCAGTTCGGAAATGGAGTAGGTGGTGGCGGACATACGGCAGCGCTCTTGTTTACCTTTACGTTAACGTAAGGCTGAGCCGGTATTTAGTCAACAACCTTGAGCGGGCGCCTAGCTGATGTGTTTTATAGGTTCGCCGGATAGCCTTTAAAACAAAGGCTTAGGGCAGATAGCTAAAGATTCCATGAGGAATTTATGCCACTTCGTAGACGCGAGCGGACGGATGCCGCCTCGCTAGCTAAGCGGTGAGATAGATCGGGGATTTAGCGTGGCGGCAAAAAGCGCTGCATCTTGGTGTTCAGCAGTGCTATCAGGGCGGGGTCCATAAACTCGTAGTCGTCCGGGATATCCAGACAAACCACGCGTTTGTTGGTCAGATGGGCTTTGAATTTGCTGGCCAGTTTGCTGCGATGCACCCGCTGCATCACCAGAACCAGATCGGCCCAGGCCAGCAGCTCGGGGCAGACTGGTGTGTCGGCGTCATGATTGACGCCGGCCGATGCGGTTTCCACACCGGGCCACTCAGCGAATAGCTGCTCGGCGGTAGGGCTGCGTAGGCGATTTTTGGCGCAGATAAATAGCAGTTTAAGTGGCAAACAATCGTCCCTGATCGGCGCCGAGCTAAGCGCTATGGATAAATGGAAGGCTTACGGCTTTCTACCGGCAAAGCCGAACAGCAAACCGCCGGCGAGTATGGCGCCGATGCCCGCCCAAACTGGCACGTTGACTCTTTCCTTCTCCTGCACCGAGAGCTCGATCGGGCCGAGCTTCACTGCGGTGGTGTCCTTGGTGTAGCTGAAACCGCCATACAGCAGCCCCAACAGGCCCGCCACGACCAGTGCGATAGAGATAATCCGGATTGAATTCATGTTGTGATCCTCGTGCAGCGCCTGAGCTAATCGCCAGCGGTTTCAAAGGCAGGGCCGTCCAGGCCATTGAAGCACAGTGATGGCGTCTTGCAGGCGATTTCCTTGATCACAGATAGCGCGGTGCATTCGCCGTTAAGCTTTCTTTTCCAGGGCTGTGGCTTGCTGGGATATCTCGATGATCTGCTCGCGCATCCAGCGGTTGGCTGGGTCCTGGTCGGTGCTTTCGTGCCAGTAGATGTGGGTTTCCAGCGGCGTCATGTCCTTGATTGGCAGCTCGACAAAGTGCAGGTCGTTACGCCTTGCGAAGCGTTCCGGCACGGTCATGGCCATGTCGGTGCCTTGCAGCACGGTGGTGGCCATCAGGTAATGCTGCGAGCGCAGGGCGATCTTGCGCTGGATGCCCATACGGCCGAGGGCCAGGTCGACATGGCCGAGGCCGCTGCGACGGCTGGAGATATGGATATGGGTCAGGCCCATGTATTCATCCAGGCTGATTTTCTCCTTGGCCAGCGGATGGCCGCGGCGCATGGCGCACACGTAGCGGTCTTCCATCAGCTTGACGTGGCGTACCTGCGGGTCAGTGTTGAGCGGCGCGTCGACGGCAAAATCCAGACGGCCGGCGGCCAGCTCCTTGGTAGTTTCGCGGCGCCGGGCCAGCATGCTTTCGATATTCACGTTGGGCGCTAGGCGGCGCAGGCGCTGGAACAGCGGCGGCAGGACGATGGCCTCGGTGAGGTCGGTCATGCTGATGCGGAAGGTCTTGTTGGCCTGCGCCGGGTTGAAGATGCGGCTTTCCTGCACGGAGATGCGCAGTTGCTGCAGCGCATTGCGCACCGGGCCGATGATGTTCTGCGCCATTGGCGTGGGCACCATGCCCTGGGCGGTGCGCACAAACAGCGGGTCATTGAAGGTTTCGCGCAAACGCGCGAGGGCGTTGGACACTGCGGGCTGGGTAATGCCGACGATCTGCCCGGCACGGGTCAGATTGGCCTCGGTGTAGATGGCATCGAAGACGACGAAGAGGTTGAGGTCGACCTTGTTCAGATTCATTACACGCTCGCTCCGCAGGTTGTCGGTATCAGTGGATCATATATCGGTGATGAATGTTTATACACGGTGAGAATAGATTAGATAAATCCTAAGCCCTGTTCTAGCATCATTTCCACTTCACCGAACTCCCCAAAAATCAGCGTCAGAAGGTAGCCACCATGGATTTCGCCTACTCCCCCAAGGTTCAGCAGCTGCGTGAACGCGTCACCGCGTTTATGGAGACCCATGTCTATCCAGCCGAAGCCGTGTTCGAGCAGCAGGTCAATGAAGGCGACCGCTGGCAGCCCACCGCGATCATGGAAGAGTTGAAAGCCAAGGCTAAAGCCGAAGGCCTGTGGAACCTGTTTCTACCGGAATCCGCGCTGGGCGCCGGCCTGACCAACACTGAATACGCGCCACTGGCGGAAATCATGGGCAGCTCGCTGATCGGCGCTGAGCCGTTCAACTGCGCCGCGCCGGACACCGGCAATATGGAAGTGCTGGTGCGCTACGCCAATGAAGCGCAGAAAGAGCAGTGGCTCAAGCCGCTGCTGGACGGCACCATCCGTTCCGCCTTCGCCATGACCGAGCCAGGCGTGGCTTCTTCGGATGCCACCAATATGCAGGCCAGCGCAGTGCGCCAGGGCGATGAGTGGGTGATCAACGGCCGTAAGTGGTGGACTTCCGGCGCTTGCGATCCGCGCTGCAAGATCATGATCTTTATGGGTCTGACCAACCCGGATGGCCCGCGCCATCAACAACACTCGATGATTCTGGTACCGATGGATGCCCCAGGCGTGAAAGTGCTGCGCCCGCTGCCGGTATTTGGCTACGACGACGCGCCACACGGCCATGCCGAAGTACTGTTCGAAAACGTCCGCGTACCGTACGAGAACGTGCTGCTGGGTGAGGGTCGTGGTTTCGAGATTGCCCAGGGTCGCCTTGGCCCAGGCCGTATCCACCACTGCATGCGTTCCATCGGCATGGCCGAGCGCGCACTGAAACTGATGTGCGAACGCTCGATCAATCGCACTGCCTTCGGCAAGCCGCTGGCCCGCCTGGGCGGCAATATCGATCACATCGCCGACTCGCGCATGGAGATCAATATGGCCCGTCTGCTGACGCTGAACGCGGCTTATATGATGGACACCGTGGGCAACAAGATTGCCGCCAGCGAAATCGCCCAGATCAAGGTGGTTGCACCCAACGTCGCGCTGAAGGTGATCGACCGGGCAATCCAGATCCACGGCGGCGCCGGGGTTTCCAACGACTTCCCGCTGGCTTACTGGTACGCCATGCAGCGCACCCTGCGTCTGGCTGACGGCCCGGATGAAGTGCACCGTGCGGCCATCGGCAAGTTCGAGATCGGCAAGTACGTGTCGAAAGAAGTGATGAACGCCAGCCGCTAAAGCGCGTCACTGAAAAACCACAAGGCCCGCATTTGCGGGCCTTGTGCGTTACGGCTAATGCGGGGTTCCCGGCGGAGCAAACTCATCATCGGGATTAGCGCTCTGTTGCAGCCAGAGCATGCGCATATGCAACTGCGCCGCAAAGGCGCGAGCGGCTTGTTCCTGATGAAAGATCAGGCTGCGGCGGCCCATGCGCACTTGCCAACGCAGCTTGCCGCGCTGCAGCAGCGGCTCGATAACGATGCTCGGTGAACTCAAACGATCAATGCTCCTGCCTGGGTGCGCGGGTTTTCAGTAGCGACAGTACCACTCCGCCCGCCAGTAAGCCGAGGGTCATGCACAGCGAGAGCAGGGCGGGCACCTTGACGATATCGTGGAGAAAGATCTTGCCGCCAATAAACATCAGCACCAGTGCCAGGGCGTACTTGAGGTAGATAAAACGGTGCATCAGCGCCGCCAGGGCAAAGTACAGCGCGCGCAGGCCGAGAATCGCGAAGATGTTCGAGGTGTAGACGATAAACGGGTCCTGGGAGATGGCCAGCACCGCCGGCACGCTGTCCACGGCAAACACTAGGTCAGCCAGTTCGATGAGTACCAGCGCCAGCAGCAGCGGCGTGGCATGCAGCAGGTGCTTGCCCGACTTTCTATCCGGCTGACGCACCAGGAAGCGTCCGCCGTGCATGTCCTCGGTCACTCGAATATGCCTGCGCAGAAACTGCAGCAGGCGGTTCTGACTGAGGTCGGGGTGCTGTTCTTCCTGAGCCGAAAGCATGCGTACGCCGGTAAACAGCAGAAACGCGCCAAACAGGTACAGCACCCATTCGAAGTTCTGCACCAGCGCCGTGCCCAGGCCGATCATCGTTGCGCGCAGCACGATCACCCCGAGAATGCCCCAGAACAGCACGCGGTGTTGATAGCGCCGGGGGATGGCGAAGAAGTTGAGAATCACCGCCATAACGAACACGTTGTCCATCGACAGCGATTGCTCGACCAGAAAGCCGGTGTAGAACTCCAGCGCTTTGGTCGCACCCAGCTGCCACCAGATCCAGCCGCCAAAGGCCACGCCAACGCTGAAGTAGCCGCTGTACAGCAGCAGGCTTTCGCGCATCTCGATTTCATGCTGATCGCGGTGCAGCACGCCGAGGTCGAGTATCAGCAAACCGAGGATGATCAGCAGAAAGGCCAGCCAGAACCAGCCAGGGGTGCCGAACAGTGGGGTTGTGAGCATGCTTGCAAGGCTATCCATGAAGCCACCTCGAATGTCTGCCTAAGTTGAGAATCAACTCAGTGACTCCGACATCACGGTGAAGGCTCACCGCCAGAGGGGCCCGGCGTCACGCTGATTAAGCAATAGGCCTTGCTGGCAATCTTGGCAAGCGCAGGAGCGGGGTATTCAGTTGCTGTACTGGTAGATGATCGGGGCAAAAATGCCCGTGTCGTGGCCATTCTTCAGGCACTGATTGAACTGCTCCAGGAACCAGCCCATCTTCAGCGCTTTGGCAATGCCCATATGCTTGCTGTCGCTCTTGAACGGCACCGGCAGGGTGGTAAAGGCATCGGGCTGCAAGCCTGGCCAGCTCTGGGCGAGCCTGCGGATATCGACACTGGAGCCGAGCAGGATCGCATCGATACGCTCACGCTGCAGCATGCCCAGGCCGCTGCGGGTGTCGTTGAAACCGACGATGGTCAGGGTGCCGTTGGCCACGGCTTCGTCATACGCAGTGCCATAGCTGGTGCCGATAGTGGCGCCGATCAGCTTGTCTTTAAGGTCAGTGATGTTTTCGTAGGGAAACTCACGGCCTTTCTGCACCACCAGCACGATATGCTCGGTGAAGATCGGCTCGGAAAAGTCGAACAGCGTCAGGCGTTCCTCACTGATCGACAAGCCGATCACGCCGCCTTCACTGCGCTCGGCCATGGTGTAGGCACGTTTCCACGGCAACAGCTGGATCTGATAGGGCACCTGCATCTGGTTCAGGCAGTGTTTGCTGATGTCCACGACAATACCCTTGGCCTCGCCATCCTCCTCAAAGTACTTGGGGAAGCCATCGTGTGCACCAAACACCCGGAACACCTCGGCCTGGGCGCTTTGTACGACCAGCAGAGCCAGCAGCAGGATCAGCCGCAGAGGTTTAGCGGGCATGGCAGAACCTCAAATAGAGGCGAGAAAGTCTGTTCAGCTTAGCCACTCGGCGCTGTTAATCACTGCCTGATGCAGCAATACCTGCAAACAACGCCAGGGCTGAGCCAGCTCTAGTAAACCCAGACTTCCACCCGGCGGTTCTTGATCCGCCCGTCATCGCCGCTGTTGGCGGCTACCGGCAGTTCATCGCCCATGCCGATGATGTCGCGGAAGATCACGCCACCCTTGTTCAGCTCGCGACGTACGGCCATGGCGCGCAACTTGGACAACAGTTCAGCGCGAGCGGTGTCGGCCTTGGCATCGCCGAAGCCCACCAGTACCACCTTGTCATGCAGCTTGTCCTGCTCACGCAGGTAGGTCATCAGCCGGTTGAGGTCGCGCAGGGCCTTGTTGTCGAGGTTGGCGCTGCCTTCCTGAAAGCGGAAGTTCACCGACAGGCGTTGAGCGTTCTTCGCTAAATCCTGGTAGTTCGCCGGCATTTGCGCATTGGCGGGGATTTTCACCGCCTGCACGGTCTGCGCGATAAAGCCGTTCTGGTCGACAATTGCCTGGCCACGGGTGCTATGGGCGAACTGCACCAAGGCGCGGCCCCAGGGGTTGCTCAGCTCCGGCTGGTTATACAGAAACAGCCGGCGCGACAGCGGGTAATCCTCGGTGGCAACCAGGGTCAGGCTCGGCAGCATCGGTTGCGAGTCGCCGGCGGCAATCGCCACGGCCTTGGCCTGGCGAATATAAGGCAGGCCGATAAAGCCGATGCCGTTAGGGTCCTGGCTGACCGAGTCGGAGAGCTTTTCGCTGGACTCGAAGCGCTTGGCGTTGGCAGCCAGGACTTTGCCGTTGGCGCTCAGCACCAGCTCCTTGAAGGTGTCGAAGGTGCCGGACTTGTCATCACGGGCGTACAGGGTAATGGCACCGGCTGGCGCACCGAGTTGCGCCCAGTCGCTGATCTCTCCGGCAAATATCTGTGCCAGCTGCGCGGTGTTCAGCGCCGCCAGCGGATTGCTTGGATGCAGGATGATGGCCAGGCCGTCGAGGGCGATGATCTGCTCGGCGCTGGCGCTTTTCAGGTCGCCCAGGCTCAGCAGGCTGGTGGCTTCACTGTCCTTGATCGGCCGGGACGAAGCGGCCAGTTCGGCGCTGCCATCGGCCAATGAGGTAAAACCGGTGCCCGAGCCGTGGGCCGCCACTTCAATGCTTACGCTGCGGCCGTCGGCGGTCTTACCGATGATCTTCTGCTCGTTTTCCGCCGCGCCTGCTTCGATGCGAATGGCGCTCAGACCCTGTTCTTCGAGCAAGCCTTTGACCAGCGCCGGGCCAAGCCGCGCACCAATGGTGTTAGAGCCCTGGATACGCAGCACGCTGCTGTTATCGCTGGGGATGGGCAGGGCGGCGAATACCGACCAGGGCAGGGCGTAGCAAATGGAGCCGAGCAGCAGAAAGCTGACGGTACGAATCCAGGTATCACGTTCGAAGGCAGAGGAGGCGCGCAACATGCGGCAAACACCTTATATGGGTGAGTGAAAGTGCCGCGAAGATAAGACAAAAAAGTGACTGCAATATGACAGTCACTTATCTATGTGAAGCCTCTACTACAGGCTTACTGCGTCAGTTCCAGCCAGATGGGGGCGTGATCCGATGGCTTTTCCATGCCGCGCAGGTCGTAGTCGACGCCGGCATCCTTGATCCGCGCCTGCAACGCCTGGGAGGCGAGAATCACGTCGATGCGCAGACCGCGCTTGGGTTCGTCCTCGAAGCCGCGGCTGCGGTAATCGAACCAGCTGAAACGGTCATTCACCGCCGGGTTGAGATGGCGGAAGCTGTCGACCAGGCCCCAGCTCTTCAGGGTGGCCAGCCACTCGCGCTCTTCTGGCAGGAAGCTGCATTTACCGGTTTTCAGCCAGCGCAGGCGATTGGGTTCACCAATGCCGATGTCGCAATCTTCCGGCGAGATATTGATATCGCCCATCACCACCAGCGCCTGCTCGGGGCTGAACTGGCTGAGCAGCAGTTGCTGTAAGTCGGCATAAAAACGCTGCTTGGCCGGGAATTTGGTCGGGTGGTCACGGCTTTCGCCTTGCGGGAAGTAGCCATTCATTACCGTCACCGGATTGCCCTGGGCATCGGCAAAGGTGCCGTAGATAAAGCGCCGCTGCGCGTCCTCGGCATCCCCGGGAAAACCCTTATGCAGGCTCAGGGGCTCCTGGCGCGAGAGTAGGGCAACGCCGTAATGGCCTTTCTGGCCGTGGTAATGCACGTGATAACCGAGCTGGCGAATTTCCGCCTCGGGGAACTGCTCGTCGGAGACCTTGGTTTCCTGCAGACCGATAACATCCGGCTGGTGTTTGTCGATCAATGCGGCCAGTTGATGCGGGCGTGCACGCAGGCCATTGATATTGAAGGAGACGATCTTCATGGGCGGCAGTCCTGGCTGTGGCTCTGGAAAGCTCGCGATGCTAGCCCATTACCGGCCCTGCCTGCCAGCCTGTGGCGGCGCTGGGTACGCGGTGCTAACGTGGCTGCAGGCCCAGTAAATCAAGAACAACAGAGGTCAATTCGATGCCCAACAGTCTCGCCGAAGTTCGCATGCTCGATGGCGGTTATGCCCGCGAAGCACGCTCATTGCTCTACCACGCCTACCGTCACGACCCCACCTTTGCCTATCTGTTCGAGGCCGAGCGGCCAGGCTATGACCAGCGCGTACGCGCCACGGTGCGCGAGCTGGTACAGCAGCACTTTTCTGAGGACCTGCCGGCCATTGGCTTGCTGATTGACGATCGCCTGATCGGCATGGCGCTGATCGCACCGCCACAGCGGCGCATGGACATCACCGAAAGCTGGGGCTGGCGCATGCGCATGCTGCTGACCACAGGTTTCCGTTGCACCAAGCGTTACCTGGAATACCACGACGCGGTAATCGCCTGCCTGCCGCCGGGCCCCTATCACGTGCTGCCGCTGCTCGGCATTCACCCGGAATACCAGGGCAAGCACCTCGGCGAGCAACTGCTCGAAGCACTGCACAACTGGTGTGCTGAAGACGCCAGCTCGCAGGGCGTGGTGCTGGATACCGGAAATTCGCACTACCTGGATTTCTATAAACGCCAGGGTTACGAGGAAATCGGCGAGGTGGCCATCGGCCCGATTATCGAGCACGTGTTTTTCCACCCAAGCCCGCAAGTTGCAGTCAAAGCCAGCGCCTAAGAGCCCGCCCCGGATCTGCTGCGCGTCGGCCCTGCTGCGTTAAAAGCAGGCCGGGACGCGGCGTCTCGGAATGCTCATGTACAGTTCGTACACTCCGCTTGATTCGCTGCGCTCACCCATGGGTCAGCCGTTGGCTGTTACTCCGCTGCGCTGCGTTTCTCGCCTGTTTTTGCCTTGCACGGCTCTAGCTCGCTAGATCCGAAGCAGGCTCTAAGCTGCGTGCTCGGTATGCTTGGTTACATATCGAGTCGCAACTTAAAGCACAGGCCAGCGCTCTAAATCGGCCACTGGCTCGTGCTAGCATCGCCCCCATGTCTTTGTTCTCCAACCTTTTCGCAGGGCTATTTCTACTGCTGCTGAGTGCTACGGCCCTGGCCGAAGCACAGCTGCGCGTGCGGGTTGAACCGGCTAATAGCGCGCTGAAAAGCAATATCGAAGGCTATATCGGCAGCCTGGGCGATCGCGATGCCGAAGCCCTGCAACGCTTTCGCCGGGTAGCCGAGAGTCAGGCGGAAAAAGCCGCTCAGGCCCTGGGCTACTACCAGGCGCAGATCACCACAGAGGTCAGCGAAGGTACAACGCCGCGCCTGACCCTGCGTATTCAGCCGGGTGAGCCGGTGCGTCTGCGTGATGTGGTGGTGCGTATCGACGGCCCGGCAGCGCAGCTGCGCGATTTCCGTACGCCTAATGATCCGCAGCTGCGTAGCGGGGCGCCGCTTAACCACGGGCGTTACGACGCGGCCAAGCGCGAGATTCAGAATCAGGCCTCGCGTTACGGCTTCTTTGCTGGGCGCTTTAGTAGTCAGCGACTGACGATTGACCCCGATGCCGGGATTGCCGATATCGAGCTGATCTATTTCAGCGGGCCGCGCTATCAACTGGGCGCGGTGAGTTTTGTCGGCGATGCGCCGTTCGATGAGCAATTGCTGCAGCGCATGGTGCCGTTCCCGGCGGATACGCCCTATGACTCGGCGCTGATTGCTGAGCTGTATCAGGCGCTGCGCTCAAGTGGCTATTTCGAGTCCGTGCAGGTGGATGCGAATCCCGGCAGCGCCGCCTCCGAACAGATTTCGGTGCAGGTTCAGTTGCAGGCGCGCAAGCCGCGCAGCATGGGCCTGGGCTTGGGTTTTTCCACCGACGTTGGCCCGCGTGGCCGGGCCAACTGGACGCGGCATTGGGCCAACCCGCAAGGGCATAGCTATGGCGCGGAGTTCGAACTGTCGGCACCGCGGCAGAATGTCGGCCTGTGGTACGACGTGCCGCTCGATCCGCCGCTGACCGATAAGCTGCGTATCGCCGGTGGCTACCAGGCCGAAGACCTGGCCAATACCGACAGCAGCAGCCGTCTGCTGACCGTCGGCCCGGAATGGCACAGCAAACTCGACAGCGGCTGGCAGCGCGTGCTGTCACTGAAATGGCAGCACGAAGAGTACGACCTCGGCGATGACGCCGGCACCAGTACGCTGCTGATGCCGGGCCTGAGTTATTCCTACCTGCACAGTGACAACCAAATCGACCCCAACCACGGCTACCGTCTGCAGTTCGATCTGTCCGGCGCGGCCAAGGGGCTGTTGTCCGATGCCAATGTGCTGCACGGCAATATCCAGCTCAAGGGCCTGACCACCGTATTAAACCGGCATCGGCTGCTCGGCCGGGTACAAGTGGGCGGCACTGAATCCGATGGCTTTGCCAAAGTGCCGCCGTCGCTGCGCTTCTTTGCCGGTGGCGACCAGAGCGTGCGCGGTTATGACTACCAGAGCCTGTCGCCGGAGAACCGTGCCGGCGACAAGATCGGCGGGCGTTATCTGTTTACCAGCAGCCTTGAATACCAGTACAGCCTGACCGAACGCTGGCGCCTGGCGAGCTTCTTCGATCAAGGCAACACCTTTGACTCGCTGCAGATTCCGTCGCTGAAAAGCGCAGTGGGCGTTGGCGTGCGCTGGGTGTCGCCGCTGGGGCCGTTACGCCTGGATCTGGCACATCCGCTGGATGATCAGGGCGGTGTGCGCCTGCATTTTTCCATGGGGCCGGAACTGTGAAGCGCTGGCTACGCAATGTGCTGTTCAGTCTGCTGGGGCTGCTGCTGCTTCTGGCCATCAGCCTGAGCCTGCTGCTGGGCACCCAGGGCGGCAGCCGCTGGTTATTGACGCTGGTGCCGGGCTTGCAGGTGGACGATTTCAATGGCCGCCTGGGCGGTAGCTGGAGCGCGACA
This sequence comes from Pseudomonas peli, assembly GCF_050563605.1. Lineage (GTDB taxonomy): Bacteria > Pseudomonadota > Gammaproteobacteria > Pseudomonadales > Pseudomonadaceae > Aquipseudomonas > Aquipseudomonas peli_A. The sequence goes on along the minus strand of NZ_JBNXUH010000002.1, from coordinate 171,542 downwards.
CAGCTGCGCTGGCAGCAAGGCGAGAATAGTGTGCAGGTGATGACGCCTCGCCTGGATTGGTCGCCAGCCTGCCTGCTGCGTCTGACCCTGTGCATCGAGCAGCTGCACAGCGGACCGGTCAGTCTGGTTTTCCCCGGTGATGAGCAGCCCAGCAGCGAGCCGTTTCGTCTGCCTGACCTGAGCCTGCCGTTGGCGTTGCAACTGGGGCAGGTGCATATCGACAGCCTGCAGCTCAATGGCGTCGAACAGTTGCAAGGGCTGCAGGTGGCCGCGCGCTGGACTGCGCAGGGCATTCAGGTCGATAACCTCAGCTTGCGCACCGCCGATCTGCAGGTGGCGTTGCAGGGCCAGGTGCAAACCTCCGGCAACTGGCCGCTGCAACTGAGCGGGCAACTGCAATTGCCAGCACCCGAGCAACAGGCTTGGCCGGTGGCACTGCAGCTCAAAGGTGAACTGCGCGAGCGGGTACAACTGACAGCCAGTAGCAGCGGTTATCTAACCGGTGAGCTGACTGGCTGGCTGCAACCCTTGGCTGAACACCTGCCGGCGCAACTGCGTTTGCAGGTCGCTGCTTTCAAGGCCAGCGCCGAACTGCCCGACACGTTGAATCTTGAGAAGGTTGAGCTAAATGCCCAAGGCGATCTGCAGGATGGCTACCAGGTCATCGGCAGTGCCAGCTTGCCGGCAGCCGAGGGGCCGATTGCCCTGGCGATGGCGGGGTTGCTCAAGGCCGACGGCGCAGCGATCAGCAACTTGAGCCTGACCGCCAGACCGGAGCAGCAGGTGCAGCTCAGTGGCGAGCTGAATTGGCAGCAGGGGCTGAGTCTGGACAGCCGCTTTAACTGGCAGAACTTCCCCTGGCAGCGCCTTTATCCGCTGGAGGAACCCGCGCCTGTGGCGTTGCGGGTGCTCAAGGGTGAGCTGGCCTATCAGGATGGCAACTACCTCGGCCATTTTGCCGCCGAACTGGATGGCCCGGCCGGCGCGTTTAGCCTGCAAAGCCCGCTGAGTGGTGATCTACAGGCGCTGTATCTGCCCGAGCTGCGCCTGCAGGCCGGCCAAGGCCGCGCCGAAGGCCAGGTCAGCCTGGGTTTTGCCGAGCAGCTGAGCTGGGATGTGCGTTTGCAGTTGAGTCAGCTCGATCCGGCCTACTGGCTGGCCGAGCTACCCGGCACGCTGGCCGGCCCGTTGAACAGCTCTGGCAGCCTGATCAATCAGCAGCTCAAGCTGAGCGCCGATATCGACCTCAGCGGTCGTTTGCGCGGTCAGCCGGCCAAGCTGCTGGCAAAGTTTGCCGGCGGCCTTGAGCAGGGCGAGTTGAGTACGCTTGACGTACGCCTGGGCGATAACCGCATCAGTGGCAAGGCCGCCTTGCAGCAACAGTTGAGCGGCCAGTTATTACTAGCGATGCCGCGACTGGGTCAGCTTTGGCCGGGTCTACAGGGGCAGCTCAATGGCCAGCTGGATCTGGCCGGCAACCTGCAAGCACCTCAAGGCCAGTTGCAGCTGCAAGGTCAGCGTCTGGCTTTTGCAGACCAACGCCTGCAACAGCTCAAACTCGATGCCAGCCTGAATAGCGCCCAGCGTGGTCGGATCACGCTGGATGCGCAGGGCATTCAGCTCGGTGAAACTGACCTGGGCCGCCTGACTGCCACCGCCGCTGGTGATCAGCAGCAACAGAGCCTTGAACTGCAGCTGCAAGGCCCCCTGTTGCAAAGCCAACTGGCTCTGGCCGGCAAGCTGGATAAGGGCAACTGGCGCGGCAGCCTGAGTCGTGGCGAGGTACAAAGCGGCGGGCAGGACTGGCGCCTGCAACAGCCCGCCACGTTGGTGCGCCTGGCCAATGGGCAGCTCAGTTTGGGCGCGCATTGCTGGCGTTCTGGCGATGCCAGCCTGTGTGGCTCGGAGCAGCGCCTGCTGCCGCAGCCCAAGCTGAACTACCAGCTAAGCAATTTCCCCATGGACAGCCTGGCGCAGTGGTGGCCCAAGGACTTTACCTGGCAGGGTCAGCTCAACGGCCGGCTGCAACTGGATATGCCGGCCAGCGGCCCAAATGGCAGCCTGGAACTGGATGCCGGCAGTGGCATCTGGCGCATTCGCGATCAGCAGCAGTGGCTGGAATTTGCCTACGACAGCCTGCGCCTGAGTACGCAGTTACGCCCGCAGCGTATCGACAGCCTGCTGGAGCTTCGTGGCCCGGCCATTGGCGAACTATCCCTGCAGGCTCAGCTTGATCCGCGCCCGGCGAGCAAGCCGCTGTCCGGCAGCTTCCGCCTGAATGGCCTGGACCTGGCGCTGGCCCGCCCGTTTGTACCGATGGTCGAGCGTATCGCTGGGCAACTGAATGGCGCCGGCACCCTGTCGGGCGGGTTGTTGGCGCCGCAGATCAACGGCAACCTGCGCGTGGTCAATGGCGAAATAAGCGGCGCTGAGCTGCCGATGAATATCGAGCAGCTGCAACTGCAGGCGCAGATCGAGGGTGAGCGGTTGCTGCTGGAGGGCGATTGGCGCAGTGGCGAGCAGGGGCAGGGTAGCCTGAATGGCGAGCTGAGCTGGTCCGATGGACTGGTGGCGAACATGCAGCTGCGAGGCAGTCGTCTACCGGTCACTGTCGAGCCCTATGCCGCGCTGGAAGTCGAACCGGACCTGCGCGTGAGTCTGCGTGATGAGCAGCTGTCGGTAGCCGGCAAGGTGCTGATACCCAGCGGCAAGATTGAAGTGCGCGAGCTGCCGCCCTCAACCGTGCAGATTTCAAGCGATGCCCAGGTGGTTGGCCGCGACAGCGCGCAGCAGCAGTCCACGGCGATTGCCATGGATATCGATGTCGAGGTCGGCCAGCAGCGCCTGACCTTCAGCGGCTTTGGTTTGGACGCCGAGCTGCTTGGCCGTGTGCATATCGGCAATGACCTGGATACCCGCGGCGAGTTGAGCCTGAACAAGGGCCGTTTCCGCGCCTATGGTCAGCGCCTGAATGTGCGCCGCGCGCGCCTGCTGTTTGCAGGGCCTATCGATCAGCCATTTCTCGATATCGAGGCCGTGCGCCAGGTCGATGATGTGACTGCCGGCCTGCGCCTGAGTGGCAATGCCGCGCAACCGACCAGCGAAGTGTTTTCCGAACCGGCGATGAGCCAGGAACAGGCGCTGTCCTACCTGATCATGGGGCGGCCGCTGGGGCAGGGCGGTGGTGGAGACAACAGCATGTTGGCGCAAGCCGCCTTGGCCCTGGGCATGGCTGGCAGCGCGCCGCTGGTCAATAACCTGGCGCAGGGCCTGGGTATCAGTGACTTTCAGCTCGACACCCAGGGCTCTGGGGTAACCACCAGCGTGGTGGCCAGCGGCAACCTGTCCGAGCGTCTGAGCCTGCGCTATGGCGTGGGGGTGTTTGAGCCGGCGAATACCATTGCCTTGCGCTATGAACTGAGCCGAAGGCTCTACCTTGAGGCTGCCAGCGGGCTGGCCAGTTCTCTGGATTTATTCTATCGGCGCGATTTCTAGGCCATGTTTCTGCGGGCCGGCGCTGGATTAACCCAGTTAATTCGCGTTTAAATTGCGCACCTCGCTCAAAACGTCTGAGCGTTGAAATCTAAACAGTGAAAACCACTATCACAGTCTTCATATACTGACCGCCGCTGATCACCGGGCAGTCGTTGTGCTGACTGGTATAGCCCGATCCGTTGTTTGCAGGCGCGCCAACCCGGCTCGCGTTCTGCGTAACAGCCTGGCCTACCCGGCAATCGGACAAGCGAAGGCTACCCACCTCGCGTTCACTACAAGAATAAGGAAATGAGCATGGAATTCGTCAACACCCTGGTCAATCAACTCAATGGCGTGGTCTGGGGCCCGCCCATGCTGGTGCTGATTCTCGGCACTGGTCTGTTCCTCATGTTGCGCCTGAAATTCATGCCGCTGAGCAAGATCGGTGCAGGCTTCAAGCTGATGTGGCAAGGCCGCCAGAAAGGCGATGCCGAGAGCGGCGAGATCAGCCCGTTCCAGGCGCTGATGACCTGCCTGGCCGCCACTGTGGGTACCGGCAATATCGCCGGTGTGGCCACCGCGATTTTCCTCGGCGGCCCGGGTGCATTGTTCTGGATGTGGTGTACCGCGCTGGTCGGCATGGCCACCAAGTACTGCGAAGTGGTGCTGGCGGTGCATTACCGTGAGAAGGATGAGCGCGGCGAACACGTCGGCGGCCCGATGTACGCAATCAAGAACGGCCTGGGCAAAAAGTGGCTGTGGCTGGGCACCGCGTTCGCCATCTTCGGCGGCTTTGCCGGTTTCGGTATCGGCAACATGGTGCAGGTCAACAGCATGGCTGCAGCCCTGCAAACCACCTTCAACATTCCGCTGTGGGTTACCGGTGTGGTGACCATGGTGATTGTCGGCATGGTGATCCTCGGCGGCATCAAGCGTATCGGTAAGGTCGCAGCGACCCTGGTGCCTTTCATGTGCGTGGCCTACATCATCGCCGCCATGGTGGTGTTGGTGGTCAATGCCTCGGAAATCCCCAAAGCCTTTGAAATGATCTTCACCTACGCCTTCACCCCGATTGCTGCTACCGGTGGTTTTGCTGGTGCGGCGGTGATGGCAGCGATTCGCTTCGGTGTGGCGCGCGGTATTTTCTCCAACGAAGCAGGTCTGGGTACTGCAGGTATCGCTCAGGCGGCCGGCACCACTAACAGCCCGGTTCGTTCGGGGATGATCGGCATGCTCGGGACCTTTATCGATACCATCATCATCTGCTCGATGACTGGCCTGGCGATCATCACCTCCGGCGTGTGGACCAGCGGTGCCAGCGGTGCAGCATTGTCGGCGGCAGCCTTCGAACAGGCGATGCCGGGCGTCGGTGGTTACATCCTGACGTTGGCCCTGGTGGTGTTTGCCTTTACCACCATCCTCGGTTGGAGCTACTTCGGTGAGAAGTGCTGGGAATACATGGTCGGCACCAAGTCGATCCTGCCGTTCCGCATTCTCTGGGTGGTAGCCGTGCCGTTCGGCGCGATTGCCCAGCTGGACTTCGCCTGGTTGGTGGCCGATACCCTCAACGGTCTGATGGCGATTCCAAACCTGCTGTCGCTGCTGTTGCTCAGCCCGATCGTGGTCAAGCTGACCAAGGATCACTTCGCAAAAAATTGATGTGTCGCCTGGGCGGGCAGGGTAGTCTGACTCCTTGGTCAGCTATGCCTGCCCGCTCTGGCAAGCCGTTGAAAAACTACCTGCGTTGACAATACTGCGTTAAAAACAGGCTCGGAATGCTCATTTACAAACCCGTAAACTCCGCTTCCTCGCCTGTTTTTGCCTTGTCTTGCCTGCCTCGCCTACGTTTTTTCAATGGCTTGCTTCAAGAGGGCGCGGGCTTGCCATTTGGCGGGTTCGCGCCCTTACTTGTTAGCCCTCTCCAATTTCGTTGATAAGGATCGTTCCCATGGCACAAGTCACCCTCAAAGGTTCCCCGGTTGAAGTCACCGGTCAACTGCCGCAGATTGGTCAGCAAGCGCCGGCGTTTAGCCTGGTTGCCGGTGACCTCAGCGATGTGAGCCTGGCCAGCCTGGCCGGCAAGCGCAAAGTCCTGAACATTTTCCCAAGCGTCGACACCCCGACCTGCGCCACCTCCGTGCGTACCTTCAACGCCGAAGCGAGCAAACTGGCCAACACCGTGGTGCTGTGCATCTCCACCGACCTGCCGTTTGCCCAGGCGCGTTTCTGCGGTACCGAAGGTCTGGAAAACGTGATCAACCTGTCGACCATGCGTGGCGCTGACTTCCTGCAGAACTACGGCGTGGCCATTGCCAGCGGCCCGCTGGTGGGTGTTGCTGCCCGCGCGGTGGTGGTGCTGGATGAAAACGACAAGGTGCTGCACAGCGAGCTGGTCGGCGAAATCGCTGACGAGCCGAACTACGCAGCTGCGATTGCCGTGCTCAAGTAACACCCGCTAAACGCTTGTCCAACGGCCTGCTTTGCAGGCCGTTTTTGTTGGTGCAGGTTTTTATGACAAGCACTTTTCATTTGTGGATCAGACATTTAGTTACGTAAGGAAAAGGTAAATAGGGGGTAAAGAGGCTTTGCAGGCCGGCTGATACTGCATATCGTTCACGCTCCCCAAGGAAGTGATCGTCGCCATGCCTGATACACAGTTCACCACCCGTCCTCGCAATCTGTCGCGCCAATGGCTGCTCGGCTCACTCGCGCTGGCTGTTCTCGCCGTACTGTTGTGGTGGTTCTGGCCCAGCCCGCCGGAAGCGCCGCAGCGTGGTGGCCCTTGGCGTGATGGCGGGCCGGTGCCTGTGCGCGTGGCGACTGTCAGCCAGGGCGACTTCCCGGTTGAACTCAAGGCCCTGGGCACTGTGACCGCCTATAACACGGTGAATGTTCGCGGCCGGGTTGAGGGTGAGCTGGTCAAGCTGCTGTTCAAGGATGGCCAGCAGGTCAAGGCCGGCGATCTGCTCGCGGTGATCGACCCGCGCTCTTATGAAATCGCCTTGCAGCAGGCCCAGGGCGCGCTGCAGGAACACCAGGCGCAGTTGCGCAATGCCGAGCTGGACCTGGCGCGCTACCGCGGTCTGTATGCCGAAGACTCGATTGCCAAACAAACCCTCGACACCCAGGAGGCGCTGGTCAATCAGTTCCGCGGCAGCCTCAAGAGCCTGCAGGCTGATGTCGCCACCGCGCGGCTGAACCTGGATTTCACCCAGATTCGCGCACCTATTACCGGCCGCCTGGGCATCCGTCAGGCCGATGTCGGCAACCTGGTCAGCTCCGGCGATGAGTTGCCGCTGGTGGTAATTACCCAGACTCTGCCGATTGCCGTGATGTTTACCCTGCCCGAAGCCGAATTGCCGGCAGTGGTGCAGCAACTGCGAGCCGGCGAGACCCTAGCGGTAGAGGCCTGGGACCGCAGTGAAAAGCTCAAACTGGCCGAAGGCGAGCTGGAAAGTGTCGACAACCTGATCGACACCGCCACCGGCACAGTCAAGCTCAAGGCGCGCTTCGCCAACGCCGAGGAAATGCTCTTTCCCAACCAGTTCGTCAATGTGCGCCTGCGGGTGAAAACCCTGCAGAACGTCACCCTGATGCCGGCCGCAGCGCTGCAGTTTGGTGCTAGCGGCACCTTCGCCTATGTGGTGGACGCTGAAGACAAGGTGCAGCTGACGCCGATCAGCGTTGGCGCCAGCGACGGCCTGCTCAGTGTGGTCGAGCAGGGTCTCAAGGCCGGTGATCGCCTGGTGCTGGAAGGCACCGATCGCCTGCGCTCAGGCAACAAGGTCGAGGTGATTGGGGACAAACCGGTCGCCGCTCAGACCGAGCCGGCCACGCCTGAGCGCAAAGGAGCGCCGCGCGTCCAATGAACGCCTCTCGCCTGTTTATCCTGCGCCCGGTCGCCACCACGCTGATCATGCTGGCGATCTTCTTGAGCGGTCTGATCGCCTACCGCCTTCTGCCGGTCTCGGCGCTGCCGGAAGTGGATTACCCGACCATTCGGGTGATGACCCTGTATCCCGGCGCCAGCCCCGATGTGATGACCAGTGCGGTCACTGCGCCGCTGGAGCGCCAGTTCGGGCAGATGGCCGGGCTGAAACAAATGTCCTCGACCAGCTCGGGCGGCGCCTCGGTAATTACCCTGCGCTTTAACCTGGAGGTGAAGCTGGATGTCGCCGAGCAGGAAGTGCAGGCGGCGATCAATGGCGCAAGCAACCTGCTGCCCAGCGATCTGCCGGCACCGCCGGTGTACAACAAGGTCAACCCGGCCGACACCCCGGTACTGACCCTGGCCATCAGCTCGAAAACCATGCCGCTGCCGCAGGTGTTCGATCTGGTCGATACCCGCCTGGCGCAGAAGCTTGCGCAAACCAGTGGCGTCGGTCTGGTCACCCTGGCTGGCGGCCAACGTCCGGCCGTACGTTTGCGGGTCAACCCGGAGGCGCTGGCGTCCTATGGCTTGAACCTCAGCGATGTGCGCACGCTGATCACCGCCAGCAACGTCAATCAACCCAAGGGCAACTTCGACGGCCCGACCCGGGTGTCGCAACTGGATGCCAATGACCAGCTGAAATCCGTCGACGAATACCGCGAGCTGATTCTCGGCTACCAGAACGGCGCCACGCTGCGCCTCAAAGATGTCGCCGAAATAATCGACGGCGCGGAAAACCAGCGCCTGGCTGCCTGGGCCAATCGCAACGAAGCCGTGCTGGTCAACGTGCAACGCCAACCCGGCGCCAACGTGATTGATGTGGTCGACAGTATTCAGACGCTGCTGCCCAACCTGACCCAGGGGCTACCGGCCAGCGTCGAGGTCAGCGTGCTGACCGACCGCACCGAAACCATCCGCGCCGCGGTCAAGGGCGTGCAGCATGAACTGCTGCTGGCCATCGCCCTGGTGGTGCTGGTGACCTTCCTGTTTCTGCGCAAGGTCTCGGCGACCATCATCCCTTCCATCGTTGTGCCGCTGTCGCTGATCGGCACCTTCGGCGTGATGTACCTGGCCGGTTTCACCATCAACAACCTGACGCTGATGGCGCTGACCATCGCCACCGGCTTTGTGGTGGACGATGCCATCGTCATGCTGGAGAACATCGCCCGCCATCTGGAGGAGGGCGAAACTCCGCTCAATGCTGCGCTTAAAGGCGCGCGGCAGATCGGCTTTACCCTAGTCTCGCTGACCATCTCGCTGATCGCCGTACTGATTCCGCTGCTGTTTATGGCCGACGTAGTGGGGCGCTTGTTCCGCGAATTTGCCATCACCCTGGCGGTGGCCATTCTGATTTCCCTGGTGGTGTCGCTGACCTTGACGCCGATGATGTGCGCGCGCTTGCTCAAGGCGGAAAAGCCCGAGGAAGAAGGGCGTTTCTACCGCGCCGCAGGGGCGGTAATCGACGGCATGATCGCCCGTTACGGCGTGTGGCTGACCTGGGTACTCAAGCACCAGCCGCTGACCCTGCTGGTGGCTATCGGCACCCTGTTGCTGACCGTAGTGCTGTATCTGGCCGTGCCCAAGGGCTTCTTCCCGGTGCAGGACACCGGGGTGATCCAGGGCATTTCCGAGGCGCCGCAGTCGATTTCCTTCCGCGCCATGAGCGAGCGCCAGCAACGCCTGGCCGAGGTGATTCTGCAGGACCCGGCCGTGGCCAGCCTGTCGTCCTATATCGGCGTGGACGGTGACAACCCGACGTTGAACAGCGGCCGCCTGCTGATCAACCTGACGCCACGGGCCGAGCGCGATGTCAGTGCCAGTCAGATCATCGAACGGCTGCGCCCGGAACTGGCGCGGATTCCCGGAATCGAGCTGTACCTGCAACCGGTGCAGGACTTGTCCATTGAGGATCGGGTTAGCCGCACGCAGTTCCAGTTCAGCATGGAGTCGCCGGATATCAGCCTGCTCGAAGAGTGGGTGCCCAAGCTGGTCAGTGCGCTGCGCGAGCAACCGGAACTGACTGACGTGGCCAGCGACCTGCAGAACCGCGGCCTGCAGGTGTTTCTGCAGATCGACCGCGACATGGCCGGGCGCCTTGGCGTAAGCATCGCCGATATCGACAACGCGCTGTACGACGCCTTCGGCCAGCGGCAGATTTCCACCATCTACACCCAGGCCAGCCAGTACCGCGTGGTGCTGGAAAGCGAGAATGCCGGCAGCATCGGCCCAGCGGCGCTGCGGCAGATACACGTCAAGGCCGCCGATGGCCAGCAGGTCGCATTGTCGACCCTGGCCCAGGTCGAGGAGCGCGCCGCCAGCCTGCTGATCAACCATATCGGCCAATTCCCGGCAGCCACGTTGTCGTTCAACCTGGCCAGCGGCGTATCGCTGGGCGAAGCGGTGGCGGTGATTGAACGGATCGAGCAAGAGATTGGTATTCCTCCGGCGGTGCAGACGCGCTTCCAGGGCGCTGCTGAAGCCTTTCGCGCCTCGCTGTCGAGCACCTTGCTGCTGATTCTCGCGGCCATCGTCACCATGTATATCGTGCTCGGCGTGCTCTACGAGAGCTATATCCACCCGATCACCATTCTCTCCACCTTGCCCTCGGCGGGCGTTGGCGCGCTGCTGGCGTTGCTGATCAGTGGCAACGAGCTAGGGTTGATCGCGATCATCGGCATTATCTTGCTGATCGGCATCGTCAAGAAGAACGCGATCATGATGATCGACTTCGCCCTCGACGCCGAACGCAACCAGGGCATGCAGCCGGAAGCGGCGATTTACCAGGCTGCGCTGCTGCGCTTTCGGCCGATTCTGATGACAACCTTGGCCGCGCTGTTCGGCGCGATACCGCTGATGCTCGCCACCGGCTCCGGCGCCGAGCTGCGTCAACCGTTGGGCTTGGTGATGGTCGGCGGGCTGCTGCTGAGTCAGATCCTCACCTTGTTCACCACGCCGGTGATCTACCTGTACTTTGATCGCCTGTCGCGGCGCATCAGCGGCCGTAGCGCGGCCGGGCTTGTGGTCAACCCATGAACCTCTCCGGCCCCTTTATCCGCCGGCCGGTGGCAACCCTGCTGCTGAGCCTGGCGATTCTGCTGCTCGGCGGCGTCAGCTTCGGCCTGCTGCCGGTGGCGCCGCTGCCGCAAATGGATTTCCCCACGATCACCGTGCAGGCCAGCCTGCCGGGGGCCAGCCCGCAGATCATGGCGTCCAGCGTGGCCACGCCGCTGGAGCGCTCGCTCGGCACCATCGCTGGCATCAGCCAGATGAACAGCCGCAGCAGCCAGGGCAACACGCGGATCATGATTCAGTTCGACCTGGACCGGGATATCAACGCCGCCGCCCGCGAGGTGCAGGCGGCGATCAATGCCTCACGCGAGCTGCTGCCCAGCGGTATGCGCAGCATGCCTACTTACGCCAAGGTCAACCCGTCGCAGGCGCCGATCATGGTGCTGTCGTTGACCAGCGATGTGCTCAACAAGGGCCAGCTATACGACGTAGCCTCGACCATCCTGTCGCAGAAACTCGCCCAGGTAACTGGCGTTGGTGAAGTGCAGATCGGCGGCAGCTCCTTGCCCGCCGTGCGCGTGGCCCTGGAACCGCGCCTGCTCGATCAGTACGGCATCGCCCTGGATGAAGTGCGCCAGAGCATCAGTGCAGCCAACGCCAAACGGCCGAAAGGCGCGGTGGAAGATGCCGAGCGGCACTGGCAGGTGCAGGCCAGCGATCAGCTGGAAAAAGCCGCCGATTATCTGCCACTGATCATTCGCTACCAGGACGGCGCAGCCGTGCGCCTGGGCGATGTGGCGAGCGTTACCGATGGCGTCGAGGATCGCTACAACAGCGGCTTCTTCAACGATGAGCAGGCGGTGCTGCTGGTAATCAACCGCCAGACCGGGGCCAATATCATCGAAACCATCGCCGGTATTCGCGAGCAATTGCCGGCCTTGCGCGCGGTGATTCCCGCCAGCATCGAGTTGGAAGTGGCAATGGACCGCTCGCCGGTGATTCGCGCCACCCTGCACGAGGCCGAGCAAACCCTGCTGATCGCCGTGGTGTTGGTGATTCTGGTGGTGTTCGCCTTCCTCGGCCGTTGGCGCGCGGCGCTGATTCCGGCGCTGGCGGTGCCGGTGTCGCTGGTCGGCACCTTTGCGGTGATGTACCTGCTGGATTTCTCCCTGAACAACCTGTCGCTGATGGCGCTGATCATCGCCACCGGCCTGGTGGTGGACGATGCCATCGTCGTTTTGGAAAACATTTCGCGGCATATCGAGGCCGGCGAAACGCCCATGGCGGCGGCGTTCAAGGGCGCGCGCGAGGTGGGCTTCACCTTGCTGGCGATGAACCTGTCGCTGGTCGCGGTGTTTATCTCGATCCTGTTTATGGGCGGCATCGTCGAGCGGCTATTCCGCGAGTTTTCCATCACCCTGGCCGTGGCTATCGTGATTTCTCTGCTGGTATCGCTGACTCTGACGCCGATGCTCTGCGCACGCTGGCTCAAGGCCGAAACCGCCGAGCACCAGCCCAGCGCCATGCAGCGCTGGGGCGCGGCCGTGCAGACGCGCGTGCTGGCGTTTTACGCGCGCGGTTTGGACTGGGCGCTAAAACACTCCTTGCTGATGCTGTTTAGCCTGTTGGCGACCATCGCGCTGAATATCTTCCTGTTTGTCAGCGTGCCGAAGACCTTTATGCCGCAACAGGACACCGGACAGCTGATGGGCATGATCCGTGGCGATGACGGTTTGTCGTTTCAGGTCATGCAGCCGAAGATGGAAATCTTCCGTCGCGCGGTGCTGGCCGACCCTGCGGTGGACAGCGTGGCCGGGTTTATCGGCGGCAGCGGCGGGATCAACAACGCCTTTATGATCGTGCGCCTCAAGCCGGTCGCCGAGCGCAAGGCCAGTGCCCAGGATGTAATCAATCGTCTGCGCCAGTCGGTGCCGAAAGTGCCGGGCGGGCGGATGTTTCTGATGCCTGATCAGGACCTGCAGATCGGCGGGCGGGAAGGGCGCAGCTCGGAAAACGAATACATGCTGCTGTCCGGCGATCTCGACGAACTGCGCAAATGGCTGCCACCGGTACGCGAAGCGCTGCGCGCGCTGCCGGAACTGACCGATATAGACGCCAAGGAAGCCGAAGGCACCCAGCAGATTCGCCTGGTGGTCGATCGCGACATGGCCAAACGGCTGGGCGTGGACATGAACATGATCACCGCGGTGCTCAACAACGCCTTTAGCCAGCGTCAGGTGTCGACCATCTACGACAGCCTCAATCAGTACAGCGTGGTGATGGAGATCAACCCGCAGTTCGCCCAGTACCCGGAAACCCTCGACCAGATTCAGCTGATCACCGCCGAAGGCGCGCGGGTGCCGTTGTCCAGTTTCGCCCGCTGGGAGCGCAGCCTGGAAGAAGACCGCGTGCATCACCAGGGCCAGTTCGCCGCAGAAAACATCGGCTTCGCCCTGGCCGAAGGGGTCAGCCTGGATCAGGCCAGCGCGGCGATCAACAACGCGGTTGCCCGGGTCGGTTTGCCCACAGAGGTGCAGGGCATGCTCGGCGGCACCGGCGGGGCCTTTCAGCAAACTCAGCAGAACCAGCCGTGGATGATCCTGCTGGCCCTAGTGGTGGTGTATATCGTCCTCGGTGTGCTGTACGAGAGCTATATCCACCCGCTGACTATTCTCTCCACCTTGCCCTCGGCCGGGGTCGGCGCGCTGCTTGCGCTGCAACTGATGAGCATCGAATTCAGCCTGATTTCGCTGCTCGGTCTGTTTTTGCTGATCGGCATCGTCAAGAAGAACGCCATTCTGATGATCGACCTGGCCCTGCAGCTGGAACGCCAGCAGCACCTGAGCCCGGAGGAGTCGATCCGCCAGGCGTGCCTGTTGCGCTTTAGGCCGATCATGATGACCACCCTGGCGGCGATTCTCGGCGCGCTGCCGCTGATGCTTAGCAGCGCCGAAGGCGCGGAAATGCGCCAGCCGCTGGGCATCACCATTGTCGGCGGGCTGGTACTGAGCCAGCTGCTGACCCTCTACACCACGCCGGTGATCTACCTGTATTTCGACCGCCTGCGCCACCGGGTCAACCGCTGGCGCGGTGTGCGCACTGACGCTGCTCTGGAAACCCCGTTATGAAAGCCCTAGTTGCCTATCGTTTACCCACCTTGCTGGCGTTGAGTCTGGCCCTGAGCGCCTGCGCCATTGGCCCGGATTATCAGCGCCCGCAGTTGCAAACCCCGGCGCAGTTCAAACAGATTGAAGGCTGGACCCAGGCCAAGCCAGGCGATGCGCTGGAGCGCGGCAGCTGGTGGCAGTTGTATGGCGATGCTGAGCTGAATGCCCTGGTCGAGCGGTTGAATATCTCCAACCAGAACCTGGCCGCCAGCGAGGCGCAATATCGCCAGGCCCGCGCCCTGGTGCGTGGCGCGCGAGCGGCGTTTTATCCCAGTCTGTCGAGCAGCGCGGGGGCCAGCCGCAGTGGGCAGGGCACAGGGAGCCAGAGCACGTCCAGCGCCACCAACTCGAACAGCAGTGGCGTGTCCACCAGCTATGACCTCAGCCTGAATGCTGCCTGGGAGCTGGATATCTGGGGCAAGTTGCGCCGCTCGCTGGAATCCAGCCGCGCCGGCTTCGAGGCCAGCGCCGCCGACCTGGCCGCGCTGAAGCTCAGCCTGCAGGCCGAGTTGGTGCAGAACTACCTGCAACTGCGCGTGCTGGATGATCAGCAGCGCCTGCTCGATGCCACCGTCGCAGCCTATGCGCGTTCACTGAAACTCACGGAAAACCAGTACAACGCCGGCATCGTGCCGAAATCCGATGTCAGCCAGGCGCTGACCCAGCTGAAAAGCACCCAGGCCCAGGCCATTGACCTGCAATGGCAACGCGCCCAGTTGGAACACGCGGTTGCCGTGCTAATTGGTGTACCGCCTAGCGAGCTCAGCATTGCCGTGCGCGAGCAATTACCCGCACTGCCGGAAATCCCCGTGGCCTTACCATCGCAACTGCTAGAGCGTCGCCCGGACGTGGCTGCTGCGGAGCGCCGGGTGATAGCCGCCAACGCCGAGATCGGCGTTGCAGAGGCCGCCTGGTATCCAGATCTGACCATCTCCGCCAGCGGCGGCTACCGTGGCAGCAGCTTTGCCGACTGGATCGATTTGCCCAACCGCTTCTGGTCCCTCGGCCCTCAGCTGGCGCTGACGTTGTTCGATGGCGGCGCGCGCAGCGCCGAGCTGGAACGCAGCGAAGCGGCCTACGACCAGACCGTGGCGCAATACCGCCAGTCGGTGCTAGACAGCTTCCGTGAGGTAGAGGATTACCTGGTGCAATTGCGCGTGCTGCAGCAGGAAGCCGTGATCCAGCAGGAGGCCCTGGACGCCGCCCGTGAATCGTTGCGACTGATCGAAAACCAGTACCGCGCCGGCACTGTGGACTTCAACAGCGTGGTCAATGTGCAGGCCACGGCGCTGAGCAACGAGCGCACCAACCTCAGCCTACTGGGCAGTCGTCTGACCGCCAGCGTGCAGCTGATTGCGGCGCTGGGTGGTGGTTGGCAGGGTGAGTTAGAGGTGCCGGAGCAAGAAGCTCCCTAAGCGTCAGTACAGGTAACCGCCGTATTGACGCCTAGGACTTAGGGGGATGGTTATTCGCGAGATTTGCGGTTAACCGTTTGCGCGGCCTTGAGTATGTCTGCTCCGATCTCGGCCTCAAACTGCTGCCAAACCGGTTGCATGGCGGCACGCCAGGCTGCGCGTTGTTCGTCGCTGAGGGTGATGATCTGGCTGCTGCCGGACGCTTCGATACGCTGGCGATCCGCACGGTTGGCTTCTTCGGATTGGCGGTTCACCTCAAAACTCACTTCATCAATGATGGCTTCCAGCTCACTGCGGATATGGTGAGGAATGGAAAACCAGAAGCGCTGATTACTGACCAGCATGTAGTCGAGCGCACCGTGGTTGGTCTCGGTGATAAATGGCTGCAGGGTGTGCAGCTGTTTGGTGTAGATGTTCGACCAGGCATTCTCTGTGCCCTGTACCTTGCCGCTTTGCAGCGCGTCGAAGACCTCGGCAAAAGGCATCGCCAAGGGCGCCGCACCGATTTGATAGAACTGAGCTTCCAGCACGCTGGAGGGCTGAATGCGGAACTTCAAACCCGCCGCATCACTGGGTACCTGCAGCGCTTTAGTCGCCGAGAGCTGCTTCATACCATTATGCCAATACGCCAGGCCAATGATGTTGTGCGCTTCCATGGATCGCAGCAATTGACGGCCTTTGGCGCGCTTCTGGAAGCGCGTTACGGCTTCCAGGTCATCGAACAGGAAGGGCAGGTCGAACACCTGCAACTGCTTGGTGTATTTCTCGAACTTGGCCAGCGACGGTGCGAGCAATTGCACCTCGTTGTTAGCCAAGGCCTGCAGCTCGTTGTTGTCGCCAAATAAGCTGGAGGTCGGATAAACCTCGACGTTGACCTTACCTGCCAGGCGTTGATCGACCAACTGTTTGAACAGCAAAGCGCCCTGGCCCTTGGGTGTGTGCTCATCGGCGACATGGGCAAACTTGATCAGGATGGGCTCCTGTTCTTGGGCGTTGCAAAGGTTGAATGCACTGAACAGCAGGGTGCCAACGGCTATAACAGCAATCGACTTGAACATAGAGGAGTCCTTGGTTGAGGCAGGCGAGCAGTCTTGAATAGTCGGGTGTATCAGGCGCTATACGCACTTTCAGCGTAGTGGCTTTTTGCCGGCGCCCTTGTTGATCAACCAGGGGCGCGCAGAGGGGGCGAGTTAGAGCGGCGCGGAGGTTACTGCACTTGGCGAGACAGTGGAGTGCGATGGCGCACGTCTTAGAACCAGCACACGATCTGCTGCGCGTCGGCCCTGCTGCGTTAAAAGCCGGCTTGGATGCTCATGTACAGCTCGTACACTCGGTTTCCTCGCCTGCTTTTGCCTTGCAGAGCTCAATCGTGAACAGGCTCTTAACGCTTGTTGCGGTTAACCGTTTGTGCGGCCTTCATTATGTCGGCGCCGATCACGCCTTCGAACTGTTTCCACACCGGCTGCATGGCTTGGCGCCAGGCGTCGCGTTGCTCATCGTTAAGGGCGATAACTTGCGTGCCGGTGGCGGCGGCGATGCGGTCGCGGTCGGCCTGGTTGGCGGCCTCGGCTTGGCGGTTCACCTCGTAGGTCACCTCGTCGATGATGCCTTCCAGCTCCATGCGGATCTGGTGCGGGATGGCGTACCAGAAGCGCGGATTGCTCACCAGCATGTAGTCGAGTACGCCGTGGTTGGTCTCGGTGATAAACGGCTGCACGCTGTGCAGTTGTTTGCTGTAGATGTTCGACCAAGGGTTTTCCGCGCCCTGGACCTTGCCGCTTTTCAGCGCGTCGAAGACTTCGGCAAACGGCATGACCAGCGGCGTGGCGCCGAGCTGGTTGAACTGCGCCTCAAGCACCGAGGAGGGTTGGATACGGAACTTCAAACCCGCTGCGTCGCCCGGCACCAGCAGCGCCTTGGTTGCCGAAAGCTGCTTCATGCCGTTGTGCCAATAGGCCAGGCCGACGATGTTGTGGTCTTCCATGGAGCGCAGCAACTGCCGGCCCTTGGCGCGTTTCTGGAAGCGGTTGACGGCGTCCAGGTCATCGAACAGGAAGGGCAGGTCGAACACCTGCAATTGCTTGGTGTATTTCTCGAACTTGGCCAGCGACGGTGCCAACAGTTGCACCTCGTTTTTAGCCAGGGCGTCGAGTTCGTTGGCATCGCCGTACAGGGTGGAGTTGGGGTAGACCTCGACTTTTACCTTGTCGCCCAGGCGCTCCTCGGCCAGCTTCTTGAACAGCAGTGCGCCTTGGCCTTTGGGGGTGTTGTCTGCAACCACGTGGGCGAACTTGATCACGATTGGCCCCTTGTCGGTTGCCGCGTGAAGCGTGGTAGACGCCAGCAGCAGGCTGCCAGCGGCGATAGCACAGATCGACTTGAACATAGCGTTGTTCCTGTTCTTCTTATGTTGTTGTGTTGACGGCGTGCCAGGGTAAGTCTCAGCAGGCTGGCCGGTGCAGGCTGTCAGATTGGCGCGGCAGCACGATGGGTTGCCGTGCGCAGTGCACCGGCTATATCGCAATGCCTATGCCAGAGTGGTAACTCGTCTGCAGGGCTTGAGCGGCCACGGAACGGCCGTGATCGAGCGCACAGCGGTTGGCGAATAATCGCCATTTGTGCGTAAAAATCGGCAAATAACCGCTTATGGAGGGCAAGGGTGGCGTTTTACCGCCACCCTTAGGATGAGGGGGCTGCGGCGCGGATCAGCGCCGCACGGCGCGCCAGGCAGTAAACAGGCACAGGGCCAATAGCAGGACGACGCTGAGCAGGGTCCAGTGGGTGAACGACAGGCCGAGAATGCTGTAGTCGCTTTGCCCGCATACGCCAGCGCTCATAAATACGCTGGGCAGCCATTCATGCAGCGGCAGGTAGAACGAGTAGAACGGGAAGGGCGAGCAGCTGGAGCTTTCCAACACGCCGGTTTCGATCAGCACCAGATGAGTGTTGTCATACACCGCCATACCCGCAGCTGCGAGCAGCAGCGGCCAGAGCGGCAGAGTCAGCCAGCGTAGGCCAATGGCTTCCACGGCCAGAATCAGCAGGCTGATAACGCCACCACAAAGCAGCCACAGGCGAATCTGAATGCACAGGGTGCAAGGTTCCCAGCCGGCCAGATGCTGCAGCAACAAGGCACCGCCGAGCATTGCAAAGCAGGCGAGGGCAATCAGGGTGAGCAGGGGCTTGAGCGAGGTGGCGCGGGACATCTGAATCTCCGAAAGGGCCTGGCGCGTTGGCTAAGGCAGATACTGTGCCGACATCTAAGACGTGTGGCGCAGGCTTAAGTTGCAGCTCTGGTTGAGCGGTCCAGGTACATGGCCAGCAACGCAAGGATGATCGCCAGCGAATAGGCAAACAAGCCTAGATTAATGCCCAGAATCATTTTTTCCGAACCATCGGACAACACCATCGAGCCGCCGTAGCTATCACGCAAGGTATAGGCCAAGAGAAAGCCGCCAGTGACGAAGAAGGTCATCAGGCTGCTCAGGCGCAGATTGGCCCTAAACCACACTAGCCAGAACGAGAACGCACCAATCGCGCAGTTGGTCGCCAGCTGCCAGACCTCATGTAAACGCGCATGCGCCTCCCAGCGTGGGTTGAATACATGCGAGTCGTTCAACTCGAAGATCGGCACCACCACGGCATAAAACACGATGCCAAGGGTCACCAGCAATTTGCCAAGCATAAATAACGCTTCCTGTAGAAAGGCATTGGAATTGCGCGAGCATAACGGCGCACTAGGCGTTGAGCAAAAGCCCTGAAGTTTGAAAGCCAGAAGTGCAAAGCGGGCAGAGTTTCAGCTGGGCCAGTCTGCCGAAAAGCTGAAGGCGGACATCAGCCGGCCCTGGTCCAGCTCAGGCATTGCGCCGCTGATCAGGTCTCCCCAGAACTGCTCGTTAACGGCAATCTGCTGGGTTTTTCCGCCATCTTGAACATGCAGATACGTATGCAGAATTTCCTCGGCGCGCTTGGCGGGCATGCTGTGCTCCTTGTCCTGTTCTGGCTCAGCGTTTGAGTAGAGCAGAGTCCAGCTGATTGAAGCACTGCACGATGCGCTCATGGCTGACATCGGCAAATTCCTTCTGCGTCAGGCTCACCAGTACGCTGGTTTTTACCCGGCCGGAGCGCAGTTGGCGCTGCATATAGGCCAGTACATCAGCGTCGCTGACGGGTATGGATTGGCTGGGTTCTTCCACGGGTGTGCACTCTTTTTCAGTGAAATTGAGACGTGCGTTTTCGGCTCAGTAGTGTGCTGCTAGCCGCCACTTTATCAGCACATTCAACCGATTTTCTCAGCATAGGTTCAGGATGTTTTACCGGCATGACTCTATAGTCACTGAGTCATATTCCCTGACTACTATTAAGGTCATATCCAAATCCTATTGGCTCGATTGCCGTCCAGCTACCACGCTGAGTCCACCCCGTTAGGTGAAAAACAACAGGAGAGAGACATGTCAAACGATGCGAAATGCCCGTTCTCGGGTGCTGCCGGAACCAACAGCGTGGCTGGCGGCGCACCGAAGAACGCAGACTGGTGGCCTAACCAGCTGAGCCTGAAAATTCTGCAGCAGCACTCCTCCAAGTCCGACCCGATGGGTGCGGACTTTAACTATGCCGACGAATTCAAAACGCTTGATCTGCATGCCGTGATCAAGGATCTCACCGCGCTAATGACCGACTCGCAAGACTGGTGGCCAGCCGACTGGGGGCATTACGGCGGCCTGATGATTCGCATGGCCTGGCACGCTGCCGGCACCTACCGCATTCATGACGGCCGTGGCGGTGCAAGCACCGGCAACCAGCGTTTTGCTCCGCTCAACAGCTGGCCGGATAACGGCAACCTGGACAAGGCCCGCCGTCTGCTCTGGCCGATCAAGCAAAAATACGGCCGCAAGCTGTCCTGGGCTGACCTGTTCGTTCTGGCCGGTAACGTCGCCCTGGAATCCATGGGCTTCAAAACCTTCGGCTTTGCCGGCGGCCGCCCGGATATTTGGGAGCCGGAAGAAGACACCTACTGGGGTGCTGAAACCGAGTGGCTGGCCACCAGCGACAAACCCAACAGCCGCTACTCCGGTGACCGCAATCTGGAAAACCCGCTGGCCGCCGTGCAGATGGGTTTGATCTACGTAAACCCGGAAGGCCCGGACGGCAATCCAGACCCAGTCGCCTCCGGCCGCGATGTGCGCGAAACCTTCGCCCGCATGGCGATGAACGACGAAGAAACCGTGGCGCTGGTAGCCGGCGGTCACACCTTCGGCAAAGCCCACGGCGCGGGTGATCCAACCCTGGTCGGCCCTGAGCCGGAAGCTGCGGGCATCGAAGAGCAAGGCTTTGGCTGGATCAACAAGTTCGGCAGCGGCAAGGGCGTACACACTACCACCAGCGGTATCGAAGGTGCCTGGAAGCCCAACCCAACGACCTGGGATAACGGCTATTTCGACATGCTGTTCGGCTACGAGTGGGAACTGAGCAAGAGCCCGGCTGGCGCCCATCAGTGGACGCCGAAGAACGTCAAACCGGAGGACATGATTCCCGACGCCCATGACCCGGCGAAGAAGCACCCGCCGATGATGACCACCGCCGATATGTCGCTGCGTATGGACCCGGCTTACGAGAAAATCTCCCGTCACTTCCACCAGAACCCGCAAGCGTTTGCTGATGCCTTCGCCCGTGCCTGGTTCAAGCTGACCCACCGTGATATGGGCCCGCGTGCCCGTTACCTCGGCCCGCTGGTGCCGCAGGAAGAGCTGATCTGGCAAGACCCGGTTCCGGCCGTTAACCATGCCCTAGTGGATGCGCAGGACATCGCTGGCCTCAAGGCCAAGGTGTTGGCATCCGGCCTGTCGATTGCGCAACTGGTCAACACCGCTTGGGCGTCGGCTTCCACCTACCGTGGCAGCGACAAGCGTGGTGGTGCCAATGGCGCGCGTATTCGTCTGGCTCCGCAGAAGGATTGGGAGGTCAATCAGCCGGCCGAACTGGCCAAGGTGCTGGCGGCGCTGGAAGCTATCCAGAAGGACTTCAACGCCTCGGCAAGCGGCGGTAAGAAAATCTCCCTGGCCGACCTGATTGTTCTGGCCGGTTCTGCCGCGGTGGAAGCCGCAGCGAAGAAGGGTGGTGTGGATGCAGTGGTGCCGTTTGCTCCGGGTCGTACCGACGCCTCGCAGGATCAGACCGATGTCGAATCCTTCGCGGTGCTGGAACCCAAGGCCGATGGCTTTCGCAACTACGCCCGCAAGGGTTATGAAAGCGTTGCCGCCGAGTTGCTGGTAGACAAGGCGCAGCTGCTGGAGCTGACCTCGCCGGAGATGACCGTGCTGGTCGGTGGCCTGCGTGCGCTGAACGCCAATGCCGGCAAAGCCCAGCATGGTGTATTCACCAAGCGCCCGGAAACCCTGAGCACTGACTTCTTCGTCAACCTTCTCGACATGAGCACCAAGTGGCAGAAGTCCGCCAGCGAAGGTGTGCTGGAAGGCCGCGATCGCAAAACCGGCGATCTGAAGTGGACCGGCACTCAGGTTGACCTGGTGTTCGGCTCCAACTCCCAGCTGCGCGCTCTTGCCGAGGTTTACGCCACCAGCGACGCACAAGCGAAGTTCGTTAAGGACTTCGTCGCTGCCTGGACCAAGGTGATGAACCTGGATCGCTTCGATCTCAAGTGATCCGCAAAGAGGCTTAACACGCCTCAGATGAAACCACTTCGCCCCGCCATGGTCATTCATGGCGGGGCGAAGTTTTTTATAAGTGCTTGATTAAGTTTGAATTCAGCCAGCGCGGTTAACCTTGCCCCATCTTTTTAAATGCCTTTGGAGTCTCTCTATGTCCACCATCGCCAGCGTACCGCTCAAACAGGTTCCGGCCGCCTTCGCACTCTGCGCCGCACTGTTCGCCACCGGCGCGATGGCCAACCAGCCGCAGATCTATGGCCTGCACGAGAAGGTTTCGCTGCATGAACTGGCCCTGGAGCTACCCGCCAAGCTCGATACCGGCGCCGAAACCGCCTCTCTGAGCGCCAAGAATATTGAAATGTTCAAACGTGATGGCGGCGAGTGGGTGCGCTTTCAATTGGGTATGGAGAACGCCAAGCAGGCGCAGATCATCGAAAAACCGCTGGCGCGGATGAGCTATATCAAACGCCGCGCTGACGACCGCAAGCCCGGTGACAAGCAGCTGTATACCGCGCGGCCGGTAATCGAGATGGATATCTGCGTGGGTGATGAGCTGAAGAATATCGAGGTCAATCTGACCGACCGCAGCGCCTTTGAATTCCCGCTGCTGATCGGCTCCTCGGCGCTGAAAGAGTTCAACGCTGCCGTCAGCCCTGGCGTGCGTTACTCGGCTGGGCAGCCAAGTTGCACCCAGACCAGCTGATGTGCAATTGATCGAATTTTCCGAAGGCCTCGCCAGCTGATCGGGGCATGTGGCGAGTCGCACATGCCCCAGTTTCAGTCATGGGTTAGGCCGAGAAACCGCCATCAATCATCAAGCTGGCCCCGGTGATGTAACCCGCTTCCGGGCCGGCCAGGTAGGCGACAAAGCCGGCGATTTCTCCTGCCTTGCCGTAACGATCAAGCGCCATAAGGCCTTTCAGATACTCGGCACCTTCGCCATCGGCTGGGTTCATTTCGGTGTCCACTGGGCCTGGCTGTACGTTGTTCACGGTGATGTTGCGTGGGCCCAGGTCGCGGGCCATGCCTTTGGCCAGGCCGACCAGCGCCGACTTGCTCATGGCATATACCGCGCCGCCAGCCACCGGGATGCGCTCGGCGTTGGTGCTGCCGATGTTGATGATGCGTCCGCCGTCGGTCATGTGTTTGGCGGCTTCCTGGCTGGCGACGAACACGCTGCGCACATTGACTGCCAGAGTGTGATCCAGCTGTTCCAGGGTAAGTTCTTCGGTACTGCCCCAGGCCAGCACACCGGCGTTGTTGACCAGAATGTCCAGGCCACCGAAGTGCTCGACCGCAGCGCGAATGGCCTGTTGTACGGCTGCTGCATCGGTACTGTCAGCTTTGAGGGCGAGTGCCTTGCCACCAGCGGCAGTGACTTCGCTGGCCAGGGCATTGGCCCGCTCTGCGGAGGACACATAGGTGAAGGCCACTGCCGCGCCGTCAGCGGCCAGGCGCTTGACGATGGCTGCGCCGATACCGCGCGAACCGCCCTGGATGAAAGCCACTTTGCCTTGCAGGGTTTGGGTAGTTGTCATGCTGTATCTCCATTACAGAACGTTAAGTCAGTCGGTCTGACTAAGGTGTGGGCAATCTATTGCCGCGCGCCTGGGGGTCGGATTATCGACCGAAACCGCTCAGCGCGCGATGTTGCGATCAGGAGCGCGGCCCCATGATCTGTTTGAGCACATCGGGACTCGGCGCACCTCGCTGCTGGCGCAGCTGGCCGTTTTCGTCCGGGTAGAAAATCGCTGGCGTAGCCGCTACGCCCATCTCCGCCATCAGGCCAAGGTTGTTGTCGAGCTGCTGCTGGATCGCCGCTGGAATCTTCTTCAAGACTTTCAGCTTGCTGGCTTTGCCTGCGGACTCATGCTCATGCAGCGCCGCCTGCTGATCCTTGGCATTGAGCAGGGCCGCGGCCTTCTCGACGCTGTCCTGGCGCAGCATTCCGACCATCACGTGGCGGATCTGCACATCACCGGCCTCGACCCAGGGCCGCGCCTGTTTCCAGAACATGTTGCAGTAGGGGCAGTTGGGGTCGGAGAACATATAGAGGATGCGTGGTGCCTTGGCGCTGCCATCGGCGATCCAGGTACTGCGCTCCAGCTTGCCGAGCATTTCCTTGGCCAGCGGCTCGTACACCAGCCTGTCCAGGGGCTGGCGCGAGAGGTCTTCACCTTTAGCATTGAGCAGGCTGCCGACCAGCACATGTTGGCCATCCTCCGTCAGGTACAGGGCGACGCCCTGGCCGTTGTAGCGGGCGGCATAACCCTGCAGGCCGCTTGGTGCATCGAAGCGCTGGATGATTTCAGCACCGCGCGCTTCGACTGCTTTGATCGGAGCTGGCCAATCCTCGGCGTGCAATAGAGGCACGGTCAGCATGGTTAAAGCTGAAAGCATGACGGGGAGATTGATCAGTTTCTTCATGCTTATTGATCCTTCTTCAGTACTTCAAGCGCGCGAGCCAGGCTGGCGCGGGAGAGTTCGCCCAGGTGGCTGCCAACCTGGCGACCTTCGGCGTCGTAGAACAGCGTGCTGGGCAGGGCCATGGAGCCGACGTGCTGGCCCAGGCGGCCTCCACTGTCGAGCAGTACGTTGTCCAGCCCCAGGGCTTCGGCCTCTAGGTACTGGTTCACTACACCCTGGCCTTCGCCCTGGTTGACGAACAGGATGGTCAGCTCCGGGTTATCGCGTTGCGCCTCAGCCAGTACCGGCATTTCGCGGCGGCACGGAGGGCACCAGGTGGCCCAGAGGTTGACTACCAGTGGTTTGCCGACATAGTCCTCAAGCGCCACGGTGGCACCGTTACTGTCCCTGAACGAGAGCTCTGGCAAACGCGTGCCTTGTTCCAGGCCGTGCAGGGTCAGGCTGCCCAGGCCCCAGCTCAGTACGCCGACAGCCAGTGCGCTTGCCAGCGAGGTTCTGATAGTTGGCGTGCGCCAGGCCTGCCAGGCGCCCAGCAGCAGGGCAGCCAACAAACCAGGCCAGGCGATAAAGCCGCCGTCACGGATATCCAACACCTGCCAGGGTTGCTCGCGGTAGTGCTCGAAATACACCGCCACAAACGCCACTCGAGCGACCAGCATGGCCACCAGCAGCAAGCGAAATAGCTGTTTCTCGGGGTTTACCGCGCTGCGCCGGCCGACATACCAGCCGGTAAATGTCGCCAGCAGCAGGCTGAGCAGCAAAAGCACATGGGCGGTGCTGAGTGCCAGCGGCCCGATATTGATCGTTAACATCAACCACGCTCCTTGGTATTGCTCCATATCTGCAGAAACTGCTCGGCATCCACCGCACCGGTGATGCGCTGCGAGCGGCGCTCTTCACCATCCGGGCCAATCCACAGAAGGGTGGGCGGGCCCAGAACTTCAAAGCGGCTGAGTAGCGCGCGGCTTGCCGAATTGCTCTCGGTCACGTCGGGGCGCAGTACGCGCACGCCCTGCAGGCTGGCCTGCACCTCGGGGTTACCGAACACGGTTTTCTCCATGACTTTGCACGACACACACCAGTCCGCGTAGTAATCCACCAGTACCCACTGGCCCTCGGCCTTGGCGGCGGCCAGCTCAGACTCCAGAGCGGCCGGCTCGTTCAGGTCGATAAAGTGCTGCTTGCTCGGGGCTGCGGCAACGGCGGTGCCGGTGAACACTTTGAGCGGCTGCAGCGGGTCGCTGGCACCACCGGCGGCACCCAGCAGCATCGCCATGCCCCAGATACCCAGCAGTGCACCTGCGGCCTTGCTCAGGCTGGCGTGCTGTTGCACCTGACGCGCCAGATGCAGCAGGGCACTGGCCAACAGAATCAGCAGCGCGCCCCACAGGCCCAGCCAGACCGGCTCGTCCAACAGCGGGCGGATCACCAGCAACGCAGTCACCAGGAACAGGAAACCGAACACCACCTTGACCCGGTCCATCCACGCGCCCGGCTTGGGCAGGAAGCGGTTGCCCAGGGTCACCAGCAACACCAGCGGCGTACCGATACCCAGGCCCAAGGCAAATAACACCAGGCCACCGTGCAGCGCGTCACCACTTTGCGCGATATACAGCAGGGCGGCAGCCAGCGGTGCGGTCATGCACGGGCCGACCAGCAGACCGGAGAACAGGCCGAGCATGCTGGCACCCATCAGACTGCCACCTTGCTGCTTGCGTCCAGCATTCTCCAGACGGTCACGCAGTGCCGCCGGCAGCTGCAACTCGAACAGGCCAAACATCGGCAAGGCCAGCAGTACAAACAGCGCGGCAAAGCTGGCCAGCAGCCAGGGTTGCTGCAGCAGGCCTTGCAGGTTGGCGCCCATCAGTGCAGCGACCACACCCAACGCGGCATACACCAGCGCCATGCTCACCACATAGGCCGAGGCCAGCGCTAAACCGCGACGCGGCGAGGCACCGCTGCCCACCACAATGCCGGCGAGAATCGGCAGCATTGGTAATGAGCAGGGAGCAAAGGCCAGCAGCAGGCCCAAGCCGAAGAACACCAGCAGGCTCAAGGCCAGCGTCTGGTTCTGCAGGCCGCCGACCAGCGCCTGGTCTTCAGCCAGGGTGGTGTCCGGTTGGCTTGTCGCACCACTGCCAGACAGATCGATCTGTTGGGTCTGCGGTGGGTAACACAGTCCTGCATCGGCGCAGCCTTGCCAGCCAATCTGGATGCTGCCGGAGTTGCCAGCCGGCAGAATAAGCTCCAGGCGCTCACGGTAGATCTGCGAGTCGCCGAAGAACTCATCGCTATACGGCAGCCCTGGCGGCAACTCCGGCTCGACGCCAGCTGGCAGTCCGTTGAACTGCAGACGGTGCTGGTAGAGGTAGTAGCCGGGGGCGATGTCCCAGCGCAGCAGGGTTTCGCCACTGGCCTGTGGCTCGACGCTGAGCTCGAACGCCTGCTCGGCGGGGAGAAAGTCCGCCTGCTGGGTATTACCCGATAGCAGTGGATTGGCTGAAAAGCTGGAGGCATAAGCTGGCTGCAGCAGCCAGGCCCATAACAGAGAGAACAGCAGTAACGTCCGCATGCATAACCACGTCTGTGAATGTCGAGGTACGCAGGATCGCAGTTGGCGGTTAAGTCAGGATTAACGATGTGATAATCGGCGCAAATTGCAGTCGCCGGTTATCATTTCGTGCCCCGCGATAACGGCGGCTTAATCCTGACAACGGATAATTCAATCTCCTCCACGGACCGGTTCCATGTACATATTGCTGACTGAAGACAACGCCCTGATTGCCAGCGGCGTCGTGGCCGGACTCACCGCCCAGGGCTTTCGCGTGATGCACGCCGCGACTGCGGCCGAGGCTGAGGCGCTGCTGCGCACGGTGCAGTTTGATGCCCTGGTGCTGGACCTGGGCCTGCCCGACGAAGACGGTTTAAGCCTGTTGCGCCGACTGCGCCAGCGCGGTGTGACGTTGCCCGTGTTGCTGCTGACGGCCCGTGACTCGGTTGCAGACCGCGTTTCTGGGCTGCAGGACGGCGCCGACGATTACCTGGTCAAACCCTTCGACCTGCGCGAGCTCGCTGCGCGCCTGCATGCGTTATTGCGCCGTGCAGCCGGCCGCGCCAGTCCGCAGGTCGAGCATGGTCCGCTGCGTTATGACCCAGTGGCTTGCCAAGCGTTTTTGCACGAGCAACCGGTCGACCTGTCGCGCCGTGAGCAGGTGCTGCTGCAGGCGCTGTTGCAGAGCCCAGGTCGGGTGCTCAGCGGCGAACAGCTCAAGGATGCGGTCTACGGCCTCGACGGCGAGGTCGAGAGCAACGCCCTCAACGTGCATATCCACCACCTGCGGCGCAAGCTGGGCAACGGTATCGTTGAGACCGTCCGTGGCCTGGGCTACCGCCTGGGGCCGGCCGGGCACGCAGCCACCTCTGAGGAGAGTAACAACCCATGAGCCTGCGTTTACGCCTGACCCTTATCCTTGGTTCCGCCTTTGTGCTGCTCTGGTCGCTGGCCGCTGTGTGGATGCTGTTTGATCTGCGCAATCAGCTGACGCTCTCGCTCGATCAACGCCTGGCGTCATCCGCACGTATGGTTGCCGGACTGCTGGCGCAGCTGCCGCCCCCGTTACAGAGTGAATCAGGCACTCCGCTCAGCACCGAACAGCTGGGCATTCCCGAAGGCATCGCCTGCCAGATCAGCTCGGTGCGTGGCGAGATCCTTGCCAGCAGTCGCGCCGCGCCGGACAGTGCACTTGGCAGGGCGGACACAGGTTTTTATGAACGCAGCATTGATGGAATTGCCTGGCGCACGTTCACCCTGATCGAAGGTGATATGCGTGTAACCACTGCCGACCGACTGGATGAGCGCGACACGCTCAAACGCTCGATTCTGCTGGCCGCCGCGGCTCCAGTTCTGCTCGCTTTACTGGGCAGCCTGCTGGTGCTCTGGTTTGGCCTAAGCCGAGAGCTGTCGCCTTTACGGCGCATCCGCCAGGCGCTGGCTAAGCGCAGCGCCGACTGCATCGAACCACTGCATATCGAGGGTCTGCCCCAGGAGCTGCAACCGCTGGTGGCAACCCAGAACCAGCTGTTTCAACGTATAGCCCAGGCCATCGAGCGTGAGCGCCGGCTGACCGACGATGCCGCCCATGAGCTGCGCAGCCCGCTGACCGCGATTAAGACCCACCTGCAGGTGGCCGGCATGACCGAGGGCGAAACCGCCCGCCAGGCACTGGCCAACGCCGAAGCAGGTGCCGACCGCCTGCATCAGACCCTGGAGCAGTTGCTGCTCCTGGCGCGGGTCGAGGGTCGGCTGCCGTTTGACGAGAATCTGCAATACAGCGCCGAGCAAGTGGCGCAGATGGCTATTGGCGACGCCCAGCAACAGGACCAGCCCGCCATCGAACTGCAGCTGCTCGACGCCAGCGCCCAGCGCTTGCTGGATATGCCGCCAACCCTGGCGACTGCTGCCTTGCGCAACCTGCTGGACAACGCCCAACGGCATACCCCGGCCGAAACTGCCGTCAGCCTGAGCGTGAAAATGCGTGGGGATAGGGTCTGTTTCAGCGTGCGCGACTCAGGGCCTGGAGTGGCTGCGGACAAGCTCGCTCAACTGACTGAACGCTTCTGGCGCAATTCCACTGGAGAAGGTAGCGGCCTTGGGCTGTCCATCGTCAAGGCCATTGCCGAGCGCTGTGGCTGCGAACTTGAGTTTGCCAATACGGGCAATGGGTTCTGCGTGAGCTTGCTGGTCGTTACCCGAGCGGCCGTTGCCGGTGAGGTGGAGTGGGGCTCTACACGCTCCTAAAACTCCAGACTATTTCCACCACGCGCACAGCCAGGATCAGATAGAGCAGAAACAGGATGATCTGCAGCACCACGTGATGACGCATCTTGGCCAGCCGGTTCAACCCATCGCTGATATTCAGCAACAGCAGAATCGCCGAGACGATGATCAGCCCCCAACCAGCCAGCCTTGAGCCCCAAAGCCCCATAAAGAGCTGATGGTCGCCTCGCAGTGCATCGGTGCCGGCGGCAAACAGCAGCGCACAGACCAACAGATTTTTGATGTTGTCGAAGATCTTGGCGCTTAAGTCTGCATCCAACATCGCCAGGTACTTGCTCCAGAGATTGCGCATAAAACGGCACCTGAATTAGCAATTAGTGGCTGGCGTTGCGCGGCTTGGGCCAGAACAGGCTGGCCATGCACAAGGCATACAGAATCGCGAACAGCACATAGGCAATTCGCGTGGAAAACAGCTCCGGCGTCTCGCCTGGCAATGGCGAAACGCCAAGGCCAAAGAGAATCAGAAAGGTCGTAAGCCCGCCGCCAAATACCTTGCCCGTCGTCGTGCCCATTACCGCCTTGCCGGCAAACAACAGGCTTACCAGCAGCACGGAGAGGGTGATCAGCCAGAGGGTGGGTTTCATCTCGGTCAAGGTAAATGCCAGGGATGCAGCAACCCCGCCCAGCAGGTTGAGCGCGATCAGCCCGACGGCAGTGCGCCTGCTCATCGTCAACTCAAACTGGCTAAGCAATGAGGCGACGGTGATCGGTATGACCATCGCCGTGGCCAGGCGCGGATCAATCAAACACAGCGCAACCATCCCCAGCAGGATTGCGCCGCTGACCATTGCCTGGCGCGTCACCCTGCCAGGGTCAAGGCGTGACGGCGGGACGACGTTGGCATCTGCCGTACCTGTGTCTGGGAATACCGCGTGAGCGCCCCAGGTCAGCAGCAGACCGACACTGACCGCTTTGGCCAGAATCGCCACAATCGACTCACCGAGATCCCGCTGCAGTATGTCGAGCAGCGGCACCACGATGGCGATCACCAGCATCAACGCCGGCCCCGCGCCGCCCACCTGACGCCCCTGAGCGAAAAAGCAGGTGAAGTAGCACAGCCACAGCAGCGGAAGCAGTACCAATGGCCGGTCACCGAGCAGGCCCGTGAGGAAGATCAGCAGTGCGCCGACAATAAAGATCAGCAACACGGTGCCTAGCCCCTGGCGCAAGCCGGGTGGGCTGTAGCTTGCCAGCAGAAACTGGGTGGCAAACAACGGTGCGAGAAACGGCAGCACGCTGCCGTTCACCAGCCCCACGCTGAAACCCACCGTCACCGCCAGGGCCACACGCAAGCCCTGGCGCTTGGCGCGCGCCAGATCGATTGACGGTGAGATGCCAGCCGTGGCCTCAGTTGACATAGGTTAGCAGGGCCACAAGCCGCGCGGTGATTACGCCGAAAATATTCGCTAGCGGGTTATCCCCGGTGTAAATCACCACCGTGACCTGTGAGCCGTAGCGCAGGCCTTTCGGGTAAGGCTCCATCACCACCAAGCGTACGGGAAAGCGTTGCGGGTCACGTACCCAGCCGCTCTCGTTGCGCACCGAGGGCAGGGCAGAAGAGCTGGTGCCTTCCGTTGCCACGCCCCAACCGACGCTCTCGACCCGGGCATTGAAAATGCGCCCGGGCAACACGTCGAACACCAGCTCAGCGGTGTCATCGGCCTGTACATGCTCCAGGCTGTTTTCTTTAAAGGCAGCAGAAACCCATACGGTGCCGGTGTCGATAAAGGTTAACGCGGGCTGACCGGTACTGACCACCTGGCCAACGGCAAGCTGCAGATTGGTAATCACACCGTCGGCAGGCGCCTTAATCTCCGTGCGCACCAGATCAAGCCGGGCCTTCTCCAGTTGCGCGAGTGCCTGCTTGAACTGTGGGTTATCCGTACCGGTTGGCCCCAGTTCCTGACGTGCGCGCTGCAAATCGGCCGCTGCTTTGACCACGGCAGCCTCGGCGGAATTCAGCGATGCGGTGGCTTCATCCAGCCGTGCCCGCGCATACACGCCGCGTTCAACCAGCTGCATTACCCGGCGCGCTTGCTCACGCACATTGTCGCGCTGGGCGCGGGCAGACACGAGCTGAGCCTGCGCCGCATCCACCGATGCGGTGTTGGCCCCCAAGGACTGGCCTGTTTGCTCAAGGCGTGCCTCGGCTTCGGCAACGGCAATTTTGTAGGGCTGCGGATCGATGCGAAAAAGCAGCTGCCCAGCTTCTACTCGCGCGTTATCGAGCACCGCGATTTCCACCACGCGGCCGCCCACCTCAGAGGCCATTTGCACCACATAACCCTGCACCACAGCCTGCGAGGTGGAAGGGGTGATGCGCTCCATCAGGATGGACAACGCAAATAGCACGGCGGCCACCAACACCACGATCAACGCAACACGCCGTAGCGGATTAGACGGCGGGGCGGGGCTTTCAGCGGGGGCGGTGGCCGGCGTTTCGGCAGGAGGCGGGGGAGTGCTGTCGGGCTGCTCTAATGCTTCAGACATATAGATTTCCGTAAGGCTGATGTAGCAACCGCAAAGGGTGGCTAGGCAGTGTGAGGCCCGCGCGCCAGGCGCGGGCTTTCAGGTCGGTCAGGCTCAGACAGGGTCCTGGCTGGTGACCCGCGCGGTACGAATAAACAGCGCGCGCAGCTTCTCCCAGAAATTGCCGCCCAGCACAAAGAAGCTACCGATCAACATGGCATCGCCGAGCATCTGCAGCGCCCAGTTATTAGGCCGCAGGCCTGGGGCAACAGCATCGATATAGGGTTCGAGAAAGGACGAAATCAGCGGCAGGCAGAACATCACCAAGCCAATGCGATGGCGCATCGGGCTAATCTCATCCTCGGTGCTGGGCACCATCGAAGACATGTAGCCATAGATATGCTGCTTCAACTCCTGGAAGCCGGCCTTGCCCATGACGGCGATGACCAGCAGCAGGAGGATTTTGTTGAGAATAAACAGCCCACCCGTGAGTGCGGCGACCTTGGAGCCCGGCAAATCCGCTGCCGCCGCCAGCGGCACCAGAAGCCACAAAGCCGGAATCAAACAGATAATCGCGATGCCCAACTTGAATCGCCAATGGGCGGACTTGGGCTGGGCTGTGTTCTGCTCTGTAGTCATGTGTTCGTATCTTCCCTTGCGATTATTGTTTTTGGCCTCAAGCCCTGGAAACTATCCGCTAAATATCTAGCACAAAACAAGCGCAACGGCGCTTTATTGAGCCGTGTTTGCTCGACGCCTGTGCGTTGTCGGTTTGGTGAGGATTTTTAGGGGAGGGGGGCTGTTTTAGTGTGTCAAGACCGAGCTTTGGCGCAGTCACGGTTGGGGCTAATGCTACTGGGTCTGCTAGACAGTATTGCGGCAAAGACGTAGGTTTTGGCTGGTGTTACGTGGTGTCGGTTTTGCATTTGGCATTTTTTTGGATTGCTCAAACTGGTGGTGCTAGGCCGGGACTTTATACGACATCCTATGGAGTGGTATGCGACGGGAATGTCGTCTAGTTATAGTTAGGCTCTTAGAGCAGGAGGCTCCTTTGTATACAGGTAATTGTTTATGTGACGGAATCAAATTCCGTATTGAATCCGCGCTTGAACCAATTCAAATATGTCATTGCTCACAGTGCCGCAAAGCTCAGGGGACGCCATTCGCCACAAACACGCCGGTTTCCTCAGCTGCTTTTCAGCTGATCAGTGGCGCAGAATTACTTACGACTTTTGAGTCATCTCCTGGCAAGCAACGAGTATTTTGCAGCAAGTGCGGCTCACCCATTTACAGCAAAAAGGACAGTTTGCCGGGTGTATTACGCATCAGGGCTGGCCTCCTTAATGAAGAGCTTCCAGTCAAACCAGTGGCACATTTCTACACAGGATCAAAGGCTAATTGGTGGCCCATAAGTGACGGCTTACCACAGTTTGAGGAGGCTTATGTACCAACGAACAAAGCCTAGCAACTGGTTCAAATCGTTCGCCTCGCTCACTGGCACGGGCCAATCTCCGCTCTTAATAAACGTTATTCGTAGTTAGAAACTTGTCATCCAGCTACAACGGTGCCGCAAATGAAAAAGAAAGTAGAAAGGTCAAAATTATTGAGGGCCTTTAATTCACTTTGTGCTGCCTTGCTTATGGGCTCTGCAATTTACATTATTGTTATGGGCTTAAACTCTGTTGCTATGGCAGCTATAGTTATTTCCTTTTCCGGAGCAGCTGCGCCTCTTGTCCAAAGCGACGAAGGAATTCTAGAGATAGTAATCGGAACCTTCGAAGCCATGATTGACGGAGTTGTAGCAGTTGTCGAAGGCATAGCAAGTGCAATTGCTGGCCTGTTCAGTTAGAACACTTACAAGCGTTTAAAGTCGCTAGCTTCGCTAATCAGCGGGCAAAGTCAGCCTTTAACCAAACATTAAGCAAAAGGCAACTAAAGTTAATGCGGCAAGACCTAAGAGATAAAATAATCAGTGTTTGTACAAAGAAGATACATGCCAAGGGCGAGGCTGTTGGCGTTTCTTTTTACGCGTTCTTCGCAAATAAAAATGATGACCCAGAGCTTCTTATGGAAGCCGCAAGATGGTGGATAGAAATCCACAAGCTTGATCATTTCGAGAAGGCCGCAAAAATAAAGTCAATGGTTGAATCAGGACTCTGATTAATTCAGTCAACAGCCAGTTTAACCAAGCGCAAATATTGGGCGGAGTGGCAATGAGTAAAGCCGATGTGAAATCCCGGTTTGAGGCAAAGCTTCATCGCCCGGTGCAGCTTGGTAGTGATACTTCGTGGGCGTTCGTAGTGCTGCCAAGAGATGTGAGTGAAAAGCTTCCAAGGCGAGGAAGAACGACAGTTGAAGGCACAATTAATGGGCATCATTTCCAGGCGACTCTTGAGCCTGATGGTCAGCTGAGCCATTGGTTACAGGTAAGTAGAGAGTTGCACGAAGCTGCGGGCGTGGCCGTTGGGGATATCGTCACGCTAGAGCTAACTCCTGTGAAGCAGGAGCCCGAACCTGACATTCCAGCTGATTTTCAGGAGGCACTGGCAGCCACGCCTGAGGCTCATAAGGTTTGGAACGATACGACGACCATCGCACGATTGGACTGGATACACTGGATTACTTCAGCCAAGCAACTTAAGACGCGCGCCAAACGAATTGGTGATGCCTGCGATATGCTTTCATCCGGCAAGAAGCATGTTTGCTGCTTCGACCAGTCGGGCTACTACAGTAAGGCCTTCCGTGTGCCCGACACCGCAGATTTCTAAATTGGGCAGGGCGTTTAGGGGGTTGTATGGAACTCCCCAATTTTCATCGCAGAATTTGACGCATGGAGCATGCATTGAACAGTAATCAGACTTTTTGCTGGCGTTTACTGATAGCCGCCACCGCAGGCCTTATGTCGTTCGGGCTTATTCTTGTGGTTATGCCTGGCTTTACGTTGCAAGGTTTCAGTCTGCTGGTTTACGCCTCTAGCGCACACCTCAATACATTTGGCCCTGAGGCTGTGGCTTATATCAGCCTTGTCCATGCGGTTTTGGGCTCTGTGATGTTCGGCTGGGGCGCTGTGCTGATGTTTCTCGCGCTTGGCCCAGTGCGCAGAGGCTGCAAAGACGCATGGTGGATGTTCGTTGTGTCACTGGTCGCCTGGTTTATCCCAGACACAGCCTATTCGTTGCTGTCTGGCTTCTGGCAAAACGCTGTCCTGAATGCAGGGTTTGCTCTGCTGTTCGCAATTCCACTCACGGGATTACGCTCATACGTAACCCATGAACGCAGCTAACCAGACGTGTAAATAAGTCACCTACCGAGGTCGTATTGGATTTCCTCCATTGGGCGACTTGAATCAGGGAAGTAGGGCAGCCGCCCGCGTGAATCCGCTGCAGGAGACGTTATGGCGCAGTATCTGGTTGCTATACATCACCCCGACAACTACGACCCAGCCGTTGCCGAGGATGAGGCGATGACCCGCGATATCGACGTGCTTAATGACGAAATGGTGGCGGCTGGCGTCCGGGTTTTCGTCGGTGGCCTGCACCCAGCGCGCTGCGCAAAATCGCTACGAGCGCAGCCCAATGGCGAGGTGCTTATTAGCGACGGGCCATACCTGCAGACCAATGAGCACGTGGGTGGTTTCTGGGTGCTGGAAACGGCTGATCTGGATGAGGCGTTGGCCTGGGGGCGCAAGGCCGCCATCGCCTGCCGGGCACCGGTTGAGGTGCGGCCGTTTCACTCATAAAAAAGCCCCACGGCAAGGAGCGGATGCCGTGGGGTCGGGAAGGGGTTGGTCAAGCCAACCGGGGGAGAGTTTGCAAACAGGTTCTAGGCGTTAGGCTGCCACCCGCCGCCAAGGGCTTTGTAGATGGCGACGATGCCGCGGTACAGCTCGACTTCCGCCTGGGCCTGGGCGTCTTCGGCGCTTAGGCGTTCGCGTTCGGCGTCGAGTAGCACCAGGAAATCCACTTCACCTTCGCGGTAGCGCACGCGGGCTTGTTCGGCAGCGGCGCGGCTGGCTTCGGATTGGCGTAGCAGGGCCAGCAGGCGTTGTTGGCGTTTGCCGTAGTCGCTAAAGGCGTTGGCCGACTCCTCCAGGGCCAGCAGCACTTGTTGCTCATAGTTGGCCAGTGCGCCATCGGCTTCGGCTTCGGCCCCGCGCAGGCGTGCACGCACGCTGCCCAGGTCAAACGCGGCCCAGCTGATGGTTGGAGCAAGGCCCCAGGCTTGCGCCGCCGATGAACCAAGCTGCGAACCACGCCCGGCGGTAAAGCCGAGGAAACCGGACATGCTCACCCGTGGAAACAGATCCGCCGTGGCCACACCGATATTGGCGGTGGCGGCGGCCAATTGCCGTTCTGCTGCACGGATATCCGGACGGCGACGCAGCAACTCGCCGGGGTCGCCAACTGGCAGGGCCTTGGCAATGGCGGGCAGGTCCTGAGCCGAGAGGTCGACGCTCAATTGATCCGGGCGCTGGCCGAGCAGGGTGGCGATGCGGTGCATGGCGCGCTGCTGTTCGGCCTGCAGTTGCGGCAGGCTGGCTTCGGTGCCGGCCAGGCGCGCATCGCTACGCAGTACATCCAGCTGACTACCGACGCCGGCTTCGCGCAGCTGCTCGGTAATGGCGCGGGATTCCTGCTGGTTGCTCAGGTTGTCGCGGGCAATCCGTTCACGCAGTTGCGCGCCGCGCAGGCTGCCGTAGGCATCCACCAGTTCGGCGATCAGGCTGACCTGCAGCTGCTGATAATCCGCTTCAGCTACATCCAACTCGGCATCGCTGGCTTCCAGTTGACGCTGGATGCGGCCAAACAGATCCAGCTCCCAGAGCATGTCCAGACCCAGGTCATAACGCTCGCCGCGCACGCGCTGCTCGGTTACGCCGGGTTGCTGGGCTTTGCCAAATTCACCACTGGCGCGGCTGGTGACGGTCGGCAACTGATCGTTGCCGATGTCATCACGGATGGCCTGGGCCGCACGCAGACGGGCAAAGGCCACGCGCAGTTGGCGGTTCTCCTGCAGGGACTGTTGCACCAGTTGGTTGAGGATCGGGTCGTCGAACTGCTGCCACCAGCTGGTTTCAAAACGCGAGCGGTCGTAGCTGCTGCTTTGCGCGCTGCTCAGTGTGCCGGCATCCATCTGTGGAGCCTGGTAGTCCGGGCCTACGGCGCAGGCCGTCAGCGCTAGTGCTAACAGGCTAATAGCCAGAGGCTTGGCGGTAAGAGTCTTCATACCTGCACCTCCTGCAAACGCGCCATTTTCTGCGCTTCGCGCTTCTCCACAAAGGCGCGGATCAGTACATAGAACAGCGGGGTCAGCAGCAGGCCGAAGAAGGTCACGCCGAGCATGCCGCTGAACACTGCAACACCCATGGCATGGCGCATTTCCGCGCCGGCACCGGAGGACAGCACCAGTGGCACCACACCCATAATGAAGGCGAAGCTGGTCATCAGAATCGGCCGCAGACGCAGGCGGCAGGCTTCCAGCACCGCGCTGACGCGGTCCATGCCTTCTTCCTGTTTCTCCTTGGCGAACTCGACGATCAGGATGGCGTTCTTACAGGCCAATCCCACCAGTACGATCAGTCCGATCTGGGTAAAGATGTTGTTGTCGCCTCCCGCCAGGATTACCCCGGTAATGGCCGACAACAGGGTCATCGGCACGATCAGGATCACCGCCAGCGGCAGGCTCCAGCTTTCGTACTGGGCAGCCAGCACCAGGAAGGCCAGCAGTACGCAGAGCGGGAAAACGAAGATCGCGCTGTTACCGGCCAGAATCTGCTGGTAGGTCAGGTCGGTCCACTCGAAGCTCATGCCGTTAGGCAGTTCTTCCTTGAGCAGTTTGGCGATCGCCGCTTCGGCCTGGCCAGAGCTGTAGCCGGGGGCTGCCGCGCCGTTGATCTCAGCGGTGAGGAAGCCGTTGTAATGCATCACCCGATCCGGACCTGAGCTGGCGCTGACTTTAAGGAAAGCTGACAGCGGCACCATTTCGCCACGGTTATTGCGCACCTTGAGCTGGCCGATCTGCTCCGGCTCTAGGCGGAACTGCTGCTCGGCCTGCACGTTGACCTGATAGGTACGGCCAAAGCGATTGAAGTCGTTGGCGTACAGCGAGCCCAGGTAGATTTGCATGGTGTCGAAGATGTCGCTGATCGCCACGCCGTGGGTCTTGGCCTTTTCGCGGTCGATGGCAGCATCGATCTGCGGCACGTTGACCTGGTAGCTGGTGAACACCGACATTGGGTCCAGTTCCGGCAGCTGACGGGCCTTGGCGATGACGTTCTGGGTTTGTACGTACAGCTCGTCATAGCCGAGGTTGCCACGGTCCTGTATCTGCAGGCGGAAGCCGCCGATGGTGCCCAGGCCTTGTACCGGTGGTGGTGGGAAGATCGCCAGATAGGCTTCCTGAATACCCGCGAACTGGCCGTTAAGCTCAGCGGCAATGGCCCCGGCGGACATGCTTTCGTCCTTGCGCTGATCGAAATCTTTCAGGGCGACGAAGACGATGCCGCTGTTCGGGCTGTTGGTGAAGCCGTTGATCGACAGACCCGGGAAGGCAATGGTGTTGGCCACGCCAGGGTGTTTCCCGGCGATTTCCGACATCTGTTTCATCACATCTTCGGTGCGATCCAGGGTCGCGGCGTCCGGCAATTGGGCGAAGGCCACCAAGTACTGCTTGTCCTGCGCCGGGACGAAGCCACTCGGTGTGGTGGCAAAACCCAGGTAGGTCAGCCCCATCAACCCGGCATAGACGAACAGGGCGATGCCGCTACCACGCAGCACGCGCTTTACGGTGCCTACATAGCCATGGCTGGCACGATCAAATGCGCGGTTGAACGGCTTGAACAACCAGCCGCCAAACAGCTTGTCGAGCAACTTGGAGAAGCGATCCTTTGGCGCATCGTGGCTTTTCAGCAACACGGCGGCCAGGGCAGGGGACAGGGTCAGCGAGTTGATCGCCGAGATCACCGTGGAGATGGCGATAGTCAGCGCGAACTGTTGATAAAACTGTCCGCTCAGCCCGGAGATAAAGGCGGTGGGGATAAACACCGCACACAGCACCAGGGCCGTGGCGACGATTGGCCCGGTGACTTCCTTCATCGCCTGCTTGGTGGCTTCCACCGGGGTTTTGCCCAGGCCGATATTGCGCTCGACGTTTTCCACCACAACGATGGCGTCGTCCACCACGATGCCGATGGCCAGCACCAGGCCGAACAGCGACAGCGCGTTGAGCGAAAAGCCGAACATGTGCATCACGGCGAAGGTGCCGATCAACGATACCGGTACAGCGGCCAGCGGAATAATCGAGGCGCGCCAGGTTTGCAGGAACAGAATCACCACCAGCACCACCAGGATGATGGCTTCGAGCAGGGTATGCACCACCGCCTCGATGGAGCCACGCACGAAGATGGTCGGGTCATAGACGATTTCGTAGTCCACGCCTTGCGGGAAGCTCTGCTTCAGCTCGGCCATGCGTGCGCGCACCGCATCGGAAATCTCGATGGCGTTGGAGCCGGGGCGCTGGAATACCGGGATGGCGACTGCGGGTTTGTTGTTCAGCAAGGAACGCAGGGCGTACTGGCTGGAGCCCAGTTCGATGCGGGCAATGTCTTTCAGGCGAGTGATTTCGCCGTTTTCGCCGGCGCGGATAATGATGTTTTCGAACTCTTCCTCAGTGACCAAACGGCCCTGGGTGTTGATCGACAGCTGGAAACTGTTGCCCGCATCCGACGGCGGCGCCCCGAGCGAACCGGCAGCGACCTGACGGTTCTGCTCGCGGATGGCGTTGACCACGTCGGCGGCAGTCAGGTTGCGTGAAGCCACCTTGTTCGGGTCGAGCCATACGCGCAGCGAGTAGTTGCCGAGGCCGAACAGCTGCACATCGCCGATGCCATCCAGACGCGCCAGCTCATCCTTGATGTTGAGCGCGGCGTAGTTAGACAGATACAGCATGTCGTAGCGATCGTCCGGCGAGGTCAAGTGCACAACCATGGTTAGGTCGGGCGAGGCCTTGTCGACGGTCACACCGAGGCGCTGCACTTCAGTGGGCAGAGTCGGCATGGTGCGGGTGACGCGGTTCTGCACCTGCACCTGAGCCTTGTCCAGATCGGTACCGAGAGCGAAGGTCAGGGTCAGGGTCATCTTGCCGTCGGCAGTACCCTGGGACGACATATAAAGCATGCCTTCCACACCGGTAATTGCCTGTTCCAGCGGCGAGGCGACGGTTTCACCGATCACCTTGGGGTTGGCGCCAGGGAAGGTGGCGCGTACCACCACGGTGGGCGGTACTACTTCCGGGTATTCGCTGATCGGCAACTGGAACAGCGAGATGGCGCCGCTGATCAGGATCAGCAGTGACAGCACGGCGGCGAAGATCGGCCGCTGAATAAAGAATTGCGAGAAATTCATCGTCTTCTACCTATTAGCCGCGTGGCGCAGTGCTGGCGGGGCTGTTTTTTGCAGCAACCCGGCGGCTGTTCTGGCGTTCGATGGCCTGGCGTTGCTCGGTCAGCAGCGCCTGAGTCTTTTCATCGGCCATGGGCACGCTCTGCGGATCGACCGTGGAGCCGGGGAAGGCGCGCTGCAGACCGTTAACCACGATCTTCTCGCCCTTGGCCAGACCGCTACGCACGATGCGCAGGCCTTCCAGCTTCGGCCCCAGCTCAACGGCGCGGTACTGCACGGCGTTGTCCTTATCGAGTATCAGCACGTATTTCTTACCGAGGTCCGTGCCGACCGCTTCGTCCTTGATCAGCGCAGCGGCGTACTGGCCGCTGCCGACCAGCTTGAGGCGGGCGTAGAGGCCAGGGGTGAAGCGCCCATCACGGTTGTCGAATACGGCGCGGCCACGGATGGTGCCGGTTTGCGGGTT
This sequence comes from Pseudomonas peli, assembly GCF_050563605.1. GTDB lineage: Bacteria > Pseudomonadota > Gammaproteobacteria > Pseudomonadales > Pseudomonadaceae > Aquipseudomonas > Aquipseudomonas peli_A. The sequence goes on along the minus strand of NZ_JBNXUH010000002.1, from coordinate 131,280 downwards.
GACCTGGTTGTCGAGAAAATCCAGCTCGCCCAAGTGCGGGTGGCCATCTTCGCTGGACAGGCCTAGGTACACCGGGCTGGCATCGCGGGTCTGACCGCCGGCCTGGCGCGCCAGCTCAACGTATTTGAGGAACACACGCTCATCGGCATCGAAATAGGCGTAAACCTTGTCGGTGCTGACCAGGGTGGTCAGTAGGCTTTGCCCGGCATTGACCAGATTACCTTCGGTGATTTCCGCACGGCTGACGCGGCCATCAATCGGCGCGGTAACCCGGGTAAAGCTGAGGTTGAGACGGGCGTTATCCAGTTCCGCCTGGATGCCGGCAACTGCGGCCTTGGCTTCAGCGGCGGCGCTGGCGCGAGCGTCGGCCAGTTCGGCGGAGATGGCGTTGCTCTGGCGTAGGCGCTCGCCGCGATTGGCTTCGCTTTGCGTGCGGGCCTGGCTGGCGCGGGCCTGTTGCAGCTGGGCTTCAAGGCGTTTGACCTCGGCCTGGAACGGCCGTGGATCGATCTGGAACAGCAGGTCGCCTTTCTTCACCAGGCTGCCTTCATTGAAGGCTACGCGGTCTACAAAGCCTGACACCCGCGGGCGAATTTCCACCGACTCTGGCGCTTCCAGGCGACCGGTAAACTCGTCCCATTCATTGATCGGTTGCTCGATAACTTCAGCCACGCTGACTTTTGCAGCGGGCATCTGTTGTGCGCTTTCCGGCGCTTTGCCGCAGGCGCTCAGTACCAGCACTGCGGCAAGGGCTAGGGGAAAATGCCAGAGGTTTTTATTGGACTGTTCCATGTGTACTTCCGCCAGAGGGTGTTGTGATGAGGCGGAGTCTGCTGCGGCGGGGCTAAGGCGACGAATCGAACGACTCGAAGATGTGTATCACTCAGAATGATGGGAAGCAGGGTTGTATCGATAACTCGCTATGTGAGCAAAGCGCCTGGGGAGGGCGCTTACAGGGCTACAGGCTGTCGGGATCACCGCAGAACATCTGGATGCGTGAGCGCAGCCAGCGTTCCGCCGGGTCGTTGTCCTGGGCGCCGCGCCAGGCCATGTGCAACTCAAAGGTTTGCGCCGGAAGCGGCAATTCTTCGGCGCGTACACCTCCTGCAGAGGTCAGCGCTGCAGCGGTGTAGTCCGGCACGGTGGCGATAATGTCGGTGCCGGAGAGCAGGGTGCCAAGGCCGTTGAACTGGGGCAGGGCGAGGACCACCCGACGCTTGCGGCCGATTTTCTCCAGTTCTTCATCGATAAAGCCACCGAGGTCGCCCGCAAAGGACACCAGCGCGTGGGGCCGCGCGCAAAAATCATCCAGGCTCAGTGGCCCCGGCGCTGCATCGGCGCGCAGCAATTTCGGTTTGCTACGCCGCAGCACCTTGCGCTTGGCATTGGCCGGGAGTTCATCGGTGTAAGCGACGCCCACGGAAATTTCGCCAGAGGCCAAAAGCGACGGCATCAATAAATAGTTGGTGCGGCGAATCACCAGCACCACACCTGGCGCTTCGGCGCGCAGGCGCTTGATCAGCGGCGGCAACAGGCCGAACTCGACGTCATCCGACAGGCCGATGCGAAACACTGCATTGCTGGTGGCTGGATGAAAATCAGCGGCGCGGCTAACGGCGGTGGAGATCGAATCCAGCGCTGGCGAGAGCAGGGCGGAGATCTCCATGGCCCGCGCAGTAGGCTCCATGCTGCGGCCGGTGCGCACGAACAGTGGGTCGTCAAACAGGCTGCGCAAACGGGCGAGGGCAGCACTGATGGCCGGCTGACCGAGAAACAGTTTTTCCGCCGCACGGGTCACGCTGCGTTCATGCATCAGCGTTTCGAAGACGATCAGCAGGTTGAGATCGACGCGGCGAAGATCGTTACGGTTCATCCGGTGTCCATTCTGGAGTGGCTGCGGTTTTGCGCGCGACTCAGGCTAATGCCGAATGCTGTCGCCAGGCAATATGGCACGGGTAAATGATGTGTTTGTGGCTCATCATCATCCACAAGCATGGTGAATATCAGCCCCGAGCGGTGGAATTGCTGGCAAAGCCCGGATAAAGTCCGTGGCCATAAGGGGTCGCCACACCTGTATAGCGCAGAAATGCCAGACAGCTGCCGCGACCTGAATGGGTCAACCGAAGAGGTTTGCGATGTCCCGCATAGTTCGTTTCCATGAGTTTGGTGAGGCCGATGTCCTCAAGATCGAAGAGCGTGCAGCTCCTGCGCCGGCAGCGGGCGAAGTGCTGGTCGGTGTTGAGGCCGTGGGCGTCAGTTGGTACGACGTGCTCTGGCGACAGAACCTGGCCAATACACCGACGCAATTGCCGGCAGGCCTGGGTCACGAACTGGCTGGTGTCGTGCTGGCGGTGGGTGACGGGGTCAATGATCTGGCCGTAGGCGATCGAGTTGCCAGCTTCCCAGGGCACAGCGCCAACCGGTATCCCAGTTACGCAGAACACGTGGTGTTGCCGCGCAGCTCTCTGGCGCGTTACCCGGACAACCTGACTGCGCAACAGGCCGCCGTGCACTATCTGCCATCGATGGTCGGCTGGTTTGGCTTTAGCGAGCTGGCGCGTTTGCAGCCCGGCGAAACCGTGCTGGTAACCGCCGCAAGCCGTTGTTGGGGCCCGTATATCGTGCAGATGGGCAAGGCTTTGGGTGCCACGGTAATCGCCGCTACAGCCTTTGCCGAAGACAGCGACTTTCTCAAGCAGCTGGGCGCCGATCACATCATCCTTACTGAAGAGCAGGATCTGGTCAGCCGTGTCGGCAAACTGACCGATGGCCGCGGCGTCAATGTGGTAATGGATGCACTCGGCGGCCCGCAGATGTGCCTGCTGGGCGACGCCATTGCGCCGCGCGGTCGACTGATCCTGTTTGATCTGCAAGGCGGCAATGAAACGCCATTCCCAGCCTGCGCAGCGTTCCAGAAGAACATCCAGTTCTTCGTGCATTGCATCGGTAACTTCACCGGCAAGGAAGAGTTGAATATTCCGCAAGACCAGGCGGCAGTGGCCAAGGCCGTGCAAGGTATTAATCAGCTGACGGCAGATGGTTTGCTCAAGCCGCTGATCGACAAGGTGTTCAGCTTCGAGGATGTAGTTGAAGCGCATCGTTATATGGAAACCTGCCCAAGCCGTGGCCGCGTGTTGCTGGATCTCGGCAAGCAGTAGACGTAAGCCACATTGTACGAAGCCCGGATTAGGGTGAGAGCGGTGAATCCTGACTGGTCTGGGTTCACCGCTCTCATATGGCAGTTCGTATAATGTATATTATGTTAAATATGATATGCAGGAGGAAGATTAAGTCTGCCTCTGTCGGCAGCCTGGGCTTGCGCCCTATCATCGGCTGAGTTGCTCGCCTCAGTCCCTCCGGTACGTAACTGCGCTCAGTTGCTCTGGTCTACAGGGCAACAATCGATCAGTTTCCCTCTTGACCACCGCGTAACACTCGCAGCTCAGCTGCTCGAGCCTGAGGCGGTCTATAACGCTGATATGCCCGCGGTAATACTCAATGATGCCCTGGCGTTGTAACTTGCCAGCAGCCTCAGTGATTCCTTCGCGGCGCACGCCTAGCATGTTGGCAATCAGCTCCTGAGTCATTTCAAGTTCGTTGCCGGGCAGTCGGTCGAGGGACAGTAACAACCACCGGCACAGCTGCTGTTCAATACAGTGATGGCGGTTGCATGCTGCGGTTTGTGACATTTGGGTGATCAGCGTTTGCGTATACCGCAGGATTAGCTGCAGCAGTTCGCCGTGACGGTTGTATTCATCCATGAAGCGGTAGCCTTGCAAGCGATAAGCATGCCCACTGCTTTGCACGACCGCCCCGCTGGACATGCTCCCTCCCCCCATAAACAGCGCGAGGCCGACGACGCCCTCATTGCCTACTACGGATATCTCAGCCGATGCGCCACTCTCGGTCACACAGAGCATTGCAATAATTGAATCGGTTGGGAAATAGACATGACGCACAGTATCGCCTGCCTCGTAGATAACCTTTCCCTGTGGCAGTTCCACCCGTTCCATTCCACTGAACAAACGCTCTTGCACGTCCGTTGAGAGGGATGCCAAAAGAAGATTTTGTTGAGCGCATTCGTGATCCATTTAGGCATTCCATGTCTTTAAAAGGGCCGATGAATGGAGAGAACTGAGCACAAAAAGTCACACGCATAACCAATAGCGATATTTGCATCAGGGTTTAATCAGCCTATCCCGTGGCTGCCGGCGCCTTTAATTAAACGACTGCTGCGCGGCTCGCGGTATTTGATCCGGTGACTACCCGCATCTAGGTAATGACTCTCGTCCACATAATATTTGGCTATGTGGGTTGGAAAACGTTCAACAAATAATCGGTAGCCCTTTTTCTGGATGCAGTTGCCCAGCCTGATAGGCCTTCACCTAGGCCGCTTTTGCGATCCAGCATGTTAGCTAAATAACGGGAACATCCTCTGCTTTCATGACTCAACCCATAGTGCTGCCTGAAATATTCCAATAATCCTAAACACCTACCTGAATTCGGATAAGCGCCAATGAGCTTCAGTATGTGGATGCTGGTAATGGGCACCCTGTTGTTGATTCTCGGATTGGCCTCAGCCTTTCTGCGGCTGTTACCCGTTACCACGTCGACGTTGTACCTGGCATTTGGCCTGGCAATTGGCCCGCTTGGCCTGGGTATCTGGCAGCAGGATTTGTTGGATATTTCCGTTTGGTTAGAGCACCTGGCAGAAATCGCCGTGTTGATTTCGTTGTTTATCGGCGGGCTCAAACTGCGCCTGCCGTTTCGCGCGCCTGAATGGCAAGCCGCCTGGTTGCTGGCAGGCCCGGTGCTCCTTGGCACCATTCTCAGTGTGACGCTAATAGCCCACTATCTATTCGGCCTGAGCTGGGGATTATCGCTGTTAGTAGCCGCCATTCTCTCGCCTACCGATCCTGTGTTGGCCAGCCTGGTTCAGGTCAGCCACGCGGGCGATGAGGATCGCGTGCGCTATGCCATCTCCGGTGAAGCTGGGCTGAATGACGGCATTGCTTTTCCTTTTGTGGTCGCGGCCTTATTAGTCCTTCAGTTCAGTATCCACCCACCCACGAGCCCCATGCGTGAGGCCTTCGACTGGTTTTTGATCTATGTCGTATGGGCCGTTCCCGTCAGCCTGCTACTCGGATATGCCCTGGGCCATAGTGTCGGCCGCCTAGTTATTTACCTTCGTGCACGTGAAACCGATACGAGCGTATCGGCCAACATCTTCCTCGCTCTGGCCTTGATCGCCCTGTCCTACGTGGGGGCAGAGAGCATCGGGGGTTGGGGATTTCTCGCCACGTTTGCCGCAGGCCTCGGTTTACGCCATGCCGAAGTAGCCGCCAGCCAAGGCCATAAGCAGCCCGCAGAAAAGCGCGCAAGCAATACAACAACCCGTGAAGAAGGTCAGACGCACGGCGATATCGAGTTTGGAGAAGACAAGGATGAACATCCTAAGGTAGCCGCAGGCGCCCTGATGATGGACATCCTGTCATTTGGCAGCTTGCTGGAACGTATCCTAGAAGTGCTTATGGTGACCCTGCTCGGTGCCCTGCTCTATCAGCACTGGGACTGGCGCGCGCTGCCACTTGGGTTGGCATTATTCTGCGTAGCACGACCAAGCATGGTCATGTTGCTGATCGGAGGTCGGCTAATGCCGCCGGCGCATCGACTGCTCATTGGCTGGTTCGGCATCCGCGGCATTGGCAGCCTGTACTACCTCAGCTATGCAATCAACCAAGGCTTACCCGGCACTGTGGCGCAAACAGCCAGCGATTTGGTCGTCAGTGTGGTGGCCATGAGCATCGTATTGCACGGGCTAACCAGTCAGCCCTTGTTGCACTACTACGAACAGCTCAAGCGTCGTCCATAACATAGCGACGCCCGAGTTCCTGATGTTTATCAGCCGCGCATTTTTGCGCGGGTACGCAGGGCCTTAATTTGATCGTGGTTGCGCAGTACACCGTCGTACTGGCGCTGCACCAACTCGCGAGCGCTTAACGGCAGTTCCTTTTCGAGTGCTTCTGCATAGCGCTTTTTAGCGACGTCTTCACCGCGCTCGCATTCATTGAGGATGGCCTCCTCGTCTTTACCCGATACCAGCGCTTTGAGGTCTACCCACCGACGATGCAAATCGCCCGCTACGCTGGTGTCATCTTCCGGAGTACCACCGAAACCCAGGACCATGGCTTGCAGCTCTTTCGCCGCAAGAGCGCATTCCTGAGCACGGTTGGTAAACAAACTTTTCAACTCCAAGTCTTTCACATCCTCGGCGCAGGTGCGAAATCCAGCTTCGCCATCCATGCTGGTTTCGATCAGATCGTTGAGTACGCTAATGGTTTTATCCAAGTTGTCATTGCTCATTACGATTTTCCTTGCCGAATAACGGCTATTTGATTGCAATCCAGAGACATCGGTATATGCAAATGCAAAATTCCGACGTGGGGCTGCGAGTAGAACGTCCTTCTCTATTCAAGCTCTTGCTGCGAACGCATCTGCCTGAAATAGAAAGAGATATTCTCGTCGAGCTATAAAGACGATGCACAATTACACCACCTATATAGATGACCTGGTTGCTGCGCTAGGTGCTCCCCCAATCTGATCAACGGTACAAAAGCCCACGGCGTTGACGATAAGGCTCGTCTGTGAATGCTGGCTTTAATATCTACTACGTAAGTTTCTTATACTCGTGCTATATGGGTAGGTGAATTTGGGAGCGAAGTATTACCACGACTTTATATTGGGCTATTAGTTATTACTGCGGCGCACTGTAGTAAGAGCAAGCAAGCTAGAGTGATTGCCTCACGCTTAGTTGCCTCTATTTAAGTTATCTCCACCGCATGATTAATATTTGTAGTGGGCTATTTCGCATAAATAACAACTCAGTCTTTATGCGCGTTTCGCTTTCCTACTCCTCCCCACTACCCGTGGCATCACGATCGCGCTCGTATCGTCTGGTGAGTGGGAATACGGGCAACCAGGACTCGCGCCGGACGGTCCAGAGTTCGTATGTGGGCATCAATTGGTCAGGCGCATCCAAAGACCCCAGGTTTACTTCGATTTCATCTGCGCTGCGTGAGTAAACAGACGAGCCGCAGCGGGGACAGAAAAATCGTCCGTTATAGTCGCGAGTTTCGCCACCGATAGTCACTGCCTCCTGCGGGAAAATCGCGGAAGCGTGAAACAGCGCCCCATGGTGTTTGCGGCAATCAAGGCAATGACAAAGGCCGACCCGGTATGGGCTCCCCGACGCAACAATTCGAACATTGCCGCAAAGACAACCACCCGTGAATCGATCCATACCGCCTCTCCTCTTGAGTCAAACAGTCGGGATGTTCGTAACGAAGTTCGCTGGACTTGCACGATGCTCTATCCGCAGGGACACGGCGGAGCCGCTTAGCAAAACCTAAGTAGTTAGGCGCTCCACTTAAGCTTGCACTCCATCAGGAAGTCGACAAAAGCCCGTAAACGCAAAGGAACGTGGCGTCCGTGCGGATATAGCAAGGTGAAGGGCCTGGAGCGACCACCAAACGCCGTGAGGACCTCCACCAGACTTCCCTCCTCCAGCTCCCGCTCGACGATAAATCGGTAGGTCTGGAACAGGCCTGCACCACTTTTAGCCAAGGTAACTCCGCCAAGGACATCGTCAGAGCAACAGTAACTGCCTGCGGCAAGGGTCTCGCGATCCTTGCCATCTTCTCTGAACAGCCAGGGGATGCGCCGCCCGCTGCTGGGTAACTCGAACTGGATGCAGTCGCAACGATCGAGGTCTTCCAGGCTCGCCGGGGTGCCGATCCGGCTCAGGTATTGCGGGGTGGCAACCACCACCAGCCGGGCATCTTCGAGGTGGCGCGCGATAAGTGTTGAGTCGGGCTGCGCGCGCACGCGGATCGCCAGATCATAGCCTTCCGCCACGAAATCGATATTTCTGTTGCTCAGGTGAATATCGACCTTCACACCAGGGTGACGCTCCCTGAAGCGCGGCAATAGCGGAAGGATGCGGTGGTGACCATAGGTGGTGGGAATACTGATACGCAGCTCACCCGTGGGCTCGAGCTGTTTGCCCATCACTTCACGCTCAGCGTCCACCAGTTGAGTCAGGGCCTGGCGACATTGTTCAAAGTACACCCGCCCGCTCGCTGTCAGCCGAATGCTGCGGGTTGTTCTGACGAACAGCTGCGTCGAGAGGCGCTCTTCCAAGCGGGATATTGATCGGCTCACAGCCGCAGGAGTGACGCCTGCGGCAAGCGCAGCAGCGGTAAAACTGCCCTCTTCTGCCGCCATGCAAAAGAGCTCAATGCTACCTAGCTGAAGGTCATCAAAGTGGCGCTTCACGATTAATTACACCATGTATCAACTGAATTGCTAAAGCCTACATTTATCTAGCAATCAGGCACAAATATAGTTCACCCATCGACGACACAACCGATGCGCGCTGACCTCAGTCAGCTTGGAGAGTCGTCGGTTCTTCAATGCTTAGAAACACACCAGAGGAACCTCGAGGCCAGCACTCTAGACCTCACAACCGGCACAGAGCAGTGCAGCCCTGCTGCTCTGGCCACTAAACCACCCGCTCCATGGAGGTTCACCATGCCATTTGTAAGTGTTCGCATCACCCGTGACGGGGTTACCCGGGAGCAAAAAGCCCAGGTAATCGCCGAGATCACCGACACCCTGCAACGCGTGCTGGGCAAGCGCCCTGACCTCACCCATATCGTCATCGAAGAAGTCGATACCGATAACTGGGGCTATGCCGGAATAACCACGACCGAGTACCGAAAGAACGAACAGGGCTGACGCTCATCTACACCAGCCCCGGCTAGTCACAAACCGGCCAGGGGCTGGCCGAGTCAGTGAGTTTAAGACTTTCACTTTGTCCTGAAGTCAGCCTCCCCGCAGCTCAACATCAGAGTTTGTCTGTTATCAGCAAGCCCCTGGACATCCTTTGAGGAAACAGATCATGAGCAAGAAAACCGTAGTTATCACCGGCGCATCCAGCGGTATTGGCTTGGGTCTGGCCAAGGCTTTTCTCGACAACGACTACAACCTAGTCGGCAGCGCGCGCTCCACTGCCGGCCTGAAAGAAGCGGCCAATAGCCTGGGCAATCCCGACAATTTTGTTGGGGTGGCTGGTGACGTTGCCGATCCCTCGACCGCGCGTGACCTCTTCGCAGTGGCAATCGAGCGTTTCGGCAGTGTCGACGTGCTCGTCAATAATGCTGGCTTCTTCCTGCCCAAGCCCTTTATTGAATACACCCCCGAGGATCTGGATGCGCTCCTAGATACCAACCTCAAAGGCGTGGTCTACAGCACCCAGGTGGCTGTCGCCCACATGATTGATCGCGGGCAGGGGCATATCGTGAACATTTCCGCAGCGGTCGCCCTGCAGCCCAACATTGCCGTTCCCGCAGGGCTCCCGGTGCTGATCAAAGGTGGGATCAATCAGCTGACCCGTGCACTGGCTCTGGAGTTGTCTCCGTACAACATCCAGGTGAATGCGGTCGCGCCGGGCATCATCGACACCCCAATGCATGATCCAAGCTCACGCGACTTTCTGAACAACCTGGCACCATCCGGGCGTGTCGGCACAGTCGAAGAGATTGCCGATGCGGTGCTGTACCTGGCCAAAGCCAACTTCACTACCGGCGTGGTGCTTGCGGTCGACGGGGGCATGAGCACGGGCAAGTGGTAGTTGATTGAACAACCAGCTCGCGCAGTTAGCGGTGCCTGTCCAGTAGATGAAAACGTGGCAGCGAAATATGCCAGCGAATGGCGGCCAGGCGAATCAACAGCACCGTGAGCATAGCCACGCTGGTATCCAGCCAGTGCGGTGTATCCAGGGCGCGCATGCCGATAAACACCACTGCGCCGGCTATGCAGGCGGTGGCGTAGATTTCCTTCTGGAAGATCAGCGGGATCTCATTGCAGATCACATCGCGCATCACTCCGCCGGCGACGCCAGTCATCACGCCCATGATCACCGCCGTGCTGTGCGGTACGTTGTGCTGCATGGCGACTTCAGCGCCGATCACGGTAAACACGGCCAAGCCGAAGGCATCCGCCAGCAGCAGACCTTTCTCGTGGATCGGCTGGGTCAGGCGCACCCAAATCACGGTGCCCACTGCGGCCAACGAGGCGACAACGATGTACATATCGTTGCGAATCCAGCTGACCGGATGGTTATCCAGAATCACATCACGCAAGGTGCCGCCGCCCAAAGCAGTGATGATGGCAATCACCAGCACGCCGAACAGGTCCATGGACTTGCGCCCGGCCATCAGCGCGCCAGTGATGGCGAATACCGCGACGCCGAACAGGTCGGCCAAATAGAACAATTGCGCCATGCTGACCTCAGGACGACACGGGAGTGCGCATGGTGACGAACTCTTCGGCAGCCGTTGGATGCACGCCAATGGTTTCATCAAACAGTTGCTTGGTAGCTCCGGCCTTGAGTGCGACCGCCAGGCCCTGAACGATTTCGCCGGCGTCCGGCCCGACCATATGGCAGCCGAGCACGCGGTCTGTGGCAGCGTCCACCACCAGTTTCATCAGGGTGCGCTCCTGGCTTTCGGTCATGGTCAGTTTCATCGGCCGGAAGCGGCTTTCGAAAACCTGGACGCTGTAGCCCTCCTCCTTCGCCTGCTCTTCGCTCAGGCCGACCGTGCCGATATTGGGCAGGCTGAATACCGCCGTCGGGATCATCCGGTAGTCGACCTTGCGGTATTCCTCTGGTTTGAACAGGCGCCTTGCGACCGCCATGCCTTCGGCCAGTGCCACTGGTGTCAGCTGCACACGACCGATCACATCGCCGATGGCAAGAATCGATGGCGTGCTGGTTTGGTATTGCTCGTCGACCTCGATAAAACCGCGCTTATCGAGCTGCACATGGGTATTTTCCAGACCCAGGTTATCCAGCATCGGCCGGCGGCCGGTGGCGTAGAAGACACAGTCGGCTTCCAGCACGCGACCGTCCTTGAGCGTGGCCAGCAGGCTGCCGTCGGGTTGTTTGTCGATACGGGCGATGTCGCTGTTGAACTGCAGATCGACACCGCGCTTGTTCAACTCATCCTGCAGGTGCAGACGCACAGCTTTATCGAAACCACGCAGGAACAGCTCGCCGCGATAGAGCAACGAGGTTTTTGCGCCAAGGCCGTTGAAGATCGAGGCAAACTCCACGGCGATATAACCACCGCCCACGACCAGTACGCGCTTGGGCAGTTGCTCAAGAAAGAAAGCTTCATTCGAGCCGATGGCATGTTCATGCCCCGGAACTTCCGGAATCTGCGGCCAGCCGCCGGTGGCAATTAGGATATGTTTGGCGCTGTAACGTTTACCGCCCAGCTCGACAGTATGGTCATCGACAATCCGCGCGTGGCCTTCCAGTAAGGTCACGCCGCTGCTCACCAGCAGGTTGCGGTAGATGCCGTTAAGTCGGTCGATTTCGCGGTTCTTGTTGGCGATCAGGGTCGTCCAATCGAAGCGGGCTTCGCCCAGCGACCAGCCAAAACCCTGGGCCTGTTCAAAGTCATCGGCGAAATGCGCACCATAGACCAGCAGCTTTTTCGGTACGCAGCCGACGTTGACGCAAGTGCCGCCCAGGTAACGGCTTTCAGCAACCGCCACGCGCGCGCCATAGCCGGCGGCAAATCGCGCAGCCCGCACACCGCCGGAACCGGCACCGATTACAAACAGGTCAAAGTCGTAGGTCATTTCAGCCTCCAGAACAGACTGCCAGCATACCCCAAGGCGCGCCAGGGCCTAAACTTGAAGCATGCCGAACAGGAGATCAGTGATGCGCCCTACCCTTACTCATGTGGCGTTGCATGTGCCCGACCTGGATGCATGCGTGGCTTTTTATGAGCAGTTCTGTGCGATGCGGGTGATTCACCAGCGCGCAGGCAAGGGCTCAAGGATTGTCTGGATGGCTGAGCCGGGCAAGGAGCACAGCTTTATCTTCGTGATCATGCCCGGTGGTCAGGACCGCCAACTGGCGGCGGATGATTACAGCCATTTCGGTTTTGCCATGGCCAGTCGGGATGAGGTCGAAAACATTGCCGAACGAGCCCGACTGGCCGGATGTCTGGTCTGGGAGCCGCGTGATGAGCCCTACCCTGTTGGCTACTACTGCGGCCTGCGTGACCCCGCGGGTAACTATGTAGAGTTCAGTTATGGCCAGCCGCTAGGGCCTGGTGCTGAACATATGCCACTGGCCTGAATGCAAACAGCCACCCGAAGGTGGCTGTTTGCGGTCGCGGCGTAGGCTGAGTCAGTAAGCCTTGCCGGTCTTGTAGAGGTTTTCGAAGCAGAAGTTGGTGGCCTCGATATAGCCTTCCGCGCCGCCGCAATCGAAACGCTTGCCTTTGAATTTGTAAGCCATCACACAGCCGTTCTGCGCCTGCTTCATCAGCGCGTCGGTGATCTGGATTTCCCCGCCCTTGCCGGGCTCGGTCTGCTCGATCAGCTCGAAGATATCCGGGGTGAGGATATAGCGACCGATGATCGCCAGGTTCGATGGGGCATCTTCCGGCTTGGGCTTCTCGACCATGCTGTTTACCCGGTAGATGTCCTCACGAATCATCTCGCCGGAGATCACGCCATATTTGTGGGTTTCTTCTGGCGGCACTTCCTGAATGGCCACGATCGAGCAGCGGAACTGGTTGTACAGCTTGACCATCTGCGTCAGTACCGCGTCGCCATCCAGATTCAGGCACAGATCATCGGCCAGAACCACGGCGAAAGGCTCATCACCAATCAGTGGGCGACCACAGAGAATCGCATGACCCAGGCCCTTCATCTCAACCTGACGGGTGTAGGAGAAGGTGCACTCTTCGATCAGGCGACGGATGCCAACCAGATACTTTTCTTTGTCGGTGTCACGGATCTGGTGCTCAAGCTCGTAGCTGATGTCGAAATGATCTTCCAGGGCGCGTTTGCCGCGGCCAGTGATCATGGCAATTTCCGTCAACCCGGCTTCCAGCGCTTCTTCAACGCCGTACTGGATCAGCGGCTTGTTCACAATCGGCAGCATTTCCTTGGGCATGGCCTTGGTGGCTGGCAGAAAGCGGGTGCCGTAACCGGCTGCAGGGAACAAGCATTTCTTGATCATGGGAAACCTTGGGGAGATGGGGTGAAAATTGCGTGCGCAGTTTATCAGGCTGCACTGGCCTTACAATGCCCCAGCGCAGGCCGGCCAATACCTCGGTAAAGAAAACCCAGCTCAGCCAACTGCGCGGCATCATAGATATTGCGCCCGTCAAACAGTACGGGCATACGCATCACACTACGAATGCGCACAAAGTCGGGCTGGCGAAACTGCTTCCACTCGGTGACCAACACCAGCGCATCTGCACCTTCAACAACGCTATACGGCGATGTGCTCAAGCGCAGCTGACCGCTAGCAATGGCCTGGCTATAACGCTCTGCCAGAGCTGCTATGGCAACCGGGTCGCACGCCTGAACGGTGACGCCGACAGCAAGTAAGGCATCGAGTAGAACCAGGCTGGGTGCTTCACGCAGATCATCGGTACCTGGCTTGAAGGCCAAGCCCCAGAGCGCCACTACCCGCCCTTGCCAGTAACCGGAAAAATGCTCACGCAGGGCCTGGAACAGCAACGTCTTCTGTAGCGCATTACGGGCTTCGACTGCGCGCAGGATGCCAGGTTCAATGCCTTCCTGCTCGGCGCAGCGAATCAGCGCTCGTACATCCTTGGGAAAGCACGAGCCGCCATAGCCGCAACCGGCGTAGATAAAGTGAGTACCAATGCGTTTGTCGCTGCCGATGCCACGTCGCACATCCTCGATATCGACATCCAGGCGCGCACAGAGGCTGGCCATTTCGTTGATCAAGGAAATTTTGGTGGCCAAAAAGGCGTTGGCGGCATATTTGCTGAACTCTGCCGCCCGCAGACCCATGCATAACAAGCGCTCGTGATTACGCAGAAACGGCGCATACAAACGGCGTAGCAGCTCATGGCCCTGGGGTTCATCGCAGCCGACAATCACTCGATCCGGCCGCATAAAGTCGTCAATCGCCGAGCCTTCCTTGAGAAATTCCGGGTTACTTGCCAGCGTCACCGCAAAGCGTTTGCCTCGTTTGCTTAATCGACTGTTGATGCGCTGGGCAACACGCTCGGCTGTGCCAACCGGTACCGTTGATTTATTCACCACCACGCAGTTTTGCTCAAGCAGATCGCCCAGCTCATCAGCCACGGCCAGTACATGGGACAGATCCGCCGAACCGTCCTCCCCACTCGGCGTGCCTACGGCGATAAAGATGATCTCAGCCTGCTTGATGCCTTCATTGAGGTGCTGGCTAAAACTCAGCTGACCGCTACTCAGGTGGGTCTGCAGCATAGCCTCCAGCCCAGGCTCATAAATCGGCGACTGGCCACGGGCAAGCCGCGCCACACGCTGTACATCGCGCTCAACGCAGATCACTCGATTGCCCATCTCGGCAAAACAGGCTGCCGATACCAGCCCCACGTATCCTGCGCCAATCACACAAATCCGCATCGCCTGCACTCCTCGCTGAGTTACCGCGATTGCAGCTAAAGCAGATGGCAGGCGTATGACGTAAGCACGACACTCAGGTGACAGCGCTTGATAATCCGGGCGCACAAATTTCAGGCACAAAAAAACCGGCTACGAAGGCCGGTTCTATTGGGTTTCAGGTTCGCTGGGGAACATCTGAAATCATGTAGATGGTGCCCGAAGCCGGGGTCGAACCGGCACGAGGTTACCCTCGAGGGATTTTAAGTCCCTTGCGTCTACCGATTTCGCCATTCGGGCGGTAGCGCTGCATTGCGAGGCTTGGACTATATACAGCCCTTGGATGCCTCGCAAGGTTTCAAGCTTAAATGAAAAAGCCTCGTAAATCAGTGATCTACGAGGCTTTTCTAATTGGAGGCTGAGGTCGGAATCGAACCGGCGTTCACGGATTTGCAATCCGGTGCATAACCACTCTGCTACTCAGCCTTGAAACTAAACGGACCGTGTAAAACGGCCCGTTGAAAATGGAGCGGGAAACGAGACTCGAACTCGCGACCCCGACCTTGGCAAGGTCGTGCTCTACCAACTGAGCTATTCCCGCTTGTCGTGCTGACGGCCGCCATTCTATAGCTTCAGAACGGCCCGTCAACCCCTTGATTCAAAAAAGCTTATTTCTTTTCCGAGGTGATTCGCAGGTGTGGCCATGCGGCCAGCAGATACTGCGCCATCGACCACAGGGTAAGTACTGCAGCAATGATCAACAGGGCATAACCAAACAAAACCCAGGCGGTAAAGGTCGGCGGATTGGCTAGCAAAATCACCAAGGCAACCATCTGTGCGGCGGTTTTCCATTTGGCCAATTTTGATACGGCAACATGCGCGCGGGCACCTATCTCTGCCATCCACTCACGCAGCGCTGAAACCACGATTTCGCGACCGATGATGATGGCCGCAGGGAGCGTCAGCCAGAGATTGGCGTGCTCAGCCACCAGCAACACCAGGGCAACTGCCACCATCAGTTTGTCGGCAACTGGGTCGAGGAAGGCGCCAAAAGGCGTGCTCTGCTCCCAGCGACGCGCCAGGTAACCATCCAGCCAATCGGTTGCAGCAGCTACTGAAAACACCGCGCTGGCGGCCCAATAGCTCCAGCTGAAAGGAAGGTAGAACAGCAGAATAAACACCGGGATCAGCAATACACGGAGCACGGTAAGCAGGTTGGGGATATTCATCGACACAACTTGGCGGTAAAGAGAGTCGGCATTCTACTCACTGTGCAGGGCTGCATAAATCAACTCGGCGAGTTTTTTACTGATTCCAGGTGCTTTGGCGATTTCTTCGATGCTCGCGCGGGACAACTCCTGCAGCCCACCGAAGTGGTTGAGCAGCTCACGCCGGCGTTTGGGGCCTACGCCGGCAACTTCTTCAAGTGTTGATGTGCGGCGGGTTTTGCCACGGCGGGCGCGGTGCCCGGTAATGGCAAAGCGGTGCGACTCATCGCGGATCTGCTGAATCAGATGCAGTGCCGGTGAATTGCCCGGCAGGGTGAACTCATGAGCGGCGTCATTCAGGTACAGGGTTTCCAGGCCAGGTTTGCGGGTCGTGCCCTTGGCCACGCCGAGCAGAATCAGATCAGGCACTGAAAGCTCTTCGAGCACCTCGCGGGCCATGGCCAGTTGGCCTTTACCACCGTCGACTAGGAGGATGTCCGGCAGCTTGCCTTCGCCATCCTTGATCTTGCTGAAGCGTCGGGTCAGCGCCTGGTGCATGGCGGCGTAATCGTCGCCAGGCGTCACACCTTCGATGTTGTAGCGGCGGTAATCGGACTTGAGCGGACCTTCCGGACCGAATACCACACAGGAGGCGACAGTCGCTTCGCCGCTGGAGTGGCTGATGTCGAAGCACTCCAGGCGCTGCGGCACTTCATCCATATCCAGCGCCTGAGCCAGTGCATCAAAGCGTGCGGCAACGTGCTGTCGATTGGCCAGGCGTGCTGCCAGGGCCTGCTCTGCATTGATCACGGCAAGCTGCTGCCAGCGCGCGCGGGTGCCTCGTACGCGGTAGCTGATGCTCAGTTCGCGGCCGCGCAGCTCATCGATGGCTGCGATCAGCGTGGGGAAATCTTCGTGCTGCGCATTGACGATCAGTTCGCTCGGCAGATCGCGCTCCTGACTACTCAGGTAATACTGCGCAAGGAAGGCCAGCAATACCCCACTGCCCTCCTCCTCAATGGCCACCTGTGGGAAGAAGTTCTTGCTGCCAAGCACCCGGCCACCGCGCACGCTGATCAAATGCACGCATGCGCCACCGGGATTGACCATGGCCGCGACCACGTCCACATCACCGGTGCCGCCTTCCATACTCTGCTGATCCTGAACCCGGCGCAGCAGCGATATCTGATCACGCAACCCTGCCGCCCGTTCGAAGTCGAGCGCCATGGCCGCTGCCTGCATGCCGCCGGACAGCTCATCGGTCAGGGCATTGCTGCTCCCCTCAAGAAACATCACTGAATGGCGTACGTCATCAGCATATTCAGCGGGCTCTACCAGGCCGACACAGGGGCCTTTGCAGCGTTTGATCTGGTACTGGAGGCAGGGCCGTGTGCGGTTTTTGTAGAAGCTGTCCTCGCACTGGCGCACCAGAAAGGTCTTCTGCAGCAGGTTGAGGCTTTCGCGGATGGCCCCGGCGCTGGGATACGGGCCGAAGTAACGGCCCTTCTGCTTTTTCGCCCCACGGTGAATGCTCAGACGCGGGAAGTCGCCGTCGGAAAGAAACACATAGGGATAGGACTTATCGTCGCGCAGCAGAATGTTGTACGGCGGCCGCCATTCCTTGATCAGCGTTTGCTCAAGCAGCAGCGCTTCAGTCTCGTTGGCGGTGATGGTGGTTTCGACCTGCGCGATTCGGCCCACCAGGGCGGCGGTCTTCGGCGCTAGTCCGCTTTGGCGAAAGTAGCTGGCCAGACGCTTTTTCAGGTTTTTGGCTTTGCCCACATAAAGCAGTTTGGCGTCCACATCGAACATGCGGTACACGCCAGGGCGACCGCTGCAGGTGGAGAGAAATGCGCTGGAATCGAAGGCGGCGCGGGTTTCGTCAGCTGCCGGCATCAATCATGCCGTGGCGCACGGCCAGCAGGGCCAGCTCGACATCGCTGGTGATCGACAGCTTTTCGAAGATGCGATAGCGGTAGGTGTTTACGGTTTTCGGCGACAGGCAGAGCTTGTCGGAGATGGCCTGAACCTTCTGGCAACCGGCAATCATCAGCGCGATCTGGATTTCACGCTCGGACAATAGGTCGAAAGGCGAATTGCTGCTCTGCGGCTGGAACGACTTGAGGGCCAGCTGCTGGGCGATCTGCGGGCTGATATAGCGCTGACCGCTGAATACCATACGGATGGCCTGAACCATTTCTTCCAGCGCGGCACCCTTGGTCAGGTAGCCGGCGGCACCCGCCTGCAGCAAGCGCGTCGGGAACGGGTCTTCTTCGCACACGGTAACTGCGACGACTTTAAGGTCGGGATGGCTGCGAATCAGTTTGCGCGTGGCTTCGAGGCCGCCGATGCCCGGCATCTTGATGTCCATCAGGACAACGTCGGGCTTCAGCTCGCGGGCTTTCTTCAGGGATTCTTCGCCAGACTCGGCTTGACCAACTACATGCAAGCCGTCGATATCAGCCAGCATACGGGTGATGCCGGTACGTACCAGGTCGTGGTCATCAACAACTAGCACCCTGATCAAGCGACACCCCGGTTTGCGTCAGCCGCCAAGAGCGGCTGGTTGGGTTGGAAGGCTGGAGATTTAATAAATTCCAGCTTGGCGCATAACCGTCAAAAAGCAAGCGCCAATAAGGCTGCGCTAGGGTGACGGCTTGAGGAATTTGGCGGAAGCGGTGAGATTCGAACTCACGGAAGAGTTTCCCCTTCGACGGTTTTCAAGACCGTTGCATTCAACCGCTCTGCCACGCTTCCGGCGTTTGCGGGCGGCAATCTTACCCGAACGCAACACGCTGTCAAACTCTGCGTATTGGCTCTTTATCTGCCTCTGCTATGATCGGGCCTGACCTTGGTCACGGAACCATCAGCCATTTCAGGAGTGTCGCCATGAACGAACACAATTATGCACTTGACCATACGCAGGTTGAGCAGCAAGAAGTCAGCCGCGTCCTGCGCAACACTTATGGCCTGCTGGCCATCACCCTGGCCTTCAGCGGCCTGGTGGCGTACATCGCGCAGCGCGCCAATGTGCCTTATCCGAACATCTTCGTGGTGCTGATCGGCTTTTACGGCCTGTTCTTCCTCACCGCCAAACTGCGTAATTCGGCCTGGGGCCTGGTTTCGACTCTGGCTCTGACCGGCTTTATGGGCTACACCCTCGGCCCAATCCTCAATCGCTACATGGGCATGGCCAACGGTGCTGAAGTTGTCAGCTCGGCTTTCGCCATGACAGCCCTGGTGTTCTGCGGCCTGTCGGCTTACGTGCTGACCACCCGCAAGGACATGAGCTTCCTCAGTGGCTTCATCACTGCTGGTTTCTTTGTCCTGCTGGGAGCGATGGTTGCTGGCTTCTTCTTCGAGATTAGCGGCCTGCAACTGGCGATCAGCGCAGGTTTCGTGCTGTTCTCCTCGGCCTGCATCCTGTTCCAGACCAGCGCAATCATCCACGGCGGCGAGCGCAACTACATCATGGCGACCATCAGCCTGTATGTATCGATCTACAACCTCTTCGTCAGCCTGCTGCAGATTTTCGGCATCATGGGCAGCGACGACTGATTTATGTCGCTGCGAAAAGCCCGCTTCGGCGGGCTTTTTTATACCTGTTGCGCGCATCTTGGCGGCTCAGGCTTTATCATTCCGGCAAATTGGCTTGCCAGGTTTGCTATGAAGTTCGCCATCGCCCTCTTCTCACCTCCTCATGCGCCCTCCTCGCGCCGCGCGCTGCGTTTTGCCCAAGCGGCATTGGCGGGCGGGCATGAGATTGTGCGGCTGTTCTTCTATCAGGACGGCGTCCACAGCGCATCGAGCAATGTGGTCTGCGCGCAGGATGAAGTGGATCTACCGCGTGAATGGCGTGAGTTCGTGCAAGCGCAGCAACTGGATGGCGTGGTGTGTATCGCCGCCGCCCTGCGCCGTGGCGTACTGAATGACGATGAAGCGCAGCGCTACTCGCGCACAGCCGCCAATCTGAATGCACCCTGGGAGCTTTCCGGCCTGGGCCAATTGCACGAAGCGGCGCAGCTGGCGGATCGCCTCGTGTGCTTTGGAGGGCCTTGAAATGAGCAAGTCACTGTTGATCATCAGCCGCCAAGCGCCCTGGTCAGGCCCCGGTGCGCGGGAAGCGCTGGATATCGCATTGGCTGGCGGCGCTTTCGATTTGCCGATTGGCATGCTGTTTCTCGATGACGGCGCATTTCAGCTGAGTGGCGAGCAGCAACCAGCCAATCTGCAGCAGAAAGACCTCAGCGCCAACCTGCAGGCCTTGCCGATGTTCGGTGTCGAGGCGCTGTATGTTTCGCAGCGCAGCCTGGCCGAACGTGGCCTGCAGAATCAACCCAGCAGCCTCGCTGTCGAGCGCCTCGATGATTCCTCAATAAGCGCCTTGATTGACCGTTACGACCAGGTGATTACGCTCTGATGGCTACCTTGCACGTACTTTCGCACTCGTCCTTTACCGATAGCCGCCTGAGCAGTAGCCTGCACATTCTCGGCAGCCAGGATGCCCTGCTGCTCTGCGGTGATGCCGTATACGCCTTGCAGGACGGCAGCGCGCAGCGTCAAGCGCTTGAACTGATGCCCGAAAGCATTGCGTTGTATGCGTTGGATGAAGACGTGCAGGCTCGCGGCCTTGTGTTCCCTGCCCGCCTCACACTGGTCGATTACCCTGGCTTCGTTGCGCTGAGCTGCAAATACGACAAGGTAAACACCTGGCTATGACCACGCTGAATGTTGAGGGTCGCAGCCTGGCGCTGGACAAAGACGGCTATCTGCTCGACCTGACTGATTGGTCCGAAGCTACCGCGCACGCCCTAGCGCAACGTGAAGGCATCAACCTGGACGCCGATCACTGGGAAATCCTCTGGCTGGTGCGCAGCTTTTACGACGAGTTTCAGTTGTCACCGGCCAATCGCCCACTGATCAAATTTATTGCCGTAAAAATCGGCCCCGAGAAAGGCAATAGCCTGAACCTCAATCGGCTGTTCAATGGCGCTCCCGCCAAACTCGCCGCCAAGTTGGCGGGCCTGCCCAAGCCGACCAATTGCCTATGAACCTTGTAACCCCAGCCGAACACCCTTTTGCCCAGTTCGTCCGCGCTCTGGGCAAAGGCAAGCGCGGCGCACGCAATCTCACTCGCGAGGAAGCCCGTGAAGCCATGGGCATGCTGCTTGATGGAAAGGTCGAAGACACCCAGTTGGGTGCCTTTTTGATGCTGTTGCGGCACAAGGAAGAAAGCGCAGAGGAAATGGCCGGCTTTGCCGAGGCTGTGCGTGCACGCTTGCAGGCGCCCGCGATTCAGGTGGATCTGGATTGGCCTAGCTACGCCGGGAAGAAGCGCCACCTGCCCTGGTTCCTGCTGGCCGCCAAAGCCCTGGCCGGCAGCGGCATTCGCATCCTGTTGCATGGCGGCGGCCCACACACCGCGGGGCGGATGTACAGCGAACAGCTACTCGAAACTCTGCACATCCCACTGTGCCGCAGCTGGGGTAGCGTCGAGCAGGCATTGGCGCAACAGCAGCTGGCGTTTATCCCGCTGGGCGACTGGATGCCGCAACTGCAGCGGATGATCGACCTGCGCAATATCCTCGGCCTGCGCTCACCGATTCATTCGTTGGCGCGCATTCTCAATCCGCTGGACGCGCGTTGCGGCCTACAGAGCATCTTTCATCCGGGTTATCAGGCGGTGCACCGTGAAGCCAGCCAGTTGCTCGGCGATAGCGCAGTGGTGATCAAGGGTGAAGGCGGCGAAATCGAGATCAACCCGGACGCCACCAGCCACCTCTATGGCACGGCCAATGGCGACAACTGGGATGAAGAATGGCCGGCGTTGTCGGCGCTGCGCCACGTCAAACCTGAATCATTGGAACCGGCCCATCTGGCAGCCTTCTGGCGCGGTGAAGTGGCCGATGATTACGGCCAGCTTGCCGTCATCAGCACCATGGCTCTGGCCTTGCGCGCCCTCGGCGAACCGCGTGAGCGGGCCTTAGCGCGCGCGGCTCAGCTGTGGGCTGCGCGCAATCAGACGCTGGCCTGAGCCCCTTCGAACCAAGCCAGTTTTTCCCGCAGCTGTACCACTTCGCCGACTATTACCAACGTCGGCGCATGCACCTCATGCTGCGCCACCAGCTCCGCCAGATTGGCCAGGGTGCCAGTAAACACCCGCTGGTTCTGCGTGGTGCCCTGCTGGATCAATGCTGCCGGGGTTGTCGCGGCGCGACCATGGGCAATCAGCTGCTGACAGATGATCGGCAAACCCACCAGCCCCATATAAAACACCAGAGTTTGACTGCTGGCGGTGAGTTCGTTCCAGGGTAAATCACTGCTGCCATCTTTCAGGTGACCGGTAACAAAGCGCACCGACTGCGCATGGTCTCGGTGGGTCAGCGGAATCCCAGCATAAGCGGCGCAGCCAGAGGCTGCGGTGATGCCTGGTACAACCTGAAAGGGGATGCCGTGGGCGGCCAGTTCTTCAATTTCCTCTCCGCCGCGGCCAAAGATGAACGGATCTCCGCCTTTAAGACGTAGCACCCGCTTACCTTCTTTGGCCAGATTGACCAAGCGCTGGTTGATCTGCTCCTGCGGTACGGCATGCTCGGCACGCCGTTTGCCGACATAAATGCGCTCGGCATCACGGCGGCACAGTTCGATAATCGCAGGTGCCACCAGGCGGTCATACAACACAACATCGGCCTGCTGCATTAGGCGCAGCGCACGGAAGGTCAGTAAGTCAGGATCACCCGGCCCTGCGCCAACCAGATATACCTCGCCCAAGGTGCGCGGGGCAATGCCAGCAATTTTCTCTTCCAGCAGGCGCTGACCTTCTTGCAGCTTACCGGCGAATACGCTTTCGGCCACCTGGCCCTGGAACACATCCTCCCAGAACACCCGGCGCTGCTGCACATCGGGGAAGAGCCCTTTGACCTGGGCACGAAAACGTTTGGCCAGACCGGCCAACTGGCCATAGGTTGCGGGAATCCAGGTCTCGATCTTGGCGCGAATCAGCCGTGCCAATACAGGAGCATCGCCGCCACTGGTAATCGCCACAATCAAAGGTGAGCGATCAACAATGGCGGGGAAAATCACGCTGCACAGCTTCGGCGCATCCACCACATTAACCGGAATGCCCAGGGCCTGCGCCTCAGCCGATATTTGCGCATTCAGGGGTTCGTCATCGGTGGCCGCAATAATCAGCGCCACACCGTGAAGATCCGCCGACTGGTAATCACGCAGCAGCACCTCGCCGTGCCGAGCGCTGGCCATCTCACGCAGCTCATCGCGAATCTCCGGCGCAACCACACGCAAGGTTGCACCTGCATCACTGAGCAAGCGCGCCTTGCGCACGGCAACTTCGCCGCCACCGACCACCAGTACCAGGCGATCCTGCAGTTTGTGGAACAGGGGCAGAAAATCCATGACGCACGCTCTCGATCGGATAAACAAAACGGGGCGGCACTGGCCGCCCCGTCGCAGGTAACTGAAATTCGGATTAACCGATGATTTCGATACCGCCCATATAGGGCTTCAGCACGTCCGGCACGCGGATGCTGCCATCGGCCTGCTGGTAGTTCTCCAGTACGGCGACCAGTGTGCGACCTACTGCCAGGCCGGAGCCGTTGAGGGTGTGCACCAGCTCGGGTTTTCCGGTTTCTGGGTTGCGGTAGCGTGCTTGCATGCGACGCGCCTGGAAGTCGCCGCAGTTAGAGCACGAGGAAATCTCGCGGTACTTATCCTGGCTCGGCACCCAGACTTCCAGGTCATAGGTTTTCACCGCACCGAAGCCCATGTCACCGGTACACAGCGCCAATTTTCGGTATGGCAGCTCAAGCAGCTGCAGCACGCGCTCAGCGTTGGCGGTCAGACTTTCCAGCGCTTCGAAAGATTTGCTCGGCTCGACGATCTGCACCATCTCAACCTTGTCAAACTGGTGCTGACGAATCATCCCGCGGGTATCACGACCCGATGCGCCGGCTTCGCTACGGAAGCACGGGGTGTGAGCAACCAGCTTGAGTGGCAGCTGCTTAGGGTCAAGGATCTCGCCAGCAACGATATTGGTCAGCGACACTTCAGCAGTCGGGATCAGGTAAAGATCGGCTTCGCCTTCGCGGCTGATCTTGAACAGGTCTTCCTCGAACTTCGGCAGCTGGCCGGTGCCTTGCAGCGCCGGCGCCTGTACCAAATACGGCGTGTAGGCTTCTTCGTAGCCGTGCTCGCCGGTGTGCAGGTTAATCATGAACTGTGCCAGGGCGCGGTGCATACGGGCGATGGGCCCGCGCAGCAAGGCAAAGCGCGCGCCAGAGAGCTTTGCGGCAGTCTCAAAGTCCAGCCAGCCGTGCTGCTCGCCGAGGGCAACGTGATCCTGAATCGGGAAGTCGAAGCTGCGCGGCGTGCCCCAGCGCGACACCTCAACGTTACCTTCTTCGTCTGCACCAACCGGCACCGACTCATGCGGCAGATTGGGGATATTCAGCAGCAGGTTGTCGAGCTCGGTCTGGATGCTGTCGAGGTCACGTTTACCCTGCTCCAGATCGCTGCCCATCTGGTCCACTTCCGCCAGCAGCGGCGTGATGTCTTCACCGCGCTGCTTGGCCTGGCCAATGGATTTAGAGCGACTGTTGCGCTCGGCCTGCAGCTGCTCGGTGCGGGTCTGCAGAGTCTTGCGCTGGGCTTCTAGCGCTTCAAAACGCGCAACATCGAGGACAAAGCCACGGGCAGCCAGGCGCTCGGCCACTTCATGGAGCTGGGTACGAACGAGTTTGGAATCAAGCATGTTCTGGTCTCAACACTTCACAAGGGTTTGCATGGCTTTGGCCATGACGCGCAATGCCGCGCAGTTTAAGGCTTTAGCGGGGGGAAGTGCCAATCGACAACGCCGTTACTGACACAGGCGCGCCAAGCTAAGTCCCGCCCAGGTCGCTAGCAGGCTACCCAACACGCTGACTGCCGCATAGCCCAGAGCCAGCGTTATCTGGCCGCTCTCCAGCAGCCGTAAGGTGTCGAGGGAAAAAGATGAAAAGGTGGTCAGGCCGCCGAGAAAGCCAACAATCAGCCCCGCGCGCAACTCCAGCGGCAGCTCAGGGCGCAGCAGGAACAGGCCATATAAGTAGCCGATCAGTAGGCAACCGAGAATATTCACCGCCAGGGTCGCGCCGTAGAAGTGCTGCGGCCAGTTTGCGCTGACCCAGTTGGCCGTGGCGAAGCGCAACAGCGTGCCGAACATACCGCCCAAGGCTACGGCAACCACTACACCGATCATGTTTTTCTCCGCTGCCGAGGGCTATTGCGGTCCTGGCTTTTCAAATGCTGCAGCTTTTCGCGAATCTTCAACTCCAGACCACGTGGCACTGGCTGGTAATACTCGCGCGGCTCGAAGGCTTCCGGAAAGTAATCTTCGCCTGCCGCATAGGCATCAGGCTCATCGTGGGCGTAGCGGTATTCGTCGCCATACCCCAACTCTTTCATAAGTTTGGTCGGAGCATTGCGCAGGTGCAGCGGTACTTCCTGCGAGCCATGCTCGGCAGCGTCACGCTTGGCAGCGTTGAAGGCGTTGTAGACCGCATTGCTTTTCGGCGCGCAGGCCAGATAGACAATCGCCTGAGCAACCGCCAACTCACCCTCGGGACTGCCCAGGCGCTCTTGCACATCCCAGGCATTCAGACAGAGGGTTAAGGCGCGCGGGTCCGCATTGCCGATGTCTTCGCTGGCCATGCGTACTACGCGCCGAGCGATATACAGCGGATCACAGCCGCCATCGAGCATGCGTGCAAACCAGTACAGCGCGCCGTCGGGGCTGGAGCCACGCACGGATTTGTGTAACGCGGATATCTGGTCGTAGAAGGCTTCACCGCCCTTGTCGAAGCGCCTACGAGTATCGCCAAGCAGATCGAGTAACAACTCACTGCCGATCTCGCTGCCGTCTTCGGCAAGGTCCGCAGCGTTTTCCAGAAAGTTGAGCAAACGCCGACCATCACCATCGGCGGCGGCTTGGAGAATCTTGAAGCTTTCTTCCGGCAGGCTAAGTTGGCGCTCGCCCAGGCCCTTTGGGTCGCTCAAGGCGCGATCGACTAGTTTGCGCAGCGCACTTTCATCCAGGCTTTTCAGCACGTATACGCGTGCGCGTGAAAGCAAGGCGTTGTTCAGCTCAAACGAGGGATTTTCCGTGGTGGCGCCGATAAAGATCAACGTGCCGTCTTCCACGTAAGGCAGGAAGGCATCCTGCTGCGACTTGTTGAAGCGGTGCACTTCATCGACAAACAGGATGGTCTGACGGCCATATTGCGCGGCATGCTGCTGCGCGACTTCCACGGCCTGACGAATCTCCTTGACCCCGGAAAGCACCGCAGAAATCGTCTCGAAATGCGCATCGGAAACCTGCGCCAGCAACCGCGCCAAGGTGGTCTTGCCGACACCCGGCGGGCCCCAGAAGATCATCGAGTGCAGCGCGCCCTGCTCCAGCGCTTCACGCAAGGGCTTGCCGCGAGCCAGCAAGTGCTCCTGGCCGACGTACTCATCCAGGCTGGCTGCGCGTAAACGGGCAGCCAGAGGTTGAGCGACGGGAGCCTTGCGAAACAGATCCATGACTGCGGTTTAACGCCTCTTGCTTTTGAGCTTTCTACTCTTGAATCACGTCCGCGCCGGCCGGGATTTCGAAGGTGAACTGCGCATTGTCCTGTGGCTCATTCATTTTCACGTTGAGGAAAAGAATGTTGGTGCGCTGGCCAATGCTGTCGATCAGCTGCATATCGTTGAGCACCTTGTTGCGGAACGAAAGGCGCAGACTGTCGAACAGAGTGTCCTTGGATTTTGGCTTGAGAATAAAGTCGACTACGTTGCCGCCTTCGTTGTGGCTGATCTCGAAGTTCTCACGAATCATCGACACATCGCCAGACAGCAGCAGCGCTGGCGTGTGGGTCAGGCGCTGATCGAGGGTCTGGATGGTCACCTGCTGCAGGTCCGGGTCATACAGCCAGACCTTTTCACCGTTGGAGACCAACAGCTGCTCCATCGGCGCATCGGTGTGCCAGCGGAACAGGCCCGGACGCTTGAGCACGAGCTGGCCCGCGGTTTCCTGCAGCTGGGTGCCGCTGCCATCCAGGGTCAGCTGGGAAAAACGCGCAGTGATGGTTTGCGCCTGGTTGAGCAGCTCGGTCAGGCGCTGCACAGCCACTTCATCGTCGGCCATGGCGGCAACGCTGGTAAAACTCAGTACGGTCAGCAACAACATGCGAATCAGGCGCATGGGACTCCTTAAGATCGGGCTAGGCGTTAATCGCGAACGGGGCTTGGTGCTATGACCTCGCGAGAGCCATTGGTGTTCATTGAGGTGACGACGCCGGCCATTTCCATGGCCTCAATCATCCGCGCGGCACGGTTGTAGCCGATTTTCAGCTTACGCTGCACCGCAGAAATAGAGGCGCGGCGACTTTCTAGGACGAAATTGACCGCCTCGTCATAAAGCGGGTCGGACTCACTGCCTTCACTGCCTTCGCCGCTGCCACCCTCAAAGCCGCTACCGGACTCTTCAGCGCCGGCCAGGATGTCATCGATATAGTCAGGTGTGCCGCGCTGCTTCCAGGCCTCAACCACACGGTGTACTTCCTCGTCGGAGACGAAAGCGCCGTGCACGCGGATCGGCAAGCCAGTGCCCGGCGGCATATAAAGCATGTCACCGTGGCCCAACAGTTGTTCGGCGCCACCCTGATCGAGGATGGTGCGCGAGTCGATCTTGCTCGATACCTGGAACGCCATACGGGTCGGGATGTTGGCCTTGATCAGGCCGGTGATTACATCCACCGAAGGACGCTGTGTGGCAAGAATCAGGTGAATCCCCGCAGCACGGGCTTTCTGCGCAATACGCGCAATCAGCTCTTCCACCTTCTTGCCGACGATCATCATCATGTCGGCAAACTCGTCGACCACCACCACGATAGTCGGCAGGGTTTTCAGCAGCGGCGCTTCGTCGTGCATGCTTTCGCGCTTGTACAGCGGATCGCTAAGCGGCTCGCCCGCCTCTTCGGCGTCCTTGACCTTGCGGTTGAAGCCAGCCAGGTTGCGCACGCCCATCTTCGACATCAGCTTGTAGCGCCGCTCCATCTCGGCCACCGACCAGCGCAGGGCGTTGGCGGCTTCCTTCATGTCGGTCACTACCGGGCAAAGCAGGTGCGGAATACCCTCGTAGATCGACAGTTCGAGCATTTTCGGGTCGATCATGATCAAGCGCGCCTCTTCCGGCGTGGACTTGAACAAAATCGACAGGATCATTGCGTTGACCCCGACCGACTTACCCGAGCCGGTGGTACCGGCCACCAACAGGTGGGGCATCTTCGCCAGATCGGTTATCACCGGCTTGCCGCCGATATCGTGGCCCAGAGCCAGGGTGACCGGCGACTTAGCTTCGTCGTACTCGGGCGATGACAGCACTTCGGAGAAGCGCACGATCTGCCGGTCTTCGTTGGGGATTTCGATACCGACGGTGGTCTTACCCGGAATTACTTCCACCACGCGTACGCTGATGATCGCCATTGAACGCGCCAGGTCCTTGGCCAGGCCGGAAATACGGCTGACCTTGACCCCAGCTGCGGGCTGAATCTCGAAACGGGTAATCACCGGGCCCGGATGCACCGACTCGACGATAACCTCGACGCCAAACTCCTTGAGCTTGATCTCAAGCAGGCGCGACATGGCTTCCAGGTATTCGGGTGAATATTTCTTCTGAACTTTCTCGGCCACATCGAGGATCGAAATCGGCGGCAGACTGCCGGCCAGAGCGCTGTCTTCAAACAGGTTGACCTGCTTCTCTTTCAGCACGCGTTTGCTCGGCTCAGGCGCTTTCGGCGCGGCCGGCGGCGTGATCACCGGTGCTGGGCGGTTGACCCGTTCACTCATGTGCTTATTCAGCGACTCTTCGCGCTCAATCAGGCGCTCTTTGACCTTGGCCTGTTCACGGCGATCCAGCACGATCGGCGCGGAGACTTCACTGACGCGCTCATCGACTTCACGCAACTGCGCCACCAGCTGCTTGCGCTCAACTCGCGCACTCCACCAGCGATTGGCCAGGCTCTGGATCAGCTCGATCAGGTCGAGGGTGATCTTGCCGGTCAAGTCCATCACCTTGAACCAGGACAGGTCGGTAAATACCGTCAAACCGAAGAGGAACAGCGCAATCAGCAGCAGCGTACTGCCTTGCACATTCAGCGCATTGATCGCCAGCGCCCCCAGGCTTTCGCCCAGCGCGCCACCTGCAGAGGCAGGCATGCTTGAGCTGGCATGAAAATGGATATACGCCAGCGCGGCACCGGACAGCACCAGAAAAACCAGGCCAATCAGCCGCCAGGAGAACAGCCAGCCACTCCACTGCCACGGCTGATGGCGAGCGCGGAACACCTGCAGGGTTTTTACTGCCAACAGCAGCGGGAATAGATAGGCGAAATAGCCCAGCGCCATAAACAGGATGTCGGCAAACCAGGCACCGGCGCGGCCGGCGGCGTTTTGTACCTGCTCAACATTACTGGTATGGGTCCAGCCCGGATCGGCCGCATCGTAGGTCAGCAGAGCCATCCATAGATAAAGGCAAAGTGCGCCCAGGCCAATCAGTGCGCCTTCTTTGAGTCGATAAGGCAGCTGCTGACGCCAGAGAGGGGCTTGTGCGGTTGGGCTAGATTTCTTCAAAACGCATCTGTTCCTGCGCCAGAGGCGCCGAATAATTGGTTAACGGCAAAATATGCTGCGATTGTACGGGTTTAACCGCACGATACCAGACCGAGCTGTATGCATAAACAGCTACGGCGGTTGACTCCCGCTCTTCGCCCGCTTCGGTGTAGCATATCCGCCAATATCTTCCGTGCGGCTCAATTGGAGCATGCATTCTCTTTTGTGACAAAGGCTTATGAGGTGTTTTTATGAGCGAAGTCAAGCATTCACGCTTGATCATCCTGGGCTCCGGCCCTGCCGGTTATAGCGCTGCCGTTTACGCTGCCCGCGCCAACCTCAAGCCCGTGATCATTACCGGCATTCAGCCCGGCGGTCAGCTGACCACCACCACCGAAGTGGACAACTGGCCCGGCGATGTTGAAGGCCTTACCGGTCCGGCGCTGATGGAACGCATGCAAAAGCATGCCGAGCGCTTTGAAACCGAGATCGTCTACGACCACATCCACACCGCCGAGTTGCAGTCGCGCCCTTTCACCTTGAAAGGCGACAGCGGCACCTACACCTGCGATGCGTTGATTATCGCCACGGGCGCATCGGCGCAGTACCTGGGCCTACCGTCCGAAGAGGCGTTTTCCGGCAAGGGCGTATCGGCGTGCGCCACCTGCGATGGCTTCTTCTATCGCAATCAGGTGGTAGCGGTGATTGGCGGCGGCAATACCGCGGTCGAAGAAGCGCTGTACCTGTCGAATATTGCCAAGGAAGTGCACTTGGTGCATCGCCGCGACAAGCTGCGTTCCGAGAAGATTCTTCAGGACAAACTGTTCGATAAAGCAGCCAACGGCAACGTGGTGCTGCACTGGAATCACTCTCTTGAAGAAGTACTGGGTGATAACACCGGCGTTACCGGTGCCCGGCTGAAAGATACGCAGAGCGGCGTGAGCAAAGATTTGCCTCTAGCCGGCGTGTTTATCGCCATCGGCCATAAGCCCAATACCGAGCTGTTCCACGGCCAGCTGGAAATGCGCGACGGCTATCTGCTGATCAAAGGTGGCAATGAAGGCAATGCCACCGCCACCAGCATTGAAGGTGTGTTTGCTGCGGGCGACGTGGCTGATCACGTTTACCGCCAGGCCATCACCTCTGCCGGTGCCGGCTGCATGGCCGCGCTGGATGTCGAGAAATTCCTCGACGACAATTGATCCACTCAGGGCGGACGCACAGTCCGCCCTTCCCTCCTCCGTCCAATTTCGGCCCTGCACATGCTGACGTGGCTGCAACGCGACTCACTGGATTTTCCGCCCCTCAATAAAGCCTTGCGCGAGCCGAACGGCCTGCTGGCGGCGGGTGGCGATCTACGCCCCGAACGCTTGATCCAGGCTTATCGCCACGGTTGCTTCCCCTGGTTTCAGGATGGCCAGCCGATTCTCTGGTGGTCGCCGGACCCGCGCACCGTGCTGCTGCCTGACAAACTGCATGTCTCGCGCAGCCTCGCCAAGGTGCTGCGTCAGGACCGTTATCGGGTGACCTTCGATCAGGCTTTCGCCGACGTCATCCGCGCTTGCGCCGCACCGCGCAGCTATGCGGCTGAAACCTGGATCACCAGCCCTATGCAGGACGCCTACCTGGAACTGCACAGGCACGGTATTGCTCATTCGGTTGAGGTTTGGCGCGATAGCGAGCTGGTTGGTGGGCTCTATGGCCTGGCCATGGGCCAGCTGTTCTTTGGCGAGTCGATGTTCAGTCGCGCGGACAACGCCTCCAAGGTGGGTTTTGTCACGTTGGTCGAACATTTGAAAGACTGGGGTTTTGTGTTGATCGATTGCCAGATGCCGACCGAGCACCTGCTCAGCCTTGGTGCGCAGACGATTTCCCGAAGCGAGTTCGCCGGCTATCTGAATGACCATCTTGATCAACCCAGCCTGGCCGACTGGGTCGCCTAGGCGAGTTTGCCAGCCTGGCTTACACTTGATTCAAGCCCGACCCTGAGAGTCGATCATGACTGAGCTGGCCCGCCTGAAGTTTTACGCCACTCAACCGCACCCTTGCAGCTATCTGCCCGACGAGCAGGCCACCACCCTGTTCCTCGACCCCAGCCAGCCCATGGATGCGGATGTTTATGCTGAGCTTTCGGAAATGGGCTTTCGTCGTAGCGGCGACCACCTCTATCGCCCGCATTGTCAGCGCTGCACAGCTTGCGTCCCGGCGCGCATCCCTGCCGCGCAGTTCAGCCCGAATCGCCAGCAACGGCGCATTTTTAAGCGTAATCAGGACATTCAGGTCCGCCTGGTGCGCCCGGCATTTACCGAAGAATATTACGCGCTGTACGTACGCTACATTGAGCAGCGGCACGCCGACGGCGATATGTACCCGCCCAACCGCGAACAATTCTCGACCTTTCTGGTGCGCGATCTGGCTTTTTCGCGCTTCTATGAATTCCGCCATGACAACCGCCTACTGGCAATTGCCGTGACCGATGTACTGCCCAATGGGCTGTCGGCGGTTTACACCTTTTACGAGCCAGGCGAGGAACGGCGCAGCCTCGGGCGTTTTGCCATCCTCTGGCAAATTGCCGAAGCGGCGCGTTTGGGACTGCATGCGGTCTATCTGGGCTACTGGATCAAGAACTGCCGCAAGATGAGTTACAAGACCCAATACCGGCCGATTGAGCTGTTCGTCAATCAACGCTGGGTCAGCCTTAACTGAAGCCCTTGGCGCAAACCCCAAATTTCGGGCACAATGCACGCCGCTTTTGCCTGGCGCCAGTTGCACCGGGCCATTCATTGGATACCGAGGGCTTTACTGCATGTCGAAAGAAGACAGCTTCGAAATGGAAGGCACTGTCGTCGACACCCTGCCCAACACCATGTTCCGTGTGGAGTTGGAAAATGGGCACGTCGTTACTGCGCACATCTCCGGAAAGATGCGCAAAAATTACATCCGCATTCTGACTGGCGACAAAGTTCGTGTTGAGCTTACGCCTTATGACTTGAGCAAGGGTCGCATTACTTACCGCGCCCGTTAACAGGCCAGCGAAACTTCGTTTCCTGGCATCTGTTACACCAAGCTCCAGTAAAAACGCCCGGCATTGCCGGGCGTTTTTGTGCGCGCAGGAAAACTGCGACTAGGCCATTTCTGCCGTGGTTTCAAAATCGAAGGTCAACTCGCCACTTTCGATATCGATATGCACCACACCGCCGTGCTCAGACAACTCGCCAAACAGAATCTCTTCCGCCAGCGGACGCTTGATCTTGTCCTGGATCAGACGCGCCATCGGCCGAGCGCCCATCTGCACGTCGTAACCGCTTTCTGCCAACCAGCTCCGCGCTGCATCGCTGACCTCCAGCGTGACGCGCTTGTCCTCCAGCTGCGCCTGCAGTTCGGTGAGGAACTTGTCGACGATGCTTTTGATCACTTCGTGGCTCAGGCGGCCGAACTGGATAATGGTATCCAGGCGGTTGCGGAACTCTGGCGTGAAGCTCTTCTTGATCACTTCCATGGCATCAGACGAGTGGTCCTGATGAGTGAAGCCAATGGATGCCCGCGCCGCTGTTTCAGCACCGGCGTTAGTGGTCATGATCACGATCACGTTGCGGAAGTCCGCCTTGCGGCCGTTGTTATCGGTCAGGGTGCCGTGGTCCATGACCTGCAGCAGCAGGTTAAAGACTTCCGGGTGAGCCTTTTCGATCTCATCGAGCAGCAATACGCAGTGCGGCGTTTTGGTGATGGCCTCGGTTAACAGACCGCCCTGATCAAAGCCGACATAGCCCGGCGGTGCACCGATCAGGCGCGAAACCGTGTGGCGCTCCATGTACTCGGACATGTCGAAACGAACCAGTTCAACGCCCATGGCCTTGGCCAACTGGCGAGCGGCTTCAGTTTTACCAACACCAGTAGGGCCGGCAAACAGGAAGGAGCCCACCGGCTTGTCAGGCGCCTTGAGTCCTGCACGCGACAACTTGATCGCCGTCGACAGCGAGTCAATCGCCGCATCCTGGCCAAACACCGTGAGCTTCAGATCGCGCTCCAGATTACGCAGCAGTTCTTTATCCGAGCTGCTGACGTGTTTTGGCGGAATACGGGCAATTTTCGCCACGATGTCTTCGACCTGCGCCACATCAATGCGGGTTAGGCGCTTTTCCAGAGGCTGCAAGCGCTGATAAGCGCCTGCCTCATCGATTACATCAATGGCCTTGTCCGGCATATGGCGGTCATTGATATAGCGCGAGGCCAGCTCAGCAGCTGCGCGCAGGGCCTCATCGCTGTATTCAATGCTGTGGTGCTGCTCGAAACGGCCTTTCAGACCACGCAGGATGCCGATGGTGTCTTCCACTGAGGGCTCAACCACATCGACTTTCTGGAAGCGCCGTGCAAGGGCGCGGTCTTTCTCGAAGATGCCGCGAAACTCCTGGAAGGTCGTCGAACCGATGCAGCGAATCTCACCCGAGGACAACATAGGCTTGAGCAGGTTGGACGCATCCATTACCCCGCCAGAAGCGGCGCCAGCGCCAATGATGGTGTGGATTTCATCGATAAACAGAATGGCGTGCGGGCGTTTGCGCAGCTCGTTGAGCAGAGCTTTCAGACGCTTCTCGAAGTCACCGCGGTATTTGGTGCCGGCCAGCAGTGCACCGAGATCCAACGAGTAGACCACGCTGTCCGCCAGCAGATCAGGAACCTGGTTATCGACGATGCGCTTGGCTAGGCCTTCGGCAATGGCGGTTTTACCGACACCAGCTTCACCCACCAATAGCGGATTGTTCTTACGCCGACGCGCCAGGATCTGCGCCACGCGTTCGACTTCGAGTTCACGACCGACCAGCGGATCAATACGACCCTGACGAGCAAGATCGTTCAGGTTGCTGGCATAGGCGTCCAGCGGATTGCTGGAGCTGGTGGACTCACCGCCCTCGTCGTCCTGCATTTCCTGTTCGGTTTCTGAATGGCCACCATGACCTGGCACCTTGGAGATGCCGTGGGCAATGAAATTGACCACATCGATACGCGCGACGCTCTGCTGCTTGAGCAGAAACACGGCCTGACTTTCCTGCTCGCTGAAAATCGCCACCAGCACGTTGGCGCCGGTCACTTCACGCTTGCCAGAACTCTGTACGTGGAACACCGCGCGCTGCAGAACGCGCTGAAAACCCAGCGTAGGCTGTGTCTCGCGTTCTTCATCATGTTGAGGGATCAGCGGCGTGGTGGAGTCGATAAACTCCTGCAGATCATGCCGCAGCTTGTCCAGGTTGGCCCCACACGCGCGCAGCACGCTGGCAGCGGCCTCGTTATCCAGGAGGGCCAGCAGCAAATGCTCAACCGTCATAAATTCATGACGCTTGGTACGGGCCTCCTTGAAAGCCAGATTGAGGGTGACTTCGAGCTCTCGATTTAACATAGCTTCACCTCATGCCCAAGTGGCCGGCGTTAACCGTCCTTCTCTATTTCACAGAGTAGCGGATGCTGGCTCTCTCTCGCATATTGATTCACCTGTGTGGCTTTGGTTTCAGCAATATCGCGGGTAAACACTCCACACACTGCCCGCCCCTCTGTATGGACGGTCAGCATGACTTTGGTCGCCAGTTCTCGATTCAGGTTGAAAAACACCTCGAGAATCTCGACCACGAAATCCATGGGCGTGTAGTCATCATTAAACAAGATCACTTTATACATGGGAGGCGCCTGCAGAACGGGCTTGGATTCCTGAACGGCTAAGCCGAAGGAATCGTCCTCATGCTCTGCGGGGCGATCCTGATTGAATGTTAGTCGAATCTGGCTACGTGCATGCATGCTGAATAGCTTCGTTGATGGGCGAATAGTCTGTGCTAGACAGAGTTTGAACGGCTTCTCAGCCAGTTGCAGCATTGCCTTGACTATCGGCAAAACGGTGTTACAAACAATGAATACCCAGCGTGGGTATTAAGGGGTTTCACAGCTTTGCCGACTCACGTCAAGCAAAGCGTGGAATTGAAGTGGATGATACTCCAGTGATGGAGTCCTTTGCAGAGGGATATCAGCATGGTTAGCGGTAAGGTCAAGTGGTTCAACAACGCCAAAGGCTATGGATTCATCCTGGCCGATGGTCGAGATGAGGACCTGTTCGCCCACTACTCGGCCATCCAGATGGACGGCTATAAAACGCTGAAGGCTGGCCAGCCGGTAAGCTTCGATATTATTCAAGGTCCAAAAGGACTCCACGCCGTCAACATCAGTGCGGCTACTGTCGCCAGTGAAGCGCCCGCTGCGGTCAAGCAGCACCAGGGCTCAACGGTTGAAGTCTGATTAGAGTCACCTGGGCAGTTAATCGCCCACAAAAAAGGCCGGTCATATGACCGGCCTTTCTTTATACGGCTGATTTGCTTACATGTGCGAAATCAGTGCATCACCGAATGCCGAGCAGGACAGCAGCTTGGCACCGTCCATCAGACGCTCGAAATCATAGGTCACGGTCTTGGCCGAGATAGCGCCGTTGGTGCCTTTGATGATCAGGTCAGCCGCTTCGATCCAGCCCATGTGGCGCAGCATCATTTCGGCGGAAAGGATCAGCGAACCTGGGTTCACTTGGTCCTTACCAGCGTACTTCGGTGCAGTACCGTGGGTAGCTTCGAACATGGCAACGGTGTCGGACAGGTTGGCACCAGGAGCGATACCGATACCACCGACTTCGGCCGCCAGGGCGTCGGACAGGTAGTCGCCGTTGAGGTTGAGGGTGGCGATCACATCGTATTCGGCCGGACGCAGCAGAATCTGCTGCAGCATGGCGTCGGCGATGGCGTCTTTAACGATGACGTTCTTGCCAGTGCGCGGGTTCTTGAACTGCATCCAAGGACCGCCATCGAGCAGGGTCGCACCGAATTCTTCAGCGGCAATCTCGTAGGCCCACTCCTTGAAGGCACCTTCGGTGAACTTCATGATGTTGCCTTTGTGCACGATGGTCAGCGAGTCGCGGTCGTTATCGACTACATACTGCAGTGCTTTACGTGCCAGGCGACGAGTGCCTTCTCTGGAAACCGGCTTAACGCCGATACCGCAGTTTTCGTCGAAACGAATCTTAGTAACACCCATTTCCTCTTTGAGGAACTTGATGACCTTGGTCGCTTCCGGCGAGCCAGCTTTCCACTCGATACCGGCGTAGATGTCTTCCGAGTTCTCGCGGAAGATCGTCATGTCGACATCGCCGGGCTTCTTCACTGGGCTTGGCACGCCTTCAAACCAACGCACTGGGCGCAGGCAGACGTACAGGTCGAGCTGCTGACGCAGAGCAACGTTCAGGGAACGGATGCCGCCACCGACTGGAGTGGTCAGCGGGCCTTTGATAGAAACGACATAGTCTTTGACCGCATCCAGGGTTTCCTGAGGCAGCCAGGTGTCCTGGTCGTAAACCTGAGTGGCTTTCTCGCCAGCGTAAACTTCCATCCAGGAGATCTTGCGCTCGCCGCCGTAGGCTTTCTGTACGGCAGCATCAACGACTTTGATCATGACCGGGCTGATATCGACACCGATGCCATCACCTTCGATAAAGGGGATGATTGGATTATTCGGTACGTTCAGGGATGTGTCGGCATTAACGGTGATTTTGTCACCGGTGGCAGGCACCTGGATCTTTTGGTATCCCATGCTGGACTCCGTCTTGTGGTTAAACAGTCAGATCGCCCCAGAGTAACTCACTTGAATCGGGCGAAACCATATGTTCGTTGGTCTTATGCGCCAAGGCATTCTGCGACGCGTTAGCGCGGTGGTATACTTCACAGATGACTAACAGGTCATAGGCGCGGATCGTTCAAACAGGCTGTCCGCCTCTTGAAACCGTCGAACTGCTACAGCGATTCAACGGCTCGAAACGCTCAACACTCTACTGGTGCATCCAACATCACCGCGGCAAGACCTCGACTTCTGGCTCGTTCGCATGGGCCTCTGCGCTTACCTGCGCATGTCGAGTGCCTGTGCACGCTCAGCAAAGAAGAGAGTTAACTCAGAATGTCCACCCCTTCGAAGATCATCTATACCTTCACCGACGAAGCCCCAGCCCTTGCGACCTATTCGCTTTTGCCTATTGTAGAAGCCTTCGCAGCCTCTGCTGAGATTGCCGTCGAAACACGCGACATCTCTCTTGCAGGGCGCATTCTTGCAAGCTTTGCCGACCAGTTGGATGCCGACAAGCAAGTCGATGACGACCTCGCCAAGCTGGCTGTACTGGCCACCTCGCCAGACGCCAACATCATCAAATTGCCGAACATCAGCGCCTCGGTGCCGCAGCTCAAAGGCGCAATCGCCGAGCTGCAGGCCCAGGGCTACAACATCCCGAATTTCCCTGAAGACCCGCAAACGGACGCCGAGAAAGAAGCCAGCGCCCGCTACAGCAAGGTACTTGGCAGTGCGGTAAACCCTGTGCTGCGCGAAGGCAACTCAGACCGCCGCGCACCTGCAGCAGTCAAGGCTTTCGTGCGCAAGCATCCGCACTCCATGGGCAAGTGGAGCATGGCCTCGCAATCCCACGCCGATTACATGCGCGGCGGCGATTTCTTCTCCAGCGAACAATCGATCACCATGGCCAAGGCCGGTGATGTACGCATCGAGTTTGTCGGCAAGAACGGTCAGGTCGTGGTCAAGAAGCAGCTCGCCCTACAGGAAGGCGAGGTCTTCGACAGCATGTTTATGAGCTGCCGTAAGCTGCGCGAATTCTTCGAGAAGACTCTGCAGGACTGCAAAGAAACCGGCGTGATGTGGTCCCTGCACGTCAAGGCGACCATGATGAAGGTCTCCCACCCGATCGTCTTCGGCCACGCCGTCAGCGTCTACTACAAAGATGTATTCGACAAATACGGCGAGCTGTTCAAAGAACTGGGCGTCAACCCGAACAACGGCATCAGCAGTGTCTATGACAAGATCAAATCCCTGCCCGCCTCGCGCCAGGAAGAAATTCTCGACGACATCCATGCCTGCTACAGCCATCGCCCGGAAATGGCCATGGTCGATTCGGTCAAGGGCGTCACCAACCTGCACATCCCTAGCGACGTAATCGTCGACGCCTCGATGCCAGCGATGATTCGCAGCTCCGGGCAGATGTGGGGCAAGGACGGCAAGCTCAAAGACACCAAAGCGGTGATGCCGGAAAGCACCTACGCCCGCATCTACCAGGAAATGATCAACTTCTGCAAAACCAACGGCGCGTTCGACCCGACCACCATGGGCAGTGTGCCGAACGTCGGTCTGATGGCGCAGAAGGCCGAAGAATACGGCTCCCACGACAAGACCTTCGAATTGACCGAGAGCGGCATCATGCGCGTCGTCGCAGCCGACGGCACTGTGCTGATGCAACATGAAGTCGAAGCCGGCGACATCTGGCGCGCCTGCCAGACCAAAGATGCGCCGATCCGCGACTGGGTCAAGCTGGCCGTAACCCGTGCCCGCCAGTCCAACACCCCGGCAATCTTCTGGCTCGACCCGGAGCGTGCCCACGATCGCGAATTGCAGAAGAAGGTCGAAGCCTACCTGCAGGAGCACGACCTGACTGGTCTGGACATCCGCGTTATGGACTACAACCAGGCCATCCGTGTGAGCATGGAGCGCCTGATTCGTGGCCAGGACACCATTTCGGTGACCGGCAACGTACTGCGCGACTACCTGACCGACCTGTTCCCCATCATGGAACTGGGCACTTCGGCCAAGATGCTCTCCATCGTTCCGCTGATGGCCGGCGGCGGCATGTATGAGACCGGTGCTGGCGGCTCCGCGCCCAAACATGTGCAGCAGCTGATCGAAGAAAACCATCTGCGCTGGGACTCGCTGGGCGAATTCCTGGCTCTGGCGGTTTCCCTGGAAGAAACCGGGATCAAGACCAACAACCCGAAAGCCAAACTCCTGGGCACCACCCTCGACGCGGCCACCGGCAAGCTTCTGGACAACAACAAATCGCCATCGCGCAAGACCGGCGAGCTGGACAACCGTGGCAGCCATTTCTACCTGGCGCTGTACTGGGCTCAGGAACTGGCCGCGCAGAACGATGACGCCGAGTTGAAAGCGCAGTTCGCGCCACTGGCAAAAACCCTTAGCGAGAACGAAGCAACCATCGTTGCCGAGCTCAGCGCCGTACAGGGCAAGCCCGTGGACATCGGTGGCTACTACCGCTCCAACCCGCAGCTGACCAGCCAGGTCATGCGTCCAAGCGCGACCTTCAATGCTGCGCTCGCGGCTCTGAACTAAAGCATCACGCCCTGCGCCCTCGGGCGCAGCAACACCGCAAACCCCGGCCTCCGCGCCGGGGTTTGTGCATTGAGGGCCGAGAGAATCAGGATAAGATCGCCTTTTCTCATAACAGGTAGCACGTTCATGCAGTGGCAGCCGCACATCACCGTGGCCACGGTCATCGAAGACCAGGGCCGTTTTCTGTTAGTCGAAGAAATGGCCGAAGGCCGCGCCGTGTTCAACCAGCCGGCTGGGCACCTAGAAGCAAACGAAAGCCTGATACAGGCCGCGCTGCGCGAAACCCTCGAAGAAACTGGCTGGGATGTCGAGCTGACCGGCGTTACCGGCATTTACCTGTATACCGCACCAAGTAACGGCATCACCTACCAACGGGTGTGTTTTGCCGCCAAGCCGCTGCAACAGAGGCCCAATCACCCGCTGGATGACGGCATTATCGGCCCACGCTGGCTGACCCGAGACGAGCTGGCAGCGCAACCCGAACGCTGGCGCAGTGAGCTAGTGCTGCGCTGTATCGATGATTACCTGAGCGGCCAGTGCTTTTCACTCAGCCTGATTCGCGATTAACGGCCCCGCGCCTCAGCCTGCTAGAATCGCCCTCTTTTTAGACCCGTGCCCAGTATTCCCATGCCAGATCCAACTACTCAGCGCGTAATCGTCGGCATGTCCGGCGGCGTCGACTCCTCCGTTTCCGCTCTGCTGCTGCTTGAACAGGGCTATCAGGTCGAAGGCCTGTTTATGAAGAATTGGGACGAAGACGACGGCACCGAATACTGCACCGCCATGGACGACCTGGCCGATGCTCAGGCCGTGTGCGACAAGATCGGCATCAAGTTGCACACCGCCAACTTCGCCGCGGAATACTGGGACAACGTGTTCGAGCACTTCCTTGCCGAATACAAGGCCGGACGCACACCGAACCCGGACATTCTGTGTAACCGCGAGATCAAGTTCAAAGCTTTCCTTGATTACGCCCTGATGCTCGGCGCCGACCTGATTGCCACCGGCCACTATGTGCGTCGCCGCGATATCGACGGGCGTACCGAACTGCTCAAGGGCCTCGATCCGAACAAGGACCAGAGCTACTTCCTGCATGCGGTGGGCGGCGAGCAGATAGCCAAAACCCTATTCCCGGTCGGTGAGCTGGAAAAGCCAGCGGTACGCGCGATTGCCGAGAAATACGCACTGGCCACGGCAAAGAAGAAGGACTCCACCGGCATCTGCTTTATCGGTGAACGGCGATTCAGCGACTTCCTCAAGCAGTACCTGCCCGCCCAGCCGGGCAATATCGAAACCACCGAAGGCGAAATCATCGGTCGCCATCACGGCCTGATGTACCACACCATTGGCCAGCGCCAGGGTTTGGGTATTGGTGGCTTGAAAGACGCCAGTGACGAGCCCTGGTACGTCCTGCACAAGGACCTGATGCGCAATGTACTGGTGGTTGGCCAGGGCAATGAACACTCCTGGCTGTTCAGCCGCGCCCTACTCGCCTCGGAGATTTACTGGGTAAACCCGATTGATCTGAGCACGCCGCGCGAGCTGACGGCCAAAGTGCGTTATCGCCAGAGCGATCAGGCCTGCACGCTGGAAAAAACCGCCAGCGGCTATCGCGCCGTCTTCAACGAGCCGCAGCGCGCCGTGACTCCAGGCCAGTCCGTGGTGTTCTACGACGGCGAAATCTGTCTGGGTGGCGGCGTGATTGAAACCGCCGAGCCCTGGACTGCGCGGGAGCAAACGGCGTGAATCCAATCCGCGAGCAACTGATCGCCCTCGGTGCAGTATTCGAATCGGCCGTATTGGTCGACAAACTGGCACGCACCGGCCAGGTCGGCGAGCCGGCCGTAGCCTGCATGATCAACAGCCTGCTGGTGCGCGACCCGAAAGACACGCTGGACGTTTACGGCGGCGATGACCTCAACTTGCGCGACGGCTACCGTGCGCTGGTCAGCGCCCTGGAGCGCGACCCGGCCAGCTTGCAGCGTGATCCGCTGCGTTATGCCCTGGCCCTGCTGGCGTTGGAGCGCCAGTTGGATAAGCGTGGCGATATGCTGCAAGTCATGGGCAGCCGCCTCGACCAGGTGCAGCAGCAGGTCGAGCATTTCGGCCCGACCCATGAAAACGTAATCTCCAACTGCGCCAGCCTGTACCAGGACACCATCAGCACCTTCCGCCAGCGCATTCAGGTGCAAGGCGATATGCGCCACCTGCAACAGACCAACAATGCCGCGAAGATTCGTGCGCTGCTGCTCGCTGGTATCCGTTCTGCGCGCCTGTGGCGCCAACTGGGCGGCCATCGCTGGCAGATGGTGTTCAGCCGCAGCAAGTTGCTCAAGGAACTCTACCCGCTGTTGCGCGCGTGAACATGGGCACCCGTTCGGTCAAACCCGTTCAGGGTGCTGCACTGCTTGCGCTGTCGGCCTTGCTGTTTTCCCTGATGGGCGTGGGCATCCGCGAAGTCTCGGTCAGCGTCAATAACGAGTCCGTGGTGTTCTTTCGCAACCTGGTCGGCGTGCTGTTTTTTCTGCCGCTTATTCTGTTCAAAGGCCTGCGTCCACTCAAAACCACACGCCTGAAATCCCACCTGTGGCGCACCACCTACGGCCTGGCGGCGATGTACTGCTTCTTCTACGCCATTGCCCACCTGCCGCTGGCCGACGCCATGCTGTTCACCTACTCCGCACCGCTGTTTACCCCGCTGATTGCCTGGTGGTGGCTCAAAGAGCCGCTGAGCAAGCGCATGCTGCTGACCACCGTAGTTGGCCTGATTGGCGTGCTGCTGGTGGCCAAGCCCTCAGCTGCACTGCTCGACAGTCATGCATTGATCGGCCTGGCCGCCAGTGTGATGGCCGCCTTTGCCTTTGTATCGATCCGCGAGATGAGTTATACCGAGCCTGCGTATCGCATCGTTTTCTATTTCTCCCTGTTCAGCGCCCTGATCTCGGCCATCCCATTGACCTGGGCCTGGCAGCCAATGACCCAGCATGACCTCGGCCTGCTGCTGGTGATCGGTCTGCTGGCCACCGCCAGCCAGATCGTCATGTCAAAAGCCTACAGCCTGGCGTCGCCCGGGCTGATCGGACCCTTTGCCTATCTGGCGATTGTATTTGCCGGGCTGATCGCCTGGTTGCGTTGGGGTGAAACCCCGGACCTGACCTCGTCGATCGGTGCGGCGTTGATTTTCAGCGCCAGCCTGCTGTCGATTGCTCGAAGCAAGCGCGGCTGAACGGTCGCAGCCAATCGCGATTCAGCTGCCGATTTCATGTATGATACGCGCCCTTTTCAATGCCCGATTGTCCGAGAACGCCTCCCATGCAGCTTTCCTCGCTCACCGCGGTTTCCCCCGTTGATGGCCGCTATGCCGGCAAAACCAGCGCACTGCGCCCAATTTTCAGCGAATACGGCCTGATCCGTTTCCGCGTTCTGGTTGAGGTGCGCTGGTTGCAGCGCCTGGCCGCCCACGAAGGTGTTGCTGAAGTTGCGCCCTTCTCCGCCGAAGCCAACGCCGTGCTCAATGAGCTGGCGGAAAACTTCGCCGTCGAGCATGCCGAGCGCGTCAAGGAAATCGAGCGCACCACCAACCACGACGTTAAAGCCGTGGAATACCTGCTCAAGGAACAAGCTGCCAAGCTGCCGGAGCTGGACAAGGTCAGCGAGTTTATCCACTTCGCCTGCACCAGCGAGGACATCAACAACCTGTCCCATGCGCTGATGCTGCGCGCCGGCCGTGACGACGTGCTGCTGCCGCTGATGCGTCAGACCGCCGAAGCGATCCGTGAGCTGGCGATCAAATTCGCCGACGTGCCGATGCTTTCGCGCACCCACGGTCAGCCGGCGTCGCCGACCACCCTGGGCAAGGAACTGGCCAACGTGGTCTACCGCCTGGAGCGCCAGATCGCTCAGGTCGCAGCGGTACCGCTGCTGGGCAAGATCAACGGCGCAGTGGGCAACTACAACGCTCACCTCTCCGCTTACCCGCAGATCGACTGGGAAGCCAACGCGCGCCAGTTCATCGAAGGCGACCTGGGGCTGCAGTTCAACCCCTATACC
Source organism: Pseudomonas peli (assembly GCF_050563605.1). Classification (GTDB taxonomy): domain Bacteria; phylum Pseudomonadota; class Gammaproteobacteria; order Pseudomonadales; family Pseudomonadaceae; genus Aquipseudomonas; species Aquipseudomonas peli_A. The sequence continues at coordinate 87,691 of NZ_JBNXUH010000002.1, read as the reverse complement.
ACGCAGATCGAGCCGCACGACTATATCGCCGAGCTGTTCGACGCCATCGCCCGCTTCAACACCATCCTGATCGACTTCGATCGCGATATCTGGGGCTATATCTCCCTGGGCTACTTCAAGCAGCGCACTGTTGCTGGCGAAATCGGTTCCTCGACCATGCCGCACAAGGTCAATCCGATCGACTTCGAGAACTCCGAAGGCAACCTGGGTATCGCCAACGCGCTGTTCCAGCACCTGGCCAGCAAGCTGCCGATCTCCCGCTGGCAGCGTGACCTGACCGACTCCACCGTGCTGCGTAACCTCGGTGTCGGTTTTGCTCACAGCGTTATCGCGTACGAAGCCAGCCTCAAGGGCATCGGCAAGCTGGAGCTGAACGAGGCACGAATCGCCGCCGACCTGGACGCCTGCTGGGAAGTCCTCGCCGAGCCAATCCAGACCGTGATGCGCCGCTATGCCATCGAGAACCCGTACGAGAAGCTCAAGGAACTGACTCGCGGCAAGGGCATCAGCCCTGAAGCGCTGCAGACCTTTATCGACGGCCTGGATATGCCAGCCGCCGCCAAGGCCGAGCTCAAGCTCCTGACCCCTGCCAGCTACATCGGCAACTCGGTCGCCCAGGCCAAGCGCATCTAACCGGCAACAGCCTCCCAGACGCCCGGCTGCGCCGGGCGTTTTTATTTATAGGTATTTACTTACTTCAAGGGCTTAGCGATGAATCCTGATACTCCGCTGCAACTGTTGGGTGGCCTTACTGCTCGCGAGTTCATGCGTGACTACTGGCAGAAGAAACCCCTGCTGGTACGCCAGGCCATCCCCGGTTTTGAGAGCCCGATTTCCCCCGACGAGCTGGCCGGCCTGGCGCTGGAAGAAGAAATCGAATCGCGCCTGGTCATCGAACATGGCGAGCGCCCCTGGGAGCTGCGCCGCGGCCCGTTCGCAGAAGACGCCTTTGCCGATCTGCCCGAGCGTGACTGGACCCTACTGGTGCAGGCCGTCGACCAGTTCGTACCGGAAGTCGCAGAACTGCTGGAAGAGTTCAAATTTCTGCCCAAGTGGCGCATCGATGACGTGATGGTCAGCTTCGCCGTACCTGGCGGCGGCGTGGGCCCGCACTTCGACAACTACGATGTGTTCCTCCTGCAGGGTTACGGCAAGCGCCGCTGGCAGGTCGGCCAGGTGTGCGATTCCGACAGCCCAATGCTGCAACACGCGGATCTGAAGATCCTCGCTGAATTCGTTAAAACTGAAGAATGGGTTCTGGAGCCCGGCGACATGCTCTATCTGCCGCCGCTTCTGGCCCACTGTGGTACCGCTGAGGATGACTGTATGACGTATTCCGTAGGCTTCCGTGCGCCAAGCGCCGCTGAAGTTCTGACCCATTTCACCGATTTTCTCGGCCAGTTCCTGCCTGACGAAGAGCGCTACAGCGACGCCGATGCGCAGCCGACCAGCGACCCGACGCAGATCCAGCGCGACGCCTTGGATCGCCTCAAGGCCCTGCTCACCGAACACATGAGCGATGAGCGTCTGCTGATGACCTGGTTCGGCCAATTTATGACCGAACCCAAGTATCCGGAGCTGATTGCCGGCATCGAGATCGACGAAGAAGGCTTCCTCGCTGGCCTGGAAAATGGCGCGATACTGATCCGCAACCCCAGCGCGCGCATGGCCTGGTCAGAAGTCGGCGACGACTTGGTGCTGTTCGCCAGCGGCCAGAGCCGTTTGCTCTCGGCCAGCCTGCGTGAACTGCTGAAACTGGTGTGCGCGGCCGATGCCCTGCATATCGAAAACCTCGGCGCGTGGCTTGCCGATGACGAAGGGCGTAACCTGTTGGTTGAACTGGTCAAACAAGGCAGCCTGGAGTTTGCTGATGAGTGAGATACACGTTCGCCTGGCCGACTGGCAGAAGGACAATGCTGACCTGCGGCGCATTCGCGAAACCGTGTTTATCGCGGAACAAGCAGTGCCGCCGGAGCTCGAATGGGATGCCGAAGACGCCGATGCTGTGCATTTTCTGGCCCTCGAAGGAGACTACCCGATCGGTACTGCTCGCCTGTTGCCCGACGGCCATATCGGCAGGGTGTCGGTACTCAAGGACTGGCGCGGCCTGAACGTGGGGGTGGCGCTGATCCAGGCGGTGATCGCCGAAGCGGAAAAACGCGGCCTGACGCAACAAATGCTCAGCGCCCAGGTGCACGCCACTGCCTTCTATGAAAAGCTCGGGTTTGCCATCGTCAGCGGGGAATACCTCGACGCCGGCATCCCCCACGTGGACATGGTGCGTCATAGCGCCTAGAGGCCAAGATGAACGACGAAAACGCCCCGAGTGATGCTACCGAGCCGCTGGAGCCCATAGAGCTCCCCGCCATCGAGTTTCAATCACCGGGGCGTTTTGCTGTGCACAATCCGGGTAGCCCCAGCCCGGATAGCCCACGGGCGGAGCCGGCGCCGTTTACCCTCGGTGCACATGCAACGCTGGAACGCTTCAGCCAGCCCGAACAGGCACGTGCTCATGCCCTGGCGCTGTTGCAGCAAGCGCAGCGCAGCCTGTGCATCTACAGTCACGACCTGGAACCCTGGCTCTATCACCACAGCAGCGTGCAGGACGCCTGCACCCGTTTTCTCCTGGCCAGCCCGCGCAATCAACTGCGCATTCTGCTGCGCGACCCCAGCCGCGCAGTCAAGGAAGGCCACCGCCTGCTCAGCCTTTCGCGCCGGCTGTCGAGCAACCTACAGATCCGCAAGCTGCACCCGGACTACCCTAGTGAGGAGCTGGCGTTTCTGCTGGCCGATGATCGTGGTTTGCTGCTCTTGCCGGAAATTGGCCAGGCCAGCGGCTATGCCCTGTACCAAGACCCCGGCCGCAATCGCCAGCGCCGTGCACAGTTTGATCAAGCCTGGGACACCAGCATTACCGACGCTGATTTACGGAGTTTTCTGCTATGAAGGTTCGCGCCCTGCTCGCCGCCGCGCTGTTTAGTTGTAGCCTGTCCCTCAGCGCCGCTACCGAAGTGATTCCGCTGAATTTCCGCACGGCTGACGAGGTGCTCAGCGTGGTGCAATCGGTGCTCGGCCATGAGGGCAAGGTCAACGCCTATGGCAACCAGTTGATCGTCAATGCCGAACCGGCGAAGATTGCCGAAGTGCGCACCCTGCTGCAGCAACTCGATACCGAACCGCGCCGCCTGCTGATCAGCGTCGACACCAATGAGTCGGGGTTTCAGTCCGATCGCGGCTACCGCGCCGATGGCACGATCAGCGCTGGCGATGCCGAGGTGCAGATTGGCCAGGGCGAAATCAATGGCCGCGATCAGGTGCGCATCATCCGTCGCAGCACCGACAGCCGCAGCGGCGGCACCCAGCAGGTACAGGCCACCGAGGGCTACCCGGCGCTGATTCAGGTCGGCCAGAGCGTGCCGCTGACCACCCGCGGGCGTGATGCCTATGGCCAGCCCTACAACAACACCCAATACCGCGACGTCACCCGCGGCTTCTACGTCACCGCCAGCCTTAGCGGTGAGCGGGTGCATATCAATATCAGCAGCAACCGTGATCGCCTGAGCCAGTCGCAACCCGGCGCCATCGATGTGCAAAGCACCGATACGCGGGTTACTGGCCGCGTGGGTGAGTGGATCAGCATTGGCGGCGTCAGCGAGCAGAGTCAGGGCGAGCAAGGCGACTTTATGCAACACCGCTCGACCCAGGGCCGCGAAGACATGAGCATGCGCGTCAAAGTCGACGTGGTGAACTAAACCCCGCCCCCCTCCCTCGCACTGGGCCGCCCCTGGCCCAGTGCCGCTTACCGCTCATCGGCTGATCTACGCCGCTGCCGTAAAGCAAATACCTCGCAGCCATTGCCCAACCCCGCAAACCGCCGGATAGAGCGGCAAAAGCTGACTTATCGGTCGTTTCTGGATTTATGTAGTAGTCATGCAAAAAGCACTACAAAATAATTGACGAACACTTTTGGCAGAGGCATGATGGCCCCGCTCCCGCTAATCAGAGGTGCTGAAAGGCCCTCCGAATCGCGCTCCAACTTACCGTCCGAGCCGATTTGCGTTGTAAAGCCCACAAGGCCGTTCGATGAGATTGCGACTGGAACGAAGTTGTCCTGAGGGACGGGGAAGCGTTTAGCAACAGCGCGCATCGAGCACAGCAAGTTGAGTCGTCCAACGGCATCTTTGATCCGCTGAACGCCAAATGACCCAGTCATTTGCAGCAGCTGAAGCCCGCGAACTGTTTAGCTCGTCACCCTCCTCCCGGATCAATTCCGTCTCAAGTCGATGTCTCGGCGTTCTGCAGTTGGCTACAACAACCTCCAGCAACACAGGTGTTCAGTGGGGAAGTCGGTGCTCAACCAAACACATACTTTGAAGGATTGACCATGTCAGCTTATCAAAACGACATCAAAGCCGTTGCCGCCCTTAAAGCCGCCGCAGGCAGCAGCTGGAGCGCTATCGACCCTGAGTCCGTGGCCCGCATGCGCGCCCAGAACCGCTTCAAAACCGGTCTGGAAATCGCTCAGTACACTGCCGACATCATGCGCAAAGACATGGCTGAGTACGATGCTGACTCCTCCGTCTACACCCAGTCCCTGGGCTGCTGGCATGGTTTCATCGGTCAGCAGAAGCTGATTTCGATCAAGAAGCACCTGAAGACCACCAACAAGCGTTACCTCTACCTGTCGGGCTGGATGGTTGCTGCTCTGCGTTCGGATTTCGGTCCGCTGCCGGATCAGTCCATGCACGAGAAAACCTCGGTTTCCGGCCTGATCGAAGAGCTGTACACCTTCCTGCGCCAGGCTGACGCCCGTGAGCTGGACCTGCTGTTCACCGCTCTGGACGCTGCCCGCGCTGCTGGCGACAACGCCAAAGCTGCTGACCTGCAGAACCAGATCGACAACTACGAAACTCACGTAGTGCCGATCATCGCCGACATCGACGCTGGTTTCGGTAACCCGGAAGCCACCTACCTGCTGGCTAAGAAGATGATCGAAGCGGGTGCTTGCTGCATCCAGATCGAAAACCAGGTTTCCGATGAGAAGCAGTGCGGCCACCAGGACGGTAAAGTAACCGTTCCTCACGCCGACTTCCTGGCCAAGATCAACGCTGTTCGCTACGCATTCCTCGAGCTGGGCATCGACAACGGTGTGATCGTTGCGCGTACCGACTCCCTGGGTGCTGGCCTGACCAAGCAGATAGCTGTTACCAACGAGCCGGGCGACCTGGGCGACCAGTACAACTCCTTCCTGGATTGCGAAGAAGTGTCCCCTGCCGATCTGAAGAACGGCGACGTGGTTCTGAACCGCGAAGGCAAGCTGCTGCGTCCTAAGCGTCTGCCGTCCAACCTGTTCCAGTTCCGTGCTGGCACCGGTGAAGCGCGCTGCGTACTGGACAGCATCACCTCGCTGCAGAACGGCGCTGACATGCTGTGGATCGAAACCGAGAAGCCACACGTCGGCCAGATCGCAGAAATGGTTAACGAAATCCGTAAAACCATCCCGAACGCCAAGCTGGTTTACAACAACAGCCCATCGTTCAACTGGACCCTGAACTTCCGTCAGCAGGTATTCGATGCCTTTGTTGCTGAAGGCAAGGACGTTTCCGCCTACGACCGCACCAAGCTGATGAGCGTCGACTACGACGAAACCGAGCTGGCTCAGGTTGCTGACGAGAAGATCCGTACCTTCCAGCGTGATGGTTCTGCTCAGGCTGGTATCTTCCACCACCTGATCACTCTGCCGACCTACCACACCGCCGCGCTGTCCACCGACAACCTGGCCAAAGGTTACTTCGCAGAGCAAGGCATGCTGGCTTACGTGAAAGGCGTTCAGCGCCAGGAGATCCGTCAAGGTATCGCCTGCGTTAAGCACCAGAACATGTCCGGTTCCGACATCGGCGACGCTCACAAAGAGTACTTCGCTGGTGAAGCGGCCCTGAAAGCCGGCGGCAAAGACAACACCATGAACCAGTTCAGCTAAGAACCGGCTCACTCAACCGAGGCCACGATCAAGGTTGAGGGTGTTAAGAAAATCCCAGCAGAGATGCTGGGATTTTTTTATGGCCTGCCATCCATGGCGGCCACCCTTCTGGCCGTCGCTGTGCGACGTTAAAAATGGCTCCCGGCCATTTTTTTGCCCGCGATTCGCCCTTCTTCCGGTTTTGTGCGCTTTCGCACAACCGCTGTCATGTTTACGTCAATTTCATTGGATAGCGTCAGGCACCCGTCGATTAATCCAAGGAGCCTGCATGAGCCACGATAATGACAACTCAGTGCTGTTCGGCAATGGCGATGAATTGCCCAGCAACGCGTCCAGCAACCCGCATATCAATCAGCTGATCGACGGCGTCGGCCGTCGACAAGTGCTGGCCGCCGGTGCCGCGCTCGGCACCCTGGCGTTTCTCGGCAGTGTTATGCCTGGCGCCGCGGTGGCAGCAGAGCCAGCCGCCAAAGGTCTGGAAAAACTGCGTTTTAAACCGCGCAGCAAACTGCCCTTCACGGCTATTGCGACCAACCGTTTAGACAACATCAGCGTACCGAGCGGTTACCGCGCCACGACCTTTATCCCCTGGGGCACACCGATCACCGGCAACTACCCGGCTTACCTGAGCGATGGCAGCAACAGCGCCCAGGATCAGGCCGAGCAACTGGGCATGCACCATGACGGCATGCATTTCTTCCCGATTGACGCACAGCGCGGCGGCAAGAAAAGCGATCACGGCTTGCTGGTGCTCAACCACGAATACGTCGACGCGCCGCTGCTGCACCCCAATGGCCCGACCCTGGTGGCCGGCAAACGCAGCAGCGCCGAAGAAGTGCGCAAGGAAATCAACGCCCACGGCGTTTCCGTGGTGGAAGTACGCCGTGGCCTGAATGGCGAATGGGCGGTATTACCGAGCGCTAGAAACCGCCGGATTACCGGGGCCACGCCCATGCAGATCAGCGGTCCCGCGCGCGGCCATGTGTTGTTGAAAACCCGCTACAGCCCGAAAGGCACGGCCACTCGCGGCACCCTGAACAATTGCTCCCACGGTTTCACGCCATGGGGCACTTACCTGACCTGCGAAGAAAACTGGGCTGGCTACTTTGCCAGCCGCGATACCGACCTGCCGCGCGAGCTGAGCCGCTATGGCCTGCGCAGCAGCAGCCGCTACGGCTGGGATCACCTCAAGGGTGATGAGTTCGAGCGCTTCGATGCCACGCGTATCACCACCACTGCCAGCGCGGACTATCGCAACGAGCCGAACCACTTTGGCTGGATCGTCGAAATCGATCCGTTCGCGCCGGAGTCCGTCCCCGTCAAGCGCACGGCCCTCGGCCGCTTTGCCCACGAAGGCCTGGTGTTCGCTCCGGTTAAGTCGGGCCGTCCAGTGGTGTGCTACTCCGGCGACGACTCGCAGAACGAGTACATCTACAAATACGTCAGCCGCGACAAATACCGGCCAGGGCGCAGCAATGGCCGGCTGCTGGACGAAGGCACGCTGTATGTCGCGCGCTTTGATAACAGCGGCAAGGGTGAATGGCTCGCGCTGGATATCAACGACAAGAAGTTCCAGAAAGCCTGCAAGGCTGCCGGGGTGAGCTTTGCCGACCAGGGTGAGGTGTTGATCAATACCCGTCTGGCGGCTGACGTGGTGGGCGCCACCAAGATGGACCGTCCGGAATGGGGCGCAGTCAATCCGGACAACGGCGAGGTGTACTTCACCCTGACCAACAACAGTGCCCGGACCAGCCCCGATGCTGCCAATCCGCGCCCGGCTAACGCGTTCGGCCATATCATCCGCTGGCGTGAGCTGAGCAAGGATTACGCCGGCCGCCAGTTTGCCTGGAGCCTGTTTATGCTGGCCGGGCCGGAGACCGACAGCATCGGCCCGAATGGCAAACCGCTGACGGCTGATAACCGCCTGGCCAGCCCCGACGGGCTGTGGTTCGACGAGGAAGGCCGTCTGTGGATTCAGACCGACATGAGCGGCAGCCAGCTAAGCAGTGGTCCGTTCGGCAACAACCAGATGCTGGTTGCCGAACCGCGCACCGGTGAGCTAAAGCGGTTCCTGGTGGGGCCTGTGGGCGCCGAGGTAACTGGCATTACCGCCACCCCGGACTTCCGCACCCTGTTCGTCAATATCCAGCACCCGGGTGAAGGCTCAACGGCGACCAACCTGCTCAGCACCTGGCCCGATGGCCCCGGTCAGCGCCCCCGCTCGGCCACCGTGATCATCACCCGCGAAGACGGCCGTCGGTTGCTCTAATCGACCGGTAATCATGTGACCGGTCAGCCCTGGCCGGTCACATTTCGCTGTGACAGACTCATGCCCTTCCCTTTGCGCAAAGAGCATCAGCATGTCCAGCAACCGCTTGAGCCGTATCGTCGGCAAAATCCAGCAACTTCCCACGGCCCTGCAAAGCCCGGCGCTGTCGCTGCTGTTTGGCTCCCAGGTGAAGTTCGCCGGCACCGCCAAGGTACGCGTGCATACGCTGACCCAACAGCAGGCGGTGATGAGCATCGCCAACACGCGCAAGGTGCAAAACCACATCAAAGGCGTGCATGCCGCCGCCATGGCGCTGCTGGCTGAGTCCGCCACGGGCTTTCTGGTCGGCATGAACGTGCCGGATGACAAACTGCCGCTGATCAAAAGCCTCAAGGTCGACTTTCTCAAGCGCGCCACCGGCAGCCTGCGTGCCGTGGCAAGCCTGACACCCGAGCAGATTCAAGCCATCCACACCCAGGAAAAAGGCGAAGTGCTGGTTGCCGTGACCGTGACTGATGAAGCCGGTATCCAGCCGATCCAGTGCGAAATGCTTTGGGCTTGGGTGAGTAAGAAGCGCTGAGTGCAGACTGGACTAAGCTGAAAACGCCGCACTGTGCGGCGTCATTCAGGAGATAGCCGGTGCAGGGAAAACCTCTTCTAGTCGGTGGTGGGCTGGTGCTGATTGCCGTGCTCGGCACCCTCTACTGGCGTCTGCACAGCGAGCCGCAAATGGCCACGCTGCCCATTCAGACCGAAAGCCCAGCAAGCATGCTCACGGGCGATAACCCAGCAACGCCGATGCCCACAGAGGCGCAGCTGCAAGAGCTGTTGAAGAACCCCGCGGTAAAAAACCAGGAACAACGCCTGGCGTTCCATCAGGCCTACCGCAGCTTTGTCAGCGGCGCCGCCGAGCTGTCACCCGCGCAACGTGAAAGCCAGGCGCAGGCCTTGCGTGAGCAGATCGAGACTTACGAACAGCGCAGTGAACTGGCCATGAGCGAGTCGCTGTTACTGCAACTGGGCCTGATTCAGCTCACCACTGGCGATGAACAAGCGCAGAAAGATCAGGCCGCCGCATTGGTCGCCCGCTACAAGGCGATTAGCGCCGAGCGCGAAGCCAAGGCTGCGACGCCCAGCGCCGAGTTTCGTCGTTACAAGACTGATGAGAAGCGCATCGTTGAGGAAGTCCTGAGCATGGACAGCTTTCCCGATGGTTTGAGCCGCGATGAGTACCTGCGCCAACGCCTGCAGCAGGCGCGCGAACAGCACTATCAATAACCCGACCTGAGCAGGCTGCTCAGGTCGGGCGATAACGTTACAGCAGTTGGTCGAGCGCGTAGTACAGCAAGTTGAAGGGTTTGTTGCGGTCAGCAGTATCGCTCTGCTCAGAGGCATCCAGTACTGGGCCGCTGCCATTCATCACGTTATTGACGAAGTCATCCAGCTGCAGGTTCTGCTCCTGAATATCCGCGTTGGCAAACTCGATGATGCTGGTGCAGTGGCTTTCATTGACCGCGCGGTACTGCGGGAAGTAACCACCGACATTCGACAGGTTGGCCAGCTCGTTACGCAGCCTGCCGGTATCCACATCCCACTTGGCGTGAATCAGCGCCTCCTTGGCGGCCTGGTTCGGCGCATTGATGATCTCCGGGTAGAAGCGCTCATAGGAATAGGAGGAGTAGTTCAGGTCCTTCCAGAAGTGCGTGTGGCCCATGCGATCAGCGCTCAGGTTGCTCGACAACGCAGGATAAATGCTGCCCAGGTTATTCAGGTTAAGCCCCGGCAAACGCGACTGCAGGTACGGCAACGGTCCGGCGTCCAGGCCCCAGGCATTGCGGATAAAGCCCTGCAAAGGCAAGGACGGATAGGCCTCGTTGCCACCGCCACTGATGGCCGAGAACACTGGGCCGGAGTCATTGATCAGAAAGCTGCGCGTCGGCGCGATGTCCTGCCGGGTTGGTGCATAGTTGGTCAGACTGCCTGCACCGCCGGCGCTGCAACCGGTGGTCAGCATCTGCGTCGGGCGCGGCAGGTTGTCTTTCAGCCAGCCCACTACTGCACGCATGTTGCGCAAGCCGTTGTGGTGCCAGATCAGCGGCGCCTGCTGGCTTTGCGGGTCTTGATAGACCGCGACCTTGTCGCCGGAGTAGATGTCGCCGGTGCAATACGGCACATAGACCATGTTCCAGTTCTGGGTTTTTACCCGCGTCCAGGGATGCAAGCGCACCACGAAGGGGCTGACCAGACTGGCCCCCGGGTTGAGCAGGCTCATGTAGTCATTGGGAATGCCGTCGGGGTTGCGTGCCCCGCGAATGCCACTCTGGCCGGTGCAACTGGCGTAGTCCCAACAGGCCCCGCCGCCCTCCAGGTAGATGATGGTGTTGCGGGTATTGGGTACGCGGTTGACGAAGAACTTGTACGGCGAACCGTTGCCACACACGGCGCCGGTTTGCGGGGCCATCTGCACGGTTTGCCAGGCGTAGTAATTGGCCGGTTTGAAGCCGCTGTTAAAGCCGCCCGGGTTGGCCAGCAACGGGTACGGCCCGAGACGTTGCGCCGGGGTGACCTTGTTATCCGCCGCCGGTGCCACTACCAGATTGCTCAGGGTTTGCCAGAAGTTGTAATCGCCCTCCTCGGCCTGCACTGGCATGGCCAGGGCCGAAACTATCAGCGGCGCGGCACAGCGCCGAAGTGATATCGCTACAGACATGGTGAGTCCCTCATCTTGTTGTTATCGATGGGTCCACATACCCGAGCCGTTGTACGAATCCCCTCCAGCTGTCACCCGAAATCAGCCCATCACCCACTGGAGACTGCTCATACACCGCGCCGAAGCAGCAGTAACTGCGCGCACCCAAACGTGTCGCCGCTGCTCGACATTCAAGCCAGCCTGGCGATTCGTGCACGTTAGTCCAAGAAACTCCTGCTAACCACAGGGCTACATACTTATTGGATATAGCGCAGCGGGTTTTAAGCTGCGGCAGTTATCTGCCGGCGCGTTATTTCTGCAGTGGTATGGCGCAATAAAAAAGGGAAGCTTGGCTTCCCTTTCAATGTGGCGGCGTCAGGTGCTAGATGCGGAACTGACGCACCAGTGCGCCCAGGCGCTCGCCCAGCCCGGCCAGGTTGCGCGCGGTCTGTGCGCCCTGCTGGGTTTCGTCGGCCACGCTGTCTACCGCCACGGCAATCTTGTGCACGCTGCGGTTGATCTCTTCGGCCACGGCAGTTTGCTCTTCGGCGGCGCTGGCGATCTGCGCGTTCATCGCGTTGATGGTGCCGATCAGCTGCGCGATGGCATCCAGCGAGGTACCGGCGCGGTTGGCCTGCTCGCTGGTGACATCGCCGGCATCACTGGAGCGGCGCATCGCGGTCACCGCATCCTGGGTGCCTTTCTGCAGGCGGTCGATCATGCCCTGAATTTCCTGGGTGCTTTGCTGCGTACGGCTAGCCAGCGCCCGCACTTCATCGGCCACCACGGCAAAGCCACGCCCCGCTTCACCGGCCCGCGCCGCCTCGATGGCGGCGTTGAGTGCGAGCAGGTTGGTCTGTTCGGCAATCGAGCGAATCACATCGAGCACGCTGACAATCGACGACACGTCTTTCTGCAGAGTGTCGAGGGACACGCCGCTGTCGCGGATGTCCTGCACCAGGGTGTGAATGCGCTCGATGCTGCCATCGACCACCTTTTTTGCTGCCTGGCCTTCGGTGTCGGTTTTCTGCGCAGCCTCTGCCGCACCCTGGGCGCTTTGCGCGACTTCATGGGCAGCGGCGGACATTTCGTTGATTGCGGTCGCCACCTGATCGGTCTCATGGCGCTGCCGCTCCATGGCCTCTTCAGAACGCTGCGCCTGGGTCGATACCTGGCCAACCAGCTCGGTCAGTTGGCCAGTCATGTCGACGATCTGCCGCACCAGGCCGTGGATCTTCTCGACAAAGCGGTTGAACGAACCCGCCAGCTGGCCAAGCTCATCATCACCATTGATCGGCAGGCGGCGAGTCAGGTCGCCTTCACCGGCGGCGATGTCATCGAGGTTGTCTTTGATCTGCTGCAGCGGGCGCAGGAAGGTATTGCTCAACACCACACCGACAATGCCGAAGATCACCAGCAGCACGGCAGCAATCACCATGATGCTGGTGATGATGGTGATGATGCGCTCGTCGATTTCAACTTGTACCTGGGCGATCTGCGCTTCAACGCCATCAAGGTTGATCGCAGTGCCCAGGGCCATGTCCCATTTCGGCAGGTAGTAGCTGTAGGCCATTTTCGGCACCAGCACCGAATCATCAGTCGGCAGTGGCGAGCTGTAATTGACGTAGTAGCTGTTGTTCTTGGCGACATTTACCAGTTCACGGTTGATATACACGCCGTTCGGGTCGCGGCGATCGGCCAGGCTTTTGCCCACATCCACCGGGCTGTCGCCGCGGAACAGGCGCACCACATTGGAATCGTGACCGAAGAAGTAGCCGTCCTTGCCGAACTTGATCTTCGACAGAATCGCAACGGCCTGCTCACGACTGGCCATATCGCCTTGTGCGGCGCCGTCGTACAGCGTCTGCACCGAACCCAGGGCAATCTGCACGTAATGCTGCAGTTCGTTGCGGCTTTCCTGCAGCAGGCGTTCGCGGGTTTCTTCAACCTCCTGGGCCGCCAGGTTCTGCAGTACTTTGGCTGCAGCGCCACTGAGCACCAGGGCAAACAGCACCACCGGAATCAGTGCCAGCAGCACGACTTTTGACTTCAATGTAAGACGCATCGGGCAGGTCCTTGCTAAGCGATACAGCGGAATAAAAACGGGGCTACCGGTTTATCGGTAGCCCCGCTGAAAGGTTGAACCGTCTGGCGCTGGAGCGCGTCAGGCGAACAATGCCCCGGTTAAATCACCATAGCTGCTGCCCAACCGAATACCAGCAGCGGCAGGTTGTAGTGCAGGAAGGTCGGCACCACGCTGTCCCAGATGTGATTGTGCTGGCCATCGACGTTAAGCCCGGCAGTTGGCCCAAGGGTCGAATCGGAGGCTGGCGAGCCGGCATCACCCAGCGCGCCGGCAGTGCCGACGATGCACAGAATGGCCAGCGGGCTGAAGCCGAGCTGCAAACCCAGCGGCACGAAAATCGCCGCAATGATTGGCACAGTGGAGAACGATGAGCCGATGCCCATGGTCACCAGCAGACCGACCAGCAGCATCAGCAGCGCACCCAGCGCCTTGTCGTGGCCGATCAGTTCAGCAGAGCTGTCGACCAGGCTTTTCACTTCGCCGGTGGCCTTCATCACTTCGGCAAAACCGGCGGCGGCGATCATGATAAAGCCGATCATCGCCATCATTTTCATGCCTTCGGTAAACAGGCCATCGGCCTCTTTCCAGCGCACTACGCCAGACACCGAGAAAATGATAAAGCCGACCAGGGCGCCGATGATCATTGAGTCCAGCCACAGCTGCACGACAAACGCCGCGACAATCGCCACGCCCGCCACCAGCAGGCTCAATGGGTTGTAGGCAACATCCACGCGCTCGGCCTGCTCGATCTTGCTCAGGTCATACACACGCTTTTTGCGATAGCTGAAGAACACCGCCACCAGCAAGCCAAACAGCATACCCAGTGCCGGGATCGCCATGGCTTTGGTCACGTCCAAGCCGCTGGTGTCGACGCCGCCACTGGCAACATTGGCCAGCAGAATGTCATTGAGGAAGATTCCGCCAAAACCCACCGGCAGAAACATGTACGGAGTAATCAGGCCGAAGGTCAGCACGCAGGCGATCAAGCGGCGATCGAGCTGCAGCTTGCTCAGCACATACAGCAGCGGCGGCACCAGCAGCGGGATAAAAGCAATGTGAATCGGCAGGATGTTCTGCGAGGAAATCGCCACCACCAGCAGCAGACCGATCAGCAGCCACTTGAGCAGACCGGCGCCTTTGGCGTCCTGTTTGCCAACCATGGCCAGGGCTTTGTCAGCCAAGGCGTGGGCCAGACCGGATTTGGCAATCGCCACGGCGAATGCACCGAGCAAGGCGTAGGACAGGGCCACTGTCGCCCCGCCGCCCAGGCCTTTATTGAATGCCGCCAGCGAGCCTTCAATACCCAGGCCACCAAGCAGGCCGCCTGCCAATGCGCCGACGATCAGGGCCACCACCACATGCACACGGCACAAGCTGAGAATCAGCATGATCCCCACTGCCGCAACGACTGCGTTCATCGATTTACTCCCGCCATTAAGTAGGTCCGCGAAGGTTTTGACCTTCTCTGGATGCTGCGCCGGTTCGGCGAAGGGCGCGTACTCTGCACAATGCTGACCAAGCTGTCAAAACACCCGTAAATTATTCTGTACAAGGCGTTGCTAATTTCGATTACCCTGCGACTTTAAGGGCGCTACTGGCCTGCAATTTGCTCTGCTTTACTTAACGTGAAACTTAAAGAAAAGCGCCTAAGCGCCGATAGGCGCTCTAAGCCACTGCCATATAAAGGTCCTGATAATGCTGTTCAGCCGACTCTCTATCCAGTTGAAGATCACCCTACTGGCAGGCCTGTGCTTGCTGGCCATTGTTGCCGTGCTGGTTTCGGCCTCGGTCATTCAGGCCTCGCGCAGCGCTAGCCTGGTCAAGCAGGCCAGTTCGGCGATGCTGCAGGAGTCCGCGCAGTTGCGTATGTCGGCGCGCGGCGAATCTCAGGCGTTGCAGATGCAGCGCTACTTTATGGACGCCTATCAATACGGGCGTGGCGCAGCCACCCAGGTGCTGTTTATCCGTGAGCAGGCGGAAAAGCGCTTTCTCGATGCCTTCGACCTGCGCGAAGACCTGACCCGTCAGGTGCGCAGCGCGCTGGAAGCCAACCGTAGCCTGCTGGGTATTTATGTGGTGTTCGAGCCCAATGCCCTGGACGGCAAGGACGATCTGTTTACCGATCAGGAAAACCTCGGCAGCAACGACAAGGGCCGCTTCTCGATTTACTGGGCACAAGGTGACAACGGCGAACTCAGCGCCGAGGCGATGAAAGAGGCCGACCTGAATGACACCACGCCAGGTATCAGCGGCGCGCCCTATAACGCCTGGTACAGCTGCCCGTTGCAGCAGAAGAAGGTGTGCCTGCTAGACCCTTATATCGACGAAGCTGACGGGGTAAAAACCCTGATGACCAGCATCGCCTTCCCGCTGGAGCAAGGCGGCAAAGTGATCGGCGTGCTCGGCGTGGATATCAGCCTGGCCAGCCTGCAAGAACTCAGCACCAGCGCGCACCAGGGGCTGTTTGATGGCGCCGGGCACGTCAGCATCATCAGCCCTGCGGGCTTGCTTGCCGGCCACAGTCGCGACAGCAGCCTGCTGGGCGGCAAACTGGAAAAAGCCTTCGCAGACCAACACCGCGAAATGACCAGCCTGGTCGCCAGCAACCGCCCGGAAGTCCTGCACCACGACGGTGCACTACAGGTGCTGCAACCGCTGCTGCCGATTCCAGAATCCCAGCCCTGGGGCGTGTTGATGGAGGTGCCGGAGAAAGTCCTGCTGGAGCCGGCCACCCGCCTGGAAACGCAAATGGATGACATGGGCACCCGCAGCACGGCGGTGTCCTTAGGCCTCGGCCTGGCTGCCGGTGTGGTCGGTATTCTGCTGATCTGGCTGACGGCGCTGGGCGTGACCCGGCCGATTCTTGGTGTAGCGGCGATGCTGAAAAATATCGCCAGCGGCGAAGGCGACCTGACCCGCCGCCTGGAATACGCCAAACAGGATGAGCTGGGCGAACTGGCCAGCTGGTTCAACCGCTTCCTCGACAAACTGCAGCCGATCATCGCGGACGTGAAACGCAGCGTGCAGGACGCCCGCAGCACGGCCGATCAGTCCGCGTTGATCGCCAGCCAGACCAGCGATGGCATGCAGCAGCAGTTCCGCGAAGTCGATCAGGTGGCCACTGCATTCCAGGAAATGAGCGCCACCGCGCAGGATGTTGCGCATAACGCCGCCCAGGCCGCCGAAGCTGCGCGTACCGCCGACCAGGCCAGCCGTGAAGGCATGAGTGTGATCGGCAAGACCACCTCGACCATCGAACTGCTGGCCAATGAAATGAACGTGGCCATGCAGGAAGTCGAAGGCCTGGCCAACAGCAGCGAGAAGATCGGTTCGGTACTCGAAGTGATCCGCTCGATCGCCGAGCAAACCAACCTGCTCGCCCTCAACGCTGCCATCGAAGCCGCCCGCGCCGGTGAAGCCGGCCGTGGTTTTGCCGTGGTCGCCGATGAAGTGCGCAACCTGGCCAAGCGCACCCAGGACTCAGTGGAGGAAATTCGCCAGGTAATCGAAGGACTGCAAAGCGGCACCAAGGAAGTGGTCAGCACCATGCACAGCAGCCATCGCCAGGCGCAGGGCAGCGTCGAGCAGGTCGAACAGGCCGTGGCCGTGCTGCGCCGTATCAGTGATGCGGTCAGCGTGATTACCGACATGAATCTGCAAATCGCCAGCGCCGCCGAAGAACAGAGCTCGGTGGCCGAAGAGATCAACCGCAACGTGGCCTCGATCCGTGATGTCACCGAGTCGATTTCCGCTCAGGCAGATGAGTCAGCAAAAATCAGCCAGGGTCTGAACAAACTGGCCAATCACCAGCAGAGTCTAATGGATCAGTTCCGCGTCTAAACGCCGGGCATGGCACCATCGGACCGCCACTCTGGCGGCTGTTTCCTTGTGACGCAGGCTAGCAATCGTTAGCCTGCGTTTTTCATTTCTAACTTATCAATTAACGAGGTGCACGATGCTCAATATCGCTCTGGTGGCCGGTTCCAGCCGCAGCAACAGCCAATCGGGCAAGGTCGCCCGCTTCTTGCGCCAGCGCCTGATTCAGTTGGGCCACACCGATGATGCGCAGAGCAATGTGATTGACCTGGGCCTCGCCCCGCTGCCGCTCTGGCCCGCCGACGACACCGGCCCCTGGGGCCTGTACAGCAAGCAACTGGCAGCCGCCGACGCCGTGGTGATCATCTCCCCGGAGTGGAATGGCATGGCCTGCCCGGCCATCAAGAACTTCTTTATCTACGCCAGCAAGGCCGAGCTGGCGCACAAACCCGGCTTGCTGGTTGGGGTATCTTCCGGGGTGGGCGGGGCTTACCCGATTAGCGAATTACGTGCGTCCAGCTACAAGAACTGCCGCCTCTGCTACCTGCCTGAACATCTGATCGTGCGCAGCGTCGAAAAGGTGCTGAACACCCCAGAGCCAAGCAGCGAGGACGATCAGCGCCTGCATGCGCGTATCGATTACGAGCTGGATATTCTGGTCAAGTACGCGCAGGCCTTGGGCCCGGTACGCGCCAGTATCGATATGAGCAACCCGGCATTTGCCAACGGCATGTAAGCCTTGGGGGGGCGTACCTGATGAACTCAGGTGCGCTTCACCGGCAAGGTAACCGTTACGCGCAGGCCGCCTAGCGGGCTGTCTGCCAGCTGCAGGCGCCCTGCCCAGGCGTCGATGATATCGCGCACGATGCCCAGGCCCAGGCCATGCCCGGCGACTTGCTCATCCAGGCGGCTACCCCGGCTAAGCACTTCGTCGCGCTGCGCGGCGTCGATGCCAGGCCCGTCATCATCAATCAGCAACTGATAGCCGTCACTCTGCAGGCTGATCTGCAGCTGCACCTGGCTGTCGGCCCATTTGCAGGCGTTGTCCAGCAGGTTGCCGAGCAGCTCCAGCAGGTCTTCACGGTCCCAGGGCAAACGCAGCCCAGGCTCGGCCTGCCAGTCCAGTTCCAGGTGGTTGCCATGGATCATCGCCAGGGTCGAGAACAGCTCAGGCAGCTCATTGGCGCAGTCGAAATGCGCCCCCGGCAAGGCCTCGCCGGCCAGTCGTGCGCGACCCAGTTCACGGGCGATACGTTGCTCGATCTGTTGCAGCTGTCCATTGAGGCTTTCGCGCAGTTGCGGCAACTGCTTGAGTTCTTCCCGGGTGGCCAGGCTGACCAGCACCGCCAGTGGCGTTTTTAGCGCATGGCCGAGGTTGCCCAGGGCGTTGCGTGAGCGTTTGAGGATGTCTTCAGTGTGCGCCAGCAAGTGGTTGATCTGCGCCACCAACGGTTCGAGTTCCAGCGGCACTTGCTGGTCCAGCTGACTGCGCTGGCCCTGCTGCAGCTGCATCAGCTGCCGGCGGGTCTGCTCCAGCGGGCGCAACGCGCGGCTGACGATCAGCCGTTGCAGCAACAGAATCAGCACCAGGGCGGTAATGCCCAGGCCGAGGACAATCTTCTGCACCTGGCTGAAGCTGTTGAGTATCGGCCTGTAGTCGCGCGCCACGTGAATCACGATGGGCTGGCCATAACGCTGGTAGTCGGCACGGTATACCAACCACTGCTGGCCTTGCGGCCCGTCGCTCAGCGCGTCCTGCAAACCGACCTCTTCAACCGGACGCAGGTTGCGGTCCCAGAGTGAGCGCGAACGCCAGGTCTGCTCGCCAAGATCGATACGAAAATACAGGCCGGAATACGGCCGCTTGAACGCAGCACTGAGGCGCCGCTCATCCAGTTGCAGGCCGTTAGGGCCACGCACCACCGCGCCCAGCAAGGTCTGGGTTTCATCCTGCAGAGTTGTCTGCAGGTAACTGCGCAGGCTGCGATCAAACAGCCAGAGGCTGCTTTGCGCCAGCAACAGGCCGATAACCAGCAGTACGCTGATCAGCCCCAGGCTCAGACGCCGCTGAATCGACCTCAAGCAGCATCCCCGCTGAAGCGATAACCCTGACCGCGGCGGGTTTCGATGATCTCGCGCCCCAGTTTGCGTCGCAGGTGATTGACGTGAACTTCGATGACATTCGAGTCGCGTTCACTCTCGCCGTCATACAGGTGCTCAGCCAGGTGGCTCTTCGACAGCAACTGCCCGGCATGCAGCATGAAATAGCGCAGCAAGCGGAACTCGGCAGCCGTCAGTTGCACCTCTTCATCATTACGTTTGACTGTTTGCCGGCCTTCATCCAATTGCAAACCCGCGGCTTCCAGTTGTGGCTGGTTGGCCAGGCCATGGGCGCGGCGCAGCAGGGACTGAATGCGCAGCTGCAGCTCTTCCGGGTGAAAGGGTTTGCTCAGATAGTCATCGGCGCCAGCCTTGAGGCCTTCGATACGTTCGGCCCATGAGCCGCGCGCAGTAAGGATCAACACCGGTGTAGTAAGGCCGCCAGCGCGCCATTCCTGCAACACCTCAAGCCCCGGCTTGCCAGGCAAGCCGAGGTCGAGAATGATCAGATCATAGGGTTCGGTCGCGCCTTGGTAGGCAGCATCACGGCCGTCGGCCAACCAGTCCACCGCATAACCCTGGCGGGTCAAACCGGCGAGCAGCTCATCGGCCAGGGGTACATGGTCTTCAACCAGCAGTAGGCGCATTCAGTCTTCCACCTCATCCTTGAGCACTTCGCCGGTGCTGGCGTGCAACTCCAGCTCACGCACGATGCCTTGCTCGGTCACCAGTTCGACTTCGTAAACCAGTATGCCGTCCTCTTCTTCCAGCTCGACTTCCAGGAGAACCGCACCGGGATGAGGCTTCAAGGCCATCTGTAACAACTGCTCAAGGGGCATGATCAGCCCCTCGCGGCGCAGACGTAATGCTTCATCCTGATCCAGGTCACGCGCGCTGCTGCTGAACGTCAGCGTCAGCAGCAGGCAGGCCAGGAATGCGCGGGCAAGCCAAGCAGTGGTGTTCATCAATCGTCTCGTTGGTTCTTCAGAACTTGTGCGTTAGTAGCATCCAGCTCGACGTCCCACTGCACGCCCTGGGCGTCGCGAACTTCAACCTGGTAGATGTAGCGGCCGTACTCTTCTTCCAGCTCGGTGTCTTCGGTCTTGCTGCCTGGGTGCAGCGCCAGCGCTGCAGCGTTGAGTTTTTCGAAGGACTGGATGGTGCCGGCGTCACGCAGTTTCAGCGCTTCGTCCGGGCCCAGATCACGGGCTTGGGCCAAACCGGCAGTCAGGGTCAGGGCAGCAGCGGCAAATACGGCAGTCAGGGTTTTCATGTTCAAGTTCCTTATGGAGTTGGCTTTCGACGGAGTCCAAGTTACTGCACACGACTTAACTCAAGCTGAATTTGCTTAAGGCATTGCTCAAGCACTGATTTATCCAGACCCACGCGCGCATCATTCACGCGCTGAAGTCGCTTGGCCTGGCCATTCAGCGCTCTATAATCGCTGCCTTGCGCGATGGAGGCCAGCATGAGTGCGATATTAATCAAGTCCCCAGCCCTGACAATTAAAGCCGGCAAACGCGCCCTCGCCCGTATTCGCGAGCACGGCTTGCAGCCAGCCGACGTCGGCATTCTGCCGGGCGCGGCAGGCGGCCCGAAGGCTCTGGGGATTCAGGGGCTGGATCTGGCGCTGTTTGGTGACTGGCTGCAACGTGCGCCCCGCGAGCGTTCGCTGATTGGGGCGTCCATCGGTTCCTGGCGTTTCGCCAGCGCCTGTTTGCCGGATGCGGCAGCGGGCCTGCGTCGCCTTGGTGAGCTGTATACCTCGCAGCGCTTTGCCAAAGGCGTGAGCATGGCGCAGGTGTCGAGCAGCTGCAGCCTGATGCTCGACCAGTTACTGGGCAACGACGCCGCCAGCATCCTCAACAACCCGCATTACCGCTTGAATATCGTCGTGGTAAAAAGCCATGGCCTGCTGCAGCACGACCATCGCGGCGCACTCGGCCTGGGCCTGTCTTCGGTAATTGGCAGCAACCTGCTCGGCCGTCCACGTCTGGCCAAGCACTTCGAGCGGGTGATTCTGCACGATGCCCGCCTGGCGCCGCCGCTGGGCGCACTTAGCGATTTTCCGTCGCGCTACCTGCAACTCGACAGCGGCAATCTGCGCCATGCGTTGCTGGCCTCAGGCTCGATCCCGATGGTCATGCAGGGGGTGCGCGATATTCCCGGTGCTGGCCCTGGCACCTACCGCGATGGCGGCCTGCTCGACTATCACCTTGATCTGCCATACAGCGGCGAAGATATCGTGCTCTACCCGCACTTCACCGATAAGGTCATCCCCGGCTGGTTCGACAAAGGCATGCCCTGGCGCCATGGCGACGCTGGGCGTCTGCAGGATGTATTGCTGCTGGCACCGTCGCGTGACTACCTAGCGCGCTTGCCCCATGGCAAACTCCCCGACCGCAAGGACTTCAGCCGTTACCTGGGCGATGATGCCGGCCGCGAACGCTATTGGCGCACGGCCATGAGCGAGAGCCAGCGGCTTGGCGACGAGTTTCTTGAACTGGTCGAAAACGGCCGCCTAGGCGAGCGCCTGCAAGCACTTTGATAACCCGTGGCGCGAAGTACTTTCGCCACGTAGACATGACCAGGGATGGGCAGAATGAAACTCGCAGTCGCCATTATCCACGGCATCGGCACGCAACCCGACCTGCGTGACGACGAAGGCCAGCACGCCTTCGCCCAGAACCTGATCGCCGGGTTGCGCCAACGTCTCGGCGCTGAGGTCGACCAGGTGGCCTTTCAGACCCTGCACTGGGCCAGCGTGCTGGACAAGCGGCAACTGGCGTTTCTCGACAAGCTGCGCGACCAGCCGGTGCGCTGGCGCTGGTTGCGCCGTATCGTCACGCTGTTTTTTGGCGATGCCAGCGGTTACCGTAAAGTCAGTGAGGCCTACGACACCACCTATGAAGAAGTCCATCAGTGCCTGCGCAGCGGCCTCAACGCACTGCGCGCCAAGGTCGATGCCGACACCCCGCTGGTAGTGCTGGCGCACTCACTGGGCGGGCATATCTTCTCCAATTTCGTCTGGGATCAGCAGCGCATCAACAAAGCCGAAAGTTGTCCGCTGGATCCCTTTCTGGCCCTGGAAACCCTCAGTGGGCTGGTCACATTCGGCTGCAATATCCCGCTGTTTACCTTTGCCTATGACACCGTCGTGCCCATCCGCTTCCCCGGCCACTGCCTGACCGAGGCGGTGACCGAACAGGCGCGCTGGCTCAACCTCTATGCCCCCGCCGACCCGCTGGGTTATCCGTTGCGGCCGCTGCCCAGTTACGCCGCCGTGGTCGCCGAGGATCGCGCCATGGCGGTAGGCCCCTGGTACAAGCGGCATACGCCGTTGAGCCACTTGGGCTATTGGGACGACCGGGGCTTTCACCGCTATGTCGCCGGCTATTTGCGCCAGTTACTGGCTGTCTGCAAGGGCCGTGAAAGCGCCTAAAGCCCGCACTCCTCGCGCTGTTTCTCGGCTTACGCCATTAAAACTGTGATTTATCGGACAATTTCTTGCATTTCTTCGACAACATGTGACTTAACAGTCAGCTTCGCTCATCAACACTTATGACTGGCAAGCGTGAGTTCACCGTTTGCCCCTTTGTGTATTTGGGATCACCTCGGAGAAACCGACCCCATGAACGCACCGCTGCGTTTTAACGAAGCCCTGCTGATTGCCGACCGCGCCTTTCAACCTTTCCAATGCGTCGCCTGGGCCCCGCAAGATGGCACTGGCAACCTCAGCCTGAGTGTGATCGACCGTACCAGCACCCGCCTGCTCGGCCGTACTCAACTGTCCAGCAACATCTACAGCGACCCGGTGCAATTTGCCGACGTGCTCAAGCAGTCCCGTGAGCAGCTCAGTCAGCAAGGTTTCACCCTGGAGCCATGGAGCATGCCCGAGTAATCGGCTGCTGCAACAAGGGCTCTGAGCTGCCAATCGGCCCCTCTTCCTATCAGAGCCCTTAACTCCCTCTGCGCCGCACTGTTTTACGCGTCTCTTCGCTTACGAGTTTGCCCACAACCCTTGCAGTTCTTTTGACGGCCGAGCTTTGCTGTGCACGCGTATTAGCGCTTATGCTCAGCAAACGAATGATTCGTGAGGAGTCTGCCATGCTGCAATTGCGCCCAAACTGTGAAAGCTGTGACTGTGATCTGCCAGCAGACTCAACCGATGCTTTGATCTGCTCATTCGAATGTACGTTCTGCCGCGAGTGCGCCGAGAACACCCTCCAGGGCACCTGCCCAAACTGTTCGGGTGAGCTGGTGCAGCGGCCACGTCGGCCTGCCGCCAAGCTCGTGAAGTACCCAGCATCCACTGAGCGCGTCAATAAAGCCTAATACTTAGCAAAGCCAGTCAAAGCAACGCAGGAGGTACCTATGAGCGAAGAGGAAAACAAACCGCTGACGCTATGGGAAATGCTGCAAAGCGTGCTGAGCGCAGCGCTCGGTGTGCAGAGCGGGAAGAACCGCAGCCGCGACTTTTCCCGCGGCAAGCCCAGTCACTTCATCATTCTCGGCGTGTTGTTCACGGCCGTGTTTGTGCTGGTGATCTTCAGTATCGTCAAGCTGGTGCTGCATTTGGCAGGTGTCTGACTCACTGCAACAGCGGTTTGATGGAGAATCCGTAGTCCTTGATCTGCGGGTGGTGCACCGCGCTGAACTGGCGGAAATCCAGGCCATAGCCTGGCACCTTGAGGCGTTGCTGTAAGTGCGCAGCCTGCTTGGCATCCAGCAGGCTGAACAGTTGGTCGACCCGATCCTTGCCGCCACGCGCGGCAAAATCCAACCCCGCATGGTAGTCGTGCAGCATCACCATGGCCCAGCCGCCCAGGGTGAAATGCCCGCCGACCAGTACATCAATTTTGCCGTCGATACGGGCCTGCAGCACCTCATCCGAATTGTTCAGCGCCGACAGGTAAATATCCTTACCGGGCTGTTTACCCAACTCCTGCGCGGCCTGCATCACCCCAAAGGCCATTTCATCATTGGCCGACCACACCAGCTGCACTTCAGGATGGCGTGGCAGCATCAACTGTGCTTGTTCATAGGCGCGCTGACGCTTCCACTCCCCCTGCAACATTTGCTGCAGCTTGATCTCCGGGTGCTCGCGCAAAGCGCGGCGCAAGCCATCTTCGCGCAGAGCGGAGGATGGTGTGTAACGCACACCGGCAAAGGCCAGCAGGCTACCGGGCTTGCCCTCCAGCTTGGCGATCAGGGCCTTGGCCATCCAGTAACCAGCTTGTTCGTCATTGGGGATCAGGCTGCCAACCCAGTTGCGGTAATGCCCACGCGAACCACCCACCATCTGCTTTTGCTCAGGCGTAAGGGTGCTGTGCAGGGAAAACAGCTTGATCGGGCTGTTGGCAAACAGCCTGAGCAATTCCGGCGCGGTATACATTTCGTTGACGAATACCAGGTAGTCCGGCTGCTTGTCGCGGGCTAACACGCCACGGGCTTTTTCCAACAGCTGCGGCGGATTGCGTTCGCCGTAGATAACCTGCAAATGCATGCCCAGATCATCGGCTGCCGCTTGCATAAATGCGCTGTAGCCAACCCAGAATGGCTCATCGGAAAAGCCCGGGTTGAGAAACACCACAGACGCCGGCGCCTTGCCTGCCGCACGGGAGCCTTCAGCAGCCTGGGCGACTTGGGCAAAAGCCAATACGCAGATTGCGCCAATAACAGTTAAAACGGATCTGAACACGCCATGCCTCCTGAGGTGGCGCAGATTATATCGGCAAAGCCATGGCAATTAGCCATCCAGCCGACATGCGCGCCCGTGCAGCCAAGACGCCGCACAACGCAATCGCTACAATCGCCAACCATTCTCGCCCCTCGCTCACCGGTGTTTTATGTCGCCTCTGGAAATCATCGCTTCAGCCCTTGGTGTATGGGCCGTCTGGCTGACCGTGCGGCAGAACCGCTGGTGCTGGCCGCTGGGGTTGGTCATGGTGCTGATGTACGCCTGGATCTTCTATGACGGCAAGTTGTACTCAAACATGCTGCTGCAAGGCGTTTACGCCGTGCTGCAAGGCTACGGCTGGTGGCAATGGACACGCGGCGGCGGCAGCCATACCGGCGTGCAGGTCAGTCGGCTTAGCCACCAAGGCATATTGATCAGCTTAGCCATCGGTGCCGTTGGCGCAGTTATTCTCGGTTATCTGATGGCCACCTTCACCGACGCTGCCGCGCCTTGGCAGGATGCGGCGCTGAGTGCCTTCAGCCTGGTCGCCCAGGTGTGGATGGCACAGAAACGGGTTGAGTGCTGGCCGCTGTGGATCGTCCTTGACCTGCTCTTCGTGGCGCTGTTTCTGCAACAGGGCCTGTACCCGACTGCGGCGCTCTATGGGCTGTTTACCTTGCTGGCGGTCAACGGCTGGCTGACCTGGCGCCGCGATCGCGCCCTGATCAACGCATGAAGGTCCAGGCATGAAGGTACTGGTGCTCACCGGGCCTGAGTCCAGCGGCAAAAGCTGGCTGGCCGGGCAGATCCAAGCTGCGTTTGGCGGGCAGCTGGTCGGCGAATATGTGCGGCATTTTATCGAGCGTGAGCAGCGTGACACCTGCTACGCCGATATCAGCGCCATCGCCCAGGGCCAATTGGACTGGGAAGACCAGGCCAGAGAGGCGCGGCCCGAGTTGCTGATTCTCGACACCCACCTGCTGAGCAATATGCTCTGGAGCCAGGAGCTGTTTGGCGACTGCCCTGCGTGGATCGAACAGGCCCTGCTCGAACGTGATTACCACCTACACCTGTTGCTCAATCCCGCCGATGTACCCTGGGTCGACGATGGCCAGCGCTGCCAGCCGGAATTGGCCCAGCGCATGGCGTTCTACCAGCAGTGCGAGCACTGGCTACGGCTCCACCAACAGCCGCTGCAGTGCATTCAGGGCGACTGGGCGCAGCGACGTGAACAGACGCTGGAGGCGGTGGCGCGCTGGCTCAGTTCAGCGCAGCAGCAGACTGGCCCAGGCCAGTAGCAGGCTCAAGCAAACAATAATGGTCAACGGCCGCCGCAGGCTGGGATACCACTGCGGGGCCAGACCCAGCTTCACTGCCCGCAGATCGGCCGCATACAAAGCGCCAAACGCCAGCAAACACAAAGGCAGAGACAGGCTGATCGGCATGCCGCTGCTAATGGCCAGCCAGCCCAGCAATGGCGGCACCACCGATAGCCCCAGCTGTATCTGCGCAGGCTCGCTGGCATCCTCTGCGCGCATGGCCAAGCCCCAGTGAATCGCTCCCATAAAGGCCAGGATGACCGCTGCGTAATCCAGCAAGGCCGTTAAAACCACCACTCGCCAGCCCTCTGGCGTGACCCAGATGCCCAATGCCCCGGTGACGAAAGGCACCAGGCCGGCATAGCCCAGCAGCAACGCCAATTTCGGCGGCTGCGGCGCGTCAAATGGATGCATGCACTCACTCCTGTTGATTAATCCGTCATAAAACGCACTGTAAAGCCATCTTCTGCCCTAAAAGAAGACTATTTCCTAGATTTTGCGGTAATGGCCGCTTGCCATCGGCTGCGGCAATTGGCATAAAAACAACAAATAAAAAACGCCACAAGGAAGTATCCATGCGCATCCTCCGTCGGGCCCTGTATGGGCTTCTTTTGTTGCTGACTGTGGGGCTGCTAGTCGCCCTGTATTTCATCGCCAACCCCAACCTGCCGGTCTATCAACAGCCCGACAAGCTGCACTACTTAGATCAGTGGTCGGCAGAAGAACGCCAGACCTACTACTACACCCCTCAGGGCACCCAGGTTAAAGGCCTGCGTTATGAATGGTTCAACGCCCTGGAGCTACCGTTCAGCAGCAGCAAATTCGCCACCCCAGATTACCTTGCGCGTTTCGGCTTCCTCGTCGATCCCGTCCAACAGCCCACGCAGCTGAATCCCGGCAACCTGCCAGTGGGTTTTGCCCGGCATGCCGATGCCGAGAGCGGCGAGCATTACCTGGATATCAGCTGCGCCGCTTGCCACACCGGCGAGCTGCGCTACAAAGGCCAGGCTGTACGCATCGACGGCGGCGCCGCGCTGCATTCGCTGGCCTCCACCGTACCCACGGTACGCGGTGGCAGCTTTGGCCAGGCGCTCGGCATGAGCATGGCCTTCACCTATTACAACCCACTGAAATTCCGCCGCTTCGCCCAGCAGGTGCTCGGTGATGAATACGCCAGCCATAAGGCGCAGCTGCGCCGCGACTTCAAAGTGGTGCTCGATCGCCTGCTGGGCACGGCATTCAATGATTGGCACCGCGGCCTCTACCCAACCGAGGAAGGTTTTGGCCGTACCGATGCCTTCGGCCGGATTGCCAACAGCGTATTTGGTGATGCCATCGACCCGAGCAACTATCGAGTCGCCAATGCGCCAGTGAGCTATCCGCAGGTCTGGGATATCTGGAAATTCGACTGGGTGCAGTGGAACGGTTCGGCCATGCAGCCTATGGCCCGCAACGTTGGCGAGGCCCTGGGTGTCGGCGCCACCCTGCGCCTGCTGAATACCGACGGCCATCCAGTTGCCGAAGCCGAGCGCTACGCCTCCAGCGTACGCCTGCGTGACCTGTTCACCCTGGAAGAAACCCTCAAGCAACTGCAACCGCCAACCTGGCCAGAAGAAGTCTTCGGCAAGGTCGATCTGCCGCTGGCCAGCCGTGGTCGCGCGCTGTTTGCAGAAAACTGCGCCTACTGCCATGCGCCTGATCCGAAGAAACCGGATGAGCGTTTTGCGCCGGCCCGCGATCCCGAATGGCGTATGCGCGTGGTACCGACCTCCATCGTCGGCACCGACCCGACCACCGCGGACAATATCGCCGACCACCGCTTCGATATCAGCAAACTGGGCTGGACCAAGGCCGAGCTGAGCAAGCTGGATGTGCGCCTGTTTGGCGCCACGCTGGACGATATCGACATGCGCAGCATCTCCAGCGCCAAGGCCCTGGCCTATGTCACCGCCTATGTGGAAAACCGCGCCTATCAGGATGCCGGCATTTCCGAGCGCGAACGCTGGCGCATGGACGGTTTCGGCCTGCCGATTGGCGTGCAGGAAAAACGCGGCTACAAGGCGCGTCCGCTGGATGGCATCTGGGCCACCCCACCGTTCCTGCATAACGGGTCGGTGCCAACCCTGTTCCAGCTGCTGTCGCCGGTATCGGAGCGGCAAACCCAGTTCTGGGTGGGCAACTTCGAGTTCAACCCGAAACAGATTGGCTACAACAGCGAAAAATTCACCGGCGGTTTCCACTTCGATACTCAGGTCACCGGTAACAGCAATCGCGGCCATGAATTCCGCGCAGGCTGCCGTGAAGACGGCGTGATCGGTCGCGCCCTGCAACCGGAAGAACGCTGGGCGCTGATCGAATACCTCAAGGTCTTGGGCAACCCGGCTCTGGAACAGCAGCTACAACCTGTTGCCGCCAAAGAGTGGACGCCCGGCCCGTCTTGCCAGAACTGAACTGCACGCTGCCTGTAATCGCACACTGAGAATAATTAAAAGGAATTGACTCCATGTTTAAACGATTCTGGCTCTGGCTCGGCCGCGTACTTGGCAAACTGCTGGTGCTTGTACTGGCCATCGGTATCGGCGGCTGGGCCATCGGTGCGGCCTATTACGGCTGGAAGTTCTCCGGCCCTGTATCCACTGAAGAGCAGATCCCGGCCGATGAAGCCGCGCTGACCCAAGGCATCATCGAAGATGCCATTCGCGTGGTCGAACAGCACCGCGACAATACCCGCGTGCTGCGCGATGCCCACGCCAAGGCCCATGGCTGCATGAAAGCCGAAGTCACCGTCAGCGCCGATATCGATAGCAGCCTGCAACGCGGCGTACTCAGCGAGCCGGGGAAAACCTGGCAAGCCTGGATGCGCCTGTCCAACGGCAATGCCTACCCGCAGTTCGACCGAGCCCGCGATGCACGCGGCATGGCGATCAAACTGCTGGATGTGCCGGGTGAAAAACTAACGCAAAGCCCGCAGCACGCCAGCGAGCAGGACTTTGTGATGTTCAATCACCCAGCCTTTTTCGTGCGCGACGTGGCCCAGTACAAAAGCAACTTCGCCGCCCAGGCCGACGGTAAAAAGGCCATGGCCTTTTTCACCAGCTGGAACCCCAACAGCTGGGAAATCCGCCACCTGATCATCGCCCTGAAGACCCTCTCCCCAGCGCCGGAAACCCCGCTGGCGACCACCTACAACTCCATCGCGCCATTCAAACTGGGTGAGCACAACATCAAATACCGGGTCATTCCTCAGCCAGAGGCCTGCCCCGAGTATCAGGTGCCTGAACAGAACCGCGACCTGCCGAACTTCCTGCGTAATGCGCTGTACCAGCAGCTGTCGCTGGACCGTGTACCCGCCTGTTTTGCCCTGCAGGTACAGCGGCAGAACGCCGAGTACTACATGCCCATCGAAGACCCCAGCGTTGAATGGAGTGAGACCATCTCGCCGTTCGAAACAGTCGCCACCATCAAGGTGCCGGCGCAGGATTTTGATAGCCGCGAGCAGAACCTGTTCTGCGACAACCTGTCCTTCAACCCCTGGCATGCACTGCCCGAACACCGTCCGATTGGCGGTATCAACCGTCTGAGAAAGGCGGTTTACGAGGCCGTCAGCATCTATCGGTTGGAGCGCAATCAGCCATAAAACTGTATCCAATCCTCCGTGCTACTCGGTTAACAGCCTTTGAGCTGGTAATATTCGCGCCTTGCTAAACGCGCTGTTAGCCGCATACCACCTGAGAGAAAGACCGTGGAATTGTTCAAAGAGTTTATGTTCGAGGCCGCGCACCGCCTGCCTCACGTCCCGGAAGGCCACAAATGCGGGCGCCTGCACGGCCATTCCTTCAAGGTGGCGGTGTATATCGAAGGTGAAGTTGACCCTTATACCGGCTGGATTCGCGACTTCTCCGAGATCAAGGCGATCTTCAAGCCGCTCTACGAGCAGCTCGACCACAACTACCTGAACGATATTCCTGGCCTGGAAAACCCCACCAGTGAAGTGCTGGCCAAGTGGATTTGGCAGCAACTCAAGCCGCTGTTGCCTGAACTGTCGCGCATCCGCATCCACGAAACCTGCACCAGTGGTTGCGAATACCGCGGCGACTGATCACTCCTTGCCTGGCGCTGATCGAAGCGCCAGGCAACCTCCCCCTAGATCCACATCACTGAATATCGCCACGTTCTCTATTGGGCTGCCGAATCAATAGCGTGCAGCGCGAGAACAATTGCCGGTGGAAAAGCCACAGAAAGATTTCATAAATTTGAAACCGGTTTGAAAAAAAGCAGGCGACCTTGTTATTAGCCAGGCACTGCTTTAGGGTGCCCGGGCGCTTTACCTGGATGGGTAAAGCTTCTTACGGATAAGCGAAAAGGAATCACGATATGTTGAAGAAAATTGCTCTGGCTGCCGGCCTGGTTACCCTGCTCAGCGGTTGCGCCACTGGCCTGTCGCCAGTCAGCGTTGGTCTGATCACCGACGTCAAAGGCCCGATCACTGCCACTACCGCTTCCGGTAGCAAAACCGGCACTGCTTGCGCCACCACCATCATCGGTCTGATCAACAAAGGCGACGCTTCCATTGCTGCCGCCAAGGCCAATGGCAACATCGACACCATCGCTACCGCTGATTACCACACCAAAGGCTTCTACCCGTTCTTCGGCGAAACCTGCGTCAACGTAACCGGTAACTAAGTTGTCGAACTGCCCCCGAGCTTCGTTTGGGGGCAGTGCATAACCTGCACAATCTAGAGGCCAAAGCCCGCCAGGGCTGACAAGAACTGCGCCTCGTCAATCACCCGCACACCCAGCTCACTGGCTTTTGCCAGCTTCGAGCCCGCCCCCGGCCCCGCCACCACACAGCTGGTTTTCGCCGACACCGAACCCGCCACCTTGGCCCCCAGGCTCTCCAGTTTTTCCTTGGCTGCGTCGCGGCTCATCACTTCCAGCGTGCCTGTCAGTACCCAGGTCTGCCCAGCCAGCGGCAAGCCTTCGATAACTTTCTTCTCGCTCAGCCAGTGCATGCCAAAGGCCTTTAGCTGAGCTTCGATGGCGCGCGCGCGCTCGGCATTGGCAGCAACCTCGAAAAACTCGCGCACCGCATTAGCCTGTTTCTCAGGCAGGGTCTGGCGCATATCCAACCAGTCAGCCGCCAGTACGCCTTCCAGACTGCCAAACTTATCCGCCAGCTTCTGCGCGCCACCGGGGCCTACAGACGGGATATTCAGCTTGTCGAGCATTCCCGCCAGTGTGGCGCTGGCGCTGAACTCGGCACTCAGCTCGCCTTGCTCCTGCAATTGCAGCCCGCACTGATCACTGGCCAGCAAAGCCGTGATCACCTGCTGGTTATGGCTGTCGGCAAAGAAACTGTGGATTTCATGCGCCACCTCCAGGCCGATATCCGGCAGGTAGGTCAGCACTTCTGGCAAGGCCTGCTGCACGCGCTCCAGAGATGCCAGCGAACGAGCCAGCACCTTGGCGGTTTCCTCGCCCACATCGGGTATGCCGAGGGCGTAGATAAAGCGCGCCAGGCTGGGTTGCTTGCTGTCGTCAATGGCCTGCAGCAGCTTGTTGCAGGAAACCTCGGCAAAGCCTTCCAGGTTGATGATCTGCTCATAGGTCAGCTTATACAGATCGGCCGGCGAGGCGATCAGCTGCTCATCAACCAGTTGCTCGATGGTTTTATCGCCCAGGCCTTCAATATCCATGGCGCGGCGCGAAACGAAGTGGATGATCGCCTGCTTGAGCTGCGCAGCGCATGCCAGGCGGCCGACACAGCGGTACACCGAGCCTTCACTGAAAGTTTCCTTGCCCTTGCTGCGCTTGACCAGCTGGGTACGCTCAACGTGGGAGCCGCACACCGGGCAACTTTCGGGAATTTGCACAGGCCTGGCATCCAGTGGACGCCGCTCAGGAACCACCTGAACGACCTGCGGAATCACATCACCGGCACGGCGGATAATTACCGTATCGCCAATCATCACCCCCAGACGCGCCACTTCATCCATATTGTGCAGCGTGGCATTGGACACTGTAACGCCCGCCACTTTGACCGGTTTCAAGCGTGCTACCGGGGTAACCGCGCCGGTACGGCCGACCTGAAATTCCACATCCAGCAACTCGGTCAGCTCTTCCATCGCCGGGAATTTGTGGGCAATCGCCCAGCGCGGTTCGCGGGCGCGAAAGCCCAGCTCACGCTGATAGGCCAAGCTGTTGACCTTGAACACCACGCCGTCGATTTCATAAGCCAGCGACTCGCGGCGCTCACCGATGCTGCGGTAGTAGGCCAGGCATTCATCTGCGCCCTTAGCCAATTTCAACTCACGGCTGATCGGCATACCCCATTGCTTCAGGGCCTCAAGAATACCGATATGGGTTTGCGGCAGCTCGCCCTGTACCTGGCCGATGCCGTAGCAGCAGAACTCCAGCGGACGGCTGGCGGTAATTTTCGAATCCAGCTGGCGCAGGCTGCCCGCAGCAGCATTGCGCGGATTGGCGAAGGTCTTACCGCCCTGCTCCAGCTGCCGAGCATTCAGCGCCTCGAAACCGGCCTTGGACATAAAGACTTCGCCACGCACTTCCAACACGGACGGCCAGCCCTCGCCCTGCAGCTTTAACGGCACATTGCGGATGGTGCGCACGTTGACGCTGATGTCCTCACCGGTACTACCGTCGCCGCGAGTGGCACCGCGAACCAGCACGCCATCGCGGTACAACAGGCTAACGGCCAGGCCATCAAGCTTGGGTTCGCAGCTGTACTCAACCTCGGCCCCGCCACCAAACAGATCACCCGCTGGCAGGTCCAGCCCATCACGCACCCGGCGATCGAAATCCAGCAGGTCGGTTTCTTCGAAGGCATTGCCCAGACTGAGCATCGGCACTTCATGCTTGACCTCACCAAAGGCCGAGAGCGCTAGGCTGCCGACACGTTGGGTCGGTGAATCGGCCGTGACCAGCTCTGGGTGTTCGACTTCCAGGGCTTTGAGCTCATGAAACAGGCGGTCGTACTCGGCGTCCGGAATACTTGGCTCGTCGAGTACGTGATAGCGATAGTTGTGCCCGTCCAGTTCGGCACGCAGTTGCACAATGCGCTGGGCAGCAGTCGAGGCGTCGGTCATTGCGGTGTTCTCTCAAACGAAAAGAGCAGCCTTGGCTGCTCTTTGTATTTCATAGGTTAAATCAGCGCTTATTGGTCAGTTGCTTGCGCTCATATTCCACGATGCGCTGGCGATAATGCTCGATAGTTTGCGCAGTCATCACGCTACGCTGGTCATCCTTCAACTCGCCATTGAGTTCATGGGCCAGTTTGCGCGCGGCAGCCACCATCACATCAAAAGCCTGCTTGGGATGACGCGGGCCAGGCAGACCGAGGAAGAAACTCACAGCACGGGTGCTGAAGCCTTCGATATCATCGAGATCAAAGGTGCCAGGCTTCAATGCATTGGCCATGGAGAACAGCACTTCACCATTACCCGCCATGCTTTCATGGCGATGGAAAATATCCATCTCGCCAAAACGCAGGCCGCTTTCCAGAATATTCTGCAGCAACGCCGGGCCTTTGAAGCCATCGGCATCGCGGGCGATCACATTGATCACCAGCACTTCTTCAACCGGCGGCAACTCCTTGCTGCTTTCTTTGGCCTGACTGGCGGGTTTAACCACCTCGTCATCCACCGGGTTAAGCAGCGTCGGCACGGGTTCTTCCAGACCCAGATTAAGGTCACCCTGCTGCGGCTCGCCGCTACGGCGACGATTCAACTCGCGGGCACTCAACGACGGCAGGTCTTCTTCATCAAAGGCAGGTTCATTGCTGCGGTCGATAACCCGTGGCGGGCTTAGCAGATCAGGATCGCTGTCATCATCGGGAAGATTGGAAAAACTGCGGTCAAGTTTAAACTTCAGTTTGCCCTTGCCACCGCGCATCCGCCGCCAACCATCAAACAGGATGCCGGCAATCACAATAATGCCGATGACTATCAGCCACTCGCGCAGACCGAATTCCATGAAATACCTTAACCCCTAATAAAAATGTGATGAAAAGGGCCTTCCTGGCCCATTTTGCTAATTCTTTTACGTGACGCCAAGCCTATGTTCTGTCAGGCCTTTCCCTGCTTTATAACGTCACGTCTAATAACAATGCGCATTAAGCTAGCACGACGAAAGATAACTTTACACCGCCTCGCGCATCATGATTCCACCAGTGCCAGCGCTTCTTCCACATCCACGGCCACCAATCGCGAACAACCGGGCTCATGCATGGTCACGCCCATCAACTGATCGGCCATTTCCATGGCGATTTTATTGTGGGTGATATAGATAAATTGCACCGTTTCTGACATCTCTTTTACCAGCCGCGCATAACGCCCGACGTTGGCGTCGTCCAGCGGTGCATCCACCTCATCAAGCATGCAGAACGGCGCCGGATTGAGTTTGAAGATGGCAAAAACCAAGGCCAATGCGGTCAGCGCCTTTTCCCCGCCGGACAACAAATGAATGGTGCTGTTCTTCTTGCCAGGCGGACGAGCCATGATGGTTACGCCGGTATCCAGCAAATCTTCACCGGTCAGCTCCAGATAGGCGTTGCCGCCACCGAAGACTTTCGGGAATAGCGCCTGCAGGCCGCCGTTGATCTGATCGAAAGTCTCCTTGAAGCGATTGCGAGTTTCCTTGTCGATCTTGCGAATGACGTTTTCCAGGGTATCCAGCGCTTCAACCAAGTCGGCGTTCTGCGCATCCAGGTAACGCTTACGCTCGGATTGCTGCTGGTATTCGTCGATGGCGGCCAGGTTGATCGGGCCCAGCCGTTGAATACGGGCAGCCAGGCGCTCCAGCTCTTCTTCCCAGGCCTTCTCATTGGCCTCTTTCGGCAAGCTGGCGAGCACGCCGTGCAGATCGTAATTGTCTTCCAGCAACTGATCCTGCAACGCCTTGCGCCGCACGGTCAGCGATTGCCAGTCCATACGTTGCTGTTCCAGCTGGCTACGCAGCAACTGCGCCTGCTGCTCGGCCTGGGTGCGGCGTTTTTCCGCATCGCGCAGCTCGCGGTCGGCATCTTCCAGAGCTAGGCGCGCCAGCTTGAGCTCGTCTTCCACCGCCATGCGTTTGTCGAGCTGCTCTTCGAGCTTCATCCGCAGCTCTTCCAGCGGCGCTTCACCCTCCTCCAGATTGAGGTTGAGCTGCTCACGCTTCTCGTGCAGACGCTCGGCCTGCAACTCCAGGCGTTCCAGGGCCTGGCGGGTGGAATCATGCTGGGCTTTCAGCGAACCCAGGCGCACCGCCAATTGGTGGGCGTGATCCTTGTGCTGACGGGCTTCCTGACGCACGCGATCGAGGCGTTCGCGCAGGCTGTCGCGGCGGGCCAGCAGACTTTCGCGCTGCTCGTTATCGGTCGCCATGGCATCCAGGGCGTCCTGCAGTTGCAGGCGCGATTCACCCAGTTGCTCATGTTCGATTTCACGCTGTTCGCCCAGCTCTAGCAACTCGCTGTCCAGGCGAGTACGACGCAAAATCAGCTGCTCGACCTTGGCTTGCCCAGCAGACAGCTGAGCCTTCAACTCACCGAGACGTCGGGCAAGGTCCTGCGCCTGGCGGCGCTGCTGCTCACGCTGTTCTTCCTGGGCGCGCTGGTTTTCGCGAAAATGCGTCAAACGCTCATCCAGCACAGCTAGCGCGGCTTCGCGCTCATCGCGTTCCAGGCTTAACCGTTCAATCTCCTGACCACGGGCCAGTAAGCCGCTTTCCGCTTCACTGGCGCGGCGCACGCGCAGAAAATGCCGGCCGACCCAGTAGCCATCACGGCTGATCAGGCTTTCGCCTTCGGCCAGGCTCAGGCGTGCGGCCAGCGCTTCATCCAGGCTCTGCACCGGCTTGACCTTAGCCAACCAGGGAGCCAGATCGACGTTAGCCTCGACTTTATCCAGCAGACTACCGGCAACCCGCGCGCCGCCCTTGTTTGGGTTGGCCAGGCGCAGGTCGCCCTGAGTAAGCCCGGCAAAATTCAGCCCTTGGAAATCATCCAGCAGCACGGCCTGCAGATCGGCGCCCAGCACGGTTTCTACCGCCAGTTCCCAGCCTGCCTCAACGCGCAGGCCTTCAGCCAGTCGCGGGCGTTCACTCAGTTGTTGGTCGCGCAGCCATTCACCGGCACCTTTGCCTGGGTCCAGCGCCGCTTGCTGCAAAGCTTCCAAAGAAGCCAAGCGGCCATTCAGGCGCTGCAATTCACCTTGCGCCTGTTGCTGGGCCTGACCGCTGTGCTGCAGATCATTACGCAGCTGCTGCAGGCGTTCGGCCTGCTGTTCTTCTTCCAGCTGCAGGTCTTCAAGGCTGATTTCGCCGGCGGCGATCTGCTCGCTCAGTTCGATAATCGCCGCATCTTCCGGGTCGGCCGCCAGTTGCTGCAGCTCATCGGTGAGGCGGCGCTGACGTTCAGCCAGGCGCTCCAGGCTTTGTTCCAGCTGGGCGATGCGTGACTGCTGCACTTCGGCCTGGCGCCGTGGCTCGGCGCTGCTTTGGTTGAAGCTGTCCCACTGTTCCTGCCAGCCATGCATGGCTGTTTCGGATTCTTCCAAGCCGGCGGCGGACTCTTCAGCCGCGGCTGCAGTCAGCTCCTGCTCGGGTTCGAGCATGGCCAGCTCTTCGCCCAGAGTCGCCAGCAGCGTGCGGTCGTGGCCCAGGTGCGATTCGGTTTCCAGGCGCGCGCGCTCGGCTTCGTTAAGGTCATCCTGCAACTGGCGCAAACGCTGCTGACCGTGCTGGATGCTCTGCTCGATACGCGCGATATCGCCGCCCACCGAGTAGAAACGGCCCTGCACCAGGTTGAAACGCTCGCTCAGCTCGTGATGCCCATCGCGCAGACGTTCGATGCTCGCATCAGCATTGCGCTGCTCGGCCACCAGGGCTTCGAAGCTGACTTCCTGGTTGCTGATCACTGCTTCGCGGCTACCCACCTGCTCGTTCAGCGCCTGCCAGCGCAAGGCAGTGAGCTGGGCTTTGAGCTGACGCTCCTCGGCCTTGTATTCCTGATACTTCTCCGCCGACTGGGCCTGGCGGTGCAAGCGGTCGAGCTGACGTTCCAGCTCTTCACGCAGGTCGGTCAGGCGCGCCAGGTTTTCATGGGTACGGCGGATGCGGTTCTCGGTCTCGCGGCGGCGCTCCTTGTACTTGGAGATGCCGGCGGCTTCCTCGATAAAGTTACGCAGGTCTTCCGGCTTGGCTTCGATCAGTTTGCTGATCATGCCCTGCTCGATAATCGAGTAGCTGCGCGGCCCCAGACCAGTACCAAGGAAGATGTCAGTAATGTCGCGACGCCGGCACTTGGTGCCGTTAAGGAAATAGGTGTTCTGGCTGTCGCGGGTGACCCGGCGGCGGATCGAGATTTCGTTGTAGCCGGCGTATTCACCGGTCAGGGTGCCGTCGGAGTTGTCGAAAATCAGTTCGATGGAGGCCTGGGTCACCGGTTTACGGGTATTCGAGCCGTTGAAGATGACGTCGGTCATCGACTCGCCACGCAGGTTCTTCGCCGAGCTTTCGCCCATCACCCAGCGCACGGCGTCGATGATGTTCGACTTGCCGCAGCCGTTAGGCCCGACCACTGCCGCCATATTACTGGGGAAGGTCACCGTGGTCGGGTCAACAAAGGACTTGAAACCGGCCAGTTTGATGCACTTGAGCCGCATAGACAGCCTTCCTTAAGCGTCGGCCAGTGCGGCCAGCACCAGCTGGCAATTGTGCTCACCGTAACCCAGCAATACCTCGCGGATGGCCTGGTGGTCGCGGGCGATGATCGCCTGCAGCAAGGCGGCAAAGGTATTGAGGAACTGGCCCATTTCGCCTTTGCGCCGCTCCAGTGCCAAGTGATAGGTACGGCTGATGGCCGGCAGCAGGTTCTCCACGGTTTCCTGCAGGTAAGGATTATTGGAGAACGGGAAGGCGGCACGCATGATATCGAAGCTGCTTTCGACAAAGCCGTTGATATCTTCGCGCTGCAGGCTGTCCTGCAGGCGCTGTTGTATCACCAGGAACGGCCCGAGATCAGCCTCGACCTGCCAGCTATCCGCCACCGCCTTGCCCAGCAGGATGTACAGCTCCATGACAAGTGCGTACAGGCTCTTGACGTTATGCGGCGTCAGTTCAGCCACCTGCGCTCCGCGGCGCGGCGGGATCACGATCAGGTGACGACGCTCAAGAATCAGCAGCGCTTCACGCACTGAACCCCGGCTGACATTCAGCGCCTGGGTGACTTTCTGTTCCTGAATCCGCTCACGCGCCTTCAACTCACCACGAATGATGCGTTCCGCAAGGTGATGGGCGATCTGCTCAGCGAGGCTATCCGGTGCCTTGAACGTCATGATGATCCTTAGGCTCTATCTGACCTAATTGGGGGGCTTAAAGCGGCTAAACCCGCGCCAGGCTTGGCCTGAGCGGTCGAGCGCCGGCGCGAGTGTAACACAGGGTGTTACCGGGCCAAGGCCATCCGCGGCCTGCTTTCAAACCAAAAGGTGGGCTGCCAGGGGATGGGCAGCAATATGGATTGTCCTACAATCCAACCAACACCCTACTCCAACAATAATAAGTACGGAGCCACCATGTTCGAACGCCTGCCCTCCAACTGGATGCTTGTGATTAAAAGCATCGGCTACTGGTTCTGGTTGATCCCTGTATTGGGGATCCCACTGAGCTATTACTGGTCATTAAATAGCCAATACGCCAACACCTGGCCCTGGTTGGTGGTGCTGGTGGTGTTTGGGGTGATTCCGTTGCTGGATTTCATCATCGGCCGTGATCCGGCCAACCCCGACGAAGCGTTGCAAGTGCCGCAAATGGAGCAGCAGGGTTACTACCGCCTGCTTAGCCTGATAACCGTGCCGGCTTTGCTTGGCATGCTCGGCTGGGCTGGCTGGGTATTCGTCAACCATGAGGCCTGGAGCTGGGTTGGTCAGCTGGGCTGGGTGCTGTCTGTCGGCACCGTGACTGGCGCCATCGGCATCACCGTAGCCCATGAGTTTATCCATAAGGACCCGCAGCTGGAGCAGAACGCTGGCGGCTTGCTGCTGGCAGCCGTGTGCTACGGCGGTTTCAAGATTGAGCATGTGCGCGGTCACCATGTACACGTATCGACCCCGGAAGACGCCAGCTCTTCGCGCTACGGTCAGAGCTTGTACGCCTTCCTGCCGCACGCCTATGTGCACAACTTCCTCAATGCTTGGAAGCTTGAAGCGGAACGGCTGAAGCGCAAAAACCTGCCAGCGCTGCACTGGCGCAATGAGCTGATTGGCTGGTATGCGATCAGTGCGCTGTTTCTCCTCGGTTTCAGCCTGGCCTTCGGCTGGCTCGGCGCGCTGTTCTTTATCGCGCAGTCGGTGGTCGCCTTCACCCTGCTGGAAATCGTCAACTACGTGGAACATTACGGCCTTCATCGCCGCAAGCTGGAGAATGGCCGCTATGAGCGCACCAATCCGACGCATTCATGGAACAGCAACTTCCTCCTGACCAACCTGTTTCTCTTCCATCTGCAGCGCCATTCTGACCACCACGCCTATGCCAAACGCCGCTACCAGGTGCTGCGCCATTTCGAGGACAGCCCGCAATTGCCCAACGGCTATGCCGGGATGATCGTTCTGGCGCTGTTTCCGCCGCTGTGGCGCGCGGTGATGGATCCTCGGGTACGTGCTTATTACGCCGGTGAAGAGCATCAACTGACCGACTCGCAGCTAACCCACTCCTAAGCGCAGTCGCGCAACAAAAAACGCCAAGGGCCCTCACCCTTGGCGTTTTTTATGCCCTGCACTTTTTCTGCAACACCTTGCTTGGCATAAAAGCGGCTAGCGTTTAACCGAGCCACAGGGCTTTTCGCGCTCATAACTGAATCGTATGACAATCGCCTGACCAAAGAGTCAAATATTTGTTGACCCTAAAGTCAGAAAACTCTAGATTCGCCTCATGCCAAGCCGTGTGGAAACGCTGCGCAGTCGTGCTCAGTCGTTTCAGCAGAGCCTGATACGAGAACAATAAAGTGCCTGGAGGTCGTCCTTGATCCAGTTTTTACTCAACCGGGAGCTGCGTACTGAGCATGCCCTGGACCCAAACGTCACCGTGCTCAATTACCTGCGTGAGCATCTCGGTAAATCCGGAACCAAAGAAGGCTGCGCTTCTGGCGATTGTGGTGCCTGCACCGTGGTAGTTGGTGAGCTGGACGGTGAGCGCGTGCGTTATCGCACCCTCAACTCCTGCCTGACCTTCGTTTCCTCCTTGCACGGCAAACAGCTGATCA
Organism: Pseudomonas peli; assembly: GCF_050563605.1. Taxonomy (GTDB): domain Bacteria; phylum Pseudomonadota; class Gammaproteobacteria; order Pseudomonadales; family Pseudomonadaceae; genus Aquipseudomonas; species Aquipseudomonas peli_A. Next base: position 47,495 of record NZ_JBNXUH010000002.1, on the reverse strand, counting down.
CGGTTGAAGACCTCAAGCACCAGGGCCAACTGCACAGCGTGCAACAGGCCATGGTCGACTGCCACGGTTCGCAATGCGGCTTCTGCACCCCTGGTTTTGTCATGTCGCTGTTCGCCCTGCAGAAAAACAGCAGCGGCTTCGACAAGGCCGACACCATGGAAGCGCTGGCCGGCAACCTCTGCCGCTGCACCGGTTACCGCCCGATTATCGATGCCGCCGAGCAGGCCTGCTGCCAGAAGCAGCCGGACCAATTCGACGCTGCCGAAGCGCAAACCGTCGCGCAACTTAAATCTATCGCGCCGCAAGACACCGCAGAGCTCAACAGCGGCGACAAACGCTGCCTGTTGCCGCTGACTGTTGCTGACCTGGCCGATATCTACGCTGCCAACCCGGAGGCACGCCTGCTCGCTGGCGGCACCGACCTGGCGCTGGAAGTCACCCAGTTCCACCGCGAGCTGCCGGTGATGATCTACGTTGGCCATATCGAAGCGATGAAACGCGTCGAAGTGACTGAGAACAGCATCGAAATCGGCGCCGCCACCGCGTTGTCCGATTGCTATGCAGCGCTGGCCCACGACTACCCGGACTTCGGCGAGCTGCTACACCGCTTCGCCTCGCTGCAAATCCGTAACCAAGGCACCCTGGGCGGCAATATCGGCAACGCCTCCCCTATCGGCGATGCCCCGCCGCTGCTGATCGCCCTTGGCGCACAGATCGTCCTGCGTAAAGGCAACACCAGCCGCACCCTGCCGATCGAAGACTACTTCCTCGACTACAAGGTGACAGCGCGCCAGGAAGCCGAATTTATCGAGAAGATCATCGTGCCGCGCCATCAGGCCAGCCAGGCGTTCCGCGCCTACAAGGTGTCCAAGCGCCTGGACGATGACATCTCCGCTGTCTGCGCCGCCTTCAACCTGGTGGTCGAAGATGGCGTGGTGCAAAGCGCGCGTATCGCCTTTGGCGGCATGGCGGCCATCCCGAAACGCGCCGCTGCCTGTGAAGCCGCGCTGCAAGGCTCGGCCTGGTATCCGGGTGTGATCGAACGCGCCTGCGCCGCGCTGGCCGAGGACTTCACCCCGCTCAGCGATTTCCGCGCCAGCAAGGAATACCGCCTGCTCACTGCACAGAATCTGCTGCGTAAATTCTTCCTCGAGCTGCAAGCTCCCGAAGTCGAAACCCGGGTGACCGCCTATGTCTAACCACATCCAGCACAAAACCCAGGCCGAACTGGCCGAACTGTTCCGCGCCGACATCACCACCGGCGTCGGCAAGAGCGTCAAACATGAAAGCGCGGACAAACACGTCTCCGGCGAAGCCGTCTACGTCGACGACCGCCTGGAGTTCCCTAATCAGCTGCACGTCTATGCCCGTATGAGCGACCGCGCCCATGCGCGCATCGTCAGCATCGACACCGCACCCTGCTACGCCATTCCTGGTGTGGCCATTGCGATTACCAGCAAGGATGTACCCGGTCAGTTGGATATTGGCCCGGTGGTTGCCGGTGACCCGCTACTGGCGGATGGCAAGGTCGAATACGTTGGCCAGGTGGTGATCGCCGTAGGCGCCGACAGCCTGGAAACCGCCCGTAAGGCGGCCATGGCCGCGATCATCGAATACGAAGACCTAGAGCCGGTACTCGACGTGGTCGATGCGCTGCGCAAGAAGCATTTCGTCCTCGACAGCCATCAACACAAGATCGGCAACTCCGCCGCCGAATTGGCCAGCGCACCGCGCCGCCTGCAAGGCAGCCTGCATATCGGCGGCCAGGAACATTTCTACCTGGAAACCCAGATTTCCTCGGTCATGCCGAGCGAAGACGGCGGCATGATCGTCTACACCTCGACGCAGAACGCCACCGAAGTGCAGAAGCTGGTGGCCGAAGTGCTCGGCGTGCCGATGCACAAGATCGTCATCGACATGCGCCGCATGGGTGGCGGTTTCGGCGGCAAGGAAACCCAGGCCGCTGGCCCGGCGTGCCTCTGCGCCGTGATCGCGCACCTCACCGGCCGGCCGACCAAGATGCGCCTGCCGCGCGTTGAAGATATGCAGATGACCGGCAAACGTCATCCGTTCTACGTCGAGTACGACGTTGGCTTCGATGACAACGGCCTGCTGCATGGCATCGAGATTGAACTCGCCGGCAACTGCGGCTACTCGCCGGACCTGTCCGGCTCCATCGTCGACCGCGCGATGTTCCACTCAGACAATGCCTACTTCCTCGGCAACGCCACCATCAATGGCCACCGCTGCAAGACCAACACTGCGTCGAACACCGCCTACCGCGGCTTCGGCGGCCCGCAAGGCATGGTCGCCATCGAAGAGATCATGGATGCGGTCGCCCGCAGCCTGGGTAAAGACCCGCTGGAAGTGCGCAAGACCAACTACTACGGCAAGACCGAGCGCAACGTCACCCACTATCACCAGACCGTCGAGCACAACGTTATCCACGAGATGACCGCCGAGCTGGAAGAAAGCAGTGAGTACAGCAAGCGCCGCGAAGAAATCCGCGCCTTCAATGCCAAGAGCCCGGTACTGAAGAAAGGCCTGGCGCTGACCCCGGTGAAATTCGGCATCAGCTTTACCGCCACCTTCCTCAACCAGGCTGGTGCGCTGATTCATATCTACACCGACGGTTCGATTCACCTGAACCACGGCGGCACCGAGATGGGCCAGGGTTTGAACACCAAGGTCGCGCAGATCGTCGCCGAAGTGCTGCAGGTGGATATCTCGCGTATTCAGATCACTGCGACCAACACCGACAAAGTGCCAAACACCTCGCCGACTGCCGCCTCCAGCGGTGCCGACCTCAACGGCAAAGCTGCACAGAATTCTGCTGAAACGCTCAAGCAGCGTCTGGTTGATTTTCTGGTGCGCGAATACAAGGTCACCCCGGAAGACGTCGAGTTCCGTAACAGCCAGGTGCGCGTGCGCGACCTGTTCCTGAGTTTCGAGGAAGTGATCCAAAAGGCCTACTTCGGCCAGGTATCGCTCTCCAGCACCGGTTTCTACCGCACACCGAAGATTTTCTATGACCGTGACAAGGCTGCCGGCCGTCCCTTCTACTACTTCGCCTACGGCGCCGCCTGCTCGGAAGTGATCGTCGATACCCTGACCGGTGAGTACAAGATGCTGCGCACCGACATCCTGCACGACGTCGGCGCATCGCTGAACCCGGCCATCGACATCGGCCAGGTCGAAGGCGCCTTCGTTCAGGGCATGGGTTGGCTGACCATGGAAGAGCTGGTGTGGAACGGTAAAGGCAAGCTGATGACCAACGGCCCGGCCAGCTACAAGATCCCCGCCATCGCCGATATGCCGCTGGACCTGCGCGTGAATCTGGTGGAAAACCGCAAGAACCCGGAAGACACCGTGTTCCACTCCAAGGCCGTCGGTGAGCCGCCATTTATGCTCGGCATCGCCGTGTGGTGTGCGATCAAGGACGCCGTGGCCAGCCTGGCTGACTACCGCGTACAACCGAACATCGACGCCCCGGCAACTCCTGAGCGCGTGCTCTGGGGTGTGGAACAGATGAAAAAACTCCAGCAACCCGCCAAGTCGGCAGCCACCGTAGAAGCGCAACCGGCGTAACGCAATCCGCCTGGGTGGCCATCCACCCAGGCGCTGCATAAACAGGTGTACAACAATGACAAAACACACCGAAACGAAACCGCAAACACCGCGACCGATTCCAGTACCGATACTGGACCCGTCGCCCAGCAACTGGCGCTTACCGCGCCCCGGACAACTGCCACCTACCTGGAGGCTGAGCAAATGAGCTGGATCAGCGCCCTCGCCGAACTGCAGCAGCAAGGTCAGCCTTGCGTGCTGGTGACCATCATCGAAGAACGCGGCTCAACCCCGCGCAATGCGGGCTCGAAAATGGTGGTCACCGCTGACCGCATCTTCGAGACCATCGGTGGCGGTCATCTGGAATTTAAGGCGATGGAGCTGGCCCGCGAAATGCTCACCTCACGCAGCCAGGACACCCGCCTGGAGCGTTTCAGCCTGGGGGCCAGCCTCGGCCAATGCTGCGGCGGCGCCACCGTGCTGCTGTTCGAACCCATGGGTCAGCCGCAAGCGCAGATCGCCGTATTCGGTGCCGGCCATGTCGGCCGCGCCCTGGTGCCACTGCTCGCCAGCCTGCCGTGCAAGGTGCGCTGGATTGATTCGCGGGACAACGAGTTTCCTGAACAGATTCCGGCTGGGGTCGAGAAAGTGGTGAATGACGAGGTGATCGACGAGATCGAGCGCATGCCCGCCGGCAGCTACTTTATCGTCATGACCCACAACCACCAGCTCGACCTGGAGCTGACTGCGCAAATCCTCAAACGCAATGACTTCACCTATTACGGCCTGATTGGCTCGCAGACCAAACGCGCCAAATTCGAACACCGCCTGCGTGATCGCGGCTTCGACCCAGCCGTGGTCGCACGCATGCGTTGCCCCATGGGCCTGGCCGAGGTCAAAGGCAAACTGCCGGTAGAAATTGCCGTATCCATCGCCGGCGAAGTGATCGCCACCTATAACGCCGCCTTTGGCCAAGAGAGCAAAAAGGGCCAGCCCAGCGTTGCCAAACTGTTGCCCAATTCGCGCCGCGCCCAACCGTAGTTAGTACTGAGCCTGCGCAGATTTTTTTGTAGGAGCGGCCTTGGCCGTGATCAACCTGAGTCACGGCCAGCGCCGCTCCTGCCTTCTCCATTTAACGATTGATAGAGACAACCATGAGCATCACAACCCACGCCTACCGCGCCGCCATCCTGCACAGCATTGCCGACCCTGCCGTGGTGGGCGTTGAGAAATCCTATGAGTATTTCGAAGACGGCCTGCTGGTTATCGACAACGGCCGGGTGGCCAACGTCGGCCACGCCGCCGACCTGCTGCCTATGCTCAAGGGCGTGGAAATCACCGAATACCGCGACGCGCTGATCACCCCCGGCTTTATCGACACCCATATCCACTACCCGCAAACCGGGATGATCGCCTCCTACGGTGAGCAGCTGCTGGATTGGCTGAACACCTACACCTTTCCCACCGAGCAGCAGTTTGCCGACAAAGCCCATGCAGCGGACGTGGCCGGCATCTTCCTGAAGGAGTTGCTGCGCAACGGCACCACCACCGCCCTGGTCTTCGGCAGCGTACACAAGCAATCGGTGGACGCCTTCTTCGAAGCCGCCGAAGCGCTGAACCTGTGCATGATCGCCGGCAAGGTGCTGATGGACCGCAACGCCCCGGACTACCTGACCGACACCCCGGAATCCGGCTACGCCGATAGCAAGGAGCTGATCGAACGCTGGCACGGCAAAGGCCGCCTGCATTACGCCGTGACCCCGCGCTTCGCGCCCACCAGTACCCCAGAGCAACTGACGCTGGCCGGCAAACTGTTAGGCGAGTACCCGGACCTGTATATGCACACCCACCTGTCCGAGAACCGTAAGGAAATCGAATGGGTGAAAGCGCTGTTCCCCGAGCGCAAGGGCTACCTGGATGTGTACGACCACTACCAGCTGATCGGCGCACGCTCGGTGTTCGCCCATGGCGTGCACCTGTGCGACGACGAATGCAAACGCCTGGCTGAAACCGGTTCGGCCGTGGCTTTCTGCCCGACCTCCAACCTGTTCCTCGGCAGCGGACTGTTCGACCTGAACAAGCTGGAACAGCACGGCGTGCGTGTCGGCCTGGGCACAGACGTGGGTGCCGGCACCAGCTTTAGCCAGCTGCAATCGTTGAACGAGGCCTACAAGGTCATGCAGCTGCAGGGCAAGAAGCTCGACCCGTTCAAGTCGCTGTACCTGGCCACCCTGGGCGGTGCCAATGCGCTGTACCTGGACGATAAGCTGGGCAACTTTGAGAGCGGCAAAGACGCCGACTTCGTGGTGCTCGACTACAACGCCACGCCGCTGATCAGTTACCGCATGCAGCAGGCCAAAACCCTGGACGAAAGGCTCTTCGCCCTGACCATGCTTGGCGACGACCGCGCAGTAAAAGAAACCTTCGCCGCCGGCCAGTCGGTGCATCGCCGCGACTAAGATCGCCAAGACTAAGCCAGGCAGGTTAAATCCCAACCAAGAAAAAGCCCGCTCATTGAGCGGGCTTTTTCGTTTAGGCCGGTTGCCCCAATTAGCGGCTCGCGGCTTTCTTCTTGCTGCCCGGCAGCAGGTGTGAGAACACCGCGTGCAGGTCGTCAGAGGCGGTTTCGCCATCCAGGTTGAGCTTGGCGTCGACGCTGTCCATGTGGCGCATCATCAGATCCACCGCCACTTCGACATTGCCAGCCTCGATGGCGTCGATCACCTGGTCGTGTTCGGCATCCGAGCAGTGCGTGCGGCTGTTGCTTTCATACAGCGCAATGATCAGCGAAGTCTGCGAAATCAGGCTGCGCAGAAAGCCCAACAGGGTCAGGTTGCCGGCGGCCTCCGCGAGTTTCAGGTGGAACTCACCCGACAGGCGAATACCCATGCCACGGTCACCACGGGCGAAACAGTCGCGCTCATCGATCACCATCTGGCGCAGCGCGGCAATCTGTTCCGGCTTGGCGTTCTTGCAGGCCAGCTCGGTAATCGCCCGCTCGATCATCCGGCGTACATAGAAGATCTGCCGCGCTTCTTCCGCCCCCGGGCTGGCTACTACCGCGCCACGGTTAGGCCGCAGCAGCACCACGCCTTCGTGGGCCAGGCGCGATAAGGCGCGACGGATGATGGTGCGGCTGACGCCGAAGATTTCACCGAGCGCCTCTTCACTGAGCTTGGTGCCAGGAGCCAGACGCTGCTCAAGAATGGCATCGAAGATATGGGCGTAAACGACATCGTCCTGAGTCCCGCTGCGAGTGCTCTTGCCTTCGCGCGTCTGCTTCTTAAGGGGCTGCAATTGTTCGTTCATTGTGGCTCGCGTGATCAAGGTTCGGCGGTTGCTGATGCAACTCTACTGTGTGCTACCTACCCTCTGGCAAGCAGCAAATCAGTGAAAAGTCACAAATAAAAAGCCCTTGCATTGTACACAATATGATCAACACGTACACCGCTACCAAAGCATAACCATCGTGCAAAGGTGCATTTGCACGCGCTTTCTGTTCGCACTTCTATGCCGAAGAACGCGCAGTCGGCAGATTCATTTCTTATATGCAGCATTTTTCTTGTTCGCGAATCTGCTTAGCAGCCGTCCAGGTAAGTCACGACAGCAACGTCGAGATGCCTGCGATTATTGCCGAAGACCCGCTGATCTTGGGGGTATCAGCGCCGAGCCAGGCCGGCTAAGTGGATGCTCCGGTACACATAAGGAAAAGGACTGGTATTGCATAGGTAAAAAAGCCGAGTACATAGCGGATTTCAACCAGAAACATTATTTGCTTTTTTTGTATACAACATCATAATCGGCCTCAGCGTTATTTCTTGACCGATAGGTCAGCTAAGCACGCCAGCAAGGCAAAAAACACCACCTACCTCAAGAGTCGAGCAGTGCGCAGCACAGGCTCTGGGTGGCACACAACAAGAGATGAGGAGTACCCCTGTGGAAAGCGCTAAACAAGAACAACAGGCGACGCAGATGCAAGACCTGATCAAACCCGGTCTGCTTGACCGCTTCTTCAAGCTGACCGAACACCGCACCACAATCAAAACCGAGCTGCTGGCGGGCCTGACGACTTTCGTCACCATGGCTTACATCATCTTCGTTAACCCCAACATCATGGCCACGGCTGGTGTCGATCATGGCGCGGCGTTTGTCGCCACCTGCATCGGCGCGGCCATCGGCTGTTTCCTGATGGGGCTGTACGCCAACTGGCCAGTCGGCCTGGCGCCAGGTATGGGCCTCAATGCCTTCTTCACCTACACCGTTGTCGGTGAAATGGGCTACAGCTGGCAGATCGCCCTCGGCGCGGTGTTTATCTCCGGCGTGCTGTTTATGATCATGAGCCTGTCACGCATCCGCGAGTGGCTGCTTAACAGCATCCCCATGAGCCTGCGCTTTGCCATGGGTGCGGGGGTGGGGCTGTTCCTCGGGCTGATCGGCCTGAAGACTGCGGGTATCGTCGTCGACAGCCCAGCAACTCTGCTGACCATGGGTTCGTTCGGTGAACCGAATGCAATCCTCGCCGCTGTGTGCTTCCTGCTGATTGCCGTGCTTAGCCACCGCAATGTGTTCGGCGCCATCCTGTTCAGCATGCTCGGCGTCACCGCCATCGGCTGGGCCATGGGCATCGTGGAATACAACGGCCTGGTTTCCATGCCGCCAAGCCTGGCACCGACCTTGATGGCACTGGACATCGCTGGGGCCTTCAACATTGCCATGATCAGCGTGATTCTGGCCTTCCTCTTCGTCAACATGTTCGACACCGCTGGCACCCTGATGGGCGTTGCCCATCGCGCCAACCTGGTGGACGAAGACGGCAAGATCCAGAACCTGTCCAAAGCTCTCAAGGCCGACAGTACCTCCAGCGTGGTCGGTGCCTTTGTCGGTTGCCCGCCGGTAACCAGCTATGTGGAAAGTGCTGCAGGCGTTGCTGCCGGTGGCCGTACTGGTCTGACGGCTGTTGCTGTGGGCGTGCTGTTTCTCTGCGCGATGTTCTTTGCCCCGCTAGCTGGGATGATCCCCGCCTACGCCACCGCTGGCGCGCTGATTTATGTAGCGATGCTGATGATGAGCGGCATGGCGCATATCGACTGGAAAGATCACACCGACACCATCCCGGCGATCGTCACCGTGGTCATGATGCCGCTGACCTTCTCAATCGCCAACGGTATTGCCCTGGGTTTCCTGACCTACGCGACGCTGAAACTGCTGACCGGTCAGCGCGACAAGGTATCGCTGAGCTTGTACGTTCTGTGCATCATCTTTATCGCCAAGTTCGCCTTCCTGTAAGGTTGGCCGGCTGGTAACCAAGCCCCGGCGCGCGCGTCGGGGCTTTTGCGCATCTGGAGAATCACTAATGAGTCTGGAAACCTGGCTGTTGTTCGCAAGTGCTGCACTGGTGGTGATTCTGATCCCCGGGCCGCTATCACTGTTAATGGTCAGCAACAGCCTGAACTATGGCCTGCGCCGCTCGGCCCCGGCCTTTATTGGTGGGGTGTCAGCCTCGATCTGCCTGTTGAGCGCTTCGGCACTCGGCCTTGGCGCGTTGCTGTTGGCCTCGGAGCAGCTGTTCAGCCTGCTGAAGATTGTCGGCGCGCTGTACCTGTTTTACCTCGCCTGGCAAAGCTGGCAGGAATCACGCAAAGCCGCCAAACCGGTGACGGCCGAAGAGCAGCCGGTCAACCCAGGCTTTCGCAGCATGTTCTGGAAGGCCTTCGGCTTGGGCGCCAGCAACCCCAAGGACATCCTGTTCTTCGCCGCCTTCCTGCCGCAGTTCATCAGCGCCGAGCAGCCTATGCTCAGCCAACTGCTGGTGATGATCGCCACCTGGGCGGTGTTGGACTTGGCCTGCAAGCTGTTCTACGGCCTTAGCGCCCAGGGCGCCGCGCGCTACCTGCGTTCGGGCAAGGGCCAGGTATGGTTCAACCGCATCAGCGCTGCCTTGTTTGGCGGGGCTGGCGCAGCCTCACTGCTTAGCCGCTAGCGTTATTGCTGATCCCTGAAGCCCGCTGTTTGGGCTTCGCGTAGCCCAAACTCCCGCCCCGATCAGCACCTCAAATCGCAGGCAAAAAAAAGCCCGCAGTGTGTACGGGCTAGGGACTCTTAAATTGAGTCAGAGGGTGACAAGCATTCGGTTCAGCTACCGCGGTAGGTGGAGTAGCTGTAAGGGGAAATCAGCAGTGGCACGTGGTAATGCTCCTGCCCGGCATCAATGCCGAAGCGCAGCACCACAACATCCAAAAAGGCCTGCTCAGGTAATTTGACGCCGCGAGCGCGGTAGTAATCGCCAGCATGGAAATGCAGCTGGTAAACCCCGCTACGGTAATCGTCACCCTGCAGCACCGGCGCATCACAGCGCCCGTCGTGGTTGGTGACAACGCTATTGAGCAGCTCCATCTGAGCCCCTTCAACGCGATACAACTCAATCTTCAGTTCGCTGCCTGGGCAACCATGGGCGGCATCCAGTACGTGTGTGGTCAATCGTCCCATCGCTTATGGGCACCTGCGCAGATAAGCCTACGTAGACGCCGCACCTCCTCTACTTTTATTGAATTCGGCAGATTTATCAGGCTAAGCAGCCTCGACTGAGCTGAAGCATAGCATGCTGAAATTCAAAAATAAGACACTTTTATAAAAAACTGTACACAATAAACCGATCATTACGTCTGCTTAGCGCACCGTAAACGGGCAGCAAATCGACCATAAGTGCTTGCGAGCACTGCTTTTGCACAACAACAGCTGACGCACTGGACAGATTCAGCATTAAGGCAAAATTTCGCAAAATAAGTGAATTTTAGATTTACAAGATGCAAAGCACTTTGTATACAATTAGCCCATCACGGTCGTGCAACGCATTCATGCCTGCCCAATGACCGCCACAAACAGCAAGAAGGAAGACTGCAGTGAGCGCTGACTACCCACGCGACCTGATCGGTTACGCCAACAACCCGCCCCACCCGCACTGGCCGAATGATGCGCGCATAGCCCTGTCGTTTGTTCTCAATTACGAGGAAGGCGGCGAGCGCAACGTGCTGCACGGCGACAAGGAGTCCGAGGCGTTCCTCTCCGAAATGGTCTCCGCGCAGCCGCTGCAAGGCCAGCGCAACCTGTGCATGGAATCACTCTACGAGTATGGCAGCCGTGCCGGCGTCTGGCGTTTGCTCAACCTGTTCCAGAAACACAACATCCCACTGACCATCTTCGCCGTGGCCATGGCCGCGCAGCGTCACCCGGATGCCATCAAGGCGATGGTCGCCGCCGGTCACGAGATCTGCAGCCACGGCTACCGCTGGATCGACTACCAGAACATGAGCGAAGCCGAAGAGCGCGAGCATATGCTCGAAGCCATCCGCATCCTCACCGAACTGACTGGCCAGCGTCCGCAGGGCTGGTACACCGGCCGTACCGGCCCGAACACCCGCCGCCTGGTGCGCGAGGAAGGCGGCTTCCTGTATGACAGCGACACCTATGACGATGACCTGCCCTACTGGGACCCGGCCAGCACCGCGGCCAAACCGCATCTGGTGATTCCTTACACGCTGGACACCAACGACATGCGCTTCACCCAGGTGCAAGGCTTCAACAAGGGTGATGACTTCTTCGAATACCTGAAAGACGCCTTCGATGTGCTGTATGCCGAAGGCGTGGCCGGCGCACCGAAGATGCTGTCGATCGGCATGCATTGCCGTCTGCTCGGCCGTCCGGCGCGTCTGGCGTCACTGGCGCGCTTCCTTGAATACGTGCAGAACCACGAAAAAGTCTGGTGCGCACGCCGCGTAGACATCGCCCAACACTGGTACGCAACCCATCCGTTGCACGATCAGCCGTCCAAGGAGAGCTCGAAATGAGCCGTTTTCAAACCCTGACTCCATCCCGTTTGAGCCGTGAAGACTTCGTCAAAGTCTTCGCCGATATCTACGAGCACTCGCCCTGGGTAGCCGAGAAGGCTTTTGACCTGGGCCAGGACGACAGCATTAACGAAATCGACGGCCTGCATCAGCGCATGGCCGACCTGTTGCTCAGTGCCAGCCATGCCGCACAGCTGGCGCTGATCAATGCTCACCCGGATCTGGCCGGCAAGGCAGCCGTACGCGGTGAGTTGACCGCCTCCTCCACGTCGGAGCAGGCAGGTGCAGGCATTCACGCCTGTACCGCAGAAGAGTTCGCCCGCTTTACCGAACTGAACGATGCTTACAAAGCCAAGTTCGGCTTCCCCTTCATCATGGCGGTGAAAGGCAGCAATCGGCACCAGATCCTGGCGGCCTTCGAGGAGCGGATTCATAACTCCCCGGAGCAGGAATTCGCCTGCGCCCTGGCCGAGATCAACAAGATCGCGCTGTTCCGCTTGCAGCAGCTGTAGGCCGCAAGCCCTCCGCCCTCCCCAACGCCATCATCTAAGGCAGACATTTCATGAAAGCTTACGCCGTACCCTTTGAGAAATACGTCAACCTCGCCGACGCACGCCTGGGCACCAAGGCCATCTCGGTCACCGACGACTGGTTCGCCGACGTTAACCGTCTGTTCCAGCCGACCCCGGCCGTATGGAAGGAGGGCGTGTTCGATGACAACGGCAAGTGGATGGATGGCTGGGAATCGCGCCGCAAGCGCTTCGAAGGTTACGACAGCGCGGTAATCCGCCTGGGCGTACCGGGCTCGATCAAGGGTGTGGACATCGACACCAGCTTCTTCACCGGTAACTTCCCGCCATCGGCGTCCCTGGAAGGCTGCTTTGTCGCCGCAGGCGACCCGACCGACGCAACCGAGTGGACCGAAGTGCTGGCCGCAGTCGAACTGCAAGGCAACAGCCACCACTACCATGAAATCGCCAATGCACAGGCCTTCACCCACCTGCGCTTCAACATCTACCCGGACGGCGGCGTCGCCCGTCTGCGCGTGTACGGCGTGCCGTTCCGTGACTGGTCGAACGTAGGTGACAACGAAGAAGTTGACCTGGCTTCCGCACTGAATGGCGGTCGCGCGCTAGCTTGTTCGGACGAACACTTCGGCCGTATGAGCAACATCCTCAACCCGGGCCGTGGCATCAACATGGGCGATGGTTGGGAAACTGCACGTCGCCGTACGCCAGGTAACGACTGGGTGATTGTCGCCCTCGGCCATCCGGGCGAGATCGAACGCATCGTCGTCGACACCCTGCACTTCAAAGGCAACTACCCGGACAGCTGCTCGATCCAGGCGGCTTTTGTCAAAGGCGGCACCGACAGCCAGATCGAAACCCAGAGCCTGTTCTGGCGCGAGCTGCTGCCAAGCCAGAAGCTTTCGATGCACGCCGAGCACGAGTTCAGCGAGCAGATCAAGGCGCTGGGCCCGATCACTCACGTACGGGTGAACGTGTTCCCGGACGGTGGTATCAGCCGTCTGCGCCTGTTTGGCAAAGTCGCCAAGTAAGCCAATAAACCCCTCTCCCTTTGGGAGAGGGGCATAAACGAACGAACAAGAAGACCAACATGCGCAAATTGATCATCGAGCCGCTGAGCAAAGAAGCCTTCGCCCCCTTTGGTGACGTTATCGAAACCCAAGGCAGTGAATTCTTCATGATCAACAATGGCTCCACTCGCCGCTATCACAAACTGGCCACGGTCGAGACCGCACAGCCAGAGGATAAGGCGATCATCAGCATCTTCAGTGCCGAGGCCCTGGATATGCCGCTGACCATTCGCATGCTGGAGCGTCATCCGCAGGGCAGTCAGGCGTTTATTCCGCTGCTCGGCAACCCCTTTCTGATTGTGGTCGCGCCAGTTGGCGATGCACCTCAATCGGAGTTGGTCCGCGCCTTCCGCAGCAACGGCAGGCAGGGCATTAATTACCATCGCGGCGTTTGGCACCACCCGGTGCTGACGATCGAAAAGCGGGATGACTTCCTGGTGGTTGATCGCAGTGGTTCTGGCAACAACTGCGATGAGCATTTCTTTACCGACGACGAGCAACTGCTCCTCGCCCCCCACCAATAAGAGAAGCCCAGCATCGGCGTGCCGGCACTGGGAAAGAGGTACTGATTGTGGAAGCGCATTTTACTGAGTGGCTGAACCTGGGTATCCGCTGGATCCATATGATCACCGGCATTGCCTGGATCGGCGCATCCTTCTATTTCGTCTGGCTGGAAAACAACCTCAACCGCAGTAATCCCCGCGAAGGCCTGTCTGGTGACCTCTGGGCGATTCACGGTGGTGGTATCTACCACCTGGAAAAATACAAACTGGCTCCGCCGAAAATGCCGGAGAACCTGCACTGGTTCAAATGGGAGGCCTATTTCACCTGGCTGTCGGGCGTAGCCCTGATGCTGGTGGTCTACTACCTCAACCCGAGCCTGTACCTGGTTAAACCCGGCGTTGATCTGGCACCGGAAATGGCTATCGCTATTGGCTTCGGTTCGATGGTGGCGGGCTATGTGGCCTATCACTTCCTCTGCGATTCGCCGCTGGGCAAGCGCCCGGCTCTGCTTGGCGCCGTGCTGTTCGTGCTGATCATCGCTGCCGCCTATGGCTTCAGCCAGATCTTCAGCGGCCGCGCGGCCTATATCCATGTCGGCGCGATTATCGGCACCATCATGGTCGGCAACGTGTTCTTCACCATCATGCCGGCCCAGCGTGCGCTGGTTAAGGCCATCGAAGACAACACCACGCCGGACCCGACCCTGCCAGCCAAAGGCCTGCTGCGTTCGCGCCACAACAACTACTTCACCTTGCCGGTGCTGTTCATCATGATCAGCAACCACTTCCCGAGCACCTACGGCAGCCAATACAACTGGCTGATTCTGGCGGGCATCGCGATGCTGGCGGTACTGGTGCGCCACTACTTCAACACGCGCCATGACAGCAGTAAGTACATCTGGACCCTGCCTGCCGCCGCCCTGGGCATGATCTGCCTGGCGTTCGTCACCGGCCCCAGCATGAAGGCTGCTGCACCGCAGGAACCGCAAGCTGCAGTAATCAAGTACGCCCCAGTACCGGCCACTGGCATCAGTGGCCGTCCGGAAGTTGTTGCCAAGGCTGCCGAAACAGCCAGCAAACCGGCAGAAACCGCAGCGGCCCCTGAGGCCAGTGCTCCAGCAGAAGCCGCAGCTGACGCGGGCGACTTTGCCCAGGTCAACAGCGTGATTCAGGAACGCTGCAGCGTGTGCCACTCGGCCACACCAAGCAGCCCGATGTTCAGCGCACCGCCTGCCGGGTTTGTCCTCGACACGCCGGAGCAGATCAAGGCCCAGGCCGCGAAGATCCACGCGCAAAGCGTTGCTTCGCAGATCATGCCGCTGGGCAACATCACCCAGATGACCCAGGAAGAACGCGAGCTGATCGGCTCGTGGATCGACCAGGGCGCACAGCTCAACTGATCCACCCAAATGCCGCGCCCACAAGGGCGCGGCATTTTCTTATCTGCCCAGCCAGAATTCTCCGCTACAGGCGTGTGAACGCGCAGCCATGAACAACCCGCCGCCACAACACCAAGTCTCCTCCTAATTGTCATCCGCAGCCCGCTAAGTCTGGCTGCATGCTGATGCGCGCAGCCTTTGACAGCCAGGCAATCCCCTCTAAAACAAGCCACTTCCGCTGACCGCGCAGCTATCTGACTGACGGTTCATTTTTTGTGCACAATCTTAAAATAAATTGTTTTTATCAGTGTGAACAAGTTGCTATAGTCGATCCATTCTGACCAGATGGACAACTTCTACCCCGGTACAGAACAGAGGCGCCGTGAAGCCTCGCCAAGCCCATGACCGTATAAAAACAACTGGCAGGCTCTGATATGACCACGACTAGCAGCACAGAGACCACGGCTCCGCCTGTGGCAAACAACGACCTGATCTACCAACTGCACGACACCCCGGCCTTTGCTCCGGCGATCTTCGCCGCGTTGCAGCACGTACTGGCCAGCTTCGTCGGCATCATCACCCCTACCCTGATTGTCGGTGGCGTCCTCGGCCTCGGCGCTTATGTGCCGTATCTGGTCAGCATGGCGCTGTTCGTTTCCGGCCTCGGCACCTTTATCCAGGCCAAGCGCATTGGCCCAGTCGGCTCCGGCCTGCTGTGTCTGCAGGGCACCAGCTTCGGTTTTCTCAGCGTGATTCTCAGCGCCGGGTTTATCGTCAAGGGCCGCGGCGGCAGTGAAGAGGAAATTCTCTCGACGATCTTTGGCGTGTGCTTCTGCGCAGCCTTTGTCGAGATCGCCTTCAGCCAGTTCATCAACAAGCTGCGCCGGGTGATCACCCCGGTCGTCACCGGCACCATCATCTGCCTGATGGGCTTGTCGCTGATCAAGGTGGCGATGACTGATATCGCCGGCGGTTACGGCGCGGCGGATCTCGGCGCCCTGCACCACCTGGGCCTCGGCGGCCTGGTGCTGGTGACCATCGTGATTCTCAACCGCTTCCCATCGCAGGTGGTGCGCCTGTCGGCAGTCATCATCGGCCTGGTGCTGGGCTTTAGCGTGGCCTGGTTCACCGGCAAGGTGGATTTCGCCAACATGGCTCAGGTGCCGCTGATCAGCGTGCCGGTGCCGTTCAAGTACGGCTTCAATTTTGACTGGATGGCGTTTATACCGATTGCGGTGATCTTCCTGATCACCCCGCTGGAAACCGCAGGCGACCTGACGGCCAACTCGATCATCTCCAAGCAGCCGGTCAAAGGTCCGCTGTATATGCGCCGGATCAAATCCGGGGTCTTGGCCGATGGTTGCAACTCGGCCATGGCGGCGATGTTCAACAGCCTGCCGATGACCACATTCAGCCAGAACAACGGCGTGATCCAGCTGACCGGCGTGGCCAGCCGCCATGTGGCCTTCTATATCGCCGGCATTCTGGTGTTGCTGGGCCTGTTCCCGGCAGTGGGTGCGGTGCTGCAGCTAATGCCGAAACCGGTACTCGGTGGCGCCACCCTGATCATGTTCGGCACCGTGGCCGTCGCAGGCATCAAGATCCTTACCGAGGCGGGCCTGCATCGCCGCAACGTGCTGATCGTGGCCATATCCCTCGGTTTGGGCCTGGGTGTTGCGGCCGTACCGGAAGTGCTCTCGCAAATGCCCGATGCGCTGAAGAACATCTTCGGCTCGCCCATCACCATCGGTGCCTTTAGCGCGATTCTGCTGAATATCTTCCTGCCGGAAGAGCATTTGCAGCTGGAAGAAAACGACTACGACCCCGAGGCGCACCTGCACACCGTGCTGCAAAACCCGCAGGACGACAGTGCAACGGATGCGCCTAACAGCGGCCGTAACGAGCTCAACGTGGCCCCGCGTACCAGTTGAGTCACTGCCCCTTTGCCTGACAGATCCTGCGGTTCGCCGCAGGTTCGAGAAACCTTGTAAGTCCAATAATAAGGAAACCATGATGAAACTGAAGCACCTGCCCCACGGCATCGCCCTCTCGGCTGGACTGTTTTCCGGTCAACAGGCTTTGGCCAGCGACGCCTTCCTCTGGCAAGACACCAGCCTCTCCTACCTGTATGGCAGCAACTTTCAGCGCCTGAACTTCAACGATGAAGAGCAGCGCTCGCAGAGCACTTTCACTCTGGAAAACGCCAGCGGCTGGACCTGGGGCGATACCTTCTTCTTCCTCGACTACATCGACGCCGACAACGCGCAGGCGCGCGGCAGCAACTTCGGCAACCTGGATATCGACGAGAAGAGCAGTTTCTACTACATGGAATTCTCGCCACGCGTCAGCCTCAGCTGGCTGACCGGCCAGGACCTGTCCGCAGGTCCGCTGAAGGATGTGTACGCAGCCTTTACCTATGAAAAAGGCAACGGCGGCCCTGGCACCGAAAACTACCTGTACGGCATCGGCACCGCCTGGAACGCTCCAGGCTTCGCCTACCTGAACGCCAACCTGTATGCGGTGAAGGTCAACAACCACATCTTCTTCGATCATGACTTCAAGGCATCTGACAAGGGCAACGGCCACACCTACCAACTGACCGTGAGCGGCGCGTACCCGTTCGCCATTGGCGAACAGGACTTCGTGGTCGACGGCTATATCGACTGGCGTGCCCCGTCCAAGGACGCCGGCACCCAGACCTCGGTCGGTTCCTCGATCCAGATCAAGTGGGATGCGGGCAAGGCGCTGTTCGGTGAAGGTCGCAAGCTGTATGTCGGTAC
Source organism: Pseudomonas peli (assembly GCF_050563605.1). Lineage (GTDB taxonomy): Bacteria > Pseudomonadota > Gammaproteobacteria > Pseudomonadales > Pseudomonadaceae > Aquipseudomonas > Aquipseudomonas peli_A. The sequence continues at coordinate 29,825 of NZ_JBNXUH010000002.1, read as the reverse complement.
CGAGCTGAACATGTGGCACAACAAGTACGGTATCCGGCCAATCGACGGTTCCACCGACGGCTTCGATCAGACTGCAGTTCAAGCGCTGGTGAAGTACCACTTCTAAGCCTATGTGCTTGATGCGGGTTGCCGGGTAGGCGGCAACCTGTAACAAAAAGGGGATGGCATCGTTGCCATCCCCTTTTTTATTGCGTCTATCCCGGCTCTTTCTATGCGCAGAAAAAAACCGCTCATCTGGAGCGGTTTTTGTTAGCTCAGCACATCACTGCGATTGCGCGTCCTTGAGCTTTTTGCGCTCGATAAAATCCAGCTTCCACTGCTCCAGGCCGATGCGCTCGGCATCCAGATTGGCCTCGACCTTGTACTGGCTTTTCAGCGCGGCAATTTCGCTCTGCTGCTCGATCAGAAAGCGGTCGAAACGCTGCATAAAAGCCGCGTGCTTGAGGGTCGAGAGCTTGAAGCTGCCACGGTTATGCGGCAACTGCGCGTCGAATATCAGCGCGCCCGGTCGCGCGCGGATGTTGTCCAGGTAATGGGTCGCCACCACCACGTTGAAGTAAGCGCCATCAGTGTCCTTCTTCAGCGCCTGGCGAATCATCTGGCGTAGATCATCGCTGTAGGTCAGCTCGATCTGCCCGGCATCGATACGCTCCTGATAACCCCAAGGCGTCCAGCCGTTGACCATGGCCAGGCGCTTGATCTGCTCGATGGGCTGGCCATGGCGCTGCGGCGCCACCAGCACGCCATCGACATACTCAACCACACCCTGGCTGTAGCTCAGGGTCTTGCCGGCCTTCTGCTCCTGCGCCCAGGTTTCACTGTCGGGGTATTTGAAATCCACCTGGCCGCTGAGCAGCGCGGGCAACAGCTGCTCAACAGGTAGCACCTTGTAGCTCAGCTCCACCCCGCTGGTCTGCGCGAACAAGTCGAACAGCTCACGGGCAAAGCCCTGGTACTGGCCTTGTGCGTCGATGCTGTAGTGCGGCGCAAAGGCCAGCTTCTCTACACCGATCACATAACTTTCAGCGCTGACCGCGCTAGAACAGACAACGGCGAACAAACTGCAGACGTGCGAGGGCTTCACAGCAAACCTCCTGTTTAATCGTGGTATTGAAATAAATGGAACCGCCAAGGCGGTGGAAGCAGATCGGCGCTAGCCGCCGGTCATGCTCATAAAGCGCACCACCTGGACCTGTGCATCGGTCTCGAAGTGGTGACGTTCGGGTTTCAGTTGCAAGGCTTGCATCAAGGCTTCACTCAGGCGCTGGCTGTCGCCGGGATGGGCACGCATCAGGCCTTTCAGGTCCAGGGCATTCTCATGACCCAGACAGAGCACCAGCTTGCCCTCGGCGGTGACTCGCACGCGGTTGCAGTCGCCGCAGAAGTTGTGGCTGTGTGGTGAGATAAAACCAACCTGAGTGTCGCTGCCGACCACCTGCCAGTAACGCGACGGCCCGCCGGTCAACTTGCTGCTACGCACCAGGGCATAGCGCTGTTCGATGCGCTCACGCACCTCATCGCTGGAGCAGAAGGTCTGCTCGCGCTGGTGGCTGGAAATACTGCCCAGCGGCATTTCTTCGATAAAGCTGATGTCCAGGCCACGCGCCATAGCGAACTCGACCAGGTCGAGCACTTCGTCATCGTTGCGGCCTTTCTGCACCACGGCGTTGAGTTTGATCTTGCGAAAACCCGCCGCGCGCGCCACCTCGATGCCTTCCAGCACCTGGTCGAGTTTGTCGCGTCGGGTAAAGGCGGCAAAGCGCTCGCGCTGCAGGGAATCCAGGCTGACATTCAGGCGCTTGACCCCGGCCGCGTGCAGTTGCGGCGCCAGGTCGGCCAGTTGCGAGCCATTGGTGGTAATGGCCAGGTCTTCCAGCTCAGGGCGCTGGCCCAGGCGGGTCAGCAGGCTGAGCAGATTTTTGCGTACCAGCGGCTCGCCACCGGTGATGCGGATGCGTTTGACCCCGAGGCCGATAAAGGCGTCCGCCACTGCATAGAGCTCTTCAAGGCTGAGGATCTGCTCGCGCGGGGCGAACACCATGTCCTCACTCATGCAGTAGGTGCAGCGGAAATCACAGCGATCGGTAACCGATAACCGTAGATAGGTGATGCGCCGACCGAAGGGGTCAACCAGTTGATTGCTCACGACGTGTCTCCTGGAGCTCATCGAGCCGAGACTTTTTGTTATGAATGCATAGGGCAAGATAAAAACAGAAAAATTAAATTTTGTATACAACAACCTGACCTGCAAGTCAGATAGCTTCACCGAAGCCCAGGCCACGCGGCTTGAGCGCCGCGCAAAGCCGGTGCTACCATGCCCGACGCTGCCCAGCGACGGGCGTTCGACAGAAGCAAAGAGGCTTATGACCAGTATTCGCGAGCGTAACAGAGAGCTGATTTTATGCGCAGCCAGTGAGGAGTTCGCCGACAAAGGCTTTGCTGCCAGCAAAACCAGCGACATCGCCGCCAAGGCCGGGGTGCCCAAGCCCAACGTCTACTACTACTTCAAGTCGAAAGAAAACCTCTACCGCGAAGTGCTGGAAAGCATCATCGAACCGCTGCTGGAAGCCTCGGCGCCGTTCAATCAGCCAGGCAAACCGGCCGACGTACTGCGCGCTTATATCCGCTCGAAAATCCGCATCTCCCGCGAACTGCCGTTTGCCTCCAAGGTATTCGCCAGCGAAATCATGCATGGCGCGCCGCATCTGTCCGCCGACCAGACTGCGCAGCTGAATGCCCAGGCCAAACACAACATCTCCTGCATCCAGGGCTGGATCGACCAGGGACTGATGGCCAAGGTTGACCCGCATCACCTTCTGTTCAGCATCTGGGCCGCAACTCAGACCTACGCTGACTTCGATTGGCAGATTTCCACCGTAACCGGCAAAGCCAGCCTGGATGAAGCCGACTATGAAGCCGCCGCGCAAACCATCATCCGCCTGGTGATCAAGGGCTGCGAGATCGACGAAACCCAGCCCAGCCCGTCCGAGCAGGTCACCAACGCATAAGCCTGGTTATCCGCCCTGCCCTTGGTTTAAAGCGGCAATCAATAAAAACGGTGAATGCCGCAAAGCATTCACCGTTTTTTATTGCTTGAAACCACTGTGGGATGCGCTTTAGCGGCGAGCTTTCAATCTTTGCAGTCGCGGCTAAAGCGCCTCCCACAAACCGCGCACTATCAGGCAGCGATACCTGCATCCGCCTTTAGCCCGACCGACTCCACTGCGCTGACTGCGCACTGCTCATCGATATCCGAGGTATCGCCAGTGATGCCCACTGCGCCTATCACTTCGCCGCGCTCATCACGAATCAGCACACCACCCGGTGCCGGCACCAGCTGACCGTCTGCCAGGTTGTTTACCGCGCCGATAAACGCCGGGCGCTGTTGTGCGTCGGCGGCGATCAGGCGCGAGCCCTTGCCTAGAGCCAGCGCTCCCCAGGCCTTGCCGATGGCGATTTGCGGACGCAGCAGGCTCGCGCCGTCTTCACGCTGCAGGCTGATCAGATGTCCACCGGCGTCCAGCACGGCCACGGTCAGCGGTGCGGCGGATATTTCCCGGCCGACAGCCAGGGCGCGGTTGCTGATGGTGGTGGCGATTTGCAGATTCAACGTACTCATGTTGGGTCTTCCTCGATGCTGATAAATCCTACGAAACACCCGGAACCACAGCGCCTACAGGGCGATTGACAGCTGCCGGGCAATCCAAAGCTCAACACCACTATCCCACTAGAAACAAAAAACTCAATAGACGAATACAATACAAAGACTATTTGTATACAGTTATTCGCAGGCGTTTCCGCAGCAGATCAAGCACCCCAGCTAAAACAGTTGTTTTAAAAGATTTTTTGCCAGACAGCGCCTCGACAACAAAACGTGTTGACCGGAAGGTCAGGCCATGAATAGAATCCAAACCAGCTGTTTTGTATACAATCTGATAACAAACGAGGCACAAGACAATGGCCAAAATGAGAGCAATCGAGGCCGCCGTACTGGTGATGCGCCGCGAAGGCGTTGACACTGCGTTCGGCATCCCCGGCGCCGCCATCAACCCCCTGTACGCTGCACTGAAGAAAGTTGGCGGTATCGACCACGTCCTGGCTCGCCACGTCGAAGGTGCCTCGCACATGGCTGAGGGTTACACCCGCACCAATGCCGGCAATATCGGCGTGTGCATCGGCACCTCCGGCCCAGCTGGCACCGACATGGTGACCGGCCTGTACTCGGCATCGGCCGACTCCATCCCGATTCTGTGCATCACCGGCCAGGCGCCGCGTGCCCGCATGCACAAGGAAGATTTCCAGGCAGTCGACATCACCAGCATCGTCAAGCCGGTGACCAAGTGGGCGACCACGGTAATGGAGCCGGGCCAAGTGCCACGCGCCTTCCAGAAAGCCTTCTATGAAATGCGCAGCGGCCGTCCAGGCCCCGTGCTGATCGACCTGCCGTTCGACGTGCAGATGGCCGAGATCGAATTCGACATCGACGCCTACGAGCCACTGCCACTGGCCAAGCCGGCGGCAAACCGGGTGCAGGCTGAAAAAGCCCTGGCCATGCTGAATGACGCCGAGCGTCCATTGCTGGTTGCCGGCGGCGGCATCTTCAACGCCGACGCGGCCGACAAGCTGGTTGAGTTCGCTGAGCTGACCGGCGTACCGGTTGTGCCAACCCTGATGGGCTGGGGCGCGATTCCGGATGACCACAAGCTGATGGTCGGCATGGTCGGTCTGCAGACGTCGCACCGTTACGGCAACGCCACCCTGCTGGAATCCGACCTGGTATTCGGTATCGGTAACCGCTGGGCCAACCGCCACACCGGCAGCATTGATGTCTACACCGAAGGCCGCAAGTTCATCCACGTCGACATCGAACCGACGCAGATTGGCCGCGTGTTCAACCCGGACCTGGGCATCGTTTCCGATGCTGGCGCCGCTCTGGACGCCTTTATCGAAGTGGCCCGCGAGTGGAAAACCGCTGGCAAGCTGAAAGATCGCAGCGCCTGGGTCGACTCCTGCCGCGAGCGCAAGCGCACCCTGCAGCGTAAAACCCACTTCGACAACGTGCCGGTCAAGCCGCAGCGCGTCTACGAAGAGATGAACGAGTTCTTCGGCAAGGACGCCTGCTACGTCAGCACCATCGGTCTGTCGCAGATCGCCGGCGCGCAGTTCCTCCACGTTTACAAGCCGCGTCACTGGATCAACTGTGGCCAGGCCGGCCCGCTCGGCTGGACCATTCCGGCGGCGCTGGGTGTGGTCAAGGCTGATCCGACCCGTAACGTCGTGGCGCTGTCTGGCGACTATGACTTCCAGTTCATGATCGAAGAACTGGCCGTGGGCGCGCAGTTCAACCTGCCATACATCCACGTGGTGGTGAACAACTCCTACCTGGGTCTGATCCGTCAGTCGCAGCGCGGTTTCGAGATGGACTACTGCGTGCAGTTGGCCTTCGAGAACATCAACGCACCGGAGATCAACGGTTACGGCGTCGACCACGTTGCCGTGGTGGAAGGTCTGGGCTGTAAAGCCGTGCGTGTATTCGAGCCGAACGACATCCAGGCGGCATTGGCCAAGGCCAAGGCGCTGATGGAAGAGTTCCGCGTACCGGTCATGGTCGAAATCATCCTGGAGCGTGTCACCAACATCTCCATGGGTGTGGAAATCAACGCGGTCAACGAGTTCGAAGAACTCGCCGAACGCGGTGCCGACGCCCCGACTGCGATTTCCCTGCTCGACTAAATCGTCTTCTGAACCAGTAGCCCGGATGTTTTATCCGGGCTGCGCAAGACAAGGAGCACCACATGCCCCGTTTTGCCGCCAACCTGTCCATGCTGTTCACCGAAGTGGACTTTCTGGACCGTTTCGACGCTGCCGCCACCGCAGGTTTCTGCGGTGTCGAATACCTGTTTCCCTATGACTTCGCTGCCGAAGTGATCAAGGCGCGCCTGGATGCCAACCGCCTGGAGCAGGTGCTGTTCAACCTGCCTGCCGGCGACTGGGCCAAGGGCGAGCGCGGTATCGCCTGCCACCCCGATCGCGTTGAAGAATTCCGCGCCGGTGTCGACCAGGCCATCGCCTACGCCAAGGTGCTGGGCAACAAGCAGATCAACTGCCTGGCCGGTATCCGTCCGCAGGGTCTGGATTGCGCCACTGTCGAGCAGACCTTTGTCGACAACCTCAAGTTTGCTGCCCGCAAGCTCGAAGCCGCGGGCATCAAGCTGGTCATGGAAATGATCAACACCCGCGACATCCCCGGCTTCTACCTGAACACCACCCAGCAGGCGCTGGCCATTCGCGACAAGGTCGGCAGCAGCAACCTGTACCTGCAATACGACATCTACCACATGCAAATCATGGAAGGTGACCTGGCGCGTACCGTCGAGGCCAATCTCTCTGTAATCAACCATGTGCAGTTGGCCGACAACCCGGGCCGCAACGAGCCGGGCACTGGCGAGATCAACTACCGCTTCCTCTTCGAGCACCTGGACCGCATCGGCTACCAGGGCTGGATCGGCTGTGAATACAAGCCGGCAACCACCACCGCTGCCGGCCTCGGCTGGATGAAAGCGCACAACGCAATCTGAATCAGAGGATATTTCTCATGGCAAAAATCGGATTTATCGGCACCGGCATCATGGGCAAGCCTATGGCGCAGAACCTGCAAAAAGCCGGGCATACCCTGTTCTTCTCCGAGCACTTCGACAAGGCCCCGGCCGACCTGCTGGGCGACAACGGCATCGGTCTGGCCAACCCGCGCGAAGTGGCGCAGGAAGCCGAATTCATCATCATCATGGTGCCGGACACCCCGCAGGTTGAAGACGTACTGTTCCGCGCTGACGGCGTTGCCGCAGGCGTGGGCGCTGGCAAAGTGGTGATCGACATGAGTTCGATCTCCCCTACCGCCACTAAAGTCTTCGCCGAGAAGATCAAAGCCACTGGCGCTGCCTACCTCGACGCGCCGGTATCCGGCGGTGAAGTCGGTGCCAAGGCGGCCACCCTGTCGATCATGATCGGCGGCTGCCCGAATGCCTTCGAACGCGCCCTGCCGCTGTTCCAGGCCATGGGCAAGAACATCACCCGCGTCGGCGGTAACGGTGACGGTCAGACCGCCAAGGTCGCCAATCAGATCATCGTTGCTTTGAACATCCAGGCAGTGGCCGAAGCCCTGCTGTTCGCCGCCAAGAACGGCGCCGATCCAGCCAAGGTGCGTGAAGCGCTGATGGGCGGTTTCGCCGGTTCGAAGATCCTTGAAGTGCACGGTGAGCGCATGATCAAAGGCACCTTCGATCCAGGCTTCCGTATCAGCCTGCACCAGAAGGACCTCAACCTGGCACTGGCCGGTGCGCGCGAACTGGGCCTTAACCTGCCCAACACCGCCAACGCCCAGCAAGTGTTCAGCACCTGTGCCGCCATCGGTGGCAGCAACTGGGACCACTCGGCGTTGATCAAAGGCCTGGAACATATGGCCAACTTCAACATCCGTGGTGAGTAAGTAACAGGTTTCAGGGCGGGGTCAGCCGCGCTGAAACAACCCTTTCGATCTGTCCGGCAGGCGGTGTCACGGCCTGCCTGCCGGGTGGGTCGATTCTAGTGCGCAGCGCCTTGGCCCAGGGCGCTGCGCACTAGAATCGAAGTTGATCCAGACCAAGAGAGATCACCATGTCCATCGATCCGTCTTTCAATCCAACGTCTCTGCTGCGCGAGCTGTTCGCCAGCGCCATCGACGCCGCCCACCCGCGCCAGGTTCTGGCTGATTACCTGCCGGAAGATCGCAGCGGCCGGGTTATCGTAATCGGTGCCGGCAAAGCCGCCGCGGCCATGGCCGAAGTGATTGAGCAGGAATGGCAAGGCGAGGTCTCCGGCCTGGTGGTCACCCGTTACGAGCACGGCGCCAACTGCAAAAAGATCGAAGTGGTCGAAGCGGCGCACCCAGTGCCGGACGACGCCGGTGAGCGAGTGGCGCGCCGCGTGCTGGAGCTGGTCAGCAATCTGACCGAGTCTGATCGGGTGATCTTTCTGCTGTCCGGCGGCGGCTCTTCCCTGCTCGCCCTGCCCGCCGAAGGCATCAGCCTGAAAGACAAACAAGCGGTCAACAAAGCCCTGCTGAAATCCGGCGCCTCGATTGGCGAAATGAACTGCGTGCGCAAGCACCTTTCGGCGATCAAGGGCGGTCGTCTGGCCAAGGCCAGCTGGCCAGCCAGCGTCTACACCTACGCGATTTCCGATGTACCGGGCGATGAAGCTACGGTGATTGCCTCCGGCCCGACCGTGGCCGACCCGACTACCTCCGCTGAAGCGCTGGCGATCCTCGCCCGCTATAGCATCGAGATTCCAGCCAACGTGCACGCCTGGTTGCAAAACCCAGCCTCGGAAACCGTCAAACCGTGCGACCCGTGCCTGGCCCGCAGCCACTTCCAGCTGATTGCCCGCCCGCAACAGTCCCTCGATGCAGCTGCTGCCAAGGCACGCGCCGCTGGTTTGCCGACGCTGATCCTCGGTGATCTGGAAGGCGAATCGCGGGAAGTCGCCAAGGTGCATGCCGGTATCGCCAAACAGGTGCGTCTGCATGGTCAGCCGATCAAGGCACCCTGCGTGATTCTCTCCGGCGGTGAAACCACGGTGACCGTACGCGGCAATGGCCGTGGCGGACGCAATGCCGAATTCCTCCTGAGCCTCACCGACAGCCTCAAGGGTCTGCCCGGGGTATACGCCCTGGCCGGTGACACCGACGGTATCGACGGCTCGGAAGACAACGCCGGGGCCCTTATGACCCCCGACAGCTATGCCCGCGCCGCGGCGCTGGGGCTAAGCAGCAGCGATGAGCTGGATAACAACAACGGCTACGGCTACTTCGCCGCCCTCGATCAACTGATCGTCACCGGGCCGACGCGTACCAACGTCAACGATTTTCGCGCCATTCTGATCCTTGAGAACCCTGCCAAATGAACGCCGACAAGAAAGTAAAAATCCTCGCCACCCTTGGCCCAGCGATCAAAACCATCGACGACATCCGCCAGCTGGTGGAGGCTGGGGTCAACCTGTTCCGCCTCAACTTCAGCCACGGTGAACACGCCGACCACGCCCAACGCTTCGACTGGGTACGTGAAGTCGAGCAGCAGCTGAACACCCCGATCGGCATCCTGATGGACCTGCAAGGGCCAAAGCTGCGCGTCGGCCGTTTTGCCGAGGGCAAGGTCAACCTGCAACGCGGCCAGACCCTGCGCCTGGACCTCGACAGCACCCCAGGCGACGTCAATCGGGTCAACCTGCCCCACCCGGAAATTATCGAAGCGCTGCAACCGGGCATGAGCCTGTTGCTCGACGATGGCCGCCTACGCTTACAGGTCACCGCCAAGCACAGCGATGCAGTGATTACCGAAGTGATCGCCGGTGGCGAGCTGTCCGACCGCAAAGGCGTCAACGTGCCGGAAGCCGTGCTGCAACTAAGCCCATTGACCGAAAAGGATCGCCGCGACCTGAGCTTCGGCCTGGAACTGGGCGTGGACTGGGTCGCGCTGTCGTTCGTGCAGCGCCCGGAAGACATTATCGAAGCCCGCCAGCTGATCGGAGATCGCGCCTTTCTGATGGCCAAGATCGAGAAGCCGTCTGCGGTGATTCACCTGGAAGAGATCACCCAGCTGTGCGACGCAATCATGGTTGCCCGTGGCGACCTGGGCGTGGAAGTGCCGGCCGAGAACGTGCCGCGCATCCAGCGCGACATCATCCGCACCTGCCGCCAGCTCGGTAAGCCGGTGGTGGTGGCCACGCAGATGCTCGAATCCATGCGTTTCTCCCCTGCGCCGACTCGCGCCGAGGTCACCGACGTGGCTAACGCCGTGGCCGAAGGCGCCGATGCGGTGATGCTCTCAGCGGAAACCGCCTCCGGCGATTACCCGCTGGAAGCCGTGCAGATGATGAGCAAGATCATTCGCCAGGTGGAAAACGGCCCGGACTTCCAGGCCCAGCTCGACGTCAGCCGCCCGCAGGCTGAAGCCACCGCCTCGGATGCGATCAGTTGCGCGATCCGCCGCATCAGCACCATCCTGCCGGTGGCCGTGCTGGTCAACTACACCGAGTCGGGCAACTCCAGCCTGCGCGCCTCGCGCGAACGGCCGAAAGCGCCGATCTTGAGCCTGACCCCGAGCCTGGATACCGCGCGGCGCCTGAGCGTGGCCTGGGGCGTGTACTCGGTGGTCAACGCGCGCCTGCACAAGGTTGAGGAAGTCACCCGCACCGCCCTGGAAACCGCCCGCTCAGCTGGGCTGGCGAAAACCGGCGACACCGTGGTGATTACCGCCGGCGAGCCGTTCGGCCAACCGGGCAGCACCAACAGCCTGCGTATCGAAATCCTCCACTGATCCAGCTCTGCGGCAGGTCGCCAGCCCTCGCCGCAGAACGCAATTCCCACGCTGGCTTTGCCAGTTTTGTAGGCACCCACTGTTCCCGCGGTGGGTGCCTCTTTTTATGGCCCTGGTGATCGTCTACTCAGGTTCGTCTGCATGTCGCCATTACCGCTCGCCCCTCACGCCTTGCAAGGCTCTCGAGCCCTGCTTAACGGCTTTAGCCAGATTTTTCTACAAGCCCATCCCGGCTGCGGCTTGCTGGTGCTGTTGGCGATTGCCATCGGTGCGCCGCAACTGCTCGGCGGCGCCCTGCTCGGTTGTCTTAGCAGCACGCTGACGGCGCAGCGTCGTGGTTATGTCAAAGCCGATATCGATCTCGGCTTGTATGGCTACAACGGGGTTCTGCTGGGCATGCTGATCAGCCTGCAATTTGCCTGGTCGGCGCTGCTGCCGCTGCTGATCATCGTCAGCGCCGGAGCTTCCAGCCTGCTGCTGGCCGCCTGGGTGCAGCGCATGCGCGAGCGCCAATGGTTGCCGGCCTTTACCTTCCCCTTTGTCGGCTTGAGCTGGCTGCTGTTGTGGCTGGCACCCGCCCTACAGCTTGAGTTGGCGCCGGCCATCCCAAGCCAGACGCAACCGCTCGACTGGTGGGCCAGTCTGATCGCCATGGCGCGCGGCTTGGGCCAGGTGATTTTTCTCGATCAGCCGTTGGCCGGCGTTTGCCTGCTGTTCGGCCTGTTGCTGGCAGATCACCGCGCTGCCTGCTGGGCGCTGCTCGGTTCCACTGGCGGGTTGGCTCTGGCGGTGTATCAGGGTTTACCGCAGCACAGTGCCCTCACCGGCCTGTATGGCTATAACGCCGCCCTGACGGCCATCGCCCTCAGTCAGGTACACCGCCGCCCCTGGTTACCGGCCCTCGGTATCGCTCTGGCGCTGGTGCTGCAACCCGGCTTCAGCGCACTGGGTCTGCCGGCCCTGACCATGCCGTTTATCCTTACCTGCTGGCTGGTCAGCGCCACCCAGCGCCTGCTGCGCAAAGCCGCGGCCGACTGCGCACCGCTGCCACCCAACAAAGGTAAAGGCTTGCATCACCAGGACAAAACTCCCTAGGCTGCCTGTTCGCGTTATCGCGAACACCGCATACGGAGCAGCCAGAGCACCATGGACACGCCGCATAACCTGCGTCAGCAGCTGTACAGCATCATCTTCCACACGGACACGCCAGCCGGGCAGCGCTTCGACCGTTACCTGCTGCTGACCATCATGGCCAGTCTGGTGGTGGTGATGCTCGACAGCATCGACAGCGTGCACAGCCAGCAAGGGAGGCTGCTGGCGGGTATTGAATGGGGCTTTACCGCGCTGTTTGCCATCGAATACGTGGTGCGCCTGTACTGCTCACCGAAACCACTGCGCTACGCCTTCAGCTTCTTCGGCCTGATTGACCTGTTGGCAATCCTGCCGGGCATCCTCGCCCTGTTCTACGCCGACGCGCAGTACCTGCTGATCATCCGGGTGATCCGCATGCTGCGGGTGTTCCGCGTGCTCAAGCTCAGCCCCTATCTGCGCCAAGCCAACTTCCTGCTCACCGCGCTGCGCGGCAGCAAACAGAAGATCATCGTGTTCTTCGCCTGCATCGCCACCATGGTCACGGTGTTTGGCACCCTGATGTACGTGATCGAAGGCCCCGCCCACGGCTTTACCAGCATTCCCAAGGGCATCTACTGGGCCGTGGTTACTCTGACCACCGTCGGCTTCGGCGATATCGTGCCGAAAACCCCACTGGGCCAGGCGCTGTCGACCCTGGTGATGATCACCGGCTACTCGATCATCGCCGTGCCCACCGGCATCTTCACCGCCGAACTGGCCAACGCCATGCGCGGCGGCGACGAACTGATTCACGACTGCCCAAGCTGCGCCAAAAACACCCACGAACACGGCGCCGCTTTCTGCACCCGCTGCGGCAACCCGCTGTTTCCGAGGCAAGTCGACAAAATTGAGTAATCCCGGCCAATAAAAAACCGCAGCTGGCTGCGGTTTTTTTATGCGTTCGAAGTTAACTCAGCCACGTTCGATTGGCGTAGAAGTCAGCTCAAACGGGCTATTGCTGCGCCGCTGGTTGCGGTCTTCGCGCGGGGTGGCGCCGAAGAAGTTGCGGTAGGCGCTGGAGAAGTGCGGACCAGAGGAGAAACCGCAGGACAGGCCGATCTGGATGATCGATTTGCTGGTCTGCATCAGCAGTTGGCGCGCCTTGTTTAGACGCAGTTCCAGGTAGTACTGGCTGGGGACGCGGTTGAGGTACTGCTTGAAGATGCGTTCCAGCTGACGCCGTGACACGCAGACGTGCTGGGCGATTTCGTCGGTGGTCAGCGGCTCTTCGATATTGGCTTCCATCAGCAGCACGGCCTGAGTCAGCTTGGGGTGGCTGGAGCCCAGACGATTCTGCAATGGAATACGCTGACGTTCGCCGCCTTCGCGGATGCGTTCGACTACCAGCTCTTCGGATACCGCACCGGCCAGTTCGGCACCGTGGTCGCGGGCGAGCAAGGCCAGCAGCAGATCGAGCACGGCCAAGCCGCCACAGGCGGTCAGACGATCACGGTCCCAGTCGAACAAATGGCTGGTGGCGATCACCTTAGGGAAGCGTTCCGTGAAATCATCCTGCCAGCGCCAGTGCACCGAAGCGCGGTAGCCATCGAGCAAGCCCAGCTGCGCCAGCGGATAGACCCCGGCGGCAATCGCGCCGATCACGCAGCCACCACGCACCAGTTGCTTGAGTGCGCCGGAGAGCGCCGCAGGCATCGGTCCTGGCGGCTCATCGGCGAGCAGGAAGAGCTTCTGGCAGCCTTCCAGCTTGCCCACCCAGGATTCCCCCGGCAGCCGCCACGCGCCCTCAAGCGGTGCCTCAGCCTGCAGAAACACCAACTCGTAGACCACCTCGGGGTGGACGCGCTGGGCAACGCGCAGCGCTTCTTCCGCCAAGGCCAGGGTCAGGGGCTTGGTGGTGGGCCAAAGCAGGAAGCCAATTCGGTGGGCATTCATGGGGGGCAGTTTAGGCTCTGTTGGCGATTATGGGCATAGCACGGATGCTTGCAGATGTTGCCGCGGGTTATTTGAGACTGCCAGAGAGGAACTGCTGCAAACGTTCGGATTGCGGATTGGCCAACACTTCTTTCGGGCAGCCGCGCTCTTCCACCACGCCTTTGTGGAGGAACACCAGCTGATTGGAGACTTCACGGGCAAAGCCCATTTCGTGGGTTACCACGACCATGGTGCGGCCTTCCTGCGCCAGGTCCTGCATGACTTTCAGCACTTCACCGACCAGCTCCGGGTCCAGCGCCGAGGTCGGTTCGTCAAACAGCATCACCTCAGGCTCCATGGCCAGGGCGCGGGCAATTGCTACACGCTGCTGCTCGCCGCCGGACATATGCGCCGGGTAGGCATCTTTACGATGGGCCACGCCAACCTTGTTCAGGTAATGCTCAGCCTTTTCCAGGGCTTCTTTCTTGCTCATGCCGAGCACGTGCACCGGGGCTTCCATGACGTTTTCCAGGGCGCTCATGTGCGACCACAGGTTGAAGTGCTGAAATACCATGGACAGGCGCGAGCGCATACGCTGCAGCTGCTTGGGATCGGCGGCTTTCAAGCCACCATCCTTGTTGGCCACCAGTTTCAGCTCTTCGTTGTTGAGCAGAATCTTGCCGCCGTGAGGCTGTTCCAGCAGGTTGATGCAACGCAGGAAGGTACTCTTGCCCGAGCCGCTGGAGCCGATGATGCTGATCACATCGCCGGCCTTGGCCGCCAGTGACACGCCCTTCAATACTTCGTGGCTGCCGTAGCGCTTGTGCAGATCCTGAACTTCAAGTTTGTACATGGTTTCCACTCTCTTGAATCAGTCGCTGAGCAAGCGACCCTGGCGAATAGGGGTACGACCGGCCACTTTGGCCAGCCACAAACCGGGCTGAGCAAAACGCAACCGCTCGCGCGCATAGAGCACACCATCTGTAACGGCACAGACAGTTGTGTGGCGATCATCCAGAGGATCGATCACTTCAAACAAGGGGTCGCCGGCCAAAACCTGCGCGCCCACCGGTTGCAGAAAACTCACCACCCCGGCATGCGGGGCATAGGCGTATTGCGCACCATTAAACGGCGTGGCGTCGCAGCTTTCAGCGGGCGCTGGCGGCCAGTCACCGGCAATCAGGCCCTGCTCGGCGAGAAACGCCAGAATGCTTTCGGCACTGGCTTCAGCCTCTGGCTTGCCGGTATCGGCCATGCCGCCCAGCTCGACCGTTACAGCCAGACAAGCCAGCGGCACAGCGGCCTGAGGGAAATGCCGGGCTAGATGAACCCAGGGCAAGGCACAGGCTTCATCGAAAGAGCTACCGCCGGAATCCTCGACGGTCAGCGCCGCCCCGGCCTGCAGACGAGCAGCCAGGGAACGCAGTTGCGGCCACTGCTGCGGCAGCAGGTACAGATGCACTGCAGCATCGAAATCACAATGCAGGTCGAGCACCACATCGGCATCGCAGGCATGTTTGAGCAGCAGGCGTTGCATGCCTTGCAGCTCCGAGCCGGCTGGCGGCAAGGCTTCCAGCGCGGCCTGCATGGCAGCGCGAATCAGCCGCACATTGCTGGGGCCGTCACTGCCCAGGCAGCCTTCCAAAGCCGGTGCAATGGCGGCGGCCAGGTCAAAGAAATCACGGTTGAAGTTCTTGCCACTGCCCACCTCAAAACGGCCCTGATGGGTCGCCTGAAACATCTGCCCCAAGCCAATCGGATTGGCCACGGGTACCAGTTCGATCACCCCAGTAAGCCGCCCCTGAGCTTCCAACTGACGCAAGCGGCGCTTGAGTTCCACCGCCACGCGCATCCCAGGTAGCTCATCGGCATGCAGCGAGGCCTGGATATACGCCTTGCACGGGCCCTGGCCGAAACGAAATACGCTCAAGCGGCGTTCGGTTCCGGGACAACCCCAGGGCAGTGGATGATCAATACGCTGCATGGACTCTTCCTCAGGCCTTGCGCGGGGCTAGGTAGGCCAGCCAGCGGCGTTCAGCCAGCTTGAACAGGCGTACGAGGATAAAGGTCAGGCACAGGTAGAACAGGCCGGCAGTGATAAACGCCTCGAATGGCAGGTAGTACTGCGAGCTGACGGTGCGCGCCGCGCCAGTGATATCGATCAAGGTAACGATCGAGGCCAGCGAGGTGGTGTGCAGCATCATGATCACTTCGTTGCTGTACTGCGGCAGGGCGCGGCGCAGGGCCGACGGCAGCAGGATGCGGCGGTACAGTTTAAAGCGCGACATACCCATGGCCTTAGCTGCCTCGATCTCGCCATGGGGCGTAGCCTTGAGGCTGCCGGCGAGAATCTCCGCACTGTAGGCGCTGGTGTTGATGGCAAACGCCAGGCAGGCACAGAAGGTAGCGCTGGAGAAATACGGCCACAGCGCGCTCTCACGTACCGCCTCGAACTGGGCCAGACCGTAATAAATGAGAAACAGCTGCACCAGCATCGGCGTGCCGCGAATCACGTAGGTGTAGAGCCAGGCCGGAAAGTTGACCAGGGACGACTTGGAGACGCGCATCAACCCCAGGGGAATGGCTAGAGCCAGGCCGCACGCCAGGGAAATCAGCAGAATTTTCAGGGTGACCAGTACACCGCCAAAGTACAGCGGCAGGTTTTCCAGAATTACGTTGTAGTCAAAAATCATCGCTGCGCTCCCCGCTTACAGATCAGCGGCTTTGATGCCGACCGAGTAACGTTTTTCCAGGTAACGCAAAGCCAGCAGCGACACGCTGGTCAGCACCAGATACAGGGCCGCAACGGCCAGGTAGAAGGTGAATGGCTCACGGGTGGCATCGGCGGCACTTTTCGCCTTGAACATCATGTCCTGCAGACCCACCACGGAAATCAGCGCGGTGGCCTTGGTCAACACCAGCCAGTTGTTGGTGAACCCAGGAATGGCGAAGCGAATCATCTGCGGCACCAGGATGCGGAAGAACACCTGCATGCCACTCATGCCGTAAGCCGCACCGGCTTCGGCCTGACCTTTGGGGATGGCCATAAAGGCCCCACGGAAGGTCTCCGACAGGTAAGCACCAAAGATAAAGCCCATGGTGAACACGCCGGCAATAAAGGGGTTGATATCGATGTAGTCGTCATAGCCGAGCATCGGCGCCAGACGGTTCACCATGTCCTGACCGCCGTAGAAAATCAGCAGGATCAGCACCAGATCGGGAATCCCGCGGATTACCGTGGCGTAAGTTTCACCCAGCAGCGATAGCCACTTGATTGGTGATAGGCGAAACGCCGCACCCAGCAAACCCAACACGATGGCCACTGCCATCGACGTCAGCGCCAGAATCAGGGTGAGCCAGGCACCCTCTAGAATGGTCGAGCCGTAGCCGTTGAGCATGCTCTGCTTACCTCATGCAAACGCCGGGCGGCGCCTGGGAGTACAACGGGAAAGTGGCGCAAGCTTCAGGTTACAGCCAGCTTGCGCCACTTTCAGTGAAAGCGACTGAGCGAACTCAATCAGTCGCCGTAGACGTTGAAGTCGAAGTACTTGTCTTGCAGTTCCTTGTACTTGCCGTTGGCGCGAATGGCATCAATGGCGTTGCTGATCTTGTCAGCCAGTTCCTTATCGCCCTTGCGCACGGCGATACCGGCGCCATGGCCGTAGTACTTCTCTTGGGTGAAGTCCGGGCCTACCAGGGCGAAGTCTTTGCCGGCGTCAGTCTTGAGGAAGCCTTCGTCGATATTGACCACGTCGGCCAGGGTCGCGTCTACACGGCCGGAAGCCAGATCGAGGAAAGCTTCGTTCTGCGAGCTATAACGCACGACTTCAACGCCAGCTGGCTCGAACTCATCGGTGGCATGACGGTCGTAGATCGACGAGCGCTGCACACCGACTTTCTTGCCTTTCAGATCAACCAGCGGATCGTTGATCACGGTGCCGGCCTTCATCGCCAGCTTACCGGGGGTGTGGTAGTACTTCTTGGAGAAGTCGACCGACTTCAAGCGATCTTCGGTGATGCTCATCGACGACAGTACGGCGTCGAACTTGCGTACTTTCAGAGCTGGGATCAGGCCGTCGAATTCCTGCTCGATCCATTTGCATTCCACTTTCATCTCTTCGCACAGAGCGACGCCGATGTCGTAGTCGAAACCGCTGATGGCACCTTCAGGGGTTTTGAAAGCGAACGGCGGGTAAGCCGCTTCGATACCGATACGCAGAGGCTTGGCCTCTTCAGCCATGGCCAGCGGCGACAGCATGGACAGCGCCAGTGCGCCGAGAAGTGCAATCTTCTTCATTTTGTGACTCCTTCGAATGGGAATGGCATCGGTTGGCAGAGATTGTTCGGGTATGCATCCAGCCTTGCATGAATTGTAGTGAGTCGCCGCCAAGCTGCGCGCTGCGCAGAAGCCAGACGGCCCCAGCCGGGTGAGCGGCATTCTAGCGACAGCTCGAAAGTCGATATTTCTTCAATGCGACAAGTAATTACAAAAGGCCCGGACGGGTATAGCGAGGATATTGACAGCCCCTGGATTATATGCAGAGACAGAAAAGACAGTTAACCATTGGTTAAAGCAATTAACGCGCCCAATTTCAATAAGGCCTTTATCTTCGCGGCCTGGTGGCGGTTTTTATTTTTATAGCCGCAGCGAACGATGCGTCATCTTGACGCGAAACGTTCCCGCACACCCCATAAAAGTGCGCGTTGTTACGCCCGAGTTACAACGAAATACCCAGATGAAAATCGATAATGCCGCGCAAAGCACAACGCCCTGCCCGGCTTGTGGCCGAAACAGGGCGTTGTTTACAGGCGGTTCAACCGAAGTCAGGCAGCCTGCATCTCGCGGTGAGTATCAATAAGGTGCTGCACCACGCCAGGATCGGCCAACGTGGAGATATCGCCGAGTGCATCGTATTCGGCGGTTGCGATCTTGCGCAGGATACGGCGCATGATCTTGCCCGAGCGGGTTTTCGGCAGGCCTGGAGCCCACTGAATCACGTCCGGTGAGGCAATCGGGCCGATTTCCTTGCGTACCCAGTTTTTCAACTCCTGGCGCAATTGTTCGGACGGCTGCTCGCCACCATTCAAGGTGACGTAGACATAGATGCCCTGCCCTTTGATGTCGTGCGGCACGCCAACCACGGCGGCCTCGGCGACTTTCGGGTGAGCAACCATGGCGCTTTCGATCTCGGCGGTGCCCATACGGTGGCCCGACACGTTCAACACGTCGTCGACACGGCCGGTAATCCAGTAGTACCCGTCTTCATCACGGCGCGCACCGTCACCGGTGAAGTACATGCCCTTGAAGGTCTTGAAATAGGTATCGACAAAGCGGTCGTGGTCGCCGTACAGCGTACGCGCCTGACCCGGCCAGGAATCGATGATCACCAGATTGCCTTCGGCAGCGCCCTCGATCAGGTTGCCGAGGTTATCCACCAGAGCAGGCTGTACGCCGAAGAACGGACGGGTCGCTGAGCCTGGCTTGAGCGCGGTAGCACCCGGCAGCGGGCTGATCAGGATGCCGCCAGTTTCGGTCTGCCACCAGGTATCGACAATCGGGCAGCGCTCTTTGCCGACCGCCTTGTAGTACCAGTTCCAGGCTTCCGGGTTGATCGGCTCACCAACCGAACCCAGCAGACGCAGGCTGGAGCCATCGGCACCAGCTACCGCCGCATCGCCATGAGCCATCATGGCGCGGATAGCAGTCGGTGCGGTGTAGAGGATATTGACCTTGTGTTTATCGATGATCTTCGACACCCGGGTGATATCCGGATAGTTCGGGATGCCTTCAAACAGCAGCGTGGTCGCGCCATTGGCCAGCGGGCCGTAGACGATATAGCTGTGGCCGGTAACCCAGCCAACGTCGGCGGTGCACCAGTAAACGTCGCCAGGTTTGTAATCGAACACCCGCTCATGGGTCAGCGCCGCATACACTAGGTAGCCGCCGGTGGTGTGCTGCACGCCTTTCGGCTTACCGGTGGAGCCCGAGGTGTAGAGGATAAACAGTGCTTCCTCGGCGCCCATTTCCTTCGGCGCGCAATGGCTGGAAGCCACGGCCATCAGGTCTTCGTACCAGATGTCGCGATGCTGGTTCCACTTGATTGGGCTACCGGTGCGTTTGCACACGATGACCTTTTGAATGCTCGCGGTTTCCGGGTTGGTCAGCGCGTCGTCAACGTTGGCTTTAAGCGGGGTTTTCTTGCCGCCGCGCAGGCCTTCATCGGCGGTGATCACCACCTTGGATTGGCAGTCGATGATGCGGCCGGCCAGTGCTTCCGGGGAGAAACCACCGAACACCACCGAGTGGATCGCGCCGATACGGGTACAGGCCAGCATCGCCACCACCGCCTGCGGAATCATCGGCATATAGATGGTCACCACATCGCCGCGGTGCACGTCCTGGCCACGCAGAGCGTTGGCGAACTTGCAGACTTGTTCGTGCAGCTGGCGGTAGGTGATTTCCTCGTGCTCGGACGGGTCATCGCCTTCCCAGATAATCGCCACCTGATCGCCACGCTCTTCCAGGTGACGGTCCAGGCAGTTGTAGGAAACGTTGAGGGTGCCGTCGGCAAACCATTTGATATCGACGTGGTGATCGTCGAAGGAGGTCTGCTTGACCTTGGTGAAGGGCTTGATCCAGTCCAGGCGCTGAGCCTGCTCACGCCAGAAGCCATCGGGGTTGATCACCGACTGCTGATACATGGCTTTATAGGTGGCCTCATCAGTCAGTGACTGGGCCGCCACCTCCGGGCGCACGGGATACAAGGACGCAGCACTCATCAGAAACACCTCGGTGGGTAGTTGTTGTTCTATGCGCCATTTTGTATCCACGACCCCACCTTTGAGCCATTCGACCATGGTCTTAACGCTCTACGACCATGGTTGCAGACGTTTTTTTCAGGCAAAAAAATGCCGGGAGCAATTTTTAACGTCGCGGAGCGACGGCCCGCAGGGTGGCGGCCAGGGATGGCACGCCATAAAAAAAAGGCGGTCATCTGACCGCCTACCCAAATCATTCCAGGGAGAGGAATGGAGAAACGCTTGCATCCAAACCACGCAGGATTGGAACGCCGCCACTTTCACCCAGCACGCTGCGCCGAGCTATTGCACCTTGGTCGTAGGCTGCGGCGTACTCGCCTGCCTGGCACTCAGCGCAACAAACCAGGGTTCCAGCCGCCGGCCGAAGGCGACTTCGGCGCTAAACAGCTTCTGATAACCCGAGTAGTCAACGCCTGGCTGCTCAGCTTGCTGCGGCAGGCTGTCGAACGTCGCATGCCAGCGCTGCGGCAGGTTGAGGCTCTGCACTCCAGGGGTTTCGGCCGAGCCGCCGAGCTGCCAGGTCCAGCGCTGGTTGTCCGGACGCGGGTCATCGCCCTCGCCCGTCCAATCGGTCGCTACGCTGCTGGCCTGCACCGCGATGATGCTGCGCACAATGGCGTAGCGCGTGCGGTCCGGGTAACGCGCGCGCAGCGTCTGCTGATCCATCCCGACATCCACCACCAGCAGGCGGCTGGCGCGGTGTTGCTCATAGTTCAGCGCATTGGCTGCGTGCTGGGCCGCCTCACGCAGCTCTTTGCTGTCCGGCACCGACTTCTGCAAACGCAGGGCCTCGGCATGGGCGGCAACCTGCAGCGCCACTTCACGCTGATAAGCCGGGCCATCGAGTTCCAACACCAGCAGTGCATCACGGTCCAGCTGACGACGGTAACGTCGCACGCTCTGCTCGTTCAGCTCAGTGGGCACCTGAAAGCCCAGTTCGGCCATCTTTTCGGCGCTGATCGACAGGTAGTAGTGGTCATCATCCGCTTGGCTGGGCCAGCGGTAATCCAGGTGCAGTGCCAGGCTGCTGTTGTCCTTGCGCCAATAGGCGTAGGTATTACCCAACTCGCGCTCGGACAGCTGCAGGCGGCTTTCCTCGGGCTCCTGGCGATTCCAGGCCACGCCCGCCAGGATAATCGCGTTAACCAGGCCAATCAGCGCCAGCCCGGCAATCAGATAACGCGCACGCACGCCGCTCATTGCACACCTCCCAGCAAACCGTGGCGGCTACGCAGGCGCCGCAGCACCAGCAGAATCAGCACCGCACTCAAGCCCAATACCAGGAAGAACAGGTACTTGGGCATGCTCTCCCACCACCAATCGAAGAGCTTGGTGTAGAGAAAAATCACAAAGAAGCTCAGCCCGGTGTTCACCACATCCGCCCATTCGCGACGCACACCCAACCAGATCACCAGCGCCGCGAGGATAAAGCCGCCAATCTGGTAGGTATTCTCGATGTACTCGGGCGAATAATCGAAGAAACTGCCCGCGCCCCAATGCGACAACACCAGTACCGGCACAAACACCCCGAGCAGGCCAAATACCCGATAGATCACCGCAAAGCCGTCAAAACGGCGCTGATCAATCAGCAGCGGCACCGCGAAGATCAGCAGCGCCGGCAGGAAGAAATTCTCCGGCCGCTGGGCAAACCCCAGCCAGTAAATGCCGTCCCAACTGCCAATCCGCGCAGCGACAAAGGCCAGCAGACAGCTCAATCCGGCCGCCAGCAGCAGGCGCGCACCGCAGGCATAAGCCAGCAGCAGCGCATAGAGCGCCCAGGGCAGCAAGGCGTTGTTCGAAGGGGTGATATTGAATATCTGCCCGAGCATGACGATGTTCAGGACAAAACAGGTAAAGGCCACCAGCGCCGCCAGCTTGCTGAAATAGCCCGAGCTATCGAGGCGTTGCACCCACAGCGTCAGGCCGAATGAGGCGATACTCGCGGTCAGCAGAATCGCCACCTGGCTCAGGGTGCCGAACAGCCCCCAGAACTGGTAGAACAGAAAAAACACACTGGCCGCCAACGCCAGCGCGCCGAGAAACGAAGCAATGCGCATGCCCAGCGACAGCTGACGGGCCTGGATGTCGTGATCGATATCGAAGGCCGCCAAATAGCTGTTAAGCAATTGCTGCTGGTAGCCATGCAGACTGGCGCGCTGGCTGTCATTCAGGTTCAACACCTGCTCCGCTTCAAGGCGCGCCAATTCACGATTGAAAACGCCGATCTCATCGGCACGTTGCTGGGCATCACTGCGGTTTATGTTGGGCATGGCAATCCTTGCTGCGGTCCATCAGGTCATAAGTTGATCAGCACACTCTAGCGCTAAAGTTTCGGCCTTGGGCTGACCCAGTAAAGGGTTTGTGGCCGCGCAGTGCGCTCGCGGCTAAAAGCCCCCTACTCCTTGCCCAACCCATGCTGACGCAGCTTGTTGGCAATCGTGGTGTGTGACACGCCAAGGCGTTTACCTAACTGACGACTGCTCGGGTGGTCGTGGAATAGGCGCTCCAACACGGCTTTCTCGAAGCGCCCGAGAATCTCGTCCAAGCCGCCCTCCACCGAGAACTCACCCAGCGGCTGCGGCGCGCCGTAGTCCGGCAGGCGGATATGCTCACCCTTGACCACTCCGCCATCGCACAGCGATACGGCTTGGAACAGCACGTTCTCCAATTGACGCACGTTGCCCGGCCAGTGGTAGTGACCGAGTTTATCCAACACTTGCGGCGCCAGCTTGGGTAGCGGGCAGCCAATCTGCCGGCTGGCCTGGTCAAGAAAGTGCTCCACCAGCGGCGGCAGACCATCTAGGCATTCGCGCAGCGGCGGGATATGCAGGCTGAGCACGTTGAGGCGGTGATAAAGGTCCTGGCGGAACTCGCCCTTGGCGCACAGCTCGGACAGGTCGACCTGGGTGGCGCAGATTACCCGCACATCCAGATAGACCTCCTCATCACTGCCGACCCGACGAAAACAGCCGTCCTGGAGAAAACGCAGCAGCTTGGCCTGCAGGCGTGGGCTCATTTCGCCGACGCCATCGAGAAACAGCGTGCCGCCAGCTGTCAGTTCCAGCAGACCGAGTTTGCCTTCCGGCCGCGCGCCTTCGAAGGCACCGGGGCCGTAGCCGAACAGCTCGGTCTCGGCCATGGATTCCGGCAACCCGGCGCAATTCAGCGCCATAAACGGCGACTGCCCACGCGGGCTGGCCAGGTGGCAGGCGCGGGCCAGCAGTTCCTTACCGGTGCCGGTTTCGCCCTCGATCAGCAGCGGCGCATCCAGCGGCGCCATACGCCGCGCTTCGCGCACCACGGCGGCCATTACCTTGGAACTCTGGAAAATCGAATCGAAGCCACGCAACTCCTGCTTGCGCACGTTATAGATGCGCTCGCCCACCCGATCCGCCCGGTGCAAGGTCAACACCGCGCCAGCCATGGCATCACTCTCTTCATGCTCGGTTTGCAGCGGGGCGATATCGGCGAGAAACACATCGCCCTTAACTTTCACCCGCAGGCCATTGATCCGCGACTTATTGGCGCGCACCAGCTCGGGCAGGTCGAAGTCCTCGGCATAACGCGACAGCGGAATACCCGGCACTTCATCCACCCGCACGCCAAGCAGCTGCGCCGCACTGCGGTTGGCCGCGACGATTGAGCCGCCCATATCAATCGACAACACCGGGAAATCCAGCGCACCGAGCAAGGCATTCAACTCCAGATGACGACGCTCGCTGGGCATTAGACCCACACGCTTGACGCCAAACACCCCGGAAATCGCCTCGAACTTAGGTCGCAGCGATTGGAACTGCAGGTTGATCAGGTTCGGACAGTGCAAGTAGATGGCGTTGCCCTGCTCGCCACCGACTTCGCCACGGGCGACGTTGATGCCGTATTCGACCAGCAGGTTGAGGATGTCGCGCAGGATGCCAATTCGGTTCTGGCAGTGGACTTTGATACGCATGGCTAGCCCCTAGATCTATAAGCCAGCTCGGAAAGCGGCCACTTTTGTCAAGAATATCTGACAGAACCTGCAACAACCACCGTGAACAGCCCTCGCAATCGCAAATTCGTAATCTTTTCATTACAAAACGGGCAGATCTTCATCCAGTGGTAATCGGGACTAACCTGTTAAAGCCGCCACACCGCTCACCTTGCGCCAATCAGGAACGTTACATGAGCACCTACGTGATCAATCGCCTGATTCACTTCGATAACGAAGCCTATGTGCTGTACGCGGCCCAGGCCCCTGACGAGGTATTGCGCATCGGCGCTATTGCCAGCCGTTGCCTGACCCAGTTGCTGCAAGCCAACGGGCAGATCGTCAGCAAGCGCGATCTGATGAGCGGTGCCTGGGGGGCTTTCGGCCTGGAGGTGACCGACAACAGCCTGGCTCAGGTGGTGCGCCAACTGCGTGTGGCGCTGGAGAAGCTGCAGCCGAACCACGAACTGATCATTACCATCCCACGAATCGGCTACAAGATCAGCGAACAGGTGGAGCTGCTCGACGAAGCCGTCTTATCTGCCCCGCCACTAACACCCGCAGCGCCTGCGCCAAAAGCTCCGCCGTCCAGCGCAGAGCCGTACGAACCGATGCCACGTAAAGAGCGGCGGCATGAGCGGACGACGGACCTGCTGCTGGGTTTCGCTGCGATTATCTGCTGGGTGGCGCTGTTCCAGCTGCCGAGCCTGCTGGGCGAGAAACCTCTGCCAGAGCTGCCTTTTGTCGAGCATCAGGTGGAAAGCATCGACGCGATACAGGTCCATCAGGAAAGCATGCCCGGCGGTGCCTTGCAGCCAGACAACCGCCGGCTTGTTGCGCAAGCAAAGCAGCTCAGTCA
Source organism: Pseudomonas peli (assembly GCF_050563605.1). Lineage (GTDB taxonomy): Bacteria > Pseudomonadota > Gammaproteobacteria > Pseudomonadales > Pseudomonadaceae > Aquipseudomonas > Aquipseudomonas peli_A. The sequence continues at coordinate 4,825 of NZ_JBNXUH010000002.1, read as the reverse complement.
GGCCCTGGGTATGGACTCGCGCGACCTGCATATTTACCGCTTCGCGGACCAGTACCGCAGCCTGGACCTGCTGTGCCAAGGCAAATTGCTGGTGCCGGACAGTCAATGCATGGGGATACAAGCCAATGACTAGTCGGCGCTGGCGTCACCTCTGGGTGTTCCTTGTTGTCGGTGCCCTGAGCCTCGGTGCCGGGATGCTGGTCGAACGGCCTGCCCCGCCTCTTGACCTGCTCTGCAGCGGACGCAGCGCGCTGGAAATCGAGTCGCCGCAAGGGCGGTGGCTGCTCAACGAATACCACCTCGACCTGCGCGCCGAGGGCCTTGGCGATTACAAAGCCAGTGCGCGCCTACTGGAAACCGGCAACAGCGAGACCTTGGGTTACCTGCATCGCACGGCAAGCTTCGAGCACCGTCGTGAGGGGCAACGCTTACTGCTGCATGTACAACATAGCGGCAAGAGAGAGACCGATAGCCTGCAGGAACCGCAGCTGGCCGGCCTCGGCCTGTTTATCTTCACCGAGCAGTCACGCCTGACCTACAAGGTCCGCCGGCTAACCCCGGACAGCGTACTGATCAGCGACGGCATGGGGGCCGTGCTGTTCTGCGAGCAGAGCCTTGCACGACACTGAGCCGCACACCTTGCAGAGCGACTCAGCCAACCAGATCAAACATCGGCTGCTCGCACTCCAGGCTGGGCAGCGTCAGCAGCAGGCAGGTGGTGTCCAGGGCATCGTCCACCTGCAGCTCCAGCGCGCCGCCCTGGGCCAGCGCCAGTTTCTTCGCCGAGTAGGTGCCAAGGCCGTTGCCGTTCTTCTTGCCAAGACTGCTGTACTTATCAAAAAAGTGCGGACGGAAAGCCTCGGCCACCGCTGGCTGGTTCTCTAAACGAATGCTGAGTTGCTCGTCCATCGCCACCTGCACCCGCACGCGACTGCCCTCGGGGGCCGCCTCACAGGCGTTCTTCAACAGATTGTTGAGCAGCGAGTAGCACAACAGCTGATCGCCCCAAGCTTGCACAGACTCGTTTTGGTCCCCGTCAGGCAGGCTCAGTTCGATCACCAGTGACTTGGCCTGGTAGGTCATCCGCGCCGCCTCGACCATGCTGCCGAGCATGGGTGCCAGTGCCACTTGAGTCGGCTGCAGCTCGAAGCGCCCGGTCTCGATGCGGTGCAGCGTCGCCGAGAGGTCGAGCATATTCAGCACCTGCTGGCCGCTATCCTCCAGCAACCACAGCATGCGCTCCTGCCCCGGCAGCAGGTTGCCGCCCTCAAGCAGGCCCTGGGCCAGCCCAAGGATGCCGCTGAGCGGCGCCTTCAGATCATGCCGGGCGATCTGCTCGACCTCCTCACGCAAGCGTGCCAATTCCAGCAGCTCGTTGTAGTCAGCCTGCACCTGGCAGTGCCGCTCCACGTGGCGCAGCAGGTTGCTGACCCGCAGGCGCAGCATGTGCGGATCAATCGGTTTGTTGACGAAATCCACCGCACCCAGTTCCAGGCCGCGCTGCTGGGCCTCGGGTTCGGTCATGGCGGTGATAAAGATCAGCGGGATATGGCTGGCCCGTGGATGGCTGCGCAGCTGGCTGGCCAGCTCGAAGCCATCCATGTTCGGCATCATCACGTCGAGCAGCAGCAGATCCGGCGGGTCGTCCGAGGTGCAAATGGCCAGGGCGGCGTTGCCGTTCTGCGCCACGCGCACCCGGTAATCCTTGCGAAACAGGCCGGAGATCAGGCTGAGGTTGTCCGGCATGTCGTCCACCACCAGCAGGGTGGGTCGGCGCGTCTCCTTCGGAACAGGCGCTTTGACTACCTCGGGCTGGACCTGCACCAGCGGCAAAGGCTTGGGACGATGACGCATGGCCCGCGTCAAATGCTGCACAAGGTCCTGAGAGTTGTAGGGTTTGACCAGGATGCTGCTCACCCCACTGGCAATCAGCTGGTTGACCTGATCGCGCTCGCACTCGGCGGTGATCATGATGAACGGCAAGTGCGCCAGGCTCTCGCTCGAACGCACCCGGTGCAGCAGATCGAGCCCTGACATCACCGGCATGTTCCAGTCGGAGATGATCACGTCAACGCGGCGGGTTTCGAGAATCTTCAGGGCCTCCAGGCCACTGTTCGCCAACAGGATCTGGCGCGCGCCCAACCGGGTCAGCTGGCTGCTGTTGATCCGGCGCATGGAGTCGGCGTCATCGACGACGAGAAAAACAGTTTGCTCGGTAATCATGGGGCTACTCCAGTGCGTCAGGCGCAGTCGGCCACGACGACATGCAGTTGGCTAACACTGAACTGCTCGGCCTTGGCGTGCAGGGTCTCATCGGTATCGGCGTAGCGCCGTGCGATGTCCTGGAACTCCAGCTCTAGGCTGAGGAAGGCATCCACCACAGCCGGATCGAAGTGCCCACCACGGCCCTCACGGATGATCGCGACGGCTTTCTCGTGGGGCATTTCAGGCTTGTACACACGGCGACTGATTACCGCATCGTAGACATCGGCAATTGCCATCAACCGGGCGCTGAGGGGAATTTCCTCGCCGCTCAGGCCCTGCGGGTAGCCGCTGCCGTCCCATTTTTCGTGGTGGCAGAGGGCGATTTCTTTGGCGATTCGCAGAAACGGCACCGGCATGCCGAGCATTTCCTCGGCATGCACCAGCGCCTGGTAGCCCAAGCGCGGGTGGTGCTTCATTACCTCGAACTCGTGCGGCTCGAAACGCCCAGGTTTGAGCAGGATGTGGTCAGGGATACCGACTTTGCCGATATCGTGCAGCGGCGCCGACTTGTACAGCAGCTCGATACTCTGCTCGTCCAGCTGCGCGGCGAAGCGCGGTTGCTCGCTCAGCCTCTGCGCCAACACGCGCACATAGTTCTGCGTGCGGCGCAGGTGGTTGCCGGTCTCGTTGTCGCGGGTTTCCGCCAGCGAGGCCAGGGCCAGAATGGTCACGTCGTGCACCGCCTGCAGCTCGCGGGTGCGCTGCGCCACCTCTTCATCAAGATGGGCATTGCGCAGACGTAGCTGGTCGGACGCTGCTTTCAGGCGCAGCTGACTGCGTACTCGCGCCAGCAGCACCGTCGGCTCGAACGGCTTGCTCAAGTAATCGGTGGCGCCCAGCTCGAGGCCGTGCCGCTGGTCCTCGGCCTGGTCCTTGGCGGTGAGGAACAGCACGGGGATGTCCTGGGTCAGCGGATTGGCCTGCAGCTGACGGCAGACCTCGTAGCCGTCCATATCCGGCATCATCACGTCCAGCAGGATCAGGTCCGGCGGACTTTGGCGGGCGATCTGCAATGCCTTCTCGCCGCCGGAGGCTACCCGCAGTTGATAATGCGGGCGCAGCAGCTCACTCATCAGGTGGAGATTGGCCGGTACATCGTCGACCACCAGCAGGGTGGCCTTGCGCTCGTTCATGCTCATCCTAGCGTCCTCGAAATAGGCAAATTGCAGATACAGCGATTAGCCCACAGCGCCGCCTGAGCTGCTCTGAATAGGGCTGAATCGCGCTGAATTTCCATGAAAAGCCTCAGGCCGCGCGGCTCAGCCGGCTATCGATGGCCTCGTCCAGGCAGGCCAGCGCTTTGTCGAAGTCGAAATCATCCAATGCCGCCGCCAGTCGCGCGACCTGTGCCGGAAACGCCGCACGCAGCAACGGCGCGTGGCTGGTGAAGCAGGTCTGCGCCTCGGCATCGTTGTCCGTCAGCAAGTCCGACAGCCGCTCGCACGCTTGCTGCAACTGCTGCTCATCCACCGAGGCAGCAATCTCCTGCTCATTGGCCGGCAACTGGCGCAGCTGGTCGAGCAAGGGATTGAGCTGCGCCGCCAGCGCGACCAGCAGCGGCTCGCTACCCGCGGCCGCGCCGTGGCGCAGGTGCTGCTCCAGCGCGCCGGCGGCCTTGGCCAGGGCATTCGCGCCAAGCGTGGCGGAAACACCCTTGCAGCCATGGGCCAAATGCTCTGCGGTAGCAGCGTCGCCCTGGTCTAAGGCGCTCTGCAACTGCTCGATCAGCGAGGCCTGTCCGGTAAGGAACTGGTTAAGCAGCTGCCGGTACAGCGCCTCGTTGCCCAGCACCCGACGCAGGCCGGCGGCCACGTCCACCCCGGCCAAACGCAGCGTCTGCGCCTGATGCGCGACAACCTGTGGTCGACTCCAACGCTGGCCCAACCAGCGCTGAACCACGGCGTGCAGGGTCTGCGGCTCAAAGGGTTTGCTGATGAAGTCGTTCATCCCGGCAGCCAGGCAGGCCTCGCGGTCCTCGCGCATGGCGTTGGCAGTCATCGCCACCACCGGTAACTCAGCAAGCTCGGGGCGTAGGCGCAGCTCACGGGTCGCGGCCAGGCCATCGAGCACCGGCATCTGCATGTCCATAAACACCAGTTCGTAGCGGTGCAGCGCCAACCGATCCAGGGCCTCGCGGCCATTGCCGGCAATATCCACCTGACAACCCATGGCGCGCAGCAGCTCGGCCGCCACCTGCTGGTTCAGCTCGTTGTCCTCCACCAGCAGCACACGGCCGCCCAGCAAAGGCTCCTGGGTCAGCGGGCTGCTGAGCAGATTCTCGTTACGCAGCGGCGCATGGGCCAGCTGCAGGCACGCGGTAAAGCTGAAGGTACTGCCCTGGCCAGGCACGCTGCGCACCGCCACGTCCCCGCCCATAAGCGACGCCAGTTGCTTGGCAATGGCCAGGCCGAGACCGGTACCGCCATAACGGCGGGGGGGCGAGGCATCGGCCYGCTGGGAAMTGGGGRACARCTGCCCSCACYGCTGCTCGGGAAGGCCAATAACCSGGATCGCTGACCTGGAAMTCCAGACAAAAGGCATGCGCMGCGGGGTCGCGCAG
>NZ_JBNXUH010000029.1:0-26657 GCF_050563605.1 Pseudomonas peli | reverse complement strand
TCCAATACCGAGCTGCGCTACGGCTCGCACATCCCCGAACTGCCAGTGGTAAAGGCCAGCGACAGTCGCCTGCTGCCGCAGGTGTTCGAAGGCGGCCTGCTGACCTCCAACGAACTCGACGGCCTGAGTTTTACCGGCGGGCGCCTGGACAAGGTGATCGACCGCGCCTCAACCAACTCCGAAGAGCTGATCCTCAACAGCAAGAACCGCCGCTTCGCCGCAGGTATCACGGCGGATCATCTGGACCTGATGGGCCTCGACTATGAGTTCGCCAAGGGCCTGACCGGGCGCTATTACTTCGCCGACCTCGACGATATCTATCGCCAGCACTTCTTCGGCCTGCTCGCCAGCCAGCCTCTGGGCAGCGGCACCCTGAGCGCCGATGTACGGATGATGCTAAGCAAGGACAGCGGCGCATCCAATGCCGGCAAGATCGACAACCGCGCCTTCAACGCCATGCTCACCTACGGCATCAACGGCCACAAACTGGGCCTGGGCTTTCAGGACATGAGCGGCGACACCGGTTACGCCTATATCGATGGCAGCGACCCGTTCCTGGTCAACTTCGTGCAGATCAACGACTTCGCCAACGCCGACGAGCGCTCCTGGCAGGCCCGTTACGACTACGACTTCGGCAAGCTCGGCGTACCCGGCCTGAGCTTTATGACCCGCTACATCAAAGGCAGCGACGCGCAGATTGCCGGCACTGACGACACCGGCGGTGAGTGGGAACGCGACATCGAGGTCAAGTACGTGGTGCAAAGCGGGCCATTGAAAGATGTCTACGTGCGCCTGCGCAACGCCAGCTTCAAATCCGACTTCGCCCGCGATGCGGACGAGAACCGCGTCATCGTCGGCTACACGCTGCCGATCTGGTAAACCACAATAAGAGTTCAGAGGAACACACCATGAAAACTGCCTTTACCCGCATCGCCCTGGCCACCGCCTGTATGGCCTTTGCCGGTCAGCTACTGGCCGCCGAACCCAAGCGCCCGGAATGCATCGCCCCGGCCAAGCCCGGCGGCGGTTTCGACCTGACCTGCAAACTGGCGCAGAGCGGCCTGAAAGACAGCGGCCTGCTGAAAGCGCCGATGCGCGTCACTTACATGCCCGGCGGCGTCGGCGCGGTCGCCTACAACGCCGTGATCGCCCAGCGTGCCGATGACCCAGGCACCATCACCGCGTTCTCCAGCGGCTCGCTGCTCAACCTGGCGCAAGGCAAGTTCGGCCGTTACGACGAAACCGGCGTGCGCTGGCTGGCCGCAGTGGGTACCGATTACGGCGCGATCACCGTACGTGCCGACTCGCCGTATCAGAGCCTGGATGACCTAGTGCAGGCCCTGAAAAAAGACCCGACCAGCATCGTCTTCGGCGCTGGCGCCACCATTGGCGGCCAGGACTGGATGCAGACCGCGCTGATCGCCCGTCTGGCCGGCATTGACCCGAAAAACCTGCGCTACGTGGCCTTTGAAGGCGGCGGCGAAACCCTCACCGCCATGCTCGGCGGCCATGTTCAGGTCACCAGCAGCGGCCTGGGCGAAGTCACCCCGCAACTGGCGGCGAAGAAAGTACGCATCCTCGCCGTGCTGTCCGATGAACGTCTGCCAGGCAAACTGGCCGATATCCCCACCGCCAAGGAACAAGGCTACGACATCGTCTGGCCGGTAATCCGCGGCTTCTATATGGGCCCAGAGGTGACGGACGAGCAATACAACTGGTGGAAACAGCAGTTCGACAGCCTGCTCGCCCGTGAAGACTTCGCCACCCTGCGTGAACAGCGCGACCTGTTGCCGTTGTCGGTTACTGGCGACGAGCTGAAAACCTTGGTCTTCAAGCAAGTTGAGGAATACAAGGCATTGGCTGGCGAGTTCGGCCTGATGCAGTAAGCGGCCACGCCGCAATTCGTAGGATGGGTCGGGTCGCGTAGGTTAGCCGCGCAGTGGTGTAACCCATGCTGTGACACCCCATGGGTATCACTGCGTTCAACCCATCCTACGGCCCTTCCGCCCTCTTTGGTTTTATCGACTAGGTAATCCGCCATGTACGTTCGCCTGTTCGCCGCGAGCTGGCTGCTGTTTTGCGCCGTTCTCGCCGTCATCGCCTGGGGCTTCCAGGCACCCTTCGCCTATGACCCGGTCGGGCCACGCGCCTATCCGTTGCTGCTGCTTAGCCTGATGGCCGCTGGCAGCCTGTGGTTGATATTCAAGCCCGGCCTGTTGGAGCAGACGCTGAATACCCGCGCTGCCGTGCGCGCTGTGCTCTGCGTGCTGGCGCTGTTGGCCTATGCGCTGCTGTTCGAAGTGCTCGGCTTCGTTATCAGCACCACGCTGGCCACCTTTGCCCTTGGCCTGTTGTTTACCGGTCGCCCGCTGCCTTGCGCCATCAGCGCCGTGCTGATGGGCGTGCTGCTGTACGGCCTGTTTGATTACCTGCTGGATGTGCCGCTGCCCCTCGGCCTGTTCGAAGCCTTTGTGGAGAGCTGAAAATGGAAACCCTGAATTTCTTGATGCAAGGCTTCGAAGTCGCCACCCGACCGGAGAACCTGTTGGTAGCCTTGTTCGGTGCCTTTGTCGGCACCATCGTCGGCCTGTTGCCGGGCCTGGGCCCAATCAATGGCGTGGCGCTGCTGCTGCCGCTGGCCTTCGCCCTTGGCCTGTCACCGGAAACCGCACTGATCCTACTCGCCGCCGTGTACTTGGGCTGTGAGTACGGCGGTCGTATCTCGGCGATTCTGCTCAACGTACCCGGCGACGCCGCTGCGGTGATGACCACCCTCGACGGCTACCCACTCGCCCGCCAGGGCAAGGCCGGGATCGCCCTGTCGCTGTCGGCCGTCAGCTCGTTTATCGGCAGCATGATCGCCACCTGCGGCGTGGTGCTGTTCGCGCCAATCCTGGCGAAATGGGCGGTGGCCTTTGGCCCGGCTGAATATTTCGTGCTGATGATTTTCGCCATCGCCTGCCTCGGCGGCATGGTCGGCGACAAACCGGTCAAAACCCTGATGGCTGCTCTGATCGGCCTGGCTTTGGCCACCGTTGGCGTGGACTCGACCACCGGCGTGTATCGCTTCACGTTCGGCAGCGTCAGCCTGTCGGACGGTATCCAGTTCGTTATCGTGGTGATCGGCTTCTTCAGCGTCAGTGAAGTGCTGCTGATGCTGGAAAAAACCCACAACGGCCAGAAAGCCGTGAAAGCCAGCGGCCGCCTGCTGTTCAACTTCAAGGAGTTCTGCTTCACCTTCTGGACCATGGTGCGCAGCTCTCTGGCCGGTTTCGTCATCGGCGTACTGCCAGGTGCCGGTGCGACCATCGCCAGCGCCATGACCTATATGACTGAAAAGCGCATGGCCGGCCCGAACGGCAAGTTCGGCGACGGCGACCTGCGCGGCCTGGCGGCGCCGGAAGCGGCGAACAACGCCTCTGCCTGTGGCTCGCTGATCCCCATGCTGACCCTCGGCGTACCGGGCTCTGGCACCACCGCAGTGATGATCGGCGCGCTGACGCTGTACAACATCACCCCCGGCCCGCTGCTGTTCGAACAGCAACCGGACGTGGTCTGGGGCCTGATCGCCTCGCTGTTTATCGGCAACGTGATTCTGCTGGTAATGAACATTCCCCTGGTTGGCCTGTTCGCCCGCATGCTCAGCGTGCCCAACTGGGTGCTGGTGCCAGCGATCACCGTGATCAGCATGGTCGGCGTTTACGCGGTGCACAGCACCACCTTCGACCTGGTCCTGATGATCGGCCTCGGCGTATTCGGCTACATTCTGCGCAAGCTGGACTTCCCGCTGTCAGCGCTGATCCTCGGCTTCGTTCTTGGTGAGCTGATGGAAGACAACCTGCGCCGCGCCCTGTCGATCTCCGCCGGCGACCTGAGCATTCTCTGGAATAGCCCGATCAGCCTGTGCCTGTGGGCACTCACCGCGCTGATGCTCGGCCTGCCGGGCCTGCGCTGGTGGCGTTCGCGCCGTGCGGCGCAACTGGCTAATGCCTAAGCTCCATGCGCTCACCGGCTGGCAAAGCTGGTGGGCCACGCCCCTAGTCGGCTTGTCAGGCGGCTATCTGGCCAGCCTGATCGGCTGGCCTTTGCCGTGGATCATCGGATCGCTGCTGGCGGTGATCGCCGCCCGTTGCAGCGGTTGGTTGATCACCGAGCTGCCCGGCGGACGCAAGACCGGCCAGTGGCTGGTATCAAGCGCCATCGGCCTGCACTTTACCGGTGAGGTGTTGAGCCAGCTCCTCAGCCACTTCGGCGTGATTCTGCTCGGCGCCCTGCTCACCCTGCTGCTCAGCCTGATCGGCATTATCGTGCTGCGCCGCGCCGGCCTGGACCGCGCCACCGCGTTCTTCGCCAGCATGCCTGGCGGCGCCAGCGAGATGGTCAACCTGGCCCAGCGGCACAACGCCGAAACCGCCAAGGTCGCGGCCGCCCATAGCCTGCGTCTGCTGCTGGTGGTGCTGCTGATTCCGGCGATCTTCACCTGGAGCCTGCCACCCATCGCACCGCCTGTGCCTGCAGCGGTTAGTTGGCCCTGGCTGGCTGTGCTGCTACCCAGCGGCGCGCTACTGGCCTGGTTATGGGGACGCTTGGGCCAACCCAACCCGTGGATGCTCGGCCCACTGACCGTCTGCGCGGTGGCCAGCGTCAGCTTCAATTTGCACCTGGGTCTGCCCGATGGGCTGGGCCAAGTCGGCCAATGGCTGATCGGCTGCGCCCTGGGTTGTCACTTCGACCGTAACTTCTTTCGCAGCGCGCCGGGGTTTCTTGCACGCATCCTGCTGTTCTGCCTGCTCGCCATGCTCGCCGCTGCGGCGCTGGGTCAAGGGCTGGGCTGGCTGGCAGGGGAAAACCAGAATGCGCTGATGCTCGGCATGATGCCCGGCGGCATCACCGAACTGTGCCTGACCGCCGAAGCCCTGCAGCTCTCGGTGGCACTTGTCACAGCCTTGCAGGTGCTGCGCTTGTTTCTGGTGATGTTTCTCGCCGAGCCGTTGTTCAGGCTCTGGCAACGCAACTGAAATCGCTTTGACGACCACGTTTAGCCCGCCTTGTGCGGGCTCTTTTTTGCCTGCAACGCAGCAGTTTTTGTTTAGCAGATATGTCTGCGGCCACGCACACGCGCACGCCTGGCGTACCCTCAGGCCTTCACCACCGAGGCATCCTCTATGAGCGCACTGCGTTGGCCCGCCGTGAAAACCCTGCTGCTATTGCTCTGCCTGAGCCTGCTGATTAGCGCCTGCAGCCGCGCCGGCCTGGCGTATCGCAACCTGGACTGGCTGGTGCCCTGGCGGCTGAACGATTACCTGAACCTCAACAGCCAGCAGCAGGCTTGGCTCAAACCCCGCTTGCAGACGCACCTGCAATGGCATTGCAGCGCCGAATTGCCGCGTTATATCGAGTGGCTGCAAACCACCGAGAGCATCCTCGCCCAGCCGCAGCCAGACAGCGCTCAGCTGCTTGAACAGTTCGCCCAGTTCGATGCCGCGCTAAAACGCATCGGCGTCGAGGTCACCCCCACCGCCATCGAACTGCTAAAGGGCCTGAGCGAGCAGCAGGTCAACGAGCTTTACGCCGCAATTGATGAAGACAATCTGGAAGATCGCCAGGACTTCCTCGACCCGCCCCTGGCCACTCAGATCAGCGAGCGCCAGACGCGTATGCAGGAACGCCTGCGGCCCTGGTTCGGCCGCCTGAACAATGCCCAGATAGAACATATCGCCGTCTGGGCCAATGGCCTCGGCGAACAGAACCGTCTGTGGCTGGAGAATCGACAACTGTGGCAGGCCGAGCTGCGCAAGGTGGTTGCCGAACGCGAAAGCGCCGACTTTGCCGAACGGCTGACCCGCCTGCTGCAGCAACGCGAAAGCTTCTACAGCGACGAATACCGCGCCAGTTATGGCCGCTCACGCCAGGCGCTGGCCACCCTGTTTAGCCAACTGCTAAGCAGCAGTGATGAGGCTCAACGTGAGCGCATGAGTCACCGTTTACGCGACCTGCGCCGCGATCTGGCCGAGCAGCAGTGCGAAGCCGCTTAACAGGCTGTTAAGCCGCAGGTAAGCGCCAGTCGATCGGGCTCAGTTCATGCTGCTGGAGGAACTTGTTGGTGCGGCTGAAATGGCCGTTGCCAATAAAGCCCCGATGCGCCGACAGCGGCGAAGGGTGCACGGATTTCAGTACCAAGTGCTTGCTTACATCGATCAGTTTTTCCTTGCTCTGCGCATGAGCGCCCCAGAGCAAAAACACCAGGCGCTCCTGCTGCTGGCTGACCGCTTCGATCACCTTGTCGGTAAAGGTCTGCCAGCCGATCTTGGCATGGGAGCCGGCGATGCCATGCTCCACCGTCAATGAAGTGTTAAGCAGCAGCACGCCCTGCTCCGCCCAATGCTGCAGGTTGCCGTGGTCGGGAATATCGATATTCAAGTCGCGTTTGAGCTCTTTATAGATATTCACCAGCGACGGCGGCGTCTTCACCCCAGGCTGCACCGAGAAACACAGACCATGGGCCTGACCCGGACCGTGGTATGGGTCCTGGCCGATCACCACCACCTTGGTCTGCGCCAGCGGGGTGGAATTGAGCGCATTGAAAATCAGCGAACCAGGCGGATAAATCTGCTTGCCTGCTGCCTTCTCGCTCCGCAGGAAATCCCCCAGCTCACGCATATAGGGCTTCTCGAACTCTTCATGCAGAGCGGCCTTCCAGCCGGCTTCGAGTTTGACGTTATCTGCGGCGCTCATGCCTGAATCCTGCTTAGTCCAACGAAGACGGCACGCTAAGGAAGCCGCCCAGGCAAGTCAAGGCGAACGGCTACATACACGGCCAGCGCCAGGCATTAAGCACTGCTGAGATGGTCGCGCATGAACTCGATGAACCGCTGGCTTTCGCAGGAAGCAGTCGTCAGGCCTGCGTTACGCGGGAGCACCGGCCGTCCGTACGTCAAGTCAGGCTCCAGGGCCGATTACAAGGGCTATAACTACCAGAACAACCGATGGGTCACTCAGGATAGGCCCTCCAAAGGCAGCGCCTGGGAAATCCTGGGGCCCAGTCAGTAACAGGAGCACGGCGAGCGCGCGCAAAGCTCGCTTGGGTCTACCGCCGGCAACGGCAGTCTCAATCGGTGTTTCCCGCTTGTCCGGGCCACCCCCCCAGGTCTGATCGGCGCCCATGGCGCGGAGCGATGTGATGAGTTCCAGAGCATGGCAATGGGCTCGCAAGAGCCTTCCTGGATGCATCGGACTGGCCTTGCTGGTCGCTCCACTTTGCGCCAGCGCCACGTTCAAGTGCCACACCAGGGACGGAACCATCAGCTACACCAGCCAGGCCATAGCCAGTGCCCGCTGTACCCGCCTGGATGGCTTGGCGGGCGCCGGTGCAAAGGCACAGACCCTGCCAATGCTTACACGAGACGACAACCCAGACGCAGAGCGGATTCGGGTGTACACATTCGTCCACAAGGGTGTTCGTCAGTACGTCAGTCGACGCCCCGTCGGGATCTCTGCACGGGTCGATGCCCTGGATCTCTATTACATCAAGGGCTGCTATCTGTGCATGGCGCCGAAGGGCTTCAAGGTCGCCTCATTGCGCCTGGACACCCTTTCCTATCGGCGGGAGATCGAAGCCGCTTCGGGTCATTACGGTGTCGACAGGGCGCTGGTCCGCGCGGTGATCCATGCCGAATCGGCGTTTCGTCCCAACGCCATTTCCGTCGCTGGCGCCCAGGGACTGATGCAGTTGATGCCCGCCACCGCCGAGCGCTTCGCCGTGGCCGATCCATTCGACGCGCGGCAAAACATTCGTGGTGGCGTGCGCTACCTGGCCTGGCTACTCAAGCGCTTCAACGGCAATCAAGCGCTGGCCTTGGCAGGTTACAACGCAGGCGAAATGTCAGTGGACAAGTACAACGGGGTGCCGCCCTACGCCGAGACGCAGACCTACGTCACCCTAGTGCAGTCCTTGACCGAACGCTATCGCAAGCATCGCTAGTACCGTAGGGCGGCATAAGCCGGATTAGGCTATACGCCGGACGGGGAATTCCTCAACCGAACTTCCACCCTGCCGCCAGCCGCGTATCCAGGGCCGCCAGGTCGGCTGCCTTCGGTCAAAGATGAATTCTGAACGGCCGCTTTGGGTCGATAGGAGCCTTTCGAATCAGGCAGCTATCGGCCAGAAGCAGTCATTGACCATGAGCTGCTTCTGAGCAGTCCCAATAAGCTAGAAGAAGAGACAATCCAACGCCCTTACTTTTATCCTCGCAATTGCAAGCAAGCGGTCGATATTTGCCCCCATCGCACAGTCCTACCCAATCTGGATCGGTGGCCAGCCCTAATGAGGCCGACTACAATCGGCGCTTTGGCGGTGGCTTTAGTAGAAGGAAAGAGGCATGTACATCGGAAGAATTGCCGCGCTGACGGGCTGTACACCAAAGGCCATTCGTTTGTACGAAAGTCTCGGCCTGCTGCCCGAACCGAGCCGCCGGGGCACGTACCGTTTCTATACACCCCACCATGTCGACATCGTGCGGATTATCCGCGTGGCGCAGTCTGCAGGGTTCAAGCTGTCCGAGCTGAGTACGGTGACCGAGGAAAAGAACCGGCAGAATCGCTTTCCGCTCGAACTTGCGAATGCCGGGATTGAAGCGAAGCGCCTGCAAGTGCAGGCGCAGATTGAAGCGCTCAAAGCGCTGGATGAACGACTCATCGAGTTGAAGCGCGACATCAATGTGCTATTCGCCCAGACTCCACAACCGGCTTGCGCTACCTAGGGTCTGTTACCGTTCACTCAGATACGCAAAGGCCATTCTTAGCGCCTCCTCCGGAGGTTTCGGCTGATAGCCCAGCTCGGTCCGTGCCTTGGCAATGCTGTATTCCTGCTTGATGCCGTAGAACATACGCACCTGGCTGACGAGCAAGTTGGCGGGCGTACCGGTGATGTGGGCCACGCGCTCGTTCAGCCAGGCCACGCAGAGCAGCAACCACTTGGGGGCCCGGGGAGGCAGACGATAGCCGAGCGTGACCGTGTTGGCGGCGTCGACGAGCGAAGCCAGCGGCGACGAATGCTCATTGGCGAGGATGTAGCGATGACCCGGACTGCCCTTTGCCGCCGCCTGAATCATGCCCTGCGCCACGTCGCGCACGTCGACGAAATTGAAGTGAAAGTTTGGATCGAGCGGCACCTCGCGTTTCTGCACTGACGCGAGGAAGTTCATCGTGTCGGTGAGGCGCAGTGCGTTTGGGCCAATCATGGCAGATGGCAGTACCGAGACCATCCACAGGCCGTGGGTCTGCGCTGCCTCCCAGGCAGCTCGTTCGGCAAGAATCTTGGACTTGAAGTAGGCGTTGTGCTCTTCGGCGCTCCAGTCGTCTTCGGTCAACGGCAGCCCGTTCTGGCCGACCGCCGCGACCGAACTGACGTAGACAATCCGTTTCACGCCGGCCTCCGCCGCCGCTTCCATGAGGATGCGGGTACCGTTGACATTCGGATCGATGATCTCTGCCTGCGGGTCCTTGGCCCAGTGCTTGAACACGGCGGCGACCTGGTACAGCACGTCCACGCCCTCCAGTGCCTTGAGCATGGCAGCCTTGTCCTGCAGCTCTGCATACACCAGCTCGCAGGACAGCCCCACGAACGGTACGTGGTTGTCGAGATCGCGCACGCCGGCCCGTACCCTTTCGCCCCGCTCAAGCAACGCTCTCACCAGCGTGTTGCCCAGATGCCCGTTAGCGCCGGTTACCAAACACAAGTTACTCATCGTACTTCCTTGTCTTTATCAGACTTAGCTATGAATCGACGGCGTAACGATAAAGTCTGTCCCGCGGGACAGAGTCAAGTCCCGAAGACGCGGAAGAATCGAGGGTGAAGATCGGAAGAACAGCTAACTTCCAGCTTCCCAGTGACTGATCAGCTGCCGCCTGCCCCTGAAAACGCCTGTCTTAGCCTTGATGCAATGCCCGGTAATGACTCGGCGCCATGCCCACCACTTTGCGAAACAGCCGCGAGAAGTAATACACATCGTCATAGCCCAGCTGCTCGGCAACCTGGCGGATGCCCTGCTCGCCTTCATCGAGCAGGCGGCAGGCGTGGGCCATTTTCAGTTGGATAAAGTCCTGAATCGGCGCATGTCCGGTCAGGGCGCGGTAGGTTTTGGCGAAGTGGAAGCGCGACAGTTTGAACTGCGCGGCCAGCTCATCGAGGTTTAGCGAGTCATGTAGATGGGCGCGCATCACCGCCTGCACCGCGTCCACATCCAGCACTCGCCCGGATTTCAAGGTGGTGCGTGCCGGCAGCACGGCCAGGGAGGTCAGCAGCACCTGCAACTGGTGCGCGGCATGAACGAAGTGCGCCAGGTTCAAGCCCTGTTTACGCAGGTTGAGCAAGGCGTCGAACTCGGCTAGCAGGCGCGGCTGCACGCCGATGCGCCACAGCGGTCCCTTGCCCAGGGGTTTGAGAAAGTCCGCTACCAGTTCGCCGTCAAAATGCACCCAGTACAGCGTCCAGGGCTTGTCCACGTCCGCGCCATAGGCGTGCATCACACCTTTCGGCAATAGCAGTAGATCGCCACCACTGACAGCTAATCGTCCATCCGCTGTCTCCAGCCAGCCCTGCCCGGCACGGCAATAGATCAGCAGGTGATCCTCCGGCTGCGGACGGTGCATGCGGTGCCCCTGAGCCTGCGGGTAGAAGCCCAGAGCTAGCGGATAACAGCCCTGCGCCAGTGGGCTACGGGCGAGCAGGCGGCGCAGCCTGGGCGGCGTGATAAAGCGCACGCCATTGGCCGGCAGTGGCCAGTTGGAGGTATCGACCTGTGCGCTCATGGGCATCCTGGCTACTGATTCAATCACAAGATAGTCCATCTACAGACCAAGATCGTCAATCCACAAAGCCGAGCAAGGCAGCTATAACACTGACAAAACAACAATCGAGCCCACCCTGAGGTTCGCCGGAGGAACGCATGGCCAAGGCAATCCCACAGTTGATCGACGGTGAATGGCGCGAAAGCCGCGCCCGTGAATTTATCGAAGTCACCGACCCGGCGACTCAGGAGGTGCTGGCGCTGGCACCCAAGGCCACCGCCGAGGAAATCGAAGCGGCGATTGCCAGTGCCAAGGCAGCCTTCCTCACCTGGCGCGAAGTGCCAGTCTCCGACCGGGCGCGGGTGATGCTGCGTTACCAGCACCTGCTCAAGGAACACCACGACGAGCTGGCGGAAATTCTCGCTGGCGAAACCGGCAAGACCCTGGCCGATGCCAAGGGCGATGTCTGGCGCGGCATAGAGGTGGTCGAGCAAGCCTGCAATATCGCCAGCCTGATGATGGGCGAGACCATGGAGAACGTGGCCCGCGACATCGACACCGCCAGCTGGATTCAGCCGCTGGGCGTATGCGTCGGCGTTACCCCGTTCAACTTCCCGGCGATGATTCCGCTGTGGATGTTTCCCCTGGCCATTGCCGCCGGTAACACCTTTATTCTCAAGCCCTCCGAACAAGACCCACTGACGCCTAACCGCCTGGCCGAGCTGTTTATCGAAGCCGGGGCGCCCAAGGGCGTATTGCAGGTGCTACACGGTGCGCGCGAGGTGGTCGACAGCCTGCTGACCCACCCGGATATCCGCGCCATTTCCTTCGTCGGCTCGGTACCGGTTGGTCAGCATATCTACCGTACCGGCACCGCACACCTGAAGCGCGTGCAGGCGTTTGCCGGGGCAAAGAACCATATGGTGATCATGCCCGACGCCAACAAACAGCAGGTGCTGAGCAACCTGGTCGGCGCCAGTTGCGGCGCGGCCGGACAGCGTTGTATGGCGATCAGCGTGGCGGTGTTTGTCGGTGAATCGAAGCAGTGGATCGACGAGCTGCAGGCGCAGATGGCCGACCTGCAACCCGGTTACTGGACCGATGGTCACGCCGCTTTCGGCCCGCTGATCAGCCAGCAGGCCAAACAGCGCGTGCTGCGCCTGATTGCCGAGGGCAAGGCGGAAGGCGCCGAATGCCTGCTGGATGGT
This sequence comes from Pseudomonas peli, assembly GCF_050563605.1. Taxonomy (GTDB): domain Bacteria; phylum Pseudomonadota; class Gammaproteobacteria; order Pseudomonadales; family Pseudomonadaceae; genus Aquipseudomonas; species Aquipseudomonas peli_A. The sequence goes on along the minus strand of NZ_JBNXUH010000029.1, from coordinate 14,661 downwards.
TCGCACTGCGCGGTCGAGGGCTACCCCAACGGCAACTGGATTGGCGCCACGCTGTTTCGCGGCGTAACCAGCAAGATGAGCCTGTACCGCGAAGAGATCTTCGGCCCGGTGCTGGTGTGCATGGAAGTCGATACGCTGGAAGAAGCCATCGAACTGGTCAACGCCAGCCCCTACGGCAACGGCACCTCGATCTTCACCCGCTCCGGCGGCGCAGCGCGGCATTACCAGCACGCGGTGGAAGTCGGCCAGGTCGGCATCAACGTACCGGTGCCGGTGCCGCTACCGTTCTTCTCCTTTACCGGCTGGAAGGGTTCGTTCTACGGCGATCTGCACGCCTACGGCAAACAGGGTGTGCGCTTCTTCACCGAAACCAAAACGGTCACCAGCCGCTGGTTCGATGAAGACTCCGTAGCCGGTGCAAATATGACCATTCAATTGAAATGAGAACGGCGTCAGCCCTGTTAGACCAATAGACGATCTCAACAATAAGTCCAATGGCGTAAAAAGTTCTCCGAGTTCCGACAACAAGAACAAGGAGAACTGCCATGCAACGATTGACCACCGCCCTGGCCCTATGGGCCGGGCTTACAGCCTGTGCACAGGCGGCTGAGCCGATTACCCTCGGCCTCAACTACCCACGTACCGGCCCCTATAAGGAAGAAGGATTGGCACAGATGCGCGGAGCCTTGCTGGCCATCGACGAGCTCAACGCCCAGGGCGGTGTGCTCGGGCGTCCGCTGCGTCTGTCCAGCAAGGACACCGCGTCGCGTCCGGCTAAGGCGGTGAAGAACGTCGACAAGCTGGCCAGCGAAGGCGCGGCCATGCTGTTTGGTGGCTCGTCCAGCGCGGTGGCCATCGCCTCCGGCAAGCGTGCGGCGCAGCATGGGCTGCTGTATTTCGGCACCCTCACCTACTCCAACGACACCACCGGCAAGGACGGCCACCGCTATATGTTCCGCGAGTGCAACAACGCCTGGATGAGCGCGCGGGTGCTGGGCCAATACCTGAGCAAGAATCTGCCGAACAAGCGCTACTTCTACATCACCTCCGACTACACCTGGGGCCACACCACCGAAAGCTCGTTGCGCCAGACCACCAGCAGCGAAGACAGCGGCCAGCATCCGGGGCTCAAGGTGAGCTTCCCCGGCGCCCGCCTGGCCGACTATCAGGATGCCCTGACCCAGGCCGCATCGAGCAATGCCGAAGTGCTGGCCCTGGTGCTGTTCGGCGAAGACCTGGTGCGCGCCATGCGCATCGCCAAGGATCTGGGCCTGACCGAGCGCATGCAGATCGTTGCGCCCAACCTGACCCAGAGCATGGTCGAGCAAGGCGGCCCCGGCTTGATGGAAGGTGTAATCGGCACCGAACCCTGGACCTGGCGCGTACCGGCGCTGGAGAAATCCGTGCGCGGCGAAGCCTTCGTCAAAACCTTCAGCGAACGCTATGCGATGTACCCGTCCAGCTCTGCCGCATCGGCCTACAGCATCGTCTATCAATGGGCCGATGCCGCCAAACGGGCGAACAGCCTGGACAGCGAAGCGCTGATCAAGGCCCTGGAAGGCCACAGTTATCAGCTGCTCAAGGATCAACAAACCTGGCGCACCCTCGACCACCAGAACCTGCAGACGGTGTATGCCGTCAAAGTCAAAGCGCGCGCCGAAGTGCTGAAAGACCCGCTCAAACAAGACTACTTTGAAATCGTCGATCGCCTCGACGCCACCCAAGCGGCACCCAGCCTCGCCGAATGGCAGGCCGAACGACGCGCCGCCGGGCAACCCCTGACCCTGCAATGAGGACTTATGGATTTCGAACTCAGCGATGAACAACGCCTGCTGGTAGAGAGCGCCCGCCAATTCGCCAGCCGCGAACTGGCCCCACATGCCGCCGACTGGGACCGCGACCATCACTTCCCGGTGGATGTGATCAAGCGCGCCGCCGAGCAGGGCTACCTGGCGCTGTATATCAAGGAAGACGACGGCGGGCTTGGCCTTTCCCGGCTGTCCGCATCGCTGATTTTCGAGCAGCTGTCGGCCGGCTGCATCGCCACTACGGCGTTTCTGACCATCCACAATATGGCCTCGTGGATGCTCGCCTCCTTCGCCGGTCAGGCACTTAAAGATGCCTGGCTGCCGCGCCTGGTCAGCGGTGAACTGCTGGCTTCCTACTGCCTGACCGAACCGGACGCCGGTTCTGACGCCGCGCACCTGCGTACCCGCGCCAAGCGCGATGGCGACGACTACGTACTGGATGGCAGCAAGTGCTTTATCTCCGGCGCGGGCAGCACCGATGTGCTGATCGTGATGGCGCGCACCGGCGAGGAAAGTGGCGCCAAGGGCGTGTCCTGCTTCCTGGTGCCGGCCGACGCCGAGGGCGTGAAGTACGGGCGCAATGAATTGAAGATGGGCTGGCGTGCCCAGCCGACCCGCACCATCACCTTTGAAGGCGTACGCATTCCGGCGGGCAACCGCATCGGGCCTGAGGGCCAGGGCTTTGTCTACGCGATGAAGGGCCTGGATGGCGGGCGCATCAATATCGCCAGCTGTTCGCTGGGCGCGGCACAAGCGGCGCTGGAGCAATCGCTGCGCTATGTCGAGGAACGCAAGCAGTTCGGCAAGCCGCTGAGTGACTTCCAGTCTCTGCAATTCAAGCTCGCCGATATGCTCACTGATCTGACGGCCAGCCGACAGATGGTGCGCCTGGCCGCACACAAACTGGACCACGGCCACAGCGAAGCCAGCCTGTATTGCGCCATGGCCAAGCGCTTTGCCACCGATCACTGCTTCACCCTGTGCAACGAGGCGCTGCAACTGCACGGCGGCTACGGTTACCTCAACGACTACCCGCTGGAGCGCTGGGTGCGCGATAGCCGCGTGCACCAGATACTCGAGGGCACCAACGAAATCATGCGAGTAATCATCGCCCGCCGCCTGCTGGATCAAGGCGGCATGCTCGATCGCTTGCTGTAGCTTTTAATTCCCTCTCCCCTCGGGGAGAGGGTTAGGGAGAGGGTCGGCGTCGCCTGCTGCCCTCTCCCCCAGCCCCTCTCCCAAAGGGCGAGGGGAGCAACCTGACGAGGACACTTATGAGCAACGCCATCGAAGCCTACAACCCCGGCGTATTTGACCTGACCCACAAGCTCACCGTGGAAAAGCACGGCCATACCGCGCTGATCACCATCAACCAGCCACCGGCCAACACCTGGGACCGCGACTCGCTGATCGGCCTCAAGCTGCTGGTTGAACACCTCAACCGCGACGATGACATCTACGCCCTGGTGATTACCGGCCAGGGTGGCAAGTTCTTCAGCGCTGGCGCCGACCTCAAGCTGTTCGCCGATGGCGACAAGGCCCGTGCCCGCGAGATGGCCCGACGTTTCGGCGAGGCCTTCGAGGCGCTGCGTGATTTCCGTGGCGTATCGATTGCCGCGATCAACGGCTACGCCATGGGCGGCGGCTTGGAATGCGCACTGGCCTGCGACATCCGCATCGCCGAACGCCAGGCGCAAATGGCCCTGCCGGAAGCCACGGTCGGCCTGCTGCCCTGCGCCGGTGGCACCCAGCACCTAAGCTGGCTGATCGGCGAAGGCTGGGCCAAGCGGATGATTCTCTGCGGCGAACGCATCGATGCGGAAACCGCCCTGCGCATCGGCCTGGTCGAGCAAGTGGTCGACAGCGGCGAAGCCCGTGGCCATGCCCTGCTGCTGGCAGCCAAAGTCGCGCGGCAGAGCCCGGTGGCAGTGCGCACCATCAAGCCACTGATCCAGGGCGCTCGCGAACGCAGCCCGAGCACCTGGCTGAGTGAAGAGCGCGAGCGCTTTGTCGACCTGTTCGACGCCGACGACACCCGCGAAGGGGTGAATGCCTTCCTGGAAAAACGCGACCCGCAGTGGCGCAATAAATAACGCAGAACTTTGTAGGGCGGGTGTAACCCGCGTGCTCGCAACGCAGCAAGAGCCGCGGGTTGCATCCGCCCTACCCGACTGCACACGACGACGGACAACCTAATGAACGTGCAATTCGAAGAACGCCCGGCCCAACACGGCATGCGCATCGGCATCGCCAGCCTGGATGCCGAGAAGAGCCTCAACGCCCTGTCGCTGCCGATGATCGAAGCGCTGGATGCCAAGCTCAAGGCCTGGGCGGACGACCCGAGCATCGCCTGCGTGCTGCTGCGCGGCAACGGCCCTAAAGCCTTCTGCGCCGGCGGCGACGTGGTGCAGCTGGTGCACCAGTGCCGCGAGCACCCGGGCGAAATCCCGCCCCTGGCGCGACGCTTCTTTGCTGACGAATACCGCCTCGACCACCGCATCCACACCTACCCGAAGCCCTTTATCTGCTGGGCCCACGGCCATGTGCTGGGCGGCGGTATGGGCCTGATGCAGGGCGCTGGTATCCGCATCGTCACCCCAGGCAGCCGCCTGGGCATGCCAGAAGTGAATATCGGCCTGTACCCGGATGTGGGCGGCAGCTGGTTCCTCGCGCGCCTGCCGGGCAAGCTCGGCCTGTTTCTCGGCCTGACCGCCAGCAGTATCAACGCTAAAGATGCGCTGGATCTGGACCTGGCCGACCGCGTACTGCTCGACAGCCAGCAGGACGACTTGCTCGATGGCCTGGCCCAGCTCAACTGGCAGGAACAGAGCCCGCAACAATTGCACAGCCTGCTCAAGGCCCTGGAAAATCAGGCCCTCGGCGAATTGCCGGAAGCCCAGTGGCTGCCGCGCCGCGCGCGTATTGATGAACTACTTGATACCGCCGACCTACCCCACGCCTGGCACGCCATCAGCGCTTTGCACAGCGACAGCGACCTGCTGCTGGCCCGCGCCGCCAAGACCCTGGCCGGAGGCTGCCCGCTGACCGGGCATCTGGTGTGGGAGCAGATCAAACGCGCCAAGCATCAGTCCCTGGCCGAGGTATTCCAGATGGAATACGCCATCAGCCTGAACTGCTGCCGTCACCCGGAATTCCCCGAAGGCGTGCGCTCGCGGCTGATCGACAAGGACCACGCGCCCCGCTGGCATTGGCCGGATGTGGCGAACATTCCGCAACAGGTGATCGACGCGCACTTCGCCACCGCCTGGGACGGCGAACACCCACTGGCAGACCTGTAACCCGGCAACGGCCACTTTTCAGCGCGACAGGAGCATAACAATGACAACAATCGCTTTTATCGGCCTCGGCCACATGGGCCTGCCCATGGCGCGCAATCTGCTCAAGGCTGGCTTCAACCTGAGGGTCTTCGACCTGCTGCAAGCAGCCGTCGAAGACCTCGCCAAGGACGGCGCGCAAGCAGCCAGCAGCGCCATGGATGCGGTACAAGGTGCCGATGTGGTGGTGAGCATGCTGCCGGCCAGCCGCCATGTTGAAGGCCTGTACCTGGGTGATAACGGCCTTTTGGCCGCGCTCAAGCCCGGTAGCCTGGTGCTGGAATGCTCGACCATCGCCCCGGAATCTGCACGCAAGGTGCATCAGGCGGCGACCGCGCGCGGTATCGAACTTCTCGACGCGCCCGTGTCAGGCGGCACAGCCGGCGCGGCAGCGGGCACCCTGACCTTTATGATCGGCGGCGCGGCAACCACTCTGGAAAAAGCCCGGGCGATCTTCGAAGCCATGGGCAAGAACATCTTCCACGCCGGCCCTGATGGCGCAGGCCAAGTGGCCAAGGTGTGCAACAACCAGGTGCTGGCGGTGCAGATGATTGCCACCGCCGAAGCCATGGCCATGGGCGTGGCCAACGGTTTGGAACCGGCGGTGCTGGCCGAGATCATGCGCCAGAGCTCGGGCGGCAATTGGACCCTGGAAAAGTACAACCCCTGGCCAGGTGTGATGGAAAACGCCCCGGCCTCCAAAGGCTACAGCGGCGGCTTTATGGCCGAACTGATGGCCAAAGACCTGGGTCTCGCCCAGGAAGCCGCCCAGGCCAGCGGCAGCAGCACGCCCATGGGCGCCCTGGCGTTGCAGCTGTATCGCCTGCTGCTCAAACAGGGCAAGGGCAAACAGGACTTCTCGGTGGTGCAGCAATTGTTTATTGAATAAACGCGGCTTTGTTAGCCCGGATAAAGGGTGAAGCGGTCGCCAACTGACCGCTTTACTCCAGGCGCACCCGATACACCTCAGCCAGAGAAATCAGTCGTTCGCGGGCCAATGCCAGCGCACTTTGGGTGAGGGGGCGCATGCCATCGGCAATCGCCTGCTGCTCGATCTGTTGAGCGGCTACCTCGGGCTGGATCAGAGCACGCATAGCCGGGGTTACTTCAAGCAACTCGTAGGCTGCAACGCGCCCGGCAAAGCCTTTTCCATGACAGTGATCGCAACCGCAACCCACGTAGAAGACCTCATCAGGCGACAGGCCAAACGCCCGGCGCACATGCTCTGGCACCTGTTCCGGCTGCAGGCACTCAGGGCAATTACGCCGCACCAGACGCTGGGCCAACACCCCTAGCAGGCTGGCATTGAGCAGATACGGGGCGATGCCAATTTCCAGTAGACGCGTCACGGTGGTCGCAGCGCTATTGGTGTGCAGAGTTGATAGCACCAGGTGACCGGTCAGGGCGCTTTCTGTGGCCATCATGGCGGTTTCCTGGTCACGAATTTCCCCCACCATGATCACGTCAGGGTCGTGACGTAGGATATGCCGCAGGGCGCGAGCGAAGGTGTAGCCGATCTGCGGTTTGACCTGGATCTGGCGAATGCCGTCGATCTGGTACTCCACCGGGTCTTCCACGGTGATCACATTCACCCCGCTGTCCTTGATGCCATTGAGGGCGGCATACAAGGTGGTGCTCTTGCCCGAGCCGGTGGGGCCGGTGACTAGCACAATGCCCTGACTATGACTGATGAGCTGACGAAAACGCTCGGCATCGGCGTCGTTGAAACCGATCTGGCTGAGGCTCTTCATGCTCTGCTGGGTGTCGAGGATACGAATGACCACGCTCTCCCCGTGCACAGTCGGCATGATCGACAGGCGCAGGTCGATCGAGCGCTCGCCCATACGCACCAGGTGCCGGCCATCCTGGGGCAGACGTCGCTCGGCGATATTCATGCCGCCGACAATCTTGATCCGACTGACAATGGCCGCCAGGTTGCCCGGCTTGATCCGCCGCACCTCGGTCAAAACACCATCGATCCGGAACAGAATTACTACTTCGTATTTGCCGGGTCGCAAGTGAATATCCGAGGCGCGGCGGCAGATAGCATCGTCCAACAGGCTGTCGACAAAGCGCACCGTGGGTTTTTCTTCGGCCAGCTGCTTGATCCGGTGCAGGCTCAACTCCGGCTCGTGGCTCTCACTCTCGGGCAACTGCAACGCAGCCTCAGAGCCGTAGAATCGATTGATGGCCCTGTCCAGTTGCTCGTCCTGGGCCTGGATGGCTTCAACCTGCTTACCGGTGATAAAACCCACAAGGTGCAGCAGTTCGCAGTCCGATGGGTTGGGGGTAGCCACCACCAGCATCTCGCCCTGAACCAGCAAGGGCAGCACCCGGCGCTCACGGGCCAGGTTCTCCGGCAACAGCTGCACGGCCTGGGGCTCAACCTTGAAGTCTTCCAGATTGACCTGGGCAATATCCAATTGCTCCACCAGCGCGCTAGCCAGGCTATGTCGGTCTACCAGTTCCTGCTTGAGCAATATCTGACCCAAGCGCCCTGCCCGACCATCCTGCCTCTGGTGGGCCAACGCATTTTGAAGCTGTGCCGAGCTGATATGCCCCTGGCTGAGCAACAGTTCACCGAGGCGCCGGTGCCGACGCGGGGATTCTGTACGCTGCTGCAGGTAATCGAACAATTGCTGATGATCACTGATGATGTATGGCATATCCGAGGCTCCTCGCCGACCCGTCCAGCCATCATATAGCCACTACAACGCTAGTCATTGCCCTGCATCAACGCCACATAACACGGCTATTACCGCTGGTCGTTCGCGGCAGCAAGGGCAAGCAGGGCTTCTCGGTGGTGCCGCATCATCATAGGAGCGGGCCATACCCGCGAAGCGTTCAATCGCGGTCATGGGCCGCTCTTACATCAATAACCGGTTAACCCGCAGATAACAAAAAGCCGCAGCAAGCTGCGGCTTTTTGTGGGCAGAATCTGCAACCTAGCGCTCGCGCAACGCCTCGCTGCGGGCGCGGATAATCGGTTTGAGCAGGTAACTGAGCACACTCTTCTTGCCGGTGATGATATCCACCGAAGCGACCATGCCGGGAATAATCAGCAACGGATTTTCCTCGGTGCCCAGGTGACTCTTGTTGGTGCGCAGCTTGATCACATAAAAGCTGTTGCCATCATCGTCGGTCACGGTGTCGGCACCGATCTGTTCCAGCTCGGCCTTGAGCCCGCCATAAATGGTGTAGTCATAAGCAGTGAACTTGACCATCGCCTCCTGGCCCGGATGCAGGAAGGCAATGTCCTGCGGACGAATGCGCGCCTCCACCAGCAGGTTCTCACCGAGCGGCACGATCTCCACCAGGTCGCTGCCCGGCTGAATCACCCCGCCGATGGTGGTGACCAGCAGCTGTTTGACGATGCCGCGCACCGGTGAAATCACCAGGGTGCGGTTGACCCGATCTTCCAGCGCCTTGCCGGTTGACTGGATTTTGCTCAGTTCGGTGCGCGCCTCGTTGAGCTCGGTCAGCGCCTCGCTGCGAAAACGTCCACGGGTTTCATCGATCTTGCGCTCGACTTCCTTGATCGCCGACTCGGCACGCGGTATCGCCAGAGTGGTGGCCTCCAGCTGGCCGCGCGCTTCTACTTCGGCGCGTTTGAGACGCAGCACTTCCACCTGGGAAATCGCGCCCTCGGCCACCAGCGGTTCAGACATCTGAATTTCCTGGCGCAGCAGGCTAAGGCTGTTGCGGAACTGCCCCTGCTTGGAGGCAAACTCGCGCAGCTCCTGCTGCCGTTGAATCAACTGTTCTTCCAGGCCTGCCACTTCATCGAGCAATTGCTGCTTGCGGCTATTGAACAGCTGGATTTCGTTATCCGCCTGGCCGCCGGCCTTTTCGCGCACCTCATCGGTCACTACCAGCTCGCGGTCTTGCACTTCGGCGCTAAGGCGCTCCACGCGCAGCAACAAGGCCAGGCGATCCGCCTCGGTTTCACCGACGTTGGAGGCAAAGCGGGTGTCGTCGAGGCGCAGCAGCGGATCGCCGGCATCAACAATCTGCCCTTCGCGGACAAACAGCTCGGCGACGATACCGCCTTCCAGGTTCTGGATTTTCTGTAGACGCGAGGACGGAATCGCCTTGCCGTCACCTCGGGTCACTTCATCGACCACGGCGAAATTGGCCCACAGCAGGCAGAACACCACAAAGGCGATCAAGCCCCAGATGGTCAGACGCACCACCCGTGGCGCATCCTCGATCAACGCCTTGTTGACCTCCGGCAGTGGTTCATCACCCAGCTCATCGTGGCTGCCAAAATAAGCGGCAACGGCCTGACGCAGGCTCCTTTTCTCAGGCGCGTTAGCTGACACTGATCTGCCCCTTCTTCAGCGCTTCCATCACGCTACCTTTCGGCCCGTCGGCGATGATCTGCCCACGGTCAACAATAATCAGTCGGTCTACCAGGCTGAGCATCGAGGCGCGATGAGTCACCAGTAGCAGGGTCTTGGTGCCGATTACCGCAGACAGGCGCTGCTTGAGGCGTTCTTCACCGGTGTTGTCCATGGCGCTGGTCGGTTCATCGAGCAGCAGAATCGGCGGGTCGAGCAACAGCGCACGTGCCAGGGCAACGTTCTGCCGCTGACCGCCGGAGAGGTTCTGCCCGCGCTCGCCGACCTGCAGCTCATAGCCTTTCGGGTGCAGTCGGGCGAATTCGTGCACGCCAGCCAGTTCGGCGGCCTGCAACACCAGCTCATCTTCGACATAGCGCGCGCCGGACACAAGATTGTCACGCAGGGTGCCGCTGAACAGCTGAATATCCTGCGGCACATAGCCGATGTTGTGCCGTAGATCGCTGACATCCAGCTGGCGCACATCGATGCCATCGACCAGCAGGCTGCCGGCATCGGGCTGATACAGACCGACGATCAGCTTGGCCAGCGAGCTTTTGCCCGAGCCACTGCGGCCGATGATGCCGATCTTCTCGCCGGGGCGAACCACCAGGTTGATGCCCAGCAGAGCGGCCTGCTGCTGATCCGGGTAATGGAATTCCAGCTGGCGGAATTCGATCGCGCCTTGCAGCGATTGGCGCTTGAGCGGACGCTCATCGGCGTGGCGCTCCTGCGGCAGCTCCATCATCTGGTTAACCGATTCGAGGGTCACCCGCGCCTGCTGATAGCGCGTCAGCAGACCGGAAATCTGCGTCAACGGCCCCAACGCGCGGCTGCTGAGCATGTAGCAGGCGATCAGCCCACCCATGCTCAGGTTACCGTCGATGATCTGGTACACGCCGAGCACGATCACCACCACACCTGCCAGTTGCTGCAGCAGCATGGTCGCGTTCATCGCCAGGCTGGAGAGCATGCGCGCACGCAACTCCAGGCGACTGAGGGTGCCAATAGTCTGCTCCCACAGATACTGGCGCTCGCTTTCGGCGTTATTGACCTTGACCGCATCCAGCCCGGCCAGGCTCTCGATCAGGCTCGACTGGCGCTCACCGGCCAGGGCCATAGTGCGCTGCATGGTCTCGGCCAGCGGGCGCTGCAAGGCCCAACCGATCAAAGCAACCAGCGGGAAGGCAAGCACCGGAATCCACACCAGATGGCCGCCAATCATGGCGATCACCGCGAGAATCAGCAGGGTAAACGGCAGGTCGATGACGCTGGCCAACGTCAGCGAGGCGAGGAAGTCGCGCAGGCTCTGAAACTCGTGGATGTTCTGCGCGAAGCTGCCAACCCGCGCCGGGCGGAACTTCATGGCCATGCCGACAATGCGCTCGAACAGCGTGGCGGAAATAATCAGGTCGGTCTTCTTGCCGGCCAGATCGAGGCACAGGCCGCGCAGGGTCTTCAGCAGCAGATCGAAGAAGAACACCCCGGTGATGCCAATCGCCAGCACCCACAGGGTGGCTTCGGCCTGATTGGGCACCACGCGGTCGTACACGTTCATCACGAACAGCGGCGTGGCCAGGCCGATCAGATTGATCAGAAAACTCGCCGCGATGGCATCGATATACAGCCAGCGCGAACGCTTGAGGGTGTCGCGAAACCAGGACGTGGCGCGCGGGATCAGCTCACCACGGTTGAAATCAAACTTGTGCTGCGGCTGGGCAAAGAACACCCGACCGCTGTAATCCTCGGCCAGCGCCTCGGCACTGACGCGCACCTCGCCGCCCTCGCTTTCGCTGGGCATGATGCGCGCGCGCCCCTGGTCATCCCAACCCAGCAGAATGGCGCTACGGCCATCGTGCAGCAGCAGCAAGGCCGGCATGGCCAGGGCCGGAATCTTCTCCAAGCCACGGCGCAACCAACGCCCCTGCAACCCCGCACGCGCCGCCGCACGCGGCAGCAACTCGGCACTCAGGCGCTGCTCCGGCAGCGGCAAGCCTGCGGTGAGCATGGCGCGGCTGACCGACTTCTGGTGCAGGCCGCACAGCGACAACAGGCTGTCGAGCAGAGGATCGTCGTAGCGATCACGCGGATCGCTACGGGTTTGCATCGGGCTTGGGTCTACTGCCACTGGGTTTTACTCATCAACGACTGGGCTCAGTTCAGACCCGGCAAGTTGGCCTGGGCCTTGATCTCGTCCAGTGGTGCGGCGGCCATCGGCGCGACTACACCCTGGCTCTTGAGCAGGGAGCCCATGGTGGCCTTGATCCGGTACTGAGTAAACAGCTCGGTGTAACGCACTTCCTCAAGACGGCGCGAGGCGGTGAACAACTCGTTTTCACTGTCGAGCAAATCCAGCAGCGTGCGGTCGCCGAGACTGAACTGCTTCTGGTAGGACTCGCGCACGCGGCTGCTGTAGTCAACGTACTGCTGGGCAATCGGCAACTGTTGGCGAGCATTTTCCAAGGCATTCCAGGCCAGACCGAGGTCTTCGTTCAAGACCCGCAGGGCGTTGTTGCGGATGTCCATGGCCTGGTTGGTCTGATAGGCCTTGGACTGCAGATCAGCCTTGTTGCTGCCACCGGCGAACAGGTTGTAGCGCATGCGCAGCATGGCCTGCCACTCGTTGCTATGACCGCTGACGCCATCGATATTGTTGTCCATACCGCGCGACAACTCGGCATCAAAGCGTGGGTAGAAACTCGACTTGGCCGCTTCGTACTGCTGTTCGCTGGCCTGCACATCGGCCTCGGCCGAACTCAGGAATGGGTTGTTGACGAGCATTTCCTGACGCGCTGCTGGCAGGCTTTCCGGCAGGTGACCAGCCAGACCAACCGGCGGACTCAGCTCGCTGGCATCACGGCCGACCACGCTGAAATAGTTGACCCGCGCATCCGCCAGGTTGGTCTGCTCGGTGATCAGATTGTTACGGGCCTGGGCCAGACGCGCTTCGGCCTGGTCAAGGTCGGCAGTACGCCCTACGCCACTCTGGCTACGCAGGGTGATCTGGTCATAAATACGTTCGTGGCTGACCAGGTTGCTCTCGGCCAGACGTACCAGTTCCTGGCGAGTCAGCACATCCAGATACACCTGCGCCACCGTCAGGGCGGTGCGCTCGGAAGTACCCAACAATTCATAGGCACGGGCATTCACCGTAGCGCGCTGACGACCGACTTCACTGCTGGTAGCAAAACCGTCGAACACCATCTGCTGCAGGCGCAGGCTCGACTCACCGCGATTCAGCGTCTCAGTGTTGTGGTTCTGTCCGCGGGTACCCGGGCTGTCGGTGCCTTCACGGCCATAGCCGGCCAACAGGTCAACCCGCGGCAGGTAGCCGCCCTTGGCGGCCTTCATTTGTTCTTCAACCGACAAACGCGCATGAATCCCAGCCTGGATTTCCGGATGCACCTCAAGGGCGCTTTGCATGGCTTCATTAAGTGTCTGGCCATGGGCAGCCAGAGATACCGCCAGAGCAAGGGGGACGAGGACAAGAAAACGCATTAAATGAAATTCCTTTCAGGCTGAGCTAGTGACTTGGAACAACGAAGACGCGACGCGCTTGACGCAAAGTGGCGCAGGATACATAAACAGCCCACATAGCGTGACGCGCATCACACACAGACAAACCAATATCAAAGTGACATCAGGGCGCGCATTGTTTATTATCGCGAGCACTCGGTCAATAGTTTGGCATATCCGTAATTCCATAATGGAATAAGCCAAATTTATGACGACAATAATTTGTCAGCTTATCAGCCTTTAAATCAAAACATTGCTTCACTATGTTTAACGATTTTACCGCGCCCACTCCGGAGCCGTTTTATGACCACTATCGTCGCCATCGTAAAAAGTCTTGTTGGCCAAGTATTTGCCGTCTCTCTCGACGGACTGAAGCGACAGATATTCGAAGGCGAACGCCTGCTCATGGGCGAACAGATCTTAACTGGCCTGGGTGGCGAAGTGACCCTGCAACTGGCTAATGGCGAGCTGGTCAACGTTGCGCAAAACAGCAACTGGCAATCGTCCGCCAGCGATACACAGACCGAAGGTAATAAAGTCGAGCCCAACCCGAACCTGGAGCAAGCCCTGACTGCCGGCTTCGACCCCACTGTCGACCTCGAAGCCACAGCGGCTGGCCCAGGTGTAGGCGGCGGTACTGGCGGCGCAGCAGGCGGTGGGCATAGCTTTGTACTGCTGGGGGAGACTGGGCAGCGCCTAGATCCGACCGTAGGGTTCGAAACTGAAGGTTTGGGCTTCGCAGGCCAAGCTATAGATGAAGAAGCCGGCGCTGAAGCCGATGTTGCTATTACTGCTAACTCCAGCCTTGAGAACAATTCACCCTCGGCCGTGAATGATGGTCCGGTTGCCGTCACCGAAGACACCGCCGCCACCGGCAATGTCCTGACCAACGACACTGATCCAGAGAACGATACCCTCAGCGTCACCCAGTTCACTGTCGCCGGTGATGCCACCGTCTACACCGCAGGCAGCACCGCCACCATCGCCGGTGTTGGTACCCTGCTGATCAACAGCAACGGCAGCTTCACTTTCACCCCGGCCAGCAATTACAACGGTCCGGTGCCAACGGCGACTTATACCGTCACCGATGGCGACCTCACCGATACCGCTGAACTGAGCTTCGCCGATGTCGCACCGGTCAACGATGCACCTTTGGCCGTGAATGATGGTCCGGTTGCCGTCACCGAAGACACCGCCGCCACCGGCAATGTCCTGACCAACGACACTGATCCAGAGAACGATACCCTCAGCGTCACCCAGTTCACTGTCGCCGGTGATGCCACCGTCTACACCGCAGGCAGCACCGCCACCATCGCCGGTGTTGGTACCCTGCTGATCAACAGCAACGGCAGCTTCACTTTCACCCCGGCCAGCAATTACAACGGTCCGGTGCCAACGGCGACTTATACCGTCACCGATGGCGACCTCACCGATACCGCCGAACTGAGCTTCGCCGATGTCGCACCGGTCAACGATGCACCTTTGGCCGTGAATGATGGTCCGGTTGCCGTCACCGAAGACACCGCCGCCACCGGCAATGTCCTGACCAACGACACTGATCCAGAGAACGATACCCTCAGCGTCACCCAGTTCACTGTCGCCGGTGATGCCACCGTCTACACCGCAGGCAGCACCGCCACCATCGCCGGTGTTGGTACCTGC
>NZ_JBNXUH010000151.1:0-388 GCF_050563605.1 Pseudomonas peli | reverse complement strand
ATAGTAGAGTGGAGTATTTTGTTTTCTATTTTTTTTCCAAAAAAAAGGCGGCATACGTCGTCGCCCGGTCCCGCACATGGGCACGGGAGTGTGTATAAGAGCCAGAGGTAATCCACCACCGCCGGAATAATCCCCGCCGCGCCATTGGTCGGCGCGGTAACAAGTGGGTGTTGTTTGTTTTTTTTTTTTTAAATGGGGCGGACACCCCCAAAGACCGACACGCGGGGGGCGTCGCCGGCRGCGTCAGATGTGTAWARGAGACAGARGWAAKGCAGCCCCGCCGGAATAATCCCCGCCGCGCCATTGGTCGGCGCGGTAACCATGCGCCCGCCGGCGGCGTTTTCCTCGTTTACCGCCAGGGCGAACAGGTTGACCCACTCCATACCAC
>NZ_JBNXUH010000150.1:0-416 GCF_050563605.1 Pseudomonas peli | reverse complement strand
GGGAAGAAGGGCGGCTTCAAGCCTGCCAATTAGCTGCCTTACGACTTTGGTGGTAAGGCTTCACCTGGGGAGGGGAGGGGGGCGGGGATAGGCCTGTCTCTTATACACATTTGAGGCGGCGGAGGAGGCCCCAGGAGTGAAAGTATGAGGNAAAACAGGGGTAGAAGTGCGGCCTCTAGCCTGTCAATTAGCTGCCTTACGACTTTGGTAGTAAGGCTTCACCTTGCGAGGCGAGGGGGGCGGCGATAGGCTTGCCGACCTGTCTNCGGACGTGTGGAAGGGGCATTTATGTGTGTTGGGTGGTGGGCGGCGTCAGATGTGTATGAGAGACGGGGAGGGTGGTCGTGAGGGGCAGATGTGTATAAGAGACGGGCTTCACCTTGCGAGGCGAGGGGGGCGGCGATAGGCGTGCCGGG
>NZ_JBNXUH010000149.1:0-422 GCF_050563605.1 Pseudomonas peli | reverse complement strand
GTTTTTTCCCTTCCTTATTTCTTCTTTCGTTTTTGTCTTTTTCTTGGTTCGTTTATTCCCTTTTCCTTTCTCTTTTACACATCTGACGCTGCCGTCTTCTCTCCTCTTGTTTTTTTTTTTTYTCKTWTCTTTTTTTTTTTTTTTTTTTTTTAAAACCCCCCGCCCCCCCCAAAACCCCCCCTCGGGGGGCTTCGCCGGCAGCGTCAGTTGTGTAACMTCTACACCGCCCCCGCCGATGCCTTTGCCGCCGGCTTTATCGGCAACTACAACCTAGAGTTGTTTTTTTTTTTGAAGAGCGCGACACCCCGAGAAGCCCACCCCTGGGGGGCCGGGGCCGGCGGCGTAAGTTTTGTATAAGGGCCAGCCCCTCTACCCCCCCCCCGCCGATGCCTTTGCCGCCGGCTTTATCGGCAACTACAACC
>NZ_JBNXUH010000148.1:0-473 GCF_050563605.1 Pseudomonas peli | reverse complement strand
CTTTAACGGCGGGGGAGAAAAAAGGCCAACAACAGAGCGAGAACGGCCTGGCTCTTTTAAACAACTTTCGCCGGCGCCGGCGCGCCCCGAGGGTGAGATGTCTGCGGGGGTGGGTCGGTTAAAAAAAAAAAAGAAAAGAGAAAGTAGGGAGAGACAGCCCCAGCAAGGCGCTGGCAAATCGCCGTGGCGAACTGCCGCGACTTGGCGGGGTGGACGGTGTTGCATCCATTAATGTTCTCTTTAACGGCGGGTAATCAGCATGCCCAACAGCAGACCGATAGCGGCAGCAATGCCGAGGGGTTGCACGGGGGGGGGTGGACCTAAGCCGGCTCTTTTTAACAACTCCCAGCCCCCCAGAAGAAACGTGTTGCATCCATTAATGTTCTCTTTAACGGCGGGTAATCAGCATGCCCAACAGCAGACCGATAGCGGCAGCAATGCCGAGGGTTTGCACGGGTGAGTCTGCACATAGC
>NZ_JBNXUH010000147.1:0-486 GCF_050563605.1 Pseudomonas peli | reverse complement strand
GTCCTTTCCTTCTCTTTCTTTTTCTTACATTTCTTCTTTTTTCTTCTCCGCCACGTCGTGTTTCTTCTGGTCATTTTCGCGTTGCAGTTTCTGTCTCTTATACTCATCTTTCGCTTCCGTCTACGCTCCTCTTTTTTTTTTTTTTTTTGTTAGAGACCGGCCCCCCCAAAACAACCTCCCCCGGGGGGCGGGGGTCGGCAGCGTAAGATGTGTAAAAGAGACAGGCTGGAAGCCMCCCGCCGAGTGCTTGGCCCGCCACTGGCGATCATCGCCCTGCTGTATGTTTTTTTTTTTTTTTTTTTTACAAGAAAAAGCCGCAATAGGATTCCCCTCTTTCCKTYTGGGGGGCKGGGAGTTGTWTAAAAGAGASGGGSGGRAMCCCCCCCGCGGRKTGCTTGGCCCGCCACTGGCGATCATCGCCCTGCTGTTCCTCGTTTACAGCCTGGCCGGGCCCTATATGCCGGGGATGCTGGCGCACCGTGGGGT
>NZ_JBNXUH010000146.1:0-527 GCF_050563605.1 Pseudomonas peli | reverse complement strand
CGTCGGCACCGTCAGATGTGTATCTGAGACAGGTGCGGGACCCCCTGGTTGCCAGCGGCAAAGTAGATACCCACATGGTCCCGATGCTCGCCCCCCCCCCTACTTACTACGACTACAACTGGACCGTACGCGGCACCCTCGATCCGGCCCTGGCCGAGAAGATCAAGGCCGCCTTCCTCGCCCTCGACCCAGCCAACCCGGAGCACAAGGCCTGTCTCTTATACAATCTCCGAGCCCACGAGACGAACTGAGCGATCTCGTATGCNAAAAAAGAAAGAAAAAGGACAGAAAGAGAAAAAAAAGAAAAAGAAAAGAAAGAGAAAAAAAAAGAAAAAAGAAAAAAAAAAAAAAAAGAAAACAAAGAAAAAAAAGAAAGAAAAAAAAAAAAAAAAAAAAAAAAAAAAAAAAAAAAAGAGGAGAGAAGACGGAAGAGTCAGAAGAGAATAAGAGAAAGGAGCAAAAAAGAAAACAGAAAAAAGCGGAGGGAAGGATAAAAAAGAGAGAAAAAAGAAAAAAAAAGAAAGAAC
>NZ_JBNXUH010000028.1:0-20803 GCF_050563605.1 Pseudomonas peli | reverse complement strand
GTTTCCATGTGCTGAAAAACGAATACGGTGAGCTGGGCGGCCGTTACCAGGTGCTGCACCACAGCACTTATATGGATGAACTGTTCACCGGTCAGAAACTTAACCTCGGCACCCACAAGGGCGGCTCGGTCACCTACCACGACCCGTGCTACCTGGGTCGCTACAACGGTGAGTACGAAGCGCCGCGCAATGTGCTGAATGCCATCGGCATCGAGGTGAAGGAAATGCAGCGTTCGGGCTTCCGCTCCCGTTGCTGCGGCGGTGGCGGCGGTGCGCCGATCACCGATATTCCTGGCAAGCAG
This sequence comes from Pseudomonas peli, assembly GCF_050563605.1. Classification (GTDB taxonomy): domain Bacteria; phylum Pseudomonadota; class Gammaproteobacteria; order Pseudomonadales; family Pseudomonadaceae; genus Aquipseudomonas; species Aquipseudomonas peli_A. The sequence continues at coordinate 20,501 of NZ_JBNXUH010000028.1, read as the reverse complement.
CGCATCCCCGATATGCGCATGGTCGATATCAAGGAGACCGGTGCCGAGCTGGTGGCCGTGGGTTGTCCGCAGTGCACAGCGATGCTCGAAGGGGTGGTCGGCGTGCGCCCGGAGGTCAAGGATATTGCCGAGCTGGTGGCCGATGTATTGATTGAGGGCGTGGTCGAGGTGAAGCAGCCTGCGCCGGCCCCGCGTGAAGTAGCCGAGGTAAGCCCATGAGCGACCTGATTCGCCGTGATCCGCGGGCTGAATGGATTGCCCGCAATCGCCTGCACCCGCTGCATGCCGCCGCACAACCGACCGTGGCCAGCTGGCTCAGCGCCGCCGGGGTGCTGCGCAAGAACCCGCATGCCGTGGGCTTTATCGGCCCCAATGGCCTTAAACGCATCGACCGCTCCGGCGCGCAGCAAGGCGGCGCGGCCAAGCGCTCGACGGCCAGTGCCGTGGTGCAGTTGCCGCTGCGGGTTATCGAGCAACCGGCGTTCTATATCGCCGTGGTGCCGGATATGGTCGGCGGCCGCCTGAGCGCGCATGACAAGGACCTGCTTGGCCTGGCGCACAAGCTCGCCGGCAGCGACGGCGCGGTGGTCGCGGTGATCTTTGGTGAACATAAGGAAAGCGCCTTCGACTGCAACGGCGTCGACCGTCTGCTGCAGTTCGCCGATGACACTTTCGACGGCTACGCCCCGGAAGCACGGGTACTGGCCCTCGGTGCGCTGGAGCGCCAACTCTCGCCGCGCCACTGGTTGTTGCCCGACAGCCGCAGCGGTGGCGGCGAACTGGGCCGCCGCCTGGCCGCCAAGCTCGGCGAACGCCCGGCGACGCGCGTTTGGCAGGTGGCCGATGGAGTGGCCAGCGGGCGTGCGGGTGCTGGGCGAGAAGACCTGGTGCAAGCAGCGCCACGCCTGATTCTGGCGGCGGTGGAGTGCGCCGAACCGGTCAGCGAAACCCGTCACGAAGTACGGCCGCTGGCGCTCAGTGAAGCGCTGGTTAGCCATTTACCACGGATTCAGGATCTCGGTGCGGTAGCGGTTGATCCGGCGCAGATCCCCATGGCCGAGGCCGAATTTATTCTCTCCGGCGGCAACGGCGTGAAGGACTGGGCGCTGTTCCATCAGGCCGCTGCGGCGCTGGGCGCCACCGAAGGCGCCTCGCGGGTGGCGGTGGACGATGGCTTTATGGGCCGCGAGCGCCAGGTCGGTGCGTCAGGCATCTGGGTCACGGCGCGGGTCTACGTGGCTGTGGGTATCAGCGGGGCGATCCAGCACCTGCAAGGCATCGGCGCCTGCGACAAGGTGGTGGCGATCAACCTCGACCCGACCTGCGACATGATCAAACGCGCCGACCTCTCGGTGATCGGCGAGTCCGCCGCGATTCTGCAGGCGTTGATCGAGCGTGTTGCGGCCCATCGGCAGGGAGGAGCGCGTGATGCTGCATAAGGTTTGTCTTCGCGATTCTCAACCGCGATTCCCGGATTGCATCCGGGCTACGGGGGATGCATGACGGAGTTGAATATCGTGGCGCTGGTTTCGGTTGGCGCTCACCCCACCTCCGGACGCCCGCGCCGCGCCGAGCAGGACGCCCGCGCAGTCGAGCTGGGGCTGCGTCTGGCCGGTGAGCGCCTGCAGGTGCTGCATGCCGGTGATCCGCAGCAGGAAGCGTTGCGCGCTTATCTGGGCATGGGCCTTGAGCAGATCAAGATTCTCGAACAACCGGTGCACAGCGATGCGCTGCCGGTGCTCGCCGAGTACCTGGCCGACTCCAGCGCGCAGCTGGTGCTGACCGGCAGCCAGGCGGAAACCGGCGAAGGCTCGGGCATGCTGCCTTACCTGCTGGCGGAACAGCTCGGCTGGCCGCTGGTGGTCGGGCTGGCGGCGGTGGAGCAGGTCAGCAATGGCGTGGCTCAGGTGCTGCAAGCCTTGCCCCGCGGTCAGCGCCGACGCTTGCAGGTACGCCTGCCGTTTGTCGCCAGTGTCGACAATGCCGCGCCCACTGCGAGGCAGAGCGCCTTCGGCCCGGCTCGCCGTGGCCTGTTGACGGCCGACGAGGTGGAGTTGGTCGCCGATCCGCTGTTTGCCAACGCCCAGCTGCAACCGGCCAAACCTCGGCCCAAGCGCCTCAAGGTGATCAAGGCCAAGACCGGTGCGGAACGGATGAAGGCCGCCACGGCCAAGGCATCCGGTGGCGGCGGGCAAGTACTCAAAGATGTATCGCCGCAAGCGGGCGCGGAGGCTATCTTCAAACTGTTACTGGAAGAAGGCGTGCTGCGCTAGCGCGCCACCACAGGAGGATTTGACCATGATGCATGCCGACCTGATTGATCAGGAGGACCTACGCGAACGCCTGGTCGCGCTGGGGCTGTCGATTCCACCCGGGGTGACCGCCGAGCAGGCCTGCGAGCATGCCGTCAGCGGTCTTAGTCCGGAGCGCGCCGTGGCCCTGCGGCGGCTGGTGGAGGAGTTGCTCGGTGGCAGCGCGACGCTGTTGCCGAATGTGCGCGAGGCGATTTCGCGCACTTTGTTGCCGGCTTTGGTGCCCCGTTAACTCGCCGCCATCGCCTGGCGAATATCTCCTGCCAGCTGGCGCACCCGCGCTTCGTCGGTGTCCCAGGAGCACATAAAGCGTGCGCCGCCGGCCCCGATAAAGGTGTAGAAGCGCCAGCCCTGGCCGCGCAGGATTTCCAGCGCCGGTTCTGACATCTGCAAAAACACGCCGTTGGCCTGTACTGGGAACATCAGGCTGACGCCCGGAATATCGCTGACCAGCTCGGCCAGCAGGCGCGCGCAGCGGTTGGCGTGCTGGGCGTAACGCAGCCAGGCGCCGTCCTGCAGGATGCCGACCCAGGGTGCTGACAGGTAACGCATCTTCGAGGCCAGCTGACCGGCCTGCTTGCAGCGGTAGTCAAAGTCTTCCGCCAGGTCCTTGTTGAAGAACAGGATCGCTTCACCCACCGCCATACCGTTCTTGGTGCCGCCAAAACACAGCACATCGACGCCAGCCTTCCAGGTCAGGTCGGCCGGGCTGCAGCCGAGAAAGGCGCAGGCGTTGGAGAAGCGAGCACCGTCCATATGCAGATGCAGGCCCAGTTCGCGGCATACCGCGCTGATCGCCCGTACTTCATCGGGGCTGTAGACGGTGCCGACTTCCGTGGCCTGAGTCAGGGTGACTACCCGTGGCTTGGGGTAGTGGATGTCCTGGCGTTTGAGAGCGATTTCACGGATCGCCTCGGGGGTCAGCTTGCCGTTCTCGGTCTTGGCCAGCAGCAGTTTGGAGCCGTTGGAGAAAAACTCCGGCGCGCCGCACTCGTCGGTTTCGACGTGGGCGGTCTCCGAGCAGATCACGCTGTGGTAGCTCTGGCACAGCGCGGCCAGCGCCAGGGAGTTGGCCGCCGTGCCGTTGAAAGCGAAGAACACTTCGCAGTCGGTTTCGAATAGCTGGCGGAAGTGGTCGGCGGCGCGGGCGGTCCACTGATCATCGCCGTAGGCGCGGTCGTGACCCTGGTTGGCCTCGGCCATGGCTGCCCAGGCTTCCGGACAGATACCGGAATAGTTGTCGCTGGCGAACTGTTGCGAAAGATCGGGCATTGCTAGTTCCTTCTATCGGTTGCCGAGCGGGCCGGCGAATGGGTTTACTTTACCTGCGCGTGCGCGGCCCGGCGGACGTTGTGGCGACATCTTGTTTATTCCAGGCGCTGTTTGGCCTGGTAAACAGTCTTGACGGCGCGACGGGCTGAGACGGCGCAGCACTGGGTTGCGGCGCTGGCAGCGGAATAAATGAAAGGAACTCATGGCGCTGCCCGGCCTCACAGCTAAGGCCAGGATGAGTGGCTCGCCTGATGGGATCGTGGCGTCGTTTGCGGCGCCAATGGGGTTATCGCTCGACAGACAGTCACTCGTCGTGGACCGCTAGAGCAGGCCGTGGTGCCTTGGCTGTCGGGGGGGCGAACCATGGGTTCGCTTCGACCGGCCAGGTGTTGCCCCTGTCACTGACCCGCACAGGAATCCACCATGAACTACCGTCATCTGATCGCATTTTTCCTTCCCCTGGCCTTTGCCCTGCCGGCCGTTGCCGCAGAGCCCTGGCCTGACGGTGCCAAGGCCTCATTTGTAAATGAGTGCGTGGCGGGCGCCCCCGAGGGGCACGATATGAACAACCTGAAGGCGTATTGCGAATGTGCCGCCGAAAAGGTCGGCGGTGAGTTCAGTGAGGCGGAAATGCAGGCCATGGCCGCCCAATCGACACCTGATGCGGCCATGCAGCAACGCCTGATCAAGGCCTCGGCCAGCTGCAAAAACAAGCTGCAGGGCTGATCTGATGCCGGGTGCGCATTGACGCGGTCATTGGGTTACCGTCAGGTAATCCGCTGACTCCCTGAGTGCCGCAATGCTGACACCCCCTGCCGGGCGCACCCGCAACGCCGCGCTGGATCTGCTCAAGTGGCTGGCCCTGGCGACCATGCTGTTCGACCACCTGCGGCATGTCTGGCCGTCCCTGTACTGGCTGTATATCCCGGGGCGCCTGGCTTTTCCGTTTTTCTGTCTGGCGATTGCCGCCAACCTGGCGCGGCCTTCGGCAGGTGGCGGCAAACCCTTTCCCCTGCGCTACCTCGGGCTGCTGGTGCTGTTCGCGCTGCTCTCCGAATGGCCCTATCGGCTGCTGGTGGTTACGCCACAGTCGCTGAATGTTATGCCGACTCTGGTGCTGGGCTTGCTGATTGCCGGTGGGGTGGGGCAGCCCAATGGGCAGCGGCGCTGGTTGGCTGTCACGGCGGTACTGGTGGCGCTGGTCGGCCATCCCTGGTTGATGTTCGGCTTGGCCGGTGCATTGCTGCCCGCGGCTTTTATCTATGCCTTGCAGCGACCGGGGGCGAGCTGGGTCTGGCCGGTGATGCTGTGCCTGGCCGCCAACTATTGGCCGCCGTTCTACATTGATGCGACCCGCGGCGATCCCTTCGCCTGGAGCGTTATTCTGATCTGCATGGCGGCGCCGCTGCTGGGGCTGTGGCTGTTGCGCCAGCCGCTCCAGGGTGAGGTGCCGCCGGTACGGCGCTGGGCCTACCTGTTCTACCCCGGCCACTTCCTGCTGCTGGTGGCCATTCGTGAGTGGTTAGTGATCAGCGCCTCGTAGCCCGCTTGTAATCCGCGCGCGATTTGTCGGCGCAAGATTTCCTCGTATTGCCTCCGGCTATGAGCTGCGTAATTGCGACCTGTGCATGTCGCAAACGCAATCCCCCGTGGCGTGCCTAGGCATCTGACTGATCAGGGCCAGTCATACCATCGGTGGCAACTGGGTTCAGTCTTTAAGACGCACCCACACCGCCACAGATGCGCCACACCCCGGTGCCGCAGGAGATCAGCGATGTTCAGCAAGAACGACCAGATTCAAGGCTACGACGACGAATTGCTCAGCGCGATCAACGCCGAGGAAAGCCGTCAGGAGCACCATATCGAGCTGATCGCCTCGGAAAACTACACCAGCCAGCGGGTCATGGAAGCCCAGGGTAGCGGCCTGACCAACAAGTACGCCGAAGGCTATCCGGGCAAGCGTTATTACGGCGGCTGCGAGCATGTCGATGTGGTCGAGCAGCTGGCCATCGACCGCGCCAAGGCGCTGTTTGGCGCCGATTACGCCAACGTCCAGCCGCATTCCGGCTCGTCGGCCAACAGCGCGGTGTACCTGGCGTTGATCAATGCCGGTGACACCATCCTCGGCATGAGCCTGGCCCACGGCGGCCACCTGACCCACGGCGCCAAGGTGTCGTCCTCGGGCAAGCTGTACAACGCCGTGCAGTACGGCATCGACACCGCCACCGGCCTGATCGATTACGACGAAGTCGAGCGCCTGGCTGTTGAGTGCCAGCCGAAGATGATCGTCGCCGGTTTCTCCGCCTACTCGAAGACTCTGGATTTCCCGCGTTTCCGCGCCATCGCCGACAAGGTTGGCGCGCTGCTGTTTGTCGATATGGCCCACGTCGCCGGTCTGGTGGCCGCCGGCCTGTACCCCAACCCGATTCCCTTTGCCGATGTGGTCACCACCACCACCCACAAGACCCTGCGCGGTCCGCGTGGCGGCTTGATCCTGGCTCGCGCCAATGCCGAGATCGAGAAGAAACTTAACTCGGCGGTATTCCCTGGCGCCCAGGGCGGCCCGCTGATGCATGTGATCGCGGCCAAGGCGGTGTGCTTCAAGGAAGCCATGGAACCGGGCTTCAAGGAATACCAAGCGCAAGTGATCAAAAACGCCCAGGCCATGGCCAAGGTGTTTATCGAGCGCGGCTACGACGTGGTCTCCGGCGGCACCGACAACCACCTGTTTCTGGTCAGCCTGATCCGTCAGGGGCTGACCGGTAAAGACGCCGATGCGGCCCTGGGGCGCGCCGGGATCACGGTCAACAAGAACGCCGTGCCGAATGACCCGCAGTCGCCGTTTGTCACTTCGGGCCTGCGTATCGGCACCCCGGCCATCACCACCCGCGGTCTCAAGGAAGCGCAAAGCATCGAGCTGGCCGGTTGGATCTGCAACATCCTCGACCACCTGGGCGATGCCGATGTGGAAGCGCAGGTGGCGACTCTGGCGGCAGGGCTGTGCGCCGATTACCCGGTCTACCGTTGAACGCAATGATCCACCCGGTTCGGTGACTGCCGCGCCTGGCGACAAGGTTCCAGCTTTCCGTTTCAGGAGCACCTTTATGCAACGTTATTCCGGCTTCGGCCTGTTCAAGCACGCTTTCAGCCACCATGAAAACTGGCAGCGCATGTGGCGCAACCCCACGCCCAAGCCGGTGTACGACGTGATCATCGTCGGCGGTGGCGGCCACGGTCTGGCCACGGCCTATTACCTGGCGAAAGAGTTCGGCGTAAAGAACGTCGCGGTGATCGAGAAGGGCTGGCTGGGCGGCGGTAACACCGCGCGCAACACCACCATCGTGCGCTCCAATTACCTGTGGGATGAGTCGGCGCACCTGTATGAGCATGCGATGAAACTGTGGGAAGGCCTGTCCCAGGACCTTAACTACAACGTCATGTTCAGCCAGCGCGGTGTCTACAACCTGTGCCACACCCTGCAGGACATACGCGACTCCGAGCGCCGCGTCAGCGCCAACCGCCTAAACGGCGTGGACGGCGAGTTGCTTGACGCTAAACAGGTGGCCGAAGAGATTCCCTACCTGGATTGCAGCAAGAACACCCGCTACCCGGTGATGGGTTCCACCGTGCAGCGTCGCGGTGGCGTGGCGCGTCACGACGCCGTGGCCTGGGGCTATGCCCGCGCCGCCGATGCCTTGGGTGTCGACCTGCTGCAGCAGACCGAAGTGATCGGTTTCCGCAAGGAAAACGGCGTGTGCATCGGCGTGGAAACCAACAAGGGCTTTATCGGCGGCAAGCGCGTTGGTGTGGTCACCGCCGGTAACTCCGGGCATATGGCCGGCCTGGCCGGCTTCCGCCTGCCACTGGAATCCCATCCGCTGCAGGCGCTGGTGTCCGAGCCGATCAAGCCGATTATCGACAGCGTGATCATGTCCAACGCCGTGCATGGCTATATCAGCCAGTCGGACAAGGGCGACCTGGTCATCGGCGCCGGCATCGACGGTTACAACGGCTACGGCCAGCGCGGCTCCTACGGCACCATCGAACACACCCTGCAGGCCATCGTCGAGATGTTTCCGGTGCTCTCGCGGGTACGCATGAACCGCCAGTGGGGCGGCATCGTCGACACCTCGCCGGACGCTTGCCCGATCATTTCCAAAACCCCGGTACCCAACCTGTTCTTCAACTGCGGTTGGGGCACCGGCGGCTTCAAGGCCACGCCGGGTTCGGGTCACGTGTTCGCCGCGAGCCTGGCCAAGGGCGAAATGCACCCGCTGGCCAAACCGTTCTCCATGGACCGTTTCCACACCGGCGCACTGATCGACGAGCACGGCGCTGCTGCCGTGGCTCACTAAGAGGGCTTACCCATGTTGCATATCTTCTGCCCTCACTGCGGCGAACTGCGCTCCGAAGAGGAATTCCACGCCAAGGGCCAGGCGCATATTCCGCGCCCGCTGGATCCATCCGCCTGCACCGATGCCGAGTGGGGCGAGTATTTGTTCTTCCGCGATAACCCGCGCGGCATTCACCACGAGCTGTGGGTGCATTCCGCCGGTTGCCGCAAGTACTTCAACGCCACCCGTCACACGGTGACCTACGAAATTCTCGAAACCTACAAGATCGGCGAGAAGCCCAGCGTCACCGCTGCCGGCACTGTCGAGAAAAAGGCCATCGACCAAGGAGTAACGGCATGAGCCAGGTCAATCGTCTTGCTACTGGCGGCCGCGTTGATCGCAGCCAGCCCCTGACATTCAGCTTCAACGGGCAGAGCTATGAAGGCTTTGCCGGCGACACCTTGGCCGCCGCCTTGCTGGCCAATGGCGTGGATATCGTCGGGCGCAGCTTCAAGTACTCGCGGCCGCGCGGCATCGTTGCTGCCGGCGCCGAGGAGCCGAACGCGGTGCTGCAGATCGGCAGCACCGAAGCGGCGCAGATCCCCAACGTGCGCGCCACCCAGCAGGCGCTGTATGCCGGCCTAGTCGCCAGCAGCACCAACGGCTGGCCGAGCGTAAACACCGACCTGATGGGCATTCTCGGCAAGGTCGGCGGCAAGATGATGCCGCCGGGGTTCTACTACAAGACCTTTATGTACCCGCAGAACCTCTGGCTGACCTACGAGAAATACATCCGCAAGGCCGCAGGTTTAGGCCGTGCGCCGACTGCGGTAGACCCGGACAGCTACGACTATATGAACCAGCATTGCGACGTGCTGGTGGTCGGTGCCGGCCCGGCGGGCCTGGCGGCGGCGTTGGCTGCTGCGCGCAGCGGTGCCCGGGTAATTCTCGCCGATGAGCAGGAAGAGTTCGGCGGCAGCCTGCTCAGCACTCGGGAAACCCTCGACGGCAAACCGGCAGCCGAATGGGCCGCCCAGGTGATTGCCGAGCTGTCCGGCATGCCTGAAGTGACCCTGCTGCCGCGTTCCACGGTCAACGGTTACCACGACCACAACTTCCTCACCATTCACCAGCGCCTGACCGATCACCTCGGCGAGATCGCGCCCATGGGTATGGTCCGTCAACGTATGCACCGCGTACGCGCCAAACGTGTGGTGCTGGCCACTGGCGCCCACGAGCGGCCGCTGGTTTACGCCAACAACGACGTGCCGGGCAATATGCTCGCCGATGCGGTGTCCACCTATGTGCGCCGTTATGGCGTGGCGCCGGGCAAGCAGCTGGTGCTGTCGACCAACAACGATTACGCCTACCGCGTGGTGCTCGACTGGCTCGACGCCGGCTTGCAGGTGGTGGCTGTCGCCGATGCACGCAGCAACCCGCGCGGCAGCTGGGTGGAAGAAGCGCGCAAACGCGGCGTGCGCATCCTCACCGGCAGCGCCGTGGTGGAAGCGGCCGGCAGCAAGCGGGTGACCGCTGCGCGCATCTGCGCCATCGATGTGCAGAGCCACAAGGTCAGCAGCCCCGGCGAAGTGCTTGATTGCGACCTGATCGTCAGCTCCGGCGGCTACAGCCCGGTGGTGCACCTGGCCTCGCACCTAGGCGGCCGGCCGACTTGGCGTGAAGATATTCTGGCCTTTGTCCCGGGCGAGGGTGGCTTCCAGAAGCGCCTGTGCGCCGGTGCGGTGAATGGCGTATTCGGCCTGGGTGATGCCCTGGCCGATGGCTTCGAGGCCGGTGTATCGGCGGCTGCTGAAGCCGGCTTCAAGGCGGTTTCCGCGAGCCTGCCGCAGGTGGCAGTACGCATGGAAGAGCCTTCCCTGGCGCTGTTCCAAGTGCCGCACGACAAGCCGACGGCGCGCGCGCCCAAGCAGTTTGTCGATCTGCAGAACGACGTCACCGCTGCCGGTATCGAGCTGGCGACGCGTGAAGGCTTTGAGTCGGTCGAGCACGTCAAACGCTACACCGCGCTGGGCTTCGGCACCGACCAGGGCAAGCTGGGCAATATCAACGGCCTGGCGATTGCCGCCCGCTCGCTGGGCATCAGCATCCCGCAGATGGGCACCACCATGTTCCGCCCGAACTACACCCCGGTGACCTTCGGCGCTGTCGCCGGCCGTCATTGCGGCGCGTTGTTCGAGCCCAAGCGCTACACCGCCATGCACAGCTGGCACCTGCAGAACGGTGCCGAGTTCGAGGATGTCGGTCAGTGGAAACGCCCCTGGTACTTCCCCAAGGCCGGTGAAGACCTGCACGCCGCCGTGGCCCGCGAGTGCCTGGCAGTGCGTAACGCGGTCGGCATCCTCGATGCCTCGACGCTGGGCAAGATCGACATTCAGGGCCCGGATGCCCGCGAGTTTCTCAACCGCGTGTACAGCAACGCCTGGACCAAGCTGGATGTGGGCAAGGCGCGCTACGGCCTGATGTGCAAGGAAGACGGCATGGTCTTCGACGACGGCGTGACCGCCTGTCTGGCCGACAACCACTTCCTGATGACCACCACCACCGGCGGCGCCGCACGGGTGATGGAATGGCTGGAGATCTACCACCAGACCGAGTGGCCGGAGCTGAAGGTGTACTTCACCTCGGTTACCGACCATTGGGCGACCATGACCCTGTCCGGCCCCAACAGCCGCAAGCTGCTGGCCGAGGTCACCGACATCGACCTGGACAAGGACGCCTTCCCGTTTATGACCTGGAAGGAAGGTCAGGTCGGCGGCGTGCCGGCGCGGGTGTTCCGCATCTCCTTTACCGGCGAGCTGAGCTACGAAGTCAACGTGCAGGCCGACTACGCCCTGGGCGTGTGGGAAAAGATCATCGAGGCCGGCAAGAAGCATGGCCTGACGCCTTACGGCACCGAGACCATGCACGTACTGCGGGCCGAGAAGGGCTTCATCATCGTCGGTCAGGACACCGACGGCTCGGTAACCCCGGACGACCTCAATATGGGCTGGTGTGTCGGTCGCACCAAGCCGTTCTCGTGGATCGGCTGGCGCGGGATGAACCGCGAAGACGGCCTGCGCGAGGACCGCAAGCAGTTGGTCGGGCTCAAACCCGTCGACCCGAAAACCGTGCTGCCGGAAGGCGCGCAACTGGTGTTCGATCCGAAACAGTCCATCCCGATGAGCATGGTCGGCCACGTCACCTCCAGCTATATGAGCGCGGCGCTGGGCTATTCCTTCGCCATGGCTGTGGTCAAGGGCGGCCTCAAACGCATGGGCGAGCGCGTGTTTGCGCCGCTGGCCGATGGCAGCCTGATCGAAGCCGAAATCGTCAGCTCCGTGTTCTATGACCCGAAAGGGGATCGCCAGAATGTCTAACTTGATCAACGTCTATCAACAACGCCCGGCCGCCGCGCATGCCGAGTCGCCACTGTTCCACGCCGGCCTTGAGCAACTGGCGGGCAAAGGGTCGGCCAGCGCCGGGGTGACCCTGCGCGAGAAGAAGCTGCTCGGTCACCTGACCCTGCGTGGCGATGGCAAAGACCCGGCGTTTGCCGGTGGCGTGCACAAGGCTCTGGGCCTGGAGCTGCCGGTAGCGCTTACCCTGGTGGCGGCCGGCGACACCTCGCTGCAATGGCTGGCCCCTGATGAATGGCTGCTGATTGTGCCGAGCGGCAGCGAGTTCGCGGTCGAGCAGAAGCTGCGTGAGGCGCTGGAGGGTCAGCACATCTCGATCGTTAACGTCAGCGGCGGGCAAACCCTGCTGGAACTGAGCGGGCCGAAGGTGCGCGAAGTGCTGATGAAGTCCACCAGCTACGACGTGCACCCGAGCAACTTCCCGGTGGGCAAGGCGGTGGGCACGCACTTCGCCAAGTCGCAACTGGTGATCCGTCACACCGCCGAAGACACCTGGGAACTGCTGATCCGCCGCAGCTTCTCCGATTACTTCTGGCTGTGGCTGCAGGACGCCAGCGCCGAGTTTGGACTGGCGATCAAGGCCTGACGGCAATAAACATCCTGTGGGAGGGGCTTTAGCCGCGACTGCTTTTCGCGGCTAAAGCGGAATGCCGCCCAGCACCTTCCACGAGTTCCACCGAGGGCCCGATCATGAGCCGCACCCCCGATACCTGGATTCTCACCGCCCACTGCCCGAGCGTGCTCGGCACCGTGGATGCGGTGACGCGCTTTCTGTTCGAGCAGCGCTGTTACGTCACCGAACACCATTCTTTCGATGATCGACTGTCGGCGCGGTTCTTTATCCGCGTGGAGTTCCGTCAGCCGGATGACTTCGATGAGCAGGCCTTTCGCGCCGGCCTCGATCAGCGTTTGACTGCCTTCGGCATGCAGGTCGAGCTGACCCCGCCGGGTTACCGGGCCAAGGTGGTGCTGATGGTCAGCAAGGCCGATCACTGCCTGAACGACCTGCTCTATCGCCAGCGCATCGGCCATCTGGCCATGGACGTGGTGGCGGTGGTGTCCAATCACCCGGACCTGGAACCGCTGGCGCGCTGGCACGATATTCCCTACTACCACTTCCCGCTCGACCCGGCAGACAAGCCGGCGCAGGAGCGCAAGGTGCTGCAGGTGATCGAGGACAGCGGCGCCGAGCTGGTGGTGCTTGCCCGCTATATGCAGGTGCTCTCACCTGAGCTGTGCCGCCAGCTGGATGGCTGGGCGATCAATATTCACCACTCGCTGCTGCCCGGTTTCAAGGGCGCCAAGCCCTATCACCAGGCTTACGAGAAGGGCGTCAAGCTGGTCGGCGCCACCGCCCACTACATCAACAACGACCTCGACGAGGGGCCGATCATCGCCCAGGGCGTGGAGTCGGTGGATCACGCCCACTACCCCGAAGACCTGATCGCCAAGGGCCGCGATATCGAGTGCCAGACCCTGGCCAAAGCCATCGGCTACCACCTCGAGCGGCGGGTGTTTCTCAACGCCAGCCGCACGGTGGTGCTGCACGCCTAAACCGCAACTGCTGAAACCCTCGCTATGGGCGGGCCCGACTGCCAAACCCTCGGTCCCACCCGGCAACAGACACAAGCTCCAGTACAAGGCCGCGCGACCGTTGGCCGCGCCTTTGTATTCACAACAAGAAAGGAGAAATACGTATGTCTGGTAATCGTGGCGTCGTCTATCTCGGCGCTGGCAAGGTCGAAGTGCAGAAAATCGACTATCCGAAAATGCAGGACCCGCGCGGTCGCAAGATCGAGCACGGGGTCATCCTGCGTGTGGTCTCCACCAATATCTGTGGCTCCGACCAGCATATGGTGCGCGGTCGCACCACGGCGCAAACCGGCCTGGTGCTGGGCCATGAAATCACCGGTGAGGTGATCGAGAAGGGCCGCGACGTCGAGAACCTGAAAATTGGTGATCTGGTCTCGGTGCCGTTTAACGTCGCGTGCGGCCGCTGCCGCAGCTGCAAAGAGCAGCACACCGGCGTCTGCCTGTCGGTCAATCCGGCGCGTGCTGGCGGTGCCTACGGCTACGTCGACATGGGCGACTGGACCGGTGGGCAGGCCGAGTACGCCATGGTGCCGTACGCCGACTTCAACCTGCTGAAACTGCCGGACCGCGACAAGGCCATGGAGAAGATCCGCGACCTGACCTGCCTGTCCGACATCCTGCCCACCGGTTACCACGGTGCTGTGACGGCCGGCGTTGGCCCAGGCAGCACCGTGTATATCGCCGGTGCTGGCCCGGTCGGTCTGGCTGCGGCTGCCTCTGCGCGCTTGCTTGGTGCGGCTGTGGTGATTGTCGGTGACGTTAATCCGGTGCGTTTGGCCCATGCCAAGGCGGTCGGTTTCGAGATTGCTGACCTGTCCAAAGACACCCCGTTGCACGAGCAGATCGCCGCCCTGCTGGGCGAGCCGGAAGTCGATTGCGCAGTCGATGCGGTGGGCTTCGAGGCCCGTGGCCATGGTCACGCAGGCGTCCAACACGAAGCGCCGGCCACGGTGCTCAACTCGCTGATGGGCGTGGTACGGGTCGCCGGCAAGATCGGCATTCCCGGCCTCTACGTCACCGAAGATCCGGGTGCGGTGGACGCGGCGGCGAAGATCGGTAGCTTGAGTATTCGCTTCGGCCTCGGCTGGGCCAAGTCGCACAGCTTCCACACCGGCCAGACCCCGGTGATGAAGTACAACCGCGCGCTGATGCAGGCGATCATGTGGGACCGCATCAATATCGCCGAAGTGGTGGGTGTGCAGGTAATCAGCCTGGATGACGCGCCGCGTGGTTACGGCGAGTTCGATGCCGGCGTGCCGAAGAAGTTTGTGATCGATCCGCACAAGATGTTTAGCGCGGCCTGATTGCCCTCGGTTATGCAGGCGGGCAGTTGGTTTGCCCGCCTGCAGTCGCATGCGCGGTTCCTCACCCAAGGGGCGCGCCTGTTTTTTGCTCGTTTCTGCTCCGTCAATAGAACCTGAAAAGTGGCTAAAGTAAGTGCACGGCACGGCTGTTCAGTGTCCACTTTCCAGGGCAGGACCTTATGCGGGCGATCTGCTTCACCCTATGCTGGCTTTGGATAAGTGGCCCGGCGTGGGCCACGGACTGGTATCCGGCTGAGGTGCTGGCCGATGGCGTATCGCAGCAGTACCAACCTTTGTCGCAAGCGGCGAAACCCTGGCGGATCTGCGCATTGTTGCCGCACGGCAAGGATCGCTATTGGTGGGGCGTGGCCTGGGGGCTGGATGAGGAGGCTGCGCGTCAAGGCGTGCGGCTAGGTATCTATGAGGCCGGCGGCTATGAAAACCCGCAGGTGCAAGCGCAGCAGCTGCACAACTGTCAGCAGCGCAATGCCGATGCCTATGTGATTGCGGCGATCGACGCCCAGGCCCTCTGCCCGGCAATCGCTCAACTGGTCGAACAGGGCAAGCCGGTTATCGATCTGGTCAACGGCATCGACTGTCCGGGGCTAAGTGCCAGCTCCAGCGTGGATTTTGCCGATATGACTGGCGCTGCCCTGGCGTATATCGATGACCATCGCCCGCCGGGGCCTTTCAGTCTGGGCTGGTTGCCTGGGCCGCAGGGCGCGGGCTGGGTGCTGGATTCGGAAAAGGCCCTGCGCGCAGCCGAGCAGATCAAACCGATGACCGTACACCACGGCGGCTATGCCCCGGTGGATCGCGCCAGTCAGGCGCAACTGGTGCGCGAACTGCTCAGGCAGCATCCGCGCCTCGACTTCCTGCTGGGCAATGCTGAAGCCGCCGGCTTTGCCGCGCAGCTGGTGCAGACCTCGGGGCAGAACTACCAGGCACGGGTGCTGGCCACCTACACCACCGAGCGGATCGTCGAGCAGATTCGCGATGGTTTTATTGTTGCCGCGCCCACCGACTCCCCGGTGTTGCAGGCGCGCATTGCGGTGGACCTGGCGGTGCGCGCGCTTGAAGGTCGCGCGCATGCACGGCGGGTTAGCCCGATGATCGAGATGCTCGACCAAGTCAGTCTGGAGCAGTTCGATATCAGCCGTCTGATGCCGCCGCCTGAGCACTGGATGATTCGGCGTGAGCTGCCGCAGTAGTTGAGCGGCAGCGGTGTCTGGTCAGCTGGGCTGTTCGGCGCGAATCTGCGCGATCCGCGCATCCTTGTCTTGCCACAGTTTCGTCACCCAGCCCTGCACAAATTGGCGGAATACCGGATCGTTCTCGTAGTCGCCTTGCCACAGCGCCGGGTCGAGGTCGCGGGTCTGGATATCGACGATCACCTTGTCCACCTGGCCGCTGATCAGCTCCCAGAAACCGGGAATCCGCGTGCCCGGATACACCACGGTCACATCCAGCACGGTGTCCAGCTGCTCGCCCAGTGCCGCCAGGACAAAGGCCACGCCGCCGGCTTTCGGTTTGAGCAGATACTGATAGGGCGAGCTTTGCTGCGCCTGTTTGGCTGGGGTGCAGCGGGTGCCTTCGAGGTAATTGACCACGGTCACCGGCAGGTCCTTGAACTTCTCGCAGGCGCGTTTGGTGATTTCCAGGTCCTGGCCCTTGAGCTGCGGATGCTTGGCCAAAAACGCCTTGGAGTAGCGGCGCATAAAGGGGTAATCCAACGCCCAGAACGCCAGGCCGAGAAAGGGCACCCAGATCAGCTGCTGCTTGAGGAAGAACTTGAAGTAGGGCGTCTTGCGATTAAACGCCTGCACCAGCGCCGGAATATCGACCCACGACTGGTGGTTGCTGATCACCAGATAGGAGGTGCTCTGGCGCAGGTCGGCACTGCCGCGAATATCCCAGTGCACCGGCAGCAGCGTGGCGAAGATCAGCTTGTTGATCTCCGCCCAGGTTTCCGCCACCCACATCACCCCGCGTGAGCTGGCGGTTTTCAGCGCCTTGCCGGGCAATACGAACTTGCCGAGGGCGATCAGCAGCAGTGGGCCGATCAGTATCAGCGTGTTGAGCAACAGCAGAATAATGACGCTAAGACCGGTCAGCAGGCGGCGCATGGCAACTCCTTGTGGTGCGCGAGTGGGGCAATGATAAGCAGTAGTGCTAAGGCTTCCAAGCCGCCGATCTGCGACCGATGTCTTATTGCCATCAGTTCGCCCCCGTCATAACAATGCAGGCTGATTGATCATCTACGCTGTCTGAGAGTTACTGGTTTTTGGCCTCTTTTGAGTGCAATCCATGTTGAAGTGCATCGCAGTGGCCGACGTGCGCGTCGGTATGTATATCCACGAGTTTTGTGGCGCATGGATGGACCACCCCTTCTGGAAATCCAAGTTTCTTCTCAGTTCGGAAAAAGACCTGCAGCGGATCAAAGCCAGCAGCATCGGTGAGCTGTGGATTGATGTCAGCAAGGGCTTGGATGTTGCAGTCGGCACGGCCAGCGTCAGCCCCGAGGAAGTCGCCGCCGAAGCCGAGGCCGCTCTGTTGGCCGCGGTACAGAGCCCACCGGTCAGCCTGGCGGTGTCGATGGACGATGAGATGCAGCGCGCGGTCAAGCTCTGCGCCCGTTCCAAAGCTGCGGTGGTCAGCATGTTTGGTGATGCGCGTATGGGCCAGGCGCTGCAGTTTGAGCAGGCCGGCGAGCTGGTTGAGGAAATTTCCGATTCGATCATGCGTCACCCCAATGCGCTGATCAGCCTGGCCCGGCTGAAAAACGCCGATGAATACACCTATATGCATTCGGTGGCGGTATGCGCGCTGATGATTGCCCTGGCGCGCAATCTCGGCCTCAACGAGGGCCAGGTGCGTGAGGCCGGGCTGGCCGGGCTGCTGCATGACATCGGCAAGATGGCGATTCCCCATACGGTACTGAACAAGCCGGGCAAGCTCACCGACGGCGAGTTTGCCACAGTGCGCGACCACCCCGAAGCGGGCTCGCGCATGCTGCTGGACAGTAAGCAGGTCAGCGCGCTGGTGCTGGATGTGTGCCTGCATCACCACGAAAAGGTCGATGGCAGCGGTTACCCGCATCGCCTGGCCGGTGAGCAGATCAGCCTGTACGCGCGCATGGGCGCGGTGTGCGACGTGTATGACGCGATCACCTCTAACCGACCGTACAAACAGGGTTGGGATCCGGCCGAGTCGATCCGCAAGATGGCCGAGTGGAAGGGCCATTTTGACCCTGTGGTGTTCCAGGCTTTTGTCAAAACCGTGGGCATATACCCGGTGGGTTCGCTGGTGCGTCTGGAGAGCGGGCGTATTGGCGTGGTAATGGAGCAGCAGGCCAAGTCCTTGCTCGCGCCGAGGGTCAAGGTGTTCTTCTCGGCCAAATCGAAAACCCCGATCCCGCAGGAAATTCTCGACCTGAGCAAGCTGGTCGGACGCGACAAGATCGTCGGTCGCGAGTCCGCCGAGGAGTGGGGCTTTCGCCATGTCGATGAACTCTGGAGCGGCGTCTCTAGCTAGGGTTCAGCTGCGCCTCAGTCAGCCGGCCGCGCACACCTCGGGCCAGGAACGGGCCGTGGCCCGGTCACTCATCTATGCTCACTACATATTGCCGCTTACAGGCACGCTGCTTGGGCGTGCTTCTTGCTTTAAGTTTTGCTTTGGCGCGCCCCTGAAGTTGGCGCGCTTCACAGGTTGAGGTGTGTATGACTGGAGTACTCAAACCGGGCGTGCGGCTGCTGGAGCGTTTCAGCTTCGCACGCAAGTTTCAGTTGGTGTTTGTGCTGTTCGCTTTGCCGCTGGGCTTTTCGTTGTGGGTGATTGGTAGCAATTATCAGGATCGACTCAACTCCATCGACAATGAGCTTGAAGGCATCAGCGCCCTGCAGGGCATGGCCGGCGTGCAGCAGGCACTGATTGAACAGCGCACGCTACTGTCGCGCTGGAAGGGTACCGAGAAAGCCGCCGAAGCGCTGCTGCGGGAACGCGCCAGCGGTCTTGGGCCAGCCTTGCAAGCGCTGGAGCAGCCGCTTAAATCCGAGTTGCTAAGTGATCAGTCGCGGCAACATTTGCAGAACCTCAACGCTGCTCAGGCCGAGCTGAGTGTCGATGTGCTGGGTAAGCTGGCTTTGCCCGATGCCCTCGAACGTTACCAAAAGAACCTGCTCGGCCTGCTCGCCCTGCGCGAACAGGTGGCCACCGACAGCGGGCTGATCCTCGATCCGCATCTCGACACCTACCTGATGATGGAGCAGCTGACCTACACCCTGCCGCGTCTGCTGGAACAATTGGGCAGCTTTGCCAGCCAGGGCTATGGCGCCGTGGTGTCGCAGCATTTCACCTTGCAGAGCCGGGTGCTGATCCGCGATTTGCGCCGCAGCCTGGATGAATCGCGCAGCCAGTTGCTCAAGGCGCAATCGACCCTCGGGCTTGAATCGCCGCGCGCCATGCGCCAGCTGCAGGGGCCCTACGATGAGGCACTGCAGGGTTACGAAGCCTTCCTCGCGGGCATTGACCGCGACATGTTCGAGGCCAGCCCGATGGCCTTGACCCCGGAGCAGTTCGTGCAGCGGACCGATGCCTTGCAGGGCCAGTTGCTCGACTTGCAGGCGGCGCTATACCAGCAGTTTGCCGCCAGCCTCGGCGAGTACCGGCAGAATGGCCTGGTCGCGATGATCGAAGTGATTGGCGTGTTCAGCGTGCTGACCCTGCTGGCGCTGTATGTGCTGTTCTGCCTTAACGCTTCGATCCGCCGCAGCACTGCCGGGATCATCCAGGCCGCCGAAGGCCTGCGCGATGGCGACCTGCGCGTGCGCATGCAGGTGCATGGTGCGGATGATCTGGCGAGTATCGCCATGGCGCTGAATACCGCGGTTGGCCAGTTGCGCGATTCGATGCAGGGGGTCAACCAGCAGAGCCAGCAACTCGGTGGCACGGTGCAGATGCTTAACGGCGAGGCGCGCAATGCCCTGGAATCCGTGGAGCAGCAGCAGGCGCAGATGAGCCAGATTGCCGCCGCCGCCACACAAATGGCAGCTACCGCACAGAGCGTGGCACAGAGCTGCGAGCAGGCTGCAGTGGAAGCCGGGCAGACCCGCGAGATTGCCGAACAGAGCAATCAGCGTAGCGCCCGCACCAGTGCCAGCATGCGCCAGCTCAGCAGCCGCCTGGGCGACAGCGCTACCACCCTGCAGCAACTGCGCACCCAGACCGAGCAGATCACCCGCGTGGTGGATGTGATCAAGGGTATTGCCGAACAGACCAACCTGCTCGCGCTCAACGCCGCCATCGAAGCGGCGCGCGCAGGCGATCAGGGCCGCGGCTTTGCCGTGGTGGCCGATGAGGTGCGTTCGCTGTCGCAGCGCACGCAGAACTCCACGGCGGAAATTGCCGAAACCGTGGCCAACCTGCACCGCGTGGTCGGCCAGTCGGTCACCCAGATGGAAGACGCCGTGCGTCAGGCCGAAGGCGATGTTGGCAGCGTGCTGGCCATGGGTGAGGACCTGAATGCTATCGTCGAGTCGGTACAACTGGTCACCGACCGCCTGGCGCAGATCGCCACTGCCGCCGAGCAACAGGCCGCCACGGCCGATGAGGTCAGCGGCAATATCCAGCAGGTCGACCAGGCCGCCAGTGCCTTGCTTGAAGGCGCGCAGGCAGTGAGCAACGCCGCCGAACAGCTGCGTCAGGGCAGTCAGGCGTTGGAGCAGAACACCGCACGCTTTAAGCTGGACTAAGGCCCTAGGAGCGGACTTGTCCGCGATGTACTCGTCTATCTGAGAGTCGCTCGCGGGCATGGGCTAGGAGCCCCCGCCGCTCCTACAGGATATGCCGCCTTCGGCTCGCCCTTGACGCTGGCAGCGGCCTGCCGCAGGCTCCTCGCCGAGTTGCCACGAGCAGGACGCCCATGCCGCATATTCTGATTGTCGAAGACGAAGCCGCGATCGCCGACACCCTGATCTTTGCCCTGCAAAGCGAAGGCTTTACCACCACCTGGCTAAGCCTGGCCGAGCAGGCTCTGGCCGAACAGCAGCGCAGCCCGGCCGATCTGTTGATTCTCGATGTCGGCCTGCCGGATATCAGCGGCTTCGAAGCCTGCAAGCGGTTGCGGCGGTTCTCCGAGGGGCCGGGGGTTTTTTTYACCCCGCGCNCATGAGGGAAACGACCCGCGGGGNGGGGGCTGGGAAACGGCGCCGRCGRTTATGTGGKCAAACCCCTTWRCCCCCGGGRAGTGGSCGCGCGGGGCAATGCCCTCCT
>NZ_JBNXUH010000027.1:0-38468 GCF_050563605.1 Pseudomonas peli | reverse complement strand
TCGTCTCGGGGGCTGGGAGATGTGAGACAGCCCTRTTCCCCCCATTGCYCMCTCATAGCGCATCCCCCTTGAGACCCATCGGCAACCCCGCCACGGTAAACACCACACGCTCACAACGCTCAGCCAGGGCCTGATGCAGCCAGCCCGCCTCGTCAACATAACGGCGGGTCAGCTCGCCCAGCGGCACCACGCCCAGACCGGTTTCATTGCTGACCAGCAGAATTCGCCCCGGCAAGCCGCTCACACAGTCCAGCAGCGCATCGCGCTCGGCGCTCAGGCGCGCCGGGTTATCCAGCATTAACAGATTGGTCAACCACAGGGTCAGACAATCGATCAGCAGGCACTTATCCGCAGCGGCCTGCTCACGCAGCACCCGGGCCAGTGCCAAGGGTTCTTCCACCAGCCCCCAATGCGCCGGACGGCGTTCGCGGTGATGTTGAATACGCGTATTCATCTCGCCATCCAGCGGCTGGCTGGTGGCGATATAGGTCACCGCCAGGCCGGATTCGGCTGCTAGGCGTTCAGCCAGACGGCTTTTGCCGGAACGGGCACCGCCGAGAATCAGTTCACGCATGGCCTACTCCACATAACTCGCGCAGCCGGGCCGTATCCAGATGCGCATCGACCAGATCGGCCAGACGCTCGATATCACGCTCACGCAAAGCGTGGTAATCCACCTGCTGCACCTCGCGCAGGCCAGCCCAGCGCAGCAGTGCGCTACAGGCTTCGCTGCTTTCAAACAGACCATGCAGATAGGTACCGAGCACCTGGCCATCGGCACTCAGGCCACCATCGCTGCGACCATCGTCAAGTCGCACAGCCGCATTCAAACCTGGGCCAGAGCTGACCCCAGCATGAATCTCGTAACCACTGACCGGAGCATTTTCCAGGCACAGCTGGCCGCGCACATTACGCAGCTGCTTCTCCGGTTCCAGCACGGTGCGGAAATCCAGCAGCCCCAACCCTGGGCTGGAGCCCGCCGCGCCTTCCAGCCCATGCGGGTCGTCGATTTGGATGCCGAGCATCTGCAAACCGCCGCAGATACCCAGCAGCTTGCCGCCATAGCGCAGGTGCTTATCGATAGCCGCCGGCCAGCCCTGCTGACGCAGAAAAGCCAGATCGCTGCGTACGCTTTTCGAGCCGGGCAGGATAATCAGGTCGGCCGCAGGAATGGCCTGGCCCGGGCCGACAAAGGTCAGCTCGACCTGAGGGTGCAGGCGCAGTGGATCGAAATCGGTGTGGTTGCTGATGCGCGGCAATACCGGCACCACCACCTTGATCACTTCGGCCGACTTGGCGCTCTGGCGAATATCGATGGCGTCCTCGGCCTCCAGGTGAAAATCCATCAGGTAGGGCAATACGCCCAGTACCGGTTTGCCGGTGCGCTGCTCCAGCCAATCCAGCCCAGGTTGCAACAGGGCGATATCGCCGCGAAAGCGGTTGATCACAAAGCCCTGCACCCGCGCCTGCTCGCTCTCGGAAAGCAACGCCAGGGTGCCGACCAGATGGGCAAACACGCCGCCCTTGTCGATATCGGCAATCAGAATCACCGGGCAATCCACCGCCTCGGCAAAACCCATATTGGCAATATCACCGGCACGCAGATTGATCTCCGCCGGCGAACCCGCACCTTCCACCATCACCACCGGATAGGCCGCGCTCAGGCGCTGGTGCGATTGCAGCACCGCCTGCATCGCCACCTTCTTGTAGTCGTGATAGGCCACGGCATCCATGCAGCTGAGGGCGCGGCCGTGGATGATCACCTGGGCACCGGTGTCGCTATTGGGCTTGAGCAGCACCGGGTTCATATCGGTGTGCGGCGCCAGCCCGGCGGCCTGCGCCTGTACCGCCTGGGCGCGGCCGATTTCGCCGCCGTCGGCAGTGACGGCCGAATTAAGCGCCATATTCTGCGGTTTAAACGGCACCACGCTAACACCCTGGCGTTTAAGCCAGCGGCATAGCGCAGTTACCAGGGTGCTTTTGCCGGCATCCGAGGTGGTGCCCTGCACCATCAATGTGGTCATTGCGATTCCTTGGCAAAGCTTGCAAGGGCCTGCTGCAAACGCTGCCAACCGGCTTCATCCGCCGGCAGACCGAAACGCAGGCTTAGCGGGCTGGCAAACAGCCGGGTAAGAATGCCCTGACTGGCAAGAAACTCATGCAGCTCGGCAGCACTCGGCATACAGCAGAACTGAAATAGCGCACAGCCACCGGTTGGTGCAAAACCTTGCGCGTTGAGAAGCGTGGCCAGCCGCTCGCCATCGGCTAACAACCGCTCACGCTGCAAACGCTGACCGGCGTGGTCCTGCAGCAGTGCGGTGGCCACCACCCGGCTTGGCCCACTGACAGCCCAGGGCCCAAGCAATTCGGCCAGCTGTTCCAGCACAGACGGCTGGGCCAAGACAAAGCCCAAACGGATACCGGCCAAACCGAAAAATTTGCCGAACGAGCGCAGCACAATCAGCCCCGGTCGATCGCTAAAGGCCGCCAGGCTGAATTCGGGGGTGCAATCGATAAAGGCTTCATCCACCACCAGCCAGCCGCCACGTTCAGCCAGGCGGACGTGCCAGTCCAGCAGGCGCTGGGGTTCGATACGTCGTCCGGTCGGGTTGTTTGGGTTGACTAGCAACAACACGTCCAGGCGCTCCAGAGCCCGCTCAATAGCGCCTTCGCTGAGCTCCAGCAGCCGGTGGCCTTCGCGCTGCCAGGCAGCCGCGTGTTCGGCATAGGCTGGCGAGACGATACCGACAGTGGCATTACGCACCAGGCGCGGCAACGCCTGAATCGCCGCCTGGGAGCCCGCTACCGGCAGCAGATTGCTCACCCCGTAGTAATCGCGGGCAGCGATTTCCAGGCCATCCTGCTGCTCGGGCAAGCGCGCCCAGGCACTGGCGGGAATCGCCGGTAGCGGCCAACCGTAAGGTGCAATACCGGTGGACAGGTCCAGCCAATCCGCCAGGGCAATGCCATAGCGCAGAGACGCCGCGCGCAAGCGCCCGCCGTGCTCAAGCATAAGAAGGTTCACGCATAAAAAGCCCCCCACAACAGCAGCAGCGCCAGCCACAGCAGCACGCCACCATTGACCAAATTGAGTGCCCGTTCGATATCGCGCGCCTTGGGTTGCGGTCCCGCGCCCAGTGCGGGTCGTATATGTAGCTCGCCGTGATATTCCGCCGCGCCGCCCAGGCTAACGCCCAGCGCCCCTGCCCCCGCGGCCATCACCGGGCCAGCATTGGGACTGTCCCACAGCGGCGCCTGAGTACGCCAGCAGCGCAGCGCCAGCGCGGTCTTGCCCAGCAGTGCGTAGGTCAAGGCGACCAACCGGGCAGGAAGGTAATTGAGTACATCGTCGATCTTCGCTGCGGCCCAGCCGAAGCGCTCGAAGCGCTCGTTGCGATAGCCCCACATGGCGTCCAGGGTATTGCTCAGGCGGTACAGCACCACGCCCGGTGCACCGGCAATCACAAACCAGAACAGTGCAGCGAACACTGCGTCACTGCCGTTTTCCAACACCGACTCGCTGCCGGCGCGGGCCACGCCGGTGGCATCCAGCTGCGCGGTGTTGCGGCTGACCATATAACCGACCCGCTCCCGAGCCAGGCGCAGATCACCCAGGCGCAGCGCCTGCGCTACCGGCATGGCATGCTCGCCGAGGCTTTTCAGGCCAAGGGCGGCGTATAGCGCGAGGATTTCCACTGCCCAACCCAGCCCGCTGATCTGGCTCAGCAGCCAGGTCAGCAGGGTCAGCGGCAACACCGCCAGACACCAGGCACTGACGCCATGGCTACGCCAACCACCGCCCGCCGGATTGAAGCGCTGCTCGATACGCTCGGCCAATTGCCCGAACGCCACCAGCGGATGCCAGCCCTTGGACTCGCCAAAAATCGCATCCAGGACGACACCGGCGCAGGTGCTAAGAACCAGGCTCATGGCGTGCCCCACTGATTCTCGAACAGCAACTCACTGAGCGGCCGAGGCTCGGCCCAGCCTTGCTGCACCAGCATCGGCGCCTCATAGAATTCCGTCACCGGCCCCAGACACAGCACCGCCAACGGTTTGCTGCCGGCCGGCATACCGAGCAGATCCGCCAGGGCCTGGGGCTCGAACAGCGATACCCAGCCCATGCCCAAACCCTCGGCGCGGGCGGCCAGCCAGAGGTTCTGAATGGCGCAGGCCAGGGACGCCAGGTCCATTTCAGGCAAGGTGCGACGGCCAAACACATGGGCCTCGCGGCCGTCCATCAGGGCCACTACCAACAGCTCGGCGCAGTCGCGAATGCCCTCAACTTTCAGCCGCATAAATTCATCACTGCGCTCGCCCAACGCCTCGGCGGTGCGCGCGCGCTCCTCGTCCACCAGGCCGTAAATCGCCTCGCGCAAGGCCGGTCGAGTAATCCGAATAAATCGCCACGGCTGCATCAGGCCAACGCTGGGAGCCTGATGCGCGGCTTCGAGAAGGCGCGCAAGCAGCTCGGGCGCTACCTCGCCGCCGCTGAAATGACGCATATCGCGGCGCTCGGCGATGGCGCGGTACACTGCCGCGCGCGCCTCGGGGCTGAAAGCCTGCTCGCTCATGCCGGCGCTCCGGGGATAAACAGCGCGGCGGCGGCAACAGGGTCAGACGGCAGATAGAAGTGGATATAGGAGGCGGTCATCCGCCCCTGGCGATAGACCGCCTCACTGGTGCGCTTGTAGTTCGGGCACTCGCCACGGGTCAGCGGTTGCAGTTCGCTGCTGAGCGCCGAATAGTGAAAACTGTGGCCGCGCAGCAGCCCTTCCGGCAGCTCAGCCTGTTGCAGGGCCATGGCGGTCATGCGCGGTTGCAGGGTCGCCTCGCCGTTTAACAAACCGAGCATCTGCCCGCTGGCGCCCTGTTTGTCGGTCAGTTTGTCGAGCAGGTAAAGCATACCGCCGCACTCGGCGTGGATCGGTTTGCCCGCCTCGTGGTGAGCACGGATTGCCTCGGCCATGGCCTGGTTGGCCTCAAGCGTGGGCAGATGCAACTCGGGGTAGCCTCCAGGCAGATACAGGCTGTCGATATCCGGTAACTGCTCATCTTTGAGCGGCGAAAAGAACTTCAATTCCGCGCCCAGCTCGTGCAACAGATCGAGGTTGGCCTGGTAGAGAAAGGCAAAGGCGCTGTCGCGCGCCACGCCAATCCGCACGCCCTTAAGTAACGGCGCGGGCCTGGCCTGTTCGGGGGCGGCAAAGCTGACTGGCGGCGGCAGGCTGGTATCGGCGCTGGCGGCCAGGGCATCGGCGGCGGCATCCAGGCGCGTATCCAGGTCAGTCAGTTCTCCTGCCTGAACCAGGCCCAGATGGCGACTCGGCAAGCCAACCTCGGCACTGCGCGGCAGCGCGCCATACCAGCGGATCGACGCTGGCAGCGCATCACGCAGAATTTCGCCATGTCGCGTGCTGCCAACCCGGTTGCCGAGCACCCCGGAGAACGGCAAATCAGGCTGAAAGGTCGCCAGACCATGAGCCATAGCGCCGAAGGTCTGTGCCATGGCCGAACCGTCGATCACCGCCAGCACCGGCACACCAAAGTGCCGGGCCAAGTCGGCCGCCGATGGCGTGCCATCGAACAAGCCCATCACCCCTTCGATAAGAATCAGATCGGCCTCACCCGCCGCCTCCCAGAGCAGACGACGGCTCTCCGCTTCGCCAACCATCCACAGGTCGAGCTGATACACCGGCGCGCCGCTGGCGCGGGAAAGAATCATCGGGTCGAGAAAATCCGGACCGCATTTGAATACCCGCACGCGCTTGCCCTGGCGTGTATGCAAACGTGCCAAGGCAGCGGTCACCGTAGTCTTGCCCTGGCCAGAGGCCGGTGCGGCGATCAATAGTGCTGGGCAAGAGCGGGCGCTGATCAAAATTCGACTCCCTTCTGCGCCTTAACCCCAGCCTTGAACGCGTGCTTGACCAGGCTCATCTCGGTCACGGTATCCGCCGCCTCGATCATCCCGGCCAATGCGCCGCGACCGGTTACCACCACATGCTGCAGCAGCGGCCGCGCTTCGATATCGGCGAGCACCGCGTCGAGTTCCAGGTAGCCGTATTTCAGCGCGATATTCAGCTCGTCCAGCACCACCAGGCCAATCGCCGGATCGTTCAACAGCTGCGCAGCCACCGCCCAGGCTTCACGGGCCTTGTCGATATCGCGCTGGCGATCCTGGGTCTCCCAGGTAAAGCCCTCGCCCATCACGTGGTAACTGACTTCATCGGGAAAACGGCGGAAGAAGGTTTCCTCGCCGGTGCTGGCCGCGCCCTTGATAAATTGCACCACGCCGACCTTGAGGCTGTGCCCCAGGGCGCGGGCGACCATGCCGAAGGCGCTGCTGCTCTTGCCCTTCCCATTGCCGCTGTGCACCAGCAGCAGGCCGTACTCATCCTGGGCCTGAGCGATTTTCTCGTCGATAAGGGCTTTCTTACGGGCCATGCGCGCCTTGTGCCGGGCGTCACGTTCAATCGATTCAGTCATCGCACTGCTCCACCGCCACAGGGCGATCTGGCTGGAAAAAGCACGCGGGGATAGGGAAAGCGCGGGCCTGCATAGGGCAAACCACACGCCAGCCATCGCCCTCCGCGATGCCGTGGACTGCAACAGGCCGGTCTCCGGGCTTGTGAGCGAACCCCAAGGTTCTCAGAACCTACTTGAGGGGTTCTAAACCGCACCTTCCCATGCTTGAGCACAGTGGCAATAGCGGCGTTTGACTCACTTACCGTTGCGGGGGCAGCGTCGGAATGACTGGCGTAAAGACGCTCAGCGCACCGACTTCCCAGTTTCACCCCACGCACGCGCAGCGTCGGGGGCACCTGTTACAAGGCGCGAAGGGTAGAGAGTTCGCGATTAAGCGTCAAACGAATGCGCCATTTGGCGCAGGTTGCATACGTCATCGGGTTACTTGGCCTGGCACTTCATCTCGGGCACGTCATAGCCCCACACCACGCTCGCCTCACCCTGGTGCTCCCAGAATGATTCGTTGCGCCCCTGATATTTGCTGCCGCTGGCTGCAGGCTGCTGGTACAGCAGCGCCACACTGTCGCCGAACTCGGCCAGCAGAGTCGCTGGCTCGGTTGGGTAATAGGTGGCAATCACTTCCTTGGCCGGCAGGCCATCGCATTGAAAATGCACCGGACCGGTCCCTTTCAGTAACGCGTAGCGCGCCTGCAATTCGGCAATCCGCAGGCGATAGCTCTCGGCTACGCACTGCTCACGGTCAGCGGCCTTCCAGCAGTCATTGCGGCCTTTTATCCAACCTCTCTGCTCAGCCTTGAGTACCGGTGGATGCTGGTTTGCGGCCTTGGCCGAAGCCTGCTGATAAACGACCGCCATTTTCTGATCAAGCTCGGCCAGAGCAGAAGTCTGACAAATCAGCTCCTCAATACTGCCAGCCGCTACCTGGACGCAGCTGAACGATGGCTCAGCCGCCTGCAGAGAAGCTAGCGGCAGGCCGAGCAAAGCAAATAGGGCAACACGCTTAGGGTTGAACATGCTGATTCCTCGTTCGTTATCCATTGGTTTCCAATACCCATACCAAGGCGAAGCTGCGCCAGCTGCGCCAGCTGCGGCAGCTGCGGCAGCTCAGCTGCGGCCAAGTTGGGCGTTTCGGCAGCTAACTCCAGAACCAGATTTCCTACCATTGGCCCTTGAGTACACGCCGGGTTGCTTCACGCACCGCTAGCGGGTAGTCAGTATTCATGTACCAGACAGCCGGATGCTCGGTGACAGATAACGCCCGCTGATCCGGCGGCAGATTGGTACGCAGCAGCAAGATCACATCACTGCTGACCCAGGGATGACGGTACCAGTAGTGGTGCCCGACGATATCAAAGCCGCGCTCGCGGCTATTGCCGGACACATCCAGCAGGGTGACATTGTTCAGGTGCCGTCTGCGGGTGAATTGGTGCAGGCTCTGCTCGGCCCGGCTGCTGCCAATCCGCGCGCCACCGGGCATCAGGCGCTGCGCGTAATCCAGGGCTTCGTCCTGATCGGACACAGTGATCATCACCTGTTCAGCGACGCGACTGATTGCCGGCAGACGGCCTTCAAATACTTCCTCGGGGACATCCGCGGCAGCAAACACCACCGCGCCAATTCGATAACGCGCCTGCAACTGCGCGGTATTCAAATCCGGATGACGATTCTGGAACGTCTGCAACGCCAGAGATGCCACGCGCCCACCGGCGCTATAGGCGATCAGGTTGATCCGCTCGGCAGCGGTATGCCGCGCCAGCAGTTCGATCAACTGTGCCAACGCCTGACTGGAATCACGGGCGCGGCTGACATCGATGCCGAGCAGATAGCTGGCAATATTCTGGTGTGACGGCCAGTCGAAGGCCAGTCCGACAAAGTCGCGCCCGGCAAAATGCACCAACTCGCCCGTCAGTTCACAGGCATTGGCGAAATCCACCTTTGCACCATGCACATAGATGATGACTTCCTTGTCGCGGGCCTTGTCCAGCGCCAGATTGATCGCATCAACATAGCTCTGCACCGGCGGCGCCAAAGGCACATCAACCGGCCGCTGCACCGGCAGTACCGCTGTTTGCTGAGCCGCAATCAGACTCAGTGGCAGCTCACGCGCGCGAAGCTCGCTGACCGAGGCCGAATGCAATTGCGACCAATCACTCTGCTGATCGCCCAAACGCACCTGAGCACGCCCCAGCTGCAGGGTGGGGCTAACACGATTGCCATAGCCAACCCCCTCTGGCGCACGGGTAGTGGCATAGAACAGTGCAACATCGGGCACTCGTTCTGCCGGTGACAAATGGGCGAAAGGGTCGATAGCGGCTTGGTGATAGATCACTGGCGTGTTCATCAACATCAGCGGCGGCGGTCCGGCACAGGCACCCAGCAGCAGAGCAAGGCAAACACATGACAGTGCACGCAAACAGGTCATCGGCAATCGCCATTACAAGGAGTCAGAAGATCATCGCCAGCAGGCAGCAAGCCTAGCCGCGATTCAATGCCTGGGCATAAAGCCTGCGGGCTTGCTGGCCAGCCACTCAACAAACGTACGCAGGCGCTCATCACTGAGCAGGCTGTCGCGATTGTTGTAAGTCAGCGCCAGCTCCTTTTCGCTGAACAGCCGGTGAATCTGGTTGTGGCAAGCACGGCAGACCCAGAGCGTGGCGCTGATGCGCTCGCTTTTGCCGAAGCGCTTCTGCACATAAACCTTGTTGTGCAGCGCCTTGGGGATCAGGTGATGGCGAGTCAGAGCTGCCGCGCGGGCGCAAAGCTCGCAGGCATCTGGTTGTTCGGGTAGGCGAATCGGTTCGGGCATACGGATTCAGCGTTTACGGCACAGGCTCAGACCGTCGCCCAACGGCAACAGGGACAGGTCGATGCGCGGATCATCACGCAGCGCCAGGTTGAGTTTCTGAATGGCTCGGGTGTCGGCGCTCTCAGGTTTTTCCTCAAGCACACGCCCGCTCCACAGGGTGTTATCGAACAGGATTAGTCCACCCTGGCGCACCAGGCGCAGGGCATGTTCCAGATAGGCTGGGTAATTGGCCTTGTCGGCATCGATAAACAGCAGATCGATACTGCCAGCCAGGCCCTCAGCCTCTAGCTCCGCCAAGGTCTCTAGCGCAGGGGCCAGGCGCTGTTCGATACGCGAGCTTAGCCCTGCTTCGCGCCAGTAGCGCTCGGCCGTGGCGTTGTACTCGCCGGGGATGTCGCAGCAGATCAGTCGACCATCCTCGGGCATGACCTGGGCCATGCAAATAGCGCTGTAGCCGGTAAAGGTGCCGACTTCGACAATCCGCCGCGCACCAGTCAGCTGCACCAGCAAGGCCATAAACTGCCCCTGCTCGGGGGCGATCTGCCAACGCGCCATACTCAGCTGCGCGGTTTCCTCACGCAGACGTTTGAGCAGCGGTGTTTCACGCAGGGAGACATCCAGCAGGTATTGATACAGGGCGGAATCGAGATTGAGCGTTCGGTTGGTCATGCCTACTCCCTCTGCACACCACAGCTATCAGGGGTTGCGCGCCAGTTCCGGGGTGAACACGCGCTTGGCATTCAGGTAGGTGCGTTGCCAATACGTATTGCTCAGGCTATCCAGGCGCACAGTGCCGCCGCTGGAAGGCGCGTGAACAAAACGGCCATCGCCGACATAGATGCCGGCATGGCTGACCTGGCTACCGCCATTGGTGGCGAAGAACACCAGATCACCACTTTGCAGGCGGTCGCGGCCGACAGCCGGGGCGCGCATGCTGATCAGCTCGCGGGTCGAGCGCGGCAGGCTGATGCCCGCCGCATCGCGATAGACATAGCCAATCAGACCGCTGCAATCAAAGCCGCCATCCGGGGTATTGCCGCCATAGCGATAGGGTGTGCCGACCAAGCCGAGGGCGCGAAACAACACATCATCAGCATTGCCGTTAAAGCTGCCGATAGGTGCATACACAACAGGTTTTGGGGTTGGTGCGGGGGCATTGCTGGCGCAGGCACTAAGCAGCGCGGCAAGCACAATCAAGCTGAGACGGGCGATAGCGGTCATGGACGAGCGATCCTGAGCCGGGATGCGCCCTACTCTGCCGGCTTGCACATCGCAGTGCAAGCTTTAGCTTTGCTTGGCAGGTTGTTGAAAATTATCGAGATAGACCTGGAGTATCAGTTAATCGCAGCGACCGAAGAGATTCAGTCGCTACTCACGGGACTCAAGGGTGGCGTACAACCGACTCGCTTGGAGCCAGCGCCAAGGCACGTTTGGCTTCGATAAAGGTACGCGACCAGTAACGATCATCCAGGCTGTCAACCCGCACGCCGCCGCTGCGGCTGCTGCTGGAGTGGATAAACTGGTTATCGCCCATGTAGATACCGGCATGGCTGACGCGATTACGGCCATTGGTGCTGAAGAACAGCAGGTCACCCGGCTCCAGCTCATCACGCGATACCAGCGGTGCGTCGATATTGATCATGTCGCGGGACGAGCGCGGCAGTTTCATGCCCAGCTCTTCCTTGAACAGATAACCGATAAAGCCGCTGCAATCGAAGCCGGATTTCACCGAGCTGCCACCGTACCGATAACGGGTACCCACCAGCGACAGACCATGAGTCAGGATGCTGTCAGCCAGTTGCGGCAATTTGTAGGATTTGTCTTCAGTGAAGTCGCCCAGAGCCGC
Source organism: Pseudomonas peli (assembly GCF_050563605.1). Classification (GTDB taxonomy): domain Bacteria; phylum Pseudomonadota; class Gammaproteobacteria; order Pseudomonadales; family Pseudomonadaceae; genus Aquipseudomonas; species Aquipseudomonas peli_A. Next base: position 27,330 of record NZ_JBNXUH010000027.1, on the reverse strand, counting down.
TTCTTTGGCTTGTTCGTCAAACTCGGCAAGTTCTGTCGAGGAGAACACTGCAGGCTGGGTTGCCAGCTGCGGCTGTGGGGCATGGTTGGCGCAGGCGGCCAGAACCAGGGAGAGTGCGATAGGCACGAGGGGTGCGAGGCGTTTGAGCATGGGCACGACCGTGTCGGTGAATTTCACAAGAGCGCGACTATGCCCTCTATGGCATGCATTTGCAAATTCTATGGCTCTAAATGTGACTCAGTAGTTCCGGCAAAACATCTAACGCCCGCCCTTGCAGATGCACATCCACCCGAGTACTCAAGTCAGTGCGCTGCGGGTTGATCTCCACCGTAAAGCCGCCCGCCTGGCGCGTACGCAGCAGTGGCTCGACGATATACGGGAAGCTCGCGCTGGTGCCGATACTGATCACCACCTCAAAGCCTTTGCGCACTTGCATATAGAGCGTATCGATAGCCTGCTCGGGCAGCATTTCCTCGAACAGCACCACCGGCGGACGCAGCACCCCAGCGCACTGACGACATCTAGGTGGCAGCGGCCGCTCAAGGTGTTCCGCCAGCTCGGCGTCGACAGCGCCACAGGACTGGCAATACAGCGGCGCCAGCTCACCATGAATCTCGATCACCCGCTCCATCGGGCTGCCTGCCGCACGGTGATAGCCGTCGATATTCTGGGTCAGCAGCCAGCACTGCGGCTTTCTGCGCTGCAGCTCGGCAATCGCATGGTGTCCGGCATTGGCCTGAGCACCCAGGCAAGCCTTGCCCAGCTCCGCCAGGTATTTCCAGCACAGCGCCGGGTCACGCTGCAGCATCGAGCCGGACAAGGCTTCCTCAATCGGCAAGCCTTCGGCGGTGTGGCCGTTATACAGGCCGCCGAGGCCACGATAAGTGGGCAAACCGGAATCGGCGGACAGCCCAGCACCAGTAATCAGCAGAATGCGTTCAGCCTGCTTGAGCTGCTCTGCGACCTGCTGGATTGCCCGTTGCATCGCCAAGCCCTCAGTGGTTGACCGTATGCGCCAGCATCACCGACAGCTGGCACAACGGCCGCCCGCTCTGCTCCTGCCATTGGTTGAACGCCGCCTGCACAGCGGCCAGCTCTTTCAGGCTGGTCGGCGCCTTGTCGATGATCTTCTGCGCCTTCAGGGCGGCCACCATGTCATCGCTGGGGACGAAGGTGTCCTTACCGACCATACGCAGAAAGCGCGGCGCGGACAGGCCGCCAAGCTGGCTACCGTGTTTGGCCAGGTACTTCCACAGACCAACGATATCGCTCACCGGCCAGTCGGCGATCAGCGCGCCAAAGCTGCCCTTCTCCTTCTGCACATCGAGGATGAACTGGGCGTTACGCGGCACGCTCTTGAGCTTGCCCAGGTGTCGGATGATGCGCGCATCCTGCATCAGGTTTTCCAGACGCTCGGCGCCCATCAGTACGACTTTTTCCGGATCAAAGCCGAAGAACACCTGCTCGAAGGCCGGCCACTTAGCGTCCACCAGACTGTGCTTGAGGCCGGCACGAAACACCCGCAGGCTGAGTGTCGACAGATAGCGGTCATCACTGATCGCCCGCAGTTCCTCGGCACTGCGTGGCTGCGGCAGGATCGACTCCAGCGCAGCGGCCGATCCAAAGCGGTTCAAGCAGTATTCGTTAAGCCATTTGTAATCGCGCATCAGGCAGTCCTTGAGCCGGGAAACCGCTGGATCAGAGGTTCATTACATCGAGAAAGCGCGGCGTGGCGCTCTCGTCGATCTTCAGGCTCTTGAAGTCGAACAGGTTGCGGTCAGCCAGCTGCGACGGCACTACGTTCTGCAGGGCGCGGAACATGATCTCGGTGCGCCCCGGCGACTTGCGCTCCCAGTCCTGCAGCATCTCCTTGACCACCTGGCGCTGCAGATTTTCCTGAGAACCACAGAGATTGCACGGAATGATCGGGAATTCCTTGAGCTGGCTATAAGCCTCGATATCCGCCTCGTTGCAGTAAGCCAGCGGACGAATCACCACGTTGCGGCCATCGTCCGCGCGCAGCTTGGGCGGCATGGCCTTGAGGGTGCCGCCGTAGAACATATTGAGGAAGAAGGTTTCCAGGATGTCGTCGCGGTGGTGACCTAGGGCCATCTTGGTCGCGCCGATCTCATCGGCAAAGGTGTACAGCGTGCCGCGACGCAGGCGCGAACACAGCGAACAGGTGGTCTTGCCTTCCGGGATCTTCTCCTTGACCACCGAATAGGTGTCCTTCTCGACGATGTGATAAGGCACACCGATGGACTCCAGATAGGCCGGCAACACATGTTCCGGGAAGCCTGGCTGCTTCTGGTCCATATTCACCGCAACGATCTCGAACTTGATCGGCGCGACCTTCTGCAGGTGCAGCAGCACGTCGAGCATGGTGTAGCTGTCCTTGCCGCCAGACAGGCAGACCATGACCTTGTCGCCATCCTCGATCATGTTGAAGTCGGCAACGGCTTCGCCGGCCTGGCGACGCAGGCGTTTTTGCAGTTTGTTCTGATTGACCGAGAGGGTGCCCATGGTGCGCTGGAATCCGGAAGTCGTTGAGGATGCGGCATTTTACGCAGAAAGCGTGACGCGCCCTACCCCAATCAAAGTGAAATGCTAGGCTGCGCCGATGAACGACGATTTCGACCTGGGCCTCGACCTGCCCGAACAACTACATGAGCTGCTGCGCGCCGCCCCTGCCGGTCTTGGCGAATACCAGCTGATCCAGCTACTGAAAGCCCGCCAGTGTGTGCATATCCCCAACCTGCCGCTGACCGACAAGCTGGCGCTATTCCGCACCCATTTTCTGCTGTTTAACGCCCTCTATCGCCTGCGCGAGCGGCTGTGGGCGACGCAGAGCGGCTATCTGCAGATCAGTGCGCTGAATATCCAGTTGCTGCCCTACCAGCCCGGCAGCGCCGAGCTGAGTGAACACGACCCGCTGCGCGACTATTACCTCGACCTGAGCCAGCTCGACGACACTGACGAGCAGGATGTGGCCAAACTGCTGCTGAGCTTCTGGACGCGCATGCACGGCAGCGAGGAAAGACAGGCGGCACTGGAACTGTTCGAGCTCGAAGGCAACGAGCAAACGCTCAATCTCGCCACTATCAAGCACCGCTACCGACAACTGGTGAGCCTGCACCATCCTGATCGCGGCGGTAACACAGCGCGCCTGCAGTCGATCAACAAGGCCATGGAAATCCTCGAACGCTATTACGGACGTGTTTGAGAGTCCGATTTGCTCTAACGCCACGCCTTTGTCCTTATTAATGGCTGCCTATACTGCGACATACGGTCGCATAGGTTCGGCCTTGTACCTGATGACGCTGCACATGCGAATCAGGCGCTGCGCTGGGGGGCGACCGCTATAACAAGAGGAGGTCTGGCATGATCCATCACGTTTGGGGGCTATTCACCCATCCCGACCAGGAATGGCAGGAAATTCGTGGCGAAGAAGAAACCATTAGCCACATGTATCTCACCCACGTACTGATTCTCGCGGCAATTCCCGCAGTCTCGGCCTATATCGGCACCACCCAGGTTGGCTGGTCAATCGGCGATCGAGCGCCGGTGATGCTGACCGAGGCCAGTGCGCTGCAAATGACCGTCATGACCTACCTGGCAATGCTTGCCGGGATCGCAGTGATGGGCGCGTTTATCCACTGGATGGCACGCACCTACGATGCCAGCCCGAACCTTACGCAATGCGTGGTATTTGCTGCCTATACCGCTACACCGCTGTTTATCGGCGGGCTGGCGGCGCTCTATCCACATCTCTGGCTGGCCATGGTGGTGGGCACGGCGGCCATCTGTTACACGGTTTATCTACTCTACGTCGGCATACCGACCTTTATGGGCATACCCGAGGATGAAGGCTTTATGTTCTCCAGCTCGGTGCTCGCGGTAGGTCTAGTGGTACTGGTGGCGATGATCGCCAGTTCGGTGATTCTCTGGGGCTTTGGGGTCGGCCCGGTCTACACCAGCTAAGGCAACAGCTGATGACACAAGACGAAACCACCTACGGGTGGTTTCGTCGTTTCAGGGCTGTGATCGCTGCGCTGCTTGGGCATAATCGCTGCCCCCATCTTGATCGCCGCACTTATGTCCGAACACCTTCTAAGCCGCGTGGAACAGTGCTACCAGCAGGCTGAAGCCTTTTTCAAACGCCCCTTTGCCCGCGCCGAGGTGAGTTTCAAGCTGCGTGGACAAAAGGCCGGTGTGGCGCACCTGACGGAAAACAAGCTGCGCTTCAACCCGCAGCTGTACCGGGAAAACCGCGAAGACTTCCTCAAGCAGACCGTGCCGCACGAAGTGGCGCACCTGATCGCGCATCAGCTGTTCGGCCTGAAAATCCAGCCCCATGGTGAAGAATGGCAACTGATCATGCGCGGCGTGTATGAGCTACCGCCCAACCGCTGCCACAGCTATACGGTGCAGCGGCGCACGGTCAGCCGCTATATCTACCGTTGCAGCTGCCCACAGGGGGAGTTCCCGTTTTCCGCCCAGCGCCATTCCCTGGTCAGCAAAGGCCGGCGCTACTACTGCCGGCGTTGCAAGGTGACCTTGAGCTATACCGGCGAACAGCGCGTCGAATAAGCCGCTGTTGGCATTAGAGGACGTAACGCAGCACCGCGACAAAATGCATCAAGCTGCCGCCCATGACGAACAGGTGCCAGATGCCGTGCCAGTGACGGAAGCGGCTGTCATAGGCGAAGAAGATGATGCCCACCGTGTACAGCACCCCGCCGCCGGCCAGCCAGATAAAACCCGCCATGCCCAGCGCGGCAATCAGTGGTTTGACCGCGATCAGCACAATCCAGCCCATCACTGCGTAAATCACGATCGATAGCACCCGCGCCTCGGAGCGCGGCTTGATCTCCTGCAGCATGCCGATGATTGCCAGCGTCCAGACGATGCCGAACAACGTCCAGCCCCAGGCACCCTCAAGGGTCACCAGGCAGAACGGTGTATAGCTGCCGGCAATCAGCAGGTAGATCGACAGGTGATCGAGCTTACGCATTAGCACTTTCGCCCGGCCCTGCACGCTGTGATAAAGCGTGGAGATGCTGTAGAGCAGCACCAGGGTCAGGCCATAGATCGCCACGCTGATGATCTTGCGCAACTCACCATCCAGAGTCGCCAGCACCAAGAGCCACACCGCTCCCGCGCAGGCCAGAAGCGCCCCGACCAGATGCGTCCAGGCGTTGAAGCGTTCCCCGTGATACATATTTTCCGTTCCCGAAGCGCCCACTGGCGCGAATGCATCAGGCTTATGCCGGAAAAAAGTCTATTTGACGAGTGCCGGGTTGCCGCCCCACGCAAAGCACGGCGCGAACTAAGGCCTCAGGATGCACTCAGGCGCGCGGCAGGCTGACGCGAATCACACAATTCGCGCCGTCATCTTCGTGCTGCACATCGCCGCCCTGGGCGCGGGCCAGAGCGCGAGCAGCGGCAAGAGGTTTGTTGCTGGCTGGGCGCGCAGGCAGCAGCAGTTTTACCTGCGCGGGGTTCTCATCGATCATCACCAGGCTCAGCTGGCTGCCCACCGGGCATGCTGCATGGGCGTGCTTGAGCACGCGGTAGAGCAAGGCATGGCAAAGCCCGGGGTCGGCCATTACCGCGGTACTGCTGCCCAGCGCGGTTTCCAGCTGGATATCGACGCCGCGGTCGCCATAACGCTGGCGCAGTTCGCCGATTAGTTCACGCAGCAGCGGATTAAGCCGGATGCTTTCAGGACGCAACTCACGCTGCCCGGCTTCAAGGGATAACTGCTCACCCGCCAGCGCCAACAGCTCCTTCATCTGCTGACTGCCTTGCGTGGCCAGCTGCACCTGCTGCTTCTGCGCCGGATTGAGCGCTGCATCCTGCGTCAGGCTCTGCAACGCCTCGGTGCATTGGCTGAGTGGTTGCAGCAGGTCATGGCTGATCAGGTGCAGCATGTCCGCGCGCAGGGCGGCCAGCTCCAGCAGCTGATCCAGGTCGGTCTGCAGCTGCCGGCGATGCTCGACATAGCGCATCAGGTTGCGCACGCGAATGCGCAGTAGAGTCGGGTCTATCGGCTTGAACACATAGTCCACCGCGCCCAGTGACAGCCCCTGCTCGCGGGAGCGTTCATCGCTCAGGGCGGTAACGAAAATAATCGGGATATGCTCAGAAGCATGGTGCTGGCGCAGTCGCCGCGCCACTTCGAAGCCGTCCATATCGGGCATCATCACGTCCAGCAGGATCAAGTCCGGCGGATTATCGGAATGGCAGATGGCGATGGCTTTCTCACCGTTGTGCGCCAGTTTCACCTTGAACTGATCGCGAAACAGCCCGGCCAGTAGCTGCAGATTCTCCGGCGTGTCATCGACCACCAGAATGCTCGCGCGCTCCTCGCCCTGCGGCAGGCTGGTTTGCGCCAGCAGATCATCACGCTGCAGGGAGCGCTGAATCCGCTCCAGCAGGCGCTGGGTGGTAAAGGGTTTGACCAGCAGGTCGCGGATGCCCAACTGGATAGCCCGCTGCACATCCTGACGCTGCATGGCGCTGGACATCAGCACAAAGGGGATTTCCGCCAGCGCTTCATCGCTGCGCATGCCTTCAAATAGCGCCAGGCCGGTGGAGCCCGTCAGGTTCTGCTCACTGAGCACCAGCGAAACCGGCGCCTGTCGCAGCTGCTGCAATGCACTCGCCACATCATTGGCCTGCAGTACCTGGGCAAAGCCATGGCGTTGCAATTCATCAACCAGGGCGCGGGTCAGTAGCGGGTCGCTATCGACAACTAACAGCGTGGTGGCATTGATTGACATGCTGCAGAACACCTCTATGCGTTGGAAACTGGCTCATCGCTGTATCGCTGGGCGATCTGGGCAAATACTTCACTGATCTGCACAAAGCCATCGACGATATCCGGATCAAAATGGCTGCCGCGCCCCTCACGGATAATTTCCGAAGCTTTCTCATGGCTGAAGGGCGGCTTATATACCCGCCGCGAAATCAGCGCGTCATACACATCGGCCAGGGCCATCAAGCGCGCCGAAAGGGGAATCGCCTCCCCCGCCAGACCTTGCGGGTATCCACTGCCGTCCCATTTCTCCTGATGGCTAAGCGCGATTTCCTTGGCGTGGCGCAAAAAGGCGATGGACTCCCCCAACTCCTGCTCGGCATGCACGATGGCATCGCGGCCCAGGGTGGTGTGGGTTTTCATGATTTCAAACTCGTCAAAATCCAGCTTGCCCGGCTTGAGCAGGATGCTGTCGGGAATGCCGACCTTGCCGATGTCATGCAGGGGCGCCGATTTGAATATCGACTGGATCGTTTCAGCGGTTAGTTCGGCGGCAAAACGCGGATGCGTCTGCAGATGCTCGGCCAGGGCCTTTACATAGAACTGAGTGCGGCGGATATGGTTGCCGGTTTCGTTGTCGCGGGTTTCCGCCAGGGAGGTAATCGCCCGAATGGTTACGTCCTGAATCGCCATCACTTCGCGGGTGCGTTTTTCCACCTCGCGCTCAAGAAAGGCATTCTGGTTCTGCAGCAAATCACGGGCGAACTTCAACTGCAGCTGGGTGTGCACGCGGGCCAGAACAATCGCCGGATTGATCGGTTTGCTGATGTAATCGACAGCGCCCAGGTCCAGGCCAATCTTCTCATCATCGGCCGCCGTCATCGCGGTGAGGAAAATCACCGGAATCGCGGCAGTGCTCACATCCTGCTGCAAGCGGCGCAACACTTCGTAACCGTCCAGCTCCGGCATCATGATGTCGAGCAGAATCAGGTCGGGCTTGGCATCGCCGCGAACAATCTGCAGCGCACGCTCACCGCTGGGCGCCAGCTTAACCTTGTAAGCCTCGCGCAACAGTCCGCTCATCAACGACAGATTCTCGGGGGTGTCATCCACCACCAGGATCGTCGGTTTTTCCCTGCCGGCCATTAGCCTGTCCATCACGTCGCGTCCTTACTCAATGCCGGATTGCTCTGTATCGCCGCGCGCAGAACCGCCAATGCGTCGTCCAGAATGTAACTGTTGATGGCCCGCTCCAACGCCGCAAACTCTGGCCCCAGTACCGCTTTGAACAAAGCAGTCTCCTGCTGGAACAACTCGATGGAGTCGGCATCGTCATCGCTCAGCAAAAACTCCAGACGGGCCAACAGTTGGCGTACCCGCGGCCAATCGATAGCACCGGCTGCGGCCTCCGTCACGGCCTGCGCGGGCAGAACTTCCTGTAGTCGGGTGATCAGCTCGGCACAGCTTGCTGCCAACGATCTAAGTTGTGCGTCGAACTGGCTATCCGGCGGCCCTTGCCTGAGGGCATCTTCCAGCACACCGGCCTGTTCGGCCAGGCCATTGGCGCCGATGGTTGCGGCAGTGCCCTTAAGGGTATGCAGGGCACGGAGGGCATCTTCATGCAGGCCTTCGGCGAGCAAACGCTGCGTCTGCTGCGCTGCATCTGCCTGGCCCTGAATAAATCTGCGCAGCATCGATTCATAGGCTGCTCGCTTGTTCAGCACCCGGCGCAAACCGCCCGGCACATCGACGCCGACAATCGGAGGAAAACCCGCTTCAAGCTGAGCCGGTGCGTGTACCGCAGGCAGCGCTGCGACCTCTCCGGCCACAGCCGGCAGCCACTTCAGCAGCATCGCGAACAGCTCGTCCGGATCGATGGGTTTGGCCAGGTGCGCATTCATGCCGGCGGCCAGGCACTGCTCACGGTCGCTGCTCATGGCGTTGGCAGTCATGGCCAGCACCGGCAAATCGGCCCAGCGTGGGTTGGCACGAATCTTCCGGGTGGCGGTCAGGCCATCCATCACCGGCATCTGCATATCCATCAGCACCAGCTGGTAGTCGCTACGGGCCAGCATATCCAGGGCAACCTGGCCGTTCTCGGCCACAGCAACACAGACCCCAGCAGCCTCCAGCAGATCACGGCCGACCTGCTGATTCAGCTCGTTGTCATCCACCAGCAGCACCTGGGCGCCGCGCAGAGGGCTGAGGTCCTGCACGCTAACGCTACTGGCCGGGCGCAGTTGGGTGTCGCTGGTGGTGCTGCCGCCCAAGGCGCGAATCGCCGCATCGAACAGCAGCGACGGGCTGACCGGTTTGACCAGCAGCAAGGCAATCCCGGCCTGCTCGGCCTCATGGAACACCTCTTCGCGGCCATAAGCCGTAACGATCACCGGCTGCGGCGCAGGTTCGAGCAAGGCCAACTGGCGGCAGGTTTCCAGGCCATTGATACCGGGCATCTTCCAGTCGACAAAAGCCGCTTCGAAGGGCGCACCCGCAGCGCAGGCCTTGACTGCAAGCTCCAGCGCCTGCTCGCCGCAGTCGGCTTCCGTCACCTGAAAACTCATGGAGCGCAGCAGGCTGGCATGGATATGCAGCGCCTGCGGGTTGTCATCCACCACCAATACCCGACGATTGCGTAAATCCGGGGATGGCAGCAGCGACTGCACCGGTTTGGGCGCGGCAACCACGCCCAGGCGAGCGGTAAACCAGAAGGTGCTGCCCTGCCCCAGCACGCTGTCGACGCCTACCTCGCCGTGCATCAGCTCGGCCAGCTTGCGCGAGATGGCCAGCCCTAGCCCGGTACCGCCGTATTTGCGCGTGGTAGAGCTGTCGGCCTGCTGGAATGACTGAAACAGCCGCGCCTGCTGCTCGGGTGAAAGGCCGATACCGGAATCCTCGACCTCAAAACGCACCTGAATAGTCTTGGCATCCTGCGCAAGCAAGCGCGCACGAATCACGATAGCGCCACGTTCGGTGAATTTGACAGCGTTATTGGCATAGTTGATCAACACCTGCCCCACGCGCAGCGGGTCGCCCAGGAAGCTCTCTGGTAGCGCAGGGTCAATATCGAAGATCAGCTCCAGCTCCTTGCTGGCGCATTTTTCACCGATCAGGCTGGCCATATTTTCCAGCACCGTTTGCAGCTCGAATGGCAGCGTTTCGACTTCCAGCTTGCCGGCCTCGATCTTGCTCAGGTCAAGAATGTCGTTGATCAGCCCCAGCAGATGCTGGCCTGAGCGCTGGATCTTCTCCACGTAGTCACGCTGCTTGACGGTCAACTCGCTGCTCAGCACCAGATGGCTCATGCCGATCACAGCATTCATCGGTGTGCGTATCTCATGGCTCATATTGGCGAGGAAGTCCGACTTCAACTGCGACGCGCTCTCGGCCTTGGCCCGAGCGATCTGCAGCTCCTCTTCATGCTCACGCAGCGCCTGATTGGCCTCGGCCAGCTCCTGGGTGCGCTGTTGTACGCGCCCTTCCAGCACTTCTTCATTCTCCTGCAGGGCTTCCACCAGCTTGCCCTGCGCGGCCAGCAACTGGCGCTGCGCTCGCACACGCTGACGCGTCTGACGCAGCATGGCGAGACCGAACATTAGGGTCAGAAAACCCTGAAACAGGGTCAGCGCCGTGGTGACCACCACCTGGGAACGCAGCTCGGCGTTGCGCCCATCGACGGTACGCGCCGCCAGTTGGGCCGAGGTGTAGCCAAGTTCCTGCACATCCTCCTGCAGCAGCTGCAACTGCTCGCGCAGCAAGGGCGCATCCAGTGGCGTGCCACGCCGGGCAAACGCCTCAAGCGCGGCGTCCGCCGTGTGGATAAAAACATCCAGCGCCTGCAGGGTTTGCTGGTAGATCGCCTCATCGCCCATCAGCCGCTGCGCCGACTCGGTCTGGATGGTGCTGACGCGGCTGACGAAGATGTCGTAGCGCAACTGCAGCTCATCAATACCGATGCTGCCGGGGCGGTCGGACGCCTGCGTGCGGCGCGGCATCACGGGGTCAAGGATGTAGGCGTGCAGCGCATGGTCAAAGCGCTGGTACTCGGTACTCAACTGAGCAAAGGCCCACAGCGCGTTATCGTCACCGCTGCTCATCACCTCGCTCAAGCTGCGGTATTGATGGGCGAGAATCGCCCCGATCGCCACGTACAGCAGCACCAGGCTGACGATCAACAGCCACAGCAGGCGGAACTGGCGCATGGCTATTTGATCTGCAGGGCGCGCAATTGCCAGGCCGAGCGATTGTAGAAAGTCGCAGCCTGCAGCTCGGCCTTGCTATCGAAGGGGTAGACGAGAAACAGCGGGCCCTTTTCGCGTACGGGCATGGGCTGGCCATTCATCAGAATGGCCACGATCAGGTCGTAGTCGACTGCGTCACTGAAGGGAATTTCGGTGCGGTAATCATTCAGGGCGATAGCGGTGATGTTCTCACCCTTACTGCCGGCAGCGGCCAGTACATCACGCAGCAAGGGGCCGCTGAACTTGACGGGCTCTGCGTACCAGGGCGTTTGTGTAGTGAAGCTGTGCTGCGGCAAGGCTTGCAGCATCGGCATATCGAATACAGCTTGTTGCTGCATATTCGGCTGCGTAACCAGCCCGGAAATACGCAATATCACTGGGCCGCTGGGCGTATCGAGCGCCAGGCTCAGGCCGGAAAACAGCAGCAATGCGCTCAGCGCAAGCGCCTGCAGATGACAGTGGCTGGTAGACACAGGCATTCCCCTCACATCCATTTTTCGGAGATAACACGGCAAACAGCAGCCCTCCCGATGACAACCATCCGCGCCGCAGAGCGAATGATTCTCGAAGCGTAGAACAGTTGCTCGCTACAAGCCGTGTTTGCACCGATTAATGCATGAGATTGAGAGGCAACGCCAGCCTTAATAGTGATGCCCAGTGGCCTGAATCAGGCCACTACTTTGGCCGCCTTGAGCTGGGCGATTTGCTCGGCGCTGTAGCCCAGTTCCGCCAGCACCTCACTGGTATGTGCACCCAGGGTTGCGCCGATATGCCGGGGTGCGGGCAAGCCGTTGGAGAATTTGATCGGGCAGGCGATCTGCGTCTGCGGCGCGTTGCCTGCGCGCGGCACTTCGGTGACCAGGCCGCGGGCCTTGATCTGCGGATGTTCGACCGCCTCGCTAAGGTTGAGCATCGGCTCGACGCAGGCATCCAGGCCGGCGAATACCTGGCCCCACTCGGCGAAATCGCGTTTCTCGAACTCGATTTCGATCTCGCGTTTAAGCGCCTGCTGATCTTCGGGTTTCTGCGACAGCCCGCGCGCGGCCAGCTCCGGACGGCCGATGGCGGCGCAGAACTGCTGCATAAACTGCGGCTCCAGGCTGCCGACCGAGAACCAGCGGCCGTCGCGGGTGCGGTAGTAGTCGTAGAAGCTGCCGCCATTCAGCGCCTGGTTTTCCATCGCAGGCTCCACACCGGCCGCCAGATAGCCCGCGCCGGCCATGCCGTGCAGGCTGAAGGCGCAGTCGGTCATGCTGATATCCACCTGCTGGCCCTGTCCCGTGGCCTGACGCTGGATCACCGCCGCGAGCAGGCCGATCACCCCGTGCAGCGAGCCGCCGGCAATATCCGCTGCCTGAATGCCCAGTGGCAGCGGCCCGGTTTCGCGGCGGCCGGTGTAACTGGCAATGCCGGCCAGGGCCAGGTAATTGATGTCGTGGCCGGCGCGGTCCCTGTACGGGCCGCTCTGGCCGTAGCCGGTGATCGACACATAGATCAGCTTCGGGTTGATCGCCTTCAGCGCTTCATAACCGACACCGAGCTTGTCCATCACCCCAGGGCGAAACTGCTCCAACACGATGTCGTACTCGGCCACCAGCTGCTTGACCATCGCCACCGCCTCGGCCTGTTTCAGGTCCAGGGCGATACAGCGTTTGTTGCGGTTGAGATAGGCGTGGCTGGCTGACACGCCGCCGTCGTGCGGCGGCAGTACACGCACCAGGTCCATGCGCGAAGGCGACTCGACCCGCAGCACTTCCGCGCCCATATCGGCCAGCAGCAAAGAGGCAAACGGCCCGGGCAACAGAGTGGAGAAATCCAGCACTTTAAGTGACGACAGCGGGCCTTGCATAACAGCTCCTCAGGGAACTCAATCCCGTAGCCCGGATGCAATCCGGGGAATATCAACAGACTCCCGGATTGCCTCCGGGCTACCCAACGCTCACTGCCAATGCAGCGGCTGCTTGGCATCCAGCTCGCTTAGCTGGTCGGCAAAGCGCGCCTCCAGCACATTGCGGCGGATCTTCATGGTCGGCGTCATGCAGCCGTTGTCCACGGTCCAGGCCTCGCGCACCAGTACAAAGTGGCTAAGCCGCTCGTGGGCCTCAAGCTGGGCATTGAGCTGCTGCAAAGTCTGCGCAAGGTCGGCCGCCACCTGTTCACGGGCATGCTCGCGAGCAGCTGGCGACAGTTCGATCAGCGCCAGTGGCTGATCCAGATTGCTGCCCATCAGGCACACCTGCTCGACCCAGAGGTTCTTGGCGATCTCGCCTTCAATCGGCGCCGGGGCGATGTACTTGCCCTTGCTGGTCTTGAAGATGTCCTTCACCCGCCCGGTAATTTTCAGGTAACCGGCCGCATCCACCTCGCCCTTGTCACCGGTATGCAGCCAGCCATCAGTGATGGTTTCCGCGGTTTTCTCCGGGTCTTGGTAGTAGCCCAGCATCAGGCTCGGGCAGCGCAGGAGGATTTCGCCATTCTCGGCGATGCGCAATTCATTACCCGGCATCGGCCGGCCCACGGTGCCGAAACGCACCTGCCCCGGCCTGTTGAAACAGCCATAGGCCAGGTGCTCGGTCATGCCGTAGCCCTCGCAGATGGTGATGCCGATGCTCTGATACCAATCGAGCAACGCACGCGGAATCGCCGCCGCGCCGCTGACCAGAATACGCGCACGATCCAGCCCCAGCCCCTTGCGAATCTTGCGCGCCACCAGCCCGCCAATCAGCGGAATGCCCAGCAACCGCGCCAGCTTGGGCTGCGGCAGTTTCTCCAGCACGCCCTGCTGAAAGCGCGTCCACAAGCGCGGCACGGAGAAGAACACGGTCGGCCGTACATGGCGCAGGTCGCTGGCAAAAGTTTCCAGCGACTCGACAAAGGCGATTCGCCCACCGCTGTACAGCGCCGTCATCTCCACCAGAAAGCGCTCGGCGGCATGTGACAGCGGCAGGTAGGAGAAGTACTGATCCTGCTCGGTAATCTGCAGCTCCTTCACCGAGCGCCCGCCGGCAATGGCAAAGGCCTTGGCCGAGAGCATCACGCCCTTGGGCTGACCGGTGGTGCCGGAGGTATAAAGGATGCTCAGCAACTCATCCGGCGCCTGCCTGTGGCCATCGCGTAACGGTTGATGCGCTGTCAGCAAGGCATGCCAGCCGTGGTTGGCCTGGATGGTCGGATATGGCATGGCGATACGCATGACTTCAGCCGGAATACCCGGCGCGAGCTTGGCCGGTTCATCCAGCTTGCCGAGAAAGATCGCCTTGCACTGCGAATGGCGCAGCACATAGTCGATGCTTTCCGCCGACTGCAACGGATACAACGGCACGCTGACCAGCCCGGCGAGCATGATCGCCAGGTCGGCGATGATCCACTCGGCGCAGTTCTTCGCCAGCAGCGCGACCCGATCACCCGGCGCGCAACCCAGCGCTTGCAGGGCCGTGGCCATGCGCCGCGCCTGGTCATCCACCTGCGCCCAGGTGAAGTCATGCCACTGGCCGTTAACCGGTTGGCTGAGCCAGACCGCATCGGGGCGTTTTTCAACCCAGAGCGCCAGGCGCTCCAGGGGCAGTTGATCCGTCATAGCAATCCCTCGTTCTTATTGTTTTGCAGACATGAACGTTAGCGCTTGAACAGCTTCCCTCGGAAAAAACATCGTGCGGCCTGAAGACGGGCGATCCCGATAAACCGCAGGGATCGCCTGGTGGCGGCACTTTGCCTACAGCTTCATCCCGCGGCTGATGATCTCTTTCATGATCTCCGAGGTGCCGGCGAAGATGCGCTGGATGCGCGCGTTCGCGTACATCTTGCAGATCGGGTATTCCCACATATAACCCCAGCCACCGTGCAGTTGCACGCCTTCGTCGACCACCTTGCACAGCAGTTCGGTGGTGAACAGCTTGGCCTCGGCGGCCACTTCTGGGGTGAGTTTTTTCTCGTTGTGATCGGTCACGCAGCGGTCGACAAACACCTGCGCCACGTCGATCTGCGTGCGCATCTCCGCCAGCTTGAAACGGGTGTTCTGGAAGTGCGAGATCGGCCGGTCGAAGGCTTTGCGCTCACGCACGTAATCGATGGTCACCTGCAGCGCCGCCTCGGCCGCCGCCACTGCGCCGCAAGCGTTAGTCAGGCGTTCCTGGGCAAGCATGTTCATCAGGTAGAAAAAGCCGCCCTTGGCGTCGCCCAGCAGGTTGGCCTTTGGCACCTTGACGTTATTGAAGAACAGCTCGGCGGTGTCCTGGCTCTTCATGCCGAGTTTTTCCAGGTTTTTGCCGCGCTCGAAACCTTCCATTCCGCGCTCAACCAGGAACAGGCCCATGGCGTGCTTGTTGGCTGGATCGGTCTTGGCCGCAACGATCACCACATCGGCCAACAGACCGTTGGAGATAAACACCTTAGAGCCATTGAGTACGTAGTGATCGCCCTGATCCACCGCGCTGGTACGCATGCCGGCCAGGTCGGAACCGGCGCTCGGTTCGGTCATCGCCACCGCGAGAATCAGCTCGCCGCTGATAATCCCCGGCATAAAGCGCGCCTTCTGCTCGGCGTTGCCGTACTCGGCGATATAGGGCCCGCACAGCGCCGAGTGCAGCGGCAGCATAAAGCCCGGCTCGTTAATCTTCGCCAGCTCCTCGCACATGATCTGCTCGTAGCGGAAATCCTTGAGCCCGGCACCGCCGTACTCCTCATCCGCCCACGGCAGCAGAAAGCCCATATCGCCGGCCTTCTTCCACACCTCGCGGCTGACCACGCCGGCCGCTTCCCATTCGTCCTGACGCGGTACCACTTCCTTTTTCAGGAAGGCGGCGAACGCGTCGCGAAACATGTTGTGTTCGGTGTCGAAAATAAGGCGCTGCATGCGGCTGTGCTCCCTGAGCTGAAGTCGTGCAGCAGGTTAGGCCCCACGCCCCCGCCGCCTCAATGACCCATGCGCTCAGCCTAGATTGACCCAATCGCTCGACCGGCTTGTCGGCGGCACAATCAGCTGCCTACCATCGGCGTACTTTCAAGGAGCCGTCATGCGCGAACGCACCATCGCCAGCCACTTTGTCCGCGCAGCCTTACGCGGCGCCGAACGCCAGGGCCACGACTGCACGCCGCTGCTGCGCCAACTGGGCATCCAACCGGCGCTGCTCGACGAGCCACGCGCGCGGGTCGCACCCGAACAGTTCGCCCGTCTGGTGCAACTGCTGTGGGAAAGCCTCGACGACGAATACCTGGGCTTCGGCCGCCTGCGCAGCAAACGCGGCACCTTCGCCATGATGTGTTACGCGATCATCCACTGCCATTCACTGGAAAAAGCCCTGGGCCGTGGCGCGCTGTTCTACAGCCTGTTCCCCGAAGCCCCGGCCATCAGCATCCAGCGCGAAGGCGACTGGGCGCGCCTAAGCGTGGACGATTCGACCTTGTGGGACCCCGACCACTTTCTGGTGGAAAGCCTGTTGGTGATCTGGCATCGCCTCGGCAGCTGGCTGATCGGCCAGCGCATTCGCCTGGAAGAAGCCACCTTCACCTACCCCCAACCCGCCCACGCCGGCGAATACGAACTGCTATTTCCCTGCACCCGGCGCTTCACAGCCGGGCGCACCAGCCTGCTGTTCCATGCGCGCTACCTGGCCATGCCGCTGCTGCAGGACGAACGCACCCTCAAGCAATTCCTCCAGCACTCCCCCGCCGACCTGCTGGCCCGCCCGGATGGCGGCGACAGCCTGATCAGCCAGATCCGCCGCCTGCTCGGCCGCGACTGCAGCAACTGGCCGGATCTGGATGCCGTCGCCCAGCAACTGCATATGAGCCCGCAAACCCTGCGCCGGCATTTACGCGAGGAAGGCTCGAGTTTTCAGGAATTGAAGGATCACCTGCGCCGCGACCTGGCGATTTATCACCTGGGACGTGATGAGCTGGCGATTCAGGATATTGCTGAGCAGCTGGGGTTTTCCGAACCCTCGGCATTTCATCGGGCGTTTAAGAAATGGACGGGGTTAACGCCGGGGGCTTATCGGGCGCAAGAGGGGTAAGACGCGGCAAGTGTTTGTAACAGCAGAAATACTCTTTAGAAGCGGCCAGCTAAGTTGGCCAGCAGCGACTGACTCTTATGCGAAAAAACGCTGACTTAGAGCCGCAAGGAACAAGCCGCGCGCCCCTCTGCCTCGAAGCTTTTCAACCACTGTTTGAGCTCATCGATCGGCTTGGGCTTGCACAGCCAAAATCCCTGCAGCATGTCGCAGCCTTTGGCCTTCAAGTGGCCGGCTATCTCGGCGGCCTCAATACCTTCGCCCACTACTCGGTAACCGAGGCTGCGCGCCATCTGGATGGCAGTCGACACAATCACGTCGGCGCTTTCACTGGTGCAAATATCGTGGATCAGCGAGCGATCCAGTTTCAACTCTGAGGCAGGCAGTTGCTTGAGGTAGGACAAAGAGGAATAGCCGCTACCAAAATCATCGATGGATATCTGATAACCCAGATCAGCCAAGACATTCAGCGCCTGCAGGCTCCGGACAGGATCAAGCATGGCTGCCGTTTCTGTGATTTCAAGGGTTACGGAGCCGGCCTGCAGGCCACTCTGCTGCAGGGCCGACGCCAATACGCCCTTGAGCTCGGCAGACTCTAAGTCGCGCGCAGAAATATTAATGGCGACACTCAACTCACGGTTGTCTTTATGCAAGTCCGCCAAATCACTCATGGCCTGAACGATGACCCATCGGGTCAGCTGGGTGATGATGCCCGTTTCTTCCGCCAGGGGAATAAAATCTGCCGGGCTTACCCACCCGCGCTCATCATGGTGCCAACGAATCAACGCCTCTATACCAACAATCTGACCGGTCTCAAGATCCTGTTTGGGCTGGTAATAAAGCATGATCTGGTTCAGCTGCAGGGCTTTGCGCAGATCAGCCATCAACGTCAGCCGACTCTCGTTGTAAATATCGTACTTAGGGGAATAGATGCCCGTTTCGTTGACGCCCCGTGGTGTTATTTCCATGCCGACATGGGCGTTGCGGATCAGCTCGGCGGCAGATCGACCATGCTCCGGGTAACTGGCTGCGCCGAAGCGAGGGTGCAGCTCAATCGCCAGGTGATCCAGCCATACGGGCTCGGCCAGCTGCCTTAGAGCGATATTGAGGGCTGAAAAATCGTTGCCCGCTTTATCCACGTCAACCAGCAAGCAGAAGCAGTCACCCGACAGATGATAAACCCGCTCCTCCCGGCCTTGATCGTCGCGAACGGCTTGAATAAACGGTAACCCGGCTGCCAGATCTACCATTTGCTCCGCCACGCGTTTCATTATCCACTCACTCCTGGCCAGGCCAAGCGTGCGATTGATTTCATCAAGGCGCGTGATCCGGGCCAAACCCACCATATAACGACGGTGAGGAGCCTGTTGCAGTTGCTGGTCCACCATCCATTCAAAACGGTTGCGGTTGGGCAGCCCGGTAACAGGGTCGTGCGCCAAGGCGCGGGTGAGAAGGTTCTGTGCGAGATTGCGCGACTGAGCCTCCTGGAGGCTGGCAGCCTGGGCAATGATTTTGTCTTCCCGTTCACGATAAAGCCGGTCCGCCAGAGCCAGCGTCAGGATAAAGGCTTCCAGGCCAGAACCTATCTGCATGGCGTACTCGGTAACGAAGTTCTCAGGAAAGACCCCAAGCGCCCTGCCGGCCGTTGCCAGTACCCCGATAGTCAGAGGGGTCCAGGCCAGGGTAAAAAATGCCCCGGCCCGAACGCCGTCCAACCAGACAACGGGACCGGCGACAAGCAGCAGCGAAAAGAAGAACAGCGCGGAAAACGATGCAATCTGGATACCCGTGTAATAGTCGAGAAAAGGTGCCGAGAAGAGAAATAACAACTCGAACACCATCATGGCGATCAGCACTTTATCCAGCCGCGGGCTGTGGATTCTGGTGTTGAGGAACTCCCGACAGAACAACAGGGAAAACAGCGCCAGGGCGGGTATCGAGACGAGCAGCGCCTTGGCATGTAGCAGCGGCCACTGGGGATAAAGGTGCTGGAAACTGAAGCCGTTGATGGACGCGAAAAACAGCAGATACCCCGAAATTGCCAGGCCGTAGTAGAGATACAGCTTCTCGCGCAGGCTTAGATACACGGCGAGATTGATCAGGATGATGACCAGCATGCTGCCGTAGTAGAAGAAATGCAGCTTCAGCTCGTAGGCGGCGGTTTCAAAAAACACCTGCTCACGCCAGATACGCAGCGGCACGATCATGGAACCGGCCGTGGCGACCCGCACATAGACGGTCTTCATTTCCTCAGGAGCCAGGGGTACGAGCAGCAACATGCTCGGATGATCCACATCTCGTGGATAAAACGGCCGGCTGTCGCCCGTTTTCAGCGCTTTGACTTGGGAGCCACCCGCATACACGTAGAAAACCACATCGTCCAACTGGGGATAGGCCAACTCGGCAATCAGGTGCAGGTTGAGCTGCGCCTGATTGCTGAGGGAAAAGCGTAGCCAGTAGGCCGACGGTGTCAGACCGAAGTTGGCACTGCCATTGGGCACCAGCTCCCAGCGCTCATCGGGCAGAGCGGCCACCTGATCAATCACGGCTTCGCCCGTAGTGTCTTCCCAGAACTGGAAGTGGGCCTGGATATTTGCCGCTGGAGTAATCTCAATCGGCTCTGGTTGCGCCAAAGCCCTGAGACTCAGACAGGCAACTAAAACAGCGACCAGGATGCCTAACGCCCGGTTCAGATGCACGGAATGATGTCTCCGCCGCTAGCGGCCAGTGGGTGGCACTTTATTTTTGTTATTAAAGTGCAGTGTAGTCACTTGGCGCTTTAAGGAAAGCGGTACGGACAGCCTTCCCGGCTGTAATTTTTATTGTCTGAAACGTGATCTCGTATGATGGGTTGAGCAACGCGATACCCATCAACTCGCAGGTTTACCGTAACGGGCGAAACCAAAACGCAAAGTCACCGCGTTTATGAAACTTGTCGCTAAACCAGAGCAGTTGGCACCCTAAGCTGGCAAAGCGCCGGCCTCACTCACCGGCAAGCAACCGCTCAATGGTCGCCCGCAGTTCAGGATGCTCCGGCACGCGAATAGCAAACTCATCGCGCAGTACCTCAAGCACGGCATCCACATCGCGCAGCTGCAGCCGCTCGCTGGGCTCGCCCATGCGATGGATGGCGAAGCTGCCATTGCTAAGCGTCTTGCGTATACGCGGCCCGGTGCGGGCCACAACCAGTTGGCCGAGGAAGGGCGAGTCCGGGTGGGTGGACACATACCAGTTGCCGACCGTGTAATCGATTGGCGCCACCGTTTGCAGGTCGAACAGGTACATCGCCCGCCAGCTCCCGCTCACCAGGGCACGCAAGGTATAGGTGCCATCGACCAGGGTGAGTCGGTAAGGCTCGTGTGGGGTGGTTTGTTCCGCTTCGCTGTCCAGCAGTAGCGGGCCGGTCGGCACCATGCCGCCGAAGCCCACATCGGCGATATAGCGCACTGTGTCGAGGGTCACCAGCACCAGCATGTGCGTGCGTGCGGTCTGTGCATCCTCAGGCCCGCCCATCACCACTCGCCCAGTCAACCCGCGCGCTTCGAAGCCCAACGCTTGCAACAACAGCAGAAACAGCTGATTGAGCTCAAAGCAATAACCGCCGCGCCCCTGACGCAGCAGCTTGTCCTGCACGCTGGGCGGGTCGACGTGCACCGGAGCGTGGAGCATCGTCGACAGGGTTTCGAAGGGAAATTCGGCGGTGTGCCGCAACTGCAGTTCGCGCAGGGTTTCCAGGGTCGGCGGCGGTGCCGACGAGTAGCCCAGGCGCTTGAGGTATGTATTCAGGTCCAGCATGAACGGCTCGCTCATCAGGTGTTCCTCCTTTTCTACCTGCCAACCCTTTTACCAGAACAGCGCCACGGATAGACGAATGAACTGCCGCCAAGCCAGAGTGCACCGGCAGCCACACAAGCTCGCGGCTAAAGCCCAGCCTACGAAGCCGGCGTTATGCCTTCAGAAGAAAAGTGTCGAACCCTGAACGATGGGCGCCCTCTAAAACTATCTCTACTGGAGGAAATGTCTTATGTCCCAGCTACCCGAGCCCGTTCTGCAGGCCATGCAGCGCGGCGATCACGACCAGGCCATTCGCATGCTCAGCCTGAACCAGGGCATCAGCCCGGAGGCCGCCCAAGAGCAGATGAACCTCTACCTCGAAGAAAACCCACCCGTACGCCTGCGCGGGGCCGGCATTATCGGCCTGAGCAGGACCAACGCCCTGGTTTGGCTGGGCCTGATTGTGTTGATGGTGGTCGTTTATCTGGTGCTGGCGAGCTGAGCGCGTGCCTCACTCATGCAAGCGCACACGGAAACTCGCCCCACCCAACGCTGAATCCCCCAGCAGCAGTTCACCGCCGTAGCTTTCGATAATGTCCTTGACCACTGCGGTGCCAATGCCCTGCCCCGGATGCTGGGCATCCAGCCGCTCGCCACGGCGCAGGATGCGTTCGCGCTGATCAGCCGGCACGCCGGGGCCGTCATCTTCCACGCAGAGTTCGAGCATACCGCCCTGTTGCCGGACGCTGACGCGGATCTGCCCAAGACATAAGCGGTAGGCGTTTTCCAGCAGATTGCCGAGCAATTCGAGCAGCGCGCCGCGCTCCATCGGCAGGTGCTGCTCAGTGGCAAAATCGCGCTGCACCTGCACCTGTTTGTCGCGGTAGACCTTGTCCAGTGCATCGCAGAGCGTATCGAGCAGAGGCGCCAGGCGCGCGCTGTGGCGGATCAGGCCACTTTTGCGCAGGCTGGCGCGCTGCAGTTGATAGCCGATCTGCTGGCTCATGCGCTCGATCTGCTGTTGCAACACCTGCGATTGCTCGCGATTCTGCGGCTGGTTGTTGATCACCTCGGCCACGCTTTGCAGCACCGCCAAGGGGGTTTTCAGGCTGTGTGCCAGGTCGTCAAGGGAGTCTCGGTAGCGCTCGCGCTGCTGGCGTTCGCTCTCCAGCAAACGGTTGAGCGAGCCGGTCAGGCGCAGCAGCTCGCGCGGGTGTTGTTCGCTCAGACCTGCACGGGTGCCGGCCTCTACCTGATCCAGCTCAGCGCTGAGGCCGCGCAGGCTGCGAAAGCCCCAGGTCAGGCCAAACCACAGCAGCCCCAGCAGCACCAGCAGCGCGCCACCGAGCCAGAGGTAGAGCTGACCCATAAAGCCGTCGTACATGGCCTGGTAATCACTGGCCGGTTGCATGGTCACCACGCTGAAGGCCGCGCTCTGCCCACGCAGCAGGTCGATTTCCACGTCGTAGACGAAGAACTCGCGGCCATCGCGGTCGGTCATGCGCACAAACTCGTGGCCACGGCCATCGTAGCGCGGGCGGTAGCTGACGCTTTCATCCAGGGAGGAACGCGACTGCCAGACCCGTTTGCCCTGGCGGTCGTAGATAAAGCCCAGCAGCTTGGCTTCCAGGCTGTCGAATTCCTCATCCGGCAGTTTGTCGGGCATGGTCAGCCGACCGTTTTCAGTGCGTGCGGCGGAAACCAGCGCGGCGGCATCCGAAGCCAGGCGTTTTTCTATCGACTGTTCCAGGGCGATGACAAAGGCGCCGCGCAATGCCGGCAGCAGCGCCAGCATAAACAGTACGGCCAGCACCGTTGTACCGAGCATCAGGCGTAGGCGCAGGGACTCGCCGCGACGGCGGGCGGCCGGTTTGCTCAGCTCGGCAGCACTCATCGGCAGCGCTCGATAAACAGGTAGCCCTGGCCGCGCACGGTTTCGATGGGTTTGAAATCCAGCTGGCCTTCGAGTTTGCGGCGCAGACGGCCAACCAGCACTTCGATCACGTTGGGGTCGCGCTCTTCGTCATCCGGGTAGAGCTGCTCAATCAGCCGCTCCTTGGCTACCACCTGCTGCTGGTGGCGCATCAGGTATTCGAGAATGCGGTACTCGTAGGCCGTCAGTTGCAGGGCCTCGCCATCGAGCAGCGCCTGCTTGCGGTTGAGGTCAAGCAGCAGCGGCCCGGCGGCAATACTCGCCTGGGTAAAGCCCGAAGCGCGGCGCAACAAGGCATTCAAGCGCGCCTCCAACTCTTCGAACTGAAAGGGTTTGACCACGTAATCATCGGCACCGGCGGCCAGGCCTTCGACCTTGTCCTGCCAGTTGCCACGGGCGGTGAGAATCAGAATGGGGAAGCTCTTGTCCTGACTGCGCAACTGGCGAATCAGGTCCAACCCGCTCATGCCAGGCAGGCCGAGATCGATCACCGCCAGATCATGGTTGTATTCGGCAGCGCGATACAGGGCTTCTTCGGCATTGGCCACGGCATCGACCACATGGCCCTGCTCGCCAAGCCGGCTGTAGAGGTGGTGGCGCAGTAGCGCTTCATCTTCCACGACCAACAATTTCATCCTGCAAATTCCTCCAATAAAGCGGCCGGGCATGGTGCCCGGCCCTTTTGCCCTACCTGGTGCTTAGAACTTGTAGTTGGCACCCAGGTACAGCTGGCCGCTGCTGTGTAGGTCCAGCGAGCCAGCCTTGCCTGCGCCGTGTGGCGCCATTTCGGTGCTGGCATTGGTGCGCAGGTAGCGGTAGCCGGCTTCAATCGAGGCATTCTGGTTGATGTCCTGAAGAATGCCAGCCTGCAGGCCGAGGGCAAAGCCGATATCGCTGTCACGCTTGAAGCCTTTGCTCTCCTGCTCCAGCTTGACCAGGCCAGCGGTGGCGCCGCCGAACAGTTTGGTGTTGTAGTCGCCAACCGGCAGGAACACATCGTAGCTACCCAGCAGGTTCTGCTGACGCAGCTTGTTGCCGCGATCGGTGTCCGAGACATTCTCGTAGGTCATGTAGTAACGGTTTGCATCGCTGACCTGACCGGCGCGTACGCCCCAGGTGCCAGTGTCGTTGATTACCTTGCCAAGCTTGGGGCTGTTCAGGTTGCTGTTGAGCGAGCTGGATTTCTGGATGTTGTTGTCGGTCTGACCCCAGGTCAGGCCGGCGAAGTTGTCGGCGGCGTTGGCAGCAACAGCGGCGAACGTCAGGGAGGTGGCCAGGGCCAATTTGCTCAGAGTGTGGTTCATGGTGGTGTCCTCAGTGGTTAGTCGGTGTTGCTTAACTCGAGGTCCATGTTGCCTACCCCTAGCTGAACGCCCACTGAACCCTTGCTGAACCTAACCTGAACCAAGTGCACCGCCGCCTCTTTGCCGGCATCGCCAGGTCATTCCCCCACAGGCGGCGAGAAAGCCACTCGTCATGATTCAGCTCAATGGTTTTGTCCCTATTGCCTGTAGGGTCTAGCCTGACTGCTACGCATGAATGGAGTCAGCCGAGATGCCTGTCACCGATCGCGACACACCGAGCAAAAGCAAGGAAACCCGTCTGTTTCTGTTCCTGGTTATCTGTTTCTTCCCCCTTCTGTCCATCGCGCTGGTCGGTGGTTACGGCTTCATTATCTGGTTTATGCAAATGCTCATCGGCCCACCTGGCCCGCCCAGCTGATACCCCTGCCTGATCATCCCTGGAGCCACGGAATATGGCTGAGACCCTGCATATTGCCAGCCTGCTGGTACACGCCCGCCCCGAGCTGTTCGAGGCGGTGAAAGCCAATCTGAGTTTGCTTGACGGTGTTGAGCTGCATCAGCAAAGCCCACTGGGCAAGCTGGTGGTGGTGCTGGAAACCGTGAATGAGCAGCAGATCCTCGAGCGCATCGACCAGATCAGCAACCTGCCGGGCGTACTCAACGCCGCGCTGGTCTACCACGAACTGCTCAGCCCCGAAGGAGCCGACGAATGAGCATGACCCGCCGTCAATTCGCCAAAGCCAATGCCGCCGCCATTGCCGCCGCAGCGGCTGGCCTGCCGCTCGCCACCTCAGCCAGCAACCTGATTACCGAAGCGGACATGACTGCGCTGAACTGGAACAAGGCGCCCTGCCGCTTCTGTGGCACCGGCTGCAGCGTGATGGTGGCGACCAAGAACAACCGCGTGGTGGCCACCCACGGCGACGTCAAGGCCGAAGTCAATCGCGGCCTAAACTGCGTTAAAGGCTATTTCCTGTCGAAGATCATGTACGGCGTCGACCGCCTGACCCAGCCGCTGCTGCGCATGAAGAACGGCTCGTACGACAAACAGGGCGAGTTCCAGCCGATCAGCTGGGAGCAGGCCTTCGACATCATGGAGCTGAAATTCAAGGAAGCCCTGAAGAACAAAGGCCCCGAGTCGGTGGGCATGTTCGGCTCCGGGCAATGGACCATCTGGGAAGGCTATGCGGCCAACAAGTTGATGAAGGCCGGCCTGCGCAGCAACAACATCGACCCCAACGCGCGCCACTGCATGGCCTCGGCGGTAATGGGTTTTATGCGCACCTTCGGTGCTGATGAGCCGATGGGTTGCTATGACGATATCGAAGCCGCCGATGTGTTCGTGCTGTGGGGTTCGAACATGGCCGAGATGCACCCGATTCTCTGGAGCCGGGTCACCGACCGCCGCCTCAGCCACCCGCAGACCCAGGTCGCGGTGCTCTCGACCTTCGAGCACCGCAGCTTCGAGCTGGCTGACATCCCTATGGTGTTCAAGCCGCAGACTGATCTGCTGATCCTCAACTACATCGCCAACCACATCATCGAAAGCGGCGCGGTGAACAAGAGTTTCGTCAGCCAGCACACCAAGTTCGCTAAGGGTGCCGACGACATTGGCTACGGCCTGCGCCCCGATCACCCCTTGGAAATGCAGGCGAAGAATGCCGCGACCGCCAACACCTGGAGCGATATCTCTTTCGAGCAGTTCGCCGCCTTCGTCAAACCCTACACCCTAGAGCGTACCGCTAAGGAAACCGGGGTACCGGCCGAACGCCTCAAGGCCCTGGCCGAGCTGTATGCCGACCCCAAGCGCAAGGTCATGTCGTTCTGGACCATGGGTTTCAATCAGCACACCCGTGGGGTGTGGGCCAACAACCTGATCTACAACATCCATTTGCTCACCGGCAAGATCAGCGAGCCAGGCAACAGCCCGTTCTCGCTTACCGGCCAGCCTTCGGCCTGCGGCACCGCGCGCGAGGTCGGCACCTTCGCCCATCGCCTGCCCGCCGACCTGGTGGTGACCAATCCCAAGCACCGCGCCACCGCCGAGAAAATCTGGAAACTGCCCGCCGGCACCATTCAGGAAAAGGTCGGTTTCCACGCCGTGCAGCAGAGCCGCATGCTCAAGGACGGGGTGCTCAACGTTTACTGGACCCAGGCCAGCAACAATATGCAGGCAGGGCCCAACATCATGCAGGAAGTGCTGCCGGGCTGGCGCAACCCGGACAACTTCGTGATTGTCTCCGACGTCTACCCAACCGTTTCCGCCCAGGCTGCCGACCTGATTCTGCCCAGCGCCATGTGGGTGGAAAAGGAAGGCGCCTATGGCAACGCAGAGCGCCGCACACAGTTCTGGCACCAGTTGGTGACCGCTCCCGGCGAGGCCAAATCCGATCTATGGCAGCTGGTGGAGTTTTCCAAACGCTTTACCACCGACGAGGTCTGGCCCGCCGAACTGCTGGCCGCATCGCCGCAACACAAGGGCAAGACGCTGTACCAAGTGCTGTTCGCCAACGGTCAGGTTGATCAGTTCCCCAGCGAGCAGATCGAGGCTGGCCATATCAACGATGAAGCCAAGGCCTTCGGCTTCTACCTGCAAAAAGGCCTGTTCGAGGAATACGCCCAGTTCGGCCGCGGCCACGGCCATGACCTAGCCGAATTTGACCGTTACCACAGCGAACGCGGCATGCGCTGGCCGGTGGTGAACGGCGAGGAAACCCGCTGGCGCTACCGCGAAGGTCTCGACCCCTACGTGGCCAAAGGCAGCGGCGTGCAGTTTTACGGTTACCCGGACAAGAAGGCGATCATCTTCGCCCTGCCATACGAGCCGCCC
This sequence comes from Pseudomonas peli, assembly GCF_050563605.1. GTDB lineage: Bacteria > Pseudomonadota > Gammaproteobacteria > Pseudomonadales > Pseudomonadaceae > Aquipseudomonas > Aquipseudomonas peli_A. The sequence continues at coordinate 480 of NZ_JBNXUH010000027.1, read as the reverse complement.
GCCGAAGCGCCAGACGCCGACTACCCGTTCTGGCTCAGCACCGGCCGGGTGCTGGAGCACTGGCACACCGGCAGCATGACCCAGCGTGTCGAAGAGCTGCACAAGGCGGTGCCCGACGCCCTGGTGTACATGCACCCGGATGATGCCAAGGCGCTCAACGCCCGGCGCGGCAGCGAAGTCAAAGTGATTAGCCGGCGCGGTGAAATGCGCGCACGTATCGAAACCCGCGGGCGCAACAAACCGCCACAAGGCCTGGTGTTCGTGCCGTTCTTCGACGCCAACAAGCTGATCAACAAAGTCACCCTGGACGCCACCGACCCGATCTCCAAGCTAACGGGGCTGCGTAACATGTATAAAGCAGAGAGAGCCGCCGCGGAGAAGTGCTCGCAGCATTGGAAACCGGCGGGCCCACAAATCCGCAACAAGGCCTGGTGTTCGTGCCGTTCTTCGACGCCAACAAGCTGATCAACAAAGTCACCC
>NZ_JBNXUH010000026.1:0-33207 GCF_050563605.1 Pseudomonas peli | reverse complement strand
GTGTGTAGCCGCAAGGTGCTCAAGCGTATCGATAGCGCTATTTGGTTTTGCCTGCCAGCTGATCGCGCAGTGCGCGCTCGACCGCAATCTGCAGCGTGTATGCAGGTGCTTCGATGGCGTCGTGGTCGCGGGTGTAGCGGCGGGTAAATTCGCGTACGCCCCATTGCTGATATTGCTGCACGTGCAGCAGTTCATGCGCCCACAACGCGACATTTTGTTGGGCGTCTTCAACGTTGCGGAAGACGATGATGTCGATCAGCGTTACCGCTTGCACGTCGGGGTTTTGCAGCAGGGCATTGCTGGCGTTGAGTGCCGCGCCGTCGTCGACCCTAAAGCGCGCTGAGTCGAGCACCGCTATATCGAAATAGGCCTCCAGTTGGGCGCGGATATGCAGAGGCACAGATTCGGTTCCGTCGGCTGCCGCCTGCTGACGCGCCTGTAACAACCCTTGCTCAAGACCTGAGGCGGCTATCTGGCTGACGTCTTCATACAGCACGTCGATGTCGGCCTGGCTGATCGGTGCACAGAAGCACACCCCGGCACAGACCTGCTGCTGCCCGCTGGGGCAGGCGATAACCGAGGCGGCGAGGCCGAGCCCGCCAATCAGCAGGGCGCCCCAGCGCAGCGGGTGACGTAAGAACGCAGCAGGCAAGGACGCCTCCCTCAAATAAGAACGGCCGACGCAGTATGCGCCAGTGTGGCGTGGCAGTCGGACAGTGGCCGTTGCGGTTGGTTGCAGCGCTGCGCTGGAGGCTACACCCGCACCCAGCGCTGCCGAGTCCAGCTGCTTAACGCATCGACGCTGAATACCAGCAGCAACATGGCGATGATCACCGTACTGGCCTGCGCCTCCTGAAACAGGCTGAGGCTGACGTAGAGCATCTGTCCTAGGCCGCCGGCACCGACGAAACCCAGCACGCTGGCCATGCGGATATTGTTTTCCCAGCGGTACAGGCAGTAGGCCAATAGCTGTGGCCACAGGTTAGGCAGGGTGCCGTAGCAGAACGCCGCGACCTGGCTGCCACCCTGCAGGCGAATCGCCTCGGCCGGTGCGGTCGGGGTGTTTTCCAGCGCCTCGGCGAATAGGCGGCCGAGCACCCCGGCAGTATGCAGGGCCAGGGCCAGGGTGCCGGCATTCGGTCCCAGCCCGGCGGCCAGTACCATCAGCGCGGCCCACACCAGTTCCGGAATCGCGCGCAGGGCATTCAGTAGCAAACGCGCGGCGCTCTGCAGCGGCCAGCCGAAGCGTCCGGCCGCCGGCAAGGCCAGCAACAGGCCAAATACGGCGGCGAGCAAAGTGCCGAGGGCCGACATGGCCAGGGTTTCCAGGGCGCCACGGCTGATGGCCGACAGGTGTTCAGCGCTCAGGTCCGGACTGAGAAAGCGCTGCACGTAGCCAGCCATCTGGCCCAGGCTGTCGCCGCTGATCAGTGCGCCTAGATCGATACCCAGGTAAACGAACGAAGCGATTACCGCTGCGCCGATGCCGCACAGCAGCAACAGGTTGATCAGCCGGTTCATGCCAGCCTCCCGCGCAGCACGCGGCTGAGCTGGTCGGCCAGCAACACCAGCAACAGAAAGGTCAGCAGCATGCTGGCCACTTCATCGCCGGCGAACATACGCATCGACAGGTCGATCTGCTGGCCCAGGCCGCCGGCGCCGACGAAACCCATCACCACCGAGGCGCGGATTGCGCATTCCCAGCGGTACACCGTGTAGGAAGTCAGCTCCGCTGCGGCATTCGGCAGAATGCCGTAGACAAAGGCCGCCAGCCGACCACTGCCGGCCTGCAGCAGGGCGTGGCCCGGGCGCTGGTCGACCGACTCGAAGATTTCCGCATAGACCTTGCCGAGCATCCCGCTGTAGGTGATGGCAATGGCCAGCACCCCGGCTGTGGGGCCGAGGCCGACCGCGCGGACGAACAGCAGCGCCCAGACAATTTCCGGCACGCTGCGTAGGAAGATCAGCAGGCCGCGTACAGGCCAGCGCAGCAACTGCGCCAGCGGTTTGGGTCGACCACCACGGGACGCGGCGGACAGCGACAGCGCGCGGCTGGCCAGCAGACTGGCTGGAATCGCCAGCAGTAGGGCCAGGGCCATGCCGGCGGTGGCGATGGCCAGGGTTTGCAAGGTGGCGTCGAGCAGTAACTGCAAAAAGTCCGCGTCATGGGTCGGCGGCCAGAAGGCGGCGACGAAACGGCCCATCTCGCTCTGGCTGTCGGCTTGCAGCAGCACGCCCAGGTCCAGCTCGCTGAGATGAATACCCGGCCATAACAGGGCCAGCGCCAGCAGGGTGAGTAGCAGGCGGGGCAGGGCGGCCGGATCGCGGGTGTCGCGGTTTAGCATCGCGGTATCTGCAGGCTCAGGGTCACGCTAGGCGCGGGCGGCGAGAGCAGTTGCTCATTGGCGTACAGCGCGTCGAGTTGCGCCTGGTCGACTTCGCCGGCAGGACGGTCGAACAGGATCTGCCCATCGCGCAAGCCGATAATCCGCGGGAAGTGCGCCAGGGCCAGTTCCACCGCATGCAGGCTGGCGACCAGGGTCACGCCATGCTGTTCAGCATGCCGACACAACACATTCAGCGTGTGTTCGGCCAGCACCGGGTCCATGGCTGACACCGGCTCATCGGCCAGCAGCAGTTCCGGCGCCTGGTACAGCACGCGGGCGATGCCGACGCGCTGCAACTGACCACCGGAAAGTTGCTGGCACTGGGCGAACAGCTTGTCGGCCAGATCCAGCTTGGCCAGCTCACGGCGAGCGCCGGGGATATCCAGCGGGTGCAGCAGATTCAGCAGGCTCTTGCCCAGGCTCCACTGGCCAAGCTTGCCGGCCAGCACGGCGGTAACCACCCGTTGCCGCGCCGGCAGCGGCGGCGCCTGATGCACCAGGCCAATGCGCGCACGCAGGCGTTGACGTTGGCGGCTGGACAGTTGCCAGGGCTGCTCACCGAGCACCTGAATCTCGCCGCCACTGGGTTGCAGCGCAGTGGCCAGCAGGTTGAGCAGGCTCGACTTGCCGGCCCCGGACGGGCCGATGATGGCGACGCGCTCACCAGCGGCGATATGCAAATCCACGCCGCGCAGGGCGTGGACTCCGTTGCCGTGGCTGAGGCTGGCGCCGGAGAGGCGCAGGGTCATTTCAGCAGGTCAGCGGCGCGCGCAGCGTCCTCGATGCCCTTGTAGTTCTCAGGCGAGGTTTCGATAAAGCGGCTAGCGGCCTGCAGGTCGAGGATCGCCTTGTGCTCCGGGTTGGCTGGGTCGAGGGCGAGGAAGGCGGCCTTGATCTTCTCGGCCAGGGCCGGATCGAGGGTGCCGCGTACGGTCCAGTTGTAGTCGTAGTAAGTCGGGGTGGTGGCGAACACCTTGACCTTGTTGCTATCTACTTTGCCGCTGGCAACCAGCTTGTCCCACACGCTGGCGTTGAGCACGCCGCCATCGACCTTGCCGGCCTGCACCCAGGCGGCGGTGGCGTCATGCGCACCGGAGTAGCCGACGCGGCTGAAGTGGGTTTCCGGCTTGATGCCGTCCTGCAGCATAAAGTAGCGCGGCATCAGGCTGCCGGAGGTGGACGACACCGAACCGAAGGCAAAGGTCTTGCCTTTGAGGTCGGCCAGGGAGGTCACGTCCGGGTTGGCGGTGATGAACTTGCTGGTGAACTGCGCATCCTGCTCGCGCTGTACCAGCGGAATGGCGTTGCCGGTTTTCAGGCGCACTTGAACGAAGGTGAAACCGCCGAGCCAGGCCAGATCCAGGCGGTCGGTGGCCAGGGCCTCGACCACGGCCGGGTAGTCGGCGACCGGGGTGAACTCGACTTTCATGCCCAGTTGCTGCTCCAGGTAGGCGCCCAGGGGTTTGAATTTGCGCAGCAGTTCGGTCGGCGCTTCATCTGGAATGGCGCTGACGCGCAGGGTTTCAGCAGCCTGAGTGAGGTTGGCGGACAGGCACAGGGCAAAGCCGGCGGCGAGCGCCAGGGTACGTTTGAGCATGAAGATTCTCCGGTTCAATAGCGGAAAAGGATCTAAATGGCAGGCCCGCGAATAGGTGGGCTGCGAGTAGTCAGGGTAGTCGACGTGGCGCGATTATATGGAGCGCTGTGTTAAAGGCCAGCTTTGCTAGAATCCGCGCCTGTTTTCCGATTTGCCGAGAGCCTGACCGATGAGCGAGCCGATCCGTTTGACCCAGTACAGCCACGGGGCCGGCTGCGGCTGCAAGATTTCGCCCAAGGTGCTGGAGGTGATTCTCGCCGGCAGCGGCGCGCAGAACCTCGACCCCAAGCTGTGGGTCGGCAATGCCTCGCGTGACGATGCGGCGGTGTATGCACTGGACGACGAGCGCGGGGTGGTGTCGACCACTGACTTTTTTATGCCGATTGTCGATGACCCCTATGACTTCGGCCGCATCGCCGCCACCAATGCCATCAGCGACATCTACGCCATGGGCGGCGACCCGCTGATGGCCATCGCCATTCTCGGCTGGCCGGTCAATCTGCTGCCGCCGGAAGTGGCCCGCGAAGTGATTCGCGGCGGCCGTGCGGTGTGTGATGAGGCGGGCATTCCGCTGGCTGGCGGCCACTCGATCGACGCGCCTGAGCCGATCTTCGGCCTGGCCGTCACCGGCGTGGTGCTCAAGCGCCATATGAAACGCAACGACACCGCCACGGCCGGCTGCCAGCTGTACCTGAGCAAGCCGCTGGGCATCGGCATCCTGACTACCGCCGAGAAGAAGGCCAAGCTGCGTCCCGAGGATGTTGGCCTGGCGCGTGACTGGATGTGCACCCTGAACAAGCCCGGTTCGCGCTTCGGCAAGTTGGCCGGGGTTGCCGCGATGACTGACGTCACCGGCTTCGGCCTGCTCGGTCATTTGGTGGAGATGGCTGATGGTGCCAATCTCACTGCCGAGCTTGATTACGCCGCCGTGCCGCGCCTGCCGGGGGTCGACTACTACCTGGCCGAGGGCTGCGTGCCGGGCGGCACCCTGCGCAATTTCGACAGCTATGGCGAGAAGATCGCGCCCATCACCGACGAACAGCGTGATCTGCTCTGCGACCCGCAAACCAGCGGCGGCCTGCTGGTGGCGGTCACCCCTGAGGGCGAAGCAGAGTTTCTTGCCGTGGCCGCCGAGCTGGGCCTGAACCTGGCGCCCATTGGCCGTCTGGTTGAACGACAGCGCTACGCGGTAGAGGTGCTGTGATGCGCGACAACACCGCCGACTACCGCGACATCTTCCTCAACGATCTGCCGATGATGGACGCTCGTGCCCCGGTCGAGTTCAGCAAGGGCGCCTTCCCCGGTGTGCTCAACCTGCCGCTGATGGATGACAGCGAGCGTCAGCGGGTCGGCACCTGCTACAAGCAGCATGGCCAGGACGCCGCCATCGCGCTCGGTCACCAACTGGTCAGCGGCCAGGTCAAGGCCGAGCGAGTTGCGGCCTGGGCGGCCTTCGCCAAGGCCAATCCGCACGGCTATCTGTACTGCTTTCGCGGTGGTCTGCGCTCGCAGATCACCCAGCAATGGCTGGCCGAAGCCGGTATCGACTACCCACGGGTGATCGGCGGCTACAAGGCGATGCGCACCTTCCTGCTGGAAACCACCCAACAGGCCGTGGCCGAGTGCGATTTCGTCATTCTCGGCGGGCTGACCGGCACCGGTAAAACCGACGTGTTGGTGCAACTGAACAACAGCCTGGACCTGGAAGGCCATGCCAACCACCGTGGCTCCAGCTTCGGCAAACGCGCCAGCGGCCAGCCGGCGCAGATCGACTTCGAAAACCGCCTGGCCATTGATCTGCTCAAGCAGCGCGCCCGTGGCACCGAGCAGTTTGTGCTGGAAGACGAAGGGCGCATGGTCGGCAGCTGCACCGTGCCGCTGGAGCTGTACCAGGGCATGCAGCAGTACCCGCTGGTGTGGCTGGAGGATGCCTTCGAGGACCGCGTCGAGCGCATCCTGCGCGATTACGTGGTCAACCTGTGCGCCGAATTTATCGCCCTGCACGGTGAGGAAGAGGGCTTTCGACTCTACGCCGAGCGCCTGCTGCAAAGCCTGAGCAATATCCAGAAGCGCCTGGGTGGTGAGCGTTACCAGCGTTTGCTGACCATCATGCAGGCGGCGCTGGACGAGCAGCGTAGCGGTGCGGTTGCGCTGCACCGCGACTGGATTGCCGGGCTGTTGCGCGAATACTACGACCCGATGTACGCCTACCAGCGCGAAAGCAAGGCGGCGCGTATCGAGTTTGCCGGTGGCCAGGCGGCGGTCATCGCCTACCTGATTGAGCGCAAGGCCAATCGGCAAGGCTGAGTGTTACCACCCAGCCCCTGTGCTGCAATCATCCGTTGCTGGCTTCTGGCAGTTTGGCGATCACCTTGATCTCGAACTGGAAGCCATACAACCAGGTCACGCCGACGGCGGTTATGGTCGGGTACGGCGCGTTACCCCAGAACTCCGGGACAACCTTCCAGATCCTTTCGAACGTCGCCTGTGGGTCGACCATAAAGACCGTCACGTCGACCACATCGTCAAAGCTGCCGCCGGCAGCGTGCAGAATCGCATTCAGGTTGGTGAATGCGGTGCGTACCTGCGCCTCCAACTCGGGTTCGGGAGAGCCGTCTTCACGACTACCGACTTGCCCAGAGACAAACAAAAAGCCGTTGCTGCGGATCGCCGGCGAATAGCGATTGATCTCATAAAGCGCCTGGCGGCCAGGCGGGAATACCACATCACGCTGGTTCATCTGTACCTCCATCATGGGGCGGTAGCGCCCCGATTTATTAACGATGAAGCGACTGTAGGGCGTTGCGTTAGGCCGATAAACCAGCAACTCTGGCTAACACTGTTTGTAGAATCCAAATAATCCAGCCGATATTGGGATAGTAAATGGACCGTTTCGATGCGATGCAGGCATTTGCTCGGGTGGTGGAGTCGGGCAGCTTTACCAAGGCGGCCGAAACCCTACACATAAGCAAAACCAGCGTGACCCAGCTGGTGCAGCAACTGGAGGCGCGCTTGCGGGTCAAGCTGCTCAACCGCACCACGCGCAAGGTCAACCTCACGGCCGACGGCGCGCTCTATTACGAGCGCGTGTTAAGGCTGCTGGACGACCTGGCCGAGGCCGAGACCAGCCTGTCTGGCGCCTCGGCGGTGCCCAGAGGCCGGCTGCGGGTGGATGTGCCGAGCCCGTTGGCCAGAATGATCCTTATGCCTGCCTTGCCGGCATTTCACGCGCGTTACCCGGAGATCCAGATCGATATGGGCGTCAGCGACCGCATCGTCGATCTGATTGGCGAGAAGGTCGATTGTGTCGTGCGCGGCGGCGAGTTGACGGATCAATCGCTGATGGCGCGCCGGGTCGGCGATCTGCAGCTGGGCGTTTATGCAGCGCCCAGCTACCTGCAACGCCTCGGCACGCCCGCGCACCCGCGCGAGCTGGAAGACTCGCAGCACCGTATCGTCGGCTTTCTCTGGGCTCGCACCGGTAAAGCCCTGCCGTATGCCATGCACCGCGCTGGGGAGAGTATTCATATCCAGGGTCGCTATGTGCTGGCGGTCGACGATGGTAACGCCTACCTGGCGGCGGGTCTGGCTGGCATGGGGGTTCTGTGGCTGCCGGACTATATGTCCGCCCCCCACGTGGCGCAGGGTGATTTGCTGCCGCTGTTCGAGGACTGGCGCCTCGATCCCATGCCGCTGTACGTGGCGTTTCCGCCGAACCGGCATATCAGCATCAAGCTGCGCGTATTTATCGAGTGGGTGGCTGAGCTGATGGCAGAGCATGCGCCGATCAGTGATCGGCAGGGGACGTGACGCGGGTGAGGTGCTGGAGCGCTGTTTAGCTTAAATGACTGTGTTTCTTTTACTCGGCCTCAATGCGGTGTGGCGGTTTCCGAGGCCAGCCCGCCATCCCACAGCCCGACCAGCCGGCCATCTGCCTCCAGGGCATAGACCAGCGGGGTTGAGCCGCCCCAATCGACGATCATCAGCCCGTTGTTGAACTTGCCGCTGCCGTCATAGCTCGTATCGCCAATGGTCCAGCTCAGGCGGTACTCATTGCCTTCGCCCTCGAGCGCCATCTGGCCCGTATAGCCCGAGCCGTCACTGTTGTGCCCCTCGACCCGATACAGCCCCTTCTTGGGCACTGCGTCGCTGGCCGCCGCGTAAAGGCTCAGGCGTTCAGTCGCCGTGCCATCGGCCCATTCCCCGTCGAGCACACCATCGGGCGCGAATGAATACACCACCGGCAGAACATCATTCCAGTGCACGACCAGCATGCGCCCGGCCAGCTCGCCCTTGCCCCTGAACACATCGCGACCGATCCACCAGGTGAAGTCGTAAAACTCGCCTCGCTGCGCCAGCGCCAGCATGCCTGGGTAGCGTGTGCCGTTCGGGTTGGTGCCGGACACCTTGTACAGCCCTGTCAGCGTGCGAGGGGAGGTGATCGCCTCGGGCTGGCTCTGCTGCGCAGGCGAGGCTTTTTCCACAGCCTGGTCGCCGCTAGAACTGGCTTCGCCCTCGCCGCGAAACACGAAGTCGCCGAAGAATGACGACGACAGCCAGGGCGTCTGCTGGCCACTGGTTTCCTGGTAGACGCCCTTGAGGGTTTTCTTGAATGTCTCTTCGAGATTGAGGTTGGGCGTTGCCAGCGCCAGTGTCAGGTGTTTTGCGTAAGGTGAGTTGCGCCCCTCGCCATCCAGCGCCACGGCGCCGGGCGAGGTGGAGTACGAGACAAACAGGCTGGCGCTGGAGTCGATGCGCGACAGGCCGGACGTCACCTCAGTAAGCGGATTGTCGCGACAGGCGTCGAGAATGATGATGTTGAGATCGTTGCCCGACATGGCCATGGAATGGACCATCGCCGAGGCGCTGACTGCCTTATCCGCCAGTTCGGAGGCATCGGCGATGCCATCGCCGATGGGCAGCAGGTAATTCTCGCCGGCAACTTGCACCCCATGCCCGGCAAAGAACAGCAGGCCGACACCGCCCGCGGATTTGAGCTGGGCAGAAAACTGCGCCACGGCATCCAGCATGGTTTGCCGGTCAGCGTCGATCAGCGTGGTTACCGAAAAACCAGCTTCGCGCAGCGTGCGAGTGACATCGGCGGCATCGTTGGTTGGGTTGACCAGTGGCGCGAAGGCATAGGCGTTGTTGCCGATGACCAGTGCCGAGCGTGCCTGGGCAAGCGCTGCGCCCTGCGACGCAGCCCAAAGAAACGCGACGGCAATCAGCATTGCCATCCAGCGGTGTGCGCTAGCTCGTCTCATCGATTCGCTCCGCACGCAATCAACGGCAGCGGGCGTCGATTGCGCGGTGGGTTGCCACGTGAGCCCCATGGGCACGCGTCTTTAAAGCGCCGAGCGATGGGGTAAATCAAGCATAGGAGTGTTCCAAGGCAATTGAAAATTCCGCTCAACCTGATTGCGCAGTTTCACCGTCAGCACGGCGCTAACGCGTCTAGGTCATTGGTTAAGAACGGCGATCAGCGTTCGCTGACGCACAGACGGGCATTCTGCTTGCGTTCACGGTGGACCCTCACTACGCCAGCGAGACCGAGTAGTTGCGCAATAGCCGCCCTTACGGCACCTCAGCACTGACAGGAGTCAACCATGCAAAATCCATCGATCAACCCCGCTACCAATAGCCAAGGCAATGGCCAATCCGCGCTTGCCAAAGCCGCCAGCGCCGTTTCGGTATCGGGTGTTTCCCGCGAGTTTCAGAATTTTCTTTCTGACATCGAAGACCTGATCAAGGAAACCACTTCGCTTACCGGCGAAGAACTGGCGCAAGCGCGGATTAAGCTCAATGCGCGAGTGGCCACAGCCAAAGCCTCGCTGGAAAACATGGGTGAGAGCATCGTGCAGCGTGCGAAGCAGAGCGCCACCGTGACCAACGAATACGTGCATGAGCAACCTTGGAAAGCTCTCGGTGCCAGCACCGTGATTGGCTTTCTGCTGGGTATTGCTCTCGCTCGGCGCAGCTAGTCGTAACTTGCCGCCGTTATGAGCCATAACCCTGAAGAACAACCCTCGGCTGCCCCGCAGGCGGCCGAGGGTCTCAATCTGTTCGCCCTGCTGCGTTTGCTGCGCTCGGCGGGTCGGGCGTTGTTTGCTCAGGCCGCGCTGCATGGGCAGCTGGTTTGCCTGGAGTGGGCGGAAGAAAAGCAGCGCCTGCTGCGCATCCTGCTGACCACGCTCTTCGGCTTTGCCTGCCTGCTGTGCATCATGCTGCTGGGCAACGCCTTGGTATTGGCGTTGAGCTGGGCCACCCCTTATCGAATCCATGCGCTGCTGGGCCTGCTATGCGTACACGGCCTCGCGGGCGCTATCGCCTGGCGTCATTTGCACCACCTGCTAGGGCAGGGCAGCAGCAGTTTCGCTGCTACCCGCGCCGAGGTGGCCGCTGATATCGCCCTTATCAAGAGCACCCTATGAGCACGCTCACTGCACTTGCGCGCCTGGAACAACGCCAGGCGCTACGCCACAGGTTGTTGCTGCAGCGCCAGCGTATCGGTCATCTGCTGGCGCCCGAGGTGGGCGGGGATAACCAGTTCCCGCGCAGCATGACCATGCGCCTGCTGACCCAGCGTCCTGCAGTGGCCATGCGCCTGGCCTCGCAAGCCGCACTGATGCTGTTTGGCCCGCGCTTTATCGGCACCCTCAGCGGCGCCTTGCTACTGGCCAAACTGCTGCGCGCGACTTCCACCGACCAGCGCAGTTTGCCGCCGCCCAACCACGATCTTTAACCGACGTTACTACCCTCTTGCTGATATGAGTGCGGGCCTGTTTGCGCCGCATTTCGCCGCTGCGCATAACGATCACCGTGCCTGCGGATTGCCGCGCTGCGAGCGCGCTGGCCCTATCGGTGTGCAGCCATACATACGCCTGCGTGCCTGGGTTCGATGGCGTACAGACGCGGCGCGAGGGGCCGCGCAGAATCAATTGCATCAGAGCGGCATCCGCCGCAGCAGGCGACCCAATGCACGGCATGACCGCATCACCGATGATCCAGTACATCAACGCGCAGTGTCATTGCTCAATGATTTACCTGCACCGGCTCAGCGGCGTGCGCTACTCGGCCATCTACGAGTCGCCGTACCACTACGCGCTCACCCCGATCCACGGTGCGTCCAAGCATGTAAGCGCTGCGCAGCTGGCCGATGCCGAAGTCTGGCAGCTGCTGACCTAGCCCGTTGCACACTTCAGGAGATAGCCGCATGAGCAGTTTTAGCATCGAAGGCTGGTGCAAGACCGGCACTACGCAGAAGTCCACGCCGGTGGAGCAGATCCATTTCTACCTGAGCGGCAATGATCGTCTGCGCCTGGAACAAGCCGAGGAGCATCTGCAGCAGAGCCATGCGCCAGAGGTCATGCTTGATGTCGATATGGTCACGCTGGATTTGCAGGTGCCGCCGGACTACGGCCCTCTCTCCGATTGCCAGCTGCGGGTGTATTTGCGCGCCGAAGACCAACGAGGCCAATTTCACCTGGTTGGTCACCGGGCCAGCGATGGCAGTCTGATCTATACCAATGCGCTATTGATTGCCCTGCTGATGTAGCCCCGCCATCTTGGGGCAGCCAGGCTCAAGACGCTAAGCGCTGCAACCAAAGTTCCAGCGCCTGCGCTACCTGCTCCGGCTGCTCCAGGCTGGACAGATGGCCGCAATCATCGAGCACCACCAGTTGCGAGTCGGTAATCGCCGCCGCCAGTTCCTCATGCACGGCCAACGGGGTGATGGCATCTTCGCGGCCGCACAGAACCAGCGTCGGGCAACTGATCTGCGCCAAGCCAGAACGGCTATCGATCCGCCCGAGCATGGCCCGCTGCTGACGCATAAACGCCCCCTGACCCAGGCTGTTAGCCATGGCCGTCACCACCTCGGTCAGGCTCTCGTCAGCCAGATGCTCTGGATGCAGCAGCTTGGGCAGCAGGCCGGCAATAACTGCAGGAAAGTCGTGTTCAGCTTTCGCCATCAGCGCCTGGCGGCCCTGCTTGGCTTCCTCGCTATCGGCATGCGCGCTGGTATCCAGCAACGCCATGCCAAGCACCCGCTGCGGCGCCTGGCGCATGATTTCCAGGGCGACATAGCCACCCAGAGAAAGCCCGGCCAGGGCGAAATGTTCATCCGGCGCCTGGTCCAGCACCTTGCTCGCCAGTTCGCTGATGGAGTCGGCCTGGCTCAAATCGGCCACTGTGACATACGCCAGCTCGGCCAGCGCTGCCGACTGATGTTGCCAAAGTCGGGCATCGCTGAGCAGACCGGGAAGCAGAAGAAGATGTGGCTTGTGCATGGTGAACCTCGCGTAATCGTTGGGTGGGCTGCTTAACGCAGCGTGCAGATAGGTTCATCCAACATGGGCGTAAACCACGTGGCTTATCTGTACGGCCCCGCACACTGGCGGATTTGTTTCACGGGCGTGCCGAACCGCCGCCGTGCGGTCATAGCCAGTACTCCCAGAGCCGCGCGAACAGTTCCTTGACGCGCACATCCAGCGACCGCTCGCGCCAGACGGGCAGGGTGATTTCGCGGGATTTCGCCAGATCGGCACGAAACGCCGCGCGCATCTTGTCGCCGAAGTCGTTACCGAGCACCACGGCGTTGACCTCCTGGTTGTGCAGAAAACTGCGCCAATCGAGGTTGGTTGAGCCGACCGTCGACCACACGCCATCGATCACCGCCGTCTTCACATGCAGCAACGCATCGTGGCGCTCGTAGAGGCGCACGCCGGCCTGCAGCAGTTCGTCGTAGTAGGCGCGGCCGGCATGGAATACCAGCCAGGAATCGGTGCTGCTGGGCAGGATCAGGCGCACATCCACGCCGCGCGCCACCGCCTCCTTGAGGGTGGCCAGCAACTGCGGGTCGGGCACGAAATAGGCGTTGGTCAGCCAGATCTCGCGTTGTGCGCTGCGCAAGGCCGAAATCAGGGTGACGTAAATCAGGCTGTAGGGATCATCCGGCGAGCTGCCGATGGTGCGCACCACCTCGCTGCCGCGCGCTTCGACCGTTGGAAAGTACTGGTCGGTGGCCAGGGGCGGGCCCTTCTGCTTGGCCCAGGTGATGATAAACAGCTGCTGCAACTCGCCCACCACCGGCCCTTCGAGGCGCAGATGGGTATCGCGCCAGGGCAAGTCGGCTGCGGGGTCGGCTTGCTTGCCCAAGCGCAACGAACTACCGGAATACACGCTGCTGATGTTGACCCCACCGAGAAAGGCTATACGCCCATCGACGATCAGCAGCTTGCGATGGTCGCGCTGGTTCACTTCCCAGCCGGCTTTGGCGGTCAGCGGGTTGACCGGGTTGAACTCGACGACCTGCACCCCGGCTTCGCTCAGGCGGGTGAAGAAAGCCGTCTCGGCGCCCAGTGTGCCGACGCTGTCGCGGATCAGGTTGACCTGCACGCCGGCCTGCTGCTTGGCGATCAACGCCGCCGCAAAGCGCTGACCGATTTCATCATCATCGAAGATGTAGCTTTCCATATTGATATGGTCGCGCGCGTCGGCAATCGCCTTCAGCATCGCCTTATAAGTGCTCGGCCCATCCTGCAGCAGCTCGACCCGATTACCCGTGGTCAATGGGCTGCCGACAATCGACTCCTCGACGGCCAGATGCAGGTCGAAGAACGTGCTGGATGCGTCGCGGGTTTGCAGACGTTCGATAACGGCCTGGCTGCGCGCAGTCGACAGTGGGCCGTTGGCGTCGTCCAAGGCTACCGGCGTGCGGCTGTGTGCCATATCCGGTACCAGGGTGGGGAGCGCCGCACAGGCCGAAAACAGCGCCAGGCACACCGCCAACGGCACCATCAGCAACAGCAAGCAACGCATTCGTGACATGCAAAACCTCCAGGCAGTGGAGGGCGATGCAATCCCTGCCACCTGAGCAGAGCGGCCGGTGGAGCTACTTCAGCCCTTGCAGCTCTGGATAAAGTCTTTGACCTGCTGGTCCGCCTCGTCACGCGTGATGGCGTAACGCTGCTGCACCAACTCGATAAATTTTTGCTGCGGGTCTGCGGCATTGAGCAGCTCATCCTCGATCAGCCTGCCCGGCCTTTGCGCAGTGTTCTGCGGATGAATCGTGACGGCTTTGTAATACGACTGAATGTTGCGCTTGGCGCCCGGCTGTTGTTCGCCGACCGTGGCAGGGCCGCTGGGATAACGCTGTTCGGTAGGTTTGTTCATAGTTCCCTCTGATAAAGCCTCGAGCCCCGCGAAGTTGCAGGGGCTCGTACAGGAGACAGTGGCAGCCGAGCTGCTGGCGCGTCGGTGCGCTACAGCGCATAGAAAAGTTCAAAATTTTCGCGCGCCGACGTATGAGTGCGACCGCTTGTGCGGCGTTAGTACTACTTTATGAGCGGCTGTATGGCGGGCCGGTACAGGCTGCCAGCACGCAGAAAAAACGGCGCTGTCAGCAGGCAAAACACCTGTCGGTTGACGATACTTCAGCGCGAATTGGCGATAACCATCCTGCAAAGGGCAAGCACCATCATGAAGACGGAGAAGAGCGGTTCTACGGAAGGAGAGGGTGAAGGCTCGGCCTCTCAGCAGATCGATACGAAAATCAAGGAACTGAATGACTGGCGCGCAGAGACGCTGGCTTGGGTGCGTGCGCTGATCAAACAGGCCGATGCCGAGGTGGTCGAGGAAGTGAAGTGGCGAGGAGTTCCGGTGTGGTCGCATGGGGGAATCATCTGCACCGGTGAAACCTATAAAAGTGTGGTGAAGATGACCTTCGCCAAAGGCGCCTCATTGCAGGACCCGGCTGGGTTGTTCAACTCCAGCCTCGAGGGCAATACCCGGCGTGCGATTGACCTGCATGAGGGCGAGCGTCTTGATGAGCAGGCTTTAATGGCGCTCATTCGCGCCGCCGTGGCACTGAATACCTCGGTTGTACGCTCTCCGAAAAAACCGCGTGCAACCGGTTAAGTGAGCTGTTCGTACCACCTTCGCTGAACAGCCATTGCGCGGGTCTAGAGAACCGGGTCCTTGCTTAACGGCAAGCGGCAGCGATCCACCTTCCACCAGGTGGGCAGCAGCTTGCGGATCGCCGGCTGGTTGAAGCGATCATCGATCAGGTAGACCACGCCCTGGTCTTTGACGGTGCGAATAACCCGGCCGGCGGCCTGTACCACCTTCTGCAAACCCGGGTAGAGGTAGGTGTAGCCGTAGCCGTTATTGCTGCCGAACATCACCTCCATGCGCTGTTTGATCTCTTCATTGACCGGGTTGATTTGCGGCAGGCCGAGGGTGGCGATAAAGGCGCCGATCAGGCGGTCGCCAGGCAGGTCGATGCCTTCGCCAAAGGCGCCGCCTAACACGGCAAAACCGATACCGCGGCCCGTGCTGGAGAACCGATCAAGAAAGGCCTGGCGCTCGACTTCATCCATTTGTCGCGATTGCTGCCAGACCGGGATCTGCGGGTGCGCCATCTGCAACTCCTGCAGCACCGCCTGTAGATAGGTGTAACTGCTGAAGAAGGCCAGGTAATTGCCTGGTTTTTCCGCGTATTGGCGGGCAATCAGTGCAGCAATGGGCGCCAGCGAGAAGTCGCGATGGGCGAAGCGGGTGGACAGGTTGCTGACGGCCTGGACGTGCAGCTGCTCGGCGCTGAAGGGCGATTCCACATCGATCCAGGGTGTTTCTTCCGGTAGGCCGAGCAGGTCGGCGTAATAGTTCGCCGGACTCAGGGTGGCGGAAAACAGTGTGCAGCTGTGCGCCTCGTCGAAGCGCGGGGCGAGAAACGGCGCCGGCACGATATTACGGATGCACAGGGTGGACACCGATTGGCCACTGCCCTCGTCGCGGCTGATATCGAACAGTGAGTGCGCGCCAAAGGCCTCGGCCAGCCGGCAGAACAGCATGGCATCGAGGTAGAAGTGCAGCAGCTCGCTGGCATTACCAGCCGGCTGCTCGCTCAGGTGATCGGTGAGCGTGCTGACGGCCTTTTGCAGCGCCATGACGAACAGGTCCGGCGCGGTGGGATAGACCTGATACGCCACTTCTTGGTCGCGCTCAAGCTGCCGCCAGTGCCGGCTGATACGCTCCAGCGGCGCCTTCATCACGCTCGGCGCAATGCGCCGTAGCGCTTCAAAGCGTTGTTGATTGAGCTCAGCGGTGTACATGCCGCGCGCGCGCTCGATCAGGTTGTGGGCTTCGTCCACCAGCAGGGTGATGCGCCATTCATTGAGCAGGGTGAGGCCATACAGCAGACCGCCCATGTCGAAGTAATAGTTGTAATCGCAGACCACCACATCCGCCCAGCGGCACAGTTCCTGGCTCAGGTAATAAGGGCAGATCTGATGCGCTAGGGCAGTTGCCCGCACGCTTTCATGGCTCAGCCATTGGCCTTCGAGTGCGGCTTTGCGGGCGGCAGGCAAACGGTCGTAAAAGCCTTTGGCCAGCGGGCAGGAATCGCCATGGCAGGCTTTGTCGGGGTGTTCGCAGGCCTTGTCGCGCGCCACATGTTCTAGCACCCGTAGCGGCATCGCCTCTTCCTGGCTGCGTAGGGTGGCCAGTGCATCCAGCGCGAGGCGTCGGCCCGGTGTTTTTGCGGTAAGAAAAAACAACCGATCCAGCTGCTGCTCGGGGAAGGCCTTGAGCTGCGGAAACAGGGTGCCGAGGGTTTTACCAATGCCCGTGGTGGCCTGGGCCATCAAGCAGTGGCCATCACGGGCGGCGCGGTAAACCTGATTCGCCAGTTGGCGTTGGCCGCTGCGAAACTCTGCATGGGGAAAGCGCAGGCGCCCCAGGGCTTCATCGCGCTGGCGGCGATGCTCGCGCTCGTACTCGGCCCAGCGGATATATAGGCTGCAGTGCAGCTCGAAAAACTCACGTAGCTCATCTGCGGTGGCCGTCAGGTGGAAGGCGGTTTCATGCTGGGTGATGACATTGAAATAGACCACCGCCAGATTGATCTCCGCCATGTCGCGCGCCTGGCAGAGCAGCCAGCCGTAGACCTTGGCCTGAGCCCAGTGCAGCAGGCGGTGGTTTTCCGGGATACGGCTGATATCGCCTCTGTGAGTCTTGATCTCCTCCAGCAGGTTTTCATCCGGGTCGTAACCGTCCGCGCGGCCGCGTACCTGCAGGCCCTGGTATTCGCCACTCAATGGCAATTCGGCGCAGTAAGTCGGACCGCGCCGAGCGACCACGATGGCGTGGCCGGTCATGCCTTCCTGGGCGGTGGGCGAGGGGGTAAAGCGCAAGTCGAGGTCGCCGACCTTGGCGGTAAATTCGCACAACGCGCGTACCGCCACCTGATAGTTCACGCGTCGGCCCACTGCACGTAACAGACATCCACCGGCATGCCGTGCTCGGCGCAGAAGGCCAGCCAGCGCCGCTGGTTGTCTTGCAGGCGGTCGCCTGGGCCTTTCACTTCAATCATTCGGTAGCGCTGCTCGGCCGGCCAGAACTGGATCAGGTCAGGCATGCCAGCGCGGTTGGCTTTGATGTCCAGCAGTAGGCGCTTGAACCAGGCCCGCAAGTGCGCGGCGGGCAGGCAGTCGAGCGCTTGCTCCAGCAAGGTTTCGTCCAGCGCCGCCCAGAATACGAACGGCGACTGGATGCCGAATTTGGCCGTGTAGTTTTCGCGGATTACCTGCTTGTAGGCATCCGAATCGAGGTAGGCCAGACAGCTGGCAAACAACTCCTCGCGCTGGGTATGGAAGTCGGCACTGAACAGATCAACCGGCGCGGTGTGGAATGGGTGGAAGAACGCCCCCGGCACTGGCGCGAAGATGGCTTGCCAGCAGAGTAGACCGAACAGGCTACAGATCAGGCTGTTCTCGACATAGTGCACCGGTGCCTCGGGCTCATGCAGATGAGCTTTGACGGCAAACTCGACACTTTGTGCCTCAGGCCTTGGCAGACTCAGATCAATCCGCGCGGGCGATATTGGCTTAGCTTTACCAGGCAGCGGTTGCCCAAGCTGACGGGCCAGCCGCGTCAATGCGCGCTCCACCGCCTGCGCTTCGGCATCATTTTCCGGTGCATGGATGGCTTGCAGCGTCAGCTCATAGGCGTGTTCGGGGCGGCCCAGGCGTTCCAGTACGCGGATCTGCCGCAGGCGAGCACCGACATAACGGCAGTCGCTATAGAACGCCAACGCGCCTTCCAAGTCAGCCTCTCGCTCCAGCTGCTGGCCCATGCGGAACAACAGCTTGTTACGTCGCGCGGCCAGGAAGGGGGTATCGCAGACCAAGGCGCTGATCTGTTGCAGCACGTTGGCAAGCGGCTCGCCGGCCTCGAACTGTTCACGGCTGCGTTGCAGGTGCAGGTAGCAGTCCACATCGGCGCGGTGGCGGAAGGCCCGTGAATCGGGCGTCAGTTCTACCCGCTCATAGCGAAAGATCCCGAGCTCTGCAAGGACGAACTCGGACCAGTCCTGCCGCAGGTTACCGAAGAACATCAGGCGCAGACGCTCGCACAGGGCGTCGATGGTCAGGGAGACAATTTGCTCCTCACTTGCAGGACACCAGGTCGCAAAGGCGCGCGGCGCGGCATCGGTCTCGGTAAGTTGCGCCAGTAGCTTGGATTTGTTCTGCGACTTTCTTGAGCCGTGGCCCGCCAGGTGCTGGAGTACTTCATCCTTGCGCAGCAGCTTGAACAGCTCCTCCAGGCACAGCTCGGCGTCATGCCGCACCCAGCCCGCCTCAAGCAGCGGCATTGCCGCCTGGCGCGCGCAACCGATTTCCTCATAGCTCAGTTTGCTCAGGCGAAAGTGACTGCCCTTGCGCATGATCATCCGCACCAGCAGGGCTTGGGCAGGCGTATCCAGGGCGAAGAACTGCCGAACAAATTCATGTTCGGTCTCGCTCAACAGATCGGCATAGCGCTCCTGCAGCCAGGTCAGGGCCTGACGGAAATTCGCTAGGTAGTAGAAGCGCGGATCGAGTTGCGACTGCATGGGCGTGCCGGTTGCGGTTGGCATTACAGATACCTGTGTCTAGCAAACAACAATGAACAACAGGCGCGAAGGGCTGGCGCTGAAAGCACCGAACTTACAGAATTTCAGGCACAAAAAAAGACGTCCGTGGACGTCTTTAGATGTTTAGTTGGTGGGCCGGGGGGATTTGAACCCGGTCCTACACCTATCCATTGCTGGCCTATTTTGGACAAAACCAGCAATTCTGCGCCCTTCTGGCCAGTCATTCTGGCGGTTACCGGCCTTATCTGGCTAGTGTTTTCGACACTTTTTCGACATCAGCTTTTATAAATAATATCTGATTTCAATTGGCGCTAAGCTTTAACTCTTTAATATAATTAAAAGCATTTCGAGCAAAATTATCGTTCGGCTCAATTTGAAGCCAAAACGCAATTTTTCCTTGAACTACATCAAGGTAGAATGGGTCTTTGATTTTTCGTTTTGCAATATGGGAAAGATATCCATGCTTTCTTATATAATGAAACTCTTTCTTGATCTCTCGTTTTGAGCTTCGGGGTAAGGCGAGATTTTCACCAGAGACCGAAACACCAGTAACAATTCGTTGCCCGGGGTTAGTGTGTAGCCTGGTTTTTTCTCTGTTAGGAGAAAGCCCATATTTTTCAATTATCTTCTCAACGATAGAGATAAAGTTATGAGGTATGTAACTCCCGGAAAAAATTAAGTCGTCAGCATAGCGCGTATAATCAAGATCATAAGCTCTTGCTAGTTTGTTTAATCTATTGTCTAGGCTGAAAAGTAAAATATTACTAAGGTATGGGCTTGTGGATGCTCCTTGAGCAAGGAAGCCATTCAGGCAGCACAGTGATGCTAGATAATATGAAACGTTATGTGCATACCCTAGCGCTGAAAAAAAATTTAGAACCCATGCAATAGGAATTGAGGGGAAGAAATTCACCAAGTCCATTTTAAGAAGTGCTTTTTTGTTCAGATGAGGCTTTGCATTGCTAACAATTGATTTGCCTGGTGCAAAGCCATGCGCACAGCTATGTATCCCCTGCGACAAAAGAATATTTTGATATATCCATTGTTGGCAGAGCATTAAAGATGGGTAGGGTGAATGAATTTCCCTCTTGCCGCCTTTTCTTTTAGGGATACTGAAGTTTCTATAAAATTTTTCCGGTGCATTAACCATTTTCAAAACCTCATCGGATTTTATGCCGACGAGTTGAGAAAGATGTTCAAGTTCAAATATGATTGGCAGGTTCTTAGATGTAAGAGCCTTTATATATGAGACATACTTTTCTGTAGTCTCTAGAGGCAAGCCTCGATCTTCGAAGTAAAACTTCCAAGAATCTTCAACTTTTATTTTTTGCATAAAAAAGCTTACAAAGGCTACCTTCTATACTTGCAATAACACTAGGAGCAATTGTTTTTGCGCTTGCGCAAAAATGATTGCTTCTAGTGCGGCGCGCTCGCGCGCCAAGCTGCTTTTGCCTTTGCTTTTAAGCGTTGCGCTACATAAAAGCAGCGCTTTATCGCTTTTATGTAGCGCATTGGTTAAAGCCAGCCTTACCCTTGGGAGCGACTACACTCCAACGTACTAGCCTCTGTAAGCTGCCTCCTATAGTATTTAAAGCATCTCAGTTTGTAAAGCTCTTGTCGAGGCGGCTTCTGCTAGGAATATAGAAATCATTTACCTCTATCTTCTTACCTATAAACCTCTCTGGAACTTCTCTCCATTTAGGGCGCATCCGTTCTCCGCTACCGCTGTAGGAGCTAGATATTGTTTTAATACCTTTCCTTTCTATTTTTATTCTCTGGCCATCTATATTTATCAATTCCAGTTCACTTAGCCGGTTTATGGCTGAGGTGAAATCAGGGAATGAAACTCGAACCTTTCTGTATAGGGTAAAAGCTTCTAGCCCAGTGGATGATGAAAATAAATACTTAAGGATAATAAGTTCAATTCTCTTTAAGTTCACTAGGCGTCCCTCATTGCTCTGTGAAGAAGAACCTGCCTACAAGTTCCGTCGCTAAAGAAAGGCCACCAAAATATTGGGAAAACGTTATTTGGAGTATTGCCTCCATCCCTAGTATACAGGGACTCAGTTTCTCCATAGCCCAGGCTAGGCATTTCTCGGTCGTTATAAGCTTGTGATAAATTCTTCTCTAGCAATCGCATAAGATCAATCTGATCAGCTATCTGATCCTTGGGCGAATAATCTGTTATCCCTTTTTCAAGCAACACTAAAGCTTGAACATCTATACCTGCATCAATTAAAGCTTTGATCCCATCCTGCATTGCGATCAATGTTCTTACATATATTTTGTAATCTTCTATTTTGGCATTGCTGAATTGTTCTTTTATCGAGTTAACCCTGCCGATTGCAGAGCGGCCGCTTCCAATAAATTCATCAATAAGAACTATGTTCTTGTGTTTTGGGCTCGATTTATATGTTCTGTAGGCGGAGCCAAATTGGTTTACATGTTTGTATTCACGCCAGTTCATTTGTTCGAATATAAGCTTTAGGTCGTACAGGACTCGCTGCGAGCTATCACTTCCAGAGTCTGCAGCCATTGCAACTACTTGGGTTGTTTCGTCGGATATTCCATTAATACTAATGATATTGCTCACTAGTTTTTGCGTAAGCTCGGAATATTTTTCATTGGTGATATGGGTGAATCTTCCAAGTAGTTCAACTATCAACTTTCTTTTATCGTCTGTATCGCACTCGGAAAACAGAAGGTGATAAAGAGCTTCTTGCTTTGTTACAATCCATTTTTGTGTTGTGGAGAGTTCAAAAATGAGTTTGAATTGATTTTTGTTGTCTATGCGCACTTTTGGTTCTCTGCGCAAATTTCTTTTGCAGTGTAAAAATTATATGTGCTAATAATTAAAAAGTTATTTGCGCGCCTGCTTGATTTTTTCGACATAAACCTAACCCTCGGTTTTTTCTTGTTTTCGGAGCTTGCCCGCATCTAAACAAATTAAAGATTAACGCCGCAGGTTTTGATTGATTTAATCTCTGTGAATTTTATTCATTGCTGGATGCAGCATGCTCTAATTCTCTTAGAACTCTATCCATAGGGAAGTTATGTCGTCCCACTTAACGCTGTAGCCGGCTTGCTTTAGCTCTTCAAGCACGTCTTTAAATAGGTTTTCTAGATCGTCGTCTGAAACGCCGAAGTCCAAATGTAGATCGTCAAGCCCGACGACAGCCTCCCTGTGCCCCAACCTTACAGCGCGGGCAATTGACTCGATGGCTCGCCTTCGTACTTCATCTGGAATTCCACTTCTTGCCATTAGTGCTAGTTCTTTAGCGCGGCCTGCAGGGATCAACACCTCGCAGGTGTTTGCCCCCAAAAAGCTGGATTCGAGTCTTGCGTTCAGCTCAGCGTTCAGTGAGCGACCAGATGCTCTTGCTGCCTGCTCCGCTTGAGAGCGCAGCTGAGGTGGCATTCGTAGTTTGAATTGCGGGTCTTCTCTGCTCATAGAGTGATATTGGACCACGGTGGTCTTGACGACAATGGGACCACCGTGGTTCTATTTCATGCGGATCACGGTGATCCCTCTGCAGGGTGCTTGTTATGGACTTGGAAGATTTAGGACCGAAAAGCGTATTAGTGCCACCGCCGCTGATGCCGTGGCGCGAATTTGCCAACTGGATTCGCATGGGCGAAGAGCACGACATTGTCTGGGGCTGGATTCGTAACGACTACATCCCATCTCGCAAGGTCGGTAAGCACGTGATGGTGAATGTGGCCCTGCTGACTGCTCAGCTGCTGGAACAGGAGTAAACGCCATGATCAGTGACGACAGCCTGGACCTGTGCAGCGTGAAGACCTTTGCCGAAATGAGCGGCATATCCATCGAAGAGGCCATCGACTGGGTAGATAACGGCACCGTCCCGAGCATGCGGCTGGCTGACTTCCGCATGGTCAACCTGGCTCGCCTGCGTGATGACCTGCTCAATGGCAAGACCACCTTCAAAGAGGGGGACTACAGCCATGTCTAGCCTTTATCCCGCCGTCGACGTTGCTACGGCGGCGTCCTTCCTCGGTCAAACCGTGCTGATGGAAATGTACTGGGAAGATGAGCCGGAAACGGTCTGGTACTGCGTGCACATCGTCGGCGTCGTGCTGCCCATTGAAGGGATCTGCAACCAGGCCTATTTCATGGTGGTCAACTTCGCCAACGCGCGCCCCAGCCCCGATGAAATGTACTTCGCAGACATTCGCACCATTCGGGTAATACGGCACCGCGACCGGCATGGTTCCGGCAACGTACTGGGCCGTATTGCCCACCCTAACCAGGCCGGGTCAAGGGCCGCGCTCCCGGCTCGTCGGAACAGCTCCACCGTTCCGGCGAACGGAAGCACGGGCGCAGCGCACCCTTGACGCGGTGTGCCTATGAACAGCCTATCAGCGGGAGTATGGGGTAGCTTCACCGCCCCATGCTCCCGAGCCCTCGGCGGCAAGAGCGGGATGACAAGGGCAGCGCCCTTGGTGTGTTTCACCTTCGGCCACACCACGCCCCCAGCCGGCCCGCGAAGTGCTGAGCGCCCCGGTCCACAAACTCTCTTCTTACTAATCCTCCTCACAGCCTGGTGCAGCTGGGTCGCCAGTCGGCCGCCCAATGATTCACGCCCCGTCCTGGCCATCGCCCAGGAACCCACCTGCCAGCACCAGGCAGATCAACAGCCCCCAGTGCAAAGACCCAACCTGCAGAGCTGTGAAAACAGCCTGGCGCGCGTTCGTGAGCGCCGAAGTGGCTCGGTTCAGAGCGAAGGCGCGAGCGACGCGCGCGCCTTGCGCTTTTTTGCGTATGCGCGAGGGACGAGCGCTGCGCAAAAAGCGCGGGCTGACGTCCCTGTAACACGTCATATAAGTCCGAATGAAAGTGGTCATTACTGGTTAATAAAGGAAAAACACATGAGCGTGAAAGACCAAAGAAGGCTTGATCGAGTGACCGGCCTGGAATGCAAACGGGGCCGTTTGTTTATTGATGCGGCGACCGCGGCACTCACTGACCTGTCAGGCGTCCGCCTGCTGCGCTGTGGCGTCGATACCGTGCGCCAGCTCTACAAGGGGCTGATCCGCCCGCAGATCATGGAGCTATTCGACAACCCGGGCACCCTGGTCGACTTCGCTGGCCAGCGTTGGCACTCGGGCCGTGTAGGCCGTGACTCTGGCTACCAGTACAAGCTGCAGAACGCAGACCTGGGCATCATCCTGTTGGTGAAGAACTTCAACGCCAAGTTGGACAGCATCGGCCCCCACCTGAAAATCGAAGTGTCACCCCATGCCATCGACAGCCTGTCGCCTGAACGCCTGCAGGCGCGGTTGGACTTCTACGCCGCCCAGGTGATGACTCACGTTGAGATCAATCAGTGCGCTGTGCACCTAGCGTTAGACCTCCAGGGCTGGACACCTCCCGCCGATCTGGTGGCCCGCATGCACTGCAAGGCCCGCACACAGCGCGACATATCGGGTATCAGTGAAATCAACTGGGCGACCAAATCCAGCACCTACGGGCGTGGCGAAACCTCGATGTTCGGCTCTGCCAGTGGCGTGCAGATCTGTATCTATAACAAGACCGAACAGGCCAAAGCCTGCGACAAGCTCGACTACTGGGAAAGCGTCTGGAAACGCCGTGACAGCTTCGATGCGGCCGACCCGGACAACTACAACCCCAAGCAAACCGTGTGGCGTGTAGAGCTGCGTTATCACCACTCGATCATCCAGCAATTCGCCAGTGGCTCCCTGGATGTGAAAACCGGTGAAGCCATCGACACCCGTTCGTTTGCAGCCTTTGCCGGGCATCTGGACGGCCTGTGGCGCTATGGCCTGCGCCAATTCAAGTTGATGGATCGCCCTGGCTATTTCTCCCCCATCTGGACACTCATTCGCGAGGACGTGCGCGTGGACCTACCTGTTGATTCCCTGCTCGAAGACACCGAATACAAGCGCTACTACAAGACCTCCCGTGGCTTCTCAGGCAAGAACGTCGAACTGTTCCTGGGTAACTTCGTCAGCCTGCTGGCAAGGGAACGCGTGGGCGCAAAAAAGGCGTTTGACCGGCTGCAAACCTGGGAATGCTGGCCGGTCATACGTGATCACTACGCCGCCAAGGACATGAGCGAGCACGACATCTACAAACACATCAAAAACCTGCTGGAGGAACGTAACGTCAGGTGGGGGCGTGCCGTTTAATGGCCATCGAGCAACAGCCGGACGGACGCTGGAAAGTCGATGTAGAGCCGATCAAGGGCAAACGCTTTCGTAAGACCTTCAAGACCAAGGGGGAGGCTCAGCGGTTTGAGGCAACGTGCCGGGCCAAGGTCGTGGATAACCCCAGCTGGTCACCCAAGCCCACTGACGCGCGTCGGCTCACGGCCCTGATTGGCTCATGGTTTGATCTGCACGGACATTCGCTAAGGGATGGTGTGCGCCGCCGCTCCAAGCTGGATCTGGTCGCCAAGCGTCTGGGCAATCCACCTGCAGCCAAGCTAGATCCTCAGACCTACGCCCATGATCGACGGATCAGGTTAGGGCAGGGCGCGTCACCCAAAACCCTAAACAATGAGCTGGGGTATCTGCGTTCGGTCTACAACGAACTGCGCGGGCTGGGTGTCATCACCTACGCCAACCCGTTGGCCCTGGTGAAGCCATTGAAGATCCAGGAACGTGAGTTGTCCTGGCTGACCACTGAGCAAATCAGCGAGCTGTTACAGGTCATTCGTGATCGCTGCGATAACCCACACGTCGAGATCATCACGCTTATTTGTCTGGCTACCGGCGCTCGATGGTCAGAAGCCGAAAAGCTCAAACCGACCGGGCTACGTAATGGGGTGATCACGTTCAGCGGAACTAAGAGCGGGAAAGTACGTTCTGTGCCGATCACTGCAGAGCTAGAAGCCAAGATCCGCCAACATTGGAAACAGCATGGCCAGCCAAACGCGGCTATTACCTCGTTCCGCCGTGCACTGGCCAAGACGACTATCCAGCTACCGAAAGGCCAAGCCGCCCACGGCCTCCGGCATACGTTCGCAAGTCACTTCATCCAGAACGGCGGCAACATCCTCACCTTGCAGAAGATCCTGGGTCACTCCAGCTTGGCCATGACCATGCGCTACGCGCACTTGGCGCCGGATCACCTGACTGATGCTATTCGTTTTGGGCCAAGTACTTCTAATTAGGGTTTTGCTCTTGGTTCGCTTGCAGTGAATCAATGGTCCGCTTCAATTCTTGCTCCATGACTTCCCATTGCCTGATCATTTGCGACTCAAATTGTTGCCGCTCGGCAGGTAACCCAAGATCGCTTCTGATGGCCATCAGTGCTTCAACGTATTGCGAGCTCAAAGGCTTCATTTCGGATAATAGAGCTTCGGTAAAGGCCAATTGCTTGCTTGTATAAATCTCCCATAGCTCATCGCGTGTTTGGGCATGGGCATTCATTTGGCTGAGATGGAAATTATGGCGTTTTTGAAGCTGCTCGAAGGCTTTCGTGTCTACTTCACCAGAGTCGATCATGTCCGAGATCGTGCCTTGGTAGCGCTTAACTTGCTCCAGTGACTCTTCATAGCTCTTGCTTACAATGTCTATGTCAATGCGGGTTCTCCTCAATGGGTCAGAGGCTGCTAGCAGCCGTAAGATTGCCGCTCCATATCTGGCATTCAGCTCGCCGACTAAATATGCAGTGCTAGGCTCAGCGACCAGCTGAAGCTTTGCTATTGCCGAGAACAACCCGCTCATTTCATTCAGGGAGTTGTCTTTGGTGAAGTCGCTTGAGGCCAGGGAGCCAATGTGATTGTTGGCTTTCCCTAGCTCCTCGGCGACTAGCAAATACACCTCTTGCCTTAGCTTCCCTGTACGTTCTTTGCCTTTCTCTGTGGCGTCGTGGGCAAGCTGAATCCGCAGTCGCTTGGTATTACTAGCATTTGAAATGAACACACCGGTCAAGGTGAGTACTGACGCTAAAAGCCCTGACCAGACTACGTCAGGCACTTGGGAGAGGAGTTCTGCTAGCGTGGTTACGCTCATGGCATGGTGCCTTAAAGTGGTCGGTGTTCTTAGGATATCTAAGAGCTTCTGCACTCGACACCTTTTCGACACCCAAAGAAAAACCCCTGACTTTCTCTAGGAAAATCAGGGGTTTATTTGGTGGGCCGGGGTAATCTGAACTAGTCGTGTAAGCTATTGATTATAAAATAATAGTTTGGTTTATTTTTTGTCCTGGAATGCCATTTGGAATGCCAAGAAGATTTGCTTGGTATCTTGGGGCGTATTGGTGGCGCGCCATTGCCATTTCATTTCTTAGCCAGTTGCTAGGCATCGACCAGTGATCTCGGGCTCAGATATTCACGCTTCGCCACAGCAGCGCCGATAGCTTCCTGGATCTCGCGCATCCGTTTTTCTGTGAGCTCGTTTGCTGCGGGCTCGTCCTCGGGGGGCAGGTCGGGTTGTATTCCCTCATAAAACAACTCCCAGATTGCAAGCTGCTTCAGGCAGCGCTTCAGGTGTTTATTCGCCTCTTCAATTCTGACCCCATTCAATTCATGTGCAAGCTTGCTCGAATTGCGCGTGACCTTCGCCGTTATAGCCTCGCGCCGCTTTTCCCCTTTCTGATCTTGTGCCGCCTGCGAAGCACCTTCGATCAATCTTTCGATTAGCGCCGTCTCGGTTGTTTTGTGTCTTTTCGCCAGAGTTTTGAGCGTGGCCTTGGTTGCTCTTGGGAGAGTGAAGGAGCACGTTTTCCGGCCGCCCTCCGCCAGTCGATAGCGCCTTTGCCGGATGGCGTTCCTCAGGCGCGCAATCAGTTTTACACCGTAGGCAGTGAGCTCGAGTTTTTTAATGGCGCTCGTGAGGGCGTTGAAGTCACTGCTAATGACCAAGCCGATCTCGCCGCGTTCAGCGAGTGAGGTTCTGCTGGTTAGGTAGCTTGCCGCCCATGCCCACTCTTCCCTGTCCATCTCGGTCAGCCAGTTCGGCGCGGTGTTGGTCTCGTCCATCTTTGTGTCTCCTCACTCACTGGCCGCGTTCCGGGTACAGAAAATTTGCTTGCTGAATTTGTTGTTACAAGAATGATTAACGGCGCGGTTAAGGGATTTTTGACTACTAATGTTAGCTTATTCGTTAAACGTTGTGTTAGCGAGCCTGTTAACGTGTCTGTTACATGTAATTGATAATCTAGTTCTATAGGGTATAGGATCTCATCTAATTAAAGGTTGTTTTTGGTGATTTTGTGGCGACATTACTGATTTTCTCAGCGTCTATGAACGTAGGGCATGAGTCTAGATATTTTCTTCAAGCTCTGCTGCTTAATAAGCCGGATCTACTGAGCGTTCCGTACAAGGTCAAAATGGTAGCGAAGCGCCTTTGTCTGACGGAGAGGTTGGTCAGGGATGCTTCGCTGGAGTTGGCCGCTGCTGGCCTGCTGGTAGCCAAAAAACTTACAGATAAGGTGGGGCGACCTGGGCAGGAGTACGAGGCGTCACCGCATCTGCGCGTCTTGATTGCTGATACGAAGATGGCTCCAGTCGCACACCAGGAGCTGGTTGTACGCCTGTTCATAGAGCCAGATATTTATGCCCAAGGACCGCTGCCCAAAGCCGCAACAGAAAAATCTGCCCGTGTGTTAGTGCGCAAAGATGGGCTGCCGGCAGCGCCAGGGGCGCATGGTCGTCTAGGGGCCGCAAGCAGAATGATCTTGGCTGCGCTTCTGATCTCGGCGGATCAATGTGGGTTTGTGTCTGGGCTGGGCGAGTCGAAGCTTCGAGCGATGACAGGTTTGACTGCTGTTGCTGTTAGGCACCAGCTGAAGCGTCTTATAAGTCTGGGGTTCATACGTAGCCACGTGCCTGGCGTATCCAGTGCTGTCTTCAAAGGCTCAAGGGTCAGTAGTGCCTACTACTTGAATCTGGATCATCCGCAGCTAGGGGCGCAGCCAAGTTCTCGTGCGCTGGCTGTGTACGCCACACGCGGGCCTAGCAAATTCGAAACTTTAGCTGTCGGCCTACCCCAAGAGGCTGTGAGAGCTTTGCGGGCGCTGGAGCCTGCAACCATAGACATGCTTTACCACAAGCTTGCAAGCTGTACATCGCATCTGTTGGCGTTGATGTGGGGGGCTGTAGATGACAAATACAGCGAAGCTGAGTCAGGCATTGCCGACATGATTGCTAAAGAGCTAGGGCAGTTGCAGATCGGCAGCACTGCTCAAGGAGAGGGGATTTACTGGGCGGGAATACATGAAAATTTCCTCGATGCGACGCGCGAGTGGGCGAGAAGTCTACATCGACGGCTTTGCAGAAAGGTGTGGCCTGGTTACAGGCCTGAATCCGTCAGGTTAATGCCGGGGCCAGAGCAGCACGATACGTTCAGAGTCACGACTGTGTTCGCATACCCCGCGCCGCAGAAGCAAAAAGCCTGTGTCGTGTTCTGGGATGAGTTCAACGGACGTGCCGACCATTATGGAAGTGAAGCTGATCTTGGCTTCGAGCTTCGATATGCATTTGGCCTGTTAACAGCACCCGCCTAGCTAGAGTCGGTCGCGGGTAATTTTTTATCGCTCTTGCACATCCTCTGAGCCATTACGCAGAGGAGCCAGCTCATGAGAATCATCCGTCTAAAAGACGTCATCGACTCGACCGGCCTAGCTCGATCGACCATCTACAAATACATCGCGGAAGGCACCTTTCCGAAACCGGTATCCCTCGGCGACCGCTGCGTGGGCTGGGTCGACTGTGAGGTGCACGAATGGATCCTGGCGCGGATTGAGGAGCGCGACCTGGCAGAGGGAACTACGGTGCGCACCACTGGCCACCTGAGTGTGGCCAACTAGGACTGATCAACGCCATGACCGACTATGGTTGGTCATGGCGTTTATGCCGAGTGCAGCTATACATTTTTCGACCAGCCGTGCAGCTGTTCTCCTCATTGCTCGGCTTGTTTGGGCAGCTATATCAGCGCATGTCTAAATAGTTTTCTTCCGGAGTAACGTATTGGCAGAAATTGCCAGCCTGGCTGGAAAATTGAGGCCCCGTTTCACGAGCCAATTGAGTGAGGCGTTTTCGGTAAAAGTAATATGCTTTAAGCAGTCCTTACCACCACAAGGTTTCAGGGTTACTCGCCAGATTAGACAGTCACTTGTACGGGCATACGCCAGCTGGATTCACAGGGCACTGTTCAAGGGTGGATCGTCACCTGATTGCTATGTCTACGGGCTGGTGAATCTAGGCCAATCTACCGATCACCAATGGCAACTAGGTAGGTTGAGCATCAAGAGGTAACGGTTAAAAAATATTCATTGGGCAGAGATTATGAACCTAGCCCAGGAGTAGTAACCATGCACCTTGACTCCCCCAAGACCAAGCGTCCTCAGCTTCGCCATTCCGGTAATACCAACCTTCACCTGTGCGACTCCCCTACCTACGATGGCATGCCCGTAATGCTTGCCGCAGGCCCCTTCATTCGCGAATACCTTTCCCGTCTAAAGCAGACCATTGACCTAGCCCTAGATCAGCACTCAAGGGTTCTGGCATTCCGGGTTGATCTACGCCTGCCCTTAGGTATCGACCTGCCTGACTACGCTTACACCAACGAAGTTATCAGCCGCTTCATAGACTCATTCAAGGCCAAGATTGAGCACAACCGCGCCAAGGCTCGTGAGCGGAACCCGTACGCTCATGAAAGCAAGGTACGTTACGTCTGGGCCAGAGAAATTGGAGAGATGGGACGCCCGCATTACCACCTCCTGATCCTGCTCAACCAAGATGCTTTTTATACGGTGGGGTGGCTAAAATCTAAAGCCAGCAATATCAATAACCGTATGAATGAAGCCTGGGCCAGCGCTCTTGGGCTGTCAGTTGATGATGTGAGGGGGCTGGTGAATATCCCTCCCAACGCTGAGTATCGGATAGTGCGAAATGTTAGACCTGATGATACCGACGAATTGCCTGCACTGTTCTACAGGGCGAGCTACCTCTGCAAGGCGGCTACGAAGTCCTACGGCGACCGTCAGCGGGGATTCGATACCAGTAGGGGCTAGATCAGATATCCGGCCTTACAACGAGATTGGGTGCCGCTTTTACCGATATGCTCGGCTTGGCAGAGCAGTACATTCGCTTGTGAATGGTTGCTGGTAGGTCGGGTGATACGGTTGTTTCAATTAGTCCGCGCCCGTCGACAGCGCAGTAGGGGCAGAATCGGGAGCCTGGTGCGCTTAGCAGGTGGCAGGCTTTGCATTCTGCGGCCTTTCCGTTCCAGTCACGCAAAGCTTTCAGCATTGTTGCCGCGATGAGTTCAGATCTACCGCTTACAGTGGCGTCTTGCGGTTGGGTTGGATGATGGATTGCCATTTCAGCTTGCGTGGCACGATGTGTCTTCAGAGCCAGATCATGCTCGGCCGCTTCATTTGCGATGGCAAGCTGTCGGACCCGCTCTTCAGCTTCACGCTCGGCTTGTTCATTCAGCCAAGTAGCGTTCAGCTCAGAGGCCCGTGATTGGAGCTGCTGCTCCATGAGGGTTTTTAACAATTCGCCACGAAGGCACCTGATCCAGGAACGATTCGACGGATCCTGCAGCACGGCATACTTGAAACTTTCAGCATCATTGATCTGCTCAAGGGTTAGGCGGTGCAGGTCAATCTCCATGCTGGAGTGTTCGAGGGCTTGAAGCTGACGGTAACGCTCATGCTCCATCCTGGAAGACATCTTGATTCGTACGATCAACTGTCGGCCAGAAAGGTGCAGGACCGCATGGCCTCTCAACTCATCCAGCTCAACGAATCGTTCGACTGAGTCTGCTGTGACTGCTACGGGGGGTAGTTCGACCTTTTCTTCCAGCAATCCACCGCTAGCGGTGGTGATTCTGACCATGTCGAGGAAGGCCGGGAGCATGAGCTGCTTGTTCTGCACGATTAGTGCAACTGCAGAGCGTCTTACGCCCTCGCGAAAGCCAGTGGTGCAATCATTCGATTGGGCATGGCGAAAGTGAGGAACAACTTTTTCGCCATTGTTGGCAGCATTCAGCGGCTGCCGGCAACCTGGGCAAATGCAGTTGCAGCGAAGACCATTCTCGACTTCAAAGGCGCGGAATAGGGCTCCATCACGCTCACCAAAAGGAATTTTGTTTTCGTGCATCATCCATGCTCCACGCTTTTGCATCGCTCGGCCGGATCATAGCCGGTGAGCTAGCGCACAAGAAGATTGGGTCACATCAATCCCGTATGATCACGGCATTATTCGGCGAAGGATTATCAGTTGTGCAGAACCAGGATCTGCGATGCCAGGAGTATTACCAGACTCGCTTTACTGGTTATCTGAATCAGTTCGCCCCAGGCAGGGCGCTCGACGAGTGCCTGCATGATTTTCTGGATCAGCGTCCGCAAGGAAAATACACCGCGCGCAATCGAGCGGCTGGATTGGTTGCTGCTGATTTCTGGTTGGTGCCCGCCAGCCTTGAGGGGGCTCAGATTGCGAGCCAGGCGCTGGCGCGCGTTCTGTATTTCGATGATGTGATCAGTACGCAGCTGCTGGATCATTTGGCAGTTCATTATCCAGATGTTTTGCGCTGGGCCATTCGCTACTCGAAGCTGTTTACACGCAGCGGATCACCGCTCTGGAAGCATCTTCGGGAGACGCTGAGCGGCGATACGTGGCAAGAATTCTTTGGCGTCTGTGATCGCCTTCTGCAGCAACTCGAACCTTTTGATGAGGTAATCGTTCAGGCTGAGAATCAGCTTAAGTCGCTCTCCCTGCTTGAGCTGCTTTCCTACCTCAGTGTGTTGGCCTATGGCCGTCTGGGCGAGGTAGATGATGATCCTGCTGGCAAGGATTGGGGTGTCTACGAACGGATCGTTCTGCGCAAGCTTAAAGTCTGCACCGAATCTGATTTTCGAGTATCCGAGGAGGTGCTCGGGCGCTCGCTGAAACGACACCTATCGCCAATGCTCTTCCCTCAGTCTGGCGGGGGGGCTGAATGTGTCGCTCATTTGGAAAGGTTGGCTGTATTGGTCGCTGCGATGCGTGAGCGCATCGACTACGAAGGATCCATCGACTGGTTCTGCTACGACAGTGAGTGTGATTACCAGCTCAGGCCTGGGCAGTCAGTCATCTTCAATAAGACTGATGAGGGCACACAGCGTTGGCAGCGTACCGAGCGCAAAAGCCAGTTGTTCTGGTGTTACTGGATGCGCCGTGCAGTTGAGGTGTTTGCTGCTTCAGGTATGGCGGGGGGGATCATCGGCAGCCCCCGAAAACNATGAAGACCAAACAAMCTCGCGGATATAAAAGSAGSTYSSWGATNNACACATCTTAYGCWGCCGHCSACGCCSCCCGAGGGGGGAGATCGGG
>NZ_JBNXUH010000025.1:0-29664 GCF_050563605.1 Pseudomonas peli | reverse complement strand
C
Organism: Pseudomonas peli; assembly: GCF_050563605.1. Lineage (GTDB taxonomy): Bacteria > Pseudomonadota > Gammaproteobacteria > Pseudomonadales > Pseudomonadaceae > Aquipseudomonas > Aquipseudomonas peli_A. The sequence goes on along the minus strand of NZ_JBNXUH010000025.1, from coordinate 29,663 downwards.
GATAGCACCATTGCGTTGAATAGCCTGGATCAGGCCGGGGCATACCGGATCGGCGGGTATTGCAAAGATGCGATTTTGCAGGTTCTCATNCCGCACGCCGGAGCGTGAGTCGTTGTTCAAGTGGGTTGGGCCGATTGCCGTGAGCGACTGGGTGCTGCTGGCCAAGGCCGATAGCACCATTGCGTTGAATAGCCTGGATCAGGCCGGGGCATACCGGATCGGCGGTTATCGCAATGATGCGATTTCGCAGTTCCTCATCGACCGTGGCGTGACGGTACAAACCAGCCTGCAGGACAAGGAAAACCTCAACAAGCTGGAGAAGGGCATGATCGACCTGTGGGCCACCGATGAGGTTGGCGGGCGCTATATGGCCAAGCAGTCGCCACTGGGCGCGCTCAAGGTCGTGCACCGCTTTAACAGCGCCGACCTCTATCTGGCGTTGAATAAAGAGACGCCCGATGAAGTGGTGCAGAAGTTGCAGAAGGCCTTGGACGATATGCGCGCTCAGGGTGAGTTGGGTACGATCAAAGACGGTTATCTGTAAGCGTCTGGTGTCCGTACCTGCGGAAAACCTGGGCTGGGCTAAGTCGACAGTGCTGGGTATGCTTGCATACTCAGCCCAACTATCGATGTGAGACATCATGTTCAAACAACTATTAGTCGCCCTCGCTGGCACAGTTATGGTGCTCGCGGGCAGTGCTCGGGCCGAAATTGACCCGAACTACCGCATGGTCCTGCTGACCGAGAATTTCCCACCGTACAACATGGCGATCAACGGCAAGAACTTCGCCCAGGAAGACAATATCGACGGCATTGCCGTGGATATCATCCGCGAGATGTTCAAGCGCGCCGGCATCCAATACAACATGACTCTGCGTTTCCCTTGGGATCGCATCTACAAGCTGGCGCTGGAAAAGCCTGGCTATGGCGTCTTTGTTGCGGCGCGTTTGCCGGAGCGTGAGGCGCTGTTCAAGTGGGTCGGTCCGATTGGCCCGGATGACTGGGTGTTGCTCGGCAAGGCCGATAGCAGCATTACCCTGAACAGTCTGGACGACGCCAAACAGTACAAGGTCGGCGCCTACAAGGGCGACGCGATTGCCGAGCACCTGGTGGAAAAAGGCCTGGAGCCAATTACCGCCCTGCGCGACACGGAAAACGCTAAGAAACTGATGGCCGGTCAGATTGACCTGTGGGCCACCGGTGATCCTGCCGGCCGCTACCTGGCCAAACAGGAAGGTGTTTCTGGGCTGAAAACCATTCTGCGTTTCGATAGCGCAGAGCTGTATCTGGCGCTGAACAAAGAGGTGCCGGACGAAGTTGTACAGAAGCTGCAAGCCGAGCTGGACAAGATGCGCAGCGAAGGCTTTGTCGACGATATTCTGAATAACTACCTGTAATACGTAGCACCAGTGGGCCGGTCACAAACCGGCTCGCGGCCATGGATGGTTGACGCCAAGTACCATACGTCGCCGGGCAGTCGCCCGAGCAGGGATGCCGCTAGCCATAATCACAATTCATGCGAGCGGAATGACCTATGTTGAAAACCCTGAAATTTAGCCTGTTGTTCGGGCTTTTCCTGAGCGCCTGCGCAGCCCGTGCAGAGCTTCCAGCCGACTACAAAGTGGTGTTGCTGACCGAGAACTTCCCGCCATTCAACATGGCCGTGGATGACAAGAACTACGCACGTGACGACGGTATCGATGGCATCAGCACCGAAATCGTCCGCGAGATGTTCAAGCGCGCCGGTATCAACTACACCCTGACCCTGCGTTTCCCCTGGGATCGCCTGTATCGTCTGACCCTGGACAAGCCCAACTACGGCCTGTTCTCCACCACCTTCACCCCTGAGCGTCAGCCACTGTTCAAATGGGTGGGGCCATTGGCGAAAACCGGTTGGGTGCTGTTGGCTGCGCCGGGCAATAACTTGAGCGTCGCCAGCCTCAAGGACGCCGGCCAGTACCAGATTGGTGCCTACAAGAACGATGCTGTCAGCCAGCATCTGGAAAGCCAGGGCCTGAGCCCGATCAATGCGTTGCGTGATCAGGAAAACATCAAGAAGCTGCTCAGCGGCAAGATCGACCTGTGGGCCACCACTGACCCGGTCGGCCGCTACCTGGCCAAACAGGAAGGTGTCAGCGGTCTGAATACCGCGCTGCGCTTCAACGAGGCTGAGCTGTATCTGGCGCTGAACAAGGACACTCCGGATGAGGTGGTGCAGCGCTTGCAGAAGGCTTTGGACGAACTGCGCGCAGAAGGCTTTATCGACGAGATGACCAATAACTACCTGTAGTTTCAGGTGTTATTAAAAAGCCCGACCCTGAGTGATCAAGGTCGGGCTTTTTGTTGGCTGCAGTTTCGGGGCATGAGCTAGGCGCCCCCGCCGCTCCTACAGGGGCTTTCAGTCGCCGCGGGTAACGCTCAGGCCTTTAAGCAGGTTGAGTGCCTGGCTCAGCTGGTAGTCGTCGTCCTGTGGGCGCGCGGGGGTGCCGGCTTTGTTCTTGCTTGGCTTGTCGGCGCCACCGTTGCCGTTACCCAGGTGACCTTGCAGATCGGCTTCCTTGATGCCGCTTTCGTCCTGCTCGCGGGTCAGTTTGGCGCGCGCCACTTCGATATCCGGGACGATGCCCTGAGCCTGAATCGAACGGCCGTTGGGGGTGAAGTACAGCGCGGTAGTGAGCTTCAGGGCGCGGTCATTGTTCAGCGGCAGCACGGTCTGCACTGAGCCTTTGCCGAAGCTGTCGGTGCCCATCAGCACGCCGCGTTTGTGATCCTGCAGGGCGCCGGCAACGATTTCCGAGGCTGAGGCGCTGCCGCCGTTGATCAGCACCACCAGGGGCACGCCTTCACTGGCGTCGGCCGGGTCGGCATTGAAGCGCAGCTCGGAGTTGGCGATACGCCCTTCGGTGTAGACGATCAGGCCCTTCTTGAGGAAGTGGTCGGTGACTTCCACTGCCGCCTGCAGTACTCCGCCGGGGTTGTTGCGCAGGTCGAGCACCAGGCCGCGCAGCTTCTTGCCGTTTTCCTTGCGCAGTTTGGCCAGGGCTTTACCGACTTCTTCGCCGCTGTTGACTTGGAACTGGGTGATGCGCACGTAGCCATAGCCGTCGTCGAGCAGCTGGCTTTTCACGCTCTTGACCTTGATTACCGCGCGCGTCAGTTCGACATCGAAGGGCTTGCCGCCTTCACGGACCAAGGTCAGTTCGATATCGCTGCCGGCTTTACCGCGCATCTTCTCGACGGCTTCCATCAACGACAAGCCCTTGGTTGGCTGGCCGTCGATCTTCACGATCAGGTCGCCCGGCTGGATGCCAGCGGCGGACGCCGGGGTGTCATCGATCGGCGAAACCACCTTGAGAAAGCCGTCTTCGGTGCCGAGCTCAATGCCCAGGCCGCCGAATTCGCCGCTGGTGCTTTCCTGCAGGTCGCGGAAGGCTTCCGGCTCCAGGTACGCCGAGTGCGGGTCAAGGTTGCTGAGCATGCCCTTGATCGCGTTTTCCAGCAGGGTCTTGTCGCTGACCGGCTCGACATAGGCGGACTTGATACGATCCATCACCTCGGCAAAGGTGCGCAGGTCGTCCAGCGGCAGTGGCGCGCTGTCGTTGGCGGTGGCCGGTGCTTCGGCTGGTGCGGCAAAGGCGGCAGTGCTGCCCAGCAGGGTAACGGCCAGCGCGAGGGCGGTGAGGCGGAACAGATGCGGCATGTCGAACTTACTCCTGTCCTAAATCGGTAATCACAGCACGCCGGCTCGTCGAAAAACTACCTGCGTTGCCGATGCGTCGTTAAAAACAGGCTCAAATGCTCATTTACAGCTCGTAAACTCCGCTTTTCGCCTGTTTTTGCCTAGCCTCGGCTGCCTCGCTAACGTTTTTAAACGGCCCGCTATCCTTGTGCGCGGCACCATTGAGCAGGGTCGGTGGGGCGGCCCTGCTGGCGAATTGCGAAATACAGTGCTGGGGTGTCCTGGCCGCCGCTGTTGCCAACGGTGGCGATGGCTTCGCCGGCCTTGACCACGTCACCGGCGTCCTTGAGCAGGCTCTGGTTATGCCCATAGAGGCTCAGGTAGCCGTTGCCATGGTCGAGAATGACCAGAAGCCCGGCGCCACGCAACCAGTCGGCAAACACCACGCGCCCGCCGTGCACGGCGTGCACCTGGCTACCGGCGGAGGCGCCGATCAGCACTCCATCCCACTTGGTGCGGGCGTCACCACCGCGTGGCGTGCCGAAGCGGGCCACCAGGCGACCATCAACCGGCCAGGGCAATTTGCCGCGGGCCATGGCGAATGGACCGCCAAAACTGGCGCCGGAGCTCACCAGTGGACCCGTCGGCGCGGGATTAGTGCTGCTGCGCGGCTGTTCGCGTTCGGCGAGCAGGGCTTGCTGGCGCGCGGCTTCAGCTTCGCGGGCCTGGCGGGCGAGGGTTTCTTCGATGGTTTTCAGCACGCGGGCCAGATTGGCTTGTTCCTGCTGGCGGGCCTTGAGCTTCTGGTCGCGGGCGGAGAATTCCTTGTTCAACTTGGCCAGGGCCAGCTGACGCTCCTTGCGTACGCTGGCGAGCTGCTCGCGGCGGCCGTCCAGCGCGCTTTTCTGTTCCAGCAACTGGCTTTGCTGGTTGGCGATATCCAGCTCGACGTTGGCCAGCTGGCGCAGGGTTTCATTGAAGGTGGCGAGTTGTTCCATGCGCGCTTCGCTGAGGTAGTCGTAGTAGGTCAGGGTGCGCGAGAATTTTTCCGGGTTCTGCTGGTTGAGCAGCAGCTTGACGTACTCCTGGCGGCCGCTCTGATAGGCGGCGCGGGCCTGGATGCCAATCAGGCGCTGCTGTTCAAGGCGCGCGCCCTCGAGTTTTTTTTTCTCGGTATCGAGGCGCTGGATTTCTTCTTCACTCTTCTTCAGGTCCTGCTGCAGGCCTTTGACCTGTTTCTCCAGCTGGCCCATTTCGCTTTCGGTTTTCTTCAGGTCTTTCTGTACGCCGGATTTTTCCTGCTGCAGCTTATCCAGCAGTTGCTTCAGCTCGGCGACATCGGCGCGGGCGGCGTCCAGTTGCTTTTGCGCATCGCTCTTCTCGTCGGCGATGGCAGGCGTCAGCAGCAGGGTCAGGAAAATAACGGCGAGGGCACGAAACATGGGGCTGGCAGCACCTGAATTAAGAACGTGCCTAGTATGCCTAAAAAATGGCTCGGAGCCATGGTTAACGTCACGTTGCGACGGCCCGCAGGCCAGGCGTTGCACCTGGCTGCGGGCAGCGGCTTAGCTCAGTTCGACAATGCTGGTGCCGGTCATTTCCGCCGGTACTGGCAGGCCCATCAGGGTCAGCAGGGTCGGGGCCACGTCTGCCAGCACGCCGCCTGGGCGGATGGTCGCTGGGCGCTTGCCGACATAGATAAATGGCACCGGCTCGCAGGTGTGTGCGGTGTGCGCCTGGCCGGTGCTTTCGTCGGCCATCTGCTCGACGTTGCCGTGGTCGGCGGTGATCAGCGCTTCGCCGCCGACCTTGTCCAGCGCTGCGACGATGCGCCCGACGCAGCCGTCCAGGCATTCCACAGCGGCCACGGCGGCGGAGAACACGCCGGTGTGGCCGACCATGTCGCCGTTGGCGTAGTTGACGATGATCACGTCATACCGCTGGTTCTCGATGGCGTCGACAATGCGGTCGGTGACTTCCGGAGCGCTCATCTGCGGCTGCAGGTCGTAGGTGGCGACGTTCGGCGAGGGGATGAGGATGCGTTCTTCGCCAGCAAAGGGCTCCTCACGGCCACCGGAGAAGAAGAAGGTGACGTGGGCGTACTTCTCGGTTTCGGCGATGCGCAGCTGGGTCTTGCCATTGTTAGCCAGGTATTCGCCGAGCACGTTGGTCAGGGCTTCCGGTTTGTAGGCGCTGGGCGTCGGGATGCTTGCGGCGTATTGGGTGAGCATGACGAAGCCGGTCAGTTGCGGCACGCGCGTGCGCTCGAACTCCTTGAAGCCCGGCTCGACAAAGGCGCGGGTCAGCTCGCGGGCGCGGTCGGCGCGGAAGTTCATAAACACCACGGCGTCACCGTCTTCCATCCGCACGGGCTCGCCGATGCTGGTGGCTTTGACAAACTCATCGCTTTCGCCGCGTGCGTAGGCGGCATTTAGGCCCTCTACGGCTGTGGCAGCGTTGAACTGGCCGTTGCCGTCGACCAGCAGCTCATAGGCCTGCTCGACGCGGTCCCAGCGGTTGTCGCGGTCCATGGCGAAGTAGCGGCCGCTGAGGCTGGCGATACGGCCCTTGCCGAGTTTGGCGAAGGTGGCGTCGAGCAGCTCAATGGACGGCTGCGCGCTTTTCGGCGGGGTGTCGCGGCCATCGAGGAAGGCATGCAGATAAATACGCTCGGCACCGCGCTGGGCGGCCAGTTCGGCCATGGCGGCCAGATGGTCCTGGTGGCTGTGTACGCCGCCGTCGGAGAGCAGGCCGAGGATATGCACGGCCTTGCCGGCGCTTACCGCCTTGTCCACGGCGCTGGTGATGGCCTGATTAGTGAAGAAATCGCCATCGCGAATCGCTTTGGTCACCCGGGTGAAGTCCTGATACACCACGCGGCCCGCGCCGAGGTTCATATGACCGACCTCGGAGTTGCCCATCTGCCCGTCCGGCAGGCCCACATCCATACCCGAGCCTGAGATCAATCCGTGGGGCTGGGTGGCGCGCAGATGGTCGTAGACCGGCGTGTTGGCCGCCATGATGGCGTTGGATTCGGGGCTGTCACTGTGGCCGAAGCCATCGAGGATGATCAGTACCAGGGGTTTGGGCGTGGCGCTCATAAAGCTGGTTCGCTCTGGGTCGATGGGCGGGAAACAAGGCTGGGCATTTTACGGCCAAGTGTGGCAAACGTCACCGCCGGGCGGGGTTTGGCCGACCTGTGCGGCTGTGTATACTGGCCGACATTTTACCGCCCCGGAACCGCACAATGCTTGCCAACTTGATTGAATTTGCCACTACCCACTATGTCCTGAGCGGTTTGTTCGCAACTCTGCTCGCGCTGCTGATCTTCACCGAGGCGCGTAAGGGCGGGCAGAGCCTAAGCAGCCGCGAGCTGACCGCACTGGTTAACAGCGAGCAGGGCGTGGTGCTGGATATCCGCGGGCAGAAAGATTTTTCCGCCGGGCATATCGTCGGTGCGCTGAATATTCCCTTCGAAAAGCTCGCTGGGCGTATGGTTGAGCTGGACAAGCACAAGGCCAAGACCTTGATCGTGGTCGACGCTATGGGCCAGCATGCCGGCGCAGTCTGCCGTGACCTGAAGAAGGCCGGTTTTACTGCTGCCAAGCTGTCTGGCGGTGTCGCCAGCTGGCGCGGTGACAATCTGCCGCTGGTGAAGTGAGATGCAGCCTGTCGTCATCTATTCCAGCGACTGGTGCCCGTACTGCATCCGTGCCAAGCAGCTGCTGACTCATAAAGGTGTGGCCTTTAACGAGATCAAGGTTGATGGCAAGCCGGATGTGCGTGCGGAAATGACCCGCAAGGCGCGGCAGACCTCGGTGCCGCAGATTTGGATCGGTGACACCCATGTGGGTGGTTGCGATGACCTTTACGCTCTGGAGCGCGCCGGCAAGCTCGACGCGCTGCTCAAGACTTAATTCCCTGTTTACCCGTACCTAACGACAAGAAGGCTTTGCCATGACAGAACAAGCTAGCAACGGCGCCGCTCAGGGCGAACAAAACCCGCAATTCTCCCTGCAGCGTATCTATGTACGTGACCTGTCCTTCGAAGCGCCGAAGAGCCCGGAAATCTTCCGTCAGGAGTGGGCGCCTAGCGTCGCCATGGACCTCAATACCCGTCAGAAGGCGCTGGATGGCGACTTCCACGAAGTGGTGCTGACCCTCTCGGTAACCGTGAAGACTGGCGAAGAAACCGCCTTTATCGCTGAAGTGCAGCAGGCCGGTATCTTCCTGATCAAGGGTCTGGACGCGGCTTCCATGAGCCACACCCTGGGCGCGTTCTGCCCGAACATCCTTTTCCCCTATGCCCGTGAAACCCTGGACAGCCTGGTAGTACGCGGTTCGTTCCCGGCGCTGATGCTGGCTCCGGTGAACTTCGACGCCCTCTACGCCCAGGAACTGCAGCGTATGCAGCAGGCTGGCGAAGCGGCAACCGCACACTAAGGTTTGCGGCTGAAACAAAAAACGCCCTATGGGGCGTTTTTTTATGGGCTCCGTTCAGCGTGATCGACGCTACTGGGCGTCGGCAAAACCCTGCTGACGCCAGGCTTCATAGACCGCCACGGCGACGGTATTGGACAGGTTCAGGCTGCGACAACCTTCGCGCATCGGCAGGCGCAGGCGTTGTTCGGGCGGCAGGCTGTCGCGAATTTCCTGCGGCAGGCCGCGGCTTTCCGGGCCGAACAGGAAAGCATCGCCGGGCTGGTAGCTGACCTGGTGGAACGCTTGCGAACCCTTGGTGGTAAAGGCAAACACGCGTGGCTGGCCGATGCTCGCTAGGCAACTGTCGAGATCAGCGTGGCGCTGCAGGGTGGCGTATTCGTGATAATCCAGCCCGGCGCGGCGCAGGCGTTTGTCATCCAGCTCGAAGCCCAGCGGCTCGATCAGGTGCAGGTGGCAGCCGCTGTTGGCGCAGAGCCTGATAATGTTGCCGGTATTGGGTGGAATTTCCGGTTGAAAAAGGATGACGTGAAACATGCGCGGCTCCGAGCTTGAAGACGAGCAGCATTCTACAGACCCGCGCCCCCGTCCGTGGGTGCGGGTGATTGCTTCATTGGCGGTGTTTGGTTTTTTAATCGGTTTGATGATTGGCCGGCTGTTGCAGCCTGATCCGCTCTGGCTGGATCGCGTTGAGGTGCTCGATGATGGCCTGGCTCTATGGTTTAACGTCGAGCCGGTGCCGCGCGAGGAGCATGCCGGTGGCGTATTTATCCTGCGCCTGCAGAGTTTTGGTCGCCAGCAGCAAGGCCAGTTGCACGTGCAAGGGAAGTTGGCCAATTGGCGGTTGCAGCGAGAGAGACGGGATTTGTTGCTGAAAGTGGTGGCAGCCCGTCCATTGCGCGGCGAGTGGCGCGCTAAGGAGGTGGACGGGCGCTGGCGGCTGGTGGTCAGCCTGGTGGAGCAATAAAAGAGGGGAATCCCCGGCCTGCCTGTACCAAGGTCCCCAAAACTGGGATTACTTGAGTCTATGCAGGCTGTGTGCCAGTTTTATTACGTTGGCTGCGGGCCGCGTAAATACTGGGTTTCAGGGTTTCTATCGGCCGCGTTGGGCGCTACGCAAGCGCTGGGATGTGAACCGCAGCTGTGCACTTGATCGGTGCCGGTGCATTGCTCTGGCGCATTTTCAGTTGTTTGCGGCGTAAATAAAAACGGGCCCTGGCGGGCCCGTTTTGCATGCTGCGTCGCGTGAGCGGTTTAGTCGTCGCTATCCTCGTCATCGGCGCTTTCGACGTTCATGCCAAGTTCCTTGATCTTGCGGGTCAGGGTGTTGCGGCCCCAGCCCAGCAGCACGGCGGCGTCGCGGCGGCGGCCGGCGGTGTGCTTGAGGGCGGTTTCGATCATGATCCGCTCGAACGCCGGCACGGCGGTATCCAGCAGGCTGGATTGACCACGGCCCAGAGCCTGATCGGCCCACTGGCGCAGTGCCTGTTCCCAGTTGCTGACCGGTGCGCTTTCCTGCGGCTGGCTGAGCAGCTCCGGCGGCAGGTCGTCGACATGCACCTCACGACCCGAAGCCATGACGGTGATCCAACGGCAGGTGTTCTCCAGCTGGCGCACGTTGCCCGGCCACGGCAGCTGCTGCAGGTAGTCTTCGGTTTCGCTTTTCAGCAGCTTGGGTTCGACTGCCAGCTCCAGCGCGGCCCGGCTGAGGAAGTGCCGAGCCAGAGTCGGGATGTCTTCGCGGCGATCCGACAGCCGTGGAATATGAATGCGGATCACGTTGAGGCGGTGGAACAGGTCTTCACGGAACTTGCCGGCCTGTACCAGGCTTTCCAGGTTCTGGTGGGTGGCGGCGATAATTCGCACGTCCACTTTGACCGGGGTGTGCCCACCGACTCGGTAAAACTCGCCATCGGCCAGTACGCGCAACAGGCGAGTCTGGGTGTCGGCGGGCATATCGCCAATTTCATCGAGGAACAGCGTGCCGCCGTCGGCCTGCTCGAAACGCCCGCGTCGCTGGTTGGCCGCGCCGGTAAAAGCACCTTTTTCGTGGCCGAACAGCTCGGATTCCATCAGGTCCTTGGGGATCGCCGCCATGTTCAGGGCGATAAACGGCGAGGCCGCACGCGGGCTGTGACGGTGTAGGGCGTGGGCGACCAGCTCCTTGCCGGTGCCGGATTCGCCGTTGATCAGTACGGTGATATTCGAGTGCGAGAGACGGCCGATGGCGCGGAACACCTCCTGCATGGCCGGTGCTTCACCAATGATCTCCGGCGTACGTGGCTGCTCGACCGGCACAGCCAGGCTCTGCTGCTCCTGCGCATGCATGTTGGCGCGCTTGACCAGCGACACCGCTTCGTCGACATCGAATGGCTTGGGCAGGTACTCGAACGCGCCGCCCTGGTAGGACGCCACGGCGCTATCCAGGTCGGAATGAGCGGTCATGATGATCACCGGCAGGCGCGGGTACAGCTCGCGGATGCGCGCCAGCAGATCAAGGCCGCTGGCCCCCGGCATACGAATATCGGAAATGATCACATCGGGTTGCTGACGGCTCAGGCGGCTGAGCACGCCATCGGCGCTGTCGAAGCTCTGGGTGGTCATGCCTTCCTGTTGCAGGGCCTTTTCCAGGACCCAGCGGATGGAGCGGTCGTCATCGACAATCCAGACGGTTTCACTGCGACTCATGACGAAGTTACTCCTTGTTCCAGCGGCAGGAAGATCGAGAACACGGTGTGGCCAGGATGGCTCTCGCACTCGATCAGACCTTGGTGCTGACTGATGATGTTCTGGGTAATGGCCAGGCCCAGGCCGGTGCCGTCGGCACGCCCGCTGACCATGGGGTAGAAAATGGTTTCCTGCAGGTCGGGCGGAATGCCCGGGCCGTTGTCGATGATTTCGATCTTGGTCACCAGGCGATGGCGGCAATGGCCAATAGTGAACTGGCGCAGGGCGCGGGTACGCAGGGTGATACGGCCCAGGCGCAGATCGTTTTGTCCGGACAGTGCCTGCATGGCGTTACGCACGATATTCAGTACGGCCTGGATCATCTGTTCGCGATCAATCAGCACATCCGGAATGCTTGGGTCGTAGTCGCGCACCAGAATGATGCTGCCCTGGCTTTCCGCTTCCACCAGGCTGCCGACGCGCTCCAGTACCTCATGTACGTTGGTCAGTGCCAGCGACGGTAGTTTGTTCGAGCCGAGCATGCGGTCGACCAGGTTCCGCAGGCGATCGGCCTCCTCGATGATTACGTTGGTGTAATCCTTGAGGCTTTCCTCGGGCAGCTCGCGGGCTAGCAGCTGCGCGGCGCCACGGATGCCGCCGAGTGGATTCTTGATTTCGTGAGCCAGGCCGCGCACCAGCAGTTTGGTGGTTTCCTGCTTGGACAGCTGCGCCTCTTCCTTGGTGATGCGCAGCAGGCGGTCGCGCGGATGCACTTCCAGCAGCAGCAGGGTTTCGCCTTTGCTGAGCACCGGTGTCACCGCGTAGTCGACGGTCAGGGTCTGGCCGCTGACCGACGTCACCACCGCTTCACGCTTGTTGAATGGATGGGCGTGCTGGACGGCCTGGCGTAGTGCGCTCAGCGCTTCGCTGGATTCGGTAAACAGCTCGCTGATGAATTGCCCATGACTGCGCTGGCCGCTGACGGCCAGGAGCATCTCCGCTGCCGGGTTCATGTACTCAAGACGCAGGTCGTCGTTGAGCAGCAGCGTGGCAGTGGTCAGGTTGTCCAGCAGCAGGCGGTGCAGTGCGTCGTTGATGATCATATGGGATGTCAGCAGACCCTTGGGTTCCAGCAATGCAGCTGGAAAATGCAAGAAGCAAACCAAAGCCCCGAAAAGAAGCGTGTTTGGCCGTGGGATGCCGGGAATTAGCTGCTTTTCAGCGCAGCTGGGTCGCGCGCGGCGACCCAAAACAGGGAGAGTATAGAAATGCCGGGCAATAAGCGCACTGCTTTGGTGCGCATGGCCAATTTAGATAAATGGCACGAAGGGAATATCTTTCTTTTCCGGCGGCTTGTCCTTGAGTGGACACTCCGGGCGCACGCCGTAATCGGTCTTCTTGCAGGGATTGACCATGCGCTTCTGCGCCAGGGAGATGCGCAGCATATGGAACGGCTGAGTGGGGGTGCGTTCGATGATGCGGCCCTGCTGGTCGATGATTTCCACCGCCAGTTGGTGGGTGCCGCGGTCGATATTCTCCAGCGGGAATACCGGGCTGCTACCCGCTTCGCCCACCTGTACGCCGTCCAGTAGCAGGCGATAGCTGTGCTGGGGGAAAAGTTTCGGTTCGCTGTTGATGCTGACAATCAGGTTGCCGGCGCTGTCACGGATGGTCGCGTCAGGCTGCGGCACCAGAATACGCAGCAGGCTGTAGCGCTGGCTGGGTTCAGGTGGTGCTTCAATAACTGGCGCGGTTTGCGTCTGGATGGTCGGCATCGAATTGCTGGGCGCCAGTTCGACGCGCTCGGCGTCGCCCGACCGCGGTTTGTCGGTGAAGACGCGATTCCCTTCGCTATCTATATAGGTGTAGACCTGCGCGAAGGCAGGTAGAGCGAGCAGCATCAGGCTGCAAAACAGCAGATTGCGCATGGATCAAGGGGCCGGTTTGGGTGTTGGCTTGGGCGTAGGTTTTGGTGGCGGCGGACGCAGGGCTGGGCTGCTGGTATTGACCCGCTGCACGGTAAAGGTGGCAGTGGCGCTCTGCTGGATCGATTGCTCGCCGCTGAGTACTTCCACGGCCAAGCTGTGCTCGCCACGGTCGGCATTGCTTATTTGCAGGCGCGGTACGTTGCTCGGCTGGCCGTATGGCTTGCCGTCGAGTAGCAGGCGTAGGCGATGGTTGTTGGCCAGGCGCGGCTGAATGTCCACGCCAACGCTGAAGGTGCCGTTGTTGGCGCGCATGGCTTCATCGTCGGGGATGCCGGTCAGCTGCAGTGTGCTGTAAGGCGCCGCGCTGTCGGCGGTGTCTGGAGTTGTTGTCGCGGGCAGGCTGGGTACTGGCATCGACACGCTATTGGTTTTCGGCAGCTCGACATTCTGCGTCGCCTGGCCTTCCGGCGGCTGGTCGGTGAATACCGTGTTGCCATTGGCGTCGGTGTATTTGTAGATCTGTGCACTGGCCGGCAACGCCAGGCTCAGCAGCAGGCAGATGAGTAAAGGGCGCATTCCTGACTCTCCCGATTAGATGCCCTAAGCCTTGCACTCGTTTCGTGCTCTGGCAAGCGCGTTGATGGCTGCGCGTGTACCAGCGCAGATAACAGCGGGGTGAAAGGCGGCTTGCGTCTGCCGCTAAACGCAAAAAGGCCACCCGAAGGTGGCCTCTTGTATTGCGTGCGGGATTAGACGCTGTAGTACAGGTCGTATTCCAGCGGGTGTACGAAGGTGCGTACTTTGATTTCTTCTTCGCTCTTCAGCTCGAGGTAAGCGTCGATGAAGTCGTCGGAGAACACGCCGCCTTTAGTCAGGAACGCACGGCCTTTATCCAGCTCTTCCAGAGCTTCTTTCAGGCTGCCGCACACTTGCGGGATCAGCTTGCCTTCTTCTGGCGGCAGGTCGTAGAGGTTCTTGTCGGCAGCATCGCCAGGGTGGATCTTGTTCTGGATGCCGTCGATACCAGCCATCAGCAGGGCGGCGAAGGCCAGGTACGGGTTGGCAGCTGGATCCGGGAAGCGCGCTTCAATACGGCGGGCTTTCGGGCTCGACACGTAAGGAATACGGATCGAAGCCGAACGGTTACGGGCCGAGTAGGCCAGCATTACTGGAGCTTCGAAACCTGGGACCAGACGCTTGTAGGAGTTGGTCGACGGGTTGGTGAAGCCGTTCAGTGCTTTACCGTGCTTGATGATGCCGCCGATGAAGTACAGGGCGGTGTCGGACAGGCCGGCATAGCCTTCGCCAGCGAAGGTGTTCTTGCCATCTTTGGAGATGGACATGTGTACGTGCATGCCCGAACCGTTGTCGCCGTACAGCGGCTTCGGCATAAAGGTCGCGGTTTTGCCGTAGGCATCGGCCACGTTGTGTACGCAGTACTTCAGGGTTTGAACTTCGTCAGCCTTGGCAACCAGGGTGTTGAACTTCACGCCGATTTCGTTCTGCCCGGCAGTCGCCACTTCGTGGTGGTGAACTTCGATGACCAGGCCCATTTCTTCCATGGCATTACACATGGCAGTACGGATTTCGTGGTCGTGGTCGCACGGCGGAACTGGGAAGTAGCCACCTTTGACGGCTGGGCGGTGGCCCTTGTTGCCGCCTTCTATGTCAGCGTCGGTGTTCCAGGACGCCTGCTCGGAGAAGATCTTGAACATCGAACCGGAGATGTCGGACTTGAACTTCACTTCGTCGAAGATGAAGAACTCAGGCTCTGGGCCGACGAATACGGTGTCACCGATACCGGTGGTTTTCAGGAACTCTTCAGCGCGCTTGGCGATCGAACGCGGGTCACGATCGTAGCCTTGCATGGTGCTTGGCTCGATGATGTCGCAAACGATGATCAGGGTTGGCTCTTCGGTGAACGGATCCAGTACGGCGGTATCGTCAACCGGCAGCAGGATCATGTCGGAGGCTTCGATGCCTTTCCAGCCATGGATGGAGGAGCCGTCGAACATTTTGCCGACTTCGAAGAACTCGTCGTCCAGCGCATCGCGTGCCGGCATGGTCACGTGGTGCTGTTTGCCCTTGGTGTCGGTGAAGCGCAGGTCAACCCACTTCACGTCGTGTTCTTTAATAAGTTGAATCGACTTCGACATGCTGTCCTCCAGGTGGATAAGGCTCGAATCGTGAGCCCTCAATAGTACGGTACGGCCGCGGCATACTCCGCCAGGGCATCCTGCCTCACAAGGGAGCAAATTGCATGCCAGTGCACAGGAATGGGTGTAAGCCCTGAAACTCAGGGCTGGCGGGGGCTGCGCGGCGCTGCCTGGGAAATATTTGCACCGTTATGGGTCGCAATATTTGTTGCGCGCTCTTAAATGGTGCGCGCTTTGAGCGTGTGAGGATTTTTGATCAAAGCGTGAGCAATTTCCGCTATAATCCGCGCCCCTGTTTTTTCGCGGCCTCGGCACTCACTGTTTTCATGAAACTGATCGTTAAAGTCTTCCCAGAAATCACCATTAAAAGTCGGCCGGTGCGTAAGCACTTTATCCGGCAGCTGGCGAAGAACATTCGTTCGGTTTTGCGTGAGTTCGATCCACAGCTGCAGGTCAGCGGTGTGTGGGACAACCTGGAAGTCGAAACCCAGATCAGTGAGCCGAAAACCCTGCAGGCGATGATAGAGCGCCTGAGCTGCACGCCGGGCATCACTCATTTCCTGCAGGTCGATGAATACCCGCTGGGTGATTTCGACGACGTACTGGAAAAGTGCAAGCTGCACTTCGCCGATCAGCTGCCGGGCAAGATCTTCGCCGTGCGCTGTAAGCGCGCCGGCAAGCACACATTCAGCTCCATGGATGTTGAGCGCTATGTTGGCAGCCAGTTGCGCCAGCAGTGCGGCGCGGCCGGCATCTCGCTGAAGGATCCCGACGTCATCGTGCGTATGGAGATCCGCGACCAGCGCCTGTTCGTTATCCATCATCAGCACGAAGGCCTGGGCGGTTATCCGCTCGGCTCGCTGGAGCAGACCCTGGTACTGATGAGCGGCGGTTTTGACTCCACCGTCGCCGCTTACCAAATGATGCGGCGCGGCCTGATCACCCATTTCTGCTTCTTCAACCTTGGCGGCCGTGCCCACGAGCTGGGTGTGATGGAAGTGGCGCACTACCTCTGGCAGAAGTTCGGCAGCTCGCAGCGCGTCCTGTTTATCAGCGTGCCGTTTGAGGAGGTGCTGGGCGAGATTCTCGGCAAGGTCGACAACAGCCAGATGGGCGTGATCCTCAAGCGCATGATGCTGCGCGCCTCCACGCGCATGGCCGAGCGCCTGCAGATTGATGCGCTGGTCACCGGTGAGGCGATTTCCCAGGTCTCTAGCCAGACCCTGCCGAACCTCGCGGTGATCGATTCAGCCACCGACATGCTGGTGCTGCGCCCACTGCTCGCCAGTCATAAACAGGACATCATCGACACAGCCACGCGCATCGGCACCGCCGAGTTCGCCAAACATATGCCGGAATATTGCGGGGTGATTTCGGTCAACCCGACCACCAAGGCGAAGAAGCTGCGCATCGAGCATGAAGAAAATCAGTTCGATATGGCTATCCTCGAGCGTGCCCTGGAGCGCGCGACCCTGCTGCCGATAGACAAAGTGATCGACGAGCTGGGCAAGGACGTGCAGATCGAGGAAGTCACTGAAGCCCTGGCCGGTCATGTCATCATCGACATCCGCCACCCCGATAGCGCCGAAGATCAGCCCCTTGAGCTGCCCGGCATCGAAGTGCAAGCGCTGCCGTTCTATGCCTTGAACAGCAAGTTCAAGGAGCTGGATGAGGCGCGCCAGTACCTGTTGTATTGCGATAAAGGTGTGATGAGTCGTTTGCATGCCCACCACTTGCTGAGTGAGGGGCATGCCAATGTGCGCGTTTATCGTCCGGCATAAAACGCCCGGGTTGAATGGCGGCAGTATCCGCCATCGCCCTCCCGACCCACAGGCGGCGTAACAGCCACAGCGCTCGTACGCCGCCTGGCAGAAATCGCAATTAGTTAATACTCGCCGCCTAGAATAAGCGGCACACCGAATCCTCTGATCGAGATACACACGTGATCGAAAATCTACGCAACATCGCCATCATTGCCCACGTTGACCATGGTAAGACCACCCTGGTAGACAAACTTCTGCGCCAGTCCGGCACCCTTGAGCGCAACGAGCTCAACGACGAGCGCGTGATGGACAGCAACGACCAGGAAAAAGAGCGCGGTATTACCATTCTCGCCAAGAACACCGCGATCAACTGGAACGGCTACCACATCAACATCGTCGACACCCCCGGCCACGCCGACTTCGGCGGTGAAGTTGAGCGCGTGATGTCGATGGTTGACTCCGTGCTGCTGCTGGTCGACGCCCAAGACGGCCCGATGCCGCAAACCCGCTTCGTGACCAAGAAGGCCTTCGAAGCCGGCCTGCGTCCAATCGTGGTGATCAACAAGGTTGACCGTCCAGGCGCGCGTCCGGACTGGGTTCTGGACCAGATCTTCGACCTGTTTGACAACCTCGGTGCCACCGAAGAGCAGCTGGACTTCAAAGTCGTCTACGCCTCGGCCCTGAACGGCATTGCCGGTCTGGATCACACCGACATGGCTGAAGACATGACCCCGCTGTACCAGTCCATCGTCGACAACGTGCCGTCCCCGCAGGTTGATGTCGATGGTCCGTTCCAGATGCAAATCTCCGCACTGGACTACAACAGCTTCCTCGGCATTATCGGCGTTGGCCGTATCGCCCGTGGTCGCGTTAAGCCGAACACCCCGGTGGTCGCCATCGATGCTGACGGCAAGAAGCGCAACGGTCGTATCCTCAAGCTGATGGGTCACCACGGCCTGCACCGCATCGACGTTGAAGAAGCCACCGCCGGTGACATCGTCTGCGTCAGCGGCATGGACTCGCTGTTCATCTCCGACACCCTGTGCGACATCAACCATGTTGAAGCGATGACCCCGCTGACCGTCGACGAGCCGACCGTATCCATGACCTTCCAGGTCAACGATTCGCCGTTCTGCGGTAAAGAAGGCAAGTTCGTTACCAGCCGCAACATCAAAGAGCGTCTGGACAAAGAGCTGCTGTACAACGTGGCCCTGCGTGTTGAAGAAGGCGACAGCGCTGACAAGTTCAAAGTCTCCGGCCGTGGTGAGCTGCACCTCTCGGTACTGATCGAAACCATGCGTCGCGAAGGCTTCGAAATGGGTGTTGGTCGTCCGGAAGTAATCATCCGTACGGTCGACGGCGTGAAGCAGGAACCCTTCGAAAACGTCACCATCGACACCCCGGAAGAGTCCCAGGGCAAGGTCATGGAAGAGATGGGCCTGCGTAAGGGCGACCTGACCAACATGGTGCCGGATGGCAAAGGCCGTGTGCGTCTGGAATACAACATCCCTGCTCGTGGTCTGATCGGTTTCCGTAACCAGTTCCTGACCCTGACCAACGGTGCTGGCATCCTGACCTCGATCTTCGATCGCTACGACACCATGAAGTCCGGCGACATGTCCGGCCGTCAGAACGGTGTACTGGTATCGGTAGAAACCGGCAAGGCGCTGACCTACTCCCTGGAAACCCTGCAGGCGCGTGGCAAGCTGTTCGTCGAGCACGGTCAAGAGATCTACAACGGCCAGATCGTCGGTCTGAACAGCCGCGACAACGACATGGGCGTTAACCCAACCAAAGGCAAGAAGCTCGACAACATGCGTGCTTCCGGTAAGGACGAAACCATCGCTCTGGTTCCACCGGTGAAATTCACCCTGGAACAGGCTCTGGAATTCATCCAGGACGACGAGCTGTGTGAAGTTACGCCGAAGTCGATCCGTCTGCGTAAGAAGATCCTCGACGAAGGCGAGCGCACCCGCGCTGCTAAGAAAGCCAAGAACTGATCCAGTTCTAGCTGACTAAAAAGCCCCCGCCGGCGAGAGCCTGCGGGGGCTTTTTTATTGTCTGTAAAACTGATTCAGACTCAGATCCCGCTTTTGACCTTGCTCCAGATGCGCGTGCGTACGCGGTCGATCTTCAGGGGCATGGCTTCCAGGGCGTAGAGGTTGTCCATCGCGTCCTGCGGCGGGTAGACCGTGGCATCGGCTTT
This sequence comes from Pseudomonas peli, assembly GCF_050563605.1. Lineage (GTDB taxonomy): Bacteria > Pseudomonadota > Gammaproteobacteria > Pseudomonadales > Pseudomonadaceae > Aquipseudomonas > Aquipseudomonas peli_A. The sequence continues at coordinate 10,824 of NZ_JBNXUH010000025.1, read as the reverse complement.
CAGCTTGGGGTCGACCAGGGTGTCGGCGGCGCTGTTGCCGTTGGCGTATTGCACGTAGTTGGTGATCTGCGCGATCACCTGGGGCTGCAGCAGGTAGTTCATAAAGGCATAGGCGGCCTGCTCGTTGTTGCTGTCGGCGGGCATGGTGACCATGTCAAACCAGATCGGCGTCCCTTCCTTGGGGATCACGTAGTTGATGCTGATACCGTTGTTCGCCTCAGTGGCGCGGTTGCCGGCTTGCATGATGTCGCCGGAGAAGCCCACGGCCATGCAGATATCGCCATTGGCCAGGTCGCCGACGTATTTGGATGAGTGGAAATAGCGCACGTTCTTGCGCATCTCCAGCAGCAGCGCTTCGGCCTTCTTGTAGTCCTCAAGGTTCTGGCTGTGGTGCGGCAGCCCCAGGTAATGCAAGGCGATGGGCAGCAGTTCCGGGCCGTTGTCGAGAATCGCCACGCCGCACTGGCTGAGCTTGGCCAGGTATTCGGGCTTGAAGATCAGGTCCCAGGAGTCGAGCGGCACATCTTCGCCGAGCACTTCGCGCACCTTGGCGACGTTGTAGCCGATGCCGGTGCTGCCCCACAGGTAGGGGAAGCCGTATTGGTTGCCGGGGTCGTTGGTTTCCAGGGCCTTCATCAGAATCGGGTTGAGGTTGTTCCAACCGGGTAGGCGACTCTTGTCGAGCTTCTTCAGTGCGCCACCCTGAATCTGCCGGGCCATATAGTGGTTGGACGGGAACACCACGTCATAGCCCGAGCGCCCGGCCATTAGCTTGGCGTCGAGGGTTTCATTGCTGTCGTACACATCGTAGTGGCTGCTGATGCCGCTGCTTTGCTCGAAGTGCTTGAGGGTGTCCGGGGCGATGTAGTCGGTCCAGTTGTAGATGCGCACGGTTTCTGCAGCCTGGCTGACGCTGCTGAGCAGCAGCAGAGGAAGCAATTTCTTCAGCATGGGAGTACCTCATCGTTTTTATCGGTGTTGTCGAAGTGGCAGTAGCAAGTGAAAGGCATTGGTCTGCGCTGGGCCGAGTTATTTCAGTAAGACGAAGCTCTTGCGCACGGTTTCCGTGATGTCCCACACGCCGAAGGTGTTGGCCGGCATTAGCAGGGCATCGCCGGCCTGGATCTGCATGGGCTCGCCGCCATCCGGGGTGAAGGTGCAGCGCCCGGCGATAAAGTGGCAGAACTCCTGCTGGGCGATCTGCCGGCGCCAACGCCCGGGTGTGCATTCCCAGATGCCGGCTGCGATGCCGTCGGCGTGTTCGATGCCCTGGCTGCTGGTTATAGCGACCGGCTCGCTGAGCGGGACGGCGACCGGGTTGACGTCCGGCAGGGGTAGTTGGGCGGTGTTCTTGAAGTGTTCGATGCTCATGAAACTCTCCGTTAACGCATGAATTTTTCCATGGTGCCGGCCAGGCTGCTGGCCAGCTTGCGCCGCCAGGGCGCGCTGTCTGGGTTGGCCAGCACACGGTCCTCATGCACAAAGCTCTGGATGATCGCGTTGTAGCCGAGCCAGCGCAGGGGTTCCGGCTCCCAGCGCGGCAGGCGGTTGATCGGCTGGTCGCCTAGCACCCAGGGTTGGCGGGTCAGCTCGCTCTGCTGGTCGAGAATCAAGTCGGCCAGGGTGCGTCCGCCGAGGTTACTGGCGCCGACGCCTTCGCCGCCGTAACCGCCGGACAACGCGATGCCGTTGCGGCGGTCCACCAGCATGTGCGGGCGAAAACGCCGCGCCATGCCGAGGTTGCCGCCCCAGGCGTGGGTGATGCGTACTTGCTTGAGTTGCGGGAACAGCTCGCCAAACAGGTAGCGGCGCAGGTCGCGCTCGTCCTCACTGAGGTTGAAGTCGTGGCGCAGTTGGCCGCCAAAGCGATAGCCGCCACGGGCGCCAAACACCAGCCGGTCGTCGGCGCTGCGCTGGCCGTAGGTCACCTGGCGACTGTTCTCGCTGAAGGCCTGACCGCGCTCCAGGCCAATGTCGGCCCAGACTTCTTTGGGCAGCGGCTCGGTGGCCACCAGCAGGCTTTGTACCGGTAACTGATGGTTGCCCAGGGGCGGCAGGCTGGCGGCATAGCCTTCCACGGCCGGGACGATCCAGTCGGCGCGCACGCTGCCGCCGGCGGTGCGCACCAGGCCGGTTTGCCAGTCGATAACCCGGCTCTGCTCATACAGCTCGACGCCCATAGCGGCCACGCAGCGCGCCAGACCGCGCACCAGTTTGGCTGGTTGAATGGTCGCGCAGTGCGGCGTGTAAATCGCGCCGAAGGCGTTGGCCAGCTGCAGCTGTTTGCCTAGATCGAAGGGCGTCAACCAGCGGTAGTCGTTTTCATCCAGACCCAGGTCGCGTAACTCAGCCAGGTGCTGGCGCAGGCTGGTCAGCTGCTCGGGGTAGCGCGCGGCGCAATACAGCACGCCGGCTTTGCGGTAATCGCAGGCGATCTGTTCGCGCTGTAGCACGCTGGCGACTTCATCGGGAATGCCGTGCAGCAGGGCATAGGCGCTCTGCCGCGCTGCGCTGGGCTGGTCGGCGAGCAGGTGATCCTGGCCGAGCAGGTTGCCCATCAGCCAGCCGCCGTTGCGCCCGGAGGCGCCGAAGCCGGCAATCTCGCCTTCGAGGATGACGATGCGCAGCTGTGGTGCTTTGCGCTTGAGGTAGTAGGCGGTCCACAGGCCGGTATAGCCCGCGCCGATAATGGCTACATCGGCGTGCAGGTCTTCGGTCAGCGCGGGGCGGGCGGTCAGCGGTTCGTCCAGCTGATCCATCCACAGGCTGAGGGAGCGCCATGGGCTCATCGTCGATCTCCGGCAGTCAATCACTATGCGATGCGCAGAGACTAGGAGGTCGATCAGGGCTTGTCTTGTGTGCGTGCCCGCAAGGAAATTTGTTTGAGGTAGGCCTTGGGCGACATGCCGGTGTGCCGGCGGAAGCAGCTGTAGAACGCCGAGAGCGAATTGAACCCGGCGGCGAAGGCCAGCTCATCGATGCGCTGCAGGTCGTTGCCGGCCTCCAGGCTGGCGAGCAGGTGCTGCAAGCGCTTGTGGTTGATATAGCGGTAGAAGCTTTGGCCGAGCACCTGGTTGAGCAGGTGGGAGATCTGGTTGCGGCTGTAACCGGTGGTCGCGGCGACCTGTTGCAGGCTCAGCTGCGGGTCGAGGTAGGCCTGGGCGCGCTGCATGTAGTCTTCCAGGTCCTGCGCCAACAGGCCCAGCTGGCGGGCACTGAGGCCTAGGCGGCTAAGGGCCGGGCGGGAGTCAGTGCTAGAGGACTGCTCGCGTTCTTCGCGCATCAACGTGGCGTATTCATGGATGCGCCAGATCAGCCCGTCACGCACGGTAATCGCCTCGCCGGTGCGAAACGCCAGCAGGCCGCCACTGCCGTGCAGGCTGATGCGGTACTGGATAAATGCGGTATGGCCGTCGATGCGGATGCGGTCTGTGTGCTCCAGGGCTTCACCGGGCTGGCGCGGCAGGTTGTTGCGCACGTACTCGCGCAGCTCGGCAAAGCCCATGCAGCGCTGCTGGAAGAAGTCGTGGTACTGGATATCGGGGTGATACAGCGCCATCACCGCGTCGAGGTCGCGGTCTTTCCAGCTGTAGTGATAACGCATCACCGTGGCGCGGGTGCGCTCGGTCTGCTGGGCGTCATCGGGGAAGTCGGCGTTATCCATGCCGCCCAGCTTGCACGAGGCTTGCTGGCAGCTCAATCCCGTAACTTAGCTCTTCGGCTTGTACGCGCAATAGCCTGGGCGTGGGCCGATCTTCGGGTGGTTGCGGCAGGTATCCGGGCGCTTTTCGTAGATGGTGCACAGACGGGTTTTGCGATCGAGGTAGTAGCAGTCGTTATTGCTCATGCGGGTCAGGGTGAAGATGCCTGACTTCTGATGGAAGCGTTCGACGATGCCGTCTTTCTGCAAGCGCTTGGCGATGTTCTTCAGTGGCTCGCTGCGTTCGAACTCATCGACCACGCCGATGCGAATCAGGTCGTTCAGGCGCGCCTCGACCGGCAGCGTGCAACAGCTGGACATGCAGCTGTGGCACATATCAGCGGTGTATTTGGCCCAGGTTTCCAGGCGGTCGAGTTCGGCGGCGGCAATCAGGTTGTTTTTCATCGGAGCAGGCATGCATCAGTTATGCGGCGCGCGATGATAGCGGCCTTGCGGCGTTTGTGAATGACTATCTGCCGGCTGGTCATAATTTGTGCTGTTGTGGCTGGCACAATTTCTTGTTGTGCTGTGATGCGTGCGGCATTCGTCTCTCTGGGTATGCCCCGGTCAGGCTCCTATACTGCTGCGCAGTTCGCGCCGGGTGCCGGGCAACAGGATGTTCGGGTTTAGCTGAATAGGAAGGCGCTGCATGCAATGGATTTTCATGCTGGTGGGCTTGGTGCTCGGGGCCTTGGCGGATGAGACGCTGACAGCCTCGCTGCTGGGTGCCCTGATTGGTCTGGGCCTTGGTCAGGCGCTCAAGCTGCATGGGCTGGAGCGCGAGAATGCCGCGCTGATGGCGCAGCTCAAGGCCTTTTCCCTGCGCTTCGAGCAGGGCACTGCGGCGCTATATGAGCGTTTGCTCAAGTTGGAGCAGGGCGCCACACCAGCCCCTGAGGCGCCGCCAGCGCCGCAGCCGGTCAACCCTGTTGCCGAGCCTGCACCGGAGCCTATAGTCGCTGCCCAGGCGGCCCAGCCTGAACTGGACTGGACCCTGGATTTTGTCCTGCCGGAACCTGCTCCTGAGCCTGTCGCACCTATGCAGGCTACGGCCGAACCGGCCGCCGCGCCGATCAAGCCGCCTCCCGCTAAGCCATGGAAACCTGCCGAACCGCGTCAGCCAACTCTGCTTGAGCGAGGTTTTACTGCGGCCAAGGACTGGTTGCTGGGCGGTAATACAGTGCTGCGCGTCGGTGTGGTGCTGCTGTTTCTCGGTCTGGCCTTCCTGCTGCGTTACGCCACCGAAGGCGTGGTGGTGCCAGTGGAGTTGCGTTATGCCAGCGTCGCCGCCAGCGCCGTGGCGCTGTTGGCTCTGGGCTGGTGGCTGCGTCTGCGTAACCCCAACTATGCATTGATGCTGCAGGGCACCGGGATTGCCGTGTTGTACCTGACGGTGTTTGCCGCCATGCGCCTGCATCCGTTGCTGGACCCCGGCGTGGCGCTGGGCTTGCTGGTGCTGGTGACGGTGTTTTCGGCGATTCTGGCGGTCAAGCAGAATGCCCTGGGCCTTGCGGCTGCAGCGGCTTTGGGCGGTTTTGCCGCGCCGATCCTGACGTCTACCGGCAGCGGCAATCATGTGGCGCTGTTCAGCTACTTCGCCCTGCTCAACGCCGGGATCTTTGCCATCGCCTGGTTCAAGGCCTGGCGCCTGCTCAACCTGATTGGTTTTGTCGGCACCTTCGGCATCGGTTTCGCCTGGGGCATTCGCTCCTACAAGCCGGAGCTGCTGTGGAGCACTGAGCCGTTCCTGATTCTGTTCTTCCTGATGTATGTGGCCATCGGTCTGCTATTTGCCCGGCGCAAGCTGCGTGAGGCTCTGGACGCGCCCGAGGATCGCGATGCGCTGCTGCGCTGGGCGGCGCGCAAGGGCGACTACATCGATGCCACTGTGCTGTTCGGTCCGCCGCTGGTGGGTTTTGGTCTGCAGTTTGCGCTGGTGCAGCACATCGAGTTTGCCGCCGCGTTCAGTGCGCTGGCGCTGGGGCTGTTCTATCTGCTGCTGGCACGGATGCTGGTCGGCCGCACCGGTGATCGCGCTGTACTGCTAGTGGAAACCTGCCTGGCGCTGGGTGTGGTGTTCGGCAGCCTGGCGATTCCCTTGGGCCTGGATGCCCGCTGGACCTCGGCCGCCTGGGCGGTGGAAGGCGCGGGTATCTTCTGGCTTGGCCTGCGTCAGCAGCGCAGCCTGGCGCGGGCGTTTGCCTTGCTGCTGCAGTTTGGCGCAGCGCTGGCGTTTGCCATCGGCCTGCGCGGCGGCGAGCTGACCCTGCTGGATGGTGCGCCGCTGGGCGCGTTGATGCTTGGCGTGGCCTTGCTGTTCAGTTACTGGCAGTTGCGCCAAAACACCGAGCACGCCAGCAGCTGGGAAGTGCGTGGGCTGCCGCTGCTGGCCTGTGCTGGGTTGGCGTTCCTCTATCTGATTGCGCCATTGCTGTTTGCCGCCCAGGGCACGGCGATCAGCTGGGCGCTGGCCGGCCTGCTGACGCTGTGGCTGGGTTTGCGCCTACAGGCGCGGAGTTTCCTGTTCAGCGCCTTTGCCGTGCAGTTGCTCGGTGGTCTGGTATTTATGCTGGACATGGCCGGCAATGCGGCCACCGGCATGGGCGGCTTCTCTGCCGGTTGGCAGGGCTTGCTGACCTCCTCGCTGATCGGCTTTGGCCTGATCGCCGGCATGCTGCTGGCCGCCCGTGATCCGCAGGTGGGCGCTGATCGCCGCCTGCTGCGTGGCTTGTCAGTGGTGCTGCTGGTCGGGCTGGTGTTTCTCAATCTGGCGGTGCTGTTTGTGCTGCCTTGGGCCACGGCCAGCGCGGTATGGGGCGGCAGCGGGCTGCTGATCATCTGGCTCAGTTTGCATCTGCAGCAACGCGCCAGTTTTGTCTTCGGCCTGTTGTTGCAGGTGCTGGCGGGGCTGGTGTTTCTCGCAGTCAGCCCGCTGCTGTTCGGTCAGCTCTCGGCCGAGGGGCTTCGGCCGCTGGCCCATATGGATTTCTGGACGCCGCTGGTACTCGGCATGGCCGCTTTGGTCGGCGCCTGGCGCTTGCAACAGCTGGCCCGTCGCGAGGCGTCCAGCGCCCTTGGCAATTTCAGTTTGCTTGGCCTGGCGCAACTGCTGCTGGTATGGGGCGCGGCCTGGTGGGCGCTGGCGCTGAGCAGTGAAGTGCTGCGCTTTGTCGCCGCTGAATGGCAGAGCGGCGCCTTGCTTGCGGTGTTGGCGGCCAGCGTCGCCTTGGCTGCATTCCTTGCGCCGCGCACACACTGGTCGGAATTGGCGCTGCTGTGCTGCCTGCTGACACCGCTGGCCGGTGTGGTGTTGCTGCACGCCTGGCACCTGCACTATCACCCCGCGGCGCAGTTCGGCTGGCTTGCCTGGGCGCTGCTGTTCGCCGTGCACTTCTGGGCGCTACGGCGTCTGGCTGCACAGTTGCCAGCGGGTGCACTGAGCGCGGCCCATGTGCTGGGCTGCTGGTTGCTGTTGGGTGTACTGGCGCTGGAATTGCGCTACCTGCTGCTGGCGCTATCGGAGCATTACAACGCCTGGCGCTGGCTGGGCTGGGCGCTGCTGCCAAGTGCCTATTTGTGGCTGATGGCGCTGCCACGCCGCTGGCCATGGCCGCTGGCGGCCTATCCACGGGAATACCGCTTGCTGGCTGCGGCCCCGCTGGCGCTACTGATGCTGGGCTGGTTCTGGCTGGCCAACGTGGTCAGTGCCGGCGACGCTGAACCGCTGGCCTACCTGCCGCTGCTCAACCCGCTGGAGCTGGGCCTGCTGTTTGCCCTTGGCGCGGTGTTCGCCTGGGCGCGCATGGGGTTGGCCGAGCTGGGCGTGGACGCCGTGCGCAGTCAGTGGCTGACTCAGGCCGTGGCGGGGGCTTCGCTGTTCGCCCTGCTGACCGCGATGGTGATGCGCACCGCTCATCATTGGGGCGGCGTGCCTTATCAGTTGGATGCGCTGCTCGATTCGATGCTGGTGCAGGCCGGGCTGTCGATCGTCTGGACGCTGATCGCCCTGCCGCTGATGGTCCTCGGCAATCGTCGTGGTCGGCGCGAGCTGTGGCTGATCGGTGCGGCGTTGATCGCCCTGGTGGTGGCCAAGCTGTTCTTCGTCGAATTGGGTAATCGCGGTGGCCTGGAGCGCATCGTGTCGTTTATTGGAGTGGGCGTGTTGCTGCTGGTGGTGGGCTATTTCGCCCCCTTGCCGGCACGCAAGGCGGATGCGCAACAGCCGCAGGAGCAAGCATGATCAGTCGTTTAATTCACCGAGTGGGCAGCGCTGCGTTGCTTGGCCTGTTGTGCAGTACGCCAGCCCTGGCGCAGGAGCAGCCTGCGGACTATGCCGTGCAGCTGCCGCTGAGCCTCAGTGGCGAAGGCCCCTGGTATCGCTTGGATGTGCCTATGGCGTTGCATTTCGCTGCGCGATATGGCGATTTGCGTGACCTGCGGGTGTTCAACGCCGAAGGCCAGGCCTTGGCCTACGCCTTGGTAGCGGGGCAGGGCGAGTCGCGTGACAGCCAGCAGGTGCAGGCTGTTAAGTGGTTTCCGCTGTATGCCGAGCAAGGCGACAGCAGCGCCACACCCAGCCTACGGGTACAGCGCAGCACCAGCGGCACGCTGATCGAGCTGCTCGATGAGGCGGACTCCTCAGACAAACCAGCCTTGCTGCGTGGTTGGCTGCTGGATGCCAGCGCACTGCAAGAGCCGTTGGTGCATCTGCAACTGGACTGGAGCGGCGGCCAGGAAGGTTTTCAGCGTTTTAGCATCGAAGCCAGTGATGACCTGCAAGACTGGCAGCCCTGGGGCAGTGGCCAATTAGCGCGTCTGTCGTTTGATGGCGAGCGTGTCGAACAGCGCCAGGTCGAGCTGCCGGGGCGCAAGGCGCGCTACCTGCGCCTGCTCTGGCAAAGCCCGCAACAAGCACCGCAACTAACGGCGGCCAGCCTGCGCAGCCAGCGTAGTGACAGCGTGCCAGCACCGCTGGTGTGGTCGCAGCCGCTGGCGGCGACGCGCAGCCCGGATGGCGAATATCAGTGGCAACTGCCCCTGGCCTTGCCGCTGGAACGGCTCAAGGTCGAACTCACGCAGGCCAACAGCCTGGCGCCGATCCGCGTCAGTGGCCGCAGCGAAGCCAAAGGCGCTTGGCAATCACTGGCTCAGGGCTTGCTCTATCGGCTGCCAGAAAATGGCGTGGAAATCCGTCAGGATGAACTGCCGTTGCCGGGCTGGGCGGTGCAGCAATTGCGTCTGCAGGTGGATGAACGGGGTGGCGGCCTGGGCGTCGAACCGCCGCAGATCGCGGTAGCGGTGCGTGCCACCCAGCTGGTGTTTCTCCAGCGCGGCAGTCCGCCCTATCGGTTGGCGCTGGGGCGGGCAGGTGCAACGTCGGCCGCCTTGCCGTTGACTACGCTGATTCCTGGCTATCAACCGCAGCGCCTGCAGCAACTGGGCACGGCCGAGGCACAATTGCAGGCTGATAACCTGGCGCAGCAAGAGCAGGCAGCGGCTGGTGAGAGCAACTGGAAACGCTGGGGCTTGTGGCTGGTGCTGCTGCTGGGCGTGGGCTTGCTGGCGCTGATGGCGGTCAGTCTGTTGCGCCGGCCGAGTGCTGAATAGAGCCTGTTAGCAGAAATAAAGCCCAGCTGCCTAACGAATTTTGCAGTATGGTTGGCATCTTCAATTGATTGGCGTTTGAGGTCAGGAAGGCCCTTGCGTATTTCTACTGCGACCCGTCTTCGGGTGATTCCCGTGCGTTTGCCAGGCTCGATTGGCAAACGCGCCGAGCCGTTTTCCTTGGCAGTGCCCTACCGATGAATGCCTGCGGTGATTCCGGCTGGGCGCTCAGTGGGCCGGTGATTCTGACTTCTGTGGTCTGCATCGGTGTGTTGCTGTTGGCTCACTGGGTTACGCGTCAGCGCTATTTTCCGGGGCGCGAGAGTTTTATCGTGCTGCACCTGGCGAGCCTCTGGTGGTTGCTTGCCGCGAGCCTGGAAATGGCTGCGCAAGGCGCGCAGTGCAAGGTGTTCTGGGCCACCATGGCCTGGCCGGGGATTCTTGTAGTGCCCACCTTCTGGGCGATCTTCCTCTGGCAATACGTCAACAGCGTGCGGCAACCGCTGCCGCTGCGCAGCGCGCTAGGGTTGGCCGTGGTGCCGGTGCTGATCTGGCTGATGGCCCTGAGCAACCCCTGGCATGGCCTGTTCTACGGCGCAGGTACCGCGCCGCTCAGTGATGAGCCGGGCGCGCCGATTCGCTACCAGCATGGGCCGCTGTTCTACGCCGCCGCCGCTTATGTCTACCTGTTTATGACCTTCTGCATGGGCGTGGTGCTGCGTGCGGCGATCGTCAGTTATGGCGTTCATCGGCGGCATTACTTGGCCTTTGTCTTTGTCACGGCGGTGCCCTGGGTCGCCAATATCAGCTATGTGGTGTTCGGCTGGATGCTATTTGGCTTTGACCCGACGCCCTTCAGTTTCGCCTTTACCCTGGTGGCCTTTGCCTGGCTGATCGTCGGCGTGCGCCTGTTCGACCTGCTGCCTGTGGCTCGCCATCTATTGCTGGATGCGTTGCTCGATCCGGTGCTGGTGGTCGATGCGCAGCTGCGGGTGATCGAGGCTAACCCGGCGGCATTGAAGCTGGCCAGCTTGCGCAGCGGCTGGCAGGGCCGACAGCTAGAGGACTGGCCGATTCTGGGTGCCGACTTGCAGCAGTTGCTCAGCCGGCACAACCACGGTGAGCAGGAACAACTGCTGACCCTGGCCAACTCGGCGCGCTACTTCGAAGTGCGTATCCGCGCCATCGAGCGGGTGACCCATCGCGGCACCTTGGTGTTGGGGCAGATGCTCTACCTGCGCGATGTCACCCAGCGTCATCTCAGCGAGTTGAAATTGGCCGAAGCCCTGGCCCTGAGCGAGGAGCGCCTGCGCACCATCACCAACCTGCACGAGCAACTGCAGGAGCAGGCGCTGTGTGACCCGCTGACCGGGTTGTACAACCGCCGCTATCTCGACGAATTCTTTGCCCGTGAGCTGGCAGTGGCGCAGCGCGAGCGCACGCCGATCTCCCTGGCTCTGATCGATCTGGACCATTTCAAGCAGCTCAACGACGAACATGGCCACCTCGAAGGCGACGAT
>NZ_JBNXUH010000024.1:0-56824 GCF_050563605.1 Pseudomonas peli | reverse complement strand
GCGTCGGACAGCGCTGCATGATGTTACGCACGGCCGTGATGCCATCCATCATCGGCATCTCGTAATCCATGGTAATCACGTCAGGCTTGAGCGCCTGCGCCTGCTCGATGGCTTCACGGCCGTTAGTGGCGGTGCCGATCACCTGAATATTCGGATCGGCTGAAAGAATTTCCGACACGCGCCGACGAAAAAAGCCGGAGTCATCAACCACCAACACCTTAACAGCCATAAACACTCCTAAACGGCGCGACAGATACCTGCGCCGCTAACAATCAGATACGCCGTGCGTAGCGTTTAAGCATGCTAGGCACGTCAAGAATCAGGGCAATACGTCCATCACCGGTGATGGTCGCGCCCGACATGCCTGGAGTGCCCTGCAGCATTTTGCCCAGCGGCTTGATCACCACTTCCTCCTGGCCGACCAGTTGATCGACCACGAAGCCAATACGTTGACTGCCTACGGTGAGAATCACCACATGGCCCTCACCCTGCTCCACATGGGCAGCATTGCCGATCAACCAGCGCTTGAGATAGAACAGCGGCAGAGCCTTGTCACGCACGATCACCACTTCCTGGCCGTCGACCACATTGGTCCGCGACAGGTCGAGGTGGAAGATTTCGTTGACGTTGACCAGCGGGAAGGCAAACGCCTGATTGGCCAGCATCACCATCAGCGTCGGCATAATTGCCAGGGTCAGCGGCACCTTGATCACGATCTTCGAGCCCTGGCCCTTGACCGAGAACACGTTGACCGTGCCATTGAGCTGGGAAATCTTGGTTTTCACCACGTCCATGCCCACACCGCGGCCGGACACATCGGAAATCTCGGTTTTGGTCGAGAAGCCTGGGGCAAAAATCAGGTTGTAGCATTCGAATTCGTTGAGGCGGTCAGCGGCGTCTTTATCCAGCAGGCCTTTCTCCACGGCCTTGGCGCGCAACTGGTCAGCATCCATGCCCTTGCCGTCATCAGAGATCGACAACAGGATATGGTCGCCTTCCTGCTCGGCGGACAGTATCACCTTACCGCCACGCGCTTTGCCTGAAGCCTCGCGCTCCTCCGGCATCTCGATACCGTGGTCGACCGCGTTGCGCACCAAGTGCACCAGCGGATCGGCCAGGGCCTCGACTAGGTTCTTATCGAGGTCGGTTTCTTCGCCGACCAACTCCAGATTAATCTCTTTCTTGAGCTGGCGCGCCAGGTCGCGGACCAGACGCGGGAAGCGCCCGAAGACCTTCTTGATTGGCTGCATGCGGGTTTTCATCACCGCCGTCTGCAGATCAGCGGTTACCACATCCAGGTTGGACACCGCCTTGGACATGGCCTCATCGCCGCTGCTGGCGCCCAGACGTACCAGACGGTTACGCACCAGCACCAGTTCACCGACCATATTCATGATTTCATCCAGCCGCGCGGTATCGACCCGCACGGTGGTTTCCGCTTCGCTGGGCGGCGCGGCCTTTTCTGCTGCAGGTGCGGCAACCGGAGGCGCAGGTGCCTTGGCCGGCTCAACCTTCGCTGCAGGTTTAGCGGCAGGTTTGGCTGCGACTTTGGCAGGTTCCGCAGGCTTGGCTGCCGGCGCTGGCGCCGCAGGTTTGATCGCTTCAGGCTCGACAAACTTGCCTTTGCCATGCAGCTGATCAAGCAGGGCTTCGAACTCATCGTCGGTGATATCACCGCTCGGGGGTGCTGCAGGCTCAGCCTTGGCTGCTGGCGCGGCAGGTGCAGATACCGGTGGCGGCACAAACTGGCCTTTGCCATGCAACTGATCGAGCAGCGATTCGAACTCATCGTCGGTGATTTCATCACCGGACGCCGCTACTGGCGCCGAAGCGGCAGGTGCGGCAGGAGCAGCAACGTCAGACGCTGCGAACTGGCCTTTGCCATGCAGCTGATCAAGCAGAGATTCGAACTCATCATCGGTGATTTCATCACTGCTGGCAGCACTGGGGGCTTGCGCCGGAGACTCGTCCAGGGCACCCAGCAACTGTTCGAATTCACTGTCGGTAATATCGCCAGCAGCCTGCTCCACTTCTGGCTCAGGCTCGGCTTCAGCAGCTGCTGGCTCAGCAGCCCCACCAGGCTCAGCCAGGCGCGCCAAAGCAGCCAGCAGTTCCGGAGTGGCAGGGGTCAGATCGGTGCGTTCACGCACCTCGGTAAACATGCTGTTGACGGCATCCAGTGCTTCCAGCACCACATCCATCAACTCGGAGTCGACGCGCCGCTCACCCTTACGCAGGATGTCAAAGACGTTTTCTGCGATATGGCAACACTCCACCAGCTCATTGAGCTGGAGAAAACCGGCACCACCTTTGACGGTGTGAAAACCGCGAAAAATAGCGTTGAGCAGATTCATGTCGTCCGGGCGGCTTTCCAGCTCTACCAGCTGCTCGGACAACAGTTCAAGAATCTCGCCGGCCTCTACCAGGAAGTCCTGGAGGATTTCTTCATCGGCGCCGAAGCTCATAAGACGTGCTCCTAAAATCCCAGGCTGGAAAGCAGGTCGTCGACATCATCCTGATTGGATGCGACGTCTTCACGCTTATCGGCATGAATCTGCGGACCTTCACCACGGGAAGGCTCTTTTTGCTTTTCTTGTTCGGCGCGGAGCAACTCATGATTGTGCTCAATGCCAGCAAACTGATCCACCTGACTGGCCATCAGCACCAGTTTCAGCAGGTTGCTTTCAACTTCGGTCACCAGCTGGGTCACGCGCTTGATCACCTGCCCCGTCAAGTCCTGATAGTCCTGAGCCAGCAGAATGTCGTTGAGATGGCCAGAAATCTTGGCACCATCGCGCTCGCTGCGAGCGAGAAACAGCTCAACACGCTTGGCCAACTCACGGAAACCATCGGCGCTCATCTCGCGGCGCATAAAGCGCCCCCAGTCGGCACTCAGGCTATGCGCTTCAGCGCTGAGGTCATTAACCAGTGGTGCGCTCTGCTCAACCAGATCCATGGTGCGATTGGCCGCTTTCTCGGTCATCGTCACCACATAATTCAGGCGTTCGGTAGCATCGGTGATTTGCGAGACTTCGGTGGCATGTGGCACACGGGGGTCTAGCTGGAAATTGACAATGGCGTTATGCAGCTCACGGGTGAGCTTACCGACCTCGTGGTACAGGCCGCGGTCACGTGCCTTGTTGAGCTCATGTATCAGCTGTACCGCTTCACCAAAGTTGCCTTGCTCCAGGCTGTCGACCAGTTGGCGAGCGTTGTGTTTCAGGGACGACTCAAGGTCACCCTGAGCGGAATCTTTATGTTCCATAGCAACCTCATGGCAGACATCAGCCGTTGACGCGTTCGAAGATTTTTTCAATCTTCTCTTTCAGTACCTGGGCAGTGAACGGCTTGACTACATAACCGTTAACCCCAGCCTGGGCTGCTTCGATGATCTGATCACGCTTGGCTTCTGCGGTAACCATCAATACCGGCAGGGTTTTCAGGCGCTCATCCGCACGCACCGCGCGCAGCAGGTCGATACCCGTCATGCCGGGCATGTTCCAGTCAGTCACCAGAAAATCGAAACTGCCGCTTTGCAGCATGGGCAGCGCGGTGACGCCATCATCGGCTTCCGCTGTGTTGGTGAACCCCAAGTCACGCAGGAGGTTCTTGATGATCCGTCGCATCGTTGAAAAGTCATCCACGATGAGGATTTTCATGTTCTTGTCCAAGTCGACCTCCGTACAGTCCCAAACGCACCCAGCAACCTGTATGCGCTTTTAATCGTGAAACCGGCCTAGTGTTAGCGAATGCTGCTCAATGTGCGCGCCACTCGCCCAAACGAGCGCGTAAACGAGCGGCACACTGACTGTGTAGTTGGCTTACACGTGATTCGCTAACCCCCAACACCTCGCCGATCTCTTTAAGATTCAATTCTTCATCGTAATATAGCGCTAACACTAGGCGCTCGCGCTCCGGCAGGTTGGCAATGGCATCCGCCAGGGCCGCCTGAAAGCGTTCATCTTCCAGATCACGAGAAGGTTCGAGGTGGTTGCTGCCAGCGTCTTCACCCAGCCCACCATGTTCGCCGTCCTGCAACAGGTCGTCGAAACTGAACAGGCGGCTGCCTAAAGTGTCGCCAAGAATGCCGTAGTAATCCTCGAGACTCAATTGGAGTTCGGCCGCAACCTCTTGATCTTTAGCGTCTCTGCCGGTTCTGGCCTCAATTTTTCTAATCGCGTCGCTGACCATGCGGCTATTGCGATGCACCGAACGAGGCGCCCAGTCACCTTTGCGCACCTCATCGAGCATAGAACCGCGGATGCGAATACCGGCGAATGTCTCGAAACTGGCGCCTTTGCTGGAGTCGTATTTTTTTGACGCTTCGAGCAGGCCGATCATCCCGGCCTGGATCAAATCGTCGACCTGCACATTGGCCGGCAGACGGGCCAACAGGTGATAGGCAATGCGTTTGACCAAGGGCGCGTAGCGCTCGATCAACTGGTGCTGGGAATCCTGCGCCTGCGCCTTGCTATACATACGAAGTCCAGAGGCTGCTGTCATATGGCCGTGTCTGCGATCGGTTGCTGCACCAGACGCTCAACGAAAAACTCCAAATGACCGCGCGGGTTGGCCGGTAACGGCCAGGCGTCGACTTTCTGGGCTATCGCCTTGAACGCCAGCGCGCACTTCGAGCGCGGGAAGGCTTCATAGACCGCACGCTGTTTCTGCACGGCCTTGCGGACTGACTCATCGTAAGGCACTGCACCTACATACTGCAGGGCAACATCGAGAAAACGGTCAGTGACTTTAGTCAGCTTAGCAAAGAGGTTACGACCTTCCTGCGGGCTATGGGCCATATTGGCCAATACGCGAAAACGATTCATGCCGTGGTCGCGGTTGAGCAATTTGATCAGTGCGTAGGCGTCGGTAATCGACGTCGGTTCATCACACACCACCACCAGCACTTCTTGGGCGGCGCGCACAAAACTGACCACGCCATCACCGATACCGGCAGCGGTGTCGATGATCAACACATCGAGGTTGTCACTGATATCGCTGAAGGCCTGGATCAGCCCGGCATGCTGCATGGGTGACAGCTGCACCATGCTCTGAATACCCGAGGCTGCCGGCACGATACGAATGCCGCCCGGCCCCTGCAGCAGTACATCGCGCAGTTCGCACTCGCCACTGATGACGTTTTCCAGGGTGCGTTTGGCGCTCAGGCCAAGCAGCACATCGACGTTGGCCAAGCCCAGGTCGGCGTCCATCAGCATTACCCGGCGACCTAGATCAGCCAGGGCCAAAGCCAGGTTCACCGAGACGTTGGTCTTACCGACACCACCTTTGCCGCCGGTCACCGCAATCACCTGTACGGGATGCATACCCATATTTTCTACACACCTTGTCTAACTTCGACTGGAGCCACTTGGCCGGCTAAGCACGGTTCAATTCCAACAGCCTGGCACTTAACTGACGCGTCGTGCGGGTTGCTGGTAAAGGCCGGCAAACATCTCCGCCATCGTATCCTCGCTTGGATCTTGGGTCGCCTGCAGCCCTACGGCTCGGCTTACCAACTGATGACTGCGGGGTATCTGCAGATCATCGGGAATGCGTGGCCCATCAGTGAGATAGGCTACCGGTAGACGCTGGCTAATAGCCAGTCCTAAAACCTCACCCAGGCTGGTGGCTTCATCCGCTTTGGTCAGGATGCAGCCAGACAAGCCGCAACGCTTATAACTATGGTAGGCGGCTTTCAGCACTTGGCCCTGGCTGGTGGCAGCCATTACCAGATAATTTTTTGCGTTGACGCCACGGCTGGCCAGGGTTTCCAGCTGCATGCGCAGGGCTGGATCGTTGGCTGGCAGGCCGGCGGTATCGATCAGCACCACACGCTTGCGCGCCAGCGGAGCCAGGGCCTGGGTCAGCGACTGGCCCGGGTCAACCAGGGTCACCGGGACGTTGAGAATGCGCCCCAAGGTTTTAAGTTGTTCCTGGGCGCCAATGCGGTAGCTGTCCAGGCTGACCAGGGCGATATGCTGCGCGCCGTACTTAAGCACGTAACGCGCGGCCAGCTTGGCCAGAGTAGTGGTCTTGCCCATGCCAGCCGGGCCCACCAGGGCGATCACGCCGCCCTCTTCCATCGGTTCCTGCTTCGGCGTTTTGATCGCGTGGGCCAGATGCGCCAGCAACATGCGCCAGGCCTGACGGGGTTCGGTCACGGTGCTGACACGTTCCAGCAACGCTTTCGACAATTCGGCCGACAGCCCCATGCGCTGCAGACGACGCCATAGATTGGCTTGCTGCGGGCGGCGGGTCTGCAACTGGCCCCAGGCAATCGAACCCAGCTGTACTTCAATCAGCTCGCGCAGGCCGTGCAGTTCGAAGCGCATGGCATCCAGGGCGCGCTGATCGGTTGCCGCAGCAGGCGCAGCCTGCGATTTGCGCATCACGGCCGCCAGGCTGTCAGCAGGCATGCTGTCGGCTGCGCCAAACAGCTGGCGGTCCTTGCCGGCATCCACCTGGGTGCGGGTGGTCAGCTCGGCCTGGGCCGTGGCGATTTTTGCCTGGGTCTTGCGCAGCTCGGCTTCCAGCGCCGGGTTTGGCTGACGGGCCGGTGCAGCAGGCACCTGATAATCCAGCGCGGCGGTCAGCTCGACACCGCCGGCAACCCGGCGATTGCCAATGATCGAGGCATCGGCACCCAGCTCATCACGCACCAGCTTCATGGCGGTACGCATATCGGCGGCGAAAAAGCGTTTGACCTGCATGGCCTGTAACCTCGGTTAGTTCTGCCCCACCGTCGCAACGATGGTGACCTGCTTGTTATCCGGAATTTCCTGGTATGCCAGTACATGGATACTCGGAACCGCCAGCCGCGCGAATCGCGAGAGCATCGCCCGGACCGGACCGGCCACCAGCAGTATCACTGGCTTGCCGAGCATCTCCTGGCGCTGCGCCGCTTCCACCAGGGAACGCTGCAGCTTCTCGGCCATGCCAGGCTCCAGGAGGATGCCCTCCTCGGAGCCTTGACCGGCCTTCTGCATACTGTTGAGCAATATCTGTTCCAACCTGGGTTCCAGAGTGATCACAGGCAGCTCCAGGTCTAGTCCCACAATGCTTTGCACGATTGCGCGGGCCAACGCCACGCGTACGGCCGACACCATCGCGGCGGGATCTTGACTCTTCACCGCGACATTGGCGATGGCCTCGGCGATGGTACGGATATCGCGTACCGGTACTTGTTCCTGCAGCAGGCTCTGCAGCACCTTGAGCAGGGTAGACAGGGAAATCATTCCCGGCACCAGCTCCTCAGCCAACTTGGGCGAACTCTTGGCCAGCAGCTGCATCAACTGCTGCACTTCCTCATGCCCGAGCAGCTCATGCGCATGCTTGTGCAGCACTTGGTTGAGATGGGTGGCTACTACCGTGCTGGCGTCCACCACGGTGTACCCGAGGGACTGCGCCTGATCGCGCTGAGTCGGGTCGATCCACACCGCTTCCAGACCGAATGCCGGGTCTTTGGCGGCGATGCCGTTGAGCGGGCCGAACACCTGACCGGGGTTGATCGCCAGTTCACGGTCCGGATACACCTCGGCCTCGGCCACGCTAACGCCCATCAGGGTCAGGCGATAGGCATTGGGCTGCAGATCAAGGTTGTCGCGGATATGCACCGAGGGCATCAGAAAGCCCATTTCCTGGGAGAGCTTCTTGCGCACGCCCTTGATCCGCGCCAGCAGCTGGCCACCCTGGTTACGGTCAACCAGCGGAATCAGCCGGTAACCCACTTCCAGGCCGACCATATCCACCGGCGTCACGTCGTCCCAACCCAGCTCCTTGACCTCCTGGGCCTTCTGCGCCGGCAGCAACTCCTGCTGGCGCTGCACTTCCTTGATCTCGTTTTCCTTGGTCGCACGCTGCTTGTTGGCAATCCAGTAGGCGGCGCCGGCAGCCACCAGGCCCAGGCTGATAAAGGAAAAATGCGGCATGCCGGGCACCAGACCCATGGCGATCATCACCGCAGCTGTCACCGCCAGCGCACGTGGCGAGGCGAACATCTGCCGATTGACCTGCGCGCCCATGTCTTCGGAGCTAGACACCCGCGTTACCATAATCGCCGCGGCAGTCGACAGCAGCAGAGAAGGAATCTGCGCCACCAGACCGTCACCGATGGTCAACAGGGTGTAGATACGGCCCGCGTCGGCGAAGCTCAGGTCATGCTGGAAAATACCGATGGCGATGCCACCGATCAGGTTGATAAACAGAATCAGCAGGCCGGCAATCGCATCGCCGCGCACAAACTTGCTGGCACCGTCCATGGAGCCGTAGAAGTCGGCTTCCTGGGAAACCTCAGAACGGCGCTTCTTGGCTTCGCCCTGATCAATCAAACCAGCATTCAGGTCGGCGTCGATGGCCATCTGCTTACCGGGCATGGCGTCCAGGGTAAAGCGCGCGCTGACTTCGGAGATACGCCCGGCGCCCTTTGTCACCACCACGAAGTTGATGATCATGAGGATGGCGAACACCACGATACCGACCACGTAGTTGCCGCCGATCACCACCTCACCGAAGGCCTGGATCACCTTACCCGCGGCGTCGTGACCGTCCTGGCCATTGAGCAAAACCACCCGAGTGGACGCGACGTTAAGCGCCAGGCGCAGCAAGGTTGCCGCCAGCAGAATGGTCGGGAATACCGCGAAATCCAGTGGGCGCAGGGCGTAGATCGCCACCAGCAGGACGACGATCGACAGGGCAATACTGAAGGTAAACAGCACATCGAGGAGAAACGGCGGAATCGGCAGCATGACCATGCCGAGCATGACCAGCAGCAACAGTGGGATGCCCAGATTGCCCTGCTTCAACCCCGACAGGTTGCTGCGCACATCACCGATCATTTGCGAGCGATCTATTGCCACACCACTACCCCAGCCAATTCAATCTTTTGACGCGAATCGCGCCTTTGGGGAGGGTTTTGCAAGAAGCTGTCCAACTTTGCCCGGCCAAGCCAAACAACAGTTAACCCAGCTAAAACGGCACTCGCCGTCACTCGTCGCGGCGTAAATCCGGCGGGATGGGCATCTCCGGCAACGGGCCAGGGCGCTTGCCCTTGCCTGCCTGGTACTGACGCAGCTGGTAGACGTATGCCAGCACCTGGGCAATCGCCAGGTACAGGCCCGCAGGAATTTCCTGATCCAGCTCGGTGGAATAGAACACCGCCCGCGCCAGGGCCGGCGACTCCAGCACCATGACCTTGTGCTCATTGGCGATTTCGCGAATCTTCAATGCGGTGAAGTCACCACCCTTGGCCAGCAACACCGGCGCACTGCCCTTGGCCGGGTCGTACTTCAAGGCCACGGCAAAGTGTGTCGGGTTGGTGATGACCACGTCGGCGTCGGGCACCGACTGCATCATGCGGCGCTCGGCCATTTCGCGTTGCAGCTGGCGAATGCGCTGTTTGACCTCGGGCTTGCCCTCGCTGTCCTTGTACTCGTCACGCACTTCCTGCTTGGTCATCATCAGCTTCTGCTTGCTGCTCCAGAGCTGGAATGGCACATCCACGGCGGCAATCAGAATCAACCCGCAGGACATCCACAGCGCACTCCAACCCACCACAGTAGCTGAGTGCAGGATGGCCGACTCGATCGGCTCATGAACAATCGCCAGCAGATCGTCCTGCCAGGCCGACAGCACGGCAACACCGACCAGCAGAATCAGGATGAACTTGGCCAAAGCCTTGAGCAATTCGACCAGAGCACTGGTCGAGAACATGCGCTTGAGCCCCGCCAAGGGGTCCATTCGGCTGAGCTTGGGCGCCATGGCTTCGGCAGAAAACAGCCAGCCACCGAGAGAAATCGGACCCACAATCGATACGATCAGCAGCAGCACGAACAGCGGAAACAAGGCTTCCAACGCAATCTGCCCAGAAGCCGCCAGCCACAGCGCCATGCTGCGCTCATCCATGATCACGTCACGGGGGAGCGAGAAATTGCCACGCATGATGTCGAGCATGGAATTGCCCATGCTGCCGCCGAAAGCCAGCAGGCCGCCAAAACCACCAAGGGTTACCGCCAGAGTATTAAGCTCTTTGGAACGGGCAATCTGCCCCTTCTCACGGGATTCGCGTAAGCGTTTCTCCGTGGGCTCCTCGCTTTTATCGGCACCACTCTCGGATTCGGCCATGGCTTAACTCGCCCCCGCCATTTCACGCAGGAACTGCAGGGCCTCAGTAGCAAATACCTGGTATTGCGCGAGGATATCGGCCATGCCGATCCAGACGATGACCATGCCCAGCACCAGGGTCAGAGGAAAACCGATGGAAAAGATATTCAACTGCGGCGCGGCGCGGGTCATCACCCCGAATGCCAGGTTGATCACCAATAACGCGGTAATCGCCGGCAATACCAGAAGCAGAGCTGCCCCCAGCACCCAACCCAGTTTATTGGCAATTTCCCAGTAGTTTTCCACCAGAAAGCCACCGCCAACAGGCAGGGTGAAAAAGCTCTCGGTCAGCACTTCGAATACCACCAGATGGGCGTTCATAGCGAGAAACAGCAAGGTCACCAGAATCATGAACAACTGACCGATCACTGGTACAGAAATACCGTTAGCCGGGTCAACCATGGAGGCAAAGCCCAGACCCATTTGCATGGCGACGATCTGCCCGGCAATCACGAAAACCTGGAAGAACAGCTGCAGAACAAAGCCCAGCATCATGCCAATCAGAATCTCCTGGGCGATCCAGATAAACGCCTGCACGCTGATCGCATCGATCACCGGCATCGGCGGCAGGGTCGGCATAATCACCAGGCAGATAGCCAAGGACAGATACAGGCGCACTCGCGCCGAAACCAGCTGAGTGCCGATGATCGGCATAAACATCAGCAGCGCTGCAATGCGAAACAGCGGCAGCAAAAAGCTGCCCACCCATGCGCCGATCTGCTCGTTGCTGAGTTCGAACATGTCAGCCGATCAGCATCGGAATGTTCATGATCAGGGTTTCGGTGTACTCCATCAGCTCGCGCACCAGCCAGGGGCCAGCAAAAATCAGCACCAGCAGGATCACCAACAGCCTCGGCAAGAAACTCAGGGTCTGTTCGTTGATTTGAGTGGCAGCCTGAAACATCGCCACCAACAAGCCAACAATAAGGCTGGGAACAACCAGAATTCCTACAATCATGGCCGTCAGCCACAAGGCATCGCGCACCAGATCGACAGCCACTTCGGGTGTCATGGCTAAGTGCCTCCAAAGCTTGCGGCTAGAGTACCCATGATCAGCGCCCAGCCATCAATCAGCACAAACAGCATGATCTTGAACGGCAGGGAAATGATCAACGGCGAGAGCATCATCATGCCCATGGCCATCAGGATGCTCGCCACCACCATGTCGATGATCAAGAACGGAATAAAGATCATAAAACCGATCTGGAACGCGGTTTTCAGCTCGGAGGTGACAAACGCCGGGACCAGAATGGTCAGCGGCGCATCTTCCGGGCTGGCGATATCGGTGCGTTTGGACAGCCGAACGAACAGCTCCAGATCGCTTTCGCGGGTCTGCGACAGCATAAAGTTCTTGATCGGCACCTCAGCCTTGGCGATGGCGTCCTGCGCCGTCATCTGCTCGTTCAGGTAGGGCTGCAGCGCCTCGCGGTTAATCTGATCGAACACCGGGGCCATGATAAACATGGTCAAAAACAGCGCCAGACCGACCAGAATCTGGTTCGAAGGCGTCTGCTGCAGACCCAGGGCCTGACGCAGAATCGAGAAGACGATGATGATCCGGGTAAAGCTGGTCATCAGCATGACAAACGCTGGAATAAAGCTCAGCGCAGTCATTATCAGCAGGATCTGCAGGCTGACCGAGTACTCCTGCTGCCCAGCCGTGTCGGTGCTCAGGGTAATAGCCGGAATCGACAACGGATTGCTGCCCGATTGAATCAACGTACTGGCAGTCGGCGCATCTGCGGCGAACGCAAGCGAAGCCCCTAGGCTAAAAACCAATACCAGCAACAAACGCAGCATCAAGACTTGTCCTTCTGATCCTTGCCCAACAGCTCCATCAAACGCTGGGCAAACTCGCTCGAGGCCGGCTCCGAATCCGGCAGATGCACCGGTTCTTTCAGCACATGCAATGAAGTGATAGTGCCCGGCGTCAGCCCCAGCAACACCTGCTCGCTGCCCACCTGCACCAGCACCAAACGATCACGCGGCCCCAAAGCCTGGGTTGCCACCACCTTGATCACCTGCCCGCCCCGCGGCACGATTTGCTGTACCCGGCGCATCAGCCAGGCCAGCAGAAAGATCAAGCCGATCACCAGCAGCAGGCCCAGCAACAACTGCACAAGCTGCCCGCCCATGCCCGCACCGGCAAGTGGTACAGCCGCTTGCGCTGCAGGTTCGGCAGCGGTTGCGGCAAGAGGTAGAACCAGGCCCAGCAGAAGGGTTCTATGCATGGTTAGCGCAGCTTCTTGATGCGTTCGCTTGGGCTGATCACGTCGGTCAGGCGGATGCCGAACTTCTCGTTCACCACCACCACTTCGCCGTGGGCAATCAGGGTGCCGTTGACCAGCACATCCAGCGGTTCACCCGCCAGACGATCCAGCTCGATCACCGAACCCTGGTTAAGCTGCAGCAGGTTACGAATGGTGATATCGGTATTACCGACTTCCATGGAAATCGACACCGGGATATCCAGAATCACATCCAGATTCGGTCCTTCCAGGTTAACCGGCAGATTCATCTTTGGCGCGCTGTCGAACTCTTCCATCGGCGCACGCGGAGCCGCTGGCCCCGGGTCGCTGGCGGCGAGCATGGCGTCGATATCGTCCTGACCGGCATCACCGGCCTCGGACAGTGCAGCCGCCCACTCATCAGCAAGTGCCTGTTCCTCGGGGGAGCTGGCTTCGTTCTCGTTTTCGTCTGCCATCGTTTTTCCTCGGCTGGCGTTGAATAGGGGGATTAGCGGTTACGCTCAATGGGGCCGAGCACCTGCAAAGCCAGTTTGCCTTTGTGCGCCCCCATCTTGACCTTGAATGAGGGCACACCGTTGGCGCAGAGCACCACGCTTTCCGGCAGCTCCACCGGTATCACGTCACCGGGTTGCATATGCAGAATGTCGCGCAGCTTGAGCTGGCGACGGGCAACAGTCGCGCCCAGGGGCACGCTGACGCCGAGAATGTCTTCACGCAGCGCCTTGATCCAGCGCTCGTCCTGATCGTCGACATCGGACTGAAAGCCCGCATCGAGCATCTCGCGGATCGGCTCGATCATCGAATAAGGCATGGTGATATGCAGGTCGCCGCCACCGCCGTCCAGTTCGATGTGGAAGGTGGACACCACAATCACTTCACTGGGGCTGACGATGTTGGCCAGCGCCGGGTTCACTTCCGAGTTGACGTACTCGAAGTTGATATCCATCACCGCGTGCCAAGCTTCCTTGAGATCGATAAACGCCTGATCCAGGACCATGCGTACGACGCGCAGCTCGGTGGGGGTGAATTCACGACCTTCGATCTTGGCATGACGACCGTCGCCGCCAAAGAAGTTATCCACCAGCTTGAACACCAGCTTGGCGTCGAGAATAAACAGACCGGTGCCGCGCAGCGGCTTCATCTTCACCAGGTTGAGACTGGTCGGCACATACAGCGAGTGCACGTACTCGCCGAACTTCATTACCTGCACACCGCCCACCGCCACATCGGCAGAACGGCGCAGCAGGTTGAACATGCTGATGCGGGTATAGCGGGCGAAACGCTCGTTGATCATCTCAAGCGTCGGCATGCGCCCACGGACAATTCGATCCTGGCTGGTCAGGTCATATTGTTTGACGCTTCCCGGTTCGGCTTCGTCCTCGGTGTCAACCAAGCCGTCGTCGACGCCATGCAGCAGGGCATCGATCTCATCCTGGGAAAGCAGGTCTTGCACAGCCATATACGGCTCCTGATTACTGCAACACGAGGTTGGTGAACAACACTTGCTCGACCGTGACCTTGCCGGTCTCTTTCTCGGCCAGCTCCTGCACGCTGGCGGTCGCCTGCTGGCGCAGCATTTCCTTGCCCACCGGAGTGATAAGAGAAGCAAAGTCCTGACCGGAAAACAGCATCACCAGGCGGTTACGCAACACCGGCATATGCACCTTGAGCGCATCCAGAGCCGCCTGATCGCGAGTCATCAGGGCCACACTGACCTGCATATAGCGGGCGCGCCCCTGATGGGTGAAATTCACCACAAAGGCGGGTGACAGCTCTTCATAGATGGCCGCCTGTTTGACTGGCACCGCAGGCTCGGCGCTGGCTTCAGCCTTGGCCTCATCAGCGCCAGCATCCTTCTTACTCAGAAAGAACCAGGTGCCACCCACGGAAAGACCTACAGCCAGCAGCACGGCAAGAACAATGATAATGATCAGCTTCATCTTGCCGGCCGGTTTCGCCTCGGCATTTGCCGGCGCTGGTGCTGCTTCTTTCTTAGCCATGCCAATAATCCGTCGTTATTCGGAGTTCTATCCGTTTTCAAAGGGTTAAGAGCAAGTGTTATGCCAGTCTGTCAACATACCTGCTCACTACGGGTGGCCCAGCACCTGAGGGTGTGTGGCCAAGGCATCAGATAAACCCACGCCCCAAACAAAATCGCCCGACTCCCACACAATGGGAGCCGGGCGAAATGCAGTTTAGATCAGTGGGCCATGCAACTACAGCAGCAAGCGCTCTATGCGTAGTAATCGACCAAGCCACGGGCACTCACAGACGTCGCGCGAGCCGATTCGAGAGTGCTCGAATGCAGCTCTTCATCCGCGCCGAGCAATTCACCGGAGGAACCACCGCGACCTTTGCCGCCATCGCCCTCCTGCCCCTGCCAGCCGCGGCTAAGCGACTGATCGGAGACGTTCACGTCCAGCTGGTTCATACCCTGCTGGGCGAACAGCTCACGCAGGCGATGCATCTGCGAGTCCAGCGCCTCACGCACCCCGGCATGTGGGCTGGCGAAGGTGACCTGGCTCTGCTCCTGGTTGACGCTGATGCGCACCTCCAAACGGCCCAACTCAGCTGGATCGAGCTGAATTTCGGCGGACTTGAGGTTCTGGCTGGACATCACCATCACCCGATCCACCACCGCTTCACTCCAACCGCCCTGCTGCATGGGCACAGGCTGCCCAACTACCACCGGCGCGCGGGCGGACAGCGGATTCTGTTGACCAATCGCCTGATTCAGCGCATTGAGCTTGCTGACAAAGTTCTCCGGCGTGTTGTTCGCCGTGCCTTCCTTCAGCGCTTCAAGGCTTTTGCCGGTGAGGGCTTCAAGCTGTAGTTCCGGCAGCTCCAGGGCATCCCCCTCTACCGGCACCTCGTCCTGCACCACCTGGCTGGACAACACAGTCTGGCTAGCATTCTGTGTTGCCAGACTGGCCTGGGCCAAAGGCGCAGCAGCCTGTTCAGCCAGCGCTTTTTCCTTCGCGCCCATCTCCAATGCCATGCGCACTGCAGGCAATTGGTTAAGCGCATCCAGTTCAGCATCGAAGCTGGCCTCGGTCATACTCGCCGGACCTGAACTGGTCAGGTTACCGGTGGTGACCAGCAGTGACGCGGGTTCGGTGTCCAGCGCCAATTCCTCCGTCTCTTCCGCTGGCATCTCGCCGGTTATACCGAGCAACAGCAACGGATCAAGCACCGCACCGTCGCTTGCCGGATCAGTCGGCAAAGGCTTGCCGCTATCGGCAACCTCAGCCTGCCCAGCGGCAGCTTGCGCCTGCGGATCTTGCGGCTCTTCTTGGTCAACCTTGCTCTCACGCGCAGGCTTGGCAGGCGCATCGCTACGCTCTGCAGCCTTGGCCTGACGCTCTTTGGCATACACCTGAGAGAAGCTGGAAGCTTCATTTCTATTGGGCTGCGCGGGTTTTTCCGGCGGTTTTGATGCAGCAGCCCTGGGCTTTACTTCAGGTGCCGACTTGAGCAGCAGATCGGGGGCAACGGACATGGATACTCTCCGTTCGGGGTTGGTCGTGCGGAGAGTTTTGCAAGGCGCGGGCCAACTTGTTGGCAGGCAGGTTCTGCGGGGTGAAATGCAGCTATACAGGGATAAAAATAGCAAGACTAGTGCCGATAACGCTGACGCTCGGACTTAAGCAAGATGCGCACAATGGCAAACTCACGCTCGATCTGCTCGACCAGCTCGGGGGCCTGTTCAAGCTGCTCGCGCCGCCCGGCCTCCTCCAGCTGCTTGCACAGCCCAGCCAGCATCAGTGCGCCCATATTGCTACAACTGCCTTTAAAGCTGTGCGCGGCCAACCGCAGGCTCTGCGCATCGGCGGCCCGCTCAGCCTGGCGCAATACCAGCAAGCGCTCTTCGGAGTCGATCAGGAAGGTATCCAGCAGCACCGGGTATTCATCTTCCATGACGTCCTGCAAAGCCGCCAGTACTGCGCTATCAAGGTGAATATCGGACAACTGCTCGCTCCCCTAGCGTTATGCCGGGATTATGCCCCAGGCAACCAGGAAAACTCCACGCGCACCCCCAGTTCGCCGTCGCCCCAACTGCAACGCTCACTCAACTGCCTGACCAACGCCAGCCCGCGACCGCTCAAGCTATGGGCATCACGGGGTTCTGTCGGCAATTGCTGGTCATCAAAGCCAGAGCCGCTGTCTTCGACGCGAACGATCAACCGCCCGCCAGCGCCTTCCGGCAGTAATTGCAGGTGAAAGCGCACAAAGCCGTCGGTCAGCGCAGCCAGCCGCACGCTGCGCTGACGGTAGTACTCGGCAAAACCCTCGGCATTCGCCTTGAGCGCCGAATCCAGGCCCAGCACGCCGTGCTCCAGAGCATTCGAATACAACTCGGCCAGCACACTGAACAACGCACCGCCCTGAGGCCGCAAACCCTGCACCTCCAGCAGCAGCTGCAAGAGGAATGGCAACGGATTGAAATGACGCAGGGTTTCCCCGCGAAACTCGAAGCTGGCCGACCAGTCCAGTGA
Source organism: Pseudomonas peli (assembly GCF_050563605.1). GTDB lineage: Bacteria > Pseudomonadota > Gammaproteobacteria > Pseudomonadales > Pseudomonadaceae > Aquipseudomonas > Aquipseudomonas peli_A. The sequence continues at coordinate 39,921 of NZ_JBNXUH010000024.1, read as the reverse complement.
ATGGCTCTGGCCATTGTCGGCAAAGGCCAGCGGCGGTCGGCTCAGCTCGGCGTCATCGACCAGGCTGACCTCAAGCAAACTGACGTCATCCTGCTGCTCGCCACTGAAATGGGTCAGCGCCTGCTGGATTTCAGAGAACAGCGCCGTAGGCTGCTGATTGGCAGCGAACACCTCAAGCAATCGCCCTTCACCGAACAACTCACCCTGTTTGTTACAAGCCTCCAGCACGCCATCGGAAAGCAGGAAAACCCGATCCCCAAGCGCCAGCGGGTAAACCTCGTACTTGTCGTTGAACGCGGTCGGCTCCAACACGCCTAACGGCAAATGCCGTGACACCAGCGGCAAACGCTCGCCACTGCCGCGCAACAGATAGCCATCCGGCAGGCCGCCGTTCCACACCTCAACCACCTGGCGCTGGAAGCTGATATTCAGCACCGTGGCGCAACAGAACACCCCGACAGGGAGAATGCGCTTGAGCTTGGCGTTGATCTCGCGCAGCACTTCGGCAAGGGAATAGCCCTTGGCTGTCATGCCATAAAACACCTCGGCCAGCGGCATCGCGCCAATCGCTGCAGGCAAACCGTGGCCGGTGAAGTCGCCCAATAGCACATGCATACCGCCAGACGGTTTGAACGCGGCCAGCAGCAAGTCGCCGTTAAACACCGCATAGGGCGATTGCAGATAACGGATATTCGGCGCATCCAGACAGCCGGAATGGGTGACCTTGTCGAACACCGCCTTGGCCACCCGCTGCTCGGTGAGCAGGTGTTCGTTGTGCACGGCAATCAGATCACGCTGCTGCAGCACGGTATCCTGCAAACGCCGCAGGCGGTCCATGGCCTTGATCTTGGCTTCGAGAATGACCCGGTTATAGGGCTTGGCGAGAAAATCATCACCGCCAGCTTCCAGGCAGCGCACCAGGGCTTCGCCTTCGGTCAGGGAAGTGAGGAAGATGATCGGCACCAGCTCTTCGCCGGCCACCTGCTTGATTCGCCGCGCGGCTTCGAAGCCATCCATCAGCGGCATCAGAGCATCCATCAGCACCAGCTGCGGACGCTCCTGCTCGAACAGGGCCACCGCCTCCAGACCATTGCTGGCGGTCAGCACCCGGTGCCCCTGACGACTGACGATGGTCGACAGCAGCATGCGATCAGCCGCGTTGTCCTCGGCGATCAGAATGGACAGACGCTCTGGCATGGCGCGCGCCTCGATCAGGCGATCTTGAACAGCTGCTCGAAATTCGAGATAGCCAGAATCTTGCGCACGTCCGGGTTGCAGTTGAGCAGGCGGATCTGCGCACTGTCGCCGCCGGCGTGATCACGTAGCAGCAACAGCATGCCGAGCGCCGAGCTATCCAGGTAAGTGGTGTCCTTGAGGTCTACAACGTAGCGCTGTGGGGTGCTGTTGACGCGCTCGTAGGCATTGCGAAATTCCTGATGCGCACCGAAATCGAAGCGTCCTTGAATCAGAATGGTCAGCTCTTGCCCATCGGATGAGGGCAGCGAGGTGATGGCCATGAATTACTCCTATAAACGAAAAGACCAGGCCGCACGTTCAGGTGGACCAGACGCAGGTTATGCATGATCAAGATGTAGCATCGCAATGCCCATGCGGCAACTGTTTAGGCTGTGTTGGTGTGTCGCATTCAGTTTCAAGTAAGCGGCAATTCGCACTTAAGACTGCGAATTCCGGGCGGATATGCGCTGCGATAGCTCATCGAGCAATTTCTGCTCGCGCTTGTCTTCAGCCAGGCGCGCTTCGTCCTGATAGCGCTTGACCAGTTTGCGCAAGCCTTCAAGGCGGGCGTAGCGCTGCTGCCAGACCTCGCGGACCTTTTCCATATTGGCGCGGTGCCAGTCGACACTGTTGCGCTGCTGGCCGATGGCGGTTTCCAGCTGGGTGAGAAAGCGCTGGTAGTTCATCAACCACTGCCCGGAGACGCCGCGCTGACCTTCGGTGATCCATTGCTGCTGATAATCGCCGCGGTAGCGTTCAAGGTCGCCAAGCTGCACTTCGGCCTGGCGCAGCAAACCCTGACAATGCCCCAGCTGCAAGGCCGCCTCGCGCTCGGCACGCTCGGCCATGTCGACCACCGGAGCCAGCCGCGCGGCGCGGCTTTGCGCCATGGCTTACGCGCCTGCTGCTGCGGGGTTGAAGGTTGCCGCCAGCTGCGCGCTGCTGCTTTCCAGGCTTTCGTTGTCCTGCAGGTTCTGCCGCAGGTACTTGACCATGGCCGGCTGGCGCGCAATGGCCAGGTCGGTGTCGGCATCACCGCCTGGCACATAGGCGCCAACGCTGATCAGGTCACGGCTCTGCTGATAGCGCGACCACAGCTGCTTGAAGCGCTGCGCCAAGCGCATGTGTTCGGCGCTGACCACCTGCGGCATCACCCGGCTGATCGAGGCTTCGATATCGATAGCTGGGTAATGGCCTTCTTCGGCCAGCCGCCGCGACAGCACGATATGGCCGTCGAGCACACCACGGGCGGCGTCGGCGATCGGGTCCTGCTGGTCGTCGCCTTCACTGAGTACGGTGTAGAAGGCGGTAATCGAACCACCGCCTTTCTCCGCATTGCCGGCGCGCTCCACCAGCTTGGGCAGGCGGGCAAATACCGATGGCGGATAGCCCTTGGTTGCCGGCGGCTCGCCAATGGCCAGGGCAATTTCCCGCTGGGCTTGCGCGAAGCGGGTCAGCGAATCCATCAGTAGCAAGACATTCTTGCCCTTGTCGCGGAAGTATTCGGCAATTCGTGTGCAATACATAGCCGCACGCAAACGCATCAACGGCGCATCATCGGCCGGCGAAGCCACCACCACCGAGCGTTTGAGGCCCTCATGGCCGAGGATCTCGTCGATAAATTCTTTTACTTCACGGCCCCGCTCACCGATCAGCCCGACCACGATAATGTCGGCCTCGGTAAAGCGCGTCATCATGCCGAGCAGCACCGACTTACCCACACCGGTACCGGCAAATAGGCCGAGGCGCTGGCCACGGCCAACGGTCAGCAGGCCGTTGATTGAACGGATACCGACATCCAGCGGTTCGCTGATCGGGTGGCGGTTGAGCGGATTGATGGCCGGGCCATCCATCGGCACCCAGTCTTCGGCTTTCATGCCGCCCTTGCCATCAAGAGCGCGGCCGGTACCATCGAGCACCCGACCAAGCATCGACATGCCCATGGGCAAACGCCCGGTATCCGGCAGCGGCACCACACGGGCACCAGGGGCGATGCCGGCCAGGCTGCCGACCGGCATCAGGAAGATTTTGCCATTGGAGAAGCCCATAACCTCGGCCTCGACCTGCACCGGGTGATAGCTGTCGTCGTTGATCACCAGGCAGCGGCTGCCCAGGGCGGCGCGCAGGCCTTCGGCTTCCAAGGTGAGGCCAACCATGCGCAGCAGGCGGCCTTCGACCAACGGCTGAGTTGGCAGCGCAACGGCCTCGCTGTAACCGGCCAGGCGTTTGGCGAAACTCACTCGGTCAAGGCGCATCCGGGCTCGCCTGACTATTCACCTGAGGGGCATCCACCGGCAGGGCATCCAGGTCGGTATGCAGATCGGCTTCCAGCGGATGCGACGCCTGTTCGCGCTGTTGCTCGAACAACTGCTTGATCGCTTGGTTCAGGCGGGTTTCCACGGTGGCATCGATACGGCTGAGTTCGCTTTCCACCCGGCAACCGCCAGGCAACAGGGATGCGTCTTCGAGAATCCGCCAGCTTTCTTCGTGGCGCTCACGCAGGGCCTTGATCATCTCGAAGTCTTGCGGATTAAGGTGAATGCGGATGTTGCCGGTGCCCATCGGCAGCAGCTTGAGCGCCTCGCTGAGCACCTGACGAATCTGGCTGGAGTCGCTGACCAGCTCACGCTGAATCACCTGGCGCACCATCTGCCCGAGCAGGCCGACCATGGCTTCTTCGAGCTGCTGGTCCTGCCCGGCAATCGGCTCGAACAGCTGGGTCATCAACTGCTCCAGCCCAGCCAGTTTAGCGGCCAGGGCGATATCGGCTTCCTGCTTGGCTTTTAGCTGGCCAGCATGGAAGCCGTCTTTCTCGCCGGTGGCAAAACCTTCGTTGTAGGCATCCTGGCGGATCGCCTCCAACTCATCCAACGTCAAGGGTTTGACGTCTTCCAGGGCCACCTCTTCACTCTCGGCCTGTGCCTGCTCGCCCGCTTCAACAGGCTGCTCGGCCGCCTGCTGCTCTTCCACTGGCTCAGGTATTTCGACTTCCGGATCGAAGCTGGGCAGTGCCCACACATCAACGCCCTTAAGGTCCTTGGCGCGAATCAGCTCACTGGGCGGCTCTTTACTGGACATGCGTTAGACCATTTCCTCGCCGCCTTTGCCGCCCAGGACAATTTCCCCGGCTTCGGCCATACGCCTGGCGATAGTGAGGATTTCCTTCTGCGCGGTTTCCACGTCGCTGACGCGCACCGGGCCTTTGGCTTCCAGATCGTCGCGCAGCAGTTCGGCGGCACGTTTGGACATGTTCTTGAAGACTTTTTCCTTGATCGCCTCGTCCGCGCCCTTGAGCGCCAGCACCAGCACGTCGGAGGACACCTCACGCAGCAGCGCCTGGATGCCACGGTCGTCGACATCGGCAAGGTTGTCGAAGACAAACATCAGGTCCTCGATCTGGCTGGAGAGGTCTTCGTCAACTTCGCGGATCGAATCCATCAGCTGACCTTCGACCGAGCTGTCGAGGAAGTTCATGATATCCGCGGCGCGCTTGACCCCGCCGAGCGCGGCGCGGGTGGTGTTGGAGCTGCCGGAGAACTGCTTCTCGAGAATCTGGTTGAGTTCCTTGAGCGCCGCCGGTTGCACAGTATTCAGCGAGGACACGCGCAGAACGATATCCAGGCGCACCTTGTGGTCGAAGTGGCCAAGCACTTCACCGGCCTGATCGGGGTCCAGATAAGCCACCACGATGGCCTGAATCTGCGGGTGCTCGTAGCGGATCACGTCGGCTACGGCGCGCGGTTCCATCCATTTCAGGCTGTCGAGGCCGCTGGTACTGCCGCCGAGGAGGATACGGTCGATCAGGTTGCCGGCTTTGTCTTCGCCCAGCGCCTGAGTCAGCATTTTGCGGATATAGCCGTCGGCACCGACGCCTAGACTGGTCTGATCGCCGACGATATCGACAAACTCGCCCATCACCAGCTCGACCTGCTCACGCTGGATATTGCGCATGCCGGCCATGGCCACACCAACCCGCTGCACTTCTTTCGGCCCCAGGTGACGCAGCACCTGAGCTGCGTCGGTTTCGCCGAGCGACAGCAGCAGAATCGCGGCCTTTTCAACCTTGCTCAATTTAGTGGCGGTTCGATTCTCACTCATCGGCGTTAATCCACTCTTTCACAACCTGAGCTACGCGGCCCGGGTCTTCAGCGACCAGGCTCTTGATGGCGTTCAATTGTGCATCATACCCCTCACTCGGGCTCGGCAGGAGGATGCTTTGCGGGCCGCCCAGGCTCACGCGATCCTCGGACAGATCACCGCCCAGCGCGCCCATTTCACCCAGTTCGACATCGCTATCACGGCCATCGCCATGGCCTTTGCCGCCGCCAGTGATGTTCTTCATAACAGGGCGCAATACAAACCAGACCAATATAAAGATCAACAGCGCGGGCATCAGTTGTTTTAGCCCACCCATGGCAAGTAGGAACAACTCACTCTGATACCAAGGCAACGCAACAGCATCCTCGCCCAGCGCGGCAGAGAACGGCGTGTTGATCACGCTGACGCTGTCACCACGGCTGGCATCGAAGCCCACGGAGTCCTGCACCAGGCGGGTAAAGCGTGCCAGATCATCACTGCTCCACGGCACCCGAGTGGTTTCGCCGCTGGCCGCATCGACCTTGACCTGATCGTCCACCACCACCGCCACCGACAGCCGGCGTAGACGGCCCTGTTGCTGCTTGGTGTAGCTGATGGAACGGTCCAGCTCGAAGTTACGCGTGGATTGCTCACGCTTGTCCGCCGGATACGGCGCAAGCATGGCCAGGCCAGTGGCCGGGTCAATGATCTGCGCACCGTTGGCGTCCAGCAGTGGCTGGCCTGGAGCGACCGGGCCAGGCACTGCCGCAGCACCGCCCGCTTGCTCAGGTGCGGCGGCCGCACCGGGTGGCTGGTTGCTCAGCGCACCTGGCACACCTTGCGGCGGCAGGCTGCTGCTGCGTTGTTCGTTGACCGACTGCTCACTGCGCAGCGCCGGCTGATCGGGGTTGAACATTTCCGAGGTGGATTCCACCGCACTGAAATCCACATCCGCCGACACTTCGGCCTTGTAGCGGCCTGAGCCCAGCACCGGCTGCAGGATGTTGTGCACACGCTGGGTAAACAGGCTTTCCATGCGGCGGCTGTAATCGAACTGCTTGCCGGCCATGGTCAGCTCGGACATTTCCTGAATATCCGAAAGCAGGTTACCCTTCTGGTCGACCACGGTGACCTGGGCCTTGTCCATTTCCGGCACGCTGCTGGCGACCAGATTGACGATCGCCATCACCTGGCTCGGCTCCAGGCCACGCCCGGAATACAGCTCGACCAGCACCGAGGCGCTGGGTTTGCGCTCATCGCGCACAAATACCGAACTCTTCGGAATAGCCAGGTGCACCCGCGCGGCCTTGACGTTGTTCAGGCTGGAGACGGTACGCGCCAGCTCCCCTTCCAGGCCACGGCGGTAGCGGGTGGCTTCCATAAACTGGCTGGTGCCGAGGCCTTGCTCCTGATCGAGAATCTCGAAGCCGACGCTATTGTCCTTCGGTGCAACGCCAGCAGCCGCCAGGCGCATACGCGCGCGAGCCAGGTCACCAGACTGGACCAGCAGCGCGCCGGAGTTGGGTTCCACGGTGTATTTGATGTCGGCGGCGGACAACGTCTCCATCACCTGGGACGCATCCATGCCGTCGAGGCTGCCATACAGCGGCTGGTAATCCGGTTGCTGCGACCACAGCACCACGGCAAAGCCAATGGCCACGCTGGCGGCCAGACCGACGAGCAGGCCGATCTGGCGCAACATCGACATATCGGCGAGGTTTTCCAGAAAGGTCAGGCCGAACAGCGGTTTCTTCGGCTCATCACCGCCAGTGGTGGCAGGTACGTTTGCAACAACGGCTTCAGCCATGATTCAGCCCTACCCTTAAACCGGCATCTGCATAATGTCTTGATAAGCCTGAACCAGCTTGTTGCGTACCTGGGTCATGGCTTGGAAGGAGACGCTAGCTTTCTGCGACGCGATCATCACGTCCGTCAAATCCACGCCGCTGGTGCCCATTTCAAAGGCAGTTGCCAGCTTGTTGGAGGCCTGCTGGGTTTCGTTGACCTTGCCCACGGCCTGCCCGAGCATCTCGGAAAAGCTCGGCGCACCGGGCTCCGGCGTACTGGTGACAGGCTTCTGACGCGCCATGGCGTCGGCCTGCATGGAGCGCATCTCCAGCATCAAGCGATTGAATTCAACACCCTGACTCATCACTACCTCCACTGGCCGCGGTTTTTTGACGCTTCGCGGCGTTTGCAGAGGTATTGCAACAAGGGTGCCAGATTATCGAGCTGGCTCTCAGCGCCTATTTACGCGCTTGCGAACGGATATACAGGGCTTCGACCTTCTCCCGCGCCCAGGGCGTCTTGCGCAAAAAGGTCAGGCTGGACTTGATGCTCGGGTCGCTCTTGAAACAGCGGATATCAATCCGCTCGGCCAGGCCGTCCCAGCCGTACAGGGCAACCAGGGCGGTGAGAATGGCTTCAAGGGTCACGCCATGCAGCGGGTTTTTCGGTGATTGAGTCATGCAGAACCTGTACAGGCAGCTCGATTGAGGCAAACCCCGCCACCTTAGCCAAACCAGCGGCCAATCGAAAGCGCAGCGCGGTTTCTGAAGTTTATTTCGGGCATAAAAAATGGCCGGGAGTCATTTTTAACGTCGCGTAGCGACGGCCCGAAGGGTGGCGGCCATGGATGGCCAGCCATAAAAAAGCCGGCCCACACCAAAGGTGTGGGCCGGCGAAGCACTATCGGGTCGCACGCACATCGCCGCGATACAGGTCCACGGGGCAACTGAGCGACCAGTCAGTTGCCAGGTATTTCAAACCATCAGGCCGACTGGTATTCCTTCTCGGCTTCGTCGAAGCGCTTGATCATGCTGGCCGAAGGGCCGCTGCCGATCTTGCTGAACACCAGAATGGCGATGGTGGCGAAGATAAAGCCCGGGATGATTTCGTACAGGCCCAGGTGGCCGAGGAAGTTCTTCCACAGGATTACGGTCAGAGCACCGACCAGCATGCCGGCCAGAGCGCCGTTGCGGGTCATCTGCTTCCAGACCAGCGAGAGGATCACCACCGGACCGAACGCAGCACCGAAGCCTGCCCAGGCGTAGGATACCAGGCCCAGTACGCGGTTTTCCGGGTTGGCAGCCAGCATGATCGCGACGATAGCAATCAGCAGCACCATGCCACGACCGACCCATACCAGCTCGGTCTGTGAAGCATCTTTACGCAGGAAGGCTTTGTAGAAGTCTTCGGTCAGGGCACTGGAGCACACCAGCAGCTGGCAGCTCAGGGTGCTCATGACCGCAGCCAGGATGGCGGACAACAGGATGCCGGCGATCCACGGGTTGAATAGCAGCTTGGCCAACTCGATAAATACGCGCTCTGGGTTCTCGGTCACCGGGCCTGCGAGGTCCGGATTGGCGGAGAAGTACGCAATACCGAAGAAGCCCACAGCCACGGCGCCTGCCAGAGTCAGGATCATCCAGGTCATGGAGATACGACGGGCTGCTGGAATCGACTTCACCGAATCAGCGGCCATGAAGCGCGCGAGGATATGCGGCTGGCCGAAGTAGCCCAGGCCCCAGGCCATCAGCGAGATCACGCCAACAAAGGTCGCGCCTTTGAGCATGTCAAAGCTGGTGGCGTCTTTCAGTTCGATCGCTGCGAAGGTGGCATCAGCACCGCCAGTGGCAATCAGCACCACGATCGGGGTGAGGATCAGGGCGAAGATCATCAGCGTGGCCTGCACGGTGTCAGTCCAGCTAACCGCCAGGAAACCACCGATAAAGGTGTAGGCGATGGTCGCCGCAGCACCGGCCCACAGCGCGGTCTCGTAGGACATGCCGAAGGTGCTTTCAAACAGGCGGGCACCGGCCACAACGCCCGAGGCGCAGTAGATGGTGAAGAACACCAGAATCACTAGGGCGGAGAAGATGCGCAGCACGCGGCTGCTGTCTTCGAAGCGGTGGGTGAAGTAATCCGGCAGGGTCAGGGCGTTGCCGTTGTGCTCGGTCTGCACACGCAGACGGCCAGCCACGAACAACCAGTTCAGGTAAGCCCCCACAATCAGGCCGATGGCGATCCAGCCTTCGGACAGACCGGACAGGTATACCGCGCCCGGCAAGCCCATCAGCAGCCAGCCGCTCATGTCCGATGCGCCAGCCGACAAAGCGGTGACGAAACTACCCAGGCTGCGACCGCCCAGAATGTAATCGGAAAGGTTCTTGGTGCGCATGTACGCGAACAGGCCAATCAGCACCATGAGCGCGATGTACACCACGAAGGTGACGAGCATCGGAGTATTTGCAGTCATTGGGGAGCTCCCCTCTTGATTGTTGTTATTCCAGCAACAGGGAGTAGCCCCCATTGCCAACGTGGCATTGCACGCCTGCCTTATGCAGGTGAAGCCGCTTACCGCAATCGAGGCACAAAGGCCCCAATACAACAACGGGCGCATGCCGTAAGACAGTCGCCCGTGAAAATCCTTTTAAATGCCTGCCAGCGCTCTAACCCGGCCAGGCCCTGCGCGCACTCAACGTTCTGGCAAACGCTGCACACCGGAAAAACTCAGCATCACTCGCCACGGCCTGTATTAGGTCTAGCCCAACTGCAGCGGCTTGCCGGGGCAAGCCTGTGGGCAGAAACCTGCGCACCGCGTAAACCGAGCACGGAATTTAGTGGCAGATGCATGACCGCTTCTTACAAAAAGCTCTGGAGTTTTTGCAAAAAACTCCAAGCAGGGAACTTCCTGCAAACAGCTGTTTAAAGCGCCAAGCCAGAAACTCAGCTGCCACGGCCATCCATCGCCACTTATAGCGGGCGGGCAACAGGCATCTAGACTGCACCCATAAGCTGGAGGTGTGTGTTGCAGAGCGAAGCATCCGATTACTCAATCTACCGGCGCGTAGTCTCGCAGTTGATGCAGGGCGAAGAGCAACTGCCCAGTCTGCCGACCATCACCCTGGATATCCGCCGCGCCCTGGGTGACCCGAATATTTCCCTGAATGCCCTGGTGCGCCTGATCAGCCGTGATCCGGCCCTCAGCGCCCTGCTGATGAAACATGCCTCCAGCGCGCTGTATCGCCACACCCTGCCGCCTAAAACCCTGCACGAAGTGATCAGCATGCTCGGCATGGCTGAAGTCGACCGCATTACCATGGTGCACAGCATCAAAAGCCTGTTCACCCTGCACAGCCCCGGGCATAAACGGCTATTTGTCGATGCCTGGGAGCGCCTGGTGATCAAGGCCAGCACCAGCGCCATGCTGGCCCGCCTGCTGGGCCATGTAACGGCTGAACACGCGCTGCTGGCCAGCCTGCTCAGTGAGGTGGGCACCCTGGCCGTGCTCTCGGCGTTCCGGAGTGAAAGCGTCACGCCCTCCAGCGAGCTGTATTACAAGCTGTGCCGCGAATACAGCAAATCGCTCGGCATCATCGTGCTGAAAAAATGGTCAGTGGATAACGAATATATCGAGATCATCCGCGACACCGGCAACTGGCAGCGCAGCCCAGGGCATAGCCTGCAATTGCTGGATCTGGTCAACCTGGCGCTCTACCACGCCATCAAGGAACGCACCCCAGACGCCGACCTGCCGCCACTGCAGGAACTGGCCGCCTACCAGAAGCTGATGCCGCCGCAGGACTTTATTGGTGAGAACGGCGAACTCAGCCTGGTGATCAGCCACCGCGCCGATATTCTGGCGATCGCCCAGACCTTACGTTAGCGATCGATAACCTGCGCGCGCATCGGCGCAAGCCGCGCCAGCAGGCGGTTCTGCGCAGGCATGGGCACGCCTTGGGCGCTCATTGCATCCTGCAGGTTTTCCACCAAAGCGTTGAAGTCGCCGGGGGTGAGGTTCTGGCCCTTGTGGCTTTCCTCCATGCTGTCGCCGGTGTAGGTGCACGGGCCGCCGGCTTCGACGCATATCTGCTCCACCAGCTTGTCGCGCAGGCGCACGATGTCGATATTCTCGAAGTACCGAACGATGCGCGGGTCGGCGGCAATATTCAGCAGCATGCCTTCGACGATACGGGTAATTCCGGCCTGCTCGCCCAGGTCACGGTACAGGCTGTCGTCTTTCGGCGCCTGCTGGGCACAGGCCGCCAGACTCAGAACAACCACCAGCAGCAGACTGCGCATGCTTAGAAACTCCCCTGTACAGACAGATAAACCCCGTCCTGATTATCCAGCGTGGCGATCTCCCCCAGGCGCGCATAGGCCAGCACCACGGCCAGGTTCTTGTTGGGGAAGTAACCGATAAACAGATCAGCCCAGTCACTTTCGCCGGCAAAGCTTAAGTTGTCCGGCTTCTCGCGGTACTCCACGCCCAGCGCCCAGCGCGGGTTGAACAGCACGGCGACGGAACCTTCCTTGAGCACCGAGTGACGATCACGGCGGTCGCCACCAAAACCCAGCAGGCCCAGCTCGTTGGCCCGGCTGTAACGCAGACTGCCGTTAAGCAGCAGGTTGTAACCAAAGGCGCCGCCGAGAATCAGCCGGCTGGCGCTGATATAGCCCTCGGTGTCTTCGCTGCGTTGCGCGCCCACCAGGCTGGGAATCAGAAAATCCTTCTGGCGTTTGTGCTGAATACCCAATGACACCTGCGGCAGCTGGTCGTAGATCAGGTCGCCAAACAGGCGCACCTTGAGGCCGAAGATATCCTGGCTCAGGCTGTTTTCCGGCAGATTAAGGTTGCGCGCCAGGGTGCCCAGATCAAAGCGCTGGCGGGCGTAGGACAGTTCGATGCGGTTATCGAACGCTGCGCCAACACCGGCCACATCCAGGCGGTAATCGCCGGTTTCCACCCGCGTGGCGAATACATCCGCGCCCCATTCTCCGCGTTCGCCATAACCGGAGAGCACCGCCCAGGGCGTAATCCCGCCACCTGCCGCACCTTCAATGCTGCTGGCGCCACCGGTGGCCAACAAGCGGCCGTCGGCCCAGGCCAGGTTGGCCAGCAGACCGCACAACAGGGCAATGCAGCGAGGCAGTTGGGTCATGGTCAATGCACCAGGGTCGGGGAGGCATGAGTGTATTGCGCCATCCAGGTTTCAAAGGCTTTCGCCGCCAACGGTCGGCTGATCAGGTAGCCCTGGGCGGTATCGCAATGCCAGCGGCCGAGCAGTTGCAGGCTGCGCTCGAATTCGACGCCCTCGGCCACGACCTTGAGACCCAGGCTGTGGCTCATCTCGATGGTCGAACGCACGATCACCGAGTCCTCACTGGCATCGTCCAGGTCGCGGATAAACGACTGGTCGATCTTCAACTCCTGCACCGGCATGCGCTTGAGCTGCGTCAAGGATGAGTAGCCTGTGCCAAAGTCGTCCACCGACAGGCTGATACCGCACGCACGCAGGCCATGTAGCACCTGTAGGGCGACCTCGGGGTTGAGCATCACCCCGCTCTCGGTGATTTCAAAAATCAGCTGTTCGGCCGGGATCTGGTACTCGGCCAACAGTTTGCTGACCCGCGCTGGTAACTGTGGATCGATCAGGTCTTCGGTGGAGATATTCAGCGACACCTGCACGCGCAGGCCGCGCCCGGCCCACTCGCGCAGCTGGCGCATGACTTCCTCGATCACCCAGGAGGTCAACAGCTGAATGCTGCCGGTGCGCTCGGCCAGCGGGATAAATTCCCCCGGCGAGACCATGCCCAGCACCGGATGCTGCCAACGCAGCAAGGCTTCGGCCTGGCGCACCTGGCCGGCGGCAATGTCGAGTTTCGGCTGATAGTGCAACAGCAGCTCGGCCTTGCTTGGCGCATGGCGTAGATCACGAATCAGGCGAATCTGCCGCTGCTGGGCATCATCACGGCCACGCTGATAGACCTGCAGATGGCTGGCCATGCCGGCGGCATCCTGCATGGCGATACTCGCCCGGCGCAGCAACTCTTCCGGGGCGTTGCCATCGACCGGGTAGCTGGCAATGCCGATGCGGCAATCCAGGGCGAAATCATGGGTGGCGACGCGCAGCGGCTTGAGCAGCAGCTGCTGCACCTTGTCGGCGATGCCCACGGCGCTGTCGCTGTCAGTGTTTTCCAGCAGCAGGAGAAATTCATCACCGATAATGCGCGCCACGCTATCGCCGGGGCGCAGAATCGCCTGCAGGCGTCGGCTCAGCTGCTGCAACGCCAGATCGCCGCCCTCCGTGCCCAGGCTTTCATTAACCGCCCGAAAATTCGCCACGCCCAGATAGAGCAACGCCGTCGGCCGCTCCGCCGTGATCGCACTGCCCAGACGCTCCAGCGCCAGGGTGCGGTTGGGCAAACCGGTCAGCGCATCATGCAAAGCGTTATGCGCCAGCTGCCGCTCACGCTCGGCGATACCTTGCTGCATGTCTTTGAAGGCGATGGCCAAACGCCCCAGCTCATCACCGCGCTGCAGATCCAGGCTGGCCTGATAATCGCCCTGGCGCACCCGCTCGGCGACCGCCGCCAATTGCTGCACCGGCTGCGACACCGAGCGCGCCAGCAACAAGGCACCAACCAGGGAAGCGGTCAGCGCCACCAGGGCAATCAGCAGAATATTCTGATCGAGCGGGGCAAACGCCTGTTGCGCCTGACTCAGGGACTTGTGCAGCAGCGCACGCACCTCAAAGCCATCGCCGCTCGCCAGTACCAGGGTTTGATTGAGGTAAGACTCGGCACCGATCAGGCTTACCGCATCATCAGCCAGTTCAGCCATGCTGCCTTGCAGCTGCTCACGCTGCGTCGGCGGCAAGGTGCTGATCCAGATATCGGCCACACCATCCTGGGTTGCCCGTAGGGTCAGCTCCAGGTGGGTCAATCCACGCAATTCGGCGGCAAATACATCATCAACCTGAAAGCCCATCATCACCCGGGCAATCGGCAACGGCGCGGTGACAGTGGCTTGCACCAGCAGGTAGATCTTGTCGGCAATCGGCATCAGGAATATCTGCACGCCCTCGCGCTGACGCTGCATCACCTGGGCACTGAGGCGCTGGGCGGTTTCGCCGCTGATCTGCCGATCACTGCTGACCTCCAGATTGCCATCCAGGCCCAGCATCATTACGGCGCTGGCGTTGATCCGTGCGCCGTGGTTGGTCAGGGCCGAGCGAATGGTCTCAGTGTCGCCGCTGGCCACGGCATCCTTGAAGCCAAAATCGGCGGCCAGCACCTGCACCGCATCGTGCAACTGGCGGCCGCGTACTTCGAGCAACTGCTGAAACACCAGGCTGCCCACATCCAGCTGCTCACGGGCCTGGCTGCGTACGGCGGCATTGGTGGCGGTTTGCACGGCAGCATAGAGCGCGCCGATCACCACCAACAGCAGCAATACCAGTACGCCGGCGATGCGCGCCTGAAAACTATTGCGCAGCATCGCGAGCCTTCTTGAACGCATCACCAAAGGCACTGGCCGGCGCACTCGGCGCTGCCTGGGTGGCAGGCGCCTGCATGGTCAGGGTAAAGCGCTGCTGGTTGCCGGCCTCAGTCAGCTGCATCTGGCCGGCAGCCTGCGGCAACATCTCCGGCGCTTGCGGGTGCCACAGGCTGACTGTGTACGTACCGGCTGGCAGTTGCTCCAGGTTCAGCTTGCCCTGCGCATCGCTGACGGCAAACCAAGGGTCGTCGGTGACATAGACATAACCCACCATCCAGTCATGGATATTGCAACCAAGCACCACCACACCCGGCTTGTCGAACAGCACAGGCTCACTCGGTGTGCCCTGGTACAGGCGCAGCTCAAAGCGTTTGGCGAGGGAGAACGAATAGACGTGATGGCGAATATTGTCGCTGTTGGGGAACGACACCGAGGTGCCGCTGCGCACGGCCAGCACATTGGGCGCGAATTGCTGCGAGCGCTGGTCCATCACCGCGGCAGCAGGTGCAACCCCAGGCGCAACCGCGCTGCGCAAACTGAGCACGGCATTGGCCAAAGGCTGGCCTTGGCTATCCACCAACTCGGCTTGCAGGCTGGCGGCGGGCAAAGGCGTACTGAGCAGCAATATGCCGAGCAGCGAAAACGCGAACAATGGGTGCAGGTGCTTGCTCATCAAGACTACTCGTACGCTAGGGGCACACTTGACTATGAACAGCATCCTTGCCCGGGCACAGTAAATGTCTCTGTGCGCCACAGCTTAGTCGGCAGCGTGAAGAAGTTCACGTTTCGTCGGCGGTCGCTGCCTGATAAGCGCCGCCACGCAAGGCGGTCAACGAACGTTTATTCGGCGCTGCGCAGGCGTTTCGGCGTCAGGCCAAGATAACGGCGCATGGCGGTGGTCAGCGCGCTCTGGCTGGAAAAGCCGCACTCTTCCGCGATGCGGATCAGCGGCAGGCCGCTCTCTCGCAACAGCCGCACGGCGCGGTCCAGGCGGGTTTTCAGCAGGTACTGGTGCGGCGTCAGGCCGACGCTGTCCTTGAACTGTGCATGGAAATGACTAGGGCTCAGGCAAGCCACCTGCGCCAACTCGGCCACGCTGATGCGCCTCGCCAGGTGCTCGACGATATAGCTGTCGATCCTTTCCAGATTCAGCGCCCCCATAGGCCGCACATGGGGCTCGCCGAACAGGCGCAGGTGCAAGGCGCGCAGCAGCACACCACCGAGCGCACGGGGCAGCAGCGGATCAGAGCCGTAACGCTCAAGCTCGGCGCCTGCATAGCTCAGCAGGTTCTGGAAGTCAGCATCTAGTTGCGGGTAGCGCGGGGTTTCGAACAGGCGGGTCAGCAGTTGCAGGTCTTCGCTGGAGGTGCCCTGCTCATCCAGATCGATGATCAGCATGCGGTTATCACCAATACCGGCGAACTGGTGATCAGCATCCCCCGGCACCAGGCAGGCACGCATGCGGCAGACCTCGCCACCGCGACCGTTGACCTCAAACTCAGCGCGCCCAGCCAGCGACAACACCAGTTGATGATGGTCGTGAGTATGTTCGTGGGCTTGGTCATCAAGACGCATCAATCGCGCGTTGAACATGAAAAGTGCAACCCTGGAAAGCAGAGGTGCAACTTTAACCTTTTGCCCGGTAAAACTGCAGCCTGCACGACAAATGGGCAGCTGCCGCACCAAAAACTACCGAAGCCATTAAAAAGCGCCCAAATACGGGGCGAATTATCAGCGTGCCAACGGTAAAAAACGCCTGAAATAGGTGCTTTGCGGTGCCTGGCAAGGGATTTGCTCGGTTAGGACGCCCCTTGCGCACCGTTCGGGTTCAGGAAACCAGCTTATGGCTCTCAGCATTGCTCTCGCTCTGGCATTGGCGCTGTTACTCGCCGGCCACTTCCTCAGCCAGCTCGCCAGCAAACGCCATCAACAGCATCTCAATGAGCTGCAAGCTGAACTGCTGCAACGCGCAATTGATCTGCTGCAAACCCTGCAGAAACACCGCGGCCTGGGCGCCCAACAAGACCTGCTTAGCACCAGCCAGCGCAATGTCCTGGCCCGCCAACTCGACCAACTCTGGCTGAACTGGCCCGGCGCAAGCCTCGCACTCGCCCCGTTGCAGCAGGACTGGCCACGCCTGCGGCGCAACCCGGCGGACTTTGCCGCGCATTGCCAGGTTATCGACGGCTTGCTGGAGGTTATCGCCACACTCGAAACCCGCCTGTGCCAGGCCGGTAACTCGCAAGTAGAGGGCATCGCTCAGGCCTGCCACGGCCTGGAAAACCTTGCGCGCCTGCGCGGCCTGAGCGTACGTGCGGCCAATTACAGCCAATGCCCGCCAAGCCTGAAACAGCAGATTCAGCAGCTCTGCCTGGAGCTGGAACAATCGCCTGCCGACGCGCCCTTGCAGCAAGTGTTACAGCGCCTGGAGCAGGAGTTGATCGACAGCCGCGAAGTACGCCTGGCACCCCACGAGTGCTTTGCCCTGCTCACACCGCTGATCGACGATTACGCCCAGCGCTTGCGTGCGCCATTGCGGGCGGCGTTCGCAGCCCGGGCTCCCACAGAGCAGCCCTAGCGGCTATGCTGGCAGCCTCGACTTTCGCCAGGAGCTCACCATGTTTGCCCCCCGCCTGACAGTGGCACTCAGCCTTGCACTGCTCGCCGCCTGCGCGCAAAAGCCCAGCAACGTGACTCTGGAGCAGAACCAGCAGAGCAAATGCCCGCTGTCGCTGCACGTCGGCCAGCAATTCAACCTGCGCCTGCCGAGCAACCCCACCACCGGTTTCCGCTGGCTGCTGCGTGACTCCGCGCCGCAGGTGCTTAAAAGCCTCGGTCCCGAGGTCTACAGCAACCCGGAAGACGCCGGCCTGGTCGGCAGCGCCGGAGTTTCCACCTGGCGCTTCGAGGTCATCAAGGCTGGCGAAGGCCAATTGGCCCTGACCTACGAACGCCCCTGGGAAGTCGGCGTAGTGCCCGCCCAGCGCTTCAACTGCACGATTAAAGCTCGCTAGCAGGCCGTTGAAAAACGTAGGCGCGGCAGCCAGCGCAAGGCAAAAACAGGCGAAAAATGGACTGGGCTCGCACGCGAGTTTACGAGCTGTAAATGAGCTTTTTGATCGGACTCGCGCACGAGCCTGTTTTTAACGCGGCGATGGCAACGTAGGTAGTTTTTCAGCAGCCTGCTGCTACTGGCGCGAAATGCTGACCTGAGTGGCACCCACGGCGTGGCCAGTTAATTCGCGACACGCCATAGTGCTGGCCTTTCGAGAATCAAGGACAAAGGCCATGCGTTATCTGCTGCTGGGTTTGCTGGGCACTGCGGTATTTCTCTATGCACGCCTCAGTGGCCTGAGCGAGCTGGGCCTGCTCAGCAAAGGCATGCCAGTGATTGCCCTGCTGCTGTGGCTGAGAACTGCACCGAGCGGCCTGTATCGACGTTGGATCAGCCTCGGCCTGCTCGCCTCACTGGCGGGCGATATCCTGCTCGACTGGCCAGGTGATTTGTTTGTCTTCGGCCTCGGCGCGTTTCTGCTCGCTCACCTGGCTTACCTGCGCGCCTACCTGAGCGACTGTAAACAACCCGCCTGGCTCGCCCTGCTGCTCGCATTGGCCACTGGTGGGACGATGTTCGCCATACTCGCCAGCGCCAACCTGGGCCCGTTGCTGATCCCCGTGGCCTGTTACGCATTGGCGATCAGCGCCATGCTCTGGCGCGCCCTCGCCAGCCTCGGGCAAACGGGCCTGCCAAGCATCTCAACACGCCTGGCCGCCGGTGGCGCCGCGCTGTTTGTGCTCTCCGACAGCCTGATCGGCATCAACCGCTTTGTCGCCCCCTTCGATGCTGCGCCGCTGGCGATCATGCTCAGCTACTGGCTCGGGCAATGGGCTATCGCCGCATCAGCATTCAACCGCTCACAAAACGCTTAAGGTTATTTTTAGGTCGGCATCCCCCCAATAAATCGACTATAGGAAGTAGACAAAAATAATTTAGGGGAAACAGCATGGCGGTTATCGGGCGGATAGTTGGCCTTTTCCTGCTACTGGCAGGACTCTGCGGTTGTAGCAGCCTGTTGCCCAGCGAGCGCGCCGAAGCGCAATCCCCCTTCGATGATTACCTGGACGCGGAAATGCGCTATGCCAAGGTAGTTCCAGGAGTCACCAGCCGCTCCGAGCTGTTCGCCCTTGGCTTCGACCCGCTGGCCGAAGGCAACGGCAAGATGCTGTCGTTTATCGATATCCGCCTGATGTTTGTACAACCCAACGTGCCCATCACCTACCTGCCCGACGGCCTGGTGCAGTGCCTACAAGCCAAGGACCGTTGCATCGGCTACGCCTTTGAGTTCAACAAAACCGACACCCAACGCGTTGGCAACTTCTGGGCCGATGTGCTGAATTTCCGCAAGAAGCGCGAACTGCAAGGCTGGGCATTTCGCGCGGTGTTCGTGCTGGTGGATGATCAACTGGTGCACAAGGTCACCAACGGCGAACCGAACATTCGCCGCCTAGAAGTCAAACGCAACCCATTGGGACCACTGCAGGGCGCAGGCGAATTCTTTTCCGACCAATTGAAGTAATCGCGGTTTGGTTGCGCGCCGTACTTGGCTAAAATGCCCGGCTTTATCGACCAGTGCGTAACCATCGTGAGCAAACAGCCCGACCGTCTTTTCGCCAAACCCCTGGCCCAGGTGCCAGACTTCGTGTTCAACGAGGATGTGGTGCGGGTTTTCCCCGATATGATCAAGCGCTCGGTGCCGGGCTACCCGACCATTGTCGAGAATATCGGCGTGCTAGCATGCCAGTTTGCTCAGCCGCATAGCGTGCTGTATGACCTCGGCAGCTCCCTCGGAGCAGTAACTCAGGCGCTGCGCCGACATGTGCAAATTGCCGATTGCCGGGTGATCGCCGTGGACAACTCCAGCGCCATGGTCGAGCGCTGCCGTGAATACCTGCACGCGCAGGACTCGATGTTTCAGGAGCTGCTGCCGGTAGAGGTGATTGAGGCCGACATTCTCAGCCTCAACTTCCAGCCAACCTCGCTGGTGGCGCTGAACTTCACCCTGCAATTTATCCAGCCCGAACAACGACTCGAATTACTGACGCGGATTCGCCAGGCCCTGCTGCCCGGCGGCGCGCTGATTCTTTCAGAAAAACTGCAGTTCGAAGACGCTGAGCAACACGCTCTGTTGGGCGAGTTGCATATCGCCTTTAAACGCGCCAACGGCTACAGCGAGCTGGAAATAGCGCAGAAGCGCAGCGCCATTGAAAAGGTCATGCTGCCCGACAGCCTGGAGCAGCACCGCGAACGCCTGCTGGCCGCCGGATTCAGCCAGGTAGTGCCGTGGTTCCAGTGCCTTAATTTCGCCTCCTTGATTGCCCTGCCATGATCAGCCGCCTCGACCTCGACGCCCTGCAAGCTGCGCTTGCCGGCACACCACTGCAAGACTGGGCCGCCGACCTGCCCGGCCAGATCGACGCCAAACTGGCGATCGGCCATGGCGACCTGCCGCGCTGGTACGGTGCGGTACAGGCCCTGCCGGAACTGAATGTCGAGCAGCTGGAACTGCTGAACGCCTTCAGCTTCGACGGCGTTTGCAGCGATACCACCCGCGCCGAGCTGAAAACTGCGCTGCAGGGGCTGATCCCCTGGCGCAAAGGCCCATTTCACTTATTCGGCGTGCATGTTGATACCGAATGGCGTTCGGACTGGAAGTGGCAGCGGGTCGCGCCCTACCTCGATCTCAAGGGTAAGCGCGTGCTGGATGTCGGCTGCGGAAACGGCTACTACATGTGGCGCATGCTCGGTGCCGGCGCGGACAGCGTGGTCGGCATAGACCCCAACTGGCTGTTTCTCTGCCAGTTCCTGGCGATGAAGAACTACCTACCCGATCTACCCGCCTGGCACCTGCCGCTGGCGTTCGAGGAATTGCCGGGCAAGCTGCAAGGCTTCGACACGGTGTTTTCCATGGGTGTGCTGTATCACCGCCGCTCGCCTATCGATCATCTGATCGACCTCAAGGATTGCCTGGTCAAGGATGGCGAACTGGTGCTGGAAACCCTGGTGGTGGAAGGCGATGCGCAGCAGGTTCTGGTTCCCGAAGACCGCTACGCGCAGATGCGCAACGTCTGGTTCCTGCCTTCGGTGCCGGCACTGGAGCTGTGGCTGCGCCGCGCCGGCTTTGTCGATGTGCGCTGCGTGGATGTCAGCACCACCTCGGTGGACGAACAGCGCTCGACCGAGTGGATGCGCTTCCAATCACTGCCAGAGTTTCTCGATCCAGCCGACCACAGCCGCACGGTGGAAGGTCTGCCGGCCCCTAGTCGCGCTGTATTGATCGCGCGTAAACCGTAAACCGGACATATCACGGCTCGCGTAGGGTGGACATGCGCCAGCTTGTCCACAGGTTACAGATGGCGGACAAGCCTGCTGCATGTCCGCCCGACGCACTAGACTCAGCCGCGGTTAGCCGCGGCTACGATCAATTGCTTCATCTCCGCCACAGCTGACTTGAAGCCAACGAACAGCGCGTGCGCCACCAAGGCGTGGCCGATATTCAGCTCGTTGATCCCAGCAATCGCCGCCACCGGTTCGACGTTGTGATAATGCAGGCCGTGGCCGGCATTAACGATCAGGCCGTGCTGAAGGCCACAGGCGACTCCGTCGCGAATCCGCGCCAGCTCGCGTGCCGCCTCTTCCGGTGTATGGGCATCGGCATAACGACCGGTGTGCAGCTCGATAGCCGGAGCGCCGACACGCTTGGACGCTTCGATCTGCTGCGGATCCGGATCGATGAACAGCGACACTTCGCAGCCGATCTTGCTCAAACGCTCGACCGCAGCGCGAATCCGCGCCTCCTGCCCGGCCACATCCAGACCACCTTCAGTAGTAAGCTCCTGGCGAGTTTCTGGCACCAGACAGACATGCTCGGGGCAAATGCTTTCAGCGAAAGCGAGCATCTCCTCGGTGACGCCCATCTCGAAGTTCATGCGCGTCTGCATGACCTCCTTAAGCAGGCGCACATCACGCTCTTGGATATGCCGGCGGTCTTCGCGCAGGTGCACGGTGATGCCATCGGCGCCCGCCTCTTCCGCATCCAGCGCGGCCTTGACCGGGTCCGGGTAGCGGGTACCACGAGCCTGGCGCAGGGTGGCCACGTGGTCGATATTTACACCCAGCAGAATACGATTGGCATCAGTCACGGCTTGGCTCCTTGAGCGTCATAAACAGTTCGCGGCTGACCAGCGGTCGGCCACCTAAATGGGGGGCTAGGGCCTGGCGCATCAAGCGTTTGGCGGCAGCCAAGGCACCGGGCGCAGTCCAGTCCGCTTCGGCCATAGCCAACAACTCGGCCCCTTGAAAAGCGCCGGGTTGCAACTGGCCAATTGGCACCAGCCCAGTTTCGGTCTGCAGTCGATACAGGCCTGCTTCGGCGATAGGTTGACCTTCGCTGTCCAGATCCAGGGCGAAACCATAGCCCAGCTGATCCAGCAGACGCCATTCAAAAGAGCGCAGCAAGGGCTCCAGGGCGCGGCCCTGGGCTAGCGCCAGCACAGTCATGGCGTAGTGCTCGAAAACGGCGGGATGCGGGTCATCGGCGGGCAACAGGCGGATCAACAGTTCATTGAGGTACAGACCACTGAACAGCGCCTCGCCCACCAGCAGATTGGGGATGCCCGCAGGGTCAAGGCGGCCGACGTTTTTCAGCTCACCACGCCCGCGAAACTCGGCTTCCAGAGGAATAAACGGCCGAGCCAGACTTCCGGCCTTGCCCCGAGCGCCTCGCAAGACAGCACGCAAGCGGCCCTGCGGAGTAAGAAAGTCCACCAGCGCGCTGCTTTCACGGTAAGCGCGGCTGTGCAGAACATAGGCAGGCTGACCAAGGGCAAGCATGGGGCTTACTCACAAAAGCGGGCACAGGACGCGCCCGAGGACGACTCAGATATTGTCGTAACCCAGGGAGCGCAACGCGCGCTCATCGTCAGACCAGCCACTTTTGACCTTGACCCAGAGGTTGAGCATGATTTTGGAGTCGAACATCACTTCCATATCCTTACGCGCTTCCTGGCCGATGCGTTTGATCCGCTCACCCTTGTCGCCAATGATGATTTTCTTCTGCCCATCACGCTCGACCAGGATCAGCGCGTGGATATGCAGGATGCGCCCGTCGCGCTTGAATTCCTCGATTTCCACAGTGATCTGGTACGGCAGCTCGGCCCCCAGCTGACGCATGATCTTCTCGCGCACCAGTTCGGCGGCGAAGAAACGGCTGGAGCGGTCGGTGACCTGATCTTCGGGGAAGAAGTGCACACCTTCCGGCAGACGCTCACCTACCAGCTTTTCCAGAGTGTCGAGGTTATGCCCGTGCTGGGCGGAGACCGGCACAATCTCGGCATTCGGCAACTGGGTGGCTAACCACTCCAGATGCGGCATCAGCTCGGCTTTGTCTTCGATGCGGTCGGTCTTGTTGATCGCCAGAATCACCGGGCCTTCGACGTATTGAATACGCTCGAGCACCATCTGGTCCTCGTCGGTCCAGCGGGTGCGATCCACCACGAAGATCACCACGTCGACATCTTTCAGCGCCGACGAGGCGTTCTTGTTCATATAGCGATTGAGCGCTTTCTCGTTGTTCTTGTGCAGACCAGGAGTATCGACATAGATGGCCTGCACCTCACCCTCGGTCTTGATCCCGAGCATGTTGTGCCGCGTGGTTTGCGGTTTGCGCGAGGTTATCGCCAGCTTCTGCCCGAGGATGTGGTTGAGCAGCGTCGACTTGCCCACGTTGGGCCGGCCGACGATGGCGACATAGCCACAGCGTGTAACAGGTGAATCAGTCATTGCCATTCTCCACACCCAGGGCGATCAGAGCGGCAGCGGCCGCAACCTGCTCGGCGATACGCCGGCTGGCACCCTGCCCCAGGGTTTTATCATTGAGTAAGGTGATCTGACATTCGACTACGAATGTCCGGCAGTGCGGCTCGCCCTGAATATCCACAACCTCGTAACGTGGCAACTCACAACCGCGCGACTGCAGAAACTCCTGCAGGCGGGTTTTCGGATCCTTGTTGGTGTCGACTAGCGTCAGGCTGTCCAGCTCAGTGGTCAACCAGGCCAGCACACGCTCGCGAGCCGCATCCATCCCAGTATCAAGATAGATGGCACCGATCAGCGCTTCCAGGGCATCGGCGAGAATCGACTCGCGGCGAAAACCACCACTTTTCAGCTCGCCAGAGCCCAAGCGTAGGTACTCACCCAGATCAAAACCACGCGCCAAAATCGCCAACGTCTCGCCTTTGACCAGGCGCGCGCGCAGACGTGACAGTTGCCCTTCACGGGCCAATGGAAAGCGCTGAAACAGCGCCTCACCAGCGACAAAGTTGAGGATCGCATCACCGAGAAACTCCAGACGCTCGTTATTGCGCCCGGCGAAACTACGATGGGTAAGGGCCAGGATCATCAGCTCCTGGTCCTTGAAGGTATAACCGAGCTGCCGCTCGAGACGGGCTAACGACGCACTCACGGCATACGCACACGGAATTCTTTATCGAAGCGCACCACCAGATCGATATTTTCAATCAATGGCTCACGCTTTTCGTATTTCAGGTGCACACGAAATTCGTTGTTTTCAACTTTGACTTTGATCGCGTCCTGCATATTCAAATCGCGGATGCTGTTGACCTGCATGCCCTTGCTGATATGGCTATAAAAATCGTTAATGCTACGAACCTCAGCGGCTTTATCGGTCTCAACCGATGTGATCATTTTCTCTAGCGACATATAGTCAAAGTAATGCGGCAACACCTTAAACGCAGCACTGGCCAAAAAGGCAACAACAGCCAGCACCATCAACCAACTAAGAATCGACATTCCCTTTTGCGAATGCGCAGATTTCATATTTGTCCCCAAATTCGAGTTATGTGGAAGCCATGACGGCTGGAGGCAAGACTATATATAGCCTGCAACGCTGTATTTAACAGCGTCGCAAATTCGTCAGCAGGTCAGTGAATCAGACCTACGCGGGAGAAATTGGGCAGGTTGCGCGACTTCGGGTCCGGCCAGCTCATCCAGATGGCGAATGCTTTGCCGACGATATTCTGGTCCGGCACCATGCCCAGAAAAGCTTTTGGAATAGCTGGGTCATTCCAGTAGCGGCTGTCATTGGAGTTGTCGCGATTGTCGCCCATCATAAAGTAATGCCCTTGCGGCACCACCCACTCACGGCCAGGCTCAACTCGATAACGCTGCATTTCCTTACGGATCTGGTGCTCGGCTTCACCGAGTTTCTCGTTATACAGCGTCGCACTGCCCAGGCTACCCGGCTCATCGCCAATCAACTGCTGCGCTACAGACTCGCCATTGATGGTCAGACGCTTGTCACTGCTGTAGGCAATGCGGTCGCCGGCCAGGCCCACCACACGTTTGATGTAGTTGATGTTTGGATCGCTTGGGTAGCGAAATACCATCACATCGCCACGCTGCGGGTCGCCCACTTCGATCACCTTGGTGTCCAGCACGGGCAGGCGAATGCCATAGGCGAACTTGTTGACCAGGATAAAATCACCCACTTCCAGGGTCGGCTTCATCGAGCCGGATGGAATCTGGAAAGGCTCGACCAGAAACGAACGCAGGACCAGCACAATCGCCAGCACCGGGAAGAACGATTTGCCGTACTCCACCAGCAAAGGTTCTTTGTTCAAGCGCTCCACTACCGCCTCATCAGGCTCACTGACCTGACCGTGGTAAGTGCTGATGGCCGCTCGCCGGCGCGGGGCCAGAAAGATCAGATCGAACAACGCCAACGCGCCACAGACGGCGACGGCGATAACCAGTAACAGCGGAAAATTGATCGACATAGGGCCTTAACTATCCAACCTGAGCACGGCGAGGAAGGCTTCCTGTGGAATTTCCACGTTACCGACCTGCTTCATGCGTTTCTTACCGGCCTTCTGCTTTTCCAGCAGCTTGCGTTTACGGCTGACGTCACCGCCGTAGCATTTGGCCAATACGTTCTTGCGCAGCGCTTTGACCGTAGTCCGCGCAACGATCTGTCCACCAATTGCAGCCTGGATCGCCACGTCGAACATCTGCCGTGGAATCAGCTCTTTCATCTTCTCGGTCAACGCACGGCCTTTGTAGTGGGCGTTGTCCTTATGCACGATCAGAGCTAGTGCATCAACCTTGTCGCCATTGATCAGTACATCCAGCTTGACCAGGTTGGCCGACTGGTAGCGATCAAAATGGTAATCCAGCGAGGCGTAGCCGCGGCTGGTGGATTTCAGTCGGTCGAAGAAGTCGAGTACCACTTCGTTCATCGGCAGGTCATAGCGAACCTGAACCTGAGAGCCGAGGAACTGCATGTCACGCTGCACGCCACGCTTCTCGATGCACAGGGTAATCACGTTACCCAGATGCTCTTGCGGCACCAGAATAGTGGCCTGCACGATAGGCTCGCGGAAGTCCTCGACCGAGGAAACATCCGGCAGCTTGGACGGGTTGTCGACGTAGATCGTCTCACCGGTCTTGAGCACCACTTCGAAGATTACGCTCGGCGCAGTGGTGATCAGATCCAGGTCGTATTCGCGTTCCAGGCGCTCCTGAATGATCTCCATATGCAACATGCCGAGGAAGCCGCAACGGAAGCCGAAGCCCAATGCATCGGAGCTTTCTGGCGAATACTGCAGCGACGAGTCATTCAGAGTCAGCTTCTGCAACGCATCGCGAAAATCTTCGAAATCATCGGAGCTAACCGGGAACAGGCCGGCATAAACCTGCGGCTGAATACGCTTGAAACCGGGCAGCACTTCGACGTTAGGTGTGGCGGCCAGGGTCAGGGTGTCGCCCACAGGCGCGCCGTGAATGTCCTTGATGCTGGCGATGATAAAGCCCACTTCACCGGCCTTGAGGTCGACGGTAGCGGTGTGCTTCGGGTTGAAGACGCCGACGCTATCGACCAGGTGAATCTTACCGGTGGACTTCACCAGCACCTTGTCACCCTTCTTGATCCGGCCGTGGCGCACACGTACCAGGGAGACCACACCCAGGTAGTTGTCGAACCAAGAGTCGATGATCAGCGCCTGCAACGGCGCCTCGATATCACCGGTCGGCGCCGGAATGGTCTGCACCAGACGCTCGAGCACTTCATCGACGCCCAGACCAGTCTTGGCACTGCAGGTCACCGCGTCGGTGGCATCAATACCGATGATTTTCTCGATTTCTTCCTTAACCCGATCCGGATCGGCCTGAGGCAGGTCAATCTTGTTCAGCACCGGCATGACCTCAAGGCCCTGCTCGATCGCGGTGTAGCAATTGGCGACCGACTGTGCCTCCACGCCCTGACCGGCATCGACCACCAACAGCGCGCCTTCACAGGCAGCCAGCGAACGGCTGACTTCGTAGGTGAAGTCGACATGGCCTGGGGTGTCAATAAAGTTCAGCTGATAGGTAATGCCGTCTTTAGCCTTGTAATACAGGGTGACGCTGTGCGCCTTGATGGTGATCCCGCGCTCGCGCTCAAGATCCATGGAGTCCAGTACCTGGGCCTCCATTTCACGATCAGCCAGGCCGCCACACATCTGGATAAACCGGTCAGCCAGGGTCGACTTGCCGTGGTCAATGTGGGCGATGATGGAGAAATTACGGATATGACTCAAATCACTCACGGATCAACACTCGAAAAGGTCGCAGGCGACTGCCCGCCGAAAATAGCCGCGAAGTGTACCCGAAAGCCACCTTGCACGTCATCAAGGCCGCACGGCAGCTCTATGTAAAAGGGCGACCGAAGTCGCCCTTTTACCCTGCCAGCGCCGTTAGTCGGCCAGCTTGAAGGTGATAAAGCTGGCGCGCCCCTGACGCAGCACACGCATAGACACCGAACGATTCTTCGGCAGTGCCTGCGCCACTTCAGTAAAAGTCTTGGCCGAATTGATCGCCTGATTGTTCAGGTGAGTGATCACATCGCCGGGGCGCAGACCAATCAGCTCCGCCGGACCGTCCTGCACCTCGGAAATCACCACACCGCCTTTCAGGTCGAGGCTCTTCTTCTGCTCAGCGGTCAGCTCGACCACCTTGACCCCTAGACGGTTGCTACTGCGCTCAACTCCAGGCGCAGCTGCTCCGGCCAAGGTCTCGCCGTCTTCAGGTAGCGCACCAATGGTCAACTGCAGCTTCTTGCGTGCACCGTCGCGCACCACATCCAGCTCAGCACTCGTGCCCGGTTTGAGTGCACCGACCAGGTGCGGCAGATCGGCAGACATGATGATCGGCTTGCCATCTAGGCTGAGAATCACATCACCTACCTGCAAACCGCCCTTGGCAGCCGGCCCCTCTTCCAGCACTTGCGCCACCAGCGCACCGGCCGGCTTTTCAAGGCCAAAGGACTCAGCCAGATCCTTGTTCACTTCCTGAATCACCACGCCCAACCAGCCGCGACTGACCTTGCCTTCAGCCTTGAGCTGATCGGCCACATCCATCGCCACACTCATCGGGATAGCAAACGACAGGCCCATAAAGCCGCCAGAACGGGTGAAAATCTGCGAGTTGATACCGACCACTTCGCCAGCCAGGTTGAACAGCGGACCACCGGAGTTACCCGGATTGATCGCTACGTCGGTCTGAATAAACGGCACATAGCTCTCGTTTGGCAGGCTACGCCCCTTGGCGCTGACGATCCCAGCGGTCACCGAGTGGTCGAAGCCGAAGGGCGAGCCGATCGCCAGAACCCACTCACCGACTTTAAGGTCTTCGGACTTGCCCAGTTTGACGGTTGGCAGGCCTGCACCCTCGACCTTGAGCAGTGCAACATCGCTGCGCGGATCAGTGCCGATCAGCTTGGCTTCCAGCTCACTGCGGTCCGACAAACGCACGATGATCTCATCGGCATCGGCAATCACATGGTTATTGGTCAGCACATAGCCATCAGCGGAAATGATAAAACCCGAGCCCAGCGATTGGGCCTCACGCTGGCGACCGCCGCCAGGCACGCGCGGTACCTGTGGAATATTGCGCTCGAAGAACTCGCGAAACATCGGCGGCATGCCTTCAAGATCGGGCATGTTGAGCTGACCGCTACCTGCGACTGCGCGATCCGGCATCTTCTGCCGGGTACTGATATTGACGACCGCAGGTGACGCCTGCTCAACCAGTTCGGTGAAATCCGGCAGGCTCGCTTGAGCAAGCAGCGCTTGCCCCATCAGCAACACAGCAAATAACGCAGTAAATGAAGATTTCAGACCAGGCTTAGACATACAACTCCCCATCAGGCCAGCAAAAGTCTTAAAACGCTGCTGCGGCACTACCAAGCAATGCACGCAACACCACAGGTTGCAAAGCCGGATCACCGGCTGTAAGACGGCTGCGCCAGCGCACCGCGCAGCAGGCAAACAGAAAACCGAATAGCGCACTGAGTATCACCCAGGGCTCGCTCAAACCCATTTGCTCCGCCAGCACAGCCGCAGCAAACAAGCCGAGCAATGGCAGTAGATAAACCAGAAACGAACCGCGCACCAGCAGATCCTCGCGCACACCGATGATGACCGCATCGCCCACATTCAGCTGCAGATTCGACAGTGCACGCACGTAACCACGACGACCGCTCGCCCCGAGCTGATCAAGCAAGCTCTGGCCGCAGCCGGCTTTGACAGAGCAGCTGGAACAAGTGCTTTTACGCAGCGTTTCGACCCAGACGGCACCGGGCTCAATGGCCACGACCCGCCCCTGCTCCTCAATCACTGCACCACCTCGGCCGCCGAACGCATCGACAAGGCCACTCGCTCGGCAGTACCCAAAGGTATTTCACCGACTACGGTGACCATGACGTCGCCGTCATCGGTCTTCAGCCGGCGCGAAACGGCGACAGTCGGCCCCAGCTGAGTGCGAACATCCTCAACTGCCGCGCCGCGCAGCGGCTCCATGAAGACGGAAAAACTCGCCAGACCATCGTCATACACCTGGCAGGCGACAGGCTCATCCGATGCAGGGCTGCGGCGCTGGGTAACTGAACTCAGGCTAAAACCTGGCGGCAGCCAATCTGAACGCCAGGCCTCGACCGCTTCACTCTGCGCGGCAGGCAAACGCACCGGGCGACAGCCTGCACCAGGCTCAAGGTTAGAGGCTGTGGGGGCTTCGGTTTGTAGATGGGTAAACTGGAAACGCTCAAGCAACTGCCCCTTGTCGTTCACCAGCAACGACTTGAGCGGCAAG
Organism: Pseudomonas peli; assembly: GCF_050563605.1. GTDB lineage: Bacteria > Pseudomonadota > Gammaproteobacteria > Pseudomonadales > Pseudomonadaceae > Aquipseudomonas > Aquipseudomonas peli_A. The sequence goes on along the minus strand of NZ_JBNXUH010000024.1, from coordinate 10,126 downwards.
CCCGTTTGCTGATCAAGGTGCAGTTCAATGCCATAACGGTGCTGATCGCGCGGCACCAGCGCCAATACACTGGTGGCCCGCCCCGCTACGCGGGCCTTGCCGAGCACACGCAGCTCATACCACTCAGTCAGCTGCGCGGCATTCAGCGCCCGAGCGGGCCATAGCTGACTGTCGATCAATTGGTCGGCCAATGCGCCACTGGCGCACTGCACCTGGCCATCGATACGCAACACTTCCTGCGCCGATCCATCCAGTTGCATCAAGCGTTCGCGTAATTTGCCGCCCTCTTCAACCCGGTGCCAGATGCTGTGCGTCGAAAAACTGCCATTACGTTCGTAGACGAACGTGCCCTGAAAACTCTGTGTGCGCTCGGCATCAGCCAATCGCTGCAGCAAGGCCTGCCCCTCATCGGCAACTGCCGGCAACGCCAGCCAGCTACCCAACAGCAGGGCGCTAAGTGGAATAAAGCGCATGCGCCTCCTTAACAACAGGCCGTTAACGGCTTTCCAGACTGGCCGCGCGAGCATAAGGCAGTGGACTTTCACCGGTGCTCATGGCCGCTTGCTGCGCATGCTGACGCAGATAGGCTGGCAGACGCTGCTCATGCCAACCAGGCTGACCTTGACCAACAGCACTGGCCGCAGGAGCCGCTTGCTCTTCAGAGGTATTGAAACCTGCCAACATAGCCGGCCCGCTGACTTGGGGAATGCTGAGCGCCGGCTGATTGGCCTGCTGCGCCAACTGCGTACCGGTGATGTCGTCCTGGTTGTACAGACGCACACCTGCCAGCACTGCCACAGTAACCGAGGCGGCAACAGCCAGACGCCCAACGGTGCGCCATGGGCCGCGCTGCTCTTGCTTCAGAACAAGTGGGGCATCATCGGCCAAGGCTGCGGATACGGCAGCCGCAATATCCAGGCGCGGCTCAAGCAGCTCTTTGTGCATGACCGCACGGGCGATCTGGTAGCGCGACCAGGTTGCCCGCATTTCAGGGTCATCGCTGGCCGCCAGCACGCGTCTCAGTTCAAGTTCATCCGCTTGGTTATCCATCACCGCGGACAGCGATTCCTGTAGGGTTTCACGACTCATGGCGGTTCCTCTCATGGCTGACGCCGCTGTCTTAGGTTTCCTGCAGCAATGGCTGCAGGGATCGGTCGATGGCCTCACGCGCTCGGAAAATCCGCGAACGTACGGTACCGACTGGGCATTGCATGACGCTGGCAATGTCCTCGTAACTCAGACCATCAAATTCACGCAAGGTTAGCGCTGTGCGTAAATCTTCCGGCAATTGCTCGATGCTGCGGTGAACGGTGGCCTCGATCTCGTCGCGCAACAACGCGCGCTCCGGCGATTCGATGTCCTTGAGGGCATGGTCTCCATCATAGAACTCGGCATCCTCAGCACTTACATCACTGTCTGGCGGGCGCCGACCACGCGATACCAGATGGTTCTTCGCCGTGTTGATGGCGATGCGGTACAGCCAAGTGTAGAACGCGCTGTCACCACGAAAATTACCCAACGCCCGATACGCTTTGACGAAGGCTTCCTGCGCCACATCCTGTGCCTCATGGGTGTCATGCACAAAACGCACGATCAACCCGAGAATCTTGTGCTGATACTTAAGCACCAATAGATCAAATGCGCGCTTGTCGCCGCGCTGTACGCGCTCGACCAGTTGCTGATCATCTTCCTGGGTTAGCATGAAAACTCCTCATAAGGTTTGAAGGAGTGCAACGCCAACCCTTTAATCGGTCTGCCAAAGTAGACTCGGGCATTGCGCAAAAGTTCTCTCCTTCAAACAAGCTTCCTGCAGAACACTTAAAAGCCCTGCACGGAACAGCGCAGCAAAGGAACTCCATTGCTGCGCTTGTAGTCTGGATCACCTGCCGGCTAAGCAAAAACCGCAGGCCCACTGGAAGTCGCCTGACGCAGGCGAATTTCCATTCAAACAACCGCCTATGGAACCCGAAACGCTTAAAAAGTTCCCGAGTAACGCACTTGGTCATAAGCTGGCTATTGTGCCGTCCACCCCCTCTATATACTAGGGGCCGCTTTTCGCGGAATTCGGACATGAGCCAACATTACCAACACGACGTTCTGGTCATCGGCAGCGGTGCAGCCGGCCTTACTCTGGCCCTCACGCTGCCTGATCATCTGCGCATTGCCGTACTGAGCAAGGGCAACCTGTCCAACGGCTCGACCTACTGGGCACAGGGCGGCGTGGCGGCGGTACTGGACGATACCGACACGATTGAATCGCATGTCGAGGATACGCTCAATGCTGGCGGCGGCCTGTGCCGCGAAGACGCCGTGCGTTTCACCGTCGAGCACAGCCGCGAAGCCATTCAGTGGCTGATCGACCAGGGCGTGCCCTTTACCCGCGACGACCAGACCGCACGCGAAGACGGCGGCTTCGAATTCCACCTGACCCGTGAAGGCGGCCACAGCCACCGACGCATCATTCACGCGGCCGATGCCACCGGTGCGGCGATCTTCAATACCCTGCTGGAACAGACCAGACAGCGTAGCAATATCGAACTGCTGGAGCAGCGCGTCGCCGTTGACCTGATCACCGAACGCAAACTCGGCCTGGAAGGCCAGCGCTGCCTAGGCGCTTACGTGCTCAACCGCGCCAGCGGCGAGGTCGATACCTTTAGCGCACGCTTCGTGATTCTCGCCACCGGCGGCGCAGCCAAGGTCTATCTCTACACCAGCAACCCGGATGGCGCCTGTGGCGATGGCATCGCCATGGCCTGGCGCGCCGGTTGTCGGGTCGGCAATCTGGAATTCAACCAATTCCACCCGACTTGCCTGTATCACCCGAAAGCCAAGAGCTTTCTGGTCACCGAAGCACTGCGTGGTGAAGGTGCACTGCTCAAGCTGCCGAACGGTGAACGCTTTATGCCGCGCTTCGATGAACGCGCCGAACTGGCGCCACGGGATATCGTCGCCCGCGCTATCGACCATGAGATGAAGCGCCTGGGGATTGACTGCGTGTTCCTCGATATCAGCCATAAACCGGCTGATTTTGTGAAATCGCACTTCCCTACCGTATACGAACGCTGCCTGGACTTCGGCATCGACATCACCAAAGAGCCCATCCCGGTGGTACCGGCCGCGCACTACACCTGCGGCGGCGTGCTGGTCGACCAAAGCGGCTGCACCGATGTACCGGGGCTGTATGCCATCGGCGAAACCAGCTTTACCGGCCTGCATGGGGCCAACCGCATGGCCAGCAACTCGCTGCTGGAATGCTTCGTATATGCCCGTTCAGCGGCCGAGAACATCCTCGCGCAGCTGGAGCACATCAGCATGCCGAGCGCGCTACCCAGCTGGGACGCCAGCCAGGTGACCGACTCGGATGAAGACGTGATCATTGCGCACAACTGGGACGAACTGCGGCGCTTTATGTGGGACTACGTCGGCATCGTGCGCACCAACAAGCGTCTGCAGCGGGCCGAACACAGGGTACGTCTGCTGCTCGACGAAATTCACGAGTTTTACAGTAACTACAAGGTCAGCCGTGACCTGATCGAGCTGCGCAACCTGGCCCAGGTCGCCGAGCTGATGATCCGCTCGGCCATGCTCCGCCATGAAAGCCGCGGCCTGCATTACACCCTGGACTACCCGCAGCAGTTGGCCGAGGCCAAGGACACTATTCTGCTGCCGCCCACCTATGGCGACTGAATTTCAACCGCACCCGTAAGCGCCGGTGCTGATCACGCGCCAGGCTGTCGCGGGCAATGCACAACGAGCGCACACGGCGCTGCCCCGCTAGGCGAAAACGCAGCAACACAATCATCGGCAAGACCAGGCTATCGGGATGCAGCTCAATGGCCTGCCAGCCCTGCGCCGCGCTGTGCACCTGCCAACCATCCGCCGTGCAACGCAGCGCCCGGTAAGCCTGCGGTGCACTCAGCAGCAAATGTCGCGGCAGCACCCAAGCGGCATGGGTGACACAGAAGCAAATCCCGAGCAAAAGTGCCCAGAGCGGAATATCCACCAGCGCCAGACTAAGCAGCGCCAGCCCCTGAATCAGGGCGTAGCAGATCAGCAGCTGCCGTGAAGGCTGCCACTGACAGTCGAAGCCATCACTGGGGCTGGACACGGTCCAGAATCATCCGAACCATTCGCTTGAGATCGGCATCTTCTGGCTCGTCGCGCTGCATAAACCAGCCGAACATGTCCTGATCTTCACATTCGAGCAGTTTGCGATAACGCTCGCGGTCTGCCTCGTCGAGATGCGGGTACACCTCTCTGACAAACGGCACCAGCAGCACATCCAGCTCCAGCATGCCGCGGCGGCTGTGCCAAAAAAGACGATTGAGTTCAACCGAGTCAACCATGGGTATGCTCCTTGGATAAGGCGCGCAGTATACCGATGAAAAGCGCCCCTGTTGACCGCGCGCATCAGCCAACCAGCCAATGCCCTCAAGCGAAGCTGCGGCAAGCGCTGACAAGGCGCGAGGCGCGCTCTATGATGAGCCCCCTAACTTTTATCCAGCGATACCTAATCCACCATGGCCGATACCGCGTTTTACTGCACCCTCAGCCACGAAGGCATCCTCGCCGTACGCGGCCCGGACGCCAACAAGTTCCTCCAGGGCCAAGTCACCTGCAACCTCAATTACCTCAGCGACAGCCAATCCAGCCTGGGTGCGCGCTGCACGCCAAAAGGCCGCATGCAGTCGAGCTTTCGCATTGTCAGCGTGAGTGACGGTTTCCTCCTGGCGATGGCCAACGACTTGCTGGAGGCGCAGCTCGCCGACCTGAAGAAATACGCCGTATTCAGCAAATCCAAACTCACCGATGAAAGCCAGGATTGGCTGCGTATCGGCCTGAGCGGCGGCGATGAGGCCATACGCAGCCTCGGCCTGGATCTCGCAGAGGCTGCTGACAGCGTCGCGCACAGGGATGAACTGCTGGCCCTGCGCCTGAGCGATGGCCGCGCCGAACTCTGGATACCCGCCAGCCAAGCCGAAACCGTACAAGCCCAATTGGCCTCGCAGCTGCGCGAAGCACCGTTGAATGACTGGCTACTGGCCCAGGTACGCGCTGGCATTGGCCAGGTTATGGGTAGCACCCGCGAGCTGTTTATCCCGCAGATGATCAATCTGCAGGCCGTGGGCGGCGTGAGCTTCAAGAAAGGCTGCTACACCGGCCAGGAAATCGTCGCGCGCATGCAGTACCTGGGCAAACTCAAACGCCGCCTGTATCGCCTCGAGCTGCATGACAGCCAGGTGCCGGAGCCCGCCACTGCGCTGTTTTCCCCAACGCACACCTCCAGCGTCGGCGAAGTGGTGCTGGCGGCGCGCAGCGCAAGCGGCGTCGAACTGCTTGCCGTATTGCAGGACGAAGCCGCGCTAAATGGCGTTATTCACCTGGGTTCTGCCGAGGGCAGCACGCTGAGCGTGCTCGATTTGCCGTATACACTGGACTCAGACCGCGAAATACAGCGCTAAGCACTTACTACACTTACTATTGCCTGACCGCCTAAAGAGAATTGCCCATGAGCAAGCTTGCCGAGAAAGTCCAAAAGGAACTGATCCAGGCCATCGACAGTGATGAACTGGTCCTGCCGACCCTGCCGGAGGTCGCGCTGAAAGTCCGCGAGGCGGCAGAGAACCCGGATATCGGCATCCCGCAACTGAGCAAAGTGATCGGCAATGATGCGGCCCTGACGGCGCGCATCATCAAGGTGGTGAACAGCCCACTGCTGCGCACCAACAAGGAAATCACCGACCTGCAGATGGCCGTCGGTCGCCTCGGCATCAACTACACCTGCAACCTGGCCACGGGCCTGGCGATGGAGCAGATGTTCCAGGCCACCAGCGACGTGGTCGACCGCAAAATGCGCGAAGTGTGGAACAAAAGCACAGAAATCGCCGGTATCTGCCACGTTCTATGCAAACACTACACTCGCCTGCTACCGGACCAGGCTACCCTCGCCGGCCTGGTGCATCAGATCGGCGTGCTGCCAATCCTCACTTACGCCGAAGAGCACAGCGAACTGCTGGCCGACTCGATCAGCCTCAACCACGTGATCGAGCAGATCCACCCGATCATCGGTGACAAGATTCTGCGTACCTGGGAATTCCCCGAGCTGATCGCCATGGTGCCCGGCCAGTACCTGGACTTCACCCGCGACAGCGCCAAGGTCGACTATGTCGATATCGTTCAGGTCGCCACCCTGCAGAGCTACCTGGGCAGCGAACACCCTTACACCCAGCTGGACTGGAGCCAGATCCCGGCGTTCCGCAAACTCGGCCTGGACCCAAGCCAGAACCTGAATGAAGACGAAGACCTCTCCGCCGCGATGGAAGCGGCCATGAGCATGCTCCAGTAAGGCCCCTCACGCGCATGCAGCCGAATGCAACTAGACTGAATACAGTCCCCGCAATTGGCATACGGCTCATGCGCGCTCTGCTGTTATCCGCCCTGTTCAGCCTGTTTTGCGGTGCTTTGGCCGCTGCAGAATCGGTGCGCCTGACCAACGGTGAATGGCCGCCTTACCTGGGTGAGCAGTTGCCGCACAAGGGCGTTGCCTCACGCATCGTCGCCGAAGCCTTTGCCCTGCAAGGTATCGACGTGGCCTGGGAGTTCCACCCCTGGGCGCGCTCGCTGCAACTGGCCGAGCGCGGCCAACGCGCCGGCAGCGCGGTATGGCTGCACAGCAACGAGCGTGAGGAAAAGTTCTTTATCAGCGACCCGGTAGTGGAAAGCGGCTACTACCTGTTCCACCGCAAGGGTTATAGCTTTGACTGGAAGCAGGTCAGCGACTTGCAAGGTCGGCGCCTGGCCGGCACCCGCGGCTATGACTACGGCGAAGCCTTTCAGCAGGCCGAAGCCAGCGGACAACTGCGGGTCAACCGGGTCACCAGCGATGAAACCGCCTTTCGCCAGTTGATCGCCGGCCGCGTGGACCTGTTCCCAATGGACAAGGTGGTCGGCTTCGACATGCTGCATCAGCACTTCAGCGCCGCCGAGCGCGCGCAACTGAGCTTCCACCCCATGCCCCTGCGCAGTGACAGCCTGCACCTGCTGCTCTCGCGGGAAGTACCCGGCAATGCCGAGCTGATTGCACGTTTTAACCAGGGCCTGGCGCAACTGCGCGAAAGCGGCAAGGTCGCCCAGTACCTGCTGGAAATCCAGCAACCACTTAGCCTCGCCCCCTGACTCAAGCCTCCGCGCTGGCGAACTCGACGCGCACCAACAAACCGTGCGGCTGCGCCTGATGCAGGCTGATTTCAGCCTGATGCGCTCGGCAGATCTCGCCGACAATCGCCAAACCCAACCCCGCCCCCGAGCCCTTGTTGCTGCGCCGATAGAAGCGCGCAAACACCCGTTCATGTTCTTCCGGCGGAATCCCCGGGCCGTCGTCCTCGACCTCCAGCACCCCAGTGGGCAAGACCCGCAGAATCACATTGCCGTCGGCTGCGGTGTGCGCCAGGGCATTGTCCAGCAGGTTGCACAGCAGCTCGTTGAGCAAAGTCGGCTCACCGCTGACCCACACCGGCTGCTCGGCCTCCAATGCCAGAGCAATACCCCGCGCATGGGCCAGTGGTGCCAGGGCCATGCCCAGTTCGCGCGCCAGCTGACTGAGATCCAGACGCTGCGCGCCGCCCTCGGAAATTGCTCGGGCGCCGCTTTCGATACGCGCCAACGAGAGCAACTGATTAGCCAGATGGGTCAGTTTGTCGGTGTTCTGCGCTGCTTCTTCCAGGGTGCTGCGCCATACCGCCGGCTCCTGCGCGCGCAAGCCCAGTTCGACCCGCGCCTTCAGCGCTGCCAGCGGCGTGCGCAGCTCATGGGAGGCATCGGCGATAAATTGCGACTGGCGTTCGAACAGGTTGCGCAGGCGATCATTGAACTGGTTCAGCGCATCGATCAGCGGGCGCAGCTCGCGCGGCATGCCGACATCCGACAACGGCTGCAGATCGTCGCTGGTACGCGCCGCCACACTGCGGCGCAAAGCTTCCAGCGGGCGCAGCGCAGCGCTTACCGCCAGCCACACCAGCAGCAAGGCACTCAGCGACAGCACGCCCATACGCAGCAAGGTGCCGAGCAACAATTCGCGAGCCATGCGCTCACGCGCGCCCTGGGTTTCTGCCACGCGGATTTCCGCCACACCATTGACCCCCGGCTCACTAACCGGCTGCAGCAGGCTGACCACCCGCACGCCCTGGTTGCGGTATTCGGCATCGTAGAAATGCGCCAGCGCCGGGTAATCCTCGGTGCGCTTGGTGCCGGGCGGCGGTGGCGGCAGGTCCTCATATCCGGACACCAGCGCGCCCTGCACATCCAGCACCTGGTAGTAGATGCGCCCGGCACTGTCATAGGCAAAGGTGTCCAGCGCCACATAAGGCACATTGGCATTCAACCGTTCGGCTGTGGCGTACAAACCATCGGCAATCGCCCGCGCCGAAGCCAGCAGAGTGCGGTCGTAGGCGGTGTCGGCGGCGCGGCGCGCGCTCCAGTAGGCGCTCAGGCTGCTGACCAGCAGAATCAGCGCCAACAGCAGCGCCAAGCGGCGGATCAGCCGGCCGCGCAGGCTGCCCGGTTCGGTCTGCACAGGCTTGCTGCGTTCAGTCACCGACTGCCTCCAATAGATAACCAAGGCCACGGAAGGTGACGATTCGCACCCCGCCGCCTTCGAGCTTCTTGCGTAGACGATGCACATAGATTTCGATGGCATCGCTGCTGGCCTCCTCATCCAGGCCGAAAACCTGGGCAGCCAACTGCTCCTTGCTCATCACCCGTCCAGGCCGGGCGATCATCGCTTCCAGCACCGCCTGTTCTCGCGAGGTCAGGGTCAGCAGGCCATTGGCCAGGGTAAAACGCCGGGTATCCAGATCATACAGCAGATTGCCGCAGCGCTGCTGGCGCTCACCACCGAGCACCGTGCGGCGTAGCAGCGCCTTGACCCGTGCTTCCAGCTCGCTCAACTCAAAGGGTTTGGCCAGGTAATCGTCGGCGCCGAGGTTAAGGCCATGCACGCGGTCCTTGACCTCGCCACGGGCGGTCAGCATCAGCACCGGCAGGGTATTGCCACGTTCACGCAAACGCGCCAGCACCTGAAAACCGTCCAGCCGCGGCAGGCCGATATCGAGAATCGCCAGGGCGTAATCCTCACTGCTCAGGGCCAGATCGGCGGCCACGCCGTCATGCAGCACGTCCACCGTCCAGCCGGCACTTTTCAACGCCTGGGCCACGCTGGCCGCCAGTTGCACATGGTCTTCAACCAGCAGGATTCGCACGGTATTGGCACTCCACAACATTGTTCTTGTGCGCCCAGTGTAACGGCGCAAAGGCCGCTGGGAACGCCCCAGCAACTTTCTTTCAAGATGAAAGCCTGGTGAAAGCTTGACCCCATAGCATCGGTTTCAGGTGGCTCGATCCACCTACCAGAACGACTGACGCAGTGGTGCGCAGCCGTGACAAAAACAACAATGGAGACCACAGGATGCCGACTGCATCGCATCGGGCACTTTCGCCTGTACACCTGCTTAGCCTGGCCATCAGCACGGCCCTGCTCGCCCCCGCTGCCCACGCCGATTTTGTCGCTGACAGTAAGGCCAGCCTGACCACCACCAACATCTACCTCAATCGCGACTTCCGTGAGAATGCCGGGCAGAACAAGCGTGAAGAATGGGGTCAGGGTTTCTGGCTCGACGTCCAGTCCGGCTACACCGAAGGCACCGTCGGCTTCGGCCTCGATGCTTTGGGCCTGCTTGGGGTAAAACTGGATTCCGGCGGCGGACGTACCGGCACTGATCTGCTCCCCGTACAAGACGATGGTGGCACCCCGGACCAATTCGGTCGCCTGGGTCTGACTGCCAAGGTCAAGGTCTCCAATACCGAGCTGCGCTACGGCTCGCACATCCCCGAACTGCCAGTGGTAAAGGCCAGCGACAGTCGCCTGCTGCCGCAGGTGTTCGAAGGCGGCCTGCTGACCTCCAACGAACTCGACGGCCTGAGTTTTACCGGCGGGCGCCTGGACAAGGTNGATCGACCGCGCCTCAACCAACTCCGAAGAGCTGATCCTCAACAGCAAGAACCGCCCCYTCGCCGCAGGGATCACGGCGGKTCATCTKGACCYGATGGGCCYCGACCCGTCTCTTATACA
>NZ_JBNXUH010000145.1:0-202 GCF_050563605.1 Pseudomonas peli | reverse complement strand
GCCCCCCCGCCAATTTCGCCCCTGGGGGGGCGTCGYCGGCGGCGTCAGWTGTKTAAAAGAGACGGGCCGGGGGGSGGATCGGGGTGGGGCCCCCCGCCGATCTGTGCCTGTGGGATGTGCAGCAACCTGCCGAGTTGGCCTATGCAGTCCAGCCGGGCCGGCTGCGTCAGCGCATCTTCAGCGGCGTCATTAGCTACAGCAA
>NZ_JBNXUH010000144.1:0-206 GCF_050563605.1 Pseudomonas peli | reverse complement strand
TTTTAAAAGAAGAAGAGGGCAGACGAGCTCGCTCAGTTCGTCGGGGGGGCGGGGAGWTGTKWAAAAGAGACAGCTGCGGAAMRKWAAAARCGRGYTATTTCCCGCAAACCGCCGCTACAGCGAAGTGCGCTTTAGCGAAGAGTTCTCGATGTACCGGGTAACCGCAGCGATGGGTGACTTGTTGCGTCAGCAGCAAGTGGTAGTAC
>NZ_JBNXUH010000143.1:0-207 GCF_050563605.1 Pseudomonas peli | reverse complement strand
TACGAKAYCGCTCAGTTCGTCTCGTGGGCTGGGAGATGTGTAAAAGAGNNASAGCTACTACTMCTTTYCCCCTGTTAGAMCCCCKTTTTGTCGACGGCGAAGAACTGCTGATTGCCGGGCTCGGCGAACGTTTCACCGCCGATACGACCCAGGGCATTGCCGCGCTGTGGCAGCGTTTCGTGCCCTATATCTGTCTCTTATACACAT
>NZ_JBNXUH010000142.1:0-212 GCF_050563605.1 Pseudomonas peli | reverse complement strand
CCCAAGGAATCTCCACCCCYGGGGGCGCGTCGCCGGCAGCGCCAGTTGTGTAAAAGAGACGGNCTCTACCTGCAGAACCCGGCAGCCACGCCGTTCGATCTGGTATTTCTCGMCCCGCCGTTTAACCAGAACCTGCTGCTACCCGCCTGCACCCTGCTCGAGCAGCACGGCTGGCTGGCGGCCGACGCCTGGGTCTATACCTGTCTCTTATA
>NZ_JBNXUH010000023.1:0-58378 GCF_050563605.1 Pseudomonas peli | reverse complement strand
ACCGGCCACTTCATGGGCCACCTGGCCGATATTGGTTCTGTCTGCCATGCAGTCCGCCCTTTTTATTGCAGTTTGATCAGACCTTGAACTGGTTGATCAGCCGGCGTTGCTGTTCGGCCAGCTTGGTCAGTTCGGCACTGGCTTGGCTGGCTTCGTCGGCACCGCCGGCCACTTCATTGGCCACCTGGCCGATATTGGTGACGTTGCGGTTGATGTCCTCGGCCACCGCACTCTGTTCCTCGGCGGCGCTGGCGATCTGCGTGTTCATGTCGTTGATTACCGATACCGCCTGAGTGATCGATTCCAGCGCCTCGGCGGCCTGGCTGGCCTGCTGCACGCTGACCTCGGTCTTGCTCTGGCTGTCTTCCATGACCTTGACCACATCGCGCGTGCCCTGTTGCAGCTGCTGGATCATGGTCTGGATTTCTTCGGTGGCCTTCTGGGTTTTCTGCGCCAGGTTGCGCACCTCGTCGGCCACCACGGCAAAACCACGGCCCTGTTCGCCAGCGCGGGCCGCCTCAATGGCGGCGTTGAGCGCGAGCAGGTTGGTTTGCTCGGCAATTCCGCGGATCGCTACCAGGATGGCGTTGATGTTCTCGCTGTCCTTGGCCAGCGTTTGCACCACGGTTACCGCGCGGCCGATCTCCTGCGCCAGGGCGGCAATTGCATCGGCGGTGTGTTGCACCGTCTGCTTGCCCTGATTGGCGGCGCGGTCCGCATGGTTGGCGGCCTCGGCTGCATGGGTTGCGTTGCGTGCCACGTCCTGGGCGGTGGCGGTCATTTCATGCACGGCAGTGGCGACCAGTTCAATCTCCGCCAGCTGTTTCTGCACGCCCGTGTTGGTGCGGATGGCGATGTCGGCGGTGTGTTCGGAAGAGTCGCTGACCTTCTGCACCGAGCTGACTACCTGGGTAATCATGGTTTGCAGCTTGCCGAGGAAGGTATTGAAGCCCTTGGCGATATCGCCCAGTTCGTCGCTGCGGTTCACCTCCAGGCGGCGGGTCAAATCGCCATCGCCTTGGGCGATATCGTCGAGCATGGTGACCATCTGCCGCAGCGGGCGGGCGATGCCGTAACCGACGAACCAGATCACTAGCATGCCAACGCCAGCAACCAGCAGGCCCACCATGGCCATGCCTAGGGTGTCAGCTTCAGCCTGTTCAGTGAGGCCGCTCTGCAGTTCTTTCAGGTCCGCGAACACTGCGCTGGTTGGCAATACGATGGCCAGGGTCCAGCGTGTCGAGGTGCCAGCGACCTGGAACGGCAGCAGCAATTGCAGTAGCTGGCGTTCTTCGTCGAGCTTGTTGATCGGCTGGTCGTTGCTGCTTTGTTTGAGTTGATTGAGCAGCTCGGGGTCGATGGCCTTGCTCGCCGGTTGGCCAACCAGGGTCGCGTCCTGGGTCGCTGCAATCAGGGTGCCGTTGGAGGCGATCAGGGCAAGTTCGCCCGCACCGTCGTAGAGTTCGCCTTTGGCGGTGTTCAGCCGTTCCTGAATAAAGTCCAGGGCCAGGTCGTTGCCGGCTACGCCGCGGAACTGGCCATTGACCATGATTGGCGCGTTGAAGGCGGCGACCAGTACCTGCTTGCCGCCAAAGTCGTAGGAGGCCGGGTCGATCACGCAGGGCTTGCCGGTTTCCTTGGGGCACAGGTAATACTCGCCGGTGCGCACCCCGGTGGGTTGAACTTCCTCGCTTTCCATCTGCTCCACGGTCAGGGCGTCGAGCTTGAGTTGGTCGCCATCGCGGTACCACCACGGCATAAAGCGGCCGGTGTGGTCATAGCCATTTTCCTTCTGGTTGACGTAGAGGTCGTCATCCTGATCGAAGGCGTTTGGTTCCCAGCCGATATAGATGTCGAGGAGTTCAGGGTTGGCCTGGAGATAGTCACCGACCAGCTTGCTCAGCTCCTCGCGGGTCAGGCTGATGCCTGGGCTACCGTCCGTACTGCCCATCTGGCTGTTGAGGGTGGCCAGGGCTTTGGCCACCGTCATGGGATGTTCAAATTGGCGTTGCAGTTGGCCGACCTGAGCTTTGGCCAGGGCGTTCAGGCGTTGGTCGATCACATCCTCTAATAGGCCTTGGGTGCGTTCTTGCACCTGGGTCTGGGTGCGCGCTCCGGCGAACAGGGCGTAGAGCACCAGGGCGACGACTACTGCCAGGATGCTGGCCCCCGCCATGAGTGCTACGGAGGACTGGATCGACTTGAATCGCATAGGGACTCCTCAACGTGTTAGTTGCGCCTGTCCCTGGCTTATCGGCAGCGTAGCTTCAAAGCATTAGCACGCCGCTGTATCTAGCAAAGAGCGTTGAGGGCCATAGTGCAAGTCGTGCAGGTTGTTTTGCCCAGATGCACGGCCTAGCATACGGTCCCTGTCGTGAAGGAGAACTGACATGAATACCCCATTTCGTCTGGCCAGCCTGGCGCTCTGCAGCCTGCTGACGGCTTGCCAGGCTGTGAACACCACCAGTGGCGGCGCCGTAGGTGTTGAGCGCAAGCAGTACATGTTCAGCATGCTCTCGACCCAAGAGGTCAATCAGATGTATGCGCAGTCTTATCAGCAGACCCTTGGCGAGGCGTCCAGCAAGGGCGTGCTGGATAAAACCAGCAATAACGCCAAACGCCTGCGCACCATTGCTGATCGCCTGATCAAGCATGCTCCGCTGTTCCGTCCGGATTCGGCGCAGTGGCAGTGGGAGGTCAACCTGATCAAGAGCCCTGAGCTGAACGCCAACTGCGGGCCAGGCGGCAAGATCATTTTCTACAGCGGGATCATCGAAAAGCTGAAGCTCACCGACGATGAGATCGCCGCGATCATGGGCCACGAAATGGCCCACGCCCTGCGCGAGCACAGCCGTGAAGCGATGTCCAAGGCCTATGGTGTCGAGCTGGCGAAACAGGGCGCGGGTGCCTTGCTCGGTCTGGGTTCCGACAGTTTGGCCCTGGCCGATGCAGCGGTGCAGTACGGCATGATGCTGCCGAACAGTCGTGGCAATGAGAACGAGGCTGATCTGATCGGCCTTGAACTGGCGGCCCGTGGTGGCTACAACCCCAATGCTGCAGTCAGCCTGTGGCAGAAAATGGCCGCCGCCAGCGAAGTTGCTCCGCCTGAATTTATGAGCACGCACCCAGCGTCGAGCAGCCGAATCGCTTCTCTGCAGGCAGCGATTCCCAAGGTGATGCCGTTGTATGAGCAAGCGCGCTAAAGCGCAGTAAACAAAAAGCCCCCGATTGGGGGCTTTTTATTGGGCGTTATTTGCTCAGGGCAGTGCCTTGGCGGCAAAGGGCTGGGTGGCCAGGCCCAGTTGTGAGCGGAAGCTTTCCATGTCGAACATGGTGCAGATTTCCTGGATTTCATTGCTCGGGGTAATGGTCCAGAAGGCCATGGCCGAGATGCTCAGCACCTTGTCACTGGGCGGGTAGCCGAGTGCGGGCTTCTGGATGGTGCCGATCAGGGTGCTCCAGGTGACCACTTTGTAGTCTTCGGCAATGCATTCCTCGATCACCACCTGCAGATCCGGCATGGCATGACGGATGTCCTGCACCATCTGGGCAAAGGCGGGGCTGGTCAGCGGCCTGCCGATAAACGAGCTCTTGTAGAGAAAGTCTTTGCTGTGCAGCTGCTCGGCCAGCGCGGTGCGGCCTTTGTTCCACGACAGGTCGATATGGTGGCGTACCAGTTTTTTTCGATCATCCAGTGACATAGGTGTCTCCCTGACGGCTGAGTGGGCAGGATGTTGCGCACTGTAGCAGCCGTCTGGAATCCGAGGTATTGGCCGAAACGCCAGTGCCCTGGCGTCAACTTGATGTCAAATCAGCCCGCTGAACTTCAGTGCCTGATACCCCGCATACACCGCCAGTGCAGCAAAGGCGCAAGCTGCCAGGCGGCGAATCAGGGTCAGCGGCAGGCGTTCGGCGGCGAAATTCCCGGCCAGCACCACAGGTACGTTAGCCAGCAACATACCCAGAGTGGTGCCGATCACCACTAGGATAAAGTGCGGGTACTGAGCGGCCAGCATCACTGTGGCGATCTGGGTTTTGTCGCCCATTTCCGCCAGGAAGAAGGCGATCAGCGTAGTCAGGAATGGGCCGTAGCGCTTGAACTTGGAGCTTTCGTCGTCATCCAGCTTGTCCGGGATTAGCGTCCACAGCGCTACGGCAACAAAGCTGGCGGCGAGAATCCAGCTCAGGGTGGCGGGGGAGAAGAAGCTGGCAACCCAGTTGCCGATAGCGCCTGCGGCGAAATGATTGGCCAGGGTGGCGACCACGATGCCCCAGATGATCGGCCAGGGTTTGCGAAAGCGCGCGGCCAACAGCAAAGCGAGCAGCTGCGTCTTGTCGCCGATTTCGGCCAAGGCAACGATAAAGGTTGGAACAAACAGGGATTCGAGCATCAGGCTTTCCTAAGGGGCGGGTCGACACGGCTATGACACGTACAGCCTTCCCGCCCCGGGTAAGGTGTGCGTGTCATAGGTCTTGTCAAACCGCAGACCCCTCTGAGTGGGCCTTGGGTCGCACGCGCCATGCTCTGCTGAGCAAGTATGTTGACGCGTGCCGGGCGAGCTGGCGCTCGCGGGAGACTACTCCCCTAGGACGCGCGCATTCTGCCCGCGCATCCGTGATAGGGCAAGCCCCGTTTCAGCCTTTGCGGGCGCGGTAGATGCGAAAGCCCTTGGCGTCGGCCAGGGTCAGGCAGGGACCGAGGTGCTGTTCGATCAGCGGCGGGTATTTGAGAAAGCTGTTGGCGACCAGGCGCAATTCGCCTTTGCTGGCGAGGTGCTGACTGGCCTGACGCAGCAGGTGTTCGGTGGCCTGGTAGTGGGTGTGCACGCCTTGGTGAAAGGGCGGGTTGCTGAGGATCGCACTCAGGCCCGTGGGCGCCGCATCGATGCCGTCACCATTGATGACATCGGCCTGTAGGTCATTGGCGGCAAGAGTCAGGCGGCTGCTTTCGACGGCAAAAGCGTCCACATCCAGCAGGGTGATCTGGCTGTCCGGATAGCGGCGTTTCAGCGCCGCGCCGAGTACGCCGGCTCCACAGCCGAAATCCAGAATATGTCCGCTTGGCAAGCCATCGAGGTGTTCAAGCAGCAGCGCGCTGCCAACGTCCAGGCGACCATGGCTGAATACCCCTGGCAGGCTGAGTACCTGCAGCGGCCCGTCGGCCAGGGCCAGTTCATAGCGTTGCGCCAGGCTGTGCAGATCCGGCGTGGCGGGTGCGTGTTCAACCCGTACTTGCCAGAGCTGACAGTGCCGTGCGCTGTCGAGCTTGCGTGCCTGGCCAAAGTTCGCCAGCTGCTTGGCGGCGCGTTCAATGCCGGCGCGTTTCTCTCCGACCAGAAACAGTTCGCGCCCGCCGAGGCGGGCCGCCAGGGCATTGAGCAGGTATTCGGTTAGCTCGCGGGATTTCGGCAGAAACAGCACGGCTGCCTGGAAGTCGCATTCGCCAGGCTGGGTGCCAAAGTGGCAGCGATTGCTGAAACGGGCGTCCAGCAGCGCGTGCTCGCCGGCATGCCAGCTCCAGCCGTGGGCCTCGGGGAATTGACCGAGCAGGTCATCCGCCGGCAAGCCGGCAAGCAGCAGTGGGCCGTTGAATAGATCGGCCTGGCGCAGCAGTACTTTGCTTCGCGGGTCCATAAGCGCTCCTCGAAAAAAGTCGCGTAGCTTAGCTGACAACGCGCATGGGCGTGCCGTTGAAGAAGGCCAAAGCGTTTTCACTGAGCTGGCCGACGATGCGTTGCCGTGCTTCGCGGCTGCCCCAGGCGCTGTGCGGGGTGATGATCAGTCGCGGAATATCCGCAGCGAGCAAGGGGTTGCCGTCTTTCGGCGGCTCCTGGGTCAGTACATCGGTTGCGGCGCCGCCCAGGTGGCCTGCGCGCAATGCGTCAGCCAGGGCCTGCTCGTTGATCAGGCCGCCGCGCGCGGTATTGATCAGGAAAGCTGCGGGCTTCATCAGACTGAGTTCGCGGGCATTAATCATGTTCAGGGTGTCGCTGTTCAGCGGGCAATGCAGGGTGAGGGCATCGACCTGGGGCAGCAGCTCATCCAGTGGCAGACGGTCGGCACGCGCAGGGCGGCCGGGCAACTGGCCGAGCAGCACTCGCATGCCGAAGGCTTCGGCCAGTTTGGCGACTGCGCCACCTAGCTCGCCATGGCCAAGCAGACCAAGGGTTTTGCCGTACAGTTCGACGATTGGGTAATCGAGCAGGCAGAACTGCTGCGCCTGCTGCCAGCGGCCGGCGCGAACGTCCTGTTGGTAATCGGGCAGGCGTGTGGCCAGGGCAAGAAGCAACATTAGGGTGTGTTGCGCCACCGATGGCGTGCCGTAACCCTGGCAGTTGCATACGCTGACGCCGTGGGCGCGGGCGGCAGCCAGGTCTATCGGGTTGGTGCCGGTGGCGGCCACCAGTACCAGCTTCAGCTCCGGGCAGGCGGCGAACACTTCGGCATTCAGCGGCACCTTGTTGCTGATCGCCACCTGCGCGCCCTGCAGGCGTTCGATGGTTTGCGCCTGGGTGCTGTGCGGGTACAGCTGCAGGTCGGCAAAGCAGGCGCTCAGGTTGGACAGGTCGAGGTCGCCCAAGTCGAGTGAGCTGTGGTCGAGAAAGACGGCGCGGTGACTGTTACTCATCAGCTGTATCTATCCTGCGGGTTTGGGCGGGGAGTAAGGTGGCGAGCCTAACAGAATCATTTCGACGTCGCGGAGCCGCCCCATGTACTGGACTGAGTTTTTAGCTGTGGCCCTGATCCACTTGCTGGCCGTGGCCAGCCCTGGCCCGGATTTCGCGATTGTGGTGCGCGAGAGTGTGGCGCATGGTCGGCGTGCCGGCATCTTCAGTGCGATTGGCGTGGGCTGCGGGATTTTTATCCATGTGGCCTATTCGTTGCTGGGTATCGGCTTGATCGTGTCGCAGTCGATTGTGCTATTCAACGCCCTGAAGTGGTTGGCGGCGGCTTACCTGCTGTATATCGGCATTCGGGCGCTGCGGGCCAAACCGGCAAGCCCGAGCGATGCCGAGTTGAGCCTGGATGAGGGCGAGCGCTCGCCGCGTGCAGCTTTTGTTGCAGGCTTTGTAACCAATGGCCTGAACCCCAAGGCCACGCTGTTCTTCCTCTCGCTGTTTACCGTGGTGATCAACCCTCATACGCCGCTGCCGGTGCAGGCGGGCTACGGCGTTTATCTGGCGGTGGCCACAGCGCTGTGGTTCTGCATGGTCGCTCAGTTGTTCAGTCATCAGCGGGTGCGTGCCGGTTTTGCGCGGATGGGCCACTGGTTTGATCGGCTGATGGGGGCTGTGCTGGTGGGGTTGGGCGTCAAGCTGGCATTTAGCGAGTTGCGCTAAACCGAACGCTGCAACGAAAACGCCCCGCATTGCGGGGCGTTTTCATTAGTGCAGAGTCGATTTACTCGTCTTTGCCTTTGCTGCGCATCGCGCGCTGCACTTCGCGGTCGGCGTCGCGTTCTTTCTCGGTGTGGCGCTTGTCGAAGTCTTTCTTGCCCTTGGCCAGGGCAATCTCGCACTTGATCAGGTGCGCCTTCCAATAAATCGACATGGCCACGCAGGCATAGCCTTTTTGCTGGACGGCACCGAACAGCTTGTCCAGCTCGCGTTTATTCAGCAGCAGCTTGCGGGTGCGTGTCGGGTCAGCGATCACATGGGTGCTCGCCGCCGTCAGCGGGGTAATGTGGCAGCCCATCAGCCAGGCTTCGTCGTTCTTCAACAGCACGTAGCTGTCGACCAACTGGGCCTTGCCGGCGCGCAGACTTTTCACTTCCCAGCCGGCCAGGACCAAGCCTGCCTCGAACCTGGATTCGACGAAGTAGTCGTGCATCGCCTTCTTGTTTTGCGCGATGGTGCCTTGCGGATGTTTCTTTTGTTTAGCCATAGGGCGCGCATTATAGGGAGTCACTGGCGCGGGCGCTATGTGTGCGGCGGGGCAAAATCAGCTTTGCCGGGCAGCCTGATGCTGCGCGGTGTCGGCTGCGCTTGAGCCGCCCTGGCGAATCCCCGACAATGCGCGATCTTTTTTCACTAGAGCGGGCTAGCCGAGCATGGCGAACGATAAGGTTTCGATACACGGTGCCTGGGCCAGCCGTTGGGTGTTTATTCTGGCGGCGACCGGTTCGGCTGTTGGCTTGGGCAATATCTGGAAGTTTCCCTATATGACCGGCATGTACGGCGGCGGGGCTTTCGTGATGATGTACCTGGTGTGCATCTTTATGGTCGGTCTACCGATCATGCTTGCCGAAACCCTGATTGGTCGGCGCGGCCGGCAGAGCCCGGTGAATACCCTCAAGACCCTGGCTATCGAGTCGGGCGCTTCGCCGAAATGGTCCTGGGCGGCGCTGGTGGGGATGGTTGCTGCTCTGCTGATTCTGTCGTTTTACAGTGTGGTGGCCGGCTGGTCGCTGGATTACATCCTCAGCATGGGCGGCGGGCAGTTTGCTGGCGTCAGCGCGGAGGGTGCTGGCGCTGCGTTTGGTGCGCTGACGGCTGACCCATGGCGGCTGACCCTGTGGCATACGCTGTTTATGCTGCTGACCGGCTTTGTTATCGCCCGTGGCGTGGTGGCCGGTCTTGAGCGCAGCCTGCGCATCATGATGCCGCTGCTATTTGTGCTGCTGCTGGTGCTGCTGGGTTACAGCATGACCACCGGGCACTTTATGCAGGGCTTCCATTTTCTCTTCGATTTCCAGCCAGATCGCGTGCTCGATGGCGTGCTGGCGGCCATGGGGCATGCCTTCTTTACCCTGAGTGTCGGTGTGGGCGCGATCATGGTCTACGGCTCGTACATGCCGAAGAACGCCTCGATTGGCGGCACCATTCTCACCGTCGGCATCCTCGATACTCTGGTGGCCCTCACCGCCGGGATGGCGCTGTTTCCCATCGTCTTCGCCGGTGGTCTGGAGCCTGGCGCAGGGCCGGGGCTGATGTTTGTCACCCTGCCGGTGGCGTTCGGCAATATCGCCTTTGGCCAGGTGATGGGCACGCTGTTCTTTATCCTAGTGCTGATCGCTGCCTGGACCTCGTCGATCTCCATGCTGGAGCCTGCGGTGGCCTATTTGGTCGAGCGTACCAAGCGCAGCCGAGTGCTGGTGACCAGCGTGTTGGCGTTCCTCTGTTGGGTGGTTGGCATGGGCACGGTGTTGTCCTTTAACTTGGGGGCTGAAGCGAAGTTCTTTGTCTTCGGCGAGGATGGTTTCCACCTGTTCCAGTGGGGCGCTGAGGGCGGGCGGAATTTCTTCGACACCATCGATTACCTGACCAGCCGTATTCTGTTGCCGTTCGGTGGCCTGGCGTTCGCCATATTCGCCGGCTGGGTGCTTAAACGTGAAGCCGTGCGTGAAGAGCTGGCAATGAAAAGCCCGCTGCTATTCAACGTGGTGTATTGGTTGATTCGTGTGGTCGCGCCAATTGGCGTGCTGATCGTGTTTGTCGCAGAGTTGAGCAAATGATCGCCTGCATCCTGTTTAGCCAAGTGGTTGGGTTATGAGTACTCATATTCAGCGTTCGGCGCTGTTGCCTTATCCCGCGCGGGCGCTGTTTGATCTGGTCAATGATGTGGCCAGTTACCCGCAGTTCCTGCCCTGGTGTTCGGCCAGCGAAGTGCTTGAGGCCAGCGACACGCATATGCGTGCCAGTCTGGCGGTGGCGAAGGGCGGCTTGAGCCAGCGCTTTGTCACGGCCAACACCCTAGTGCCGGGCGAGCTGATCAAGCTGACCTTGGTCGAAGGGCCGTTTACTCAGCTATATGGGCATTGGGAGTTCAAGGCGCTGGGCGAAAAGGCCTGCAAGATCAGCTTGGATCTGACTTTCGATTACGCAGGGCCGTTGGTACGGGCGACCCTCGGGCCGCTGTTCAATCAGGCCACTAATACCCTGGTCGATGCATTCTGCCAAAGGGCCAAGCAACTTTATGGATAAGCCAAATATCGTGGTCGAAGTGGTTTATGCCCTGGCCGACAAGCAGAAGTTGCTGCGCCTTAGTTTGCCTTATGGCACCACGGTGCGTCAGGCAGCGGTGCAGTCCGGGATGCAGGCGCATTTTCCCGATCTGGATCTGCACAACAGCCCGCTGGGGATTTTTGGCAAGGCAGTGAGCAAGCCCGATGAGCGCGTGCTGGAAGAGGGTGAGCGGGTGGAGATCTACCGGCCGCTGATTGCCGACCCGAAAGAAGTGCGCAAGCAGCGTGCTGCCAAAGCGGCGCAAGCCAAGGCCGACGATGCCGGTCACTAGCCGCTAAAAACTAGGCCTGCTGGAATGCAGGCGTAAAAAAGCCCGGACATGTCCGGGCTTTTTTATCAGCAAATATTACTGCGGCGTGCTTTCCAGGGGCTCTGGAGTAGGTACTGGCACGACTTTCACGTCGTCCACTTCGCGCTGAATTTGTTCAAGCAGCGAGCCTGGAGCGGGTTTCTCTTCAACCTGCTGCTGAGTGGCTTGCGGAGTGGTAACGCCGCTGTCTTCACCCAGGATGGCCTGATCGCGGCTGACGCCCGGCATAAAGTCGCCAGACAGGCCGACCAGTTGGTCTTCGGCGTTGAAGTTCACGCTGACGCGCTCCTGCAGGCGCTTACCACCACCTGGCTGGATGCTGTACAGGTAATCCCAACGATTGGCGTGGAAGGTGTCAGTGAGCAGGGGGTTGCCCATGATAAACCGCACTTGCTTGCGGGTCATTCCCGGGCGCAACTGGTCTATCATGTCCTGCGTGACGACATTGCCCTGTTGGATGTCGATTTTATAAACCCCGGGGAATGAACAACCGGCGAGTGCGAGTAGCCCCGTAAGGGTGAGGCTGGTCAGCAGGAGTTTGGTTTTTTGCATCGGTGGGCGACTTCCACTATCTTGGCTGGGCAATATAACCCCGGATCATACCCGCAATAAAGGAAGCTGCGAAGCCGCTTCCGTGAGAAAGCAGACCATGGTTGAAAATAGCGAACTACGCAAGGCTGGCCTGAAAGTGACCCTACCACGGGTCAAGATACTGCAAATGCTCGACTCTGCCGGTCAGCGTCACATGAGTGCTGAAGATGTCTACAAGGCACTGATGGAGGCGGGTGACGACGTAGGTTTGGCCACCGTGTACCGCGTACTGACCCAGTTCGAAGCAGCTGGTCTGGTGGTTCGCCATAACTTCGATGGCGGTCATGCGGTCTTCGAATTGGCGGACAGCGGCCATCACGATCATATGGTCTGTGTCGATTCCGGTGAAGTGATCGAGTTCTTCGACGCCGAGATCGAAAAGCGTCAGAAAGAAATCGTCAAAGAGCACGGCTTTGAACTGGTTGATCACAATCTTGTGCTGTATGTGCGCAAGAAAACCTGATTGATGCAGGCATAACAAAGGCGACCCTAGGGTCGCCTTTGTGCTTTCTGCGTGGCGCTGAATCAGGCCTGGGCGCTGCCGACCATCTGCCGGGCATGGGCCAGGGATTCTTCGGTGAGGTCAACGCCGCCGAGCATGCGTGCGATTTCCTCGACTCGCTGCGCTGGGCTCAGTTTACTGACTGCGGTGCGGGTGGCATCGCTTTCGCGAACTTTGTGCACGAACAGATGCTGGTGTCCTTGCGCCGCGACTTGCGGCAGGTGGGTGACGGTCAGTACCTGGCCGCGTTCGCCGAGGCGGCGCAGTAGCTGGCCGACCACTTCGGCGGTGGGGCCGCCGATGCCGACGTCAACTTCATCGAATACCAGGGTTGGCACCCGCGAGGTTTGCGCGGTGATTACCTGAATCGCCAGGCTGATACGTGAAAGTTCGCCGCCCGAGGCGACCTTGGCCAGAGCCTTCAACGGCTGGCCAGGGTTGGCGCTGACCAGAAACTCCAGCTGCTCCAGACCGTTGGGGTGCGGTTCGCTGTTGCTGTTGGCGCTGAGCTTGATATTGAAACGCCCGCCTGGCATGCCGAGGGTCTGCATTTCCTGCTCGACCGCCCTGGCCAGCTGGCTGGCAGCGTTGTTGCGCAGGGTGCTGAGTTCCGCCGCTTTTTCCTGGTAATGCCGCTCGAAGGCGGCCAGTTCGTCGCTCAGGCGTTCGGCAGCCTGGTCATCGGCGTTAAGGCTTTCCAGTTCCTCGAACAGCTGTTGCTGCATGGCGCCCAGCTCTGTTGGCTGGATGCGGTGTTTGCGCGCCAGGGTGTAGATCGCGTCCAGGCGCTCTTCCATCTGGCGCAGGCGTTCAGGGTCGGCGTCGAAATGGTCGAGAAAACGGTTCAGTTCGCCGACGGCTTCTTCTACCTGGATCTGCGCGCTAGCCAGCAGGTTGGTGGCTTCGCTCAGTGCGCCGGGCTGACCCTGGAACGCGCTGAGGCGATTGAGGCTGCTGGTCAGGGCGGACAGCACGTTGCCAGCGTCATTCTCGCTGCACTGCTCGATCACCAGGCGGCAGGCGCTGAGCAGGCTTTCGGCGTTGGTCAGGTTCTTGTGTTCCTGTTCCAGGTTGTCCAGCTCGTCTTCGCCGAGTGCCAGGTTGTCCAGCTCTTCCAGTTGATAGCTGAGCAATTGATGACGCGCGCGTTGTTCGTCGCCGATGCTGGAAACCCGCTCCAGCTCATTCTTGGTCTGCTTCCAGCGTTGTGCGGCGAGCTGCACCTGGCGCGCCAACTCCTGGCTGCCGGCGTATTCGTCGAGCAGGCGGCGGTGGGTATCGGGCTTGAGCAGAGATTGGTGCTCATGCTGGCTGTGGATGTCGATCAACAGTTCGCCGAGGGCCTTGAGATCGCCTTGCGGGCAGGGTGAGCCATTGATATAGCCACGTGAGCGGCCTTCGGCGGTAATCACTCGGCGCAGGATGCATGGGCCGTCATTGTCCAGATCACGCTCGGCCAGCCAGGCGCGCGCTTCGGGGATGTCGTGCAGATCGAAACTGGCGAGGATGTCCGCCTTGTCCGCACCGGGACGTACCACGCCGCTGTCGGCGCGATCACCCAGGGTCAGGCCGAGGGCGTCGAGCATGATCGACTTGCCGGCGCCAGTTTCCCCGCTGATCACGCTCATGCCGGCGTCCAGCTCTAGATCAAGGTGTTCAACGATGGCGTAGTTGTGTACGGACAGGTGCACCAGCATGGCGAGGGCCTCCCAAGTTCATGTCTGGTTATTTATACAGTGTTTTTTTGTGGGCTGACAATCCGTCTGTTGTCCTTGAAACCACATTTTTTGACCCCATATAGCGGTCAGGTACGTGAGTTGAGGCTCGCGTCGGATTTATAAGAGGAGAGACGCATGGCTGACGAACAGACCCTGGATACGCAGAACCCCGATGTACAAACAGCTGCCGAAGCGGCTGCGGGTGATGACCTGGTTGCCCGCGTGCAAGCGCTGGAAGAGCAACTGGCCACTGCGCAGGATCAGTCGCTGCGCATGGCTGCCGATCTGCAGAACGTGCGCCGCCGCGCCGAGCAGGATGTAGAAAAGGCGCACAAATTCGCTCTAGAGAAATTCGCCAACGACTTGTTGCCGGTGGTGGATAGCCTGGAGCGCGGTCTTGAGCTGTCGAGTCCGGATGATGAGGCGATCAAGGCAGTACGTGAGGGCATGGAGCTGACGCTCAAGCTGTTAGGCGACACCCTCAAGCGTCACCAGTTGGAAGCGATTGACCCGCATGGCGCGCCGTTCAACGCCGAGCACCATCAGGCGATGGCGATGCAGGAAAGCACCAGCGTCGAGCCTAACAGCGTGCTCAAGGTGTTCCAGAAGGGCTACATGCTCAATGGTCGTCTGCTGCGCCCCGCCATGGTGGTGGTCAGTAAGGCACCGGTGGAAGCGCCGCCATCGATTGATGAGCAGGCTTGAAATTCGCCGAGCTGCCCCCATTAAACAGTCAAGCGTTTTAGTGCTACCGCCGCTGACAACGATCAGCGGCGGGATTATCAAAGTTTCGGGAGAGTGAATATGGGCAAAATTATTGGTATCGACCTGGGGACCACCAACTCGTGCGTCTCGGTTCTGGAAAACGGTGTCGCCAAAGTTATCGAAAACGCTGAAGGCGCGCGCACCACGCCGTCGATCGTGGCTTATGCCAACGATGGCGAAATCCTCGTTGGCCAGTCGGCCAAGCGTCAGGCAGTGACCAATCCGCATAACACCCTGTACGCGGTGAAGCGTCTGATCGGTCGTCGTTTTGACGAAGATGTCGTGCAGAAAGACATCCAGATGGTGCCATACAAGATTGTCAAAGCTGACAACAACGACGCCTGGGTTGAAGTGAACGGCCAGAAAATGGCGCCGCCACAAATCTCGGCTGAAATCCTCAAGAAGATGAAGAAGACCGCCGAAGACTACCTCGGCGAGCCAGTGACCGAAGCGGTAATCACCGTGCCGGCCTACTTCAACGACAGCCAGCGTCAGGCTACTAAAGATGCCGGCCGTATTGCCGGTCTGGATGTAAAACGCATCATCAACGAGCCTACCGCGGCTGCACTGGCGTACGGTATGGACAAGGCCAAGGGCGATCACACCGTGATCGTTTATGACCTGGGTGGCGGTACCTTCGACGTATCCGTGATCGAAATTGCTGAAGTTGACGGCGAGCACCAGTTTGAAGTGTTGGCCACCAACGGTGACACCTTCCTTGGCGGTGAAGACTTCGATATTCGTCTGATCGACTACCTCGTTGACGAATTCAAGAAAGAAAGCGGCATGAACCTCAAGGGTGACCCGCTGGCCATGCAGCGCCTGAAAGAAGCCGCTGAGAAAGCCAAGATCGAACTGTCCTCGAGCCAGTCGACCGACGTGAACCTGCCGTACATAACTGCAGACGCCACCGGTCCTAAGCACCTGAACGTGAAGATCTCCCGCGCCAAGCTGGAATCGCTGGTTGAAGACCTGGTGCAGCGCACCATCGAGCCGTGCCGTATCGCGTTGAAAGACGCCGGTATCGACATCGGTGCGATCAACGACGTGATCCTGGTCGGCGGTCAGACCCGCATGCCGCTGGTACAGAAGCTGGTGACCGATTTCTTCGGTAAAGAAGCGCGTAAAGACGTCAATCCGGACGAAGCTGTGGCCATGGGTGCTGCTATCCAGGGCGCGGTACTGTCGGGCGACGTCAAAGACGTGCTGCTGCTCGACGTGTCTCCGCTGACCCTGGGTATCGAAACCATGGGCGGTGTGATGACGGCACTGATCGAGAAAAACACCACGATTCCAACCAAAAAATCGCAAGTGTTCTCGACTGCCGACGACAACCAGGGCGCCGTGACCATTCACGTGCTGCAGGGCGAGCGCAAGCAAGCCAGCGGTAACAAGTCTTTGGGCAAATTCGACCTGGCCGAGATTCCGCCGGCTCCGCGTGGCGTACCGCAGATCGAAGTAACCTTCGATATCGACGCCAACGGCATCCTGCACGTTGGCGCGAAAGACAAGGCCACCGGCAAGACTCAGTCGATCGTGATCAAGGCCAACTCCGGTCTGTCTGAAGAAGAAATTCAGCAGATGGTCCGTGATGCCGAAGTCAACGCCGAGGAAGATCGCAAGTTCGAAGAGCTGGCGACCGCGCGTAACCAAGGCGATCAGCTGGTGCACGCCACCCGCAAGATGATCACCGAGGCCGGCGACAAGGCTACTGCTGACGAGAAGACTGCTATTGAAGCCGCATTGAGCGCGCTGGAAGTGGCGATCAAGGGCGACGACAAAGCTGAAATCGACGCCAAGATGACTGCGCTGTCCGAAGTGACCGCACCGCTTGCGCAGAAGATGTACGCCGAGCAGCCGCAGCCAGGCGCGCAAGCCCCGGGTGCTGAGCAAGCCAAGGACGCAGGCGACGACGTGGTCGACGCTGAGTTCGAAGAGGTCAAAGACAACAAATAAATAGGCGCAAGCTTATGCCGCTCTGGCCGGGCGTGACGCGAGTCGCGTTCGGCATGATCCGCCGCGCGGGAGCTTGCTCCCGCGTTGGCGTGTCTGGAGTAGACGATTTAAAGGTGTTGAAGACTTATGGCTAAACGCGATTTTTACGAGGTGCTCGGTGTCGAGCGCGGTGCCAGCGAAGCGGAGCTGAAAAAAGCCTACCGCCGTCTGGCCATGAAGTATCACCCGGACCGCAATCCTGACGATAAGGCCTCGGAAGAGAAGTTCAAGGAAGCCAACGAGGCTTACGAAGTGCTTTCCGATGCGGCCAAACGTTCGGCCTACGATCAGTACGGGCACGCTGGTGTCGACCCGCAGATGGGGGGCGGCGGTGGCGGCCCGGGTGGGGCGAACTTCTCCGACATCTTCGGCGATGTATTCAGTGATTTCTTCGGCGGCGGTGGGCGCGGCGGTCAGCGGGGCGGCGCACAGCGCGGCAGTGACTTGCGCTACACCCTGGAGCTGGACCTGGAAGAAGCGGTACGTGGCACTACGGTGACCATTCGCGTGCCGACGCTGGTCAATTGCAAACCTTGCGATGGCTCGGGCGCGAAGAAAGGCACCACGCCGGTGACCTGTACCACCTGTGGCGGTATTGGTCAGGTGCGCATGCAGCAAGGCTTCTTCTCGGTGCAGCAGACCTGCCCGCGCTGCCACGGCAGCGGCAAGATGATCACCGACCCTTGCGGCTCCTGCCACGGCCATGGCCGGGTGGAAGAGCACAAAACCCTGTCGGTGAAAGTGCCGGCTGGCGTCGATACCGGCGACCGCATTCGTCTGTCTGGCGAAGGCGAGGCGGGTGCCATGGGCGGCCCGGCGGGCGACCTGTACGTGGTGGTGAATGTGCGCGAGCACGCGATCTTCCAGCGCGACGGCAAGCACCTGTACTGCGAAGTGCCAATCAGCTTTGCTGATGCGGCTTTGGGCGGCGAGCTGGAAGTGCCGACCCTGGATGGTCGGGTCAAGCTGAAAATTCCGGAAGGTACGCAGACCGGCAAGATGTTCCGTCTGCGTGGCAAAGGCGTGGCCCCGGTGCGTGGCGGCGGTGCAGGCGATTTGATGTGCAAGGTGGCGGTGGAAACTCCGGTCAACCTGGACAAGCGTCAGCGCGAGCTGCTCGATGAGTTCCGCAAAACCCTGGAGGGCGACAGCTCGCATTCCCCGAAGGCCAATGGCTGGTTCGAAGGCGTTAAGCGCTTCTTTGGCGACCTGTAAATCCCGCTGACAGGCTGCGCGGTCGCTAAGCGGCTGCTGCAGCCGGTGGCGACAGCTTGGAGCTGATAGCTATGCAACGTATTGCTGTGATGGGCGCCGCCGGGCGCATGGGCAAGACCCTGATCGAGGCTGTGCAGCTGGTCGATGGCGCAAGCCTGTGCGCGGCGATTGATCGTGCCGACAGCAGCCTGGTTGGCGCGGACGTCGGTGAGCTGGTAGCGCAGGGCAAGATTGGCGTCAATCTGTCCGGTGATCTGACTGCGGTGCTTGATCAGTTCGATGTGCTGATCGACTTCACTCATCCATCGGTCACTCTGAAAAACCTGGAGATCTGCCGTCAGGCTGGTAAGTCCATGGTGATCGGCACCACCGGTTTTTCCCCGGAAGAAAAGCAGCTGCTGGCCGAGGCCGGCAAGCAGATTTCCATCGTGTTTGCCGCCAACTTCAGTGTCGGCGTCAATCTGTGTCTTAAGTTGCTCGACACTGCGGCGCGGGTTCTGGGCGATGACGTGGATATCGAAATCATCGAGGCGCACCACCGTCACAAGGTCGATGCGCCGTCCGGCACCGCCTTGCGTATGGGCGAGGTAGTGGCCAATGCCTTGGGGCGCGATCTGCAGAAAGTCGCGGTGTATGGCCGTGAAGGTCAGACCGGTACGCGCGAGCGCGAAACCATCGGCTTTGCCACTGTGCGCGCCGGTGATGTGGTGGGTGATCACACCGTGTTGTTTGCCGCCGATGGCGAGCGCGTGGAAATCACCCACAAGGCATCCAGCCGTATGACCTTCGCCAAAGGCGCAGTGCGTGCGGCGTTGTGGCTGCAAAAACGTCAGCCTGGTCTGTATGACATGCAGGATGTTCTGGGTCTCAACTGAGGCATTGTGTCGCAGGAAGGGCTTTTAGCTGGGTCATAGTCGCAACTGGCGGTGGACCAAAAAGGCACTTTCCTGTAAGCTTTCTGCTTTAGTGTGTCCACTAAAGTTGCGCAGAATGAATCAGATAAAAAAGCGGGGTGACGGTTGATACGTCATCCCGCTTTTTTACAATCTGCGTTTGCTTCACGTTTTGATTTCCGGAGGTTTTCTTGAGTAAGCCAGCCCTTAAACCTGCCATTTTGGCTCTTGCTGATGGCAGTATTTTTCGCGGCGAGGCCATCGGTGCCGATGGCCAAACTATTGGAGAGGTGGTTTTTAACACCGCCATGACCGGCTATCAGGAAATCCTTACCGATCCTTCCTATGCCCAGCAGATCGTCACCCTGACCTATCCGCACATCGGCAACACCGGCACCACGCCGGAAGACGCCGAGTCCAACCGCGTGTGGGCAGCTGGCCTGATTATCCGTGATCTGCCGCTGACCTCCAGTAACTGGCGCAACAAGCAGCCGCTGGATGAATACCTCAAGGAAAACGGCACCGTCGCCATCGCCGGTATTGATACCCGCCGCCTGACCCGCATCCTGCGTGAGAAAGGCTCGCAGAATGGCTGCATTCTGGTCGGCGATGACGCCACCGAAGAGAAGGCGCTGGAACTGGCGCGCAGCTTCCCCGGCCTTAAAGGCATGGACCTGGCCAAGGTGGTCAGCTGCACCGAGCGTTACGAATGGCGCTCCAGTGTGTGGAACCTGGAAAACGACAGCCACCCGGAAATCCCGGCCAGCGAGCTGCCGCACCACGTGGTTGCCTACGATTACGGCGTTAAGTGGAACATCCTGCGCATGCTGGTCGAGCGCGGTTGCCGCGTGACTGTGGTGCCGGCGCAGACTCCAGCTAGCGATGTGCTGGCGCTGAATCCCGATGGCGTGTTCCTGTCCAACGGCCCAGGCGATCCCGAGCCGTGCGATTACGCCATTGCCGCGATCAAGGACGTGCTGGAAACCGATATCCCGGTATTCGGCATCTGCCTTGGTCACCAGCTGCTGGCCCTGGCCTCCGGCGCCAAGACCCTGAAAATGGGCCACGGCCACCACGGTGCCAACCACCCAGTGCAGGACCTGAAAACTGGTGTGGTGATGATCACCAGCCAGAACCACGGTTTTGCCGTGGATGAAAGCAGCCTGCCAAGCAATGTGCGCGCCATCCACAAGTCGCTGTTCGACGGTTCCCTGCAGGGTATTGAGCGGACCGACAAGGACGCCTTCAGCTTCCAGGGTCACCCCGAAGCGAGCCCCGGCCCAGCCGATGTGGCGCCGCTGTTCGACCGTTTTATCGAAGCCATGGCCAAGCGCCGTTAAGCCAGCCGACTGACCCAAGGATTCGAGAGAGAGAACATGCCAAAGCGTACAGACATTAAAAGCATCCTGATCCTCGGCGCTGGCCCGATTGTTATCGGCCAGGCCTGCGAGTTCGACTATTCCGGTGCCCAGGCGTGTAAAGCGCTGAAAGAAGAGGGTTACCGCGTCATTCTGGTCAACTCCAACCCCGCCACCATCATGACCGACCCGGCCATGGCCGATGCTACCTACATCGAGCCGATCAAGTGGTCCACCGTGGCCAAGATCATCGAGAAGGAGCGCCCGGATGCGCTGCTGCCGACCATGGGTGGTCAGACTGCGCTGAACTGCGCACTGGACCTGGAAAAGCACGGCATCCTGGAAAAATTCGGCGTCGAGATGATCGGTGCCAACGCCGACACCATCGACAAGGCCGAAGACCGCTCGCGCTTCGACAAGGCGATGAAAGACATCGGCCTGGCCTGCCCGGTTTCTGGCATCGCGCACAACATGGAAGAAGCCTACGGCGTGCTGGAGAAGGTTGGCTTCCCCTGCATCATCCGTCCGTCCTTCACCATGGGTGGCACTGGCGGCGGTATTGCCTACAACCGTGAAGAGTTTGAAGAAATCTGCGCCCGCGGTATCGATCTGTCGCCAACCAGCGAACTGTTGATCGACGAATCGCTGATCGGCTGGAAAGAGTACGAGATGGAGGTGGTCCGCGATAAAAAGGACAACTGCATCATCGTCTGCGCCATCGAAAACTTCGACCCGATGGGCGTGCACACCGGCGACTCGATCACCGTGGCCCCGGCGCAAACCCTGACCGACAAGGAATACCAGATCCTGCGTAACGCCTCTCTGGCGGTACTGCGCGAGATCGGTGTGGAAACCGGCGGCTCCAACGTGCAGTTCGGCATCTGCCCGAACACTGGCCGTATGGTGGTGATCGAGATGAACCCGCGTGTGTCGCGTTCCTCGGCGCTGGCCTCCAAGGCCACCGGCTTCCCGATCGCCAAGATCGCCGCCAAGCTGGCGGTGGGTTACACCCTTGATGAGCTGTCCAACGACATCACCGGTGGTCGCACCCCGGCCTCGTTCGAGCCAGCCATTGACTACGTCGTAACCAAAATCCCGCGTTTTGCCTTCGAGAAGTTCCCGAAAGCTGATGCCCGCCTGACCACCCAGATGAAGTCCGTCGGTGAAGTCATGGCCATCGGCCGCACCTTCCAGGAATCCCTGCAGAAAGCCCTGCGCGGTCTGGAGGTGGGCGTTTCGGGTCTCGATCCGATGCTCGATCTGGCCGATCCTGAAGCCGAAAGCACCCTGCGTCGCGAACTGACCGTGCCAAGTGCTGACCGTATCTGGTACATCGGCGATGCCTTCCGTGCGGGCAAGACCGTCGCCGAAGTCTTCGCGCTGACCAATATCGATGAATGGTTCCTGGTGCAGATTGAAGACCTGATCAAGGACGAAGAGCGGATCAAGACGCTGGCACTGTCCAGCATTGATCGTGACTCGATGTACAAGCTCAAGCGTAAAGGCTTCTCCGATATTCGCCTGGCCAAGCTGCTGGGCGTGACTGAGAAGACCCTGCGTAGCCAGCGCCACAAGCTGAAAGTGCTGCCGGTGTACAAGCGCGTCGACACCTGCGCCGCCGAATTCGCCACCGATACCGCCTACATGTATTCGACCTACGA
Organism: Pseudomonas peli; assembly: GCF_050563605.1. GTDB lineage: Bacteria > Pseudomonadota > Gammaproteobacteria > Pseudomonadales > Pseudomonadaceae > Aquipseudomonas > Aquipseudomonas peli_A. The sequence continues at coordinate 37,405 of NZ_JBNXUH010000023.1, read as the reverse complement.
GGAAGAGTGCGAGGCCAATCCGTCGAGCCGCGACAAGATCATGATCCTCGGTGGCGGGCCGAACCGTATCGGCCAGGGTATCGAGTTCGACTACTGCTGCGTACACGCCGCGCTGGCCCTGCGTGAAGACGGTTACGAGACCATTATGGTCAACTGCAACCCGGAAACTGTCTCCACCGATTACGACACCTCCGACCGCCTGTACTTCGAGCCGGTAACCCTGGAAGACGTGCTGGAAATCGTCCGCGTCGAGCAGCCGAAAGGCGTGATCGTGCAGTACGGCGGCCAGACCCCGCTGAAAATCTGTCGCGCTCTGGAAGAAGCCGGCGTGCCGATCATCGGCACCAGCCCTGACGCCATCGACCGCGCCGAAGACCGCGAGCGCTTCCAGCAGATGGTTCAGCGCCTCGGTCTGCGTCAGCCGGCCAACGCCACCGCGCGTAGCGAAGATGAAGCCCTGGCTCACTCCAAGACCATCGGTTACCCGCTTGTAGTGCGTCCGTCCTATGTACTGGGCGGCCGGGCGATGGAAATCGTCTACCAGGAAGACGAGCTCAAGCGTTATATGCGCGAAGCGGTAAAAGTCTCCAACGACAGCCCGGTGCTGCTCGACCACTTCCTCAACTGCGCCATTGAAGTGGATGTGGATGCGGTGTGCGACGGTGAAACCGTGGTGATTGGCGCGATCATGCAGCACATCGAACAGGCTGGCGTGCACTCTGGTGACTCCGCTTGCTCGCTGCCGCCTTACTCGCTGCCGATGCACATCCAGGATGAGATTCGTGACCAGGTCAAGAAAATGGCCCTGGAGCTGAATGTGGTTGGCCTGATGAACGTGCAGATGGCCGTTCAGGGCGAGGACATCTTCGTAATCGAAGTGAACCCGCGTGCTTCGCGTACCGTACCGTTTGTCTCCAAGTGCGTCGGTGTCTCGCTGGCCAAGGTGGCAGCGCGCGTCATGGCAGGCAAGTCGCTGGCTGAGGCTGGTTACACCAAGGAAATTATCCCGCCGTACTTCAGCGTTAAGGAAGCGGTGTTCCCGTTCGCCAAGTTCCCAGGCGTCGACCCGATCCTCGGCCCAGAAATGAAGTCCACCGGTGAAGTGATGGGCGTCGGCGATACCTTCGGCGAGGCCTTTGCCAAGGCGCAGTCGGGTGCCAGCGAGATTCTGCCAAACGCCGGCGTTGCCTTTATCAGTGTGCGTGATGACGACAAACCGTTGGTAGAAGGCGTTGCCCGCGACCTGATCGGCCTGGGTTTTGAAGTGGTGGCAACTGCCGGTACTGCCAAGCTGATCGAGGCCGCGGGCTTGCCAGTGCGTCGCGTGAACAAGGTGACCGAAGGCCGTCCACACGTGGTCGATATGATCAAGAATGACGAAGTCACTTTGATCATCAACACCACCGAGGGTCGCCAGTCCATCGCCGACTCCTACTCCATTCGTCGTAACGCTCTGCAGCACAAGATCTACTGCACCACCACCATTGCGGCGGGTCAGGCGATCTGTGAGGCGCTGAAGTTCGGTCCCGAGAAGACCGTGCGCCGGCTGCAGGATCTGCATGCAGGAATCAAGGCATGACCAAATACCCCATGACCGTCCAGGGCGCGCGCGCCCTGGAGGAAGAGCACGCTCATCTGACCAAGGTGGTACGCCCCAAGCTCAGTCAGGATATCGGCACCGCGCGCGAGCTCGGTGACCTCAAGGAAAACGCTGAATACCATGCTGCGCGCGAGCAGCAGGGCATGGTTGAGGCGCGTATCCGCGATATCGAAGGTCGTCTGCAGAATGCGGTGATCATCGATGTCACCAGTATCGAACACACCGGCAAGGTGATTTTCGGCACGACCGTCGAGATCGCCAACTGCGAAACCGATGAAAGCGTGGTTTACCAGATCGTTGGTGAGGACGAGGCGGACATCCGGCAGCGCAAGATCTCCGTCGGTTCACCTATCGCCCGTGCCCTGATCGGCAAGAACGAAGGTGACGTGGTGGTGGTGCAGACCCCGAGCGGTGCGCTTGAGTATGAGATCGTCGAGGTTCGCCATCTCTAAGCCGGGTACGCGTGATGCCGGCGCAATCAGCTGGCTGCTGGCTCAGACGCTCTGGGTTGGCGGCCTCTGGTTGTTGCATTTTCTGCTGATACCGGCGATTGCCAAGATCGGCCTGGCCTCATTGCTGGTCGAAGAAATCGGCAATACCCTGCGGCCATTACTGGTTGGTCTGGCGGCGGTTTGCGCCGGCCTGCAGGTGCTGGTGCTAATTCGTGCCGAGCGCCTGGCAAGCCTGTGGCGTGATACCCGTGGGCAATTGCTATTGGTCGTGGTGGCGATGGCGGGCAGTTACTTTGCTGTGCGCCAACTGCTGCCAGAAGCTGAACTGTGGCTGATGTTCAGTTACTTGGTCATGGCCTTTTGCGGCCTGTTGCTGGTGTTGCAGCCGCTGCCGCAAAAGCTCAGGCACAAGCTCTAAGCAGTAAGATTGGGCAGGGTAGGTGGGTTGCAAAGGCGCTGAGCGCGCCTTGCAACGGCTGATAGATCAGCCGTGATGACGGTGAACGTTGGACAGGTTCTTGTTCACTTTCGGGTTCTTGCGGTAGATCAGCGCCATTTTGCCAATCACCTGAACCAGGTCGGCTTTGCTGGCTTTGCACAGTTCGTTGATGGCCGTCAGGCGGTCTTCACGCTCGGTGATGCGTATTTGCACTTTAATCAGTTCATGATCGCCCAGTGCGCGTTCCAGTTCTGTCAGCACACCTTCGGTCAGACCGTTGTCAGCCACAATCAATACAGGCTTCAAATGGTGACCGATAGATTTGAATTGTTTCTTCTGCTCTTGAGTGAGCGGCATAATCTGATTCCTGCATTTAATCTGGTAAAAAACGGCGGTTAGTTTACCCGAGCGCCTTCGGGGCCGCCCAGATATTCATGCGTTGCACATTCGAGGTATTGCGTGGCCCGTTCCAAGACCAGTCAAGGTTGGCTGAAAGAGCATTTCAACGACCCCTACGTCAAAATGGCGCAGAAGGATGGCTATCGCTCGCGCGCCAGCTACAAGTTGCTGGAGATTCAGGAGAAGGATCGCATCCTCAGGCCTGGTATCACTGTAGTTGATCTGGGGGCCGCGCCTGGCGGCTGGTCGCAGGTCACCAGTCGGGTGATCGGTGACAAGGGGCGTTTGATCGCGTCAGATATTCTCGAGATGGACAGTATCCCTGATGTCACCTTTATCCAGGGCGACTTTACCGACGATGCGGTGTTCGCGCAGATTCTCGAAGCCATCGGCGAACACCCGGTAGACCTTGTGATTTCCGATATGGCCCCCAATATGAGTGGGGTAAGGGAATCTGATCAGCCGCGCGCGATGTATCTGTGCGAGCTGGCGCTGGATTTGTCGACCCGAGTGTTGCGTCCGGGTGGTGATTTTCTGATCAAGATCTTCCAGGGTGAAGGTTTCGATCTGTACCACAAGCAGGTGCGTCAGCTGTTCGACAAGGTGCAGATGCGCAAGCCGCTGTCCTCGCGTGACCGCTCCCGTGAGCAATATATGTTGGCGCGGGGCTTTCGCGGCATCTGATGGCTTCAGGATTTACGGCGAATTGTGGTGAGGCTTTGCGGTCTCACAACAAATAAAGGGTTACAGACGGCGTCTGCCAGGTGTGGGCGTTGTGTAGTAAGTTAGATCGGTACATAACTGGTCGTCATGCGAAGCGCGCTTCGACACGGGGCCTGCTTCAGAGGGTAGCTAATTGAACGACATGGCAAAGAATCTGGTCCTGTGGCTGATCATCGCCGCCGTCTTGGTGACGGTGATGAACAATTTTTCCAGCCCCACTGAGTCGAACAAACTCAATTACTCGCAGTTTATCCAGCAGGTTCAGGATGGCGGCGTTAAGCGGGTGACGGTGGATGGTTTCATCATCAGCGGTACGCGTACCGATGGTTCATCGTTCGAGACCGTGCGTCCGGCGATTCAGGACAATGGCCTGATCAAGGACCTGATGGACAACAACGTCGAGATCGTCGGCAAGCAGCCTGAGCAGCAGAGCATCTGGACTCAGCTGCTGGTCGCCAGCTTCCCGATTCTGGTGATCATCGCCGTGTTCATGTTCTTTATGCGCCAGATGCAAGGTGGCGCGGGGGGTAAAGGCGGGCCGATGAGCTTCGGCAAGTCCAAGGCGCGCCTGCTCTCGGAAGATCAGGTCAAGACTACCTTCGCTGACGTTGCCGGTTGCGACGAGGCCAAGGAAGAAGTCAGCGAGCTGGTTGAGTTCCTGCGTGATCCGGGCAAATTCCAGCGTCTAGGCGGGCGTATCCCGCGCGGCGTGCTGATGGTTGGCTCGCCAGGTACCGGTAAGACTCTGCTGGCCAAAGCGGTTGCCGGTGAAGCCAAGGTGCCGTTCTTCACCATTTCTGGTTCGGACTTCGTGGAAATGTTCGTCGGTGTCGGTGCATCCCGTGTGCGCGACATGTTTGAGCAAGCCAAGAAGCACGCGCCGTGCATCATCTTTATTGACGAAATCGACGCCGTGGGTCGCCATCGTGGCGCCGGTATGGGTGGTGGTCACGACGAGCGTGAGCAGACCCTCAACCAGTTGCTGGTGGAGATGGACGGCTTCGAAATGAATGACGGCATCATCGTCATTGCCGCTACCAACCGTCCTGACGTGCTCGACCCTGCTTTGTTGCGTCCGGGTCGTTTCGACCGTCAGGTCGTGGTTGGCCTGCCGGATATCCGTGGCCGCGAACAGATTCTTAAAGTGCATATGCGCAAAGTGCCAATGGGCGAAGACGTTGCCCCGGCAGTGATTGCGCGTGGTACACCGGGCTTCTCCGGTGCCGACCTGGCCAACCTGGTCAACGAGGCATCGCTGTTCGCTGCCCGTGCCGGTAAGCGTGTGGTCGAGATGAAAGAGTTCGAGCTGGCCAAAGACAAGATCATGATGGGCGCCGAGCGCAAGACCATGGTCATGTCGGACAAGGAAAAGCTCAACACCGCATTCCACGAAGCCGGCCACGCGATTGTCGGGCGCCTTGTGCCTGAGCATGATCCGGTCTACAAGGTGTCGATCATTCCGCGCGGTCGTGCTTTGGGCGTGACCATGTTCCTGCCTGAGGAAGATCGTTACAGCCTGAGCAAGCGTGCACTGACCAGTCAGATCTGCTCGCTGTTCGGTGGCCGTATCGCCGAAGAAATGACTCTGGGCTTCGATGGCGTCACCACTGGTGCGTCCAACGACATCATGCGTGCCACCCAATTGGCCAAGAACATGGTCACCAAGTGGGGTTTGTCGGAAAAACTCGGCCCGCTGATGTATGCGGAAGAAGAGGGTGAAGTATTCCTTGGTCGTAGCATGGGTAGTAATCAGAGCAACGTCTCTGCCGACACCGCGAAGATGATTGACCAAGAAGTGCGCAGCATCATTGATGAGTGCTACGGCACCGCCAAGCGCCTGCTGCAGGAAAATCGCGACAAGCTCGATGCGATGGCTGAAGCGTTGATGAAGTACGAAACCATTGATGCCGAGCAGATCGAAGACATCATGAATGGTCTCGCGCCGCGCGAGCCGAAAGGCTGGCAGGGCGGTGACGACAACAACGGTACGCCGACTGCGCCAGTTGAAGTCGCTGAGTCCACAGAGAAGCCAATTGGTGGCCCAGCCGCAGAGCTCTAAGGTTTTCCATGTCTGTTGCGCCAACCTTCGACCGGCTGCCCTGTGGCAGCCGGTTTCTTGATTTAAGCCGTCCGCAAGTGATGGGCATCCTCAACGTCACTCCCGACTCCTTCTCCGATGGTGGGCGCTACGGTCAGCGTGATGCGGCCTTGCGCCATGCCGAGGCGATGCTGCAGGCGGGGGCGACACTGATTGATGTCGGTGGTGAGTCGACGCGCCCTGGCGCTCGCGCTGTCTCTCCGGTTGAAGAGTTGGAGCGGGTTGCGCCGGTCGTCGAGGCTATTGCGCGCGAACTGGATGTGATTATTTCGGTGGACACCTCAACGCCTGCAGTCATCCGCGAAACAGCGCGGTTGGGCGCGGGCTTGATCAATGACGTGCGTTCATTGCAGCGTGATGGTGCGCTGGATGCGGCGGCGGATAGCGGTTTACCGGTGTGCCTGATGCATATGCGCGGCGAACCCACCACCATGCAGCAGAATCCTCAGTACCCTGATGTAGTGGCGGAAGTGCGCGAGTTTCTGCTTGAGCGGCTGGCCGCCTGTGCGGCAGCTGGGATTGGTGCTGAGCGAGTCATTCTTGATCCGGGTTTTGGTTTTGCGAAAACCCTGGAGCACAATCTTTCGCTGTTCAAACACCTGCAGGCGTTGCATGCGCTGGGTCGGCCTCTGCTGGTCGGGGTGTCGCGCAAGAGTATGATCGGCAAGGTGCTAGGGCATGAAGTGGGCGAGCGGCTATGCGGCAGCCTGGCTTTGGCTGCGTTGGCGCTGAGCAAAGGCGCGCGCATTCTGCGAGTGCACGATGTGGCGCAAACGGTTGATGTGGTACGGATGATCGCCGCGGTTGAAGCGGCCGAATAAGTTAGAAGGAATTGTGGGATGGGTAGAAAATATTTTGGTACTGACGGTATTCGTGGGCGTGTCGGTGACTTCCCTATTACCCCGGAGTTCATGCTCAAGCTCGGCTGGGCGGCCGGGATGGCGTTTCGCAAACAGGGCAAGTGCCGCATTCTGATCGGCAAGGACACGCGCATCTCCGGCTATATGTTCGAGTCTGCTCTGGAGGCTGGCCTGTCCGCCGCCGGCGCAGATGTAATGTTGCTCGGCCCAATGCCGACGCCGGCAATCGCCTACCTGACCCGTACCTTCCATGCTGAAGCTGGCATCGTTATCAGTGCCTCGCACAATCCCCACCACGACAACGGCATCAAGTTCTTCTCCGGGCAGGGCACCAAGCTGCCGGACGAGATCGAGCTGATGATCGAAGAGTTGCTTGATCAACCGATGACCGTGGTCGAGTCAGAGCAACTGGGCAAGGTCTCGCGAATCAACGATGCCGCCGGGCGCTATATCGAATTCTGCAAGAGCAGTGTGCCGAGCAGTACCGACTTTGCCGGGCTGAAGATCGTTGTCGATTGCGCTCATGGCGCGGCGTACAAGGTGGCACCAAGCGTATTTCGCGAGTTGGGCGCGCAGGTCACGGTGCTTTCGGCGCAGCCCAATGGCTTGAATATTAATGACAACTGCGGTTCGACCCACGTCGAAGCGCTGCAGGCTGAAGTGCTGGCGCAGCAGGCTGATCTGGGTATCGCCTTCGATGGCGATGCGGATCGGGTGTTGATGGTCGATCACTCCGGTGCGGTGGTTGATGGTGATGAGTTGCTGTTTATCATTGCTCGCGATCTGCTGGAGCGCGGCAAGCTACAAGGTGGCGTCGTCGGTACACTGATGAGCAACCTCGGGTTGGAGCTGGCTCTGGCTGATCTCGGTATTCCGTTTGTGCGTGCCAAGGTCGGTGACCGTTACGTGATTGCCGAGTTGCTGTCGCGCAACTGGCAGTTGGGTGGTGAGAATTCAGGGCACCTAGTGTGCTTCCAGCACACCACGACGGGTGATGCAATTATCGCCGCGCTGCAGGTGCTGATGGCGCTCAAGCGTCGTCAGCAGACCCTGGGCGAGGCGCGTCTGGGTATGCAGAAGTGCCCGCAGGTGTTGGTGAACGTACGCTTTGCTGGCGGCGTGGATCCGTTGGAACATCCGGCTGTACAGCAGGCCAGTGCGCGGGTAACCGAGCAAATGGCCGGCCGTGGGCGGGTGCTGCTGCGCAAATCCGGCACCGAGCCGTTGGTGCGGGTTATGGTTGAAGGTGATGACGAAGGCCAGGTGCGCGGCTATGCCGATGAATTGGCTAAAGTTGTTGCGGATGTATGTGCTTGATTCGGCTTGCCAGTCGGGTAGCTGTTGGGTAACATCTGCGCCCTCTTTGACCGACGAGGTAAAGCATGCGTCGCCCAATGGTTGCTGGTAACTGGAAAATGCACGGTACCCGCGCCAGCGTCGCAGAGCTGATCAACGGTCTCAATCAGCAGGTGTTGCCTGTTGATGTAGATGTAGCGGTTTTTCCGTCTTGTTTGCATCTTTGCCAGGTGGTTGATGGTCTGGCAGGCAAGGCTGTTGCGGTAGGCGCGCAAGATTGCGCTACCGAAGCGCAGCAAGGTGCTTTGACGGGTGAAGTGGCGGCAAGTCAGTTGTATGACGCGCGCTGTTCGCTGGTGTTGGTTGGTCACTCCGAGCGTAGGTCGCTGCTGGGTGAAAGTGATGAAGTTGTGACGCGAAAGTTTGCTGCGGCGCAGTCTTCGGGCTTGCTTCCAGTGCTGTGTGTTGGTGAGACCCTGGCTCAGCGTGAGGCGGGGCAGACACTTGAAGTGGTTGCGGCGCAGTTGTCTGCGGTGACTGATGCCTTGGGTGTGGAGGTGTTTGCCGATGCAGTCATCGCTTATGAGCCGGTTTGGGCTATTGGTAGCGGTTTGACTGCGTCACCTGTGCAGGCGCAGGAAGTGCATGCGGCGATTCGTGCGCAGTTGGCGGCGAAAAGTCCTGAGTTGGCTGGCAAGGTAAGAATTCTTTATGGTGGCAGCGTCAAGGCCGCCAGTGCTGCCGAGTTGTTCGGTATGCCGGATATCGATGGGGGGCTTGTAGGTGGAGCCTCTCTGAATGCGGGTGAGTTCGGTGCGATCTGTCGCGCCGCAGGAAGCTAAAGAAATGCTGGAAACAGTTATCGTTGTTCTTCATCTGCTGGGCGCCATCGGTGTGGTTGCGCTGGTTTTGTTGCAGCAGGGTAAAGGCGCGGATGCAGGTGCCTCGTTTGGTGGTGGCGCTTCTTCTACCGTATTCGGTAGTCAAGGAAGTACTACCTTTCTGAGTCGAGTTACTGCTATACTCGCCACCGCTTTTTTCATGACTAGCTTGGGTTTAGCGTTCTTTGCTAAAGACAAAGCTGATGGTATGGCTCAGGTCGGTTTGCCTGATCCAGCAGTCTTGGAAGTACAACAGGCTGCCCCAGCTGTTGAAGATGTACCTGTTCTTGATGCAGCTAAGCCGGCTATCGAAGCGGCGGACGTACCTCAGGCTCCAGAGCAGCAGTAACACGCAGTAAGTTGTACGCAACAAACGATTTTGCCGAGGTGGTGGAATTGGTAGACACGCTACCTTGAGGTGGTAGTGGCCATAGGCTGTAGGGGTTCGAGTCCCCTTCTCGGTACCAATTTTCAAGAAGGCCCGCTCGATGCGGGTCTTTTTGTTGCTGGAGCGTCGATTGACCCTGGTTAAGGTTCAGTCGTATAATCCGGCCCCAGCTTTGATGTGGGATTGAGCAGTAAGGTCGCTCCTCGGATGTTGAGTCCGAAGTTGGCTGGGTTAAGCCAGCCCCCGCATTGAGTTGCAGAGGAGCCCCTTTTAAGGGGCTTTTTGCTAGCTGGGCGACAGCTTTGCCGGCCTTTAGAGGGCGGTTTGATGATGGGCGATTCGCCCATTTTTTATTTTTACAGCATGCGCGAGGGGTTCAGGTGTCGAGCAAGCTAGAACAGTTGCAGGCCTTGGTGGCCCCGGTAGTCGAGGCTCTTGGCTACCAATGTTGGGGTGTCGAGTTCCTGTCACAAGGGCGGCATTCTCTGCTGCGAATTTATATTGATAAACAGCCTGACGGCGTGTTGATCGAAGACTGTGAAATTGTCAGTCGGCAGATCAGCGGTGTTCTCGATGTCGAGGACCCGATCAGCGCTGAGTACACCCTCGAGGTGTCCTCGCCAGGTATGGATCGGCCGCTGTTCACCATTGAACAGTTCGCCAGCCATGCCGGTGAGCAAGTAAAGATCAAGCTGCGTTCGCCTTTTGAAGGTCGACGCAACTTCCAGGGCCTTCTGCGCGGTGTGGAAGAGCAGGACGTGGTAGTGCAGGTGGATGACCATGAATTCCTGTTGCCGATCGACATGATCGACAAGGCCAACATTATCCCCAGGTTTGATTGAGACGCGGATCCCCCGCAAGTGGCGCGGATAGCGCGGATCCAATGGATTGCGAAAGGCGAGGCGTACGATGAGCAAAGAAGTACTGCTGGTTGTTGAGTCGGTATCCAACGAAAAGGGCGTACCGGCTAGCGTAATTTTTGAGGCGTTGGAGCTGGCTTTGGCCACTGCTACCAAGAAGCGTTTTGAAGATGAAGTCGAGTTGCGTGTGGCGATCAATCGTCAGACCGGCAACTACGAAACATTCCGCTGCTGGACAGTGGTCGAAGAAGCTGACTTTGATGATCCTGCACACCAGGTCACCACTGACATGCCGCGTGCAGTTGAAGCCAATGCAAAAGTTGGTGAAGTGCTGGAAGAAAAGATCGACTCCATCGAGTTCGGTCGTATTGCCGCGCAAACTGCCAAGCAAGTGATTGTGCAGAAAGTCCGCGAAGCTGAGCGTGCTCAGGTGGTCGAGGCTTATCGCGAGCGTCTGGGTGAAATCATCTCCGGCACCGTGAAGAAAGTTACCCGTGACAGCGTGATCGTTGATCTGGGTAACAACGCAGAAGCCATGCTGGCTCGCGAAGACATCATCTCTCGCGAAACTTTCCGTGTTGGTGTGCGCCTGCGTGCCCTGCTCAAGGAAATTCGCACCGAGAACCGCGGCCCGCAGCTGATCCTCTCGCGCACCGCGCCGGAAATGCTGATCGAGCTGTTTCGCATCGAAGTGCCGGAAATCGCTGAAGAGCTGATTGAGGTTATGGGTGCGTCCCGTGATCCAGGTTCGCGCGCCAAGCTGGCCGTGCGCTCCAAAGACAAACGCATCGACCCGCAGGGTGCCTGTATCGGTATGCGCGGTTCGCGCGTGCAGGCGGTCTCCGGTGAGTTGGCGGGTGAGCGTGTGGATATCGTGCTGTGGGATGACAATCCTGCCCAGTTCGTAATCAACGCCATGTCGCCTGCTGAAGTGGCCGCCATTATTGTCGACGAAGATGCCCACGCCATGGACATCGCCGTTGGCGCAGACAACCTTGCTCAGGCCATTGGCCGCGGCGGTCAGAACGTGCGTTTGGCCAGTCAGTTGACTGGTTGGACCCTGAACGTGATGACCGAGGCGGACATTCAGGCCAAGCAGCAAGCGGAAACAGGCGACATCCTGCAGAACTTTATCGACGAGCTGGAAGTCGACGAAGAACTGGCCCAGGTGTTGGTCGAAGAAGGCTTCACCAGCCTTGAAGAAATTGCCTACGTACCGATGGAAGAAATGCTCAGCATTGATGGCTTTGACGAGGATATCGTCAGCGAGCTCCGCGCCCGTGCCAAAGATCGCCTGCTGACTAAAGCCATCGCCAATGAGGAAAAGCTGGCAGATGCCCACCCAGCCGAAGACTTGCTCTCGCTTGAGGGGATGGATAAGGCGCTTGCGCATGAACTGGCAGTGCGCGGCGTTGTTAACCGCGAAGACCTGGCCGAGCAGTCTATTGATGACCTGCTCGACATCGACGGTATCGACGCTGAGCGAGCCGGCAAGTTGATCATGGCCGCCCGAGCCCATTGGTTCGAGTAAGCAGTTGCGGCCTGAGGAGAGAAATGCATGACGCAAGTCACGGTTAAAGAACTGGCCCAAGTGGTCAATACACCGGTTGAACGCCTGCTACAGCAAATGAGTGAGGCAGGTTTGCCGCACAAGAGTGCTGAGCAAGCAGTGACTGACAGTGAGAAGCAGGCCCTGTTGGCCCACCTCAAGAGCAGTCACGGCGACAGTAAAACAGAAGAGCCGCGCAAGATTACCTTGCAGCGCAAAACTACCAGCACCCTGCGGGTTGCCGGTAGCAAGACCATCAGCGTCGAAGTGCGTAAGAAGAAGACCTTCGTCAAGCGCAGCGCTGAAGAGATCGAAGCTGAGAAGCAGCGTGAGCTGGCTGAACAGCGCGCTGTAGCTGATGCTGCCAAGGCCAAGGCTGAAGAAGAAGCCAAGCGTCGCGCCGCAGAAGATGCACAGCGCCCGGCCTCTGCCCCCGTTGCTGGCGAAGCAGTGGTTCAAGCAGCTCCGGCTGTAGCGGTTGAGCTGCCGGTAATGGCTGCTCCTGCGGCAGACGAGCGCAAGAAAGATGAGCCGCGTCGCCCCGATAAAGCGCGTAATGATGATGCCGATCGTCGTGGTGGTGAGCGCAAGACCACCCAGCATCGTCCGAGCGTCAAGGAAAAGGCTCCGGCTCCACGTGTTGCTCCGCGCACCATTGACGAGGAAAGCGACAGCTTCCGTCGTGGCGGTCGTGGCAAGGCCAAGCTGAAGAAGCGTAATGCTCACGGCTTCCAGAGCCCAACGGGTCCGATCGTGCGTGAAGTGAAGATCGGCGAAACCATCACTGTGGGCGATCTGGCTCAGCAGATGTCGGTCAAAGCCGCTGAAATCATCAAGTTCATGTTCAAGCTGGGTACCCCTGCGACTATCAACCAGGTTCTGGATCAGGAAACTGCCCAACTGGTTGCTGAGGAGCTGGGCCACAAGGTCACCCTGGTCAGCGACACGGCTCTGGAAGACTCCCTGGCTGAGTCGCTGAAGTTCGAAGGCGAGACCTTTGCCCGTGCGCCGGTTGTTACCGTAATGGGTCACGTTGACCACGGTAAGACCTCGCTGCTCGACTACATTCGTCGTGCCAAGGTTGCTGCTGGCGAAGCCGGTGGTATCACTCAGCATATCGGTGCCTACCACGTAGAAACCGAGCGCGGCATGGTTACCTTCCTCGACACTCCGGGCCACGCCGCGTTTACCGCGATGCGTGCCCGTGGTGCCAAGGCGACCGATATCGTGATCCTGGTGGTTGCAGCGGACGACGGCGTGATGCCGCAGACCATTGAAGCTGTTCAGCATGCCAAGGCTGCTGGCGTTCCGCTGGTTGTTGCGGTGAACAAGATCGACAAGCCAGGTGCTGACCTTGATCGCATTCGTAGCGAACTGTCGGTACACGGCGTGACTTCGGAAGAGTGGGGCGGTGAAACGCCGTTCGTCTCTGTGTCGGCGAAAGTCGGTACCGGTGTCGACGAGCTGCTCGAAGCCGTACTGCTGCAAGCCGAGATCCTCGAGCTGAAAGCCACTCCATCGGCCCCAGGTCGTGGTGTTGTGGTTGAGTCGCGCCTTGATAAAGGCCGCGGTCCGGTTGCTACCGTACTGGTTCAAGACGGTACCCTGCGTCAAGGCGACATGGTGCTGATCGGTTCCAACTTCGGTCGTATCCGCGCCATGCTCGATGAGAACGGCAAGCCGATCAAAGAAGCTGGTCCGTCGATCCCAGTCGAGATTCTCGGCCTGGACGGCACTCCGGATGCTGGCGACGACATGAGCGTACTGGCTGACGAGAAGAAAGCCCGCGAAGTTGCGCTGTTCCGTCAAGGCAAGTTCCGCGAAGTGAAACTGGCCCGTGCTCACGCCGGCAAGCTGGAAAACATCTTCGAGAACATGGGCCAGGAAGAGAAGAAGACGCTCAACATCGTCCTCAAATCCGACGTCCGTGGTTCGCTGGAAGCGCTGCAAGGCTCGCTCGGCGGCCTGGGTAACGATGAAGTGCAAGTGCGTGTGGTCGGTGGCGGCGTCGGTGGTATCACCGAATCCGATGCCAACCTGGCGCTGGCCTCCAACGCTGTACTGTTCGGCTTCAACGTGCGTGCCGATGCTGGTGCGCGCAAGATCGTCGAGCAGGAAGGTCTGGATATGCGTTACTACAACGTGATCTACGACATCATCGAAGACGTCAAGAAAGCCCTGACCGGCATGCTCGGCAGCGATGTTCGCGAGAACATCCTGGGTATCGCCGAAGTGCGTGACGTATTCCGTTCGCCGAAGTTCGGTGCGATTGCCGGTTGTATGGTGGTCGAGGGTACGGTCTTCCGTAACCGTCCGATCCGCGTACTGCGCGACGACGTGGTGATCTTCGAAGGCGAGCTGGAATCCCTGCGTCGCTTCAAAGACGATGCCTCCGAAGTGCGTAACGGCATGGAGTGCGGTATCGGCGTGAAGAGCTACAACGACGTCAAGGTCGGCGACAAGATCGAAGTGTTCGAGAAAGTCCAAGTGGCTCGTAGCCTGTAAGCACGAGTCGCAACACGCAGCGCCCGGCCCCGCTTTTGCGCGGCCGGGCGTTTGCCGCTTTTAGGTCCGCTGCTTTTTCGAGCAGTGTGACGAGTGAAGGTAGTAGAAATGGCCAAAGAATTTAGCCGGGCCCAGCGCATCGGCGACCAGATACAGCGCGAACTGGCGCAGTTGATCCGCTTGGAAATCAAAGATCCGCGTCTTGGCGGCCTGGTGACCATCACTGCGGTGGAAGTTAGCCGCGACTCCAGCCATGCCAAGGTGTTCGTCACCATCATGGGTGGTGAGCCGGAAGAAGGTGTCGATCCCGTCGTGCAGAGCATCAAGGTGCTCAACGATGCCAGCGGCTTCCTGCGTATGCAGTTGGGCAAGGCAATGAAGCTGCGCAGCGTGCCGAACCTGCGTTTCCATTACGACGAAAGCGTGATTCGCGGTGCGCAGCTGTCGGCACTGATCGAGCGTGCAGTCAGCGAAGATCGTCAGCACGGTGATGAACCCGAGGCCAAGGAGTAAGCGCGTGGCCCAGGTCAAACGTATTCGTCGTGCCGTCGATGGCATCATCCTGCTGGATAAGCCCAAGGGCTTTAGCTCCAACGCCGCCTTGCAGAAGGTGCGCTGGTTGCTGAATGCCGAGAAGGCTGGGCACACCGGCAGCCTCGATCCCTTGGCCACTGGCGTATTACCGCTGTGCTTCGGTGAGGCGACCAAGTTCTCCCAGTACCTGCTGGATGCCGACAAAGGCTACGAAACCCTGATGCAACTGGGCGTCACCACCACCACTGCGGATGCTGAAGGCGAAGTGCTGGAGCGTCGTCCGGTGACCGTTGGTCGCGCCGATATCGAAGCGGTTCTACCCGGTTTTCGTGGTGAAATCAGCCAGATACCGCCAATGTACTCGGCGCTCAAGCGCGACGGGCAGCCACTTTACAAGCTGGCCCGTGCCGGTGAAGTAGTGGAGCGCGAGCCGCGTTCTGTTACTATTGCGCGCCTGGAATTACTGGGCTGTGAGGCGGAGCAAGCGCGCCTGGCGGTCGATTGCAGCAAAGGCACTTATATCCGCACCCTGGTCGAAGACATTGGCCACCTGCTGGGTTGCGGTGCACACGTTGCAGAGCTGCGCAGAACCAAAGCCGGCCCCTTCGACTTGAGCCGCACCGTAACGCTCGAAGAGCTGGAGCGGGTGCATGGCGAAGGTGGCAACGAGGCCGTTGACCAGTTCCTGCAACCGGTCGACAGCGGCCTGCAACACTGGCCGCTGCTGCAGTTCTCCGAGCACAGTTCGTTTTACTGGCTGCAAGGGCAGCCGGTACGCGCCCCGGAAGCGCCGAAGTTCGGCATGGTACGGGTGCAAGATCACAATGGTCGCTTTATCGGTATCGGTGAAGTGAGCGAAGACGGGCGCATTGCGCCGCGTCGATTGATTCGGTCGGCATGACCGTAGCGCAGGCAGGGGGTTTCGGCTCTGGTCTGCGTGTATCGAGGGTGGCTGTTAATAGGCGCGGTCATACCTCACTTAAAAACACGGGAAGCGATTCCCGGCCTATTGCGACTGTTTCGGCAGTTGCCTAACTGAGAGGATTGCCCACATGGCACTCAGCGTTGAAGAAAAAGCCCAAATCGTAACTGACTACCAGCAAGCTGCTGGCGACACCGGTAGCCCGGAAGTGCAAGTTGCACTGCTGTCCGCCAACATCAACAAGCTGCAAGGCCACTTCAAGGCCAACGGTAAAGACCACCACTCGCGTCGTGGCCTGATCCGTATGGTTAACCAGCGTCGTAAGCTGCTGGATTACCTGAAGGGCAAGGATGTTAGTCGTTACAGCGCCCTGATCGGTCGCCTGGGTCTGCGTCGCTAAGCAATGCTTACGCGTAGCTGACTGCCGAAGCTGGAAGTGGGGTTTGCCCCTGCTTCCAGCTTTTGCTTTTCTGCTTTAGCTGTTTTGGACGATAGCGGGTCCGATTCCCGTCACCGCCCACACATTCTGCAAGACCCGTTTGTTCACGTTGACGTGATAGAACGGTTGCAAGAAACGCTTTCCCCAAGGGCAACAAAGAGAAGGAAAACACCGTGAACCCGGTAATCAAGAAGTTCCAGTTCGGTCAATCGACCGTTACCCTCGAGACAGGCCGTATCGCCCGTCAAGCCTCCGGCGCAGTACTGGTCACCGTTGACGACGACGTCGCTGTACTGGTCGCCGTAACCGGCGCCAAGACTGCCGACCCAAGCAAGGGCTTTTTCCCGCTGTCCGTGCACTATCAGGAAAAAACCTACGCAGCCGGCAAGATCCCTGGCGGTTTCTTCAAGCGTGAAGCACGCCCTTCCGAAAAAGAAACCCTGACCTCGCGTCTGATCGACCGTCCGATCCGTCCGCTGTTCCCAGAAGGTTTCCAGAACGAAGTGCAGGTTATCTGCACCGTGATCTCCACCAGCAAGAAGACCGATCCGGACATCGCTGCGATGATCGGTACCTCGGCTGCGCTGGCCATCTCCGGCATTCCGTTCAACGGCCCGATCGGTGCCGCGCGCGTAGCCTTCCACCCGGAAACCGGCTACCTGCTGAACCCGACTTACGAGCAACTCAAGGCCTCGAGCCTGGACATGGTCGTAGCCGGTACCAAAGACGCCGTACTGATGGTTGAATCGGAAGCCAAAGAGCTGACCGAAGACCAGATGCTGGGCGCTGTACTGTTCGCCCACGACGAATTCCAGGTTGTGATTCAAGCCGTTGCCGAGCTGGCCGCCGAAGCCGCTAAGCCGACTTGGGACTGGCAGCCAAAAGCTGAGAACACTGCACTGCTGAGCGCTATCCGTAGCGAATTCGGTGAGGCGATTTCCCAGGCTTACACCATCACCGTCAAGCACGAGCGTTATGCCCGTCTGGGCGAGCTGCGCAATGAAATCGTTGCCAAGTTCTCCGGTGAAGAAGGCCAGCCGTCTGCTGGTGAAGTGAAAGACGCTTTCGGCGAAATCGAATACCGCACCGTGCGCGAGAACATCGTCAACGGCAAACCGCGTATCGATGGCCGTGACACTCGCACCGTGCGTGGCTTGAACATCGAAGTCGGTGTACTGGCCAAGACCCACGGTTCGGCGCTGTTCACCCGTGGCGAAACTCAGGCTCTGGTAGTCGCTACCCTCGGTACCGCGCGCGACGCTCAGCTGCTCGACACCCTCGAAGGCGAGCGCAAAGACCCCTTTATGCTGCACTACAACTTCCCGCCGTACTCGGTGGGCGAGTGTGGTCGTATGGGCGCTACTGGTCGCCGCGAAATCGGTCACGGCCGTCTGGCCCGTCGTTCGGTTCAGGCCATGCTGCCAGCTGCCGACGTGTTCCCGTACACCATTCGTGTGGTGTCGGAAATCACCGAGTCCAACGGTTCCAGCTCCATGGCTTCGGTTTGCGGCGCATCCCTGGCCCTGATGGACGCCGGTGTACCGATGAAGGCACCGGTTGCCGGTATCGCCATGGGTCTGGTTAAGGAAGGCGATAAATTCGCTGTTCTGACCGACATCCTCGGCGACGAAGACCACCTGGGCGACATGGACTTCAAAGTAGCCGGTACCGCCAATGGCGTCACCGCGCTGCAGATGGACATCAAGATCCAGGGCATCACTGAAGAGATCATGGAAATCGCCCTGAATCAGGCGCTGGAAGCACGCCTGAACATTCTCGGTCAGATGAACAAGATCATCGCAACCTCGCGCACCGAGTTGTCGGCTAACGCCCCAACCATGATCGCGATGAAGATCGACCAGGACAAGATTCGCGACGTAATCGGCAAAGGTGGTGCAACCATCCGCGCTATCTGCGAAGAAACCAAGGCCTCGATCGATATCGAAGACGACGGTTCGATCAAGATCTTCGGCGAAACCAAGGAAGCGGCCGAGGCTGCGCGTCAGCGCGTACTGGGCATCACCGCGGAAGCCGAGATCGGCAAGATCTACGTCGGCAAGGTTGAGCGCATCGTCGACTTCGGCGCATTCGTTAACATCCTGCCGGGCAAAGACGGTCTGGTGCACATCTCCATGCTGAGCGACGCTCGCGTTGAGAAGGTGACTGACATTCTGAAAGAAGGTCAGGAAGTTGAAGTTCTGGTACTGGACGTGGACAACCGCGGCCGTATCAAGCTGTCGATCAAAGATGTAGCTGCTGCTAAGGCGTCGGGCGTTTAATCGCCGCGTCGCTTAACAGCAGAAAAGAGGGCCCTCCGGGGCCCTCTTTTTTTGCCTGTAGATAAAGCGTTTAGCCTCGTCGTCCATAGCGGCCGCAGCTGTCGTGCAATATGCCTTGCTCGGTTGGCCCTAGCATGCAGATTGCACGGCGCATGATGTTTTCTTATTTTAGTAAGTCGTTGATATTTAAAGATTAAATTATTAAATAGAGGTTGGCACAGCGCTTGCGATAGTACTGGGGAGGCTGCAGCTCGTAGTGGCTTGCAGATTGTTCAGTACACGCAGGAGGCATTACCTATGAAAAAGCCAATCAAGCATTTCGCAGTAACCGCCATGACCGCCACCGCACTGGGCCTGTTGCTCGCCGGGCCGGTTCTGGCTGCTGGCACCCCGACTGTGCAGCCAATCATGCTGGCCGCCAGTGAAACGATGGATAAAGCAGAAGATGCGGTAACCGACACCTGGATTACCAGCAAAGTGAAGTCGACCTTCCTGGCCGATGACAGCTTGAGCGGTATCGATATCAAGGTCGAAACCAATAAGGGTGTTGTTACGCTCTCCGGGGTTGTTGCCAGCTCCGCCGAACGTGATCTGGCCATTGCCAAGGCAGGCGAGATCAAAGGCGTCACTGCCGTATCTGCTGAAGCGTTGAAAACCGCTCAGTAATCCATGGATGCGAGCCAGGCGAGCTAACTCCGTCTGGCCGCCACTCAACGACGAGGACAAACAGATGAATGCTGACGTAATCAAAGGCAAGTGGAAGCAAATCAATGGCCGCATCAAGGAACGTTGGGGCAACCTGACCGATGACGACCTGGACGTCGCCGAAGGCCATAGCGAGTACCTGGCCGGCAAGCTGCAAGAGCGCTACGGCTGGACCAAGGAAAAGGCTCAGGACGAGCTGCGTGATTTCAGCAGCAAGCTGTAATCAGGCGTAAAAAAGCCCCGCAGGCATAACCTGCGGGGCTTTTTTGTGGTTCTTCTGGAAGGGCTTAGCTGCCGCGTTTACTTTCCACGCTCTTCAGGCGGCCGCCTTCGAACCTCAAGTAGTAGTTCATGCCGTTACGCGGGCCATAGACCCACTCCTCGACGAGAAACTCGTTATTGCCGTGGGCATCCAGGGTGTAGCCCAGCATGTCGCGGGCAATCGGTTCGCCACATTTGCTGGCGACCTCTGTGGTGCGGTCGCCGGTGCTGGCGATGCCTTTCTCGCAGCGCAGGGTGCTGGCCTGGGCGCTGGTTGCCAGAAGCAGCAGGGAGAGGCTGAGTGCTATCCGTTGCATGGTGCAATGTCCTTATCGTTGGTTTGGGTGAGTGCTGGGTGTTGCTAGTTACGGCGTTTGCTGTCGATCTTGATTAGTCGATTGCCTTGGAAGCGCAGAAATTGGTACATGCCGTTACGCGGTCCGTATGACCACTCTTCGACCGCGACTTCATTGTAGAAACCGTATTCATCCAGCACTTCGCGGTAGCCGAGAAAGTCACGACTCAGTGGTTCGCCGCATTTGCTGCTGACTTCGCTGGTGGTGTCATCAAGGCTGACCAGCCCGCTGTCGCAGCGCAGGGTTGAAGATGCCTGCACGCACAAGGGCGCAAACACCAGCAGAGCAGTAATCAGTCGTTTCATCGGTTAGCGACTACGACGCCGTTCGATGGCGCGCAGGCGCGTGCCTTCGAAGGTGAGAATGCTCAACATGCCGTTATGCGGGCCGTAGACCCATTCCTCTATCTGGTATTCGCGGCGCTCGTTTGGGCCGAGGGAGTAGCCGACCAGGTCGCGGAAGGCCGGTTCGCCGCATTTCTGCAGCACCTCGAAGCGCCGGTCATCCAGGCTTACCAATTGGCTGCCGCAGCGCAAAGTCTCAGCCTGAGCCAGAGACGATGCGCCCGTCAGGGCAAGGAGCAGCGTTGTAGCCAATGCACGCATATTACGAAGACCTTACTCGCTGCCGAGATGCAGGGTGGTGGCGACGCGGCCATCGGCGTCAGCCTGTGCAATATTGACATCCAACAGGTAGATGCGTTCGTCGGCCAGGCCGCCGCGCTCGACCAGATAACTCTTAATTTCTGCCGCCCGCGCCTGGGCCAGCTGCCGCTGCAGCAGTTCGCTCTGCGCCCAGGATTGCAGCACGCCTTCGCGCATTTTCGCGCTGCGCTCCTCGTCTTCTAATTCGGCCCACTCGGCTGGTGGCTGTTGCTTGAGGCGGGTGCGGTAGATGCCTTCGAGCAGCACCGCTTTGTCGTCCTCATCTACTACCAGCTCACTGGCTTCGGCAGGCACATCATCGCCACGGCGTTGCAGCATCTTGTACCAGGTGTTCTGGTATTCGCGCTCCAGGCGCGCAGCAGCCAGTGGTGGGCCGTCGCTGCTCTGCGCGCTCATGCCTTCGACTTCCAGGCGCAGGGTCGGACGCTCCTTCAAGGCGCTGGCCAGGGTGTCCAGGGCCTTCTGTGCGTCACCGTCGAGTTCGCTGTCGCCGGCATTGAAGCGCACGGTGCTGAGGTCAACGTCACTGCCGCCGCTGACCAGGCCGCCGATAAATTTGAACGGTGCCTGCGCGGCGCGTAGTACCAGGTTGCGCAGGGTCTGCCAGACGATGGGCATAACGCTGAACTGCGGGCTGTTAAGGTCGCCCTGCACGGGCAGCTGGATGCTGATATTGCCGTCGGTGTCTTTGAGCAGGGCAATGGCCAGGCGGATTGGCAGGTCCATGGCGTCCTTGCTGTCGACTTTCTCGCCCAGCTGCAGGTCTTCCAGTAGCAGTTTGTTCTCGGCGTTGAGCTGACCCTTCTCGATCTGGTAATGCAGGTCGAGGTTGAGGCGGCCCTTGCGGATGCGGAAACCGGCGAACTTGCCGGAGTAGGGCGTAAGGGTGGTCAGCTCGACATTCTTGAAGCTGGTGGCGATATCCAGGCTGTTCATCGGGTCGAACGGCGTGAGCTTGCCCTTGATGCTGACGGGCGCGTACTTGTCGACCTTGCCCTGAATATCGACGCTGGCGGTTTTCGGACTCTGGTTGTCGAGTGTGCCGATCTGGCCGTTGAGTTGCTGAATAGCCGTGGCGAAGTTGGGCGTCAGGCTGAAGTCGGCAAAGTTCGCCGAGCCGTCCTTGATGCTGATACCGCCGATGCGCATCGGCAGCGGTTTACTTGCCGCAGCGGGCTTGGCGTTGGCCTCTTCCGGCTGTGGAATCATCAGGTCGTTGATATTGGTGGTGAGGTCTTCGTTGATGATAAAGCGCACATAAGGCTGCTGCAGTTTGACCTGGCCGATCACCAGGCCCTTGCCGTGTTGATAGTCGATCCCTTCCACCAGCACTTGCTGCCATTTGAGGAAGTCGCGGTCCTTGAGCGTGTCGAGGGTATGCAGCTGGCTGATCTCTGCTTGCCCGCCAATGCTGAAGGCCAGTGGTTCGACGCTCTGCAGATCCACCGCCAGGTCGCTGCCGAGCTTGCCGCTGCGCAGTTCCAGGCGTACGAAGGGGCTCAGGTAGGTCTGCGCCAGGCGCAGGTCGATATCGCGGGTGGCAACCTGCAGCTTGGCAGTGGTCGGGGTCAGTTGCACCTGGCCGTCGGCCTTGATCTGCCCGGTCTTGTTCACTCCGGTGTCGAGCTTGAGAGCGAAGGGCGAGGTGCCCAGGCTGTCGAAGTCGTTTAGATCAAGGTTGAGTGGTGCCAGGTCGATTTTGACTTCCGCACCGCCGGCGCGGTCGGCCAGATGCACCTGATAGTCGCGCAATTGCACGTCACGCAGGATTACCTGCCAGGGTTTGCTGGGCTCTTCTGGCTGGCCTGCAGTGGCGGTTTCCAGGTCAGCGGATTGCTCCGCAGTAGTCGGCTCGGTTGGCTCTTTTACCGGCTCGGCTTCTGTTGCTGCCGAGCCTGCGCCACCCTCATTTGGAGCTGGAGCTGGAGCTGGAGCTGGAGCTGGAGTCGGTTTGGCGGGTTGGCTGGCGAGCAGCTTCTGCCAGTCGAGCTGGCCATCGGCCTCGCGCGCGGCCCAGGTTTCCAGCTTCTGACTCCGAATCTTGCCAACGATGACCTGTTGCTTGGCCAGGTCCACGCTGGTTTCGCTGATATCCAGGCTTTCCAGGCGCAGCAGCGGTTTGTCCGCCGGGCTCTTGATGGCAAAGCTGCTGAGGCTGAGCTGGGTGTTGCTCAGTAGCAGTTCGGTGCCTTTGGCCAAGTTCAGGCTGTAGTCGCTGTTGAGGTTAACGATGCCGTCTTCCAGAACCAGCGGCACCGCATCGCGGACGTAGGGCCACACGCCTTTCAGCTTGCCGTCCGTGAGTTTCAGATTGCCGCTGGAGCTGATCGGTACCAGGCTGATGCGTCCGGTCCAGTCAAGGCGTCCGCCTTGCGGGCCGGTAGCGACCAGGCTCATGTCGGCATTGTCGTCTGGCAGGGTGCTGAGGTTGAACAGCTCGAAGTTGAGGTCGTCGTAAATAAACTCGATCGGCTCGCTCGGGCGCAGGTCCTGAAAGTGCACGTTGCCGCCGCTCAGTTTGATCCGCGCGATACGCAGCGGGAACGGCTCGCCTGCTGGTTCTTCGACCGCAGGCTCGGCGCTAGGCGGGACGTTGAACAGCTGGGTCAGGTTAAGTCGGCCGTCCTTGCCGAACAGCACTTCGCTGTGCGGTTTGTCCAACTCGATATCAGCCAGGTGCAATACGCCGCTCCACAGGCTGTCGAGTTGCAGATTGACATACAGGCGTTCGAAGGCGATCTGCTGCTGCTCGGGCTCGCCAATCTGCAGGCCCCAGAGGCTGAGCTCCAGACTGAACGGATTGAGTTGCAGGCGTTGCAGTGTGGCGGGTACTTCGGCGTATTGCGCCAGCTGCTGGTTGGCGATGCGCAAACCGATACCGGGCAGAATCAGAAAGCCCAGCAGGCTGTAGAGGGCAACGGCGATGGCAATGGCGCTGGCAGCGCGCTTTATTCCTTTAAGCATAAAAACGTCATCTATCCCGACGAGAAGTGCCTTGGAGTATGGCACGCGTGTGCAGTTCCGCAGAGGCTCTGCGTGGGGATTTTCTGCGAACTTCTGCGGGGATCAGAACTGCAGGATCAGGGTTTTCAGTGGTGGCTGGCCATCCTGCGAGGGGAAGTCACTGGCCGGTGGCAGCACCTGGCAATCGCGCACCGGGCGGCCGAGCTTTTCCGCGCAGCGCAGCACCTGTTCGCGCCAATCTGCCATGGCGACTTTTGCCAGGTTGTTGCAGCAGATCAGCACGCCATCATCTGCGGTGGCGAGAATCGCCGGCTTGAGCAGGCTCTGGTAATCGCGCAGCAGATCGACGGTGCCGAAAGCGCTCTTGGCCCAGGCGGGCGGGTCGAGCAGCACCAGATCGAACTGACGCTGCTCAAGGCGCGCATAGTGCGGCAACTTCTGCCCGCGACGGGCGTTGATCGGCAGGCCCGCCAGTTGGCGAATCGCCGGGAAGTAGTCCGATTGCACAAACTGCATGGGTTGCAGCTGCGGATTGAGCTGACCATTCTCGCGACCGACCGTCAGATTTCCCTCGGCAAAATCCAGATTAAGTACCTCGCTGGCCCCTCCGGCAGCTGCACTCAAACCCACGCCACAGGTGTAGGCGAACAGGTTGAGCACCGATTTACCGGCACTGTGCGCTTTGACCCAGCCGCGGGCGTTGCGCAGGTCAAGAAACAGCAGCGGGTCTTGTCCAGCATGGCGGCCGCGTACGCGGTAATTGAGGCCCCATTCATGGCCGATCAGATCTTCCAGTGCAGCAGGCTCTGACTGGTAGACCGCATCAGTGCGGTCGATCCGCGAGTTGCCCTGTGAGCGGTCGTTGTAGACCAGTAGCAGTTGTGTGCCGAGGCTGGCCTGGCACTGTTCGGCCAATAGCAGCAGCTCGTCACGACTCAGGCTCTGGTGGAAGCTCTGTACCAGTAATTGCGGGCCATAACGGTCGATGGTCAGGCCGCCGGCACCTTCCTGGCTGCCATGGAACAGGCGATAGCAGTCGGTGCCCTGTTGCTGCAGTTCGGCCAACAGGTCTTGACGGTTAAGCAGTGCGGCGCGCAGCGCCTGATCGAGGGAGGGCATGCGCGGCGACTCGAAAAAGGAGGGTGCGCAGTTTATCAAGATTCACCTGCCGGGACGCAGGCTCGGCAGAAACAGCAAGGGCACCCGAAGGTGCCCTTTAATTTGCGAGTGTTATTTGATCAGACGATGCGGTTAACGCCAGTGCGATCGGCACCATCAGCAGCGATACGGTTAACGCCAGTGCGGTCAGCGCCATCAGCAGCGATGCGGTTGCGGCCAGTACGGTCGGCACCATCAGCAGCGATACTGTTAACGCCAGTGCGGTCAGCGCCATCAGCAGCGATGCGGTTAACGCCGGTACGATCAGCGCCATCGGCAGCGATGCGGTTAACGCCGGTACGATCAGCGCCGTCAGCAGCGATGCGGTTAACGCCGGTACGGTCAGCACCATCAGCAGCGATACGGTTGCGACCGGTGCGGTCGGCGCCGTCAGCAGCTACGCGGTTACCGCCGGTACGATCGGCACCGTCTTCGGCGATGCGGTTGCTCAGGGTGCGTTCTGCGCCGTCTGCGGCAAAAACATTGCTGGCCAGGCTGGCGGCAAGCAGGGAAGCGATCAGGTACTTGTTCATCTGGGTGTCCTCGGAAGAGTGGGTAAGTGGCTACGGGGCTAATGTTGCGCCGCAGCCCGACTCTTGAGAAACGCAGGCGGTCAATAGCAATCATCATTGTTGTCGATGGTAAATAAAAAAGCCGGTCCCCTGATTGATGGGAACCGGCTTTTTTGTCGCTATAGCTGAGCGGTGTTATCAGGCCCGTTCGATCGCCAGTGCCACGCCCTGGCCGCCGCCGATACACAGGGTGGCCAGGCCTTTCTTGGCGTCGCGCTTGATCATCTCGTGCAGCAGTGTCACCAGCACGCGGCAGCCAGAGCCGCCAATCGGGTGGCCGAGGGCGATTGCGCCGCCGTTGACATTGACCTTGCTGGCGTCCCAATTCAGCTCTTTGCCCACTGCCAAGGCTTGTGCGGCGAAGGCTTCGTTGGCTTCGATCAGGTCGAGGTCAGCCAGGTTCCAGCCGGCCTTGGCCAGGCAACGCTGGGTGGCGCTGACCGGGCCGATGCCCATGATCGCCGGGTCGACGCCGGCATTGGCGTAGCTGGCGATCTTCGCCAGTACCGGCAGGCCGAGGGTCTGGGCTTTTGCAGCGCTCATCAGCAGCACGGCGGAAGCACCGTCGTTGAGGCTGGAGGCGTTGCCGGCGGTGACGCTGCCGTCTTTCTTGAACGCGGGCTTGAGTTTGCCCAGGGATTCGGCGGTCGTGCCGGCGCGCGGCTGTTCGTCAGTGGCGAAGGCCAGTGGCTCGCCTTTGCGCTGCGGAATCATGATCGGGGTGATTTCATCGACAAAGCGCCCGGCCTCGATAGCAGCCACGGCTTTTTGCTGCGAGGCGGCGGCGAAGGCATCCTGGGCTTCGCGGCTGATGTTGTATTTCTCCACCAAATTCTCGGCGGTGATGCCCATGTGGTAGTCGTTGAAGGCATCCCACAGGCCGTCGGTGATCATGGTGTCGACCAGCTTGGCGTGACCCATGCGCAGGCCGGTGCGCGCGCCGGGCATAACGTAGGGCGCCAGGCTCATGTTTTCCATACCGCCGGCGATGATCACCTCGGCGTCGCCGCAGCGGATTGCCTGGGCACCGAGGTGCAGGGCTTTCAGGCCCGAGCCGCAGACCTTGTTCAGGGTCAGCGCTGGCACGGCGTGCGGCAGGCCGGCGAGGATCACCGCCTGCCGCGCCGGGTTCTGCCCGCTGCCTGCGGTGAGTACCTGGCCGAGGATCACTTCGTCGACCTGCGCGCCGTCCAGGCCGGTTTGTTCCAGCAGGCGGCGGATTACCGCTGCACCCAGTTCCGGTGCCGGGATATTCGCCAGCGCACCCTGAAAGCTGCCGATGGCGGTGCGGGTGGCGGCAACGATGACGACGTCTTGCATAACGCGATCCTCACAAGTAACAGGCGCGGCGGGCCGCGAGAGGTCGCTATGGTGGCACAGCGGCTTTGTTCACGGCCAGCGCGCGAACCGGCCGGTCAGCCGCGTGGCGGCAGGTTCAGACGCCGACGTGCACGGTGAATGGCGCCGCCGCGTACCGCCCAGCGCAGCACGGGGGCCAGGCTGTGTACACCGGCGTGGATCATCCGGCTGTGCGCCGGGCTGATCTGCTGGCCGAGCATCTCCTGCGCCCAAGCCGGCAGCAGGTCGATACCGGCCTGCATCAGCAGCTTGGCCGCCGGGGCGGCGAGTGCGCTGGGTGCCGGTGCGCCGAGCAGGATGCGCAGAATCTCCAGGGAGCGTCTATCGCAGAGCAATTCGGGGCGTACTGCCGCCAGATAGGCCGCGACTTCGGCGCGCGAACGCGGCACCTCGGTGGCACCCAGGCGTTCGGCGATCAAGGCGATTTCCGCGTAGTAGAGGTCCTGATCAGCCTCGCTCAGCTGCGGGTTGCGGTAGCGCAGGTGGGCCTGGAGAAAGCTGTGCACCTCGGCCACATGCACCCAGGTCAACAATGCCGGGTCACTGGCGGCATAGGCGCGGCCATTGGGGGCGGTGCCGCTGACCTTGAGGTGAATGGTTTTGACCTTGTCGATCAGCCAGTCGGCATCGGCGCGTGAGCCGTAGGTGGTGCCGGAAATAAACTGCCCGGTGCGACGCAGGCGACCGAGCAGGTCATCACGAAAATTCGAGTGGTCCCACACCCCGGCCAATGCCAACGGATGCAGGGCTTGCAGCAGTAGGGCACTGATGCCGCCGATCAGCATGCTGGTGAAGTCGCCATGCACCTGCCAGCTCACCGAATCCGGGCCGAACAGGCCGGGGTCGCCCTGGGGCTTTTCAAAGTCGATCTGGCCGAGGGCGATACCGCTCAGGCTTAGGACTTGGCTTTCGATACGGCGGCGCAGGAATTCCATAGGGGCTCTGCAGGACGGCCATGTTTTGCGCATGGCTGTCCTACGTCTGGGTTCAGCGGTTCAGGCGTTGCTCGATCAACCCGTCCACCACAGTAGGGTCGGCCAGGGTCGAGGTGTCGCCCATATTTTCCAGCTCGTTGCAGGCGATCTTGCGCAGGATGCGCCGCATGATCTTGCCCGAACGGGTTTTCGGCAGGCCCGGTGCCCACTGGATCAGTTCGGGTTTGGCGAAGCTGCCGATTTCCTTACCGACCAGGGTCAGCAGTTCCTTCTTCAAGGCCTCGTTGAGCTCCACGCCGTTCATCGGCGTAACGAAGGCGTAGATGCCCTGGCCCTTGATGTCATGCGGGTAACCGACCACGGCGGCTTCGGCTACGGCGTCATGCAGCACCAGGGCGCTTTCCACTTCTGCGGTGCCTATGCGGTGACCGGAGACGTTGATCACGTCATCCACCCGGCCGGTGATCCAGTAGTAACCGTCCTCGTCGCGGCGCGCGCCGTCGCCGCTGAAGTAGTAACCGGGGTAGGGCTTGAGGTAGGTGTCGATCATCCGCTGATGGTCGCCGTAAACGCTGCGAATCTGGCTTGGCCAGCTGTCCTTGATCGCCAGTACGCCGCTACCGGCGCCATCAATCTCCTTGCCCTGTTCATCCAGCAGCACTGGCTGTACGCCGAAGAACGGCCGGGTTGCCGAACCGGGTTTGAGGTCGGTGGCGCCGGGCAGTGGGGTGATCAGGATGGCGCCGGTTTCAGTCTGCCACCAGGTGTCGACGATCGGGCAGCGGCGTTCGCCGACCACGTTGTAATACCACTCCCAGGCTTCCGGGTTGATCGGCTCGCCGACGCTGCCGAGCAGGCGTAGGCTGGTGCGTTCGGTGCATTCGACCGGACCAGTGCCCTCACGCATCAGCGCACGCAGGGCGGTGGGAGCGGTGTAGAAAATGTTCACCTGGTGCTTGTCGATCACCTGCCAGAAGCGCGAAGCCGTCGGGTAGTTGGGCACGCCTTCGAAGATCAGGCTGGTAGCGCCGTTGGCCAACGGACCGTAGACGATATAGCTGTGCCCGGTGACCCAGCCAACGTCGGCGGTGCACCAGTAAATATCGCCTTCGTGGTAGTCGAACACGTATTTGTGGGTCATCGCCGCCATCAGCAGATAGCCGCCGGTGCTATGCAGCACGCCTTTGGGTTTGCCGGTGGAGCCGGAGGTGTAAAGGATAAACAGCGGATCTTCGGCGTCCATTGGCTCCGGTGGGCAGTCGCCGTCGGCGTCGCGCAGGGCTTCGTGGTACCAGATATCGCGGCCTTCCACCCAGTCGATATCACCCTGGGTGCGTTCGACCACCACCACCGTGCTGACTGCCGGGCAGCTTTGCAGCGCCTTGTCGACATTGGCCTTGAGCGCCACGTACTTGCCGCCGCGCACGCCTTCATCGGCGGTAATCACCGTGTGGCAGTCGGAGTCCAGAATGCGGTCACGCAAAGCATCCGGTGAGAAGCCGCCGAACACCACCGAATGCACCGCGCCGATACGCGTGCAGGCGAGCATGGCGTAGGTGGCTTCGGGGATCATCGGCATATAGATGCACACCCGGTCGCCCTTTTTCACCCCACGGCTCTTCAGCACGTTGGCCAGGCGGCTGACGTTGTGGTGCAGCTTTTTGTAGGTGATATGCGCCGATTCGCTGGGGTTGTCGCCTTCCCAGATCAGCGCGATCTGCTCGCCGCGCTTTTCCAGGTGGCGGTCGATGCAGTTGTAGCTGACGTTCAGCTGGCCACCCTTGAACCAGGAGCCCTGGCCGCTGAGCAGATCACCCTGCTGCACGCTGGTCCAGGGTTTGCTCCAGTCGAGAAAGGCCTTGGCCTGTTCGGCCCAGAAGATTTCCGGCTGCTCAATCGACTGCTGGTAAAGACGCAGGTAGTCGTCGTTGTCCAGGTGGGCGCGTTGGCGCACGGCGTCGGGCACGGGGTGGCGGGTAATTTCGAACATGGCGGGTCCTTGTTGTTGTGTTCCGCAATGCCCGTAAGGGTGCACCCAAGCGGGTGCTTGGTTCAAGTGTTGTGGCCGCTCAAGGCGGCGAGACCGGCCCAAGGTAGGGGCTGGGGTATTCCAGCTGCAGGGCAACCAGGCGCGCAGTCGCGTGGCCGTGCCGGCTGGCGATATTCGCCAGGGCCTGCTGCAGGGCATGGCTCGCAGGCCCCTTGACGATGCTGAGGCTGTGCATACCCGGCTCGCTGTGCGCCTGGTCAGGGATCAGGCGCAGGCCGCTGCGTGTAACCAGCGGCGCGGTGGCGATGCTTAGCACCTGTGAGCGGTAGGTGCGCGCGTGGGCATCGGCGCTCAGGGCCAGGGCGATTTCGTCTATCCCAGTATGCACGGGGATGGCCAGGGTTTCATGGGCCCAGAACGCCAGCCAGTTGCCGGCCAGTGTCAGGTAGTCAGCGCGTTGCAGAGTGAAGGCGCGGCTATCGTGGGCGGCCGACCAGTCGGATAAACCCAGTTCATCGGCAAGCTGCTGCGCTCGTGTCGGCCCGGCAATGGCCTCGACCAGCGCCAGGGATACCGGCATGGCGGCGCTGACCCCCGAGCTGCTGATCATCGCGCCATCGACCACATAGCGGCGCTGCTCCAGCCATTGGGTTTGCGGGAATTGTGCATGGCGTTCGCTGGCCGAATACCAATGCCCGGTAGCGCGTCGTCCATTGAGCAGGCCAGCGTGGGCCAGGCTGAATACGCCGTCGCAGATGCCCAGCACAGTCGCGCCCTTGCTCGCCTGCGCGCGAATCCAGGTGAGCAGGCGTACATCATCGTTATGGTGAGTCGCCGCCACGATCAGGTAGTCGGCACCCTGCGGATAGCGTGCGTCGAACTCGGCTGTGCTGACATCGGCGGCAAAGTTCAGCGCTGGCAGCATCGTGATGGCGCCAGGCTCAGGGGCGACGGCCAGTACCTCGGCGATATCGGCGCGTTTGAGAACCCCGTAGGGCACCACGAAATCGACCAGTTCGGTCATGCGGTTCTCGCCCAGCACGGCAATCACCGGGCGTGCGCGGCCGTGGCGGGGCACATAGGCGGCGATGGCTTCGTCGGTTATCGGTGGCGGTGTCGCGGCAAGCAGGCCGTTTGTGTCGAACAATAGGCTAAGGCACAGGCTGAGCAGCAGAAGGCGAGTAGGCATGGGTGGTCTCCAGTCGAGGTTTGAGTCTCGCCTGGCTGTGCTTGGCAGTAATGCCATTCTTGAGTGAATATCTGCCAATGCCGCAGGCTCGCGCGCTTTTGAATAAGCGCCAAGGATGATTGAGATGCCCGAGTTGCCACTGTCGCCGCCCGCTGACCTGCAGGATGTACTGCTGCTGGTTTTCGACAACTTCCAGTTGCTCGATGCCAGTGGGCCGCTGGAAGTCTTTGCCGTGGTTAATGATCGTCTGGCGGCTGCCAGTTTGCCGCCGCGCTATCGCCTGCGTCTGGTTTCGCAGCACGGCGGCGAGGTGCGTGCTTCGGCGGGTGTGGTGTTACTGACCGAGCCATTGCCGTCGGTTGCGCAACTGGCTGGGGCGACGCTGTTAGTGGCCGGTGGTTTTGGCGTGATGCAGGCGCTGGCTGGCGGGCAGTTGGCCGCCTGGTTGCGGCAGGCCGCCGAGCAGTTGGCGCGCTGTTGTTCGGTGTGCACCGGGGCATTTCTGTTGGGCCAGGCGGGGCTGTTGGATGGCCGTATGGCGGTTACCCATTGGCGCTATGTCGAGCTGCTGCAGCGCAGCTTTGCGCGCATCGAGGTATGCGCCGACGCGCTGTTTATCAAGGATGGCAACTGCTACAGCTCGGCCGGCGTGACCGCCGGGATTGATCTGTGTCTGGCGCTGGTCGAGGAAGACTGCGGTCCGGCAATGGCCTTGGACGTAGCCAAGGATTTGGTGCTGCCACTCAGGCGCAGCGGCGGGCAACGCCAGTTCAGCGCCGAGTTGCTGGCGCAGACCGGGGCGCCCGGCGGCCTGGCAGCAAGCCTCAAGCAATGGCTGCAGCCCAGGCTGCAACAGCGGCTGGATAACGAGGCAATGGCAGCGGGGCTGGCGCTGTCGGTGCGCACATTGCACCGCCGTTGCCGTGAGGAGCTGCAGATGACGCCGGGGCATTATCTGCAGCAGCTGCGCCTGGAGGCAGCCTGCCGCCAGTTGGAGCAGGGCGCACGCTCACTCAAGCGCGTGGCTGAGCAGTGCGGCTTTGTTTCGCTGTACAACCTGCGGCGCTGTTTCAGCCAGCATCTGGGGGTTACCCCAGATGAGTATCGTCAGCGCTTCTGCCGCTACTAAGCCCGATTAGCCGCGATGACGTTCGCGGAAGTGCTGGATCAGGCCCTGCGTCGAAGCATCGCTGGCCGGTGTGTCGAGCTGGCCGGTCAGGCGCTGATAGACGCCCTGGCCCAGCTCCTTGCCCAGCTCAACGCCCCACTGGTCGAAGGCGTTGATGCCCCAGATGGCGCTCTGCACAAACACCTTGTGTTCATACAGCGCGACCAGCGCGCCGAGGCCGAACGGGTCAACGCGGTTGAGCGCGAGGATATTGCTCGGACGATTACCGGGAATCATCTTGTGCGGCGCCAGGCGCTGCACTTCTGCTTCATCCATGCCTTTTCCGCGTAGCTCGGCCTCAGCCTCGGCGCGGGTCTTGCCGTGCATCAGTGCCTGGCTCTGTGACAGGCAGTTGGCAAACAGCCACTGGTGGTGGTCGGCCAGCGGGCTGAAGCTGTTCACCGGCACTATAAAGTCCGCTGGGATCAGCTCGGTGCCCTGGTGCAACAACTGGTGGTAGGCATGCTGACCGTTGCAGCCAACGCCGCCCCAGATCACCGGACCGGTGTTGAACGTTACCGGACTGCCATCCTGGCGCACCGATTTACCGTTGGACTCCATATCCAACTGCTGCAAGTGCTTGGTGAAGTTACGCAGGTAGTGGTCGTAGGGCAGGATCGCCTGGCTTTTCGCACCCCAGAAGTTGCCGTACCAGATACCCAGCAGGGCCATCAGCACCGGCATGTTTTCGGCCAGCGGCGCCTGGGTAAAGTGCTGGTCCATGGAGTAGGCGCCGGCCAGCAGTTCCTTGAAGTTGGAGATGCCGATGGCCAGGGCGATTGGCAAGCCGATGGCCGACCACAGCGAATAACGCCCACCGACCCAGTCCCACATCGGGAAGATGTTTTCCGCCTTTATGCCGAAGTCGATGGCGGCAGTCGGGTTGCTGGTTACCGCAATAAAGTGTTTGTGCAGTTCGGCTTCCGGGCCGCCCAGAGCCAGGTACCAGTCGCGTGCGGCCAGGGCGTTCTTCAGGGTTTCCAGGGTGCCAAAGGATTTTGACGAGACAATAAACAGGGTGGTCTGCGGGTTCAGGCGCGCAGTCAGCTCACGGAATTCGCTGCCGTCGATATTGGCCAGGTAATGGCAGCGCACGCCGCGTTGGGTGAAGGGCCGTAGCGCTTCGGAAACCAGTTGCGGGCCGAGGAACGAACCGCCGATGCCGATATTCACCACCTCGGTGATTGGCTTGTCGCTGTAGCCGCGCCACAGCCCGCTGTGAATGCGGCTGACCAGCTCGGTCATCTGATTGAGCACGCGATGGACTTGTGGGATCAGGTCGACGCCGTCGAGCTCCAGGCGTCGGCCAATCGGGCTGCGCAGGGCTGTGTGCAGGGCAGCGCGGCCTTCGGAAGCATTGACCTGCTCGCCGCTGAACAGGGCGTTGATGGACTCCGGCAGGCCGGCCTGTTCGGCCAGTTGCACCAGCAGGTTCAGGGCCTTTTCGTCGATCAGGTTCTTCGAGTAATCCAGCAACAGGCCGCAGCTGCTCAGGGAGAAGCGATTGAACCGTTGCGGATCGCTGGCAAAGGCCTCACGCATGCTGAAGTCGTTCATCTGCTCGCGCTGCTCGCGTAGCGCCTGCCAGGCGGGCAGGGTGGTGACGTCATGCGGTTGCTGGTAATAGGCCATTGGTGCGTGTTCCTTTCCTGTGTGCGTCCAATCAATCATGCAAAAAGGCCCGGAGTGATCCGGGCCTGGAGTGTAGCTGGTAGGTGCGGCTGGCGAACCTGCCCAAGTAGACCCCTGAAAACCGTCTGGGTTGCCGCGCCGGTGTTTGCAGTGGTCTGTCAGTGCCTGTTGATCAGGCTGGAGTATCGAGGTCGAAGGCCAGGTTGTCGATCAGCCGGGTGCTGCCAATAAAGGCGGCCACCAGAATCACCAGCTGACGATCATCGGCGGTGGCCTGGCGCAGGCTGTTCGATTCGCGTACTTCCAGGTAGTCCGGGCGAAAACCGGCGGCGCTGTGTTGCTGCTGCGCTGCTGCAACCAGCGTGGCGTAGTCGCGTTCGCCGGCGCGGATCGCTGCGGCCATCTCCTGCAGTGAACGGTACAGCACGGGCGCTGCTTCACGCTGTTCGGCGTTCAGGTAGCCGTTGCGCGAGGACAGCGCCAGGCCGTCTTCGGCGCGTACGGTGGGCTCGCCGATAATCTGGATCGGCATATTCAGGTCACGCACCAGGGTGCGGATTACTGCCAGTTGCTGGAAATCCTTCTGGCCGAAGATCGCCAGATCCGGCTGCACCATATTGAACAGCTTGCTCACCACGGTGGCGACGCCTTCGAAGTGCCCAGGGCGACTTGCGCCGCACAGGCCTTCGGAAACGCCCGGTACGCTGACGCGGGTCTGGCCGTCCATGCCGTGCGGGTAGATTTCCTCGACATCCGGAGTAAACAGCAGGTGGCAACCGGCTTCGACCAGTTTTTCCTGGTCGGCGAGCAGGGTGCGTGGGTATTTGTCGAGGTCTTCGCTGGGGCCGAATTGCAATGGATTGACGAAGATGCTGGCGACCACGAAGTCAGCGCGCTGGACGGCTTTCTCCACCAGTGCGGCGTGGCCGGCGTGCAGGTTGCCCATGGTCGGCACGAAGGCGATCTGTTTGCCTTCGGCGCGTGCCTGGGCGACAGCGGCGCGCAATTCGCGCACGCTTTTAACTGTGTTCATGCAGAAAATCCGTGTTCGGCTGCTGGGAAGCTCTGGTCTTTGACCGCTTTGACGTAGGCGCTGATGGCGTGCTGGATGCTGCTCTGGCCGGCCATAAAGTTCTTCACGAACTTCGGCGTGCGGCCGCTCAGCGACAGCCCAAGCATGTCGTGCAGTACCAGTACCTGGCCGTCGGTTGCGGCGCCGGCGCCGATGCCGATCACCGGGATTTTTACGGCTTGGCTAATTTCAGCAGCGAGCTCGCTGGGTACGCATTCGAGCAGCAGCATGGCGGCGCCGGCTTGCTCCAGGGCCATGGCGTCGGCACGCATCTGCCGCGCCTGAGACTCCTGACGCCCCTGCACTTTATAACCGCCGAGGATATTCACCGCCTGTGGGGTCAAACCCAGGTGGGCGCAAACCGGTACACCACGCTCGGCCAGTTGGCGAATCGGCTCGGCCAGCCAGGCCGCGCCTTCGAGCTTGACCATATGCGCGCCAGCCTGCATCAGAGCGGCACTGTTATTCAGGGTCTGCTCAATGGTGGCATAGGCCATAAACGGCAGGTCGGCGAGGATCAGCGCGCCCTGGTTGCCACGTTTGACGCTGGCAGTGTGGTACGCCATCTCGGCGACAGTGACGGGCAGCGTGCTGTCATGGCCTTGCAAGACCATGCCGAGGGAATCGCCCACCAGCAACACATCGACACCGGCCTGGCAGGCCGTCTGGGCGAACGTGGCGTCATAGCAGGTCAGCATGGCGATCTTCTCGCCGCTCTGCTTGAGGCTTTGCAGGGTGGTCAGGGTTACATCAGGCATGAAAACTGTCCTCACTCAGGCGTTCAGTCAGCAGTTGTGCTGCTTCAAGTTGGCCTGCATTGGCCTCGAATTGCACCGGTGCGGGGCAACGGGACGCCTATAGTCCTGATGGGGGGGCTCGAAGTCAATTGCAGGTGTTACCGGCCTGTTACTGGCGTTACCGCCAATGCACCTGCTGGCTGCCGAGGTTAGCGCTGCGACGGCTGCATGACCCGGTAGTCGAGATTGACCTGCTCTCAGGTCAGCTCTGCTTCGTTAAGGCGTTCCAGCCCGACAAAGGGGCATGCGCTAAGCAGCTCCGTCAGCGCGCGGCCATCCGGTAGCTGCAGCGCTGGAGCGATTTCCGCCAGCGGGTAGAGGACAAAGGCGCGGGCGTGCATATGGTAGTGCGGCACGGTCAGGCGTGGTTCATCCAGCAGGCGTTCGCCGAACAGCAGGATATCCAGGTCGAGGGTACGTGGCCCCCAGCGTTCGGCCTTGCGCGTGCGGCCCTGTTCCAGCTCGATGGTTTGCAGAGCATCAAGCAGGGCTAGTGGGCTGAGTTCGGTCTCCAGCGCCGCCACGGCATTTACATAGCGCGGCTGGTCCGCCGGGCCGAGTGGGTCGCTGGCATAGAAGGAAGATTGGGCGATCAGGCGGGTGTGCGGCAGCGCGGCCAGGGCGGCCAGGGCGCTGCGCAGTTGGGCGAGCGGGGTGGCCAGGTTACTGCCCAGGCCGATATACACGCGCTCCATCATTCACTCGCGGCGGGGCTGCCGGCATCACTGGCTGGGCCGCGCTTGCGCTTGCTGTTGTTGCGCTTGCGCTTGCGTGGCCCGGCGGGGCCATCGTCCTTGCTGCTGAGGTCGCGGATCATATTGCGGCGCTCGCTATCGCTGACGTCCTGATAACGGGTCCACCACTCGCCGAGGCCGCCGGTTTCCTCGCCGGCGCTTTCACGCAGCAGAAGGAAATCGTAACCGGCGCGGAAACGTGGGTTTTCCAGCAGCATGTCGGCGCGTTTGCCGCTGCGGCGTGGCAGGCGTTCCTGCATATCCCAGATTTCGCGGATCGGCATGGTGAAGCGTTTGGGCACGGCGATGCGCTGGCATTGCTCGCTGATCAGCTCGTGAGCAGCTTCCTGCATGGCCGGGATCGGCGGCATGCCGCGATCCTGCAGCTTGATCACGCGGGCCGGCAGGGCTGGCCACAGCAGTGCAGCAAGGAGGAAGGCTGGAGTAACCGTCTTGCCTTGTTGAATGCGCTGGTCGGTGCTGTCCAGCGCATTACGGATCAACTGGTCGGTGTAGTCCGGGTTGAGTTTCAGCGCTTCGGCGCTGGCCGGGAACAGCTGGCCGAACAGGCCGTAATCCACCAGCAGCTCATAGGTGTAAACCGCGTAGCCGGCGAGGAACAGCTTGAGCACTTCATCGAACAGGCGCGCGGCGGGGATGCCACCGAGCAGCGGAGCCAGCTTGTAGATCGGCGCGGCGCTGTGTTTCTCGATGTCGAAATC
This sequence comes from Pseudomonas peli, assembly GCF_050563605.1. Lineage (GTDB taxonomy): Bacteria > Pseudomonadota > Gammaproteobacteria > Pseudomonadales > Pseudomonadaceae > Aquipseudomonas > Aquipseudomonas peli_A. The sequence continues at coordinate 902 of NZ_JBNXUH010000023.1, read as the reverse complement.
CAGCTTGGCGGCAAAACGCACCGCGCGCAGCATGCGCACTGGGTCTTCCTGGTAGCGCTGGGTCGGGTCACCGATCAGGCGGATCAGGTGATTGCGGATGTCGTGTACGCCATTGGCGTAATCGAGAATACGCTCGGTGCTTGGGTCGTAATACAGAGCATTGATGGTGAAGTCGCGGCGCTGGGCGTCGTCTTCCAGGCTGCCATACACGTTGTCACGCAGGATGCGCCCGCTCTCGTTGCGCGAGGACAGGTTGCTGTTCTCTTCCTCATCGCCTTCGGGATGATTGGCGCGGAAGGTGGCGACTTCGATGATCTCGCGGCCGAAATGCACGTGGACCAGCTTGAAGCGCCGACCGATTACCCGGGCGTTACGGAACTCGGCACGCACCTGTTCCGGTGTGGCGCTGGTGGCCACGTCGAAATCCTTGGGGTCGATATCCAGCAGCAGGTCGCGCACACAGCCACCAACCAGATACGCCTGGTAGCCGGCCTGTTGCAGGCGTTCGACCACGCTGATGGCGTAGCGGCTGATTTCACCGCGCTCGATAGGGTGCTGGCTGCTGCTCAGCACTTCGGGCGTGCTGTGCGAGTGTTTGCCACGGCGGATGGGGGTACGGAAGGACTTGAACAGCTTTTTCAGCATGGGAGGCACTGTTTGACTAAATGACTGGCCAGAGTATATGCCGGCCGCAGGAATGGCGCGGATTCTAGCATTGAGTCGGGGTTTGATGCAGGAAACGGCGGGAGACTGCTGCAGGCGGGGANGTTTGAAGCTACTGGGGGAGCCGAAGCTNCCCCCCCAAATTGGKGSGKGCTCTTTTTTTWTTWTTATGGSGGGSTTGTTKTTTTTTTTTTTTTTTCCCTTTCCTCCCCCTCTCTTTTATACAACTCCCCGCCCCC
>NZ_JBNXUH010000140.1:0-221 GCF_050563605.1 Pseudomonas peli | reverse complement strand
AAAGCCGGCATACGAGCCCGCTCATTTCGTCTCGGGGGCTGGGAGATGTATAAAAGAGACAGGGCGGGATCCCCCCCCCCGCCAGTACAACGAACGCTTTCATAACCTGGAGCGTTGGCGCGACCGCTTGCTCAACGGCGACGACGACACCCTGGAAAAATTTGTCGTCGAATACCCCGACGCCGACCGCCAGCACCTGCGCCAGCTGATCCGTCAGGGCC
>NZ_JBNXUH010000138.1:0-224 GCF_050563605.1 Pseudomonas peli | reverse complement strand
CTTTTCTTCTGGGGGGCGGGGAGATGTTTAAAAGAGACGGCTGCSCCGGKGGGCACAAAGGNCAMCCGRATCATCCTCGACAGCGAACAGACCGCCAATATCGACGCTCTCACCGGCGCCTATAACCGCCGTTGGCTGGAACATATATTCGAGCGCGAAAGCACCCGCAGTGCCTTCAATGGCAAGCCACTGTGCATGCTNNCTGTCTCTTATACACATCTCCG
>NZ_JBNXUH010000137.1:0-229 GCF_050563605.1 Pseudomonas peli | reverse complement strand
TTACTTATGTCAGCATTCGCACTTCTGATACCTCCAGCATGCCTCACAGCACACCTTCACAGGCTTACAGAACGCTCCCCTACCCAACAACGCATAAGCGTCGCTGCCGCAGCTTCGGTGCATGGTTTAGCCCCGTTACATCTTCCGCGCAGGCCGACTCGACCAGTGAGCTATTACGCTTTCTTTAAATGATGGCTGCTTCTAAGCCAACATCCTGGCTGTCTGGGCC
>NZ_JBNXUH010000133.1:0-242 GCF_050563605.1 Pseudomonas peli | reverse complement strand
CTCGGAGATGTGTATAAGAGACAGGCCACACGAACCTGGTTGCAGGGCAGAAAGTGCACAACGATAGGGCCTGGCCCGTCGTAACGTGGTATCGCCACTGTGGCGCTATGGCGGGTGTAGTTTGCGGCGTGTTTTTTATAGGCAGCTCTATACTCATCCGTGGCCGTCTCTTTTTAACATCTCCCCGCCCCCCCGACGAAACGAGCGGGATCCTATTCCCTCTTCTTCTTTTAAAAAAAAAA
>NZ_JBNXUH010000132.1:0-226 GCF_050563605.1 Pseudomonas peli | reverse complement strand
CCGCCGGCAGGATAATTTGTTTAACAGAAAAAGMACCASCAAMAAAACCCCKTCCCCACCCCCCCGCTGGGTTTTTKSCCCCCCWACCCAAAWCAAAAMCACTCCCCCCCGCCACAAACGTGGTGACTGCAACGAAGTGGAAGCCGAAATCGACCGTAAACGCTACGCCCTGACTGGCCAGGCCGACGGACATGCCGACTGCTTGGACAATTGCCAGGACTAGGGT
>NZ_JBNXUH010000022.1:0-52920 GCF_050563605.1 Pseudomonas peli | reverse complement strand
GTTCTGCACCGTATCGGCGGTTTTGTTACTTCGCCGCGGGGGGGCTGGTTCTTTTAAACATCTGACGCTGCCGACGACCCCCCCCCAGGGGGGGGGTTGGGGGGGGCGGGGGCGGTTAAAAAAAAAAAAAAACAAAAAAAACTGAGTGAGAGGTTGTCGGTCAGCCCGGCGTTGCTGCTTAGCGCAGTGCCGACATCGCTGACCTGGGCCGCGCCGGTATCGATGATCTGCTGCGACTGGCCCAGCACGTTCTGCACCGTATCGGCGGTTTCGTTACTGCGCCGCGAGAGGTTGCGCACCTCGTCGGCAACCACGGCAAAGCCGCGGCCATGTTCGCCGGCGCGGGCCGCTTCGATGGCTGCGTTAAGCGCTAGCAGGTTGGTCTGTTGGGCGATGGCGCTGATCATCTGCATGGATTCGGCGATGCGCTGGTTGCTCTGCTGAATCGCTTGCATGCTGGCCTGGGCATCCTCCATGCGTTGCGCGCAGGCATTCACCTGGCTGCTGCTGTGCTGGGTGTCCTGGCTGAGCTGTTGCATGTGGTCGGTGCTGGAGGCCAGGCTGTCCAGCACTTCATGCAGGGCCAGATCCAGTTGATGCATGGCGTCGGCCTGCTGTTGCACATCGGTGTCGATGCTCTGGCAGCGCTGGCGAATGCCGCCAAGGGTCTGTTGCAGCTGACCGGCCATTTGCAGCAGGTCGCCGGCGGTGCTGCGCACTTCATCGACGATGCCGCCAAGTTGTTCCTGGTTGCGTGCGGCGCGCTGGCCGAACTCGCGGGACTCGTTGAGCGCCAGCTCGGCATCGGCCAGCGCCTGGTTGCGCAGCTGTGCGCTGTACCACTGCGCCAGCCACACGGTCAGCACCGGGAGGATAAACCCGGAGTAGGTGTTCACAGCGGCGTCACGGGGGCTTAGTTCGAATACCGGCAGGCTCGCACCGCTGCGTTCCAGGCGGATCAGCCAGAACACGAACAGTACCTGCACCAGGCTCCAGACCATGGCGCTGCGCGGGCCCGCCAGTAGGTAGGCGAAGACGATGATTACCGCCGGCCAATAGATATGCGCCGAGTGCAGGCCGCCCAGCTGGTAGATCAGCAGCATTGAGTAGCTGGCCATGCAGGCCAGCGCCATATTCGCCGCCACGGCCAGCGGCAGCACGGCGCTGCGCATGACCAGCAGCATCAGCGGCATACCCAGTACCAGCAGCAACGAGCCGTACATCAGCGCCTCGTTGCCCATGCGGCCCCATTTGATGCAGCTGTACAGGCCGATCACTACGCTGCATAAGCCGCTGAAGGCCAGGGTGCGGGCCAACAGAACGCTGGCCTGGTCGGTCAAATCATGTGGCAGGAACTGCCCAAGGAAACCCTGTCGCATGAAAACTCCAGTCAGTAGGTTGTTCAGCAGTATCGGCGTAAATGGCCGCCGGCTTGAGGGTGGAAAGTGCCAATTTGGCGGATGAAATGGCAAAGTGCCACCCTGGCCGACGACTTGTCAGTCGCGCTTTCACGCCAGCGCTTGGCGGTACTGGCCGGGCGTCTGGCCTTTCCAGCGTTTGAAGGCATGCAGAAAGTTCGACACCTCGCTGTAGCCCAGGCGTTCGGCAATCTCCTCCTGGCTCAGGCTGGCGATGGCCAGCAGCTCTTCGGCCAGAGCCTGGCGTACTTCTTCCTGCAACTGGCGAAAGCTGCTGCCCTGATCTTCCAGGCGGCGGCGCAAGGTGCGGCTGCTGATATTCAGCTCGTTGGCAATCAGCTCCATATCCGGTAGCCGGCCGGGTGTGCTCAGCAAACGATCACGAATCTGTCCGGCCAGACCGCTGCGTACCTGGCGTTTGGCGAGCAGTGCCTGGCATTGCAGCTCACAGAGTTGCGCGTTGTGTGGATTGGCGCGGGGCAGGGGCAGGTCGAGCAGATGACGGGAAAAACTGATGCGGTTCTGCGTGCAGGCAAACTCTGGCAGCAGACCAAATTGCTCAACAAAACGCGTCGGATCGGCGGGCGCTGGCATGCTCAACTGCACCCGACTGAGGGGAATCTTGGCGCCAGTGAGTTCGCGCTGAATCACCATCACCGCCACGGTGTCGCGCAGCAGGAGAAAATCGCGCACCTGGCCCGGCAAGTGGCTGCCGTCCAGCTGCAGATGCGCCTGGTTGGCGTCTTCGCACAAGGTGATGCGGTTGAAGGCAAAGGTCAGGTCCAGGTAACGCAGGCCAAGGTCGGCGGCCTGGCGGAAGGTCTGGCTGCTGAGTAGCGCATAACCCCAGATGCCGTAGGTGGTCAGCTGATAACGCAGGCCGGCCTGTAGGCCCAAGTCGTATTGCGCGGGCAGGGCGTCGATCAGGTTGCGGATCAACTGCAGTTCCTGCGGGCCTTCGATTTCACTGTGCAACTCGGCCAGCTGCAGAGGGCTGAGGCCGGTGTTGTGCAGGCAGCGTTCGACACTCAGGCCATGGTCGATGCCCAGTTGGGTGAGCAGTTGCACGCTGGTGATGCTGCGCCGTGGCAGGGTGTAGGGGACGGCCGACATGGATTTGTCCGGAAGTCACAATAAGAGTGATCGAATATGCCATAGCTATGGTGTGCTACGCGAAGGCTGCTCAGACAGTTGCCGAGGCAGCTGTGCTGTGCTTGATCTGCCAGCGGCAAAGCATTAGCGTACGCCGAAATTTGCCGCCGGCTCCCAGGGCTGGGTGCAATAGGTTTTAGCGGAGCCAGACAGTGGCAGAGGAACTCCAAGATATGCAGGAAGTAATCAAGGTTTTCGTTGGCTGCGACCCCAACGATTGCGATTTGGAGCAAATGATGGTGCTGGACTACAGCATCCGCAAACACTGCTCCTTGCCGGTCGAGATCCACTGGATGCAGCTTTCCCGTGGCTCGCAAAGCTTCTGGTATTCCAATCCTGAGCAGCAGCAAGGCTGGCGCACCGAAGCCTGGACCACGCCGTTCTCGGGCTTTCGCTGGGGTATTCCGGCCTACTGCGGCTACCAGGGCAAGGCTATTTATATGGACACGGATGTTATCGTCCTGTGCGACCTGGCTGAACTCTGGCAGCTACCTTTTGAGTCCGGCAAGGTAGTCATGGCCAAGGGTGGGCAGCAGTCCTGGCGGTTCTGCGTGTCGATGTGGGACTGCGCCGCGGCTGAAAAGCACCTGCCTCTGATCGAGGAGATCAAAGGTCGACCTGAGACCCACCAGCAGCTCAAAAAGTACTACAAGGTTAATACCGGTGTTATTCAGCCGTTTGACACCGAGTACAACAATATCGATGGCGAGAACAGCCCGATCGAGCAGATCAAGATTCTTCACTACTCGGATATGGGCACCCAGTTCTCTCACTATCTCTCGATTCCGCGTCTGGCCGGGGAAGGGCGAAAGCACTGGTTCGATGGCCAAGTCATGGCGCATCCGCGCAAAGACCTGCAGAGCCTCTTCGACCGTTACTACCAGGAAGCGCTGGACAATGGTTACAGCTTGGACAACTACCGATTGCCCGAAGCTTTTGGCGATTTCCCCAAGTTTTCGCAAAAGACCTATACCGGCAACCGCGTGACGCGGCCCAAACGCTGGTGGAAGTTCTGGTAGTCGCTGCGGACACATCCGCGCCCACTGAGTGTTGAGCGGCGTACTTTGCCATTACTGACTCGAGCTCTGTGGGTGTTCCGATTGCTCGGACATTTACCTTTAGTGCTAGAGCCTTAGCATCCGTGGTCATGGGGGCTGTCCGAAAGTCACAATCCGTTGTCCGGCTATCCCATAACCTTTATCTACCCAGGCAAGTAGCATTCTGTGCAGTCAGGCAGATGCAATTGGGGAGATAACAATGCATAACAATTCCCGTTCGACAGTACCCTTGCGCGTGCTGATTGTCGGCACCGGGTTTGGCGGCCTGGGCATGGCCATTCAGCTGCAGAAGGCCGGTATCGAGGATTTTCTGCTGCTGGAAAAAGCCGCAGAAATCGGCGGAACCTGGCGTGACAACAGCTATCCGGGGGCGGCCTGTGATGTGCCGTCGCACTTGTATTCGTTTTCCTTCGAGCCGAAAAGCGACTGGAGCCGCAAGTTCGCGCCCCAGGCGGAAATCCACGGCTACATGCTGCACTGCGTGGCTAAGTACCAGCTGCGCTCGCGCATTCGCTGCAATGCCGAGGTGGCCTCGGCCGCATTTGATGCAGCCGCGGCGCTGTGGCGGGTGACCCTGAGCAATGGCGAAGAACTCTGCGCCGAGGTGCTGATCAGCGCCTGCGGTCAGCTCAACCAGCCGGCCTATCCGGCGTTGCCGGGCATCGAGCAGTTCGCCGGTGAGGCCTTTCATTCGGCGCGCTGGCGGCATGATCTGGACCTGACCGGCAAGCACGTGGCGGTGATCGGCACTGGCGCCTCGGCGATTCAGTTTGTTCCGCAGATTCAGCCCAAGGTTGCGCAGCTGCAGCTGTTCCAGCGCTCGCCGGCCTATGTGCTGGCCAAACCGGACCGCGCCTATCGGCCGTGGGAGCTGGCAGTAATGCGCCGGCTGCCCTGGCTGCAGCGCATCGACCGTGGCCTCAAGTACCTGCAGCACGAAGTGCGCGGCCTGGCGTTTATCAGCATGCCTTGGCTGATGAAGCTGTTTCGCTTCAGCTTCGAGCGTCACCTTAATCAGCACATCAGCGATCCACAGTTGCGTACCCAGCTGCAGCCGAATTACCCCATGGGTTGCAAGCGCATCCTGATCAGCAATGATTACTTCCCGGCCCTGGCGCAGCCCAACGTGACAGTTGTCAGCGAGGCAATCAGCCGCGTCAGCGCAACGGCGATCATTACCGCCGATGGCCGCGAGCACCCCTGCGATGTGCTGATCTACGGCACCGGGTTTGCTGCCACGGATCTTCTCGCACCGATGCAGATTCTCGGCCTCGGCGGGCTGGAGCTGAGCCAGGCCTGGCGCGACGGCGCCGAAGCCTACAAGGGCATCAGCGTCAGCGGCTTTCCCAATCTGTTTATCCTTTACGGGCCGAATACCAACCTGGGACACAACTCGATCATCTATATGCTCGAAAGCCAGTTCCGTTATGTGCTCGGCTGCATCGATTTGCTGCGTCAGCAGGGCGTACGCTATGTGGATGTAAAGGCTGCGGTGCAACAGCGCTACAACCAGCAGGTGCAGGCCAGCTCACATCGAACGATATGGGAGCAGGGCTGCTCAAGCTGGTACAAAACCGCCTCCGGCAAAAGCACCAATAACTGGCCGGGCTATACCTTTACTTATCGCCTGCAGACCCGCGCACCGGAGCCCGATGACTATGAATGCACCCGTTGAATTCACCGCACCTGCGGCCGATCAGGCGTTACTGCGCAGCGTGCTGCGTACCGGCCTGCGCCTGTTGTTTCGAAGCCTGGTGCGCCCGCCGATGCCGATTGCCGGGCAGCGCGCGGTACTGCGCTTGCTGACCGCAGCCAGCCCGGCACCGCGTGGTATCAGCCGTAGCGCCGGCACCCTGGGCGGGCGGCCGTGCGAATGGCATCGTCCACAAAGCCCACGCGGTACGGTGCTGCTTTACCTGCATGGCGGCGCTTACCTGATCGGCGGGCCGAACACTCACCGAACGATCTGCGCGCACCTGGCCAAGCGCGGGCAGATGGAGGTCTGCGCCCTGGATTACCGCCTGGCGCCGGAGCATCAATACCCAGCGGCTCGCGAAGATGCGTTGGCAGCGTTTCAGGAACTGATCACGCTGGGTTACAAGCCTGAGCAGATTGTGATCGGCGGTGATTCGGCCGGCGGCAACCTGAGCCTGATCACCAGCCTGCGCTTGCGTGACCTGGGTTTGCCGCAACCGGCGGCGCTGGTGTGTTTCTCTCCGGTTACCGATTTTTCCTTCACGCAGATACATGAGCCGCCGGCGGGCGACCCACTGCTTCATCCAAAATGGGCGGCGCAGGCGTTGGCACTGTATTGCCCGGTCGGGCTGGCGCCTGACGATCCTGGTATGTCGCCGCAGTATGCTGATCTGCACGGCCTGGCCCCGCTGCTGATTCAGGTGGGCGAAGACGAAATTCTGCTCAATGACAGCCTGCGCTTTGCCGACAAGGCCAAGGCTGCCGGTGTGGATGTGCGCCTGCAGCGGTATCCGGATTTGTGGCATGTGTTCCAGGCGTATGCCGGCATGCTCAAGGCCGCCGATTTTGCCCTGGCTGAAGTGGTGAGCTTTCTGCGTGAGCGGGGCTGCTGAGTGAACAACATTCTGATTACCGGGGCCGCCTCGGGGATCGGCGCGGCCACCGCCAGGCTGTTTCATCAGTATGGTTGGCAGGTCGGTTTGCTGGATATCAACCACCAGGCGCTGGCCAAGCTGGCCCGTGAGCTGGGTAACGTCTGGCATGCCGAGTTGGATGTAAGCGACCCGGCGGCGGTCAAGGTCGCTCTGGCGGACTTCTGCGCCCTGCATGGCGGCCAGTTGCGCCTGCTGTTCAACAGCGCGGGGATTCTGCAGTGCGGGCACTTCGAGGAAATCGAACTGAGCGAGCATGCGCGCATCCTGCAGATCAATGTGCAGGGCCTGCTGAATATGACCCACGCGGCCTTTCCCTACCTGAAAGCCACGCCCGACGCCCAGGTGATCAATATGGGCTCGGCCTCAGGGCTGTATGGCGTGCCGCATCTGGCCAGCTACTCGGCCTCCAAGTTCGCTGTGCGTGGGCTGACCGAGGCGCTGGATCTGGAATGGGCCAAGCACGGCATCCGCGTCGGCGACCTGATGCCGCCGTTTGTCAGCACGCCGATGCTTAACAGCCAGCGCTTCCAGGCCCCGGTGCTGCGCCGCCTGGGCGTCAATCTTGAGGCCGAAGCCGTGGCCCAGGCCGCCTGGGCGCAAACCCGGAGCAGGGCGGTACACCGGCCGATCAGCCTGCCATTCAAGCTGCTGTACTGGTCCGGCCAGTTGACGCCGGCCTGGATTAACCGGCGCATCATGGCTTGGTTAAGCCGCGAGTAATTCCCCGGATGTATTGCTGTAACAACTTTCCCTGGGCAAAGACTGTCTGATGGGACTAGTCTGCAACTAACGCTTCTGACTTGTTCACTCTGAACAAGCCTGCGTTGACCAGTCCTGGTTTCAGGTCTGGCTTATGACATATCAAGCAGCGTGATCGCTTGATTCTCGGGCGGCACTGCAATCGGTGCCGCAACACCGCTGAGGTTCTGGCGGTAGCAATGGGAAAGCGTTTACCAGGTCGTTGCACTGCAGTATCGACACCTAGTTGGTTCTTTAGCGTCCTGTAAATTTATCCATCGCCTGAGGAGGTCACTTCATGAGCACAGCCTTGCACGATGATGTCAGTAACGGGGTTTTACGGCGGATGAAGGAGGGTGGCTTCGACTTTGCCAGCTTCCATCCCATCGAGTTCTACGCCCTTTTCCCTGATGAGGAGCGGGCCCGTATGGCGACCCGCAAATTTCGAGGTGAGTCTTTACACGCCCTGGTGACCGAGCGTGATGACGGTGTCTGGCACCTGCAAGTCAGTAAAGTAATGTTCGCGACATATCACGGCATCGATGACTTCGAGCATGACCTGGAGTCCGTCGTGGCGCCGCTTGGCGGCAAATTAGATGGGTGGGGCGTTACCCAGGAGGTAAGGCAGCCCTGAAGTCTGCACACTGGCCAGCCATAAGCTGGCCAGTGTCATTTCAACCCCCGCACACTATCCCCAGCCAATCGTCCCTCGACCCCAGCCTGCGCTTTGCTTCAGACTTGGCGCATGACCGATATCCTGATTTTTACCCACATTGATTACTGCCCGCCGGCCCACCTGGGCAAGGTGCTGGAGCAGGCTGGCCACGCATTTACGGTGCTGCGTGCCGATCTTGGCGAACTGGACGGCATCGACCTCGACCGCCCCAAGGCTGTGGCCATTATGGGTGGGCCGATGAGCGTCAACGATGCGTTGCCCTGGCTGCAGACCGAAGTGGCCGCGCTGCAGCATTTTATCCGCCGCGATATCCCGCTGATCGGCCACTGCCTGGGTGGCCAGCTTTTGGCCAAGGCCCTAGGCGCAGAAATCAGCCGCATGCCCTATACCGAAAGCGGCTGGCAGCCGCTGAACCGTCTTGATCAGGCTGTGCCCAGTCCCTGGCTGCAGCACCTGCCTGCGCAGTTCCCGATTTTTCAGTGGCATGGCGACAGCTTTGCCATTCCCGAGGGCGCGCAGCCTTTGCTGAGCAGCCCCTGGTGCAGCAACCAGGCGTTTGCCTGGGGCGACAAGCTGCTGGCCCTGCAAGGCCACCCGGAAATGGACGAAGCCCTGGTGCGCCAGTGGCTAGGTGATTGGCACCACCTGCTGGATGAAACCCAACCCAGCCAGCAGAGCAGGGCGCAGATGCTCGATGAGCTGCCGGCCAAGGTTGCCGAGCTGAACCGCGTCGCCGAAGGTTTCTATCGTCATTGGTTGCAGCTGGCCGGGCTCTGATACGCACATTCCCTGCCGCGCTTACGTAGGCGGCTGCAAACCACAGCCAACGCGCGCCTTAAAATGGCGCGCCCTGCGACTCGGCGGTCACGATTGCGCCCTGGCTTGGTGCGTTGCTAGTTGGTTAAATACTCAAGTGATTGATTTAAAGCATTTTTGTTGTGTGGCGCGGGCCTTGCAAAGCTGTCTCCATGTCCGGGTGACAAGGAGTACGGCATGGCCCGCACCTTTTATGATGAGATGTACGACGCGAGTGGCGCTGTCCGCCCGCATTACCAAGCTTTTGCCCGCTGGTTAGCGGATACCCCGGATGAACTGCTGGCCCAGCGCCGCCGTGAAGCCGACCTGCTGTTTCACCGCGCTGGTATCACCTTCACCCTGTATGGCGACGACCAGGGCACCGAGCGGCTGATTCCGTTCGACATCATCCCGCGCAGCATCCCCGCCAGCGAATGGCGCATCGTCGAACGCGGCTGCATCCAGCGGGTGCAGGCACTGAACATGTTCCTCGCCGACCTCTATCACGATCAGCGCATCATCAAGGCCGGTATCGTGCCTGCCGAGCAGGTGCTGGCCAACGAGGGTTACCAGATCGCCATGCAGGGCCTCAACCTGCACCGCGACCTCTACGCCCACATTGCCGGGGTCGACCTAGTGCGCGATGGCGATGGCAGCTACTACGTGCTGGAAGACAACCTGCGCACGCCCAGCGGCGTCAGCTACATGCTCGAAGACCGCAAGATGATGATGCGTCTGTTCCCCGAGCTGTTCGCCGCCCAGCGTGTGGCGCCGATTGATCACTATCCGAACCTGCTGCTCGACACGCTGAAATCCTCCAGCCCGCTGGATAACCCAAATGTCGTGGTGCTGACGCCGGGGCGCTTCAACAGTGCCTACTTCGAGCACGCCTTCCTCTCCCGCGAAATGGGCGTGGAGCTGGTTGAAGGCGCGGACTTGTTCGTGCGCGACGACAAACTGTTTATGCGCACCACCGCCGGGGCCAAGCAGGTGGACGTGGTTTATCGCCGCCTTGACGACGCCTTCCTCGACCCGCTGGCCTTCAACCCGGACTCCATGCTCGGTGTGCCGGGCCTGCTGGCCTGTTACCGCAGCGGCAACGTAGTGCTGGCCAACGCCATCGGCACTGGGGTGGCGGACGACAAATCCATCTATCCCTATGTCGACGACATGATCCGCTTCTACCTCAGCGAAGAGCCGATCCTGAAAAACGTGCCGACCTTCCAGTGCCGCAAACCGGCCGAACTGTCCCACGTGCTGGCCAATCTGGAACACCTGGTGGTCAAGGAAACCCAGGGCTCCGGCGGCTACGGCATGCTGGTCGGCCCGGCAGCCACCAAGGCCGAAATCGAAGACTTCCGCGCCCGCCTGATTGCCCGCCCCGAGGCCTATATCGCCCAACCGACCCTGTGCCTATCGACTTGCCCGACCTTTGTTGAGCGTGGCATCGCGCCACGCCATATCGACCTGCGGCCGTTCGTTCTATCCGGCAAGGAAACCCGCATCGTCCCCGGCGGCCTGACCCGCGTCGCGCTGCGCGAAGGCTCGCTGGTGGTCAACTCGTCCCAGGGTGGCGGCACCAAAGATACCTGGGTGGTGGAGGACTAACCATGCTTTCAAGAACTGCCTCTGATCTGTACTGGATGTCGCGCTACCTGGAGCGCGCGGAAAACCTCGCGCGCATGCTTGAAGTCAGCTATTCGCTGTCGCTGATGCCGCAGGACGGGCGTGGCGATGGCCTGGAAGAACTGGCCCTGCCGCTGCTGATTACCGGCACCCTGGACGATTACCTGGAGCGCCATGGCCCGCTGCATGCCGAGCGCATGTTGCACTTCTTCGCCCTTGATGCGACCAATCCGGCGAGCATCTACTGCTGCCTGCAGGCCGCGCGCAGCAACGCCCACGCCGTACGCGGGCGGATCACCGCCGACATGTGGGAAAACATCAACGCCACCTGGCTGGAAATCCACGGCATCGCGCAGCAAGGCCTGAGCCGCTACGGCATCAGCCGTTTCTGCGAATGGGTCAAGGAGCGCTCGCACCTGTTCCGTGGCGCCACCTTCGGCACCATCATGCGCGGCGACCCGTACCGCTTTATCCGCCTGGGCACCTTTATCGAGCGCGCCGACAACACTCTGCGCCTGCTCGATGCGCGCTATGAAATGCTCGGCGAAGACATCGACGAAGTCGATGGCCGCCCGGCGCGCAGCTACTACCAGTGGACCGCGCTTTTGCGTGCACTGTCCTCGTTCGAGGCCTTTGCCGAGATCTACCGCGGCTCGCCCGGTACGCGCAAAGTTTCCGAACTGCTGCTGCTACGTGCCGACGTGCCGCGTTCGTTGCGCGCCTGCATGGACGAACTCAGCCTGATGCTCGCCAGCCTGCCCGGCGACAACGGCCGCCCGGCCCAGCGCCTGGCCGCCGAACTGGAAGCGCGACTGCGCTACACCAGCATCGAAGAAGTACTCGACGAGGGCCTGCACGCCTGGCTCACCGATTTCATCCTGCTGGTTCGCCAGCTGGGCCAAGCCATCCAAAGTTCCTACCTGGAGGTCGCATGAGACTGTCCATCAGCCACGACACCACCTATCACTATGAAGATCAGGTGCGTACCAGCATCCAGTACCTGCGCATGACTCCGCACGACAGCGAGCGCCAGCAGGTGCTCAGCTGGGAGTTGACCCTGCCGCGCCCGGTGCGCGCCCAGCTCGACCCCTACGGCAATATCCTGCATGTGCTGACCATGGATGAGCCGCACGAATCCATCGTCATCGGCGCCCGTGGCCAGGTGGAAATCGACGAAGCGCGCGAAGCCGAACACGAAAGCCAGTCGGCGTTGCCGTTTTTGCGCTTTACCCGCCTGACCGAAGCCGACGAAGCCTTGCGTGAATTCGCCAAACTGCAAAGCCGCAGCCGCCCGGACCGCAGCGGCTTGATCGACCTGATGCATGCGTTGAATGCGCATATCCGTTACCAGCCGGGCAGCACAGCTGTGGAAACCAGCGCCAGTGAAGCCTTCGCCGGCGGCAAGGGCGTTTGCCAGGATCACGCTCACGCCTTCCTGGCCTGCGCGCGCAGCCTGGGCGTTCCAGCGCGTTATGTGTCGGGTTATCTGTTTACCGACAGCGAAGACCACCTGGCCAGCCACGCCTGGGCCGAAGCCTGGTTGGACGACGCCTGGTACAGCTTTGATGTGACCAACTGTTTGGCCAAACCGGAGCGGCATTTGAAGTTGGCCGTGGGCCTGGATTATCTGGATGCTTGCCCGGTACGCGGTATGCGTCGGGGTGGTGGCATCGAGCAGATGCATGCTCAGGTGGAGGTTGCACCGCTGGTGCGGGTGCAACAGCAGTAGGGGCGCTGCGCTGGCTTCGTAGGGTGGGTTAGTGGCGCGGATCCGAGATTGATTGTGCAACTCGGAGCTTGAGCGCCATGTAACCCACCAAGCGGTTATAGGCTCTAGTTTTGGTTTCGCCCCTTACGGGCGAGTCCCTTTTGGCAATTGCCCCAAAAGGAACCAAAAGGTCTAGCCCCGACATCCGGCCCTGCCTGCGGCAGGGTTCGTGAACAGAATCATTGCTCCGAGGGTCGGCGTACAAGGGCCGTCCTGGCCCTTTACGCCTTTCGCCGCATCCATGCGGCTCAACCCTCTACACAACGATTCTGTTCACCCTCCTGAAGGGGCGTTTGGCGTCGTCTGCGCATTTTGCGTGGGTTAACCAAAAGCAACGTCCGCGTGGCCATTTGTAGGGTGGAAAACCGCGAAGCGTTTTCCACCACGGCAATTTGATGGGTATCGCGTTGCTCAATCCATCCTACGAGTTGTTACACATTATCATCGGGGGCTTGCTCCATGTTCTGGCTTATTTAAGTTGTATTGCCGAGTGAGATTTTATAACTGCTGTAATGTCCGGGCGATATGGGGTTACAGTTTCGTCAAAGAATTTTTGCACGAATGGTGCAACCCAATATTGAGAACCTTCCTCCGGTTGCATCCCACATTCAAGAGCATCTATGTAGTCCCCTGATATCATGTAGTGATTGTTTATGAAGAAGACATAGCTGATATGGAGTATGACGAGATCTCGAATGTCATTCGACAGTCGAGTGATCCATTTTTCTCGGCTATTCAGGTGAATTTGGTTATCGTTGAGCATTACATGTTTATAGAAATTGTAGTGCGTGTTGTCGTTGCATCTATTTCGTAATTCTTTGTATCGGTCGTCTGAATAAAATGCATTGCTTATGGGTTGAACATCCTCAGTCTCTCTTATGTACTTAGATAGTACTCGATATTCCGGCAGTGTCTCTTTTCCACGAAGCCAGTTGTTTATTTTTTCGATTATGAGTTTTTCAGGGCTGCAATTTTTTCGAAGATATAGGTTTGTGTAAATATTTATTATTGCGGAGTCATGGTATTTTCGTAGCAGTGCGTACGCATCGTTAATTCGACCTGCTTTTAGAGTTAGTGATATGGATTCCAGTGTTCCCTGCATCGACGAATAGACATAGGTATCTATGCTGCATATCGCATTAGTGCCCATGCTTGGAAAGCTGAATATAGAAATTGATAATTGATCGTAAAACTCCATGAGTTTCTGTAAGTCGGTAAACACATGATGCTCTTGATAAGATTTATCCGTAACTTTCATTTTTCGCGCCTAGGTCTTGATCAGTGCCATGGTTATATTGCCTCTGCATGAAAATACATACTGGATAAGTATCTATAGGGCATGTTTCCTCCCCACCATATGCCGCAAATACTCAACCAATTCCCCCAATTCCTTATCACTCAACACCTCAACCGAAAACCCCGGCATCTTGCCCTGTGGCCAGCGCCGCAAGCTCTGCGGATCGCGGATATAGCGGGTGAGAAAATCGCCGCTGAAATACTCGGTAGGGTTATGCGGAATATTCAGATCGGGTCCGAATTGCGAGTCGCCTGCGCCATTTAAGCGATGACAGGCCATGCAGTTCTTCTGGTATTGGGCAAAACCTGCCTGCACCGCCGGGCTGGCGTCGGCCGCTGGCAGCAGTTGCGGGAAGCGCTGCGCTACTGGGGCCAATTTACGGATGGTGGCCAGTTGGAACGGCCATTGCTCCGGGCCGATCTGGCTGGCGGCTGGGTTTTGCCAGACCAGGTAGAACGGCCCGGCGCTGGGTTTGCCGTTGCCTAGGGCGGGCCAGGGCTCTGCCGGGTCTTCGATGGCCAGCCAAGCCCGACTGCCGGTTTGGTTGAGCGCGGGTGCGGCGGAGAGTTCGGCAGCAAAGCCGTCGCTGGCGACCAGTTGCAGGTGATCGCCCGGCTGCACGCCTTCCAGCAGCGCGGCCAACGGCACGGCGCGGTAGCGCATGCTGCGTTTGTAGCTGACGTCGTCGCTGATCTCGACGCTTTGCGCCTGCGGGTGGGCGAGCAGTTGGGCGCTGCTCAGGCGCTGGCTGCCGTTGCCCAGTTCCAGGGTCAGTTCGGCGGCGTGCAGGTGGCTGAAGGGTAAGAGGACGAGCAGGGCGATACCGAGAGTGCGCTTGTTCAATCCTGCGACTCCAGGGCGAGTTTCAGTTCGTCATAGCCGCCGGCGTTGATCAGGTTGCTGTAGCCCATGGCGCGCAGGTTTTCTTCGGCGATGCCAGAACGGCGGCCGCTGCGGCAGTAGAGGATGATCGGCGTGTCTTTATCCGGGGCGAGGGCTCTGATGCGGCTGGTGATCTGTTCGTGCTCGATCTGCTCGGCTCCGGGCAATGCGCCTGCGGCGAATTCATCGGCGGTGCGTACATCGATCAGCACGCTTTCCGGTGATTGCAGGGCGACAACGGCGGCGCTGAGTTCGGCTTCGCCGGCCAGCAGAGGCAGGCTGACCAGCAGGCTGAGGGTGGCAAATAGGGTGCGCATGGTGTGCTCCTTAGGGTGATTGAAATCACCCTAGCACAGGCGCCAGCTTTCAAGCGGTTGCGGGGTTGTGCTGCCGCTGCCGTGCGCACTCCACGGTGGCAGGCAGGGCAGGAAATCAGGGGTTTAGCTGACCAAACGGGTCAGGTTGGGAAGAATCAGAATGACTGTGGTGGCAAACACGATCATGCCTGCCTGACGCATTTTCACTGGATTGAACATGGCGGTTGGCCTTGTTGTTTTTTGCGGGTGGTCGTCGCTGTCCTGCGTAATGTGCGGATGCGACGCCACGCCTCGTGTTGATCATTCAAGCCGTCCCGGCAAAACCCGGCGACGACGCCTACAGCAGCCGACCTGCGCTCTATTTGCCGGTGGCTTGATTCAACTGTAGGGGCGCGCAGCGTCTGGCTATAGACGCCTTGATTACTAAGGTGTGCCGGCTAGTTGCCAGCGGTTATGACGCGGACCCGGTTATTGGCAAGCGGGCCTTGAGCTAGACGCGCTTGTTAGCCTTCGCCCAGTGATTGACCGTTTGTCTGAGCTGAGCGGTCAATAGGCCTGAGCACTTCGGTCATTGAGACTGCTCCGGTGCGGCGTATGGTAGGCCCACTCAACAAAAACAGGCGTGGGCCCACCTGCGCCGCCAGCCACCCTCCATTGGAGGTCTGAGGACGCCATGACCGAAGCATTTATTTTCGATGCAGTGCGCACGCCCCGCGGTAAGGGCAAGAAGGACGGCGCGCTGTACAGCGTCAAGCCTGTCGACCTGATCGCCGGCCTGCTCAAGGCGCTGCAAGCGCGTAATAACCTGGACACCAGCCAGGTCGATGACATCGTGCTCGGCTGTGTAACGCCAGTGGGTGATCAGGGCGCGGACATTGCCAAGACCGCTGCCATGGTTGCCGATTGGGATGTCAGCGTATCGGGTGTACAGCTCAACCGTTTCTGCGCCTCGGGCCTGGAAGCGGTGAACATGGGCGCGATGAAGGTGCGTTCCGGTTTCGAGGATCTGGTGGTGGTCGGCGGCGTCGAGTCGATGTCGCGCATTCCCATGGGTTCCGACGGTGGTGCCTGGGTGATGGATCCGGCGACCAATATGCACACCCATTTCACCCCGCAGGGCATCGGCGCCGATTTGATTGCCACCCTGGAAGGCTTCAGCCGCACGGACGTCGACAGCTTCGCCCTGCGTTCGCAGCAGAAAGCCGCTCGCGCCAGCAAGGACGGCTCGTTCAATAAATCGCTGATTCCGGTGGCCGACCAGAACGGCATCGTGCTGCTTGATCACGACGAATTTATCCGTGGCGAATCCACCCTCGAAGGCCTGGGCAAACTCAAACCGAGCTTCGAGATGATGGGGCAGATGGGTTTCGACAGCACCGCGCTGCGCGTCTACAGCAATGTCGAGCAGATCAACCACGTGCACACCCCAGGCAACAGCTCCGGCATCGTTGACGGTTCGGCCTTGATGCTGATCGGCAGCGCTGAGAAGGGCAAGGAACTGGGCTTGAAGCCGCGTGCGCGCATCGTCGCCACTGCCGTGACCAGTACCGACCCGACCATCATGCTCACCGGCCCGGCGCCGGCTACACGCAAGGCCCTGGCCAAGGCTGGGCTGAACGTCAATGACATCGACCTGTTCGAAGTCAATGAAGCGTTCGCTTCGGTGGTGATGAAGTTTATGAAGGACATGGGCGTCAGCGAGGACAAGGTCAACGTCAACGGCGGCTCCATTGCCATGGGCCACCCGCTGGGTGCGACCGGTTGCGCCATCCTCGGCACCCTGCTCGACGAGCTGGAGAAGCGCCAACTGCGCTACGGCTTGGCCACCCTCTGTGTGGGTGGCGGTATGGGCATTGCCACGATTATTGAAAGAGTTTGAGGCGGAGATAAGAAAAATGACTGACGCCATCCGTTACGAAAAAGGCCAGGACAATATCGTCGTTCTGACCATGGACATGCCCGGCCAGAGTGCCAACACCATGAACGCGGTATACCGCGAGGCCATGGGCAAAATCGTCGACCGCCTGGAAGCCGAGAAGGATTCCATTGCCGGTGTGATCGTTACTTCGGCGAAGAAGACGTTCTTCGCCGGCGGTGATCTGAACGAGCTGATCAAGGTCACCAAGGCCGACGCGCCGGCCTTCTACCAGATGATCCTCAATATCAAGGGCCAGCTGCGCCGCCTGGAGTGCCTCGGCAAACCGGTGGTGGCTGCGATCAATGGCGCGGCCCTGGGCGGCGGCTGGGAAATTGCCCTGGCCTGCCATCACCGTATCGCCCTGGACAGCTCCAGCACCCAGCTCGGCCTACCGGAAGTGACCCTCGGCTTGCTGCCAGGTGGTGGCGGGGTGGTGCGTATGGTGCGCCTGCTCGGTCTGGAAAAAGCCCTGCCGTATCTGGCTGAAGGCAAGAAGGTCCGTCCGGATGCCGCGCTCAAGGCTGGCTTGATCCACGAACTGGCTTCCGACAAGGATGACCTACTGGCCAAGGCCCGCGCCTGGATCGCCGCCAACCCGGCGCCCAAGCAGCCTTGGGATATAGCCGGTTACAAGATCCCCGGAGGCACGCCGTCGAGCCCGAATGTGGCGCAGATGCTGGCCATCGCGCCGAGCGTATTGCGTGATAAAACCAAGGGCTGCTTCCCAGCGCCGGAGAAGATCATGTGCGCCGCCGTCGAGGGCGCCCAGGTCGACTTCGACACCGCGCAGATCATCGAAGCGCGCTACTTCACCGAGCTGACCACCGGCCAGGTGGCGAAGAACATGATTGGCACCTTCTGGTTCCAGCTCAATGAAATCAACGCCGGCGGCTCGCGTCCGCAAGGCTTCGCGCCCTACGTGACCAAGAAGATCGGCGTGCTCGGTGCCGGCATGATGGGCGCCGGTATTGCCTATGTGTCGGCCGTCGCCGGTATCGACGTGGTGCTCAAGGACATCTCCATCGAGGCCGCCGAGAAGGGCAAGGATTACTCGGCCAAGCTGCTGGAGAAGAAAGTCGGCCGTGGCCAGATGAGCGCCGACAAGCGCGATGGCATTCTGGCGCGGATCAAAACTACTGTTAGCGATGCCGATTTCGAAGGTTGCGACCTGATTATCGAAGCGGTATTCGAGGATCGTGATCTCAAGGCCAATGTCACCGCCGCTGCCGAACGGGCTGCGTTGAGTGATGCGGTGATTGCCTCCAACACCTCGACCCTGCCGATCACCGGCCTGGCCAACGCGGTGCAGAAGCAGGACAAGTTTATCGGCCTGCATTTCTTCAGCCCGGTGGACAAGATGCCGCTGGTGGAAATCATCAAAGGCGAGCACACCAGCGACGAGACCCTGGCGCGCGGCTTTGACTACGTCATGCAGATCAAGAAGACCCCGATTGTGGTCAACGACAGCCGTGGCTTCTTCACCTCGCGGGTATTCGGCACCTTCACCAACGAAGGTCTGGCCATGCTGGGCGAAGGCGTGAGCGCGGCGATGATCGAGAACGAAGCGCGCAAGGCCGGCATGCCGGTTGGCCCGCTGGCGATCAGCGACGAGGTGTCGATGAGCCTGATGAACCATATTCGTCAGCAGACCATCAAGGACCTCGCCGCCGAGGGTAAATCCATCCCCGAGCACCCGGCGTTTGCGGTGATCGACATGATGCTCAACGAGTACAAGCGGCCGGGCAAGGCAGCTGGTGCGGGTTTCTACGATTACCCGGCAGGCGGCAAGAAGCACCTGTGGCCGGAGCTCAAGGCGCGCTTTGAGAAGCGCGATGCGCAGATCTCGCAGATCGACGTGCGTGATCGCATCCTGTTTATCCAGGCCATCGAAACCGTGCGCTGCGTGGAAGAAGGTGTGCTCAAGTCGGTAGCGGACGCCAATATCGGCTCGATCATGGGCATCGGCTTTGCCGCCTGGAGCGGCGGCGCGCTGCAGTTTATCAACCAGTACGGGGTGAAGGACTTCGTCGCCCGCGCCCAGTACCTGGCTGAGCAGTACGGTGAGCGCTTCCTTCCGCCAGCGCTGCTGCTGGAGAAGGCGGCGAAGAACCAGAGCTTCTAACGCCGTCGCGTTAAGGCTGATGTTCTGAAAACCGGCTCCTTGCGAGCCGGTTTTTTATGGCCTGTAGTTTATGGAAGACCAGCCTATTTATGACTACAGCACTAGACTGCTCAACGGCCACGCCGGTGTGGCGCAAGGGAGGTGTTATGAACGTTAGGATAAGCAGTGCTCTGGCAATCAGCCTGGGGTTATTGGCCGCGCCGGTGTGGGCGGATGACTGCGCCAATGCCATGGATCAGTTCACCCTCAACCAGTGCGCGGCGGCGGAGTACGCCACTCAGGACAAGCGCCTGAATCAGCTGTACGGCGATTACCGCAAGCGTCTGGATGATGGGCAGAAGCAGCAACTCAAGGACGTGCAGCTGGCCTGGATCAAATTCCGTGACCTGGCCTGCGCGTTCGAGTCGGCTTCGGTGGAGGGCGGTTCGGCCTATCCGATGGTGCTTAACGGCTGCCTGACTCAAAAGACCGCCGCACGGGTCAAGGAGCTGGAGCAGCTGGTCGTATGTGAAGAAGGCGACCTAAGCTGCCCGATGCCAGCGCAGTAGCGGTCAGCAGGCCTGACGGCCGCAGACCAGCTGCTGGATAGCCTGACGCTCGCTCAGGTGAGTGGGCATGCGCAGGGTGGTCAGAGTTCCATCGCTGAGCTGGATGGCCAGCTCGGATTCGAAGTGGATGCCACTGTCGTCGACAGTGGCGTAGGTCACGCCATAGACGTTCTGGTTGCTCAGCGATTGGGCGATGCTCATGGCGTTCTCCTGATTGCGGGGTGCAGTTATTTACCGGCGTTCTGGTCGGCCTTGAGTTGTGCAGCTTGCACTTTTTCGGTTTGGCGCTGGCTACTCGCACTGTGGCTGCTGGTAAAGGCTGATGCGGCAAGCAGGCTGGCGATGGCGGAAAAACTGGTCATGGTGATGTCCTCTGGTAAGTGGGGCGCAGTGCCCGATGGCCAGATCATCTGCGCGTGCCGCTATCGACAGAAGTGAATGGTGCTTATGGTGACTATCGAGGGCGCTGATGGGCCCCGGGTAATTGGTCGGGTTTAGCCCGTAGCTATTGCCTTGCAGCCTGTCAGCAGGCACGCTTGCGCGCTGGAAAAACAACCCTCCTGCGCCCTAGGTAACCGCCCATATGCCGCTGCAGATCTGCATCCTGGAAACCGATGTTCTTCGCCCTGAATTGGTCGACCAATACGACAGTTATGGCCGTATGTTCGAGCAGTTGTTCGCCCGTCAGCCAATTGCTGCCGAATTCAAGGTGTACAACGTGATGGAGGGGCATTACCCGCCGGACAGCGAGCGCTACGATGCCTATCTGGTGACGGGCAGCAAGGCGGATTCCTTCGGTAGCGACGCCTGGATTCAGACGCTGAAAACCTACCTGCTGGAGCGCTACAACCGCGGCGACAAGCTGCTCGGTGTGTGTTTCGGCCATCAGTTGTTGGCGCTGCTGCTGGGCGGCAAGGCTGAGCGCGCGGTGCAGGGTTGGGGGGTGGGCATTCATCAGTACCGCATGGCGAGCAAACCGACCTGGATGAGCCCTGATCTGGAAGACCTGACCCTGCTGATCAGCCACCAGGATCAGGTCACCCAACTGCCGGAAAACGCCACATTGCTGGCCAGCAGCGAGTTCTGCCCGATCGCCTCCTACTGCATCGGTGATCAGGTGCTGTGCTTCCAGGGCCACCCCGAGTTTGTGCATGACTACTCGCGCGCGCTGCTCGACCTGCGTCAGCAGCATATCGGTGAGCCTGCCTACTCCAAGGGCGTAGACAGTTTGCAGCGCGATCATCAGGGCCACACCGTGGCCGAGTGGATGATGCGTTTTGTCGCCCATGGCCGTGCCGGCCTGGCTGAGTAACACGCGCCTTCACGAAAAAGCCCGGTCAGTGACCGGGCTTTTTTATGGCGTGCCATCCATGGCCGCCCCCTGCGGGCCGCCGCTACGCGACGCTAAACATCGCTCTATAGCCAGCCGGAACGCTTGAAGCTGGCGTAGAGCCCGACGCAGCCGGTGGTGATCAAGCCGAGCACGCCGAAGTAGCCGTACTGCCAGGCGAGCTCGGGCATGTTCTGAAAGTTCATCCCGTAGATCCCGGCCACCGCCGTGGGGAAGGCCAGGATCGCTGCCCAGGCGGCGAACTTGCGTTGGGTGACGCTTTGCCGTGAGGACTCCAGCAGCAGGCCGATTTCGATGGCGTGGTCGGCCATCTCGCGCAGGCCGGTGAGGTCTTCCAGCAGGCGGTTGACGTGGATCGCCACGTCGCGGAAGTAGGGGCGCATGTTCTTGTCGATAAACGGAAAGTCGAGGCGCTGCAGCTCTTTGCAGATTTCTGCCAGCGGCCCGATATAACGACGCAACCGCAGCAGGTCGCGACGCAGGCCCTGGATGCGCTCGACATCGGCCTGGCTCAGTGGGTTTTTCAGCACGTGCTGTTCCACTTCTTCAAGCTCGACGTGGTAGTTGTCCATCAGCGGACGGTAGTTCTCGATCACGAAGCTGAGCAGAGCGTAGAGCACGAAATCTTCGCCGTGCTCAAGCAACAGCGGACGCGCCTCGCAGCGTTGGCGCACCTGGGAGTAGGGCGCGGATTCGCCGTAACGGGCGCTGATGATGTAACCGCTGCCGGCAAACAGCTGGGTTTCGACAAAGGTCAGCTCGTCGTTAACCAGGATGGGCGAGTAGAGCACCAGAAACAGCGCATCGCCGAAGGTTTCCAGCTTGGGCCGGGTGTGCCGCTGCAGGGCGTCTTCCAGGGCCAGTTCATGCAGGTCGAATTGTTGTTGCAGGCTGATCAGCTCCTCGGAGCAGGGATCATGCAGGCCGATCCAGACGAAATGCCCCGGTTTCTTCGACCATGGTTTGCCTTCGTCGAGGCTGATATTCGTGACTTTCTTGCCGTTGCTGTAAACGGCGGCGGCAACAACGCGACCCATGGTGTTTCCTTATTATCGGTGACCTCAGCACGCAGCTTAGCGGCTTGCTCGCCGCTGGTGTGACTGAACGGCTGCTGCGCAGGTTGCATCAGGCAATAAAAAGCCCAGCGCGTGGCTGGGCTTTTGGCCGTTGCGGGTTGCGTCAGGCGCTTTGGCTGAGCTGTTGATCCATGGCATCGATGGACTGCTGCATTTGCGTGCGACAGGTTTCGATCAGCTGCGGCAGGTCATCCTGGCTCAGGCCTGCGGTGGGGATGGCCGGCAGCGAGCGGATCATGATCTCGCCGCTGTTCCAGCGGTTGAGCTGGATATGGTTGACGTAGGTGCTGACGCACACCGGGATGATCGGCACGCCGGCGGCAATCGCCATCTGGAACGCGCCTTTCTTGAAGGGCAGTAGACCCTTGCCGAGGTTGCGCGTGCCTTCGGGGAACACCCAGATCGAAGTGTCTTTATGCTTTAGCGTATCGGTGGTGGTCAGCATGGCCTGCTTGGCGCGAATCGCATTGCCACGGTCGAGCAGCACGTTGCCGGCCAGCCAGTACAGCTGGCCGAAGAATGGCACCCACTTCAGGCTCTTCTTGCCGATGCTCACGGTGCGCTTGGGCACCACGCGGCCGAGCACGTAGAGGTCGTAGTTGGATTGGTGGTTGGCGATGATCACGCAGGAGTATTGGTGTTCCAGGCTGTGCACATCGGTCTTCAGCTTCCAGCGCAACAGCCACTGCGCGGGGATGCTGTAGAGGCGGGCGCACAGACGGCTGTTGTCTGGGTTGAACGGGCGGCAGATGCCAAGCAACAGGCCGAGGATGCCAGCGAGGATAAAGTGCACGCCCATCGCCAGCATGCGCAGAAGAAAAAGCATTTGGTACGCCCGTCATAGGAAAAAGGCGCGCAGTGTACGGGCGTGCACTGCTTTCGGCAATTGATGCTGATCAGAGGTCGTTACCGCTTGTTGCGTCCTCGCCAGAGCCGCTATCGGTGGCAGGCAGCAGGTCAATCGAACTGTAGCGCTGGGCCAGGCGGGCGATGCTGCCATCCTGCTCAAGGGCTAGCAGGGCCTGATCCAGCTGTTGCATAAAGTCCTGTTTGTAGGGGTATGCCTGTTCATTGATGCGGGTATAGCCCAGATGACCGTGCTCGCTGGACAGCTTCGGCCCCTCAGTCAGCCAGCTCAGCCCACTGCTGGAAAACAGGCCTTCGTTGCGCATCTGCTGCAGTTCCCAGAGGATCGACAGGCGATCATTGATAAACACATCGATGCGCTTGCGCCTGAGTTGCAGCAAGTTGGTGCGGTTGTCCGTGGCGTAGCTCTGTTTGACCTCGCCAGCCGCGAGCATGGTCTTGTAACTCGGCGCGGCGATGATATTGAAGCCTCGGTTGAGGCCGATGCGCAGGCCCGCATAGGCGGCCGGGAAATCCTCGATGGTGCGTTGTTGCGCCAGCTCGGAACGCACGAAGGCCACCACGCTTTCTTCCAGAATCGGCCGCGAGTAATCCATCCACGGGCGTTCCACGGGGCGATGGTAGGGCGGGAACAGGGCAAAGGCTGTGCCTTTTTCCAGCGCCGCCAACCCGCGTGGCCAGGGCACCGGACGGATACTCACGCGATAGTCCGGCATGTGGGTGAAGGCCGCACGTAGGATGTCGCTGTACAGGCCTTTGGCTTCGCCGTTTTCGGCGTAGCTGTAGGGCGGATAACTGGCGTCACACAGCACCGTAACACTGATGGGCGTTTGCGCCTGGGCGATGCCATGCATGGCCAGGCACAGTAGCCACGCTACGAGTATGCGCATGCCCAATCTCCTTATCGGTTGGCGCAGGCTGCACGCGTAGGTGCAGCCAGATGTATGGGAACTCAGACCTTGAAACGCCCGAGCAGATGATCCTGCTGGCCGACCTGTTCGACCATTACGGCGCACTGGCGCACCTGTTCTTCGGCGCCCGCGGCCACCTCATGGCTGATGTCGCGAATATTGGTGGTGTTGCGGTTGATCTCCTCGGTGGTGGCGCTCTGCTGCTCGGCGGCGGTGGCGATTTGCAGGTTCATGTCGTTGATACGGGTGATGGCATCGCTGATGCGCCCAAGCATATCGTTGGCCGCGCCGGCTTCTTCGGCGGTCTTGCTGGCGGTATCGCGGCTCTGCTGCATGCGCGACTCGGCCTGCTTCACCCCGGATTGCAGCTGATCGATCATCTGGCGGATTTCCTGGGTCGACTGCTGGGTGCGCGAGGCCAGTGAGCGTACCTCATCGGCAACCACGGCAAAACCCCGGCCGGACTCACCGGCGCGCGCTGCCTCGATGGCTGCGTTGAGGGCGAGCAGGTTGGTCTGGTCGGCAATGCTGGTGATCACCGAGAGGATCGACTCGATGTTGTGGCTGAGCTTGGCCAGCTCGTTGATCGCGTGGCTGGTTTCGTCCATTTCCTCGGCGAGGTGCTTGATTGCCTCGGTGGAGCGCGAAACCACGCGCACGCCATTCTCGGTTTCCTGATTGGCCGCCAGCGCTGCCTGCGCCGCAGCCTGTGCGTTGCGCGCGACTTCCTCTGCGGTGGACGCCATTTCCTGCATGGCGGTGGCCAGCTGATCGAGCTCCTGCAGCTGTTGCTGCAAACGATTAGCGGCCTGGTTGGCTTCGCTGGAGGTCAGGGTGGTGCTTTCGCGCACTTGCCTGGAGCTGCCCATAACCTCGCTGATCAGGCTCTGCAGGCTTTGCAGGAAGCTGTTGAATTCTTTGGAAACCAGGGCAATTTCATCGTTGCCGGCGGCAGGCAAGCGGCGGGTCAGATCGCCTTCACCGCTGTTCACCTCATGCAGGGAGTTGTGCAGGTGATCAAGGGGCTTGAGCAGGCTGTTCATCAGCACGCCCAGCACGATCAGGCTGATGATCACTCCCAGCACGGTGCCGATCACAGCGCGCCAGCTCAGGGCGTTGGCTTCGGCCATGACGATGCTCTTGTCCAGCACCACGCCGATATACCAATCCATGCCTTTGAGATTGGGCAGTGGGGTGAAGGACACCAGCAGGTCCTTGTCGCCGCCATTGGTTTCCTGCAGCTCCTTGTTCAGGGCTGGGCTCTGGCCTTCGAATAGTTCGCTGTAGCTTTTGCCGTTCAGTTCTGTGTTGGGGTGGGAAATGATATTGCCGTTGCGCGTGAGCAGAAAGGCGTAGCCGGCGCCGTTGAAGTCCAGCGTGTTGACCGCGTCGGCGACGGTTTTCAGGCGAATGTCGCCACCCAGCACGCCGAGAAATTCGCCAGCATTGGTGATGCGGGTAACGGCGGAAATCAGGATTTCCCCGGTGGTGGAATCCACATAGGGTTCGGTGAGTACCGCCTGGCTGCCGGCTTTACCGGTGGCGTACCAGGGGCGTTGACGGCCATCCCAATCCGGTTTTGGCTGCCACTCATCGGTGTTCTTGATCGGCTTGCCATCGCTTTGCAGGGTGCCAAACACCAGGATGAACTCGTTTTTCAGCATGGGGCTGTTGACGATGCGCTGGGTTTCTTCGGGGCTGTAGTTGCTGTCGATGCTTTGCGACATCAGATCCATCAGCTTGAGTTTGGCGTTAAGCCAGTTCTCGATCTGCCGCGCCAGTGCGTTACTCGACTCTGCGATGCTCGCCGCCACCTGGTTCTGCAGGGTTTCGCGAACTTGGCTGACTTGCGCCAGTGACAGCAGGCTGGTGGTAAGGAACAGCACGATGGCCGCGGCCAGACCAACCTTGTGGGCAATCTTCATAACACGCTCCCGGCGGCAATTTCGAATAGATCGTTGGGCGCCTCTGCTCCTTGGCTCTACCTGTTAAAAGTAATACAGCCTGGCCAGATTGCTTGCGGGCTCGCCACTGTTTTGCCATTAAATGCAAAAGCCCGGCACATGGGCCGGGCTTTGCGGTGTTGCGGGGTGTGTTTACACCATGTGCTTCTTGTCCAGCTCGACTGCTTGGTCGAGGGCTTCGAGCAGCGCCTTGCGTACTTTCAACTTGGTGTTCTTGTGCGCGGTCATGTTGATCTTCTTCATCTGCTGGGCAACCGCCAGGGCAGTGGCGTGCAGTTGCTCGGCCGGCACCACCTTGTCGAGGAAGCCTGCATCCACCGCGCCTTGCGGGTCGAACATCTCGCCGTTGATTACCGAACGGTGGAAGGCCGATTTGCGCAGGCGGTCACGGGCCAATTCGATGCCGGCGTGGTGCATGGTCATGCCGATCTGTACTTCGTTGAGGCCGATGCTGAACGGACCTTCGACGCCGATGCGGTAGTCGGACGAGAGCAGGATAAAGGCACCCTTGGCCACCGCATGGCCCGGGCAGGCGACGATGATCGGGAAGGGGTGGGCGAGCATGCGGCGCGCCAGGGTGGAGCCGGAAGCCACCAGATCGATCGCATTCTGCGGGCCGGAAGTCATCACCTTGAGGTCGTAGCCGCCCGAAAGAATGCCCGGCTGGCCGGTGATGATAACGATGGCCTTGTCCTCCGCGGCGCGATCCAGAGCCGCATTGAAAGCGGTGATCACGTCCGGGGAGATGGCATTCACCTTGCCATTACACAGGGTCAGGGTGGCAATGCCATCGTTGAGTTGGTAGCTGATCAGGTCGCTCATGGTCGGGTTCCTTGTGCTGAAGTGCAGCAGACGTTACTCATCCGCATCGGCCAGGTAAAGCACGATGGCTGACTGGCTGGTCAGCGATGGTGGGCTGCTCGGGCTATGGAGGCGATCAAGATCGCCAATTGGGCTGCACAGCTTGCTTGCACTTAAGGTCGCCACCCTATTAGGAGTGACCGACATGCCTGGTTTAATCAGACTCATCAGCTTCTGGCGCGCTGCATTGGCCTTGTTGCTGATGGTTGGCTTGCTCTGGCTCGCGAGTGACCAACACAGCCAAAGCCCTGCGGGTGTGCTGGGGCTGTTCGGCTTCGGCCTGTTTATCTCGCTGGGCTTTATCCTGTTCGGCCAGCAGCGATTCGAGCCGAGCACGGCGAATACCTCGGCCGAAGACCAGCATCTGGCATAAGCGCATGAATTTTTTGAAGAAAGCTTTTGCCTTTGCCAGTATGTTCGGCTAGATTAGCGCGCCTCGACAGACAGCAATGCTTGTCGAGACCCGGTGAAGTGTCCGAGTGGCTTAAGGAGCACGCCTGGAAAGTGTGTATACGAGAAATCGTATCGAGAGTTCGAATCTCTCCTTCACCGCCATATATAGAAAACCCCAGAAAGAGCAATCTTTCTGGGGTTTTTGCGTTTAGGCCGCACGTTTTGGCCTGATTGGTACAGCGCAGTGGTACAGATGACCGCCCCGGCAAAGCGCTCAGTTGGCTGACCACCACATTGCACGCTATTGCGGCTGTTTCTAAGAGCAACTTGGATTAGCGCGGCGGGCTTTGGTTGAAGCAATGAGGCCTAGACTAAAAGGTATAAATCCTTCGGTCAGGCTCTGTGATGAGATGGTTGTGGTTAGCCCTTTTACTTGTCCTCTGGCCGCTGGCACAGGCGGAGCCTCTGAGTATCCGTGTCTGTCATGACCGGGAGCCATTGCGGCCCTGGCGGCTTGAGGGGCAGCAGGGGCTGGATTTTGAGTTGATCCGTCAGTTGGAACCGCAGTTGGCGGTGCGGTTTGAATTTATTGCGCTGCCCTGGAAGCGCTGTTTGCTGAGCCTGGAGCAGGGGCGAGTGGATGGGGCCATGGGCGTCAGCTTCTCGGAAGAGCGTAGTGCGTTTGCCATGTACCCACTGCATGAGCAGCAACCCCATGCTGCCCTGCGCATGCGCAGTGAAAGTTATGTGCTGTATCGGCGTAAGGGTACGCCGGTGCGCTGGCAAGAGGGCGCGGTGGCTGATCTGCAGGGGGGTGTGGGCATCCAGCACGGCTACTCGGCTATCGATTTTCTGCAGCGTTTGGGCGTGCCAATCGACAGTAGCGCCGGCAGCTCGGAGGCAAATCTGTACAAGTTGCTCAAGGGGCGTATCGGGGCGGCCGTGTTGTTGGGGCAGGAAGGTGATTACTGGTTGCGCCACGATTTGGCGTTCCATGCGGCGCTGGAGCGGGTCGAGCCACCACTGCAGGAGAAACATTACTACCTGGTTTATTCGCGATCCTTTTATGAGCGCAACACGGCCCTAGTACAGCGCAGCTGGCAGGGCGTTGCAGTGGCGCGGGATTCGGCAATTTATCGTCAGCAACTGGATGCCAGCCTGCAGGATTGAGTAGGCGCCAGGCGTTGGGCACTTGTTAGACTGCGCGCCTGACGATTGGGGTTGGGCATGAAGGCGACTTGGGACATTTTCTGCAGCGTTGTCGATAACTACGGCGATATCGGGGTGACCTGGCGGTTGGCGCGGCAGTTGGTGGCCGAGCACGGTCTGGCGGTGCGGCTGTGGGTCGATGATATGGGCGCGTTTGTGCGCCTGTGTCCGCAGGCAGATGCGCAGGCGTTGCGGCAAGTCCAGCAAGGTGTTGAGGTCTGTTTATGGCGTGCCGAGTGGCAGGCTGTCGAGCCTGCGGATGTGGTGATCGAGGCGTTTGCCTGTGAATTGCCAGCCACTTATATAGGCGCAATGGCGCAGCGTTCGCAGAAACCACTCTGGCTCAATCTGGAGTATCTAAGTGCCGAGGAGTGGGTTGAGGGATGCCATGGTTTGCCTTCGTTGCAGTCCAATGGTTTGTCGAAGTTCTTCTTCTTTCCAGGTTTTACTGCAGGCAGCGGCGGCCTGTTGCGTGAGCGTGAGCTGCTGGTGCAGCGCCGGGCGTTTCAGGCAGATAGCGGCGTCCGCGAAGTGTTTCTGCGCAGCATTGGTGTAACGCCGTTGCCTGGGGCGCGATTGATCTCCCTGTTTGCCTATGAGAACGCTGCGCTGGCCAGTTGGCTGGATGTGCTGGCTGTCGACGCGCAAGCCAGCCAGTTACTGGTGCCGGAAGGACGCATTCTGGCGGATCTGCAGGCTTGGCTGGGCGGTGCGGCGCTGCAGGTCGGTGATAGTCGGCAACGCGGTCAACTGCATATCCAGGTGCTGCCGTTTATCCAGCAGGATCAGTACGACCGGTTGCTGTGGAGCTGCGATTTTAATGCGGTGCGCGGGGAGGATTCCTTTGTCCGTGCGCAATGGGCCGGGCGGCCGTTGCTCTGGCATATCTATGAGCAAGCGGACAACGCCCACCTGGAAAAGCTCGACGCCTTTCTTGCTCTCTATAAAGAGGGCTTATCAGCGGATGGGCAGCGTGCCCTGGTCGAGTTGTGGCATGCCTGGAATACCGGTCAGTCGGTCAAAGAAAGCTGGAATCAGCTGCTACAACGCTGGCCAGAGCAGCAAACACACGCCGAGCAGTGGTGTCTGCAACGGGCCTCTCAGGCCGATCTTGCCGAGGCGCTGGTGCTGTTTTACCTAAATTGGCTATGATACGCGGCCAAGAATTTTGTAATTCCATCCAAACCCGGATATTCGTATGAAAACCGCACAAGAAATGAAGCCCAACAGTGTGGCCCTGATCGACGGCCAACCTTGGCTGATCCAGAAGGCCGAATTCACCAAATCCGGTCGTAACAGCGCCATCGTTAAAATGAAGTTGAAGAACCTGCTGAGCGGCTCCTCAACTGAAACCGTGTACAAAGCCGACGACAAAATGGAGCCGGTGATCCTCGATCGCGTAGACGTGACCTACTCGTACTACAGCGAGCCGAACTACGTCTTTATGGACCAAGAGTTCAACCAGTACGAGCTGAACAAAGACGATCTGGAAAGCGTAATGCCGTACATCGTTGATGGCATGACCGACATCTGCGAAGCCGTATTCTTCGAAGGTAAAGTGGTTTCGGTTGACCTGCCGACCACCATCGTTCGCCAGATCACCTACACCGAAGGTTCCGCCCGTGGCGACACTTCCGGCAAAGTGATGAAGCCAGCTAAGCTGAGCAACGGCACCGAGATCAAAGTTGCTGACTTCTGCAACATCGACGACTGGATCGAAATCGACACCCGTACCGGTGAGTACAAATCCCGCGCTAAAGCTCCGGTCTAAGACCTGCTTTAACGGCGAGAAGAAAAAGCCCGACCTTGAGTCGGGCTTTTTTATGGCCAGCCATCCATGGCGGCCACCCTTCGGGTCGTCGCTGCGAGACGCTAAAAATGATTCCGATCATTTTTTATGCCTGCTGTTTCAGCTTTTAACTACGTTGTAGGCCACTTTGCAGCGCCAGATCCCAGGGCGCTACCGGGCCGAAGCGGGCCTTGAGAAACTCCAGCAACAAGCGACTGCGCGAGTCGGTTTCGCGCTCCAGGCGCAGGGCATAGATGCCGCTGGGCTCGGGAGTTGGCAGGCCGTTTTCGCAGAACAGCGGCAGCAGTTCGCCGCGCAGCAGGTAGTCGCTGATCAGCCAGGTCGGCAAATGAGCAATGCCCAAGCCGGCGAGGGCGCTGAACAATAGCGCCTCGGCATTGTTGGCGGTCATGCGCAGGCGCTTGGGGCGGCACAGTTGCAGTTTGCCGCCCTGCTCGAAGCGCCAGGCATAGGGCGGTGCCAGGCTGTCCCAGTCGAGGCCGTCATGCTCCAGCAGCTCATCAGGGCTACGCGGTACGCCGCGACGCGCCAGGTATTCGGGGCTGGCGCAGACGACCCGCACCATGGGTGATAGCGCGGTGGCGACCAGGCGGGTGTCGGCCAGGGGGCCGATGCGCAGCACCAGGTCGACCTCACCCAGGTGTGTGCCATGTAGATCGACGAAGCTGTCGATCAGGCGCAGTTGCACATCCAGCCCTGGATAGGCGACCAGAAACTCTGCAATCGCCGGAGCCAGATGGCGCCGGCCGAACGGTGCCGGCGCGTCGATGCGGATCAGCCCTTCCGGCGCGCTGCTCAGCGAGACGGCTTCGGCGCGAGCCAGGTGCAGCTCGGCGAGAATGCGCCTGGCCCGTTCGGCAAACGCCAGGCCGGCGGAGGTGGCGCGTACGGCATGGGTGCTGCGGCTGAACAGGTTGCTGCCCAGCGAGCGTTCCAATGCATCGATTCGCCGGGCCACAGCCGAGGGCGTCAGCGGGTGGCGACGGGCAGCGGCGGAAAAGCTGCCGGTTTCCAATACATCGAGAAACAGGCTGAGCTGGTCGGTCAGGCTATCGGGGTTCATGGTCAGAGCCTGCTATGCGTTATATGCAAAGCCATTTTGCGTTGCTGTGCGTTTCGCGGCTAGTGGCGAATAACTAGGCTGTGCAGCTTCACTCTGGAGCCTACCGATGACCTTGCTCGATTTTGCCTTGAACCTTCTGCTCGGATTGGCCCTCGGTACTCTGGGCGGTCTGTTTGGGATTGGCGGTGGGCTGATCGCCATTCCGGCGCTCGGCGTGTTGTTTGGCCTGGATCAACAGCTGGCTCAGGGTACGGCGCTGGTGATGGTGGTGCCCAATGTGCTGTTGGCGCTGTGGCGTTATCACCAGCGCAACCGTATCGACTGGCGGCATGCGTTGGCCCTGGCGGTGCCCAGCCTGATATTTGCTGTGCTGGGCGCGGGCTGGGCGGTCACTGTGGATGCCGAGCGCATGCGCCTGGGGTTCGTGGTCTTCCTAGTGTTACTGGCGGCCTACAACCTCTCTCGACTGTACAGCAAGCCGGCCATGCTCTCGGTTGGCCTGCGTTATCCCTGGCCCTGGCTGACACTGCTAGGCAGTGGCGCCGGTTTGCTCGGCGGGTTATTTGGTGTGGGTGGCGCGGTGCTGGCGACGCCGGTGCTGACTACGTTGTTCGGCACCAGCCAGGTCATGGCGCAGGGGCTGTCCCTGGCTCTGGCCGCGCCGAGCACTGCCGTGACGCTGGCGACTTACGCGGCCCATGATCACGTCGATTGGCTGCTGGGGGCGCCCCTGGCGCTGGGCGGTTTGCTGAGTATCAGTTGGGGCGTGAAGTGCGCCCACGCGCTGCCAGAGCGCGTTCTGCGCGGGCTGTTTGCCGGCTTTCTGCTGCTTTGCGCGGTATTGCTCGCGCTTAAAGTCTGAAACCTTCGACGATCTGTTCGGCCAGGGTCTCGGTGACCTGCGACTGGGTCTGGCTGTTACGCAGTAGCACGATACTGGCGGAGGGCATCACCGGCAGGCCCTCGGCAGTGCCGATGATGCGCATGTCTGGGGTAATTAGGCTTTGCAGCTGAGCGGTAATCGCCAGGCCCGCGCTGACTACCGCCATGATCGCCGACAGGCTTGGGCTGGTGTAGGCGATACGGTATTCGCGCTCCATGGCGTCCAGCGCGTTGCAGGCCCAGGAGCGGCAGAAGCACTGGGCATTGAACATCGCCAGTGGTAGCGGTTCCTGCTCATGCGGGCTGAAGCCATGGGCTTCGGCCCAGACAATTCGTTCTTGGCGCAGCAGTTGGCCAATTTCGGTGCCTGGCTCGCGGGTGACGATGGTCAGGTCGAGGTCCTGGCGCTGCAACAGCTGGAACGAAGGCTCGCAGTGCAATTCCACCTGCACCAGCGGATAGGCTTGGGCGAAGCGCGAAAGAATGCCCGGCATAAAACGCATCACATAGTCGTCCGGCGTGCCGATGCGCACGGTGCCAACCATATGCGGGGCACGCATGCTGGTCATCACTTCACTGTGCAATTTGAGAATGCGCCTGGCATAACCGAGCAGTAACTGGCCTTCGGCGGTGAGGCTGAACTGGCGACCGTCACGCACAAACAGCGGGCGCTGCACCACGTCGTCTTCCAGGCGCTTCATCTGCATGCTGACGGCCGACTGGGTGCGGTTGACCATTTCCGCAGCGCGGGTAAAACCGCCGTGATCGGCAATCGCGACAAAGGTGCGCAGCAGTTCGCTATCGATGCTCGGGTAGCTGGCCATACATCAATCTCCGAGATGCATTGCATAAGAAACATTCGTTGGATTGATCATAAGCCGAGCGCGAGACTGTCGCCAACCCCACAAGGAGGGCGACGAGATGAAAGGTCAAAAAGGTTATGCATTAGCCAGTGCCGGACGCTTACAGGGCCGCCGGCCTTTTGAAATACTGCGTGCGGTTGGCCGCCAGTTTTCCCGCTGGTGGCAGCTGGCCGAACAACGGCGGCGCCTGGCCATGCTCGATGATGCTGCGTTGAAGGACCTGGGCTTAAGCCGCGCGGATGTTATTCAGGAAAGCGAGCGCTCATTCTGGGATGATCCCATGGCGCGCTGAATCGCTGGCCGTGTGCATCGAGGCTGTGATGCGCTTGTAGGGCTCAGTCAGGGCAGTGGTTATTCAGGGATTTACATAAATAAGGAGAGCATTGATGTCTAGCTATCAACTCGCGCAGTTGAATATCGCCACGATGATGGAGCCGCTGGAGTCGCCAAGCATGGCCGACTTTGTCGCCAACCTGGAGCGCATCAATGCGCTGGCGGAAGCCTCGCCCGGCTATATCTGGCGCTTGCAGGACGAGGCGGGCGATGCCACGGCGTTTCGCCCGTTTGGCGATGATGTGCTGGTGAATCTGTCGGTATGGCGCGATGTGCAGGCGCTCAGCGATTACGTCTACAAGTCCGCCCATACCGAGATGCTCAAGCGTCGCCAGGAGTGGTTCAGCAAGGTCACTGAGGCGCATATGGTGCTGTGGTGGGTGCCGGCGGGGCATCGGCCATCGGTGCAGGAGGCTGCCGAGCGCTTGGCGTTGTTGCGTGAGCAGGGCGTTAGCGCCCAGGCGTTCAGCTTTCGCCAGGCGTTTGCGGCGCCGGATACGCGCGTGGCTGAGCCTGCCGAGTAGCGGTAAGCCATGGTTTGCTGCGGCTCTGTTTGAGTCGCGGGCTAGGCGGGCGGATCACCGGAGCGGCAAGCGTGCGGCGCATCCGCTACAATGCGCGCCGAATTTGTCTTGCCCGAGAGCCCGCCCATGTCCGCCTGCCAGACCCCGATCATCGTTGCCCTGGATTTCCCGACCCGTGATGCCGCACTGGCATTGGCTGATCAGCTCGATCCCAAGTTGTGCCGGGTAAAAGTGGGCAAGGAGCTGTTCACCCGTTGCGGGCCGGAGATCGTCAACGTGCTGGCCGGCAAGGGTTTCGAGGTGTTCCTCGACCTGAAATTTCACGACATTCCCAATACCACCGCCATGGCGGTCAAAGCCGCGGCCGAGATGGGCGTGTGGATGGTCAATGTGCACTGCTCGGGCGGCCTGCGCATGATGGCGGCCTGCCGCGAAACCCTGGACAAGCTTGCGGGGGCCAAACCGCTGTTGATCGGCGTAACCGTGCTGACCAGCATGGAGCGCGAAGACCTGGCCGGCGTTGGCCTGGATCTCGAACCGCAGGCGCAGGTGCTGCGTCTCGCTGGGCTGGCGGCGCAAGCCGGGCTGGATGGCCTGGTGTGTTCGGCTCAGGAAGCCCAAGCGCTGAAGGCCGCTTACCCGGCGCTGCAACTGGTGACGCCGGGGATTCGTCCGGCCGGCAGCGCTCAGGACGACCAGCGCCGTATTCTGACTCCGCGTCAGGCTCTGGATGTGGGTTCTGATTATCTGGTGATCGGCCGGCCGATCAGCAAGGCTGCCAATCCCGCCCAGGCGCTGGCAGCGGTGGTAGCTGAGCTGGCCTGATGCTGCTGCGGCAAGGCCGACATCGGTCTTGCCACACTGAATCTGCTTTAAAAGTTGTATACAATCGCCGCGTCTCGACTAGCCAGGTTTTCTCCATGCATCCCGCCGCCGAAGATTCGCCACTGGGCAAATCCAGTGAATACATCGCTACCTACACCCCGTCTTTGTTGTTCCCGATTCCGCGTGCCGCGAAATGGGCGGAACTGGGCCTGAGCGCCGAGACGCTGCCGTACCAGGGCGTGGATTTCTGGAACTGTTTCGAGTTGTCCTGGCTGTTGCCGTTGGGCAAACCGGTGGTGGCCATGGGCGAGTTCGCCATTCCTGCCGACTCACCGAATATCATCGAGTCGAAATCCTTCAAGCTGTACCTCAACTCGCTGAACCAGTCGGTGTTCAACAGCGCTGACGAACTGGTGGCGGTCCTGGTACAGGACCTCTCGGCAGCCGCCGGCAAACCAGTTGGCGTGCGTGTGCGCAGCCTGGCGGAGGTGACGGCCGACGGTGTGCAGGCCGCGCCAGGTATCTGCATTGACGAGCTGGATGTAGCCATCAGCAACTATGCGCAGCCGCAGCCTGAGCTGCTGCGCTGTGATGCCGCGCGAGTGGTCGAAGAGAGCCTGCACAGCCATCTGCTCAAATCCAATTGCCCGGTCACCGGCCAGCCGGATTGGGGCACGCTGGTGGTGCTGTACCGTGGTTTGGCGCTGGATCACGCCAGCCTGCTGGCTTATCTGGTGAGCTTTCGCCAGCATGCGGATTTTCACGAGCAGTGCGTGGAACGAATCTTCCTCGACCTGCAGCGCTTGCTCAAGCCCGAGCATCTGACGGTGTATGCGCGTTATGTGCGGCGTGGCGGGTTGGATATCAATCCCTATCGCAGCAGTGGGCCCATCAGTCCGGATAATCAGCGTTTGGTGCGCCAGTAATGCAAAACCCCAGCTAATGCTGGGGTTTTCGTTAGTGCTGCGTGCGTTTAGATGCCCATATTGGCCAGGCTCTGCACGATATTGCGCAGGGTGCCGGCGAGGGTTGGGTGGCTGGCTTCGAAGCGCTCCACTGCGAGGTTGACCCCGTCGATCAGGGTTGCGTCGGGGGCAGCTGCAGCCTGGCGGGCCAGCTGCAGTTCAATTTCCTGGGTCAGTACAAACAGCTCGGCACGTTCTTCTTCAGTCAGTGGTGGCTGCTCGGCCAGTTGGTCGCGCAGGTCTTGCAGTTGTTGCTGCAGGCGGCTTGCAGGCATGGAGTTCTCCCTTGGGTAATCGACAGATTGACTGACCTTGCGTGTGGGCGAAAGGTTCTGCATACCTTCAGGTTAATCCAAGCCCGCCGCCTTTGCTTGCTTTGGATCAAGCGTGAGGCATTGATTCAGCCTGCAATTTGGCGGTTGCTCAGGGCTTTTCGCCCTTGTAGCGACGCAGGCTGAGGTCCGCCAGACAGGTGGGCAGATCGCTGAGCTGGTCGATTACCGAGTGCACGCCAAGACGGTACAGGCTGAGGGTGGCTTGGCTGCGCAGGCGGTCACGCTCGCCCATCGGCAGGCTCTGCCAATCAGCCGGTGCCAGACCGCAGAGCGGGCCACTGATGGCCAGGCCGATGGTCCAGATGCCGGCATTCAACGCGGCTTGCAGCAGGCGCGGTTCGCCACTAACCAGTACGCAGCCTTCAAGCTGATCAACCTGCAGCTCCATCAAACTGCGCCAGACGGCGTCGGGTGCCGGCCATGGGCGCGTGCTGTGGCTGGATGTGCCGGGCAGCCAGTCCGGTAGCGCGCTGGCTAGGCTGATGCTGGCGTCGCGTGGCAGTTCATCCAGCCAGGCGCAGGGCACCGTTTGTTGGTGTAGTTGTTCAAGCAGGGGCAGGGCGGCATGCGTGGCTTCGGCATGCTCGCATGCGGTTTCGCAGAGGGCCTGCTGATAGGCCTGCCACTCTTCAGCCAAGGGTTCACGGCCCAGGGCCTGTTGCAGGCTCTGGTGATTGTCTGCCTTTGGGTAGAGGCGTTGCAGGGTCAGCGGGATGGTGCGTGCGCCGAAATCAACCAGGCAGCCGGACAGGCTAAACAGGATGGCGGTGAAGGCGGTGAAGGCGGGCGAGCTGGCGGGCGTTTGCATGGGCCGTCCTTGAAAATGGTCTAGTCCAGGCTAGTGCCTTCAGGTTACAGGCAGATGAAGGTTTTATTTCCGTTCGCGTTGCCGGCAATCGCTGGGCTGTACGGCAACAGGCGGTAAGATTTTTCAGCTATTTGTTCGTCCGCTATGCTGCCTATTTATAGAGCTGCCGCCTTATACTGCGCGGCCTGATTTGGCCGCCTGTGGCAGCCTGAGCATTTTCAAGGAGCGACTGTGATGCGTGTGACCGGTGCGAGCTGGATTGAACGATTGAGCCTGTTGATTGCCTGTACCGGCGTGCTGTTGCTGCCTGCACTGGCGCAAGCCAACGAAGAAGACCCGTGGCAGGGCTACAACCGCTTTATGTTTCGGGTCAACGATAACGTTGATACCTATACCCTCAAGCCATTGGCCAAGGGCTATCAGGCGGTGACGCCGCAGTTTCTTGAAGATGGCGTGCATAACGTCTTCCGCAACATCGGTGATGTCGGCAACCTGGCCAACAACCTGCTGCAAGGCAAGTTGCATGATGCCGGCGTTGATGGCGGCCGTTTGATCTTCAACACCACCTTCGGCCTGCTGGGCTTCTTCGATGTGGGCAGCGCCATGGGCCTGCAGCGCAGCGATGAGGATTTCGGTCAGACCATGGGCGTCTGGGGGCTCAATAGCGGGCCTTACGTCGTGCTGCCGTTGTTGGGGCCGAGCACCGTGCGTGATGCCTTCGGCAAAGTGCCGGACAGCATGCTGACCGCGCCTGCGTTTATCGATCACGTGCCGACGCGCAATGTGGTGCGCGGCGTTCAGGCAGTCGACGTGCGGGCCAGCTTGCTCAAGGCCGAGCGTATGGTCAGCGGTGATAAGTACATCTTTATCCGCAATGCCTACCTGCAGAATCGCGAGTTCAAAGTGCGCGATGGTGAGGTTGAAGACGATTTCTGAGTCGTTGGGTAAACAAAAAAGGCGGCCATTGCGGGCCGCCTTTTTTGTTGTCCGAGTATTTCAGCTCATGGAAATAATCGCCAAGCCTAATGCCTGGCGGCCGTCTTCCAGCGTGCTGACGCGCATCACTTCGGCTTGGGCATCCAGGCCGCGTAATTCGTTGTGATCAGAAGCGATGTGCACACATACCTTGTCGCCCATCTTCACCGCGCTTTCGGCTTCCAGCTGCATGCCGGTGCTGGACAGGTCGAGGCACAGTGCGGGGATTTCCTTGCCGTCATGGTGCAGGGTGACGGGGGCTTCTAGCCGCATGCGGATGTAATCGCGTTTCTCACTGTAGGCACGATCATTTTGGCTCATGGGCTTTTTCCTCTTGTTATGGGGGCTGTCCTGCAGCTCTTATAACCTTCGCCGATTTGAGGTGTAAAGTCGTGCGGCGACGACCGGCACACGCTTGAATCACGTAGCGGATGGGAGTACCGTCTGCGCCTTGAAGCAAGCCGAGTTCGCGCGTCCAGGCGGTTGCCCTGACGTATAAGCCAACCCATACCCGGCGCAGTTTGCCTGGATACCTCATGCACAAAACCAGTGCCACGCTGCTGATAATCGATGACGACGACGTAGTGCGTGCGAGCCTCGCAGCCTACCTGGAAGACAGTGGTTTTCATGTGCTGCAGGCCGCCAATGGCTTGCAGGGGCTGGAAGTCTTTCATGCCGAGTCGCCGGATCTGGTGATCTGCGATCTGCGCATGCCGCAAGTCGATGGTCTCGAGCTGATCCGCCGTATCAATGCCCTGCAAGTGGAAACCCCGGTGATCGTGGTGTCCGGTGCAGGCGTGATGAGCGATGCCGTAGAGGCCTTGCGCCTCGGTGCTGCCGATTATCTGATCAAGCCCCTGGCCGATCTTGCCGTGCTTGAGCACTCAGTGCGTCGTGCGCTGGACCGCGCCAATTTGCGACTGGAAAACCAGCGCTATCGCGACGAGCTGGAAACCGCTAACCGCGAACTGCAAGCCAGCCTGCATTTGCTGCAGGAGGATCAGAACGCCGGTCGCCAGGTGCAGATGAACATGCTGCCGGTGACGCCGTGGCAGGCCGATGGCTTGAACTTCGCGCATCAGATCATTCCATCGCTGTACCTGTCGGGCGACTTTGTCGACTATTTCCGCGTCGATGACAGCCGTATCGCTTTTTATCTGGCCGATGTTTCCGGGCATGGCGCTTCTTCGGCATTTATCACCGTGCTGCTGAAGTTTATGACCACGCGTCTGCTGTACGAGTCGCGGCGCGGCGGTAACCTGCCGGATTTCAAACCCTCAGAAGTGCTCGGCCATATCAACCGTGGCCTGATCAACTGCAAGCTGGGCAAACACGTGACCATGCTTGGCGGTGTGATCGACCAGGCCAACAACCGCCTGACCTACAGTATTGGCGGTCATCTGCCGCTGCCGGTGCTCTACAGCGACGGCCAGGCGCGTTACCTGGAAGGCCGCGGCCTGCCGGTTGGGCTGTTTGTAGAGGCCGAATACAACGATCTGGAACTTGAACTGCCGGAGGCCTTCAGCTTGACGCTGCTCTCCGACGGCATCCTCGATCTGCTGCCGGGCGATACCTTGAAAGACAAGGAAACCCTGTTGCCGCAGCTGATCAGTTCTGCGGGTGGCACCCTGGATGGCTTGCGTACGGCTTTTGGGCTGGCCAATCTAGGGGATATGCCGGATGATATCGCCTTGCTGGTGTTAAGCAGGAACCTTGCATGAACCCTGGGATAAGCCCCGGTAGAATCCAGTTTGCCGAGCAAGATGGCACGTTCATCTTGAAGTTTGTCGGTGAAGTGCGCCTGACGCTGTGTTCGGCCCTGGATTCGACCATCGAGAAAATCTTCACTGCGCTGAATTTCTCAGCCATCGTGATTGATCTCACCGAGACCCGCAGTATCGACAGCACGACCCTTGGGCTGCTGGCCAAGCTCTCGATTCTCTCGCGGCAGAAAATCGGTCTGTTGCCGACAGTAGTGACCACCCACGCCGATATCACGCGACTGTTGCAGTCGATGGGGTTCGATCAGGTCTTCAATATCGTCGACACACCCGTGCCGTGCCCGGATTGTCTGGACGATCTGCCGTCGCAGGATCAATCAGAAGAGCTGGTGCGCGCCAAGGTGCTGGAAGCGCACCGCATTCTGATGGGGTTGAACGACTCCAATCGCGAAGCCTTCCACGATCTGGTCAACGCCCTCGAGCATCATTGATTCGAGTGGCTAAACAAACGGGGCGCTCAATGAGCGCCCCGTTTGCTTTCAGGCCATTCAGGCTTGAGCGGTGAGCAGTTTTTCCAGCTTTTCCTGATCGCGGGCAAACAGACGAATGCCTTCGGCCAGCTTTTCGGTGCCCATGGCGTCTTCATTCATGGCCCAGCGGAATTGGCTTTCGCTCAGGCTCTGCTTGGCTTCGGCAGCTTTGCCAGGGCTGAGCAGGCGCGCCAGTGGCTGCTGATCATCGGCCAGTTGCTGCAGCAGCTCGGGGCTGATGGTCAGGCGATCACAGCCAGCCAGTTGTTCGATCTGGCCGATATTGCGGAAGCTCGCGCCCATTACCACGGTCTGGTAGGCGTTGGCTTTGTAGTAGTTGTAGATGCGCGTAACCGACTGCACGCCGGGATCTTTTGCGCCGACAAAATCACGGCCTTCGGCCTTCTTGTACCAGTCGTAGATGCGCCCAACGAAGGGCGAAATCAGAAATACGCCGGCATCGGCACAGGCCTGGGCCTGTGCGAAGGTGAACAGCAGGGTCAGGTTGCACTGGACGCCAGCCTTTTCCAGCTGCTCGGCAGCGCGAATACCTTCCCAGGTCGAGGCGATCTTGATCAGCACGCGCTCGCGACCAATACCGGCCTCTTCATACAGGCCAATCAGGCGTTCAGCGCGGCGCAGGGTGGCTTGTGTGTCGAAGGACAGGCGCGCATCCACCTCGGTGGAGATGCGACCGGGGATGATCTTGAGGATTTCGCCCCCTACTGCGACGCCGAAATGGTCACAGGCCAGGCCCAAGTCGCCTTTGCCGGCAGTCACTGCGCTTTTCAGCAGTGCGCTGTAACCAGGCATGGCAGCGGCTTTGAGCAGCAGGGAAGGGTTGGTAGTGGCATCGACCGGCTTCAGGCGGGCGATGGCGTCGAGGTCGCCGGTATCGGCGACCACAGTGGTGAACTGCTTGAGTTGATCCAGCTTGGAGGTCATGACACAGCCTTGTCGTTGCAGATGCACCGACCTTACCCGAGTCAGCGGCCTTGCAGCAATTGCGCCGCTTGATCGAATAGCGCCAAGGGCTCGCTGGTCTTGTGAATGTCCACCGAGAGCAGCTGGCGAAAGCGCCGCGCGCCATTGAAGCCCTGGCCCAGGCCGAGCATATGGCGGGTGATGTGGTGCATGCTGCCGCCTTCGGCGAGGTGTGCGGCGATATAGCCGCGCATGCTCTGCATGGCCTCGAAGCGGCTCATTACGGCGCGCGTTGAGCCAAACAGCTGCTGGTCAACCTGCGCCAGCAGGTAAGGGTTGTGGTACGCCTCGCGGCCCAGCATCACGCCATCGAAGGTGTCGAGATGCTGTTGGCAATCTTCCAGGGTCTTGATGCCGCCATTGAGGATGATTTCCAGCTCGGGGAAGTCCTGCTTAAGCTGCGCCGCCACCTCATAGCGCAGCGGCGGCACCTCGCGATTCTCCTTGGGCGATAGCCCTTCGAGAATGGCGATGCGCGCATGTACGGTAAAGCTGCGGCAGCCGGCATCGCGCACGGTGCCAACGAAATCGCACAGCTCGGCATAGCTGTCGCGACCGTTGATGCCAATGCGGTGCTTCACCGTTACCGGGATATCCACCGCATCCTGCATGGCTTTCACGCAGCCGGCGACTAGCTGCGGGTGGCCCATCAGGCAGGCGCCGATCATATTGTTCTGCACCCGATCGCTGGGGCAGCCAACGTTGAGGTTGACCTCGTTATAGCCAGCCTCTTGCGCCAGCTTGGCACAGGCCGCCAGATCCGCAGGCACGCTGCCGCCTAGCTGCAGAGCCAGCGGGTATTCTGCGGCGCTGTGACGTAGAAAACGCGCACTGTCGTTATGCAGGATCGCGCCGGTGGTGACCATCTCGGTGTAGAGCAGGGCGTTTTGCGATAGTTGGCGCAGGAAGAAGCGGCAGTGACGATCCGTCCAGTCCATCATCGGCGCTACGGAGAAGCGCCGAGAAAGCGTGGTTGGGGGCGTGTTGGCAGTAAGTACAGGGTTATCGGGCATCGGAGTCTGTCTGTTTGACGGCAGGCGCAGGGGCGGCGGTCGTAATTCGTTGGTTGTGCCGGGTGCGGGCAGTGTGGGTGCAATGCCCGGCAGTTTATCAGCCTGGAGAGGGTTTTCGCTTTTGCACATGACTTGACCGCTGCTCACTGGGGGAGTCTGGGCATTTTGTGCGGATGGGTTGGGTCATCGGCACTTCATCGTTATGCTCTGCGCCACAAACAAGCCAGTGGGTGAGTAATGTTTCAGTCTGTGCGCGTAGTAAAGCTTCTGCCGGTAGCCCTGTTTTTTCTGCTCGCTGCCTGCGCGGGTGGGCCGCAGCTGCAGCCTGAGACCAAGCGCTTGCCCGAGCGGGTCGAGTTGGCCGATGTGCCGTTCTTTCAACTCAGTGATGCGCAGGGCGGGCCTTCGGCGTTGGCGGCGCTGCTCAATCATCATGGGGTGATCAGTAGCCCTGGATTGGTGGATGAACGCATTCAGCAACTGGCCAAAGGGCAGAGCGCGCAAGCCGCGCTTGAAGCGGTGGCGCGCTCTTATGATCTGCTGGTCTACCCCTTGCCCGGTAATCTGGATGCGCTGATGCAACAAGTGTCTGCAGGGCATCCGGTGTTGGTGATGCAGGATCGACTATTTGGCGGGCCGGGTTCGCAGTTTGCGCTGCTGGTAGGCTATGACCAGCGCGAGCGCACTTTGGTACTGCGTTCGGGCAATACCCGGCGTTGGTACACCAGCTTTGCCAGTTTCGACGATGCCTGGGGCGAGGCGGGGCGTTGGGCGGTATTGGTCATGCCTACCAATCAATTGCCGGCGCAGCCGCTCAAGCAGGCGTGGTTGACGGCAGCTCAGGCCTTGCAGCAGCAAGGTCGTGCGGCGGCAGCGCAGCGGGCGTTGCGTACAGCGCGTCAGGCTTGGCCGGATGCGCAGCTGTAAAACCGTTGAAAGGTAGAATGACAAACGGCACCTCTTGAGGTGCCGTTTTTGTTTGCGGGCTGTGCTTTAGACGCCCAGTTT
Organism: Pseudomonas peli; assembly: GCF_050563605.1. Taxonomy (GTDB): domain Bacteria; phylum Pseudomonadota; class Gammaproteobacteria; order Pseudomonadales; family Pseudomonadaceae; genus Aquipseudomonas; species Aquipseudomonas peli_A. The sequence continues at coordinate 10,704 of NZ_JBNXUH010000022.1, read as the reverse complement.
GTCACGCAGGGTGTAGTACCAGGCGCCCAGGGCGCTGAATGGCACCTGGAACAGGCGACCGCCCGGGAAGGGGTAGTGCGGCAGGTCGGCGAAGGCGTCAAAGCGTTCTGCCTGACCGCGCAGGGCTTCGGCCAGGACCTTGCCGGCCAGGTGGGTGTAGGTCACGCCGTGGCCGCTGCAGCCTTGTGAGTAGTAGATGTTGTCGCCGAGGCGACCGACTTGCGGCAGGCGCGACAGGGTCAGCAGGAAGTTGCCGGTCCAGGCGTAGTCGATCTTCACATCCTTCAACTGCGGGAAGGCCTTGAGCATCTTCGGGCGAATGATCGCTTCGATGTTCGCCGGGTCGCGTGCGCCATAGACCACGCCACCACCGAAGATCAGGCGCCTGTCGCTGGTCAGACGATAGTAGTCGAGCAGGTAGTTGCAGTCCTCGACGCAGTAGTCCTGCGGCAGCAAGCTTTTCGCCAGCTCAGCGGACAGGGGTTCGGTGGTGATCACCTGGGTGCCGCACGGCATCGATTTGGCTGACAGCTCAGGGATCAGGTTGCCCAGGTAGGCGTTGCCTGCAACAACCACGAACTTGGCTTTGATCCGACCATTGGGAGTATGCACAACAGGGTTTGCGCCGCGATCAATGCGGATGGCGGGTGACTGTTCGTAAATCACGCCGCCCAGCGACTCGACCGCCGCCGCTTCGCCCAGTGCCAGGTTGAGCGGGTGGATATGGCCGCCGCTCATATCGAGCATGCCGCCCACATAAGCGTCGCTGCCGACCACTTCACGGATGCGTTTTGCGTCCATCAGTTCCAGTTGGGTGTGGCCGTAGCGCTCCCAGAGTTTTTTCTGCGACTCGAGGTGCTTCAAGTGCTTGGGCGTGTTGGCAGCAAAGACGCCACCGTCCTTAAGATCGCACTGGATGTTGTACTTGGTGATGCGCTCACGAATGATCCGGCCGCCTTCGAAGGCCATGTCGCCCAGCAGTTGCGCCTGCTTGGGGCCAACGCTGCGTTCGATCACATCAATATCACGGCTATAGCTGTTAACGATCTGCCCGCCATTGCGGCCCGATGCGCCGAAACCGACCTTGGCCGCTTCGACGATGCGGACTTGAAAGCCGTTTTCGAGTAGGGCAATGGCTGTGGACAGGCCGGTGTAGCCCGCGCCGACGATGCACACGTCAGTCTCGACTTCACCATTCAATTCCGGGCGCGCCGGTACCGGGTTAGCGGAGGCCGCGTAATAGGATTGTGGATAAGCTGTGTGCGCCATTTTGCAACCTCTGTTCTTTATTTTTTACGAATGGGCGGATGCTACCTGAGTTGAAAAAGCTCGGCTAGTGGCCTGTGCGAAATATTAAACGCGCTGTAGAGCAGTAAAAAATTCAGTTATTCAGGCAGTTAGCGTAAAAAATAGGTTGACAGTTTTTTGCGCGGCCGTAGAATGCGCACCCATCGTAGGCACGTAGCTCAGTTGGTTAGAGCACCACCTTGACATGGTGGGGGTCGTTGGTTCGAGTCCAATCGTGCCTACCAGATTTGGTAGAAAAAGGGTCGCTTAGGCGGCCCTTTTTTATTGGGTTCTTGCCAGTAAGCCCGGCTTTCTGCAAGCATTCATGCGGTTAATCGCTGTTTAAAACCTCCAGTGACCCCGGTTTGGTTTTGGTTGGCTGAAAAGCTCCTGCCACTGTATGGCGGGTATACCGCCGAATCGCTTACTGGCTCATCCCAACCCATGTGGCCTTTGGTAGAGGTCACCACTAGGAGAGGAGGCGCCATGCCCATCATTACTCTTCCCGACGGCAGTCAGCGTTCGTTCGATCACCCGGTATCCGTACTCGAGGTGGCGCAATCTATTGGTGCTGGTCTGGCCAAGGCCACGGTAGCTGGCAAAGTCAATGGCAAGTTGGTTGATGCCTGTGACCTGATTGAAGCTGATGCAACCCTGCAAATCATTACGCCAAAAGATCAGGAAGGGCTCGAAATCATTCGCCACTCCTGCGCGCATTTGATTGGTCATGCGGTCAAGCAGTTGTTTCCGGCAGCCAAGATGGTAATCGGTCCGGTCATTGATGAGGGTTTTTACTACGACATCGCATCCGAGCGCCCATTTACTCTAGACGATGTGGCGGCAATCGAGCAGCGCATGCAGCAGCTGATCGAGAAGGACTACGACGTCATCAAGAAAGTAACCCCGCGCGCCGAGGTTATTGATGTGTTCACTGCGCGTGGTGAGGAATACAAGCTGCGTCTGGTTGAAGACATGCCGGATGAGCAGGCCATGGGCCTGTACTACCACGAAGAATACGTCGACATGTGCCGTGGTCCGCACGTGCCGAATACGCGCTTCCTCAAGGCGTTCAAGCTGACCAAATTGTCCGGTGCCTACTGGCGCGGCGATGCCAAGAACGAGCAGTTGCAGCGCGTGTATGGCACGGCCTGGGCTGACAAGAAGCAGTTGGCGGCTTATATCCAGCGTATCGAAGAGGCCGAGAAGCGCGATCATCGCAAGATCGGTAAGCGCCTCGATCTGTTCCATACCCAGGAAGAAGCGCCGGGTATGGTGTTCTGGCACCCGAATGGCTGGACCATCTATCAGGTGCTTGAGCAGTACATGCGTGGTGTTCAGCGCGACAACGGTTACCAGGAAGTGCGCACGCCGCAGGTGGTTGACCGTGTGCTGTGGGAGAAATCCGGGCACTGGGGCAATTACGCCGACAACATGTTCACCACTCAGTCGGAAAGCCGCGACTACGCGATCAAGCCGATGAACTGCCCGTGCCATGTGCAGATATTCAATCAGGGGCTCAAGAGCTACCGTGAGTTGCCGCTGCGTCTGGCTGAGTTTGGCTCCTGCCACCGTAATGAGGCCTCAGGCGCCCTGCACGGCATTATGCGGGTGCGTGGCTTCACTCAGGATGACGCGCACATCTTCTGTACTGAAGAGCAGGTCAAGAAAGAGGCCGCGGATTTCATCAAGCTGACCTTGCAGGTTTATGCTGATTTTGGTTTCAGCGACGTCAAGATGAAGCTCTCCACGCGCCCAGCCAAGCGCGTGGGTGATGATGCGTTCTGGGATCGTGCCGAAGAGGCGCTGGCCAATGCGCTGAATGAAGCGGGGCTGCCTTGGGAGTATCTGCCGGGGGAGGGTGCGTTCTACGGTCCGAAGATCGAGTTCACGCTGCTCGACTGTCTTGGTCGTGCCTGGCAGTGCGGTACGCTGCAGTACGATCCGAATATGCCTCAGCGTCTGGAAGCGAGCTACGTTTCTGAAGACAACAGCCGCAAAGTGCCGGTCATGTTGCACCGGGCAATTCTCGGTTCGTTCGAGCGTTTCATCGGTATTTTGATCGAGCACTATGAAGGTGCGTTCCCAGCTTGGCTGGCGCCGACTCAGGCCGTGGTGATGAATATCACTGACAAACAGGCCGATTTTGCTCTCGAAGTGGAAAAAACGCTCAATCAAAGCGGTTTTCGTGCCAAGTCTGACTTGAGGAACGAGAAGATAGGCTTTAAAATCCGCGAGCATACTTTGCTCAAGGTTCCCTATCTCTTGGTTATTGGAGATCGGGAGGTTGAGACGAAAACTGTCGCCGTGCGTACCCGTGAAGGTGCTGATCTGGGCTCAATGCCCATCACTCAATTCGCTGAATTTCTTGCGCAGGCGGTTTCCCGGCGTGGTCGCCAAGATTTGGAGTAATCATTATTAAGCGTGAAATGAGACAAGATAAACGAGCTGCACCGAAGGCCCCGATCAACGAGAATATCTCGGCACGTGAGGTTCGGTTAATTGGCGCTGAAGGTGAGCAGCTTGGGATTGTGTCAATTGAAGACGCGCTTCTTAAGGCCGAAGAGGCCAAGCTGGATCTGGTAGAGATTTCTGCCGATGCAGTGCCCCCTGTTTGTAAGCTGATGGACTACGGCAAATCGATCTTCGAAAAGAAGAAGCAGATTGCTGCTGCAAAGAAAAACCAGAAGCAGATTCAGGTTAAAGAAATCAAGTTTCGTCCAGGGACGGAGGAAGGGGATTACCAGGTAAAACTACGCAACCTGGTACGTTTCCTTAGTGATGGGGACAGGGCCAAGGTATCGCTTCGATTCCGCGGCCGTGAGATGGCGCATCAGGAGCTGGGCATGGAGTTGTTGAAGCGGGTTGAAGGTGACCTTGCTGAATACGGCACCGTTGAACAGCATCCAAAGATGGAAGGACGCCAGCTGATAATGGTCATCGCCCCCAAAAAGAAGAAGTAACCACCAGGGCACGGCAGGCCTTGCGGTTATGTTTATCAACTGAATGCGGAGTATCCGAACATGCCAAAGATGAAAACTAAGAGTGGTGCAGCCAAGCGTTTTCTCAAAACCGCTAACGGCTTCAAGCACAAGCACGCTTTCAAGAGCCACATCCTGACCAAGATGTCCACTAAGCGTAAGCGTCAACTGCGCGGTAGCACCATGGTGCATCCGTCTGACGTAGCAAAAGTGGCGCGCATGCTGCGCGTTCGTTAATCGGTCAAGATAGAGGAAATTACTCATGGCTCGTGTTAAGCGCGGCGTTATCGCTCGCAAGCGTCACAAAAAAATTCTGAAACTCGCTAAAGGCTACTACGGCGCACGTTCACGCGTGTTCCGCGTTGCCAAGCAAGCGGTGATCAAGGCAGGCCAGTACGCCTACCGCGACCGTCGCCAGAAAAAACGTCAGTTCCGCGCTCTGTGGATCGCTCGTATCAACGCTGGTGCTCGTGTTAACGGTCTGTCCTACAGCCGTTTCATTGCCGGCCTGAAAAAAGCGTCCATCGAGATCGACCGTAAGGTTCTGGCTGATCTGGCAGTGAACGAAAAAGCGGCGTTTGCTGCGATTGTCGAGAAAGCGAAAGCCGTACTGGCTTAAGTCCCCGACAATCACCGGGCTCGCCCGGTGCTAAACGTCACCAATAGGGGAAGAGCCTTCAAGCTCTTCCCCTATTTCGTATCTGGAGTCTGTAAATGGAAAATCTGGATGTGCTGGTCTCGCAAGCGCTTGAGGCCGTTAGCCACACCGACGATGTGAATGCCCTGGAGCAACTGCGGGTTCACTATCTGGGCAAGAAAGGCGAATTGACTCAGGTGATGAAGACCCTGGGCAATCTGTCGGCAGAAGAGCGCCCGCAAGCCGGTGCGTTGATCAATGCCGCCAAGGATCAGGTTCAGGATGCTCTGAACAGCCGTAAGGCAACTCTGGAACAGGCCGCGCTGAGCGCCAAGCTCGCCGCCGAAAAAATCGACGTGACCCTGCCAGGCCGTGGTCCGGTTTCTGGTGGCTTACATCCGGTAACCCGGACACTGGAGCGCGTTGAGCAGTTTTTCACCCGTATTGGCTACGGCATTGCCGAAGGCCCGGAAGTGGAAAACGACTATCACAACTTTGAAGCACTCAATATTCCAGGCCATCACCCGGCCCGGGCGATGCATGACACCTTTTATTTCAACGCGAATATGTTGCTGCGCACCCACACCTCTCCGGTTCAGGTGCGCACCATGGAATCGCAGCAACCGCCGATCCGCATCGTTTGCCCCGGCCGCGTTTATCGCTGCGACTCCGATATCACTCACTCGCCGATGTTCCATCAGGTCGAAGGCCTGCTGGTTGATGAGGGCGTGAGTTTTGCTGATCTCAAGGGCACCATCGAGGAGTTTCTCCGGGTGTTCTTCGAAAAGCCTCTGGGCGTACGTTTCCGTCCTTCGTTTTTCCCTTTCACCGAGCCATCGGCCGAAGTCGATATGCAGTGCGTGATGTGCAGCGGCAAAGGCTGCCGCGTGTGCAAGCAGACCGGCTGGCTGGAAGTCATGGGCTGCGGCATGGTGCATCCGAATGTGCTGCGCATGTCTGGCATTGATCCGGAGAAATACTCCGGCTTCGCCTTCGGTATGGGTGTTGAACGTCTGGCCATGCTGCGTTACGGCGTCAACGATTTACGGCTGTTCTTCGATAACGACCTGCGGTTCCTGGCGCAATTTCGCTAGCGCCCTCGCATTCCGTAATCGAATTGGTTCAGGAGAACAGACAGTATGAAATTCAGTGAACAATGGCTGCGCAGCTGGGTAAGCCCGCAGGTCTCGCGCGACGATCTGGTTGCCCGCTTGTCCATGGCCGGCCTTGAAGTCGACAGCGTATCGCTGGCCGCCGGTGTATTCAGTGGCGTGGTGGTGGGTGAGGTGCTGAGCACCGAGCAGCACCCCGATGCCGACAAACTGCGTGTGTGCCAGGTCAGCAGTGGTGCAGAAACCTTTCAGGTGGTGTGTGGCGCGCCGAATGTTCGCCTTGGTCTGAAAATTCCGTTCGCCATGATCGGTGCCGAACTGCCCGGCGACTTCAAAATCAAGAAAGCCAAGCTGCGCGGCGTTGAGTCCAACGGCATGCTCTGCTCGGCCTCTGAGCTGCAGATCAGCGAAGAAAATGACGGTCTGATGGAGCTGCCGGCTGATGCGCCGGTGGGCCAGGACATTCGTGTCTATCTGGATCTGGATGATGCCAGCATCGAGGTTGATCTGACCCCGAACCGCGGCGATTGCCTGTCGCTGGCTGGCCTGGCGCGTGAGGTGGGTGCCTTGTACGCCGCGCCTGTCGCTCGTCCGGTAGTTGATGCGGTTGCGCCGAGCCATGATGAAGTGCGTCCGGTTGAAGTTCTGGCTGCGCAAGCCTGCCCGCGCTACCTCGGCCGGGTGGTGCGCAATGTCGATCTGTCCAAGCCCACGCCGTTGTGGATGGTTGAGCGTCTGCGTCGCGCCGATGTGCGCAGTATCGATGCAGCTGTCGATATCACCAACTACGTGATGCTTGAGTTGGGTCAGCCACTGCATGCGTTTGACCTCGCCGAAATCAATGGCGGCATCCGCGTGCGTATGGCCGAGGAGGGCGAGAAGCTTGTTCTGCTTGATGGTCAGGAAGTCAGCCTGCGTAGCGATACGCTGGTGATCGCCGATCACAGCCGTGCCTTGGCGATTGCCGGTGTGATGGGCGGCGAGCACAGCGGTGTCAACGAAAAGACCCGCGACCTGTTCCTTGAAAGTGCGTTCTTCGACACTATTGCCATTGCTGGCAAGGCGCGCTCTTACGGTTTGCACACGGATGCATCGCACCGCTTCGAGCGTGGCGTGGACTGGCAGCTGGCGCGTGAGGCGATGGAGCGGGCGACTGCGTTGTTGCTGGAAATCGTTGGTGGCGAAGCCGGGCCGATTATCGAAGTCGTCAATCAGGAGCACTTGCCGAGCGTTGCGCCGGTCACGCTGCGTGCTGAGCGCGTCGAGCAGATGCTCGGCTTGAAGATGGATGATGCGGAAATTGTCCGTTTGCTGGCTGCTTTGGGCTTGGACATTCGTGCCGATGGCGAAGGGCAGTGGCAGGTTGGTGTGCCAAGTCACCGCTTCGATATCAGCCTGGAAGTCGATCTGATCGAAGAGCTTGCCCGCTTGTATGGTTACAACCGCTTGCCGGTGCGTTACCCGCAAGCGCGCCTGGCTCCGCAGGCCAAGGCCGAAGCGGCAGTCGAATTGCCTGCACTGCGCCGTTTGCTGGTTGCTCGTGGTTATCAGGAGGCGATCACATACAGCTTTATCGATCCCAAGTTGTTCGAGCTGTTCAATCCAGGCGTTGCGCCGCTGATGCTGGCGAACCCTATCTCCGCAGATATGGCGGCGATGCGCTCCTCCTTGTGGCCAGGCCTGATTAAGGCGCTTGAGCACAACTCGAATCGTCAGCAGTTGCGTGTGCGTCTGTTCGAAAGCGGCTTGCGCTTTGTCGGTCAGCTCGAAGGTTTGAAACAAGAGCCGATGCTGGCGGGCGTGATTTGTGGTGGTCGCTTGCCTGAAGGTTGGGCGCACGGTCGCGATGATGTCGATTTCTATGATGTGAAGGCTGATGTTGAAGCGTTGCTGGCCAGTGCAGGTGCGGGCGATAGCTTTGCATTTGTACCGGGCGAGCATGCGGCGCTGCATCCGGGGCAAACGGCGCGCATCGAGCGTGACGGGCGTGTCGTCGGTTTCCTCGGTGCCATTCATCCTGAGCTGTCGAAAGCGTTGGGTCTGGATCAGGCTGTCTTTATGTTTGAGCTGGTGCTGGGTGAGATCACTCAGGGTGTTATGCCGAAGTTCCAGGAGCTGTCTAAGTTCCCTGAAGTGCGGCGTGACCTGGCGGTGCTGGTCGATCGTGACGTGCCAGCGCAGGATTTGCTCGGCGCGATTCGTGAAGCAGCAGGCGAGTGGCTGACCGACCTCAAGCTATTTGACGTGTATCACGGTAAAGGTATTGATCCTCATAGAAAAAGCCTTGCTGTTGGCTTGACCTGGCAGCATCCATCGCGCACTCTTAATGACGATGAGGTGAGCACCACAACGCAAAATATTCTCACCTCCCTGGAACAAAGGTTCAACGCCACGTTAAGGAAGTAGCGTATGGGGGCTCTGACGAAAGCTGAGATGGCGGAACGTCTGTATGAAGAGCTGGGCCTGAATAAACGGGAAGCCAAGGAGTTGGTGGAGCTGTTCTTTGAGGAAATCCGCCAAGCGCTGGAGCTCAACGAACAGGTCAAGCTCTCGGGGTTCGGTAACTTTGATCTGCGCGATAAGCGTCAGCGCCCCGGTCGCAATCCAAAAACAGGAGAGGAAATTCCGATTACGGCTCGCCGTGTCGTGACTTTCCGTCCAGGCCAGAAACTTAAAGCCAGGGTCGAGGCGTATGCTGGAACCAAGTCATAACGACGAACTACCCGTCATACCCGGCAAGCGTTACTTCACCATTGGTGAAGTTAGCGAGCTATGTGCCGTTAAACCGCATGTGTTGCGTTATTGGGAGCAGGAGTTCCCACAACTCAACCCGGTTAAGCGGCGTGGTAATCGCCGCTATTATCAGCGCCAGGATGTGCTGATGATTCGGCAGATTCGTGCGCTCTTGTACGATCAAGGCTTCACCATCGGTGGCGCGCGTCAGCGTCTTTCAGGCGATGAAGCTAAAGATGACAGCACCCAGTACAAGCAGCTGATCAAGCAGATGATTACTGAGCTTGAAGACGTATTGCTGGTGCTTAGAAAATAGTCGCCGCACTCAAAAAGTTTCCACATTTCAGAAGCTTAATGTATAGTTCGCGACGTTTTCGGTATCTGAAAACTGATTCACGCCTAGTCGGGGCGTAGCGCAGTCCGGTAGCGCACTAGCATGGGGTGCTAGGGGTCGAGTGTTCGAATCACTCCGTCCCGACCATATAATTCAAGCATTAGAGCCTGGTCAGTGATGAGCAGGCTTTTTTGTGTCAGGGACTTTTGCGGGACTTTTTTCATCCTGCCTTCCTCCTCAGTATTGTCAGCGCCGGCCCACGTGAGTCGGTAGCCGAAATTTTGTTTGCTTCATCAATCAGCTTGCCCAGTTCTGCGCCCGAGTAGTGGCTGGTGATGCTGCCGTTCTTGTGGCCTAACAGGGCCTTTCTGTCTTCCTCAGTGACTCTTGCAGCCCATAGTCTTCGACCAAGGATGTGCTTCAGGTCGTGGGCGCGTATCGAGGCAGAGGGAAGGCGAGCTGCCTGAGGATATGCCGATTGCCGCGCTGCTTAATAAAGCAGGCCTAGTGAAGAACGCCGCGATGGCGCGTGATCTGTTGGGCTCCGGCAGTGTGCGCGTGGATGGTGAGGTGGTGGATCGCGCCTTCATATATAAGGTGGGTGCTGTGCGCGTCTGCCAGGCGGGCAAGAAAGCGTTCGCGCGTATCACGCTTAAGGCCGAGTAATCGGTTGCACGCTTGCGTGATGGTTTCGACAAAGCCGTTGAAGCGCCAGCTTCAACGGCTTTGTCGTTTCTGCAGGCGGCGCGCTAGTGGTTCGTGTGGCTACAGCCCTTGAGTTCGTGGGTGTTGCAACAAAAGTATAACAATCGATTGACCTTCGTTCGGCAGTCCCTATAATGCGCAGCTCTTCAGGCGTATGTGGTCCTTTAAACTTCTTATAAAACAAGAAGTTAGATTTAAAAGAAGGGTTGCAAAGCAGCGAAAGCTGCGTAGAATGCGCCTCCTCTTCAGGAGGTGGTGTTTGAGTCTGAAGGGGTTCGGTCGGGTTGATCGGAGGCGGTAAAAGAGGCGGTTGACAGCGGTTTGAAACGCTGTAGAATTCGCCTCCCGCTGACGAGAAGCTTAAGGCTGAATGAAGGCGCAAGTGGTTGAGATTGAAAAGAAATTTTCGAAATCACTTGACGGAAGATGAGGCTGCTGTAGAATGCGCGCCTCGGTTGAGACGAAAGAATCAACCACCCGCTCTTTAACAACTGAATCAAGCAATTCGTGTGGGTGCTTGTGAGGTAAGACTGCTAGTCGCAAGATTGTCAGCATCACAAGTTACTCCGCGAGAAATCAAAGATGTAACCAACGATTGCTGAGCTAAGTTTAGGGTTTTCTCAAAACCCAAGCAGTATTGAACTGAAGAGTTTGATCATGGCTCAGATTGAACGCTGGCGGCAGGCCTAACACATGCAAGTCGAGCGGTAGAGAGAAGCTTGCTTCTCTTGAGAGCGGCGGACGGGTGAGTAATGCCTAGGAATCTGCCTAGTGGTGGGGGATAACGTTCGGAAACGGACGCTAATACCGCATACGTCCTACGGGAGAAAGCGGGGGACCTTCGGGCCTCGGCTCCGGCTGGCTGACCGAAGGCGCAGTGCTGCACGGCCAGATACTGGCGCGGGTACGGCGTAACAG
>NZ_JBNXUH010000131.1:0-235 GCF_050563605.1 Pseudomonas peli | reverse complement strand
CCGCCCCGCGCACCAGGATCCCCTACCTCCTCCCCCCCCCCCSCCSTCTTCCCGCCACCCCCCACCACCCCCCCCCCCTTCCCCGCTGCGGTGCGCGGCNTCGGACCCACCCCCCCCACGAAYCCAGTTCCCCTGCCCGCCACTGTGCAACAAATCGCCTGACTGGCCTCCAGCAATGCTGCGGCTCAGGTTAATCAGAATCGCTTTGACCACCTCGCCACTGATGGTCTCGAAG
>NZ_JBNXUH010000130.1:0-253 GCF_050563605.1 Pseudomonas peli | reverse complement strand
CGGAGATGTGTATAAGAGACAGGTGTTGACCAGTTGGGCTACTCAGGCGTTGGCAAAGGACTGTATCGGTGTAGTCGCGGCGGGAGCCACGCCCTTCTGGGTGCAGGTGGAGGCGGGGGCGCGACAGGCGGGTCGGGCGCTTGATCTGGACGTGCATTTTCGCGGGCCGAGCCGGGGCTGGCTCTTTTACACATCTGGCGCTGCCGGCGGCGCCCCCCGAGGGGGGATATCTGGGGGGGCGGGGTGCTTTTAA
>NZ_JBNXUH010000129.1:0-253 GCF_050563605.1 Pseudomonas peli | reverse complement strand
AGCCGGCATCCGATTTCGCTCATTTCGTCTGGTGGGCTCGGAATTGGGTATAAGAGACACCTCATAGCGCATTCCCCTTGAGAACCATCGGCAAACCCGCCACGGTAAACACCACACGCTCACAACGCTCAGCCAGGGCCTGATGCAGCCAGCCCGCCTCGTCAACATAACGGCGGGTYAGCTCGCCCAGCGGCACCACGCCCAGACCTTATAAACACCCGACGCCGCCGACGCCGCCCCCCCACAGACGGGA
>NZ_JBNXUH010000128.1:0-255 GCF_050563605.1 Pseudomonas peli | reverse complement strand
CGGGAGCTACCACATCTTGTTTGTTTTTTTAAAAATGGGGAGCGGCCGACGAAATTCTACACTCGTGGAGCGTCGTCGGCAGCGTCAGATTGTGTATAAGAGACAGCGTTGAAGTTCGGCCCATAACCATCGACGTCATGCGACCAGGCCACACTCGGGCTCTTATATACATCTGTCGCTGCCGACGACGCTCCACGAGTCTCTACCTCCGGTGTTGCAATGTCGCTTAAGAAAAACCCTGTATTGATTCCCATT
>NZ_JBNXUH010000127.1:0-236 GCF_050563605.1 Pseudomonas peli | reverse complement strand
CCGCTCATTTCGTCTSGKGGGCTGGGAGWTGTKTAWAAGAGACGGGTTTAGGGATCCCCCCTACAACCGCCGCATCAGCGCCCTGACCGCCATGCGCATCGCCGGCCCGCTGGCCGGGCATGAGCTGATGCAAACCGTTGCTGACCCAACGGGCCTTGAAGTGCTCGGCACGATCAACAACTGCGCCACCGGCATCACGCCCTGGGGCACCTTCCTCCCCCTGTCTCTTCTACCCC
>NZ_JBNXUH010000125.1:0-266 GCF_050563605.1 Pseudomonas peli | reverse complement strand
TTGTTTTTTTTTTAAAGCGCGCCGGGGCCTACGCAGGCCCCCGCCGGGGGCGCCCCGSCGGCGGCGTCAGATKTWTATAAAAGAAACASMCCGGCCCCTKCCMGACCRGSKGGSKCCCCCCMCCCGCCAGTACAACGAACGCTTTCATAACCTGGAGCGTTGGCGCGACCGCTTGCTCAACGGCGACGACGACACCCTGGAAAAATTTGTCGTCGAATACCCCAACGCCGACCGCCAGCACCTGCGCCAGCTGATCCGTCAGGGCC
>NZ_JBNXUH010000124.1:0-269 GCF_050563605.1 Pseudomonas peli | reverse complement strand
TTTTTTTTTGAACGGAGGCGGCGCCCCAGGAGAACTACACTCGGGGGGCGGCGCCGGCAGGGTCGGAGGTGTAAAAGAGACAGAGCCAGAACACGAACAGTACCTGCACCAGGCTCCAGACCATGGCGCTGCGCGGGCCCGCCAGTAGGTAGGCGAAGACGATGATTACCGCCGGCCAACAGAACCGCAGCCGTGGCGGCCGCAACAATGAAGAGCGTAAACCGCGCGAAGAGCGTGGCCCACGTGAAGAACGTGCACCGCGTGAAGAG
>NZ_JBNXUH010000123.1:0-277 GCF_050563605.1 Pseudomonas peli | reverse complement strand
AGTTGTCCAAGAGAGAAAAGGTCAATTGTTGCGTATATAGAACCACCTCCCGCGACAAAATACACTCGTGGTGCGTCGTCGCCAGCTTCAGATGTGTATAAGAGACAGAGAGTGAGGTGGTCAGCCACTTCAACACCACCGCCAGCATGGTGAAAAAGCTTACCCAGAGCTATCAGGACGTACAGGAACACCTGTCCGACGGCGCCAACCGCCTGGCCCTCGACGAGCTGACCCGGCAACGCCTGCTGGCCACCCTGCACGCCGACGATGCCCTGTC
>NZ_JBNXUH010000122.1:0-277 GCF_050563605.1 Pseudomonas peli | reverse complement strand
GTCAGATGTGTATAAGAGACAGCGCATAGGGGGCACTCGCAGTGGCGGGCATGGCGGTTACATCGGGTCGTTACGGCGCAGCAACTCATCCGGCAGATGCTCGATATATTCATCTTCCGGCGGCGGCATCTGCAGGTGGTAGCCCTGCTCGTCGAGGTTGGCCAGCACCTGGTGGATGTGGGCGCGTGCAAGGACGCGCGCGGGAGGCAGCGGCAGGTGGGGGGGGGGGGGGGGCGTGGGGAAGGGGGGGAGGGGGGGGGGAGGGGATGGGGGGGGG
>NZ_JBNXUH010000021.1:0-45766 GCF_050563605.1 Pseudomonas peli | reverse complement strand
CCCTTTGGTCMCCCTGCACCCGTGCGGCTTCCCCCATGGCCCGCACCCTAAGGCATTAAAAAAGGCGCAGCCCGAYCCGGCGCCTTTTATCGATGAAGKGGSGGTGATGATCGATACCCGCCGCGCCCTGGAAGTTGGCGAAGCCGCCGCCGGGGTGGATGTTCCCGAATATGTGAATTCCTGGCGTGCGCCGGGCAAGGAATCCTGATGAAACTCGCATCACTGCAGCAAGGCCGCGACGGCGTGCTCGTCGTGGTATCGCGCGACCTAAGCCGCGCCACCGAAGTCCCATCGATTGCCGCCACCCTGCAGGCCGCGCTGGATAACTGGGCAGCGGCCAAGCCCAAGCTGGAGGCGGTGTATCAACGCTTGAACGATGGCCTGGAAGAGGGCGCGTTTGCCTTCGATCAGGCGGCCTGCCACAGCCCGTTGCCGCGCGCCTATCACTGGGCCGACGGCAGCGCTTACGTCAATCATGTGGAGCTGGTACGCAAGGCCCGTGGCGCCGAAATTCCGGAAAGCTTCTGGCACGACCCGCTGATGTACCAGGGCGGCGCCGACTGCTTTATCCCGCCGCACAGCCCGATTCAGATGGCCGACGAGACCTGGGGCATCGACCTGGAAGCCGAGATTGCGGTGATCACCGATGACGTGCCGATGGGCGCGACCGCTGCCGAGGCGGCCGGACATATCCAGCTGCTGATGCTGGTCAACGATGTGTCGTTGCGTAACCTGATTCCCGGTGAGTTGGCCAAGGGCTTCGGCTTCTACCAGAGCAAGCCGTCGTCGAGTTTCTCACCCGTGGCGATTACCCCGGATGAGCTGGGTGATACCTGGCGCGATGGCAAGGTGCACCGGCCGCTGGTGTCGCATATCAACGGCGCGCTGTTCGGCCAGCCGGATGCCGGCGTGGACATGACCTTCAACTTCCCGACCCTGGTCGCCCATGCTGCCAAGACCCGGCCGTTGTGCTGCGGCACCATCATCGGTTCCGGCACCGTGTCGAACTACGACCGCAGTGCGGGTTCTTCCTGCCTGGCAGAGAAGCGCATGCTGGAAATCATCGAGAGCGGCGAGGCGAAAACCCCGTTCCTCAAGTTCGGTGACCGGGTGCGCATCGAGATGTTCGACGCCGCCGGCCATAGCCTGTTCGGCGCTATCGACCAGGCGGTGGAGCGCTATGAACACTGAGTTGACGCTCTATGGCTACTGGCGATCCAGCGCGGCCTACCGGGTGCGTATTGCGCTAAACCTCAAGGGCCTGGCCTACCAGCAAGTGCCGGTGCACCTGGTCAAGGACGGCGGCCAGCAACACTCGGCCGAGTATCAGGCGCTGAATCCGCAGGAGCTGCTGCCCTTGCTGGTGGATAAAGGCAACGGCGGGGTGCGCATCGCCCAGTCGCTGGCGATTCTTGAATACCTCGATGAGGTGTTTCCGACGCCGGCATTGCTGCCCAGCGATCCGGTGCAGCGCGCTCAGGTGCGCGCCCTGGCCCTGCATATCGCCTGCGACCTGCATCCGCTGAACAACCTGCGGGTGCTGCAGTACCTGAGCGGCGAGCTTGGGGTGGGCGAGACGGCCAAGGACGCCTGGTATCAACACTGGCTGCACAAGGGCCTTGCTGCGGTCGAGGCTGGGCTGGCGGTATTCAATGATCGCCTGTCGCTCGGCGAACGGCCCGGATATCTGGAAGCCTGTCTGGTTCCACAGCTGTATAATGCGCGCCGTTTTAACTGTGACCTTGATGCGTACCCGCGCATCCTCGCCATGGCGGCGCGTTGTGAGTCTCTGGATGCCTTTAAACAGGCGGCGCCGGAGGTGCAACCCGACGCTCAGTGATCCCAGCCGGCTTCGCCGCCGCTAGGGTCAGGCGAATCCGGCTCCATAAAAGCCTTGCCACTCCGCCGCGCCACAAGCGCTGCGGGTTCTATTTCGTCACAGATAAAAACAAACAGGTGACGCATGACCCGTGAAAAACCGAAGAACCTCTGGCTCTCGCGCTGGGGCTTTATTCTTGCTGCAACCGGCTCCGCTGTGGGCCTGGGCAATATCTGGAAATTCCCCTACATCACCGGCGAATACGGCGGTGGTGCGTTTGTACTGATGTACCTGGCCTGCATCCTGGCCATCGGCATTCCGGTGATGATGACCGAGATCGCCATTGGCCGACGCGGCCGTGGCAGCCCCATCGATGCGATTGGTCGAGTGGTCAAGGAAAACAGCGGCAACCCGCTGTGGAAGGCAGTCGGCGGCATGGCCATGCTGGCCGGTTTTATGATCCTGTGTTTCTACGTGGTAGTGGCCGGTTGGGCTTTTGCCTACACGGTGAAAATGCTCGACGGCTCCCTGGCTGCCACCAGTGTGGAAGCCCTCGGCGGGGTATTCGAGGCGCATAACGCCAACCCCTGGCAACTCGGCGGTTGGAGCGTGCTGGTGGCGCTGCTGACCCTGTGGATCGTCGCCAAGGGCGTGCAGAAGGGCATCGAGAATGCCGTGCGTTGGATGATGCCGGGCCTGGCCGTGATGCTGCTGATTCTGGTGGGCTATGCCTTTACCAGTGGCGGTTTTAGCGCTGGCTTCGATTTCCTGTTTACCTTCGATGCCTCGAAAATCACCGGTGAAGCCTTGCTGGCCGCACTGGGCCATGCGTTCTTTACCCTCAGTCTGGCCTCCGGGGCGATTCTCACCTACGGCTCCTACCTACCGGACGGTCAGTCGGTGGCGCGCACCACCTTTGTCGTGGCCATCTGCGACACCTGCGTGGCGCTGCTGGCGGGGCTGGCGATCTTCCCTATCATCTTCGCCAACGGCATGAGCCCGAGCGCCGGGCCCGGGTTGATCTTTATGAGCCTGCCGCTGGCCTTCCAGCAGATGCCGTTCGGCACCGCCTTTGGCGTGCTGTTCTTTGCCATGGTATCGATTGCCGCGCTGACTTCGGCGATTTCCATGATCGAAGCCACGGTGGCCTACCTTAACGAGAAGTACGCCATCAGCCGCTTCAAGGCCGCTGCCGCGTCTGGTGCGGTGCTGCTGGTGATCAGCCTGCTGGCGATGCTCTCGTTCAACCTGCTGGCCGGTTGGACGCCGCTGGGCAAGAACTTCTTCGACTGGCTGGATTACCTGACTTCGCGCTGGATGATGCCGCTCGGCGGGATCTTCATGGTGCTGCTGGCCGGTTACGCACTGCGCGATGAAATCATGCGTGATGAGCTGAACCTGCCGCCGCTGGGCTATGCCCTCTGGCTGTTTATGGTGCGCTACGTCAGCCCGGTGCTGATCATGGTGGTGTTCCTGCATGCCCTGGGCTGGTTGATGTTTGACCCTATTGCTCAGTGGTACTGGATTGCCGGCGCCATTGGCCTGCTCGCGGTGCTCGGTGAAGTGCTGCGACCACGGGTCGTACCGGCGCTCGCCGGGCGTTAATCACGCCAAGCCAAGCCGCAGTAGAGAAGGGCGCACAGGCAAAAGCCGTGCGCCCTTTTTTATGGTCGTCATATCCTTGGCGCGGGCTTTCTGGCGATAACTCGCCACTCTCGATAAAGCATCAGCGGAAACCTGCCGATAATCCGGGATATTCGCAGCACTCGACCTTTGGCTTTATTTCGCTGAGCAACCGCCAACAGCTCTGGTTCGGGCCTTGTCGCGGTTACCTAGGCCCCGATCAGGCCTCTGGCGCAAGGGTTGCAATAAAGCGGAGCTAAACTGCCATCAGTAGTTCATGTGCTTGCCTGGGCCGCCATCACGCCGCCTCGCAGCGCACGATAATAAAAACGGAGTCGTTGTTATGTCCTCTTCTGCCGCTCGCCTGTTCGCCGATCTGTCTGTCGGTAAAAAGCTTATGTGTGGCTTCGGCCTGGTGCTGTTGCTCACGGTTGCCGTTACCGGCAGTGGCTTTCTGGCAGTGCAAGCCGTGTTGGACGGGCATGCCAGCACCAGTGGCCTGTCGGCAATCGACGCCCAGGTGTTGCAGGCGCGCCGCGCCGAGCGTGATTTTGCTCTGCGGCAAAACAGCGAGGCCGCCGCGCAGGTGCATGAACAGCTGGATCGGGTCAGTTCCGCAGTCGCCCAGCAGTTGGCCGCCGCATCCAATGCCGATCAGGCGCGTCTGCAAAGCATGCAGCAGGCCATCGATGACTATCGCCGGCAGTTCGACAGCTTTGTCGAGCAGCAGAACAATGCCCGCGCGGCGCGCACGCAGATGCGTGAGGCGGCTGGTGAGGCACGTGACCAGTTTGATGTGATCGAGCTGGATATGTACGACGCGGTGCGTGAGCTGCGTCTGGAAGGGGACAAGTTGCGCGGCAGCGACCCGCTGACCCTGGCGGAAACAGCCTCGGGCCTGAGCAAACGCATGCTCGACCTGCGCGGCCATGAAAGCCAGTACATCATCGATGGCTCGGCCGAGGCCCTGGAAGAGTGGACCTATATCAACGACGACCTGCAAACCGTCGCGCGCAGCCTGATGGTTTGGCTGGACGACGACCAGAAAGGTGCCATCGAAACCGCCCTAAAGGCGCTGACCCTGTATCAGCAGGCTTTTACCAATTACCAGCAGGTACGTGGGCAGAGCCAACAGAGCGAAGTGGCGATGGTCGAGCGTGCCCAGGCGGTGTTGGCCCTGGTGGATGAAGCCAAGGTCCAGCAGGAACAGGCCATGGCCGCTGATAGCCGCCAGGCCATGCTGTTGCTCGGCGCCATGGGCATTGCTGCGGTGATTATCGGCATGCTGGCGGCGCTGATTATCTCCCGCCTGATTGTTGCGCCCTTGCAGCAGACCGTGGTGTTTGCTCAGCGCATTGCCGCTGGCGACCTGACTCACGACCTGCCGCAGGATCGCCGTGACGAGCCGGGCCAACTGATGGCCGCCATGCAGGTGATGAGCGTGAGTCTGCGCACCCTGGTTGGGCGCATTGGCGGTGGCGTCAGCCAGATTGCCGCCGCCGCCGAGCAGCTGTCAGCGATTACCGCGCAAACCAGTGCAGGCGTGCAAAACCAGAAGATGGAAACCGAACAAACCGCCACCGCCATGCATGAAATGGCCGCAACCGTGCAGGAAGTGGCGCAGAACGCCGAGCAGGCTTCCCTGGCCGCGCGTGCTGCGGACCAGGAGGCGCAGCAGGGCAATCTGGTGGTGCAGCAGGCGGTAAGCCAGATCGGCCATCTGGCCACCGAGGTGGAGGAATCCGCCGAAGCCATCGCCGCGCTGAATCAAGAAAGCGCGCGTATTGGCGGCGTGCTTGAGGTGATTCGCAATGTCGCCGAACAGACCAATCTGCTCGCGCTGAACGCCGCCATCGAAGCCGCGCGGGCTGGTGAGCAGGGGCGCGGCTTTGCCGTGGTAGCCGATGAGGTACGCGCTCTAGCCAAGCGCGCGCAGGATTCCACCGAAGAAATCGAAGGGCTGATCGCCAGCCTGCAGCGCCTGGCCAAGGGCGCAGTGGAGAAGATGGACAGCAGTCGCAATCTGACCCAGCGCACCGTCACTTTGGCGGGTGAAGCCGGCGCTGCCCTGGGCCGTATCACCCAGGCGGTAAGCACCATCGAGCAGATGAACCAGCAGATCGCCGCCGCCGCCGAAGAGCAGAGTGCGGTGGCGGAAACCATCAGTGAAAGCGTGACGCGGGTGCGTGATATTGGCGAGCAAAGCGCCAGCGCCAGTCAGCAGACCGCAGCATCCAGCGCTGAGCTGGCGCGCCTTGGGGTTGAGCTGCAGGGGCTGGTGGCGCAGTTCCGCAGCTGATCAGGCGTTCTACTCAAGTCTGAAACTGCATCACCGCGCTCTGCATGCTGCGCGCCACGCGGTCGAGGCTTTGCGCGGCGTCGGCCAGTTCATGCACGGTGCGGCTGTTTTGCTGCGACATCTGCGCGATATGTTCGACTTGCTGCGCCACTTCGCTACTGGCGCGGCTCTGTTCGTCTATGGTCTGCGATATCTCTTCCACCACCTCGGCTGCGCGTTGCGCGCCGCCGCGGATTTCACTGATCGACTCACCGGCCTGACGCGCCAAGGTCACGCCATCGTTCACCCGGGTCACACCAGTCTGCATGCTGTTGACCGCCTGTTCGGTGCTGGTGCGGATGCGTTCGATCATCCCGGTGATTTCCTGGGTCGATTGCGCGGTGCGCGCGGCCAGGTTGCGTACTTCATCGGCGACCACGGCAAAGCCACGGCCAGCTTCACCCGCGCGCGCGGCCTCGATGGCGGCGTTTAGCGCGAGCAGGTTGGTCTGCTCGGCGATGCTCTTGATCACCTGAATGATCGAGTGAATTTCTTCGGATGATTCGCCCAGCGCGGTGATTGTGGCGCTGGATTCGTTGACCGCTTCGGCAATCCGGCTCATGCCATCGACCACGCCCATGATCACCTGACCGCCGTTGCTGGCCAGGTGCTCGGAATGCGAGGAAATTTCCTGGGCATTGCGCGCGTGGCCGGCGATCTGTTCGATGTTCTGCATCATTTGTTCCATGGCCCCGGCCATGCTGCTGGCGCTCTGCGATTCTTCCGTGGTGCTGCGCACGATGCTCTGCGAGGCACCGTTAAGGCTGCGCGCGGTTTGCTGCAACTGTTCCCCTTCCTGGCGGATGCCGTCGATCATCTGCCGCAGATTGCCCTGCATATCCGCCAGCGCCTGCTGCAGTTGCCCGGCTTCATCGTTGCTGTCGACGCTGATGGTGCTGCGCAGGTTGCCCTGGGCAATGTTGCGCGCCACCCCGATGATCTTCTCCAACGGGCGTAATACGGCTTTCATCAACTGGGTGGTGAGCAGGCAGAGCAGACAGCAAACCACCAGAATGCCGCCGATCAGCAACCAGGCGGCTTGTTGCACGGCGGCTTCGCCTTCGCTGCGGGTTTGCGCCGAGTGCGCTTCGATCAGGCCGCTGAGGGCTTCGTTCTTTTCTTCCAGGTCGCCGAAGCTGGCATCGAAGGCGGCCATCTGTTGGCGCGCGGCCTGCGGGTCAGTCAGGGCCAGATTGACGATCCCCTCGGCCTGCTGAATGTAGCTGGCCAGGGCTGGCTGCGATTGGCTGATTGCCTGGCGAATATCTGCGCTGAGCGGCAGTTTGGCGTTGTCATTGAGGGTGCGGGTAAACCATTCGCTGTGCTCGCGCAGGTCATCGCGTACCTGGGTTACCGCCGCGCTGTCGGCGGGGTCGATATAGAAGGCGGCGAGTACATCGGCGCGCAGGGCGTCGTGCATCATGTCGCCTTCCAGGTGGTTGCGCAGGGCGCTGACGCTCAGCTGATTTTCGTTAAGGGCGCTGGCCAGGCGGGTTTGCCCCCAGAAACCGATGCTACCCAGCAGGGTGGCTGCCAGTACGCTGATCGCACCGCAGGCGATCATTTTCTGCCGAATGTTCATGGCCAGACTCCAACGGGTAAAGGTTGGAATTCAGCCTAGACCATGCACCGCGCCTCTGTAGGGACGGCCCAGGCCGGCCGGCAAGCGCTGCGGTTATTGCACGCCGCTACTGGCCAGCGGCGCTTTGCGCAGTTCATCGGCCCAGGCCAGTAACGGTACTTGCACCTCGGGTTGCCAGATGCGCGCCCACAACAGCTGTAGACGTGAGAAGTCGCCGCGGTTCATCGGCAGACGCTGGATGTTGTTATGCACGCGCCATTGGCCGTTTTCCAGGGTGGCGAAGTCGAAGCGGAAAGGGTGGAAACCGGTCATGCCCAGGCGAATATCGGTGACCACCAACTGCTCGCCCAGCTGGTCATAGCGCAGCACACCATTGGTAAACCAGGCCAGCCGCGCATGTGCCGGCGATTCGGCCAGCGCCGCCGCCAGGTGCGTACCACGGGGGATGCGCTCGAGCGTCGGTGGCGTATCGTCAAACCAGCTGACCAGCGCCTCGTGGTAATCCTCACCATCCAGCACGATCACCCGCCACAGCAGGCTGTTGAACGGCGTGGTGGTGCTGAAGATTTGCTGCGCCTCGATGCCCTGACGCGCTAGTTCGGCCTCCACGCGCTGCTCGGCCATGTATTTGCCGCCCAGGGTAAAGCCCAGGTACAGCGATGAAACCAGCAGTGCCTGGGCCGGCGCCTTGGCCACCTTGTTCTGCGGGCCAGGGTCGCGCAGGCCATAAAGCAGCCCCAGCGCCACCGCGATACACAGTGGCACGGTGTAGAACGGATCGATGATAAAGATGCTCGACCAGGCGGTGGGGATCGGCGTCAACGGCCAGAGCAGCTGGGTGCCGTAGCTGGTAAAACTGTCGAGCAGCGGATGGGTAATCAGCACCAGCCACAGGGTGATAAATAGCCGCTGCGATGAATAACCGGGGTTGTGCCTGAATCGTCGGGTCAGCCAGGCCAGTACTAGCGCCAGCCCGGTAAGGACAAACAACGAATGGCTGAAGCCGCGGTGATAGGTCATATCGGCCACGGCGTCGCCGTAATCGATGATCACATCCAGATCCGGCAACGTGCCGAGCATGGCTCCGTACAGCAGCGCCTTACGCCCCTGCCAGCGGCCGAGCAGTGCGCCCTGAATAGTGGCGCCAAGTACTGCCTGGGTTATCGAGTCCATGACTGATCTCTGAATTAAACAGGCGGCTAAATTAGCCGAACGCCCACGTTTTGGCAGCGGCTAATTTTCAAGCAAAGGTTTCAATGGGCATGCCTGGCAACAGCCTGCTAGAGCTTGAAGAAGCTGACCTTGTCAGTCAGACGATTGGCCAGGGTGGCCAGTTCGCGGCTGGAGGCAGCCACCTGTTCGGAGCCGGAGGAGGTTTCCAGGGTGGCGCTGTGGATGCGGTTGATATTCTGGTTCACCTCTTCGGCCACCGCACTCTGTTCTTCCGAGGCACTGGCGATCTGCGCGTTCATTTCGTTGATGGCGGTGACTTCTCTGCGGATCTTGTTCAGCGCAGTTTCGGCCTGGCCGGTTTGCTCGACTGTCTGCTGGGCCAGTTGACGGCTGTTGCGCATCACCTCGGCGGCTTTGCCAGCACCTTCCTGCAGCTTGCCGATCATGCCGCGAATTTCCCGAGTGGAGTCCTGGGTACGGGTTGCCAGCGAACGTACTTCGTCGGCCACCACGGCAAAGCCACGACCGTGCTCGCCGGCTCGTGCGGCCTCAATGGCGGCGTTAAGGGCGAGCAGGTTGGTTTGCTCGGCAATCGAGGTAATCACCTCGATGATTTTCTCAATGCTCTCGCTGTCGGTGGACACCTGCTGCACGCTTTCGGCGGCGCTTTCCAGGGTGCGCGCCAGGTTCTGGATGGCGCTGGCGGTGGCGCTGACCACCTGATTGCCGGTAGCCACTTCGTTATCGGCATTACGGGTGGCGGAAGCTGCACTGGCGGCATAGTTGGCCACTTCATTGACGGTGGCTGCCATCTGGTTGATGGCGGTAGCCATCTGCTCGGCCTCGCTGGATTGCAGGCGGATCTGCTGGTTGTTGCTGTCGGATGTGGTCAGCAACTGGTCTGAGGCCAGGGTCAGTTCACCGGCGGCGCTGCGCACCTGGGTGATGGTCTCGGCCAGGTGCTTGACCATGTCCTGCAGGGCGCCCATAACGCTGTCCGGGTAACGGGTCTGGATGCGTTGATTAAGTTCGCCATTGGCCAGGCGCTGGATAACCTCGGCGACTTTGTAAGGCTCGGCGCCCAGTGTGGATTTCAGCTTGTTGATGATGATCAGTGACACGCCAATGCTCAGCAGCACGGCGGCGGCAGTGATCAGCAGAATCAACATTTGAAAGCCTCCAGCGGTCTCACGTACCGCGCCAATATCATTGCCGATTACTTGTTCCTGATGGTCGATATAGGCGTTGATGCTTTTAAGCCATTCCCCATAAGCCGGCGAGGCTTGCTCCATCAGCAGGCTTTTAGCTGCGTCCGTATCGCCTTGACTGCGCAGGCTGATCAGTTGCTCGGTCAAGCTCAGGGTGCTGCGCTCAATAGCCTGAATATCGCTTAATAGGCGCTGTTCGGCAGCTGTTGGCGCTTGTTCGCGCAGCAAACTGTCCATGGACCGTGCCGACTCTTGATAGAAGTCTTTAAGGCGTTGAATTTCGCTCAGTTGACGGTTCAGCGCCACATCGTTATCCACCAACACCGCATCGCGTATGGCGATGGCGCGGTCATGCACGCTGCCACGGAAGTTGATGGCATAACGCTGCTTGAGCGAAGCCCCTTCACTGACTGCGGTCAGGGTCTCGTCGATAAAGCCAACGCGCATTACACCGATAAGGGTAATCAGGATCATCAGCGACAGAATCAAGCCAAATCCAAGGCTCAGGCGTTGCGCAATACTCAATTGTGATTGCATGAAATCGACTCCTCTTGCCCCTTAGGGCGGCGACTGCTTACTGCGTTGAAGGGGAGGCTCAGCAGGTGGTGAGTACTCTCTTGTGCAAACCTTATACAAAATATTCAGTTTGTACAATTTTGTTTTAGGTTTTAGCCATAGTGGCTGATGGCCGGTATCGGCGCGGCCCAGGAGTCCATAAAATGGCTGGAATGCCCGTAAATAGGCGGTTGATTACTGTATAGAAACGGTGAGGCCGGCCTGTTCAACTGAGCGGAAGATGATCGTCAGGCTTATACGAAAGTTGTACAGCTTGGGCGAGAGGGACTGGAAGAGACCTTATGCCGAGCCATAAGTCAGCAGGCCGCTGTAAGCGGCCTGTGTGTAAGGCTCAGAACGAGGCGAGGATGCGCCCCAGCACGGCCATCGCCTGCTCGCTCTGTGCATCCCAGGGGTGGCCGTAATTCAGGCGGGCGCAGTTGCCGAAGCGGCGGGTGGCCGAGAATATCGGCCCTGGTGCCAGGCTGATGCCCTGGGCCAGGGCCAGTTGGAACAGGCGCAGCGCATCGACCTGTTCGGGAAACTCGAACCAAAGAAAGTAGCCGCCGCTGGGTCTAGTGACCTTGGTACTGGCCGGGAAGTGTCGCGCCGCCGAGGCGAGCATCGACGCCTGTTGCGCCTCCAGGGCGTGGCGCAGTTTGCGCAGATGGCGGTCATAACCGCCGTGTTGCAGATAATCGGCAAGGGCGGCCTGGGCCGGTACGGAAGGCGAGATGGTAGTCATCAGCTTGAGCCGGCTGATCTGCTCGGCATAGCGCCCGCCCGCCACCCAGCCGACTCGATAACCCGGCGCCAGGCATTTGGAAAACGAGCCGCAGTGCATCACCAGGCCGTCGCGATCGAAGCTCTTTACCGGCTTGGGTGGCTGCGTGCCGAAGTACAGCTCGGCGTACACGTCATCCTCGATCAGCGGCACCTGATGGCGCTGCAGCAGTTCATATAGCGCGCGCTTCTTGTCATCACTCATGCTCGCGCCGAGTGGGTTCTGCAGGCTGCTCATAAACCAGCAGGCCTTGATCGGCAGGTCATTCAGGCGCTCGGCCAGTACATCCAGGTCGATACCTTCACGCGGGTTGACCGGGATTTCTACCGCCTTGAGCTTGAGGCGTTCCAGCACCTGTAGCGTGGCGTAGAAGGCCGGGGCCTCAATAGCCACCAGATCGCCCGGTTGAGTCACGCATTGCAGGCACAGATTGAGCGCCTCCATGGCGCCACTGGTGATCACCAGCTCCTCCAGCGGCAGCATCACGCCGCTGACCATATAGCGCAGGGCAATCTGCCGGCGCAGATTGGGGTTGCCCTCGGTCATGTCGGCAATCACCGCCTGCGGTTGCATATCACGCAGGCTGTGCGCCATGGAGCGGGCCAGGCGCGGCAGGGGAAACAATTGTGGGCTGGGGAAGGCCGAGCCAAACGGCACGGTGCCTGGATCTTTCAGTGAGGCGAGCACCGAGAACACCAGTTCGCTGACATCCACTTCGGTGGTTTGCGTCGGCTGCTGGCTGGTTTCCGGCTCGGCCAGGGAATGCCGCGCCAGCTCGCGCACGAAATAGCCGGAGCGGGCGCGGGCCTGGATCAGGCCACGGTCTTCCAGCAGGTAATAGGCCTGGAACACTGTGGACGGGCTGACCCCATAGGTACGGCTGGCGTGGCGCACCGAGGGCACCTTTTCGCCAGGGGCGAGCATGCCGCTGCGGATCAGTTCGGCAATCTGGTCGGCGAATTTCTCGTAGCGTTTCATCGTGTCCGTAGGGGCGGCCAGTAGATGACCGCACTCTACGGGGAGTTGCTTTGCCATGCGACTGTCAGCGCCCGCGCGGCGAGAGAAAAGTGCTTTGCGTCTGCGCCTGTTCGCTGGCATCGGCCAGGTTGTGGATCACAAAGCGCACGGGCAGGGTGCTGGACTCGGCCTGTTCGCTCTCCAGCACCACGGTCACTGGTACATCAAGGATTTCCCCTGGGTTCAGCAGCAGCTGTGCAGGTGCATCCAGACGCAGGCTGGGGCTGTCGACCAGCGTCAGGCCATAGCGTTGTGGCTGCTGGGTCTTGTTGATCACCTTGAGCAGGTAGGTGTTCTCGATCTGCCCCAACTGGTTCTCGCGGAACATGCTGCGGTCCTTGGCCGAGTCGATGGACAGCATCGAGCGCGCGCTCAAGGCCCAGACAAAGGCAGCGAGCATCAACACTAGGGCAATCCCATAGCCGATCAGCCGTGGTCGCAGCCAGTGGGTCTTGCCGCCTTGCAGTTCACGTTCGGAGTGATAGCCGACCAGGCCGCGGGCATAGCCCATCTTGTCCATAACCGAGTCGCAGGCATCGATACAGGCGCCGCAACTGATGCAGTCGATCTGCAGGCCATCGCGGATATCGATACCGGTCGGGCATACCTGCACGCACATATAGCAGTCGATGCAATCGCCCAGGCCCTCGGCTTTGTGCTCGCTGTCCTTCCTGCGCGGGCCACGGCCTTCGCCGCGCTTGGCGTCGTAGGCCACCAGCAGGGTGTCATCGTCGAACATCGCACTCTGGAAGCGCGAGTAGGGGCACATGTGCACGCAGACTTTCTCGCGCAACCAGCCGGCGTTGAGGTAGGTGGCGGCCATAAAGAACAACACCCACACCAGCGTACCGCCGTCCAGTTGCAGGCGCAGCAGGTCGCTGGAAAGTTCGCGGATCGGCGTGAAATAACCGATAAAGGTCAGCGCCGTGAGCAGGCTGACGCCCAGCCAGATTGCGTGCTTGGCGCCGCGCCGCGCCAGCTTGTTCAGTGACCAAGGTGCGGCATCCAGCTTGACCCGCTGATTGCGCTCGCCTTCGGTGACTTTCTCGGCCCACATGAAGACCCAGGTCCACACACTCTGCGGGCAGGTGTAGCCACACCACACCCGCCCGGCCACCACGGTGATGGTGAACAGGCCAAAGGCGGCAATAATCAACAGCGCCGAGAGCAGGGTGAAATCCTGCGGCCAGAAGGTCGCGCCGAAGATGTAATAGCGGTGCTCGGCGAGGTTCCACAACACCGCCTGACGGCCGTCCCAGTCTAGCCAGGCGGTGCCGAAGAAGATCAGAAACAGCAAGCCAGCGCCGTACAGGCGCAGATTGCGAAAGCGCCCGCTAAAACTGCGGGTATGAATCGGCCCGCCGGCCTGGGACGGCGTCAGGCGGATGGGCTGGCGCGGGTCGATGGTCTGGATGATCTGCGCGGGAATACGTTCGCTCATTACGGGCCTCGCTGGGCTTAATCAGGCGAGGCGAATGATGTGAGCGCTGCTGTTTGGATAACAGACTCAGGTTTTCAAATAAAAAGCGGATCAGATGCTTGAGCGGCAAGGTGCCTGTTACTGCCTAGCCCTCGCCACGACCGGTTGCTACAGGTCGCTTTCGCAGAAAGTGCCAGAAGCCTGTGCCGAAAGCCCGCGTTAGAGCGTCAGCACAGGCCTTGTGCTGGCTTCAACAAAAACAATTCTCCAGCGAAACCTGAACTGCCTGTCTTAACGACAGTTGGAGAATTCTTATGAACACCTGGTTTGCCAACCTTAGCGTCACCCGCAAGCTGGCTCTCGGCTTCGGCCTGGTGCTGGCCCTGACTCTTGCCCTGGCCTGGGTCGCCTGGACCGGCCTTGGCAGCGTTATCCAGCGCAGCACCTGGATGAGCGATATCACCCAGCTCAACACCACACTGACCAATCTACGCATTGCCCGCCTGCAGTTCATGCTGGCCAAGGGCGATGCAGCGAGCAGTGATCGCGTGCTGAGCAACCTGGATATCTATTTGCAGCAGCAGAAGAAGCTACTCGGCAGCTTCACCAACCCGGTCAACGTCAAGCTGCTGCAGGAGCAGGATCGCTATAACCAGGATTACCAGCGATCGTTAGGTGGTATGCGCGCCGCCTACACGGCCGCCGATGCCGCGCGGCGCAAAGTGGCGAGCGAGACGCAGCAGCTCGGCGAGCTGTTGAACGCCATGGAGCGCAGCGTGCAGTCGCTGCCGGAATACGACGGCGGCCGTTTTGCCCAGTTGCAGGCGCTGACCCGCACCCAAGGCGAGTTGCTGCGCCTGCGTTACCTGCTGGAGCGTTACGACAGCGCCCCTGATACGCAAACCGAGCAGGCGCTGGTCGAGCGCATCACGGCCGCCCGCACCAGCCTTGGGCCGTTGGAGCAAGCCTTCGGCGCCGCCCAGCAGGATGCAGTACGCCGCATCGCGACGGCCTTGGGCCAGTACCAGGAGGCGCTGCAGGCGTTCAAGCTGGCCACTGGCGATATTGCTCGCACTCGCCAGGAAATGACCGAGCAGCAGGGCGAAATCGTGCGTATCAGCGAAACCCTGTACCAGTTCCAGATGGACCGCCTGGCCATCGAGAGCGCCCAGGCGCGTAGCCTGCAGATCGGCGCCACGCTGCTGGCGATGCTCTTCGGCGTGCTGGCCGCCTGGGTTATCACCCGGCAGATCACTCGGCCGCTGCAGGACACCCTGAGCGCGGTGCAGCGCATTGCCGAAGGTGATCTGACCGCCAGCGTGCAGGTCGACCGTCGCGATGAGATGGGCCAGCTGCAGCAAGGTATTCAGCATATGGCCGCGACCCTGCGTGAGCTGATCGGCGGTATCCGCGATGGCGTAGCGCAGATCGCCAGCGCTGCCGAGGAGCTGTCTGCGGTGACTGAGCAGACCAGTGCCGGTGCCAACAGCCAGAAAAGCGAGACCGATCAGGTGGCCACTGCCATGCATGAGATGTCTGCCACCGTGCAAGAAGTGGCGCGCAACGCCGAACAGGCTTCGCAGGCTGCCAACGAGGCGGACGGTCAGGCGCGTTTGGGTGATCAGGTGGTGGGCGAAGTCATTGCCCAGATCGAACGCCTGGCCGCTGAGGTCAGTCGCTCCAGCGAGGCCATGAACGGCTTGCAGCAGGAGAGCAACAAGATCGGTAGCGTGATGGACGTGATCAAAGCGGTGGCCGAGCAAACCAATCTGCTGGCGCTGAATGCCGCCATTGAGGCAGCACGCGCAGGCGAAGCAGGGCGCGGTTTTGCCGTGGTCGCTGATGAAGTGCGCGGCCTGGCCCAGCGCACGCAGAAATCCACCGAGGAAATCGAAGCGCTGATCGCTGGTCTGCAGAACGGCACCAAACAGGTGGCAGCGGCGATGCGCAACAGCTGCAGCCTTACCGATAGCAGCGTCGAACTGACGCGCAAGGCCGGCGACTCGCTGGGTAACATCACCCATGCGGTGTCCAACATCCAGTCGATGAACCAGCAGATCGCCGCAGCCGCCGAGGAGCAGAGTGCGGTGGCCGAGGAAATCAGCCGCAGCATCCTCAGCGTGCGTGACGTCTCTGAGCAGACCGCCACCGCCAGCGACGAAACCGCCGCCTCCAGCGCCGAGTTGGCGCGCCTCGGCAATCAACTGCAAACGCTGGTCAGTCGCTTCCGCGTTTAACGAGCAAGCCCGCTGGCCTTGGCAGCCCGCCACGGCCTGCGGCATATATGCCAATTCAGCAGCTGTGCAGCGTTCGCGTTATCCTGAGCGTCCTTTTCTGTGGTGAAGCCCATCCATGCTGGTGATTTCCAACAGCGTTCATCTACCGGACGCTGACATTGAGCTGACCGCCATCCGCGCCCAGGGCGCGGGCGGGCAGAACGTCAACAAGGTGTCCAGTGCGATACACCTGCGCTTCGACATCCAGGCTTCCAGCTTGCCGCCGTTCTACAAGGAGCGGCTGCTGGCGTTGCGCGATAGCCGCATCACCGCCGAAGGCGTGGTGGTTCTCAAAGCCCAGCAGTACCGCACCCAGGAGCAGAATCGTGCCGACGCGCTGGAGCGTCTGGCCGAGCTGATTCGCAGCGCCGCTAAAACTGAAAAAGCCCGCCGCCCGACCAAGCCGACCCTGGGCTCGAAAAAGCGCCGTCTGGAAGGCAAGAACATCCGCGGTACGATTAAAGCCGGGCGCGGCAAGGTCGATTTCTAAAGTCTGTTTACGGTTTGCTGCGTGTTTAAAGCGGGTTTTATCAGCTGATTTTTCGTGAGGGGAAGTGGGGTTTTCATTCGTGCATATTTGACTAAGATGCACGAATGAAGACGACCCTCGATGAATTGCTGGCCTTTGTCAGCGTGGTGGACAGCGGCTCGATCAGCGCCGCCGCCGAACAACTGACGCAGACCGCTTCCGGTGTCAGCCGGGCACTTAGCCGGCTGGAAGAAAAGCTCGATGTCACCCTGTTGCGCCGCACCACGCGGCGTTTGGAGCTGACCGAGGAGGGCCAGGCCTTTCTGGCCCAGGCGCGTAAGATTCTCGATGCGGTGGAAAGCGCCGAAGAGCAGATGAAGGTGCGCCGACAGAAGCCCGCCGGGCGTTTGCGGGTGAATGCCGCTGCGCCCTTTATGCTGCATGCGGTGGTGCCGCTGGTGGCGGGCTTTCGAGCGCAGTACCCGGGGATTCAGCTGGAGCTGCATAGCAGCGACCAGATTATCGACCTGCTGGAGCAGCGCACCGATATCGCTATCCGCATCGGCCCGCTACGCGATTCCACCCTGCATGCGCGGCCGCTGGGCAGCAATCGCCTGCGCATTCTCGCCAGCCCGGCGTACCTCAAGGCCCATGGCACACCGAAAACTGTCGCCGATTTGGACCAGCACAGCCTGCTGGGTTTTACCCAGCCGGAAAGCCTTAATCAGTGGCCGCTGCGTCATCCATTGGGTGACTCGCTGAGCATCAACCCCAGCTTGAGCGCCTCCAGTGGCGAGACCCTGCGTCAACTGGCGTTGGCCGGTGCGGGGATTGTCTGCCTGGCGGACTTTATGACTGCTGCCGACCGCGCCAGCGGCGCGCTGGTGCAACTGCTGCTGCGCGATACCGTCGAGGTGTGCCAGCCGATTCATGCGGTGTACTACCGCAACACCGCACTGGCGTCGCGCATCACCTGTTTTCTCGATTATCTCGCCGGCCAACTGACCTAGGCCGTGCTAGCCGCAGCCTCTTCGGTCAGTGCCTGACGCGCATGGTGCATCACCCTATGCGCGGATTCGCAATCTACAGAGAATGAAAATCGAGCTGAGCAAGCTCGCTGGCTGCACCAGCACCGAGGCAGAACACTGCGGTTTCTCGAGTGCTGGACAGCCGCGCCTGTTGTCTCGACCGTGAGGCTCGAAAGGGCGGCTAGCAGTTTGTTATTGACGGTTATCCAGGTAGGTCTGGTAGTCCGGCACTCGGTAAGCGTGCGCCTGGTCCAGCAGGGCGCTGCCGAGCATATAGTCGGCGCTGCTTTCGTTGCAGGCGACGGGGATATTCCACACCGCTGCCACGCGCAGCAGGGCCTTGATATCTGGGTCATGGGGCTGCTGCTCGAAGGGGTCCCAGAAGAACACCAGCATATCCACCCGCTGTTCGGCGATGCGTGCGCCCAGCTGTTGGTCGCCGCCGAGTGGGCCGCTGATCATGCATTCGATCGGCAAGCCAAGGCGACGGCCCAACAGCAGGCCGGTGGTGCCGGTGGCCAGCAGATGATGACGCGCGAGCTTGTCGCGCTGACGCTTGCTCCACTCAAGCAGGAACTCCTTGCAGTGGTCGTGAGCCACCAGGGCGATGCGCTTGCGCTCGGGTAGGGTGGCGGTGGTAAAGCTGATACGCGGCATGGCGGTTTCCTAGTTTGCTCAGCGAAGGGTTAAAGGGTGCCTGCCTTGCGGTGGGCTTCGCGGTCTCAGCGCCAACCTACGGATGCGGCACCTTTTGGCATCAAGGGGGCGTAGCCCGGATGCAATCCGGGGGGGCTTGTGGCTCGCACCGATGCCGCGGATTACGAACGCCCTCACGCCGCTTTGCATAGCGCCAGGCAGGTATCGAGCATGCGGTTGGAAAAGCCCCATTCGTTGTCGTACCAGGCCATGACTTTCACCAGCCGGCCGCTGACCTTGGTGTGGTTGGCGTCGAAGATCGACGACAGCGGGTTGTGGTTGAAGTCGCAGGACACCAGCGGCAGGTTGTTATAGCCAAGCACTGGCGACTTCTGGCTGGCGGCCAGGAGCAGGGCGTTGATTTCATCGCGGCTGGTGTCGCGCTTGACCTGCAGGGTCAGGTCCACCAGCGAGACATTGATGACTGGCACGCGCACGGCCATGCCGGTCAGTTTGCCGGCCAGTTCCGGCAGCACCAGGCCGACCGCTTCAGCGGCACCGGTCTGGGTCGGGATCATCGACTGGGTGGCCGAGCGCGCCCGATAGGGGTCGCTGTGGTAGACGTCGGAGAGGTTCTGGTCGTTGGTGTAGGCGTGGATGGTGGTCATCAGACCGTGCTCGATGCCCAGCTCGCGCTGCAGCACCTGGACCACCGGGGCCAGGCAGTTGGTGGTGCAGGAGGCATTGGAGATGATCTGCATGGATGAGCGCAGAATGTCGTGATTGACGCCATAGACGATGGTGGCGTCGGCCCCCTTGGCCGGTGCCGAGATGATCACCTTGCGTGCGCCGGCGCTGAGGTGGGCGGCGGCCTTGCTGCGCTCGGTAAACAGCCCGGTGCACTCGAAGACTACATCGACCCCGAGTGCCTGCCAGGGTAGGTCCACGGGGTTGCGAATGGCGCTGACGGCGATGCGGTCGCCGTTGACCGTGAGGCTTTCGCCGTCGCTGTCGACGCTGCCGGCGAAAATCCCGTGAACACTGTCGTACTTGAGTAGATGGGCATTCATCGCGCTATCGCCCAAGTCATTGATGGCGACCACCTGCAGCTGTTGGCGGTAGTCTTGGCAGTAGAGGGCGCGGAGCACATTGCGGCCGATGCGGCCGAAGCCGTTGATGGCGATGCGAATAGTCATGGCTGAGATCCATTCTTTATTTTGTTGTTGGAATTACAAGATTATTCCCGTATCAATAGAAATCAAGTGTTTTAAGTGGCGGTATTTTTGTATTAAGTACAAGGTATTGCCGTTCATCAGCCTGGAGTCAATTACATGCATCCCCGCGTACTTGAGGTAACCGACCGTCTGATCGCCCGCAGCCGCGCCACGCGCGAGCCTTATCTAGCGATGATTCGCGCGGCGGCCAGCGAAGGTCCGCAGCGTGGCAAGCTGCAATGTGCCAATTTCGCCCATGGTGTAGCCGGGTGCGGCAGCGAGGACAAGCAGGCCCTACGTTTGATGAATGCAGCCAACGTGGCGATTGTTTCTGCTTATAACGACATGCTCTCGGCTCACCAGCCCTATCAGGATTACCCGGAGCAGCTCAAACAGGCCTTGCGCGAAATCGGCTCGGTGGGTCAGTTCGCCGGCGGCGTGCCGGCCATGTGCGATGGCGTGACCCAGGGCGAGCCGGGTATGGAGCTGGGCATCGCCAGCCGCGAAGTGATCGCCATGGCCACCGCGGTGGCGCTGTCGCACAACATGTTCGATGCCGCGCTGTACCTGGGGATTTGCGACAAGATTGTCCCCGGCCTGCTGATGGGCGCGCTGCGCTTCGGCCATCTGCCGAGTCTGTTCGTGCCGGCCGGACCCATGCCGTCCGGCCTATCGAACAAGGAAAAGGCCGATGTGCGCCAGCGCTATGCCGAGGGCAAGGCCACCCGTGATGAGCTGCTCGCTGCCGAGATGGCCGCCTACCACAGCCCCGGCACCTGCACCTTCTACGGCACCGCCAACACCAACCAGCTGTTGATGGAGGTGATGGGCCTGCATCTGCCGGGCGCTTCCTTTATCAACCCGGGCACCCCATTGCGCGATGCCCTGACCCACGAGGCGGCGCAGCAGGTCACTCGTTTGACCAAGCAGAGCGGGCAATTTATGCCTCTCGGCGAGATCGTCGACGAGCGCTGCCTGGTCAACTCCATCATCGCCCTGAGCGCCACCGGCGGCTCCACCAATCACACCCTGCATATGCCGGCCATTGCCCGCGCCGCCGGTATCCAGCTGACCTGGCAGGACATGGCCGACCTGTCCGCAGTTACCCCGACCCTGGCCCACGTCTATCCCAACGGCAAGGCCGATATCAACCATTTCCAGGCGGCTGGCGGTATGGCCTTCTTGATTCGCGAGCTGCTCGATGCCGGGCTGCTGCACGAGAACGTCAATACGGTGGCTGGCCATGGGCTTTCCCGCTACACCCGCGAGCCCTTCCTTGAGGAGGGCAAATTGGTCTGGCGCGATGGCCCGGGCAAGAGCCACGATGAAAGCGTGCTGCGCCCGGTGGCCAATCCCTTCTCCGCCGAGGGTGGCCTGCGTCTGATGCAGGGCAATCTCGGTCGCGGGGTGATGAAGGTTTCCGCCGTGGCCCTGGAGCACCAGCTGGTTGAGGCCCCGGCGTTGGTGTTCGAGGATCAACAGCAGCTGGCCGATGCCTTCAAGGCCGGCAAGCTGGAGCGCGACTTCGTCGCGGTGATGCGCTTTCAGGGGCCGCAGAGTAACGGCATGCCCGAGCTGCACAAGATGACCCCCTTCCTCGGTGTGCTGCAGGATCGCGGCTTCAAGGTCGCGTTGGTCACCGACGGGCGCATGTCCGGGGCCTCGGGCAAGATCCCTGCGGCCATCCATGTCTGCCCTGAGGCATACGGCGGCGGGCCGCTGGCGCTGGTGCGTGACGGCGACCTGATTCGCCTCGACGGCCATACCGGCGAATTGCAGCTGCTGGTGGGCGCCGAGGAGCTGGCGGCGCGCGAACCGGCGCGTGGCACCCTGGACAATGCCGTGGGCTGCGGCCGCGAGCTGTTCGCCTTTATGCGCCAGTCCTTTAGCTCGGCGGAGCAGGGTGCTAGTGCCTTCACCACCAGCCTGGAATCGCTGCAGTGAAGTTGGCCCTGGTCGGTGATATCGGTGGTACCAACGCGCGCTTTGCCCTGTGGCGCGATGAGCAGCTGGAGTCGGTTCGGGTGTTGGCTGCCGCCGATTTTCCGGGGCCGGAAGCGGCAATTTGCGCCTACCTGAGCGAGCTGGGCCTGCCTCTCGGCTCGGTGGATTCGGTCTGTCTGGCCTGCGCCGGACCGGTCAGCGGCGACCTGTTTCGCTTTACCAACAACCACTGGCGTATCAGTCGCGCGGCTTTCTGCCGTGAGCTGGAGGTACGCGAGTTGCTGCTGGTCAACGATTTTTCCGCCATGGCCCTGGGCATGACTCGGCTGCGTGATGACGAGCGGGTGCAGGTCTGCCCTGGCACGCCCGAGCATGAGCGCCCCTGTGTGGTGATTGGCCCTGGCACCGGCCTTGGTGTAGGCACCCTGTTGGCCCTGGCTGATGGCAGCTGGCTGGCCTTGCCGGGTGAGGGCGGTCATGTCGATCTGCCGATCGGCAGCCCGCGCGAGGCCGAGCTCTGGCAGCAGCTGTATCGCCAGCTCGGCCATGTGCGCGCCGAAGATGTGTTGAGTGGCAGAGGTCTGCTGCATCTCTATCAGGCGGTCTGCGCCCTGGATGGGCATGAGCCGCGCCTGCATTCGCCGGCCGAGGTCACGGTGGCAGCGCTGGCCGGCGACACGCTGGCGATGGCGGTGTTGGAGCAGTTCTGCGTCTGGCTCGGCCGCGCCGCCGGCAACAATGTGCTGAGCCTGGGCGCGCGCGGCGGGGTGTATATAGTCGGCGGTGTGGTGCCGCGCTTTGCCGAACTCTTTCTGGCCAGCGGTTTTGCCAAAAGCTTCAGTGACAAAGGCTGCATGAGTGCGTACTTTGCCGGCATCCCGGTATGGCTGGTAACCGCCGAATACCCAGGGCTGATGGGCGCGGGTGTGGCTTTGCAGCAGGCGGTGGGATGACGGGCTGGCCGTCCCTGCCGGAGGCTATACATGCCATTTTTGGCGAGTGCATGACAATAAGGACGGCGGACCATGAGCCAGCCCGGTAAATCCATTCTGCTGGTCGACGACGACCAGGAAATTCGCGAGCTGCTGCACACCTACCTGAGCCGCGCCGGCTTTACGGTGCGTACCGTCGGCGATGGCGCGGGTTTCCGCCAGGGCCTGTGCGCCGAGACGGCGGACCTGGTGATCCTCGATGTGATGTTGCCCGACGAGGATGGTTTCAGCCTGTGCCGCTGGGTGCGCGAGCACCAGCGGTTTGCCCAGGTGCCGATCATCATGCTCACCGCCAGCTCGGACGAAACCGACCGGGTGATCGGCCTGGAACTGGGCGCCGACGACTACCTGGGCAAACCCTTCAGTCCGCGCGAGTTGCTGGCGCGGATCAAGGCGCTGCTGCGCCGCGCGCACTTCACTCAGGAACGCGGCAGCGAAGTGCTGGCCTTCGATGAATGGCGGCTGGATATGGTCAGTCACCGTCTGTTCCATGCCGACGGTGAGGAGGTGATCCTCTCCGGTGCCGACTTTGCCCTGCTCAAGCTGTTTCTCGACCACCCGCAGCAGATCCTCGACCGCGACACCATCGGCAATGCCACCCGCGGCCGCGAGTTGATGCCGCTGGAGCGGATCGTCGATATGGCCGTCAGCCGCCTGCGTCAGCGTCTGCGCGATACCGGCAAGCCGGCGCGGCTGATCCGTACCGTACGCGGCAGTGGTTACCAGCTGGCGGCGGCGGTGGGTCCCTATGTCGGCGATTAGCCTGCGCAAGTGGTTGCCGGTGCCGCGCTCGCTGCTTGGCCGTATGCTGCTGCTGACCCTGCTGGTGGTGTTGCTGGCCCAGGCCTTGTCCAGCCTGATCTGGGTCTCGCAGCTGCGTGCCAGCCAGGTGGAAGGCCTGCTGACCAGCTCGCGTAGCCTGGCTCAGTCGATGGCTGCCAGCGTCAGCTACTTTCGCTCGCTGCCCCTGGGTTATCGGCCGATGGTCCTCGACCAGTTGCGCAATATGGGCGGCACGCGTTTCTTCGTCTCGCTTAACGACAAACCGTTGGAAATGCGCGTGTTACCGCAGACGCCGCGCAAACGCGCGGTGCTGGATGCGGTGGATGAAACCCTGCGTGAGCGTCTGGGCAATGACCTGGATCTGCTGGTGCAGTTCGTCAGCCCGGAGGATCTGCGCATCTTCAACAGCGCCCTAACGCTCGACGAACTGCCGCGCTCCTGGGCCCATTACGCCCTGAGCCTGGAGCCGCTTAATCCGCCGGTGTTGGTGACGC
The DNA here is from genome assembly GCF_050563605.1 of Pseudomonas peli. Classification (GTDB taxonomy): domain Bacteria; phylum Pseudomonadota; class Gammaproteobacteria; order Pseudomonadales; family Pseudomonadaceae; genus Aquipseudomonas; species Aquipseudomonas peli_A. The sequence continues at coordinate 22,411 of NZ_JBNXUH010000021.1, read as the reverse complement.
AGATCCAGATCGCCCCGGGTGAATGGCTGTACCTTGCCTCTTTGATGCCCGAGCCCTATGTCAGCCTGGAGCAGCAGGGTCTGCCGGCTCAGCAGCTGTGGTTTATCATCCTCACCAGCAGTTTTCTGCTGCTGTTTATCGGCATCCTGGTGCATTGGCAGAGCCGGCCGCTCAAGCGCCTGGCGCTGGCGGCGCGGGAAATGTCCCTGGGTAGCGAGGTCGAGCCACTGGCCGAGGCGGGCGGCAGTGAGGTGGTTGAGGTCAGCCGCGCCTTCAACGCCATGCGCGAACGCATCGGCCGCTACCTGCGCGAGCGCAGCCAGCTGTTCAGCGCCATTTCCCATGACTTGCGCACCCCCATCACCCGCCTGCGTCTGCGCGTCGAACTGCTCGACGACGAGGTCGTGCAGGTCAAGTTCAGTCGTGATCTGGATGAGCTGGAGATGCTGGTCAAGGGCGCGCTGCAATGCGTCAAGGACACCGATATCCACGAGAATATCGAGCCGGTGGAACTCAACCAGCTGCTCAATTGCGTGATCGAGCCCTACCTGGCCCCGGCCGGCAATGGCCGGGTGACCCTCGATGGTCAGGCGCTGGCCTCCTATCCAGGCAAGCCCCTGGCGCTCAAGCGCTGCATCGGCAACCTGGTGGACAACGCGCTGAAATATGGCGAACGCGCCCACCTGCATATCGAGGATGATGGCCAGGCCTTCGTCCTGCATGTCGACGACGAAGGGCCGGGGGTGCCCGAGCAGCGTCTGGAACAGGTGTTCGAACCGCATTTCCGCCTGGCCGGGCAGCAGCAGGGCTACGGCCTGGGCCTGGGCATCGCGCGCAATATCGCCCATACCCACGGCGGCGAAGTAAGCCTGCGCAACCTGCGTGAGGGTGGCTTGCGGGTGACGCTCTGGCTGCCGCGCAATGCCTAGGGATTCACACGGCGCGGTAGCAATCTGCTTTGTAACCATCCCGTGACCTTTGCGCATCCCTTCGTTACCCGCCGGGCAATGACCCTTGGTTAGACTCGATTCCAGCGCAAGCACCAGACTTGCCCGTGAATAACAACAATAAAGGTACTACTGCTCATGAATGCGATCTCCCGTCTGGCTACTGCTATTTCCCTCGTTTCCCTGCTGCCGCTGGCTGCCCATGCCGGCGAAGTCGAAGTGCTGCACTGGTGGACCTCCGGTGGCGAAAAGCGCGCCGCCGATACCCTGCAAAAACTGGTCGAAGACAAGGGCCATAGCTGGAAGGACTTCGCCGTCGCCGGTGGTGGTGGCGAAGCGGCCATGACCGTACTGAAAACCCGCGCCGTCTCCGGCAACCCGCCTGCCGCTGCGCAGATCAAGGGCCCGGACATTCAGGAGTGGGGCGAGCTGGGTCTGCTCGCCGACCTCAATCAGGTGGCCGAGCAGAATGGCTGGGACAAGCTGCTGCCGCCCCAGGTGATCAAGGTGATGCAGTTCGGCGGCGACTACGTGGCCGTGCCAGTCAATGTGCACCGGGTCAACTGGCTGTGGATCAACCCCGAGGTGTTCGCCAAGGCTGGTGCCACGCCACCGACCACCCTCGATGAATTCTTCGCTGCCGCCGACAAGCTCAAGGCCGCCGGCTTTATGCCCCTGGCCCACGGCGGTCAGCCCTGGCAGGACAGCACCGTGTTCGAAGACCTGGCCCTGGCCGTGCTCGGCCCGGATGATTTCCGCAAGGCGTTCGTCGATCTGGATGAGTCGGTGCTGACCAGCGCCAAGATGGTCGAGGTGTTCGCCGCCCTGCAGAAGCTGCGCGGCTATGTCGATGCCAACGCCGCCGGGCGTGACTGGAACAGCGCCACCGCTATGGTCATCAACGGCAAGGCCGGCATGCAGATCATGGGCGACTGGGCCAAGAGCGAATGGACTGCCGCGGGCAAGGTCGCCGGCAAGGACTACCAGTGCCTGCCGTTCCCCGGCACCAAAGGTAGTTTCGCCTACAACATCGACTCCCTGGCCATGTTCAAGCTGAGCAATGCGGAAAACCGCAAGGCTCAGGAAGACCTGGCGCGCACCGTGATGGAGCCGGAGTTTCAGGAGTTCTTCAACCAGAACAAAGGTTCGATCCCGGTACGCACGGATATGGACATGAGTTCCTTCGATGCCTGCGCTCAGGCTTCGATGAAGGACTTCAAGGAAGCGGCAGCCAGTGGCGGTCTGCAACCAAGCATGGCGCACGGCATGGCCGCCTCCAGCTATGTGCAGGGCGCGGTGTTCGATGTGGTGACCAACTTCTTCAACGACCCCAAGGCCGACCCGAACAAGGCCGCCCAGCAACTGGCAGCGGCCATTCAGGCCGTGCAGTAGAGCACTGGCGCTCACTACAGAGCGCTACGTAGGGCGGGTGCAACCCGCCGGCTTATAAACCTCTGCCTTCTCCGGTGCATGCTGCAAAGCATGCGCCAGGGGATCGGCTGTGCCGGGTTTTGTAGGTAACGCATCACGCAACGGAGTTACCCATGAGTTCAATCGCCGTCTTTAGCAAGGCCTCGCCGCTGGATGCGCTGCAGCGCTGGCTGCCCAAGCTGGTGCTGGCACCGAGCATGCTGATCATCATGGTCGGCTTCTACGGCTACATCCTCTGGACCTTTGTCCTCTCGTTCACCAGCTCGCGCTTTATGCCCAGCTACAGCTGGGTTGGCCTGCAGCAGTACGCGCGCTTGTGGGACAACGATCGCTGGTGGGTGGCGAGCAAGAACCTGATGGTCTTCGGCGGTCTGTTTATCAGCATCAGCCTGGTGATTGGCGTGCTGCTGGCGGTGCTGCTGGATCAGCGCATTCGCCGCGAAGGCTTTATCCGCACCATCTTTCTGTACCCCATGGCGCTGTCGATGATCGTCACCGGCACCGCCTGGAAGTGGCTGCTCAACCCAGGCCTGGGCATCGACAAGATGCTGCGTGACTGGGGCTGGGAAGGTTTTCGTTTCGACTGGCTGGTGGACCCCGATCGGGTGGTCTACTGCCTGGTAATCGCCGCGGTCTGGCAGGCCTCGGGATTTGTTATGGCGCTGTTCCTCGCCGGTTTGCGTGGGGTCGATCAGTCGATTATTCGCGCCGCCCAGGTCGACGGGGCGAGCTTGCCGAATATCTACCTGCGTATCGTGCTGCCGAGCCTGGGACCGGTGTTCTTCAGCTCGCTGATGATCCTCGCGCATATCGCGATCAAAAGCTTCGATCTGGTGGCCTCGATGACTGCCGGCGGCCCCGGTTACGCCTCCGATCTGCCGGCGATGTTTATGTACGCCCACACCTTTACCCGCGGCCAGATGGGCCTCGGCGCGGCCAGCGCGATCCTGATGCTCGGCGCGGTGCTGGCGATTCTGGTGCCCTACCTGTACTCCGAACTGCGAGGCAAACGCCATGACTAATCGCGCTTTTAGCCTGAGCCGTTTGGCCATCTACGCCACCCTGTTGGCGGCCTGTGCGGTCTATCTGATCCCGCTGATCATCATGCTGCTGACCAGCTTCAAGAGCCCGGAAGATATCCGCACCGGCAACCTGCTGTCCTGGCCGGAGGTGTTTACCGCCATCGGCTGGCTCAAAGCCTGGGATGGCGTCGGTGGTTACTTCTGGAACTCGGTGAAGATCACCATCCCGGCGGTGCTGATTTCCACCGTGATCGGCGCGCTGAACGGTTATGTGCTGGCCATGTGGCGCTTTCGCGGCTCACAGCTGTTCTTCGGCCTGCTGCTATTCGGCTGCTTCCTGCCGTTCCAGGTGGTGCTGCTGCCGGCGTCCTTCACCCTCGGTCATCTCGGCTTGGCCAATACCACCAGCGGCCTGGTGCTGATCCATGTGGTCTATGGCATGGCCTTTACCACGCTGTTCTTCCGCAACTACTACGTGAGCATTCCGGATGCCCTGGTGCGGGCGGCGCGACTGGATGGGGCGGGTTTCTTCACCATCTTCGGACGCATCCTGCTGCCGATGTCGACCCCGATCATCATGGTCTGCCTGATCTGGCAGTTCACCCAGATCTGGAACGACTTCCTCTTCGGTGTGGTGTTCGCCAGCGGCGATACCCAGCCGATCACCGTGGCCCTGAACAACCTGGTCAACACCAGCACCGGGGCCAAGGAATACAACGTCGATATGGCCGCCGCGATGATCGCCGGGCTGCCCACGCTGGTCGTCTACATCCTCGCTGGCAAATATTTCTTGCGCGGGCTGACTGCCGGCGCGGTGAAAGGCTGACGCCTTCAAGATTGGAGAAACAACAATGGCAACCCTCGAACTGCGCAACGTCAACAAGTCCTACGGCAGCGGCCTGGCGGACACCTTGAAGAACATCGATATCTCAATCGACTCCGGCGAGTTTCTGATTCTCGTGGGACCGTCCGGTTGCGGTAAATCCACCCTGATGAATTGCATCGCCGGGCTGGAGGCGATCAGCGGCGGGGCGATTCTGGTCGACGATCAGGACATCAGCGGCATGAGCCCCAAGGATCGCGATATCGCCATGGTCTTTCAGTCCTATGCGCTGTATCCGACCATGACCGTGCACGGCAACATCGCCTTCGGCCTGAAGATGCGCAAAATGGCGCCGGCCGATATCGAGGCCGAAGTGGCGCGGGTGGCCAAGCTGCTGCAGATCGAACATTTGCTCAGCCGTAAACCCGGCCAGCTCTCCGGTGGTCAGCAGCAGCGCGTGGCCATGGGGCGGGCGCTGGCGCGGCGGCCGAAGATCTACCTGTTCGACGAGCCGCTGTCGAACCTCGACGCCAAGCTACGCGTGGAAATGCGCACCGAAATCAAGCTGATGCACCAGCGCCTGAAGACCACCACGGTGTATGTCACCCACGACCAGATCGAAGCCATGACCCTGGGCGACAAGGTGGCGGTGATGAAGGACGGCATAATCCAGCAGTTCGGCACCCCGCGTGAGATCTACAACGATCCGGCCAATCTGTTTGTGGCGAGCTTTATCGGCTCGCCACCGATGAATTTCATTCCCCTGCGCCTGCAGCGCCGCGACGGTCAATTGCTGGCGTTGCTCGACTCGGGTCAGGCACGTTGCGAACTGCCGCTTGGGGCGATGGAGGCGGGCTTCGAGAACCGCGAGGTGATCCTCGGCATTCGTCCCGAGCAGATCCTCCTGGCCACGGCCGAGGGCCGCAATCAATCGTCGATCCGTGCCGAGGCCGAGGTTATCGAGCCCACCGGGCCGGACACCCTGGTGTTCGTCGAGCTGAATCAGACCAAGGTGTGTTGCCGCATGGCCCCAGACGATGCGCCCCGGGTGGGACAAACCCTAGAGCTGCAATTCGACCCGAGCAAGGTGCTGCTGTTCGACGCTCAGAGTGGCGAGCGCCTGCTGCCGGGAAAGCCGCAAACGGTTGAGCAGGCAAGCAAGGTCGCCCAGTTCAAGAGCCGCTGAGACTACGCAGCTAAACATCTCCGAGGGCGCCTGCCACATCCGCGCCTTTGGGACCCTGCAGCAAGCGTTACAACAATAAAAACAAGAAGGAGTAAACATGAGAGCAGCAATGAAATTCGGCCTGGCACTGACCCTCGGTAGCCTGGCCTTGCCTCAGGCCGCGAGCGCGCTGGAGTTTACGGGTTACGCCCGTAGCGGCGTCGGCGGTTCGGAGAACGGCGGTACGCAATCCTGCTTCCAGTTACCGGGCGCGCAGTCGAAATACCGCCTGGGCAACGAGTGTGAGCAGTACATCGAGCTGGATCTGCGTCAGGATCTGGCCAGCTTCGACGACGGCTCGGTACTCAGCGTCGAGGGCATGGCGCAGCTGTATAACGCCTATGGCCATACGCCGAAGTTCACCGGCGATTACGGCTTCGCGCGGATGAACCAGATGTACGCGGAGTGGAGCAACGTCAGTGCGCTCAATGGCGGTTCGGTCTGGGCCGGGCGGCGCTTCTACAAGCGTAACGATATCCATATCTCTGACTTCTTCTACTGGAACCAGAGCGGTACCGGCGCCGGTATCGAGGACTTCGAGCTGGGTGGGCTGAAATACAGCTACGCGTTTTCGCGCAAGGACAGCTATTTCCAGGAGCCCTATATCAATCGCCACGACTTCAACGTCGCCGGCTTCAAGGTCAATCCGGGCGGTGAGCTGGAGTTCGGCCTGAGCTATATCGACAAGCCCGACAGCACCGATGCCCACAGCGGCTGGGCGATCACCGCGCAGCACAAACAGAGCGATTTCCTCGGCGGCAAGAACACCCTGGCCCTGCAGTACGGCCGCGGCCCCGGTACGGGCCTGGGTTACACCGGTGACGTGACCCTGGAACGCGACAACAAGAGCTATCGCCTGGTCGAGTTCTTTGACTGGCAGGCTACGCCACGCCTGGGCGGCCAGGTGCAGTTCATCTACCAGAAGGACATCCGTCCTGATGGCGACGACCAGGATTGGCTGTCGGTCGGCGGGCGTACCAGCTACGCCTTTACCGAGCAGTTCAAGCTGGTCGGCGAGTTGGGCCATGATCAGGTTGATGCCACCGACGGTACGCGCAAGCTGACCAAGTTCACTGTGGCGCCGACCTGGTCGCCGGCCGGTCCAGGTTTTTGGACACGTCCGGAAGTGCGCTTGTACTACACCTATGCCAGCTGGAACGAAGCGGCGCAACGCGCGGCCAGCTTGATCGCCGCCGGTTCGGCGCTGTCGGACAGCGGTGCTTTCGACAATGCTCGGCATGGCTCCAACTTCGGCGTACAGGTCGAATACTGGTGGAAATAGGCCGGTGCCTGCCAAGCCGAGTAACAGGGCCCGCTATGGGGCTGCTTCAGGCGCCCCCATAGCTGCGCCAACAACCCGGCCAGGGTTTGCCGCCGAGCATCCCCTGTCCGGGTTGTTTGCGCCCTCTGGAGAGCCCGGCCTGCGCTGGGTCAGCCATCAGCAGCGCGACCTGCTGTTGATCGAGCATTCGCGCTTTCAGGCAGCATTCAGCCGTCAGGGGGGGCAGCTGCTGCATTTCCAGCCCCGCGACCAGCGGCCCTGGCTCTGGTGTGCCAGTCACTGGCAGCGCGGTGGGGCGATTCGTGGTGGGGTGCCGGTGTGCTGGCCCTGGTTTGGTCGACATCCCGGTGAGAGTGGCTGGCCATCCCATGGCTGGGCGCGGTTGAGCGATTGGGAACTACTGGACTGCACTGTGGACGAGCAGGGCGTGCGCCTGCGCTGGCAATTGCAGTTGTGTGACTGGCAGGTGACCCTGGAAGCCGAGCTGGGCGAGGGCATGCGTCTGCGCCTGCGCAGCAGTCATCAGGACAGCGAGTCCTGCCAACTGAGCCATGCCCTGCATGCCTATTGGCGTGTCAGCGATGTGGTGCGGGTGACCGTGCTCGGCCTGGAGGGTGTCCACGGCCATGACCTGCTCAGGCGCGCCGACTGCCAGCAGCGCGGTGCGTTGCGGGTCGAGAATGGCTGCCACCGCATCTTTCGTCATGGCGGGCTCCTGCAGCTGCAGGATCTGGCCTGGCAGCGCAGCTTGTTGATCGATACGCAAGGTGCTGCCAACAGCGTGGTTTGGCACCCCGGCAGTCGGCCTTTGACCGATGTCGGCTGGAGTGAGGCGTTGGGTTTTCTAAGTGTTCAGGCCGCCTGTTGCGGCGCCGATAGCCTGATCCTCAAACCGGGTGAAGAGGCCGTGTTGGTGTTGCAGGCGCGGTTAGGTTGAGGGGGGCCATATACGGCGCCTTGGCAAATTACAGCAGTTCCTCGTCCACCGGATAGCGGCTGGCGTTAAGGCTTTCCTTGATCTTGCGCAGGTGCGGCTGGAAGTCCACGCCACGGCGCAGGGTCATGCCGGTGGCGAGCACGTCGAGCACGGTGAGTTGGATGATCCGCGAGGTCATCGGCATATAGATGTCAGTGTCCTCGGGTAGTGGGATGTGCAGGCTCAGGGTGCAGGCCTGGGCCAGGGGCGAGCCGGCGGCCGTGAGGCCGAGTACCGAGGCGCCGTTTTCTCGGGCCAGGCGTGCCACTTCCACCAACTCGCGGGTACGTCCGGTGTAGGAGATGATCACGAACAGATCACCGGTATGTGCCACCGAGGCCAGCATGCGCTGCATCAGTACGTCGGAATGCGCGGTGACTGCCAGGTTGAAGCGGAAGAACTTGTGTTGCGCGTCCAGGGCTACCGAAGCCGAAGCGCCGAGGCCGAAGAAGTGGATCTGGCGGGCCTGGATCAGCAAATCGACGGCGCGGCTGATCAGCTGCGAGTCGAGGGACTGACAGGTACTGTCCAGTGAGGCGATGGCGCTGCCGAAGATCTTGCGGGTATAGGCTTCCGGCGTGTCGTCGGCTTCCACTGCGCGGCTGACATAGGCAGCGCCACTGGCCAGGCTCTGCGCCAGTTGCATCTTCAGTTCGGGGTAGCCGCTGACGCCGAAGGAGCGGCAGAAACGATTGACCGTGGGCTCACTGACATGGGCGGCCTGGGCGAGGGCGGCAATGCTCAGGCGGGTGGCCTGCTGCGGACCTTGCAGGATCACCTCGGCGACCTTGCGTTCGGCCTTGTTCAGGCTGTCGAGTCGACCCTGGATCTGCTCCAGTAAATTGCGCACGCGATCCATGTTGATTCCTTAAACCTTTACTGAGTTTGCTTGCCTATCGTACTGATTGGATCTGGCGGCGACCACTGCGGAGTGGGAGTTGTTGTTATGTTGTTTTATTACTACATATCGCCTTGATTAAACCCGTTAAGTCGGGTATTCCTAGTTTAAATTGATAAAAGAACAAACATTATGCCTTCGATAATCGTTGAATCTTGTACTTTTGCCTTGTTTGGTGCCCTGGGTGATCTGGCGCTGCGCAAGCTGTTTCCGGCGCTTTATCAGCTGGATCGGGCCGGGCTGCTGCACGCCGATACGCAGATTCTCGCCCTAGCCCGCGAAACCGGCGAGGCGCAGCAGTATCTGCAGCAGATCGAACAACACCTGCGCCGCCATGTGCCGGCCGCCGAGGTGGACGACACCGTACTGCAACGCTTTCAGGCGCGCCTGAGCTACCTGAGCATGGATTTCCTCAAGGCCGACGACTATCAATTGCTGGCCGAACAGGTTGGCAGCAGTGAGCGGTTGATTGCCTATTTCGCCACCCCGGCCTCGGTGTACGGCGGCATCTGCGCCAACCTGGCGGCGGTCGGCCTGGCCGAGCGCACCCGCGCCGTGCTGGAAAAGCCCATCGGCCACGACCTGGCTTCGTCCCGCGAGGTCAACGACGCGGTGGCACAGTACTTCCCGGAAACCCGCATCTATCGCATCGACCATTACCTGGGCAAGGAAACGGTGCAGAACCTGATCGCCCTGCGTTTCGCCAACAGCCTGTTCGAAACCCAGTGGAACCAGAACCATATCTCCCACGTGGAAATCACCGTGGCGGAGAAGGTTGGTATCGAGGGCCGCTGGGGTTATTTCGACCAGGCCGGCCAGCTGCGCGACATGATCCAGAACCACCTGTTGCAACTGCTTTGCCTGATTGCCATGGACCCGCCCAGCGACCTCTCCGCCGACAGCATTCGCGACGAGAAGGTCAAGGTACTCAAGGCCCTGGCCCCGATCACCGGCGAGCAGCTTAGCCAGCAGGTGGTGCGTGGCCAGTACGTGGCCGGCAGTAGCGATGGCAGGGCGGTACCGGGCTACCTTGAAGAAGAGAATTCCAACACCCGCAGCGACACCGAAACCTTCGTCGCCCTGCGCGCCGATATCCGCAACTGGCGTTGGGCCGGCGTGCCGTTCTACCTACGCACCGGCAAGCGCATGGCGCAGAAAATGTCGCAGATTGTTATCCACTTCAAGACGCCGCCGCACTACATCTTCGATCCGGAGCAGCGCCAGCTGATCGGCAACAAGTTGATCATCCGTCTGCAGCCGGACGAGGGCATTGCTCTGCAGGTGATGACCAAGGACCAGGGCCTAGACAAGGGCATGCAACTGCGCAGCGGCCCGCTGCAACTGAATTTCTCCGACACCTACCGCAGCGCCCGGGTACCCGATGCTTACGAACGGTTGCTGCTGGAAGTGATGCGCGGCAATCAGAACCTGTTTGTACGCAAAGACGAGATCGAGCACGCCTGGCAATGGTGCGACCAGTTGATCGCCGGCTGGAAACGCCTGGGTGACGCGCCCAAACCCTATGCCGCCGGCTCCTGGGGGCCGATGGGCTCGATTGCCCTGATCACCCGTGACGGGAGGAGCTGGTATGGCGATCTCTGATCTCGAACTGCCGCCGGGCGTGGTTGCCCACAGTCATGCCAATGCCCAGGCCCTAGCCGAGGCGCAGGCCGTGGTCGTGGCCGAAGCGCTGCGGGTTGCCATTGAAAGCCGCGGTCAGGCGACCCTGGTGGTGTCCGGAGGGCGCAGCCCGATTGCCTTTTTCGACGCTCTGGCGCAGCAGCCACTGCACTGGCACAAGGTGACGATCAGCCTGGCGGACGAGCGCTGGGTACCGATCAATCACGCCAGCAGTAACGAGGGGTTGGTGCGTCGTCATCTGCTCCGCGGCCCGGCTGCCGAAGTACGGTTTCTCGGCCTGTATCGGGTGGCGAGCAGTCTGCAGCAGGCCGCCGAGCTGGCTGATGCGTCCCTTGTCGACCTGCCGCCGATCGATGTGCTGGTGCTCGGCATGGGCGACGACGGCCATACCGCTTCGCTGTTTCCCAACAGCCCCAATCTGGACCTGGCTCTGCAGGTCGACTGCCCGAACCGAGTCTTGCCGATGCAGGCCCCCAGTGAGCCGGCTCAGCGTCTGACCCTGACCCTGCCACTGCTGACGGCGGCGAGTCTGACGTTACTGGCGATTCAGGGCCCGGATAAGCTGGCTACTCTGCGTGCGGCCCTGGCAGGCAGCGATGTGGTGAGCATGCCGATCCGCGCCTTGCTGCATTCTTCCCTTGAGATTTACTGGTGCCCTTAGGGCCGAAGGACCAGCCGATATGACCATCAACGAGACTAGCCCGCAGGCCCGCATGGCCGAGAAGATCGCCCAGATCGACAGCATCTGCACCCGGGCGCGGATCATGCCGGTGATCACCATCGCCCGAGAAGCGGATATCCTGCCGCTGGCCGATGCCCTGGCCGCTGGTGGCCTGACGGTGCTGGAAATCACCCTGCGTTCGGCCCATGGCCTCACGGCCATCCGCCTGCTGCGCGAACAGCGCCCCGAGCTGTGCGTGGGTGCCGGCACGGTGCTGGATCGGCAGATGCTCGACGCGGCGCTTGAGGCCGGCGCGCAATTTATCGTCACCCCGGGTTCGACCGCCGAGTTGCTGCAGGCCGGCCTGGAGGTCGAGGTACCGCTGTTGCCCGGTACTGGCAGCGCCTCCGACATCATGCTTGGTTATGCCCTTGGCTACCGCCGCTTCAAGTTGTTCCCCGCAGAAGTTTGCGGCGGCACCTCGGCGCTCAAAGCCCTGGGTGGGCCCTTCGGTGAAGTGAAATTCTGCCCCACTGGCGGAATCAATCCAGGCAACGTGCAGCGCTATATGGCCCTAAACAACGTGATGTGTGTCGGTGGTACCTGGATGTTTGACAGCGAGTGGGTCAGGAACGGCGACTGGGCACGCATTCAGCAATGCAGCAGCGAGGCCTTGCAGTTGCTGGGCTGAGCGAGGGGCGCTATGCGCCCAACTCATCCGCAAGGTCTGGGCCGCCTCCGCTGTTGGAGTTGAGCCGCAGCTGTAAGCTCCCCCCTTGGCGGCGCAATAGTCGAAGTTGCCGTGAGCAATCTGCGCCTTTACGGCTGCGGCATGGCCGTGGCGAACACCCGGTCGATCCAGCCTTCAGCAGTGTCGACATGGACCAGCAGTACATGGGGAAAACCAGTGCAAGGGCAACAACGCCACTCAGCTGCATTGGTGGGGCGTTCTGCTGGGTGAGCGGTTGATCGTCACCTTTGTTCTCTCGGTGGTGAAAGTAGCGCTGTAACTCAACTAAAAAAATTTCCTACGCCTGTCGATTCGTCTGTCGCGCGCTCGACTATGGTTTAGAACCCTGCCACGGGTTCGCTGTCTGCAGTAGGGCGCGTACAGCGCACCCTGCGTGCGGTTTACCGAACCGAACAAGGAGGAAGGCAATGCGTTTTATGGTGATAGTCAAGGCTACTGCAGATTCCGAAGCCGGCTTTATGCCCAGTAAAGAACTGATGGCGGCGATGTGGCGTTACAACGAAGAGCTGGTTGAGGCGGGCGTGCTGCTCGCCGGTGAAGGCCTGCAGCCGAGCAGCAAAGGCGTGCGGGTAAAGTTCTCTGGCAGCCAGCGCAGCGTTACGGATGGGCCTTTTATAGAAACCAAGGAGTTGATCGCCGGCTTCTGGATTTTCCAGGTGGCGTCTCTGGCGGAGTGCATCGAGTGGGTCAAGCGTTGCCCCAACCCGATGCCAGGCGATAGCGAAATCGAGATCCGGCAGATTTTTGAGGCCGAGGATTTTGGTGACGAATTAACCCCCGAGATGCGTGAACAGGAAGAACGCCTGCGCACGCGGCTTGAATCGTAAAACAACCATGAAGAAGTACTAAGGAGAGTGCAGATGAAGATCCATACCTACTTGACCTTCGATGGCCAGTGCGAAGCGGCCTTTAACTATTACGCCGAATGCCTGGGCGGCAGTCTGGAGCTGATGCGCATGGGCGAAAGCCCGGAAGCTGGCAATGTGCCGGAGCAGTTTCATGACCGTGTGATGCACGTTTGCCTGACAGTGGGCGATCAGTTGCTGATGGCGTCCGACACCTTTCCGGGTATGGCGTACGAGGGTATCAAGGGCGCTTCGGTTTCCCTGCAGGTGGAAAACGTGCCGGAGGCCGAGCGCCTGTATAAAGCGCTGTCGGCGGGCGGTTCGGTGCAGATGGAGTTGCAGGCGACCTTCTGGGCCACGCGCTTTGCCATGTTCACCGACCGCTTTGGCGTCGGCTGGATGATTAACTGCGATATTGATGCGCAGATGGGCTAGGTATGCAGGCTTGGCTCGGCGCAGCTGAACTACGCAGCTGCGCCGTTGCCGCCTAGCCGACCAGCCCGAGGGCGCGGTCCAGTTGATCCTGCGGGTCGCTGACGGCAGCGAGAAACTCATCGCCCCAGCGGCGGATATCGTTGTAGTTGACGATATCGAACAGCTCACGCAGGCGTGCCTGGGCTTCGGCCTTGGGCATGTTCAGCGCCACGTAACAGGTTTGCACCATGTCCACCGGGTCATGCGGATTGGTCAGCAGGGCGCCCTTGAGTTCGGCGGCAGCGCCGGCAAACTCCGAGAGCACCAGCACGCCACGCCCATCCAGCAAGCCCTGAGCGGCGACAAATTCCTTGGCCACCAGGTTGAGGCCGTCGCGCAGTGGGGTAATCCACATCACGTCGGCCATGGCGTACCAGGCGCTAACTTCCTCAAACGGTAGGCTGCGGAAGAAGAACTGCAGCGGCGTCCAGCCGATGCGGGCAAAGCGGCCGTTGATGCGGCCCACGGCTTGCTCGATCTGCCCTTGCAGCTCGTCATAGATGGTCATCTCCTTGGCCGCCGGCACGCATACGGTCACCAGGGTGACCTTGCCCAGCAGCTCGGGGTTTTCCTCCAGCAGGCGCTCGTAAGCGTTGAGCTTTTCCAGAATGCCTTTGGTGTAGTCGAGGCGCTCCACCGAGAGAATCAGTTTGACCCCGGCAAGCTCGGCGCGCAGGCGTTCCATCATTTGCCTGATCTTTGGCGCGGCCAGGGCGCTGCGTACTCGCTCGATATCCAGGCCCACCGGGTGAGCACCGAGTTTGACCACGCGGCTGCCGGTGTCCACGGCGGTGGTCATACGCTCCAGGCCCACGGCGCAGCCATAGGTGATAAAGCGTGGTGCGCAGTTCTGCCGGCTGACGGTTTGCAGTGGCATCACGCCGCGCGCAGCATCGACGAAGTTTTCCACCTGGCGCGGGATATGGAAGCCGATGTAGTCGCATTGCAGCAGGCTGCCGATGATCTGCCGGCGCCAGGGCAGCACGTTGAACACATCCGCCGAAGGGAAGTAGGTGTGGTGGAAGAAGGCGATGCGCAGATCCGGGCGCAGCTCGCGCAGGTAGCCGGGGACCATCCACAGGTTGTAATCGTGCAGCCAGACGGTGGCGCCCTCAGCTGCTTCCAGGGCGGTGCGTTCGGCAAAGGCGCGGTTGACCTTGAGGAACACCTGCCAGTCGTCTTCACGGAACTGCGCACGCTCCCAGAAGGTGTGCAGGGTCGGCCAGAAGGCTTCCTTGGAGAAGCGCTTGTAGAAAATGTCGACCTCTTCCTTGCTCAGCGCCACCCGTGCGGCGGTCAGTTTTGGGTAGCGCTCGGCATCCACGGTGGTGTGGCTGTCGAAGGTTTCCCCGCTGTTTTCGTCATGCTCGGCCCAGGCCACCCAGGAACCGGCGCGACCATCGCCGAAGAAGCTCAGCAGGGTCGGAATAATGCCGTTGGGTGAAGTCGGGCGGCGGCGCTGCAGCTTGCCATCAGCGCCACGGAATTCTTCATAGGGCAGGCGGTGGTAGACCATCACCAGATCGGCCTTACCGGGGTCGGCAACCTGCTTACCTTCGGCAGCGATGCCCTGTTTGCCGAGAAAGCCAAAATGCACAAAGGCCTCAAGAATGCCGCCGCACCCGGCGCGCTCGGCATGGAATACCCGCGAATACTGCCGCGTGGCCTGCAGCAGGCCCGGCTCGGATGCGCCTACGCAGACGCCCTTGAACTGGCCGCTCAGCATGGACAGGTCGTTGAGCGTGTCGCCAGCGGTCAGCACCTGGTCGTTGTCCAGTTCCAGCCAGTCGATCAGCGCCTGCAGGCTGCTGCCTTTGTTAACACCTTTGGGCAGGAAATCCAGATAGCGCTCGGCCGAGTAGAGCAGGTCGCAACCGAGGCTTTCAGCAATTGTCAGCAGCTCCGGGTTGGCTGCCTGCTCGGGGCTACAGAAGTAGGAGCAGCGGCGCACCTGCGGTACGTCTTGACGCTCCAGGGCAAAGCGTTCGATGGCGCTGGCAACCTGGCTGTCGCCGGGCCAGAGGGCGTCCACCGCGCTTTGCAGCGGCTGGATTGGCTGCAGGCTGTCGCCATGCACCAGGCTGGCGCCAACGTCGGAGATGATGAAATCCGGTTGCGGCAGGGTCGGGTCTGCCAGCAGTGGCAGCACCGACTCCAGGCTGCGGCCGGTGACATAGGCCAGGCGGATTTCCGGGTGGGCGGCGATGGTTTGATAGAGGCTTAGGCGATCCTTGGGATCGCCGCCGAGAAAGGTTCCATCGAGATCGGTGGCAAGTAACATGCGCTGTCTTCCTGTCCAGTTAAGTGGGTGCAGTGACGCGCCGACAAAGGCCGACGAGCTATGGACGATTGCGCCACGGGGCGTTCGTCTCTTGGTTTACCCAGGCGTCTGCGGCGCCGGGTTGGGCGGGTCCTCATGTGAGTCAGTGGAGTCTGGGTCGTCTGTGGGCGGTGCATCGGGCATCAGCTCAAGCACCGTGTGGCTGGTCCGCAGCATGGGCATAAAGTGCCCGGCCGGTGCGCTGACCAGGTCGCTGACATGGCGCAGGCGGTACAGCGTGTATGCCGCGAGCAGGCCGAGCGTGGCGGCGAAATACAGCGGCAGCGCCTGAGCGCCCAGGTGCTGCATCAGCAGGCCGGCGAGTAACGGGCCGCACACCGAGCCAATGCCATTGACCATTAGCAGGCTGCTGGAGCCGGCGAGGATTTCATCGCTGTGCAATTGGTCGATCAGCTGCGCCACGGCAATCGGGTAGATGGCAAACGCCAGGCCGCCCCAGATAAATATCAACCCGAGCAGCAGGCGACCGGCCGGTAGCAGGCTCATCAGCAGGGCGACCACTACGGCCAGCGCCACCACCCAGAACAGCACCAGACGACGGTCGTGTTTATCCGAGTAGATGCCAATCGGCCATTGCAACAGTGCGCCGCCGAGAATCGTGCTGCTCATCAGCAAACCCACGCCGGTGGCATCGAAGCCGTTCAGGCTGGCGTATACCGGCGCCATGCCCCAGAACGCGCCGAGGGCCAGACCGGATAAGCCCGCGGCGGCCAACGCCAGTGGGGCGATACCAGCGATCTGGCGCAGATTGGTGTGCAGGGTATCTGGCACGCTGGGCTGGATCTGCCGGGTCAGGGTGATGGGCATCAAGGCCGCGCTGATCAGCATGGCGGCCAGCACGAACAGCACGAAGTCGCTCGGCGAGGCCAGATTGAGCAGCTGCTGCGCGGCGGCCAGCGCGCCGAGGTTGACCGCCATATACACGGCAAACACCTGGCCGCGTTTGTCGTTGGGCACCTGCGCGTTAAGCCAGCTCTCGATCACCATATACAGGCTGACCAGCGCCAGGCCGTAGAGCACGCGCAGACCCAGCCAAACCCAAGGGTCGACGATCAGGACATGGAGCAGGGCGGTGATGGCAGCGAGGGCGGCGCAAAAGGCAAACGCACGGATATGCCCAACGCGGCGGACCAGCGGAATCGCTAGCCAGGTGCCAAGGAGAAAACCGACAAAGTACCCGGACATAATCAGGCCGAGCATCGAGGTGGAGTAGCCTTCGGCGACGCCACGCAGGGTCAGTAGGGTGTTGAGCAGACCATTGCCGAGGAGGAGTAAAGCAACCCCACCGAGCAACGAGCTGATAGGGGCAATCAGGGACCACATGGCGACCTACCCTAGGGAACTATGCCGCTGAGTGCAAGCATGAAGGGTGCCAGTGCTTAGCTGGGTAACGAATTAAGCTATTGTTTTTGAAAGATTAATTTTATAGATAAACGGTCGATGGATATTCCCGGCCGCTCTTTATGCGCGTGCCGAGGGCGCCGATAAACCCTGTTGCACCACCATGACTCTCGCTTTGGGGCAGCCCCTGTCGCGGCTAAAGCCCCTCCAACAGGATCAGCGACCACTTGTGGGAGGGGCTTTAGCTGCGATGCTTTTCGCAGTTCGCTCAGCCACAGACCCGAGCAATCGCGCTGGCCAGCTGATCCAGGCGCTCAGCGTCGAGCCCGGCCATATTGGCTCGGCCTGAGCCGACCATATACACGCTGAACTCATCGCGCAGGCGTTGCACCTGGGTTGGGCTCAGACCGGTGTAGGAGAACATGCCGCGTTGCACCGCGATATGCGCAAAGCGCTCACTCAGGCCGTAAGGTTGCAGGGCTTCAACCAGCCCGGCGCGCAGGCTGGCGACGCGCTGGCGCATGGCGTCCAGCTCGCTGACCCAGAGGCTGTTCAGCTCGGTGTCAGCCAGGATAGTGGCGACCACTGCCGCGCCATGGGCCGGCGGGGTAGACCACAGATTGCGCGCGATAAACGCCAGCTGGCTGCGCACGTCCTGCAGCTTTGTCGCAGTCTCGGCGCAGACGATCAGTGCGCCGGTGCGTTCGCGGTACAGACCGAAATTCTTCGAGCAGGAGCTGGTGATCAGCAGCTCGGGCAGCTCGGCGGCAAACAGGCGCACGGCAAAGGCGTCCTGTTCCAGGCCATCGCCAAAGCCCTGGTAAGCGAAGTCGATCAGCGGCAGCAGCTCGCGGGCTTTTACCACCTCCAGCACACGCTTCCAGTCACGCGGTGTGAGGTCGAAGCCGGTGGGGTTGTGGCAGCAGGCGTGCAGCAGCACCACATCGCCTTTGGGCACGTGGGCGAGGGCGGCGATCATCGCCTCGACATTCAGCTGGTTGTCCGCGCCGACATAGGGGTAATGGCCAACGCTTAGGCCGGCGGCAGCAAAGATGCTCTCGTGGATTGGCCAGGTCGGGTCGCTTAGCCAGATGCCACGGCCCGGCAGGCAGTTAGCGATAAAGTCCGCACACAGGCGCAGCGCTCCGGTACCGCCAGGCGTTTGGGTAGCGCCAGCGCGTTCGGCCAGCAGCGGGCTGTCGGCGCCCAGTACCAACTGGCTGAGCAGGCTGCCAAACAGTGGGTCGCCATGGCCGCCGATATAGCTCTTGGTCGTTTCGCTTTCCACCAGTCGCTGTTCGGCGAGCTTTACCGCGCGCGGAATCGGCGTCAGGCCCTGAGCGTCTTTGTACACGCCCACGCCGAGGTCGAGCTTGGCCGGGTTACGGTCAGCGCGGTAGGCGTCCATCAGACCGAGAATCGGGTCGCCAGGCACTCGCACAATCCTGTGGAAATGACTCACTTGCGGCCCTCGGCGCTGGCGGCTAGTACATCGGTGCGCGCGGCCATGATGAAGTCGTTACGGTGCAGACCGCGCATTTCATGGCTCCACCAGGTCACGGTGACTTTGCCCCATTCAGTGAGCAGCGCCGGGTGGTGGCCGACTTCCTCGGCGATGGCGCCGACCGCGTTGGTGAAGGTCAGGGCGTGGCGGAAATTCTTGAACAGGTAAACCCGTTCCAGTTCCATATGGTCGCCGCGTACTTCGATATTCCAGTCGGGGATTTCGCGGATCAGTTCGGCCAGTTCTTCATCGCTGACTTTTGGCGCATCGGCGCGGCAGGCTTCGCATTGGGCTTGGGCAAGGGACATGGGGATTCTCCAAGGGTCAAAAGTGAGCCGTAGGATGGGTGTCGGGCCATCCTACAAAGGTTATGCCGCTTTCGGCGGAAACTTCGGCGCATGCAAGCCTAGGCGCATGGCTTGCTGCACCATGGCCATGATGTCTTCATGGGCCAGTTCGAACAGGCGCTTGAGCTCGGGCAGAACAAAGTACAGCGGCTGCAGGATGTCGATACGGTAGGGCGTGCGCATTGCCTCAATCGGGTCGAAGGCCAGGTGCTGCGGCGCATCGGACAGGCAGTAGAGGGTTTCTTTCGGCGAGGAAAGAATGCCGCCGCCGTAGATGCGCTGGCCCTGGCTGGTATCAACCAGGCCGAACTCGATGGTCAGCCAGTACAGGCGCGCCAGGTACACACGCTCTTCCTTGCTGGCGGCCAAACCGAGCTTGCCGTAGGTATGGGTGAATTCGGCGAACCAGGGGTTGGTCAGCAGCGGACAGTGACCAAAGATCTCGTGGAAGATATCCGGCTCCTGCAGGTAGTCCAGCTCCTCAGGCGTGCGAATAAAGGTCGCCACCGGGAATTGCTTGCTGGCCAGCAGCTCGAAGAAAGTCTGAAACGGAATTAGCGCCGGCACCCGCGCCACACGCCAGCCGGTGCTGGCTTGCAGCACCTGATTGATTTCGCCGAGCTGCGGAATGCGCTCATGAGGCAGGCCGAGCTGCTCGATACCATCGAGGTATTCCTGGCAGGCGCGCCCTTCAATCACCTTGAGCTGACGGGTGATCAGGGTATTCCACACCTGATGCTCAGCCTCCGGGTAATCGATAAAGCCACTGTCATCCGGTTGGCGAGCCACGTATTGCGTGGGTGTCATTGCATTGCCTCCTCGTCTGCGGCGCTGCCGCGGAGTTTTGTTGTATTGCACTAGCAGTACCGCAGAAGGATTGGCGCTGCATCTGGTTGGATGGGGCAGTAGGGCTTCGGCGAGGCGCTGGCTTGTAAAAAAAACAATACGAAGCTGGCGGTGCGGCCATTCTTCGCCTTCTTACTCTCGAAGATTGTCACGAATACTTGACGGTAATCGGTGGCCTCTCAGAGAAAATCCGGCCGACTGGGCGCGCATGCTTGGCTTGACCACCGCCACGCGTGCTCGGCTGAGCCAATCAGCATCTTTCAGCGCCCACTTCATGGCTTTTCAGGGGATTTCAGAGCAGCGGCACCCTGGCCGTGGGTCAATGCCATCCCGGATTTCCGGGCGCCGCAACCCTCCTGTTGCGGCGCCTTGGCAGTCGTGATCGAAGAGGGTGAGCGAGTGAGTCTCGATAAACTGAGCAAGTGGTTGGCAGGCGGCATGCTGGTGATTGGCATCGCCTGCTTGGCCAGTGTCTGGCAGGCCGATCGGCATTACCGGCAGAGCCTGCAGGTGGCGCAGCAGCGTTTCGAGGTAACCGCGCTCACTGCGCAGCTGGCGTCTGATAATCGGCTGATGACCCAGTACGCCCGTCTGTATGTGAGTTCTGGCAATGATGCCTATCGAGAACAGTATCGCCAGCTGAGCCGGGAAGGCGGCGTCACCAAGATGCGCGCACAGTTGTTGGGCTTGCCTCTGTTGCCGCAGGAAAAACGGTTGTTGCGGCGTACCGCCGAACTCAATGGGCTGCAGGTGCAGATGGAGCAGCTGGCCATAACGGAGCGATCCGCTCACGGTGCCAGCCAGCAGTTGGAGCAGCAGATTTATGTAAACACCGAGCTGGAAATCGCCCGGGCGCTGGATGAACTGCGCGATGGTGTCTTTGTCCGGCTGAGTCAGCAGGCGGCCGAGTCGATCAAGCAGGCCACGGCGGCTCAGCGCCTGGCTGCACTGATGCTGATCGTTACCGTGTTTTATGTGGTGCTGGTGATGCTGCTGTTTGTGCGTCGCGGCCTGCTTAAGCCGCTGCGTATGCTGACCGAACAGACTCTGCGACTGCAGGCGGGTGAGGACATCGAGAGCCTGGTCAACTGTCGGGTGCGCAACGAATTAGGTGCCCTGGCCCGTGCCCTGGATGCCTACCGCCAGGTCAACCAGCAGATCCTGCACCAGCAATGGGCCAAGGATCGCCTCGGTGAGCTGGCTCAGGAGCTGCAGTCCAGCCCCAGCCAGACGGCATTCACCGCCTGCCTGGTTGCGCGCTTGGCGCAGTGGCTGCCAGGTAGCACGGTCTCCTTCAGCGAGGACGAATTGAGCGTGGCGAGCAGCGAAGGCTGCCTGCGCTATCACCTGCCGTTGCTGCACGACGGCCAACTGCAGGGCATCGTCGAGCTGCGCCTGGCGCAGCAGCCGAGTGCCCAGCAGCTGGCACTGCTGAGCGCCCTGCACGAGCCGATCTGCGCCTGGTGGGGGCTGCTGTTGCAGCGTGAGTACAAGCAGGCGCTGTTGCACCAGGCGCATCAGCAAGCGCGGCAGTTGGAAGTGCAACAGCACGCGTTGGCCACCACGGAAAGCTGGTTCCGTGGCATCGTCGAGGCGGCGCCCGATGGCATGCTGGTGTTCGACGAGCAGGGGCAGGTCATCTTGGCCAACCTCGAATGCGAGCGCATTTTCGGCTATCCGAGCGGCGGGTTACTCGGCCGGCACTTCAAGGCATTGGTGCCGTACGACCAGCGTGAGGCGCTAGGCAGCATCCTGCAGGCCTTCCAGGCCAACCCCACGCGGATCAGCGTGGGCGAGGGTATGGCGCTGCGTTTCGATGGCAGCGAGTTTCCCAACGAGGTGCGTCTGTCGGCGCTGCCATCGCGCCAGGGCGAGAGCCAATCGATGTGCGTGGTGATCCGCGATCTGAGCCTGCGCAAGCAGCATGAGCGGCGTTTGCAGCTGGCCCACGAGCAGCAACGGGCGATCCTGATGGCGGCGCCCTATGGCATCGCCTTTATCCGCGGTGGGCTGATCGTGCAGGCCAACTCCAGCCTGCATGAGGTGTTCGGCTATGCCGAGGGTGAGCTGTTGCAGCAGCCCGCTACCATCTGGCAGGGCGAGCTGCTCAATCAGGAATTTGTCGCCGGGATTCGCCAGCAACTGCATGAGGGCTCGACCTTCCGCCGCGAGATGCAGGTGCGGCGCAAGGATGGCAGCCTGTTCTGGGCCGGCCTCAGTGCCCGCGCGGTGTGCCCAGGGGATCTCGAGCAGGGCTCGATCTGGATCGTCCAGGACATCTCGCTGCAGCAGGCCGCCGCCACGGAGATGCGTGAGGCGCGCGAGCTGGCCGAGACTGCGGCGCGGGTCAAGGCCGAGTTCCTGGCCAATATGAGTCACGAGATCCGTACGCCGATGAACGCCATCATCGGCATGACCCATCTGGTTTTGGCGACCACCCTGGATGAGCGCCAGCGCGACTACCTGAGCAAGGTGCAGAGTTCCAGCCGGCACCTGCTGGGTATCCTCGACGACATTCTCGATTTCTCCAAGATCGAGGCCGGCAAGCTCGAACTGGACACCCAGGACTTCAGCCTCGAACAGCTGCTGCACGAGACCACCGGCCTGCTGCAGCCGCGCATTCTCGGCAAGGGCCTGCAACTGGAGCTGAAAATCCTGCCGCAGGTGCCGGATCAGCTGCATGGCGACCCGCTGCGCTTGCGCCAGATTTTGCTCAATTACCTGAGTAACGCGCTGAAGTTCACCGAACAGGGGCGGATCGAGGTCGCTGTGGCCCTGCGCGACACCGCTGCGCATGACCTTTGTCTGGAGTTCCAGGTCAGCGATACCGGTATTGGCCTTACCGAGCAGCAGTGCGGGCAGCTGTTCACCAGTTTCCAGCAGGCCGATGCCTCGACCACCCGCCGTTATGGCGGTACCGGTCTCGGCCYGGCCMTTGCCMAGCAACTGGCGTCGCTTATGGGCGGGGGCGGGGCGGGGSGCAGCGGGCCYGGCNGCCGGGCMGGAHCTTCAGCTKTCTCYKYYGTCTCTTTTACACAACTGACGCCGGCGGCGAC
>NZ_JBNXUH010000121.1:0-284 GCF_050563605.1 Pseudomonas peli | reverse complement strand
CCCGGATACACCACGGTCACATCCAGCACGGTGTCCAGCTGCTCGCCCAGTGCCGCCAGGACAAAGGCCACGCCGCCGGCTTTCGGTTTGAGCAGATACCTGTCTCTTATACACATCTCCGGCCCACGAGACGNAACAGCAAAACAAGCGACAAAAATTGGCTAGCAAAACGGCGTCCGTCGAGTCCATGCCGTAGAAGAGGGAGATGCGCAGGCCAGCGGAGATGATGTCAAAGTACGGGATGTCTCAAATACACGTCTCCGGCTTTGGATAGGAGCAGATCC
>NZ_JBNXUH010000120.1:0-279 GCF_050563605.1 Pseudomonas peli | reverse complement strand
GCGCTATTGGTATGCGCCGGATCGCGCGATTGACGCCATCCTCATGGGCAACCGCCGCTACAAGCGTTACTACAAACATATCCAGTGGAAGCCGGCATACGAGCTCGCTCRKTTCGTCTGGGGGGCTGGGAGATGTGTAAAAGAGACNARGCGCTATTGGTAKGCGCCGGAYCGCGCGATTGACGCCATCCTCAGGGGCAACCGCCGCTACAAGCGTTACTACAAACATATCCAGTGGTGCCTGCAGCAACTCGGCTTCGACCTGAAGAAGATCAAGAT
>NZ_JBNXUH010000118.1:0-317 GCF_050563605.1 Pseudomonas peli | reverse complement strand
CTATTTTCTTTTTGTTTTTTTTTTTTTTAACAAGCCGGCGACCACCGAGATCTACACTCGTGGAGCGTCGTCGGCAGGCGTCAGATGTGTATAAGAGACAGATCCTGATTTATCCCTCTGCGAACAAAAGGCCCGAACCATGTTGAATACGTCCCGCGCCCTGTTGTTGCTTGTTCTGCTTGGCAGCAGCCTGGCGCACGCCATGGATTACCGCATCGAAACCGTGACCGAAGGCCTGGAGCACCCCTGGTCGCTGCTCTTATAAACATCTCCGGGCCCCCGAGCCGAACTAAGGGATCTCGAAGGCCGCCTTCTCT
>NZ_JBNXUH010000117.1:159-309 GCF_050563605.1 Pseudomonas peli | reverse complement strand
GGCCTGGACCGCGTGATCCTGACTCCGCATATCGGCGGTTCGACCGCCGCAGCTCCAGCCAATATCGGTCTGGAAGCCCTCTCTTTTACACAACTCCCAGCCCCCCCGGCCGACTGAGCGATTTCGGATGGCCCCTTCTCCGTTAAAAAA
>NZ_JBNXUH010000117.1:0-137 GCF_050563605.1 Pseudomonas peli | reverse complement strand
CGGGCCTGGACCGCGTGATCCTGACTCCGCATATCGGCGGTTCGACCGCCGAAGCTCAGGCCAATATCGGTCTGGAAGTGGCCGAGAAGCTGGTCAAGTACAGCGACAACGGTACCTCGGTGTCTTCGGTCAACTTC
>NZ_JBNXUH010000116.1:0-313 GCF_050563605.1 Pseudomonas peli | reverse complement strand
GCATAGGCCAACTCGGCAGGTTGCTGCACATCCCACAGGCACAGATCGGCGGGGGSCCCCAMCCYSATCCGCCCCCGGGCCTGTCTCTTTTAMACATCTCCSAGSCCACSAGACGAAMYGAGCGRRCTCGTATGCCGGCTTCTKCTTGTANGCATAGGCCAACTCGGCAGGTTGCTGCACATCCCACAGGCACAGATCGGCGGGGGCCCCAACCTCGATCCGCCCCAGGTCAGGGCGGCCGAGGGCGCGGGCGGCATGGGTGGTCATACCGGCCAGGGCTTCGCGCGGGGTCAAACGGAACAGGGTGCAGGCC
>NZ_JBNXUH010000115.1:0-328 GCF_050563605.1 Pseudomonas peli | reverse complement strand
GGGCAGCGTCAGATGTGTAAAAGAGACGCCCTCAGACGTCAGCCGAATTTGCCATCGCCACTGCCGCCCTGGCGCCTTAAACACCAGCAAGTCCCGGGTTTGTGGGCAKGGAGTGCGGCAGAGGACTACCGCCGTAACTGGGATGTAAAGCCCCAGGACNGTGTTGTGTTTGTTTTATTTTTTTTTCAAGGCAGAAGCGGGCACACGAGATCGCGCAGTTCGTCTGGTGGGCTGGAGGATGTGAATAAGAGCCGGGGCAGGGAGTGCGGCAGGGGCCTACCGCCGTAACTGGGATGTAAAGCCCCAGGACTATGGCATGGCTCAGCAG
>NZ_JBNXUH010000114.1:93-243 GCF_050563605.1 Pseudomonas peli | reverse complement strand
CCCCTAAGTCCTAGGCGTCAATACGGCGGGTTCCTTTACCTGTCTCCTTTAAACCACTGACGCCGCCCGCGACGCCCCCCCAGGGTGGGTGTTTGGTGGGGGGGTGCGCCTTAATAAAAAAAAAAAAAAAAAAAAGAGACAGAGTGCTGA
>NZ_JBNXUH010000113.1:0-334 GCF_050563605.1 Pseudomonas peli | reverse complement strand
GAAGTTACCGGCGGTTGGGGCTTGCAGGGTGGCCCGACCGAGGGGGCGGGACAGGAGGTGGGGAACGCGGGGGGGGGGGGCCGGGCGGGGGGGAGCCGCGGGGGGCAACAGGGGGCCTTCGGCTTCGGAGAGGGGGGAGGGGGGGGGG
Organism: Pseudomonas peli; assembly: GCF_050563605.1. Classification (GTDB taxonomy): domain Bacteria; phylum Pseudomonadota; class Gammaproteobacteria; order Pseudomonadales; family Pseudomonadaceae; genus Aquipseudomonas; species Aquipseudomonas peli_A. The sequence continues at coordinate 186 of NZ_JBNXUH010000113.1, read as the reverse complement.
GGGGNGGGGGGGGGGGGGGGGGGGGGGGGGGGGDGGGGGGGGGGGGGGGGGGGGGSGGGGGBGGGGGGNGGGGGGGGGGGTGGGGGGGSGGGGGGNGGGGGGGGGGGGGGGGGGGGGGGGGGGGGGGGAGGGGGGGGGGGGGGGGGGGGGGGRGGGGTGGCGAACGCGTCGCGCGCCTCACCCGCC
>NZ_JBNXUH010000112.1:0-367 GCF_050563605.1 Pseudomonas peli | reverse complement strand
GTCTTTATTAACCCAGAGATCTACCCTATAGTACCATCCTCGTCAGCCGTAGTCGGCAACGTCAGACGTGTATAACAGGCAGATCTGGATAAGCACTAAGCTTCGGCTAAGCGCTCTGACAAGGGCTGCCATTAGGCGGCCCTTGTCGTTTCCGGCCCACCGGCGGTGGCAGCCGCACCACCGCTTCAAGTAAGCTGCGCGCCAATTTGCGCCATCACGCCACAACGTTCACGAGGTTTCCCATGCCCTGGTTACAAGTCCGTCTCGCCATCACCCCGCGCGCGGTGGTCAAGGCCGTGCATAAGGCCCTGCAGTATTTCGATGCCAATCAAGAGCAGCTGTTCGCAGCCCAGGTGAAGTCCAATGG
>NZ_JBNXUH010000020.1:0-35369 GCF_050563605.1 Pseudomonas peli | reverse complement strand
CCCGGCTTATCCCCGGGGATTTAAATTGGGCCGANSCCCKGGCCCGNGGGGGGGGRGCSCCYGCCCCCCACCCCCACCCGGCACGASCAMCGGSGGGRGCGGGGCGTTGTGTSCCCCGCGNGCCGGGTTTGTACAACCGCCGCTATCTCGACGAATTCTTTGCCCGTGAGCTGGCAGTGGCGCAGCGCGAGCGCACGCCGATCTCCCTGGCTCTGATCGATCTGGACCATTTCAAGCAGCTCAACGACGAACATGGCCACCTCGAAGGCGACGATGTGCTCAAGGGCGTGGCCCAGCACCTGCTGGAAAACCTGCGCAGCTCGGATGCGGTATTCCGTATCGGGGGGGAAGAGTTCCTGCTGATCCTGCCGCGCGCCGATGCCCCTGAGGCGCGCGCGCGCCTGGAAACCATCTGCCGCGAACTGGCTGCACACCCGTTGCCGACCCGCGGCGGCGCACGCTATGTAACCCTGTCCGCTGGCCTAGCGCTCTGGCCTGAACAGGGACTGGTACTCGATGAGCTGCTGCAAGTGGCCGATGCCGCGCTCTACCAGGCGAAGCATGCGGGTCGTAACAGGGTCTGCAGCCTAGCCTGAGAGCCAGGCCGCCCTTCCATCCAGTGCTAAGGCGCTTTCCCCGCTAAAGGGGTAAACTGCGCGCGATTTCATTCCCTCCGGAGCCATCCATGTCCCGCGTTACCCTCAGCCGCTACCTGATCGAGCAGACCCGCAGCAACAACACCCCGGCCGATCTGCGTTTCCTTATCGAAGTGGTCGCACGGGCCTGCAAGGAAATCAGTCATCAGGTATCCAAGGGCGCATTGGGCGGCGTGCTGGGCAGTATGGGCACCGAGAACGTGCAGGGCGAGGTGCAGAAGAAGCTCGACGTGATTTCCAACGAAATCCTTCTGGAAGCCAACGAGTGGGGCGGTCATCTGGCCGGCATGGCATCGGAAGAAATGGACAATGCCTACCAGATACCCGGCAAGTACCCGAAAGGAGCCTACCTGCTGGTATTCGACCCACTGGACGGCTCCAGCAACATCGATGTCAACGTATCGGTCGGCACCATCTTCTCGGTGCTGCGTTGTCCGGATCGCAACGGCGATGAAGGCGACCTCGGTGAAGAGGCCTTCCTGCAGCCGGGTACCGAGCAGGTGGCTGCCGGTTACGCGATCTACGGCCCACAGACCATGTTGATGCTGACCCTCGGTGATGGCGTCAAGGGTTTCACCCTGGACCGCGAACTGGGCAGCTTCGTGCTGACTCATGACAACATCAAGGTGCCGGAATCGACCAAAGAATTCGCCATCAATATGTCCAACCAGCGCCACTGGGAAGCACCGGTGCAGCGTTACGTCAGCGAGCTGCTGGCGGGCGAGACCGGGCCGCTGGGCAAGAACTACAACATGCGTTGGGTCGCCGCGATGGTTGCCGACGTGCATCGCATCCTTACCCGTGGCGGCGTGTTCATGTACCCGCGCGACAGCCGCGAGCCAGAGAAGCCGGGCAAGCTGCGCCTGATGTACGAAGCCAATCCGATGTCGATGATCATCGAGCAGGCCGGCGGTGTGGCCACCGATGGCAATCAGCGCATCCTCGATATCCAGCCAACTTCCCTGCACCAGCGCGTCGCGGTCTTCCTCGGTTCCAAGGAAGAAGTGCTGCGCATCAGCGCCTACCACCGCGAGTAAGCGATGAGCGCGCCCTGGCAGCCGTTGCTCGACTGGTGGTTCGGTGCGGCCGGCTGCGGCCCCGGCGTGACGGCTGCCGAGGTGACGGCCAGTCGTACGGCGCTGTGGTTCGGCAAGCAGGACCGTCAGGACGATCAGGCCCGTGAGCAGTTTGGCGCGCTGGTCGAGCAGGCTCTGGCCGGCCAGTTGCAAGACTGGCAAGGCGAGCCTGAAGGCTGGCTGGCAAACCTGCTGTTGCTCGACCAGCTGCCACGGATGATCTTTCGCGATACCCCGCGTGCCTTTGCCGGCGATCCGCTGGCTCGACCGTTGGCCCTGCTCGGGCTGACCCGGGGCTGGGATCAGCAACTGCCGCCAATCCAGCGGGTATTTACCTATCTGGTGCTGGAGCATGCCGAAGACCTGGCGCTGCAGAATCAGGCGGTGCAGTTGTTTCAGGTGTTGTTTACGCAGGCCGCAACCGCCGAGCGCGAGCTGTTTGCCGGCTATCTGGACTATGCCGAGCGCCATCAGCGGGTGATCGCGCGCTTTGGCCGTTTCCCCCATCGCAATCAGATTCTCGGGCGCACTTCTAGCGCCGAGGAGTCTGCCTTTCTGCTGGAACCTGGCTCGCGCTTCTAGCATCCAAGCAGGCAAGCTCGGCATTGCTATGCCAAGCTGGTTTTGGTTCTTTCCTCAGGAGTTTCCCCATGTCTCTGCGTGTCGTCGCACTACTCGCTGGTTGCCTGCTGTTGGCTGCCTGCAACAAGGTCAATCAGGATAATTACGCTCAGCTCAAGCCGGGCATGGCTAAGGATGAGGTCGAGAGCCTGCTGGGCAGCCCGGCTGAATGCGCCGGCGCGCTGGGTATGTCCAGCTGCACCTGGGGCGATGAGCAGCGCTTTATCAGCGTTCAGTACGCTGGCGACAAGGTCATGATGTTTTCCGGCAAGGGCTTGAAGTGATGCGCCTGCTGGCGGCGTTGGCCGCAGCGGCGCTGTTGGTTGGTTGCGCCAATTCGGGTACGGGCGTGGTGCCACCGAAGACTGTCGAGCAGGTCGATCTAAAGCGTTATCAAGGCACTTGGTACGAGCAGGCGCGTTTGCCGATGTTCTTCCAGCGCAATTGCGCGCAGTCCGAAGCGCTTTATGAGCTGCAGGAAGGCGGCACTATCGGCGTGACCAATCGCTGCCTTACTTACGATGGCGATATGCAGCAGGTGCAAGGTCAGGCCGTGGCTCAGGTGCCAGGCGAAACCAGCAAGCTCTGGGTGCGTTTCGACAACTGGGCCAGCAGTCTGCTGCCGGGGCTGACCAAGGGCGAATACTGGGTGCTCTACCTGGATGACAACTACCAGACCGCGCTGGTTGGGCATCCCAATCGCGAGTACCTCTGGTTGCTGACGCGTGACCAGGAGATCAGCAAGCAAAGCCGCGCGACCCTGCTCGAAGAAGCACGCAGTCGCGGCTATGACACCGGCGAGCTGATCTGGCGGCGTACTGATGCCGAGATGGCTCTGCAACGTTAAGGGCAGCTTATTTCTTGGCTTTCGGGCTCTGCAGGCGGATGCGCAGTTGGGTGTCCGCCGTGCCGTGCTCGAACCGGCTGTCGGCCGGCGTGGGTTTGCCGTTAAGCAGCGGCGGGTTGGCGGAAAAACCCACTGGCTCTAGCGGGATGCCGCGTCGGCCCTGGTCGAGCTGGCCGTTGCCATTGTGGTCCTGGTATAGCTGAATGGCGTAGCGCCCGGGTGGTAGGTCGGCCAGACGCAGCTGGCCGTCGTCACTCTGCTGCTGGCGCAGCGGTTGCTCGGGCCAGCGCTTCTGCTCGCCGTTCACCAGCGCCGCATGTACCGTTCCCGTGGCTTGTATGCCGTCCACGGTGACCAGGATGTCGCCGGCCTGTGCGCTTGAGCCGACCAGTAGCAGCAAAAGGCCAGTCTGATAGCCAGCCTTCTTTACGGTTTGAAGAATTCTCTGTGGCATAATCCGGGCATTTCGCAGGAAGTGGCTGGCGATGCGTCAGGTCTTGATCGTTCATTTTTCGCAAACCGGCCAGCTAGACAGGTTGGCGCAGTCAATTTGTGCGCCGTTGCAGCAACACGGCGATATTCAGCTGGATTTTCTGCAGCTGCAACCCGCGCAACCTTACCCCTTTCCCTGGCCGTTTCTCGACTTTTTCCGGATTTTTCCGGAAACCGTGTTGATGCGCCCGCAACCTCTGCTGCCGTTGGCGGTGGATGCGAGCAAGCGTTATGACTTGGTGATCCTCGCTTATCAGGTGTGGTTCCTTTCGCCGTCGCAGCCGATGACCGCTTTCCTTGCTTCTGCCGAGGCAGCGCAGTTGCTCAAGGGCACGCCGGTGGTGACCCTGATCGGCTGCCGCAATATGTGGCTGATGGCCCAGGAGAAGGTCAAGAACCGCCTCACTGAACTGGGCGCACGGCTGGTGGACAATATCGCCCTGACCGACGCCTGCGGCACCGCCGCGAGTTTTCTGGCGACCCCCTTGTGGCTGTTTACCGGGCGGCAGAAGCCCTATGGCTGGGTGCCGCGCGCGGGTATTGATGAGGCGGAAATTGTCGCCGCCAGCCGCTTTGGCGTGGCCATAGCGCAGCGTTTGACGGCGAATGATCTGCCGGTCGAGCAGCCGATGTTAAGCGGTCTGGGTGCTGTGAAGATTGATGAAAAACTGATCGCCAGCGAGAAGGTCGGTAATCGCAGCTTCCAGTTATGGAGCCGCTTGCTGGCTGCTTTAGGCCCGCAGCAGAGCCGCCGCCGCGGTGCCGGGCTGGTGGTGTATATCGTCTTTCTGTTGTGCCTGATCGTCACCGTAGTGCCGCTCAGTGCTTTGCTTAAAAAGTTGTTGGCGCCGCTGCTAAAAGAGCGCACCCAGCGTGAGAAGGCTTACTTTGCCGGCCCGTCTGGCGAGTGAAGTGACCCGAGGAAGTCCCGTGGTACAACCTGTATTTATCAATCGCATCAGCGCCTTTCTGCCCCATGCGCCGGTCGACAACGAGCAGATGGAGGCGCGCCTGGGTCTGGTCGGCGGCAAGCCGTCGCGTGCGCGCAAGCTGATTCTGCGCAGCAATGGTATTCAGCAGCGTCACTATGTGATCGACCCGCAGACCGGCGCGCCGAGCATGAACAATGCCCAGGTCAGCGCGGCAGCGATTCGCGGCTTGCTCGGTGGCGATTTCCAGCTGGAAGATCTCGATTGCCTGGTGGCCAGCAGCGCCTCGCCGGATCAGGTGATGCCTGGCCATGCGGTGATGGTGCAAGGCGAGCTGGGCAATCCGCCGTGTGAAGTGGTCTCCACCGCTGGTATCTGCCTGTGCGGCATGACCGCGCTGAAATACGCCTGGATGAGCGTGGCCAGTGGTGAGAGCCGCAATGCCGTGGCCTGCGGCTCGGAAGTGGCCTCGACCCTGATGCAGGCGAGCAACTTCAACGCCGAGTACGAGAGCCGCCTCGACGAGCTGGAAACCCACCCGGAAATCGCCTTCGAGAAGGATTTTCTGCGCTGGATGCTTTCCGATGGCGCCGGTGCGGTGCTGCTGCAAGGCCAGCCGAATCTCACAGGTTTGAGCCTGCGTATCGACTGGATCGACATCTTCTCTTTCGCCGACCAGATGCCGCCGTGCATGTATGCCGGGGCAGAAATGGTCGACGGCCAGCTGCAGGGCTGGAGCCGCTATGAAGGCGCTGAGCGCAATCGGCGCTCGCTGATGGCGATCAAGCAGGACGTCAAACTGCTTAACGACAACATCGTCAAATACACCGTCGAAGAAACCCTCAAGCGCATCATGGCGCGGCGTGAGCTGCATGCCGATGCGGTGGATTATTTCCTCCCGCACTACTCTTCGGAATTCTTCCGCGAGCGTCTGTCCGTGGGTCTGGCCAACGCGGGCTTGCCGATCCCACAAGAACGCTGGTTTACCAACCTGACCAGCAAGGGCAATACCGGCGCCGCGTCGATCTTTATCATGCTTGATGAGTTGTTCAATTCAGGTAGCCTGCGCAGCGGCCAGCGTTTGCTCTGCTATGTGCCGGAAAGTGGGCGCTTCTCCAGCGCCTTTATGCATCTGACAGTGGTTGGCCAGGACGGTGACAACACATGAAGCTTGATGAGGTTCCCCAGGATCACAGCTCCACTTACGGCGGCCACTGCAAGTTGGTCTACGCCGTGGATGCCAGCGGCCATTATCAAGGCGCGCAAAGCGATGGCTGGGAGCCGGAAGCCTTCGCCACCCAGCTCGCCGTAGCCGAGCTGCAGGAGCAGGAAGCCGAGGCCGAAGCTGGCTGGCAGCGCGGCGAGCTGTCGCCACTGAAGTGCCTGATGTACCGCTACCGCCTGGATGAATCGGCGCTCGCGCAGATTACCGGGCTGTGGCAATGGCGCATCCGCCGGCATTTCCGCCCGGCGATTTACCGAAAGCTGTCGGCGGCCATTCTGGCGCGTTACGCCGAGGCCTTCGGCCTGCCCGTTGAGCAATTGATCACCTACCAGAAGGGCATGGCATGAGCAGTTTTCAGCATCAACAGAGCGCCCACTGCGAAAGCGGGGTGATGGCCAGCCTGTTGACCCATGCCGGTTTGCCGATAAGCGAGCCGATGGCCTTCGGCCTGGCTTCGGGTTTGGCGTTTGCCTACCTGCCGATCGTCAAGCTCAGCGGCATGCCGCTGATTGCCTACCGCATGCCGCCCAAGCACCTGATCAAAACCCTGAGCAAGCGCCTTGGCGCGCGCCTGCACACGCGCACCTTCGGCGATCCTGAGCAGGGCCGTCGTGAGCTGGATGCTGCGCTGGACAGTGGCCGCCTGGCCGGGCTACAGAGTTCGGTGTTCTGGCTGCCGTATTTTCCGCCGGAGATGCGTTTTCACTTCAATGCGCACAACCTGCTGGCCTACGGGCGCGAGGGCAATGAATACCTGATCAGCGATCCGGTATTCGAAGAACCGGTGCGCTGCGCCGTCGAAGACCTGCAAAAGGCGCGTTTCGCCAAAGGTGCGCTAGCCGCCAAGGGGCTGATGTACTGGCTCGATGATGTGCCGCTGGAGCAGGACTGGAACAAGCTGATCCGCCAGAGTGTGCTCTCGACTACACGGATTCTCGATGGCATGCCGCTGCCGTGGATCGGTATTCGCGGTATTCAGCACCTGGCCAAACAGATCGACAAGCTCGACCCGGCGCAGAGCAAATACAACCGCCTGTACCTGACCCATATCGTGCGCATGCAGGAAGAAATCGGCACTGGCGGTGCGGGGTTCCGCTTTATGTATGCGAGCTTTTTGCAGGAAGCCGGCGAGAAGCTGGGTGACAGCAACCTGCAGGAGGCCTCGGCGCAACTCACCTCCATCGGTGACAACTGGCGTCAGTTTGCCTCGGCCTGCGTACGCGCCAGCCGCAACAAGGGCGAGACGCCAAGCTTTGCGCCCATCGCCGAAAGCCTGCGCAGTATCGCCCTGCAGGAACGTGGGTTGATGAAAGAGTTGGCGGCTTGGAGCAAGCGCAAGGGCTAACACTGCGCCCAAAAAAAAGCCCGGATTGTGTCCGGGCTTTTTGCGTTCTGTGGTCAGCCCTTGGCTGCTTCCTCGATTGTGGCGCAGAAGTGTTTCTTTACCGCGTCATCGGGAGAGCTTAGGCCGCCTGATGTGGAATAGAACATCGACACCTTACTGCCGGCGCCGACTGGTTCGATCTGAATATTCAGCGGCACTGATTTTCCCTCGCCATAGGAAACACCTTGGGTCGCCGAGATGACACCCATTTCCTTATCTGCGCTAGCGATAGTGAAGCCGTTAGCGCTGGTGTAGGTGTAGGCTTTGCGGTAGGCAACTTCAGGCTTGACGTTGGGCAGTTCTGCCGAGGTTCTATAGATTTTACCTTTGAAGAAATTGCCTTCGATGCTGAAGTTGCTGGCGCAGTCTTGAGGGGCGGCCATAGCCACTGTACAAAAAAGCGAAACTGGTAACGCAGTCAGACAACTGTGGAGCTTTTTCATGGTGTATTCCTTGTCGTGTTTTCAACGTACTTGTTAATAAATTGACGCAACCATTCGTGTTCTCACGCGCATTCTAAATCTCTAACTGCCGTACTTCTATGCCCGCACTTAGTCCGGCAAAATTCGCTGCGTCTATCTTGTCCGTCTGGCCTTCCAGCAACAGCGCCCGCACGCAGAAATCCCCTCGCTCGTCGCAGACCAGCAGCAGTGCCTGCTCGATCAAACCATCCTGCAAATCCAGATTGGCCAGACTGAGCAGCTGTGCCCAGACCTGTTCCCCTGCACCGATAAACAGGTTTGGCCCATCGATGCCTAGCTGCTGGGCGATATGAAAGCCGGCGGCATTGCTCACGCTATTCACAAACTCGAAGGGTTTCGGCTGCTTGTGCTGCACGCACACCGCCTCCAGCAGCGCACCCATGGTGGCCCGTGCGGGGTGGGCTGAGGCCAGGTACAGGCCGCAGTTGCTGCGTACCTGGGCTTTCAAGGGCGCGGCTGCCAGCAGGCATTGCAGGATCAGTCGGTCGATACGTCGTGGCGGGTTATCCAGCCACTGGCTTAGAGCCGTTTTCAATTCTTTGTCGCTGATGCTGGCCAGGCCGTGGACTTCACTGGCGGCGATTACCGTCATGCGCTGTCTCCCTGGGCACAGCCCTGCAAGATAAGACTGGCGTTATTGCCGCCAAAGCCAAAGAAGTTGGTCAGCAGCAGGCTATCTGCCGCCAGGGCCTTTGGCTCAGCGCTTAATGGCAGCATGGCTTCGCTGGCGTAATCCACTGCCGGTAACGGGCCCAGTTGCAGGGCTTTGAGCAGCAGCAGGCTTTCACTTAGGCCGCAGGCGCCCAGGGTATGGCCGAGCCAGGGTTTGAGCAGGCTCAAGGCCGGCATCTGTTCGCCGTAGAGCAGGCGCATTCCATTGCGTTCGGCTTCATCGTTGGCGCTGGTGGCGGTGCCATGCAGTTTCACCAGGTCTACCTGCGCCGCCGTGCAGCCGGCGCTGCGTAGCGCCTGCTGCATCACCCAGTGGATATGGCTGCCATCTTCGCGGGTGGTGGTCAGGCTGCTGGTGTCGCAGGCACTGAAACCGCCGAGCAGGCGCGCCAGTGGTGCCTCGCCTGGTTCGCGGCCAAGCAGCACGGCGGCATAGGCTTCGCCCAGTAGCAGGCCGTCGCGCTCGGGGTGAAACGGGCGGTACTGGCCGCTGGGGCTGGTCAGCATCAGCGCGCCGAAACCCTGCATGGCGATGGCGCTGGGCGTCTCGAAACTCAGCACCAGGGCGCGGGCGTACTGGCCGGCATTGATCAGCCGGGCGCCGTAGAGCAGGCCATTGGCGGCGCTGGTGCAGGCGGTATTTAGGGTAAAGGCGGCGGTAAAACCCCAGCGCTGGCGCAGCTGGTTGGCGAGCAGGTCCAGCGGCGTCGAATCTTCCGGGCGAAAGCCCTGCTGCTGGCTGGTCAGGGCTTCCAGTTCGCTGATATCCAGGCTGGTGCTGGCGATGATCAGCAGGCAGTCGTCGAGTGCCTGAGGATTGGCACCGAGGGTTTCGCCGAGCAGGCGATCCAGGCGCTCACTCAGGCTTTCGCCAGTTTTCGTGGCGTACAGATAAGTACGCGGCTCATGCACTTCATGCAGCACAAAGGGCTGGCCCTGTGGCGGCTGGCCCGTATGCAAAGCTTGAGCGGCGTTGTGCAGGTTATCGCCCAAGGTACAGTCTAGGGCGGCGCGTTGCAGGTAGATCGGGGTCACTGCTGCTGCCTGATATAGGCGGCGATGCTGGCGATAGTGCCGAGGATGCGTCGACCGTCCTTGGCGCCCTCAATACGCACGCCGTAGTGCTGCTGCAGCGCGAGGGAGACTTGTAGGGCGTCGAGGCTGTCCATGGCGATGCGGCTTTTCGCGCCGAACAGCGGCTCGTCATCGCTGATGCTCTGCCAGTCGATGTCGTCTTCCTTGTCGCACTCGCGGATCAGCAGTTGTTTGAGTTGTTGTTCTAGTAGTGAGTGGTCCATTGCGTGCGCTGTACTCGTCGGGTGAACAGAAGCAGCCCGGCCATGCCGCACACGGCTGCAAACAGCAGCAGGCGCGCGCAATAGGGGGCGATGTCGGCCAGTGAGCCGTGGCCCACCAGCAGGGTGAGAAAGGCGTCCAGCGCCCAGCTCATCGGGGAGATTTCCGCCAGCTGGGCCATGGCCGCCGGCATTACGCTTTTCGGCACCATGATCCCGCCAATTGCGGCGAGGAGGATATTGATACCGCCGCCGAGCAATAGTGCCTGCTCGCTGCTGCGTGCCAATGCGGCCAGCAGCAAGCCCAGGCTGCAGGTGGCCAGGGCGATACTGATGGCCAATAGCGGGTAGGCCATGGCGCTACCGGGCAGGCTTAGGGCGGGCAGGCCAAGCAGCGGCAGGCCGTAGACGCCGATGCCCAGCAGCAACACAAATTGCAGCAGGTTGATTGCCAGGTATGGCAGCAGCTTGCTCAGCACCAGGGTGCCGAGGTTCAGCCCCAGGCAGTGCAGGCGCAGCAGGGTGCCGCTCTGCTGTTCGCGCTGAAAACCGCCGGCCATGGGTAGCACCACGAAGAACATGCCGAAGATCAGCCAGGCCGGCACGCTCAATTGAGTGGCGTTGGCACGGCCGCTAAGATCGCCGCTGGCCAGTTGTTCCTGCTCGTCGATCTGGCTCTGGGTGCGCTGCTGCACCAGTTGCAGGCGTTCGGCGCGGCTCAGTTCGGCATCAACCACGCCGCTGTCTTCCAGGTAGGCCAGCAGCCGGGTCTGCGCGAGGGCGATGCTCACCGCGCTGTACAGGCGCTGGCGCGAGAGCTTGTCGAACTGCGTCGGGAAGCTCACGCTCGGCCCTTGATGTGGGCTGTCCAGCAGCGTGTCGGCGAAATCGGCGGGCAGACGCACCCGGGCCAGACGTTCGTCGCTGTTTGTAAGCAGCGTGCTGTCCGCCAGTTGCGCCTGCAGGGCGTCGCGGAAGAACTGGCTAGCGTCGTCCTGCGGCGCTTCGATAATCAGGCGCAGCGCCGGTGGTTTGTCCTGCATATAGCTGGACATGGCCCCGGCCATCAGCAGCAGAAACAGCGTCGGCATAATAAACAGCACAGCCAGCGCATGAGGGTCGCGCAGCAGCAACAACACTTCCTTGCGCACCAGCGCCCAGAGCCTCATAGCCGGCCTCCGTTAAGGCGCAGATAGAGCTGCTCGAGCGAAGGGCGGCCAAAGCGCAGCAGATTGGGCAGGCCATCCTGGGTGGCGATAAATTGCGTGATCTCCAGCAGTTGCTGGCCATTCAGGGCGGCGATGCGCAGGCCCTTGGGCAGCACTTCGGCGCTCAGTTGCAGGTGTGCGAGCAGTTCGCTCAGGCCTGTGGGCGCAGCGTCCGGCCATTCCAGCAGCAGGCCGTGGTCGTCGCCGAGCAGCTGGCGTTTGTCCAGATCCAGGCGCACCTGGCCTTCGTGCAGCAGCAGAATGCGCTGCGCCACCCGCTCGACTTCTTCCAGGTAATGGCTGGTGTAGATCACCGCCTTGCCGTCGGCCGTCAGTTGCTCCACGGCGCTCAGCAGGTGCTGGCGACTCGCGGCGTCGACGCCCACCGTGGCTTCATCGAACAGATAAAGCTCGGCCGGTTGCAGCAGGCCGATGGCAAAATTCAAACGCCGCTGTTCACCGCCGGACAGTTGCTCGCTGCGCCGCGTCAGCTTGTCTTCCAGTGCACAAATATCGATGCATTGCCGTAGACGCTGACGGCGTTCAGCACCGCGCAGGCGATACAGGTCGGCAAACAGTTCAAGGTTCTCGCCCACTTTGAGCCCGGCATAGAAGGCCAGCTGCTGCGGTACCAGGCCTAGCCTGGGCTGGCCCTTCCAGTGCAGTTCGCCCTGTTGCAGCGGCAATACACCGCTAAGCAAGGAGAGCAGGGTGGTCTTGCCGGCACCGTTGCTGCCGAGCAGCCCCAGGCATTCGCCGGCCTGCAGCTGCAAGTCGATACTCTGCAGCGCGGCGCGACTTGCGCTTGGATAGCTGTGGGAAACCTGCCGGAGTTCAAGCATGGATCAGTACCAGCAGCAGTTTGCCGTCGAGCAACAGGCGTTCGTCACTGTGAATACTAAAGGCATACAGCGCGCCGGCCGGGCTCAACGCCTCCTGGTTGGCGCTGACCTGCAATGCGCCACTGCGCTGAGCTGGCTCGTGGTGCAGCTGCAGCTGCGAGAGCTTGCCGACCAGGGCCATTTCAATGGCATTGCTGTCGCCGTATAAGGCACCATGCGCGGCGCACAACTGGGCCGCCGCCTCGAACAGCAGGCAGGGCGAGGCCGCTGGGCCGAAGGCATCTAGATAGCGCCAGGCGCTCAGGCCCTGGATGCTCAGGCTGTCATGCGCCAACAGACCGTCCAGCCAGAGGGCTGGGCCTTGGTGGGGCAGCAGGCTGTGCAGTTGGGTGCGATCCATTGCGGGCGGCCGAGGCAAAGAGGCCGGCAGTGTAACAGAGGGCTGCAGGTCAGGCAGTGCCTGGCTTTGACGGACTATCAGGCGGAGTTGGAGAAGGCTTTATGGCGTTGTTGCAAGGCTTGGCTTTTGTGCTGGGGACGCTCATGCTGCTGGCGCTGTCCTGGCAGGCATTGCGCCGTCCGCAGTCCCATGGTTTCTACCGATTCTTCGCCTGGGAGGCGATTCTGGCCTTGCTGGTGCTTAACGGGCCGGTCTGGTTTGTCGACCGTTATGCCCTGCACCAGCGCCTGTCTTGGGCGTTGCTGTTCGCGTCCCTGCTGCTGCTGTTTGCCGGCCTCTATCAGCTACGGCGTATGGGTCGCCCTGATGGGCAGCGTACGGATGCCGAACTGTTCGCCTTCGAGCGCACTTCGCAACTGGTGACCAGCGGCATCTTTCGTCTGATCCGCCACCCGCTTTACGCCTCGCTGCTGTTGTTGGCCTGGGGCGTGGCCTGCAAGCAACCCAATGGCCTGAGCCTGGTTCTGGCACTGCTGGCCAGCCTGGCGCTGTGGCTGACCGCCAAGCGTGATGAGGCTGAGTGTTTGCAGCAGTTTGGCGAGGCGTACCGCGACTATATGCAGCGCAGCAGAATGTTTATTCCCTGGCTCTTCTAATCGCCTATTCCCAGTTCAGCCGCGCCAGCTTCCACTCATCGCCTTCAAGCCACCACTCCATCTTCACGCTGTAGTGACGGGCACTGTCGGGGATCAGGCCTTCGGCACCGGCCAGGCCGACCTGGGCCTCGGTGTGGCCTTTTTCGCGGTAGGTCGTGTCGAGGTAGCTGTTCTTGCTCAGGGCCAGCACCTTGATGTTCTTGTGGCGCATAAACAGCAGCAACATGGTGCGCTGCGCCCACTCGCGGTCGAACTCGCCCTGGGCCGAGAACTGCGGGTGCAACTGGTCGAGTACCGCGCTGTTTTTCTTCGCTTCCAGGTTGTCCTGCAGTTGTTGCACGGCTGCTTCCAGTGCTGCTTGCGGGTCATCCTTGCCGCCGCAACCGGCGAGCAGGGTGCAAAACATTACGAAAGATAAGGCAAATATCCTTGTTGGCATGCTGAACTCCTTTTTCATGGTTATGATGCCCGGCAGAGCCGTGAGTGGTTGCCCCGCGTTTGTCATGCGCGAGGCCTTAACGCTACGCCACGCATTATTCAGGTCAAGTCAGGAGCATGCCATGCAGACCTTGTATCCGGAGATTAAACCCTACGCCCGTCATGAGCTGGCGGTGCAGTCGCCGCACGTGCTGTATGTGGACGAAAGCGGTTCGCCGGATGGTCTGCCCGTGGTATTTATCCATGGTGGCCCGGGTGCTGGTTGCGACGCTGCCAGCCGGCGCTATTTCGACCCTAACCTCTATCGCATCGTCACCTTCGATCAGCGTGGCTGCGGCCGTTCCACACCCCACGCCAGCCTGGAGAACAATACCACCCAGGCGCTGATCGCCGACATGGAGCAGATCCGCGAGCACCTCGGCATCGACAAATGGGTGCTGTTCGGTGGCTCCTGGGGTTCGACCCTGGCGCTGGCTTATGCTCAGGCCCATCCGCAGCGCGTGCATGGGCTGATTCTGCGCGGCATCTTCTTGTGCCGGCCGCAGGAGTTTGACTGGTTCTATCAGGAAGGCGCGAGCCGTCTATTTCCCGATTACTGGGAAGACTACCTGGCGCCGATCCCTGCGGATGAGCGCGGCAACCTGATGCAGGCGTTCTACAAGCGTTTGACCGGCCCCGACCAGATCGCCCAGATGCATGCGGCCAAAGCCTGGTCGACCTGGGAAGGCCGCACCGCCACCCTGCGTCCCAATCCGCAGGTGGTCGACCGCTTCAGTGATGCCCACCGCGCACTGTCGATTGCCCGCATCGAATGCCATTACTTCGTTAACAACGCCTTCCTCGAAACCGATCAGCTGTTGCGCGATATGCCGAAGATCGCCCACCTGCCTGGGGTGATCGTGCATGGTCGCTATGACGTGATCTGCCCGCTGGACAACGCCTGGGCGCTGCACCAGGCCTGGCCAAACAGCGAACTGCAGATCATCCGCGATGCCGGCCATTCGGCAGCCGAAACCGGGATCACCGACGCCCTGGTGCGTGCGGCGGATGAACTGGCGCGGCGCCTGCTCAACCTGGCCCCTGACGAAGCATGAAGGCACTGATCCAGCGCGTACGTGGTGCTCGGGTGGACGTAGCGGGTGAGGTAGTTGGCGCGATTGATCAGGGCCTGCTGGTGCTGGTCGGCGTTGAGCCGCAGGACACTCCGGCCAGCGTCGAGAAAATCCTGCACAAGCTGCTCAACTACCGCGTGTTCAGCGATGCCGCCGGCAAGATGAACCTGTCGCTCAGTGATATTGGCGGCGGCCTGTTGCTGGTGTCGCAATTCACCCTGGCTGCCGATACCAAGAGCGGCCTACGCCCAAGTTTCTCCAGCGCTGCATCGCCGGCGCTGGGTGCTGAGCTGTTCGACCTGCTAGTAGCCCAGGCCCGAGCCAAGCACCCGCAAGTCGCCACCGGCCAGTTCGGCGCCGATATGCAGGTGCATTTGGTTAATGACGGGCCGGTGACCTTTCTTCTAGAGAGCTAGCGCGCCAGGGCTTCGGCGACGAAGTCCAGGCGATCCTGGCCGAAGTGCATCTCGCTGCCGATAAAGAAGGTCGGTGCGCCAAATACTCCGCGTTTGACCGCTTCCTCGGTGGTGGCCTTGAGGCGTTCCTTGACCGTTTCATCGCTGACCAGGCGCTCGAACTCGGCCGTGTCGAAGCCAGCGGCGCTCAGTACCTCGGCGACGACTTCGGGCTTGCCGAGGTTCTTCTGTTGCACCCACAGCGCCTCGAAGATGGTTTTTACATAGTGTTCGAAGCGCTCGCTGTTTTCGTAGCCGGCCGCGCCGCGCATCAGCGTCAAGGTGTTGATCGGGAAGCTCGGGCTGAAAGCCATCGGCACACCGTAGCGGCTGGCGAAGCGCGCCAGGTCCTTGAGCATCCAGGCGCCCTTGCTCGGAATCATGACCGGCGACTGGTTACCGGTGGCCTTGAATACGCCGCCGAGCAGCATCGGTCGCCAGGCAATCTGCGCGCCGGCCGCGCTGGCAATACGCGGCAACTGAGTCCAGGCCAGGTAGCTGGCTGGGCTGCCGAAATCGAAAAAGAACTCTAGGGTTTTGCTCATTACATGCTCCTTTGGGAGGTCTTGTTATTGGGAGAGCGCGCAGTTGTTAAAACGTCTCGGACCATGGCCGTAGATCCAGCTCATGCACCCAGCAATCGCGTGGCTGGCAGTGGATCTGCCAGTAGGTGTCGGCGATATGTTCCGGGTTGAGGATGCCGTCCTGTTCCTTGAGCTGGTACAGCTGAGGGAAGGTGTCGCGGATAAACGCGGTGTCGATGGCCCCGTCGATGATCGGGTGGGCGACATGGATGCCCTTAGGGCCGAGCTCGCGGGCCATGCTCTGAGCGAGCGCGCGCAGGGCGAACTTTGCGCTGGCGAAGGCGGCGAAATTCGCCCGGCCACGTAAGGATGCGGTGGCGCCGGTAAAGATGATCGTGCCTTTCCCGCGCGGCAGCATGACCTTGGCGGCCTCACGACCGGTGAGAAAGCCGGCCAACGCAGCCATTTCCCAGACTTTGCGGTAGACCCGCTCGGTGGTCTCGGTGATGGAGAACTGCACGTTGGCGCCGATGTTGAAGATCACCGTGTGCAGCGGTCCGACCTCGCGTTCGATGGTGGCAAACAGTGCTATGACCTGTTCCTCGATCCGCGCATCGCAGCCAAAGGCCCTTGCGCTGCCACCGGCCGCTTCAATATCCGCTACCAGCGGGCCAAGTTTATCGGCATTGCGCCGCGCCACGCAGGCGACATAGCCCTCGCGGGCGAAGCGTTTGGCGATGGCGCCGCCGGTGGCGTCACCGGCGCCGACTACCAGAATTGCTTTGCGTTCGCTCATTGCTATCTCCATCAGTTCTATTTTGGAACCTGGTTCGATAGTCGGTTCCATTTTGGAACCTGTCAAGCTATGGTGAGCCATCGCTGTTGGAGATTGGCTTATGCGTTGGGAAGAACTGGAGCAGCAACCCTGCTCCTTGGCTCGCACGTTATCGGTGGTGGGTGACCGCTGGACGCTGCTGGTGCTGCGCGAGAGCTTTCTCGGTATTCGTCGTTTCGACGAGTTCGAGAAACGCCTGGTGATTACCCGCCACGTGCTGGCCGAGCGGCTGAAAAAGCTGGTGGAAGCTGGGGTGCTGGACAAGGTGGCCTATCAGCAGCGGCCGTTGCGTGAGGAATACTGCCTAAGCGCCAAGGGCCGCGATCTGTACCCGGCCATCATGGCCCTGGTGCATTGGGGCGACCGCCATATGAGCGGCGCCGAGGGTGCGCCGATCCGCCATATCCACCGCACCTGCGGCAGGCCTATGCATGGCGTGCTGGTCTGTTCGGATTGTGGTGAGCCGCTGCAGCCGCGTGACGTTCAGTTGGAAGAAGCGCCTGCGCTCAAGGGCCAGTTACTGCCGGCGCATTGGCATCAGCAGCAGGAACAGGGTTAGAACAGTCGCGCGAGTAAAGCGGTAACTGCTGTTTCCACCCGCAGAATCCGTGCACCCAGTTGCACCGGTTGCAGGCCGGCTTCGGCAAGCTTTTCCACTTCGTAGGGAATCCAACCGCCTTCCGGGCCGATGGCCAGCGTCACGGCCTGTTCGACTGCCCGTGGGCAGGCTGGGAAGTCGCCGGGATGGCCAACCAGGCCCAGGGTGCCGGCTGCGATGCCGGGCAACTGGTCTTCGACAAAAGGCTTGAAGCGCTTCTCGATAATGACGTCCGGCAGCACGGTATCGCGGGCCTGTTCCAGGCCGAGGATCAGCTGTTCGCGAATCGCCGCCGGTTCGAGAAAAGGCGTCTGCCAGAAGCTTTTTTCCACCCGGTAGCTGTTCAGCAGAATCAGCCGAGGCACGCCCATACTGCTGACGGTTTGCAGCACGCGCCGCAGCATCTTCGGCCGGGGCAAGGCGAGCAGCAGGGTCAGTGGCAGTTTCTCAGGCGGCGGCTGGTCGAGCTGCACGGCCAGTTCAGCCTGCTCGGCGTCCAGACGCAGCAATTGGCCGCTGCCCATCAGGCCGTTCAGGCGACCGACGCGCAGGCTGTCGCCCGCTTCGGCGCGGTGCACTTCATGCAGATGCTTGAGGCGGCGGCCGCTGAGCAGCACGCGGTCGGCGGCGATAAAGTCGCCGTCTTCCAGTAGCAGCAGGTTCACGGCTGCGCGGCGGGCGGCTGGTCGTTGGAGGGGCTGTCGTTTTCGGCTTCTTCAGCCGCCGCTTCCTGTTCGGCGCGGCGCTTGACCAGGCTGCCGCAGAACAGGCCGGCTTCGAACAGCAGCCACATGGGCACGGCCAGCAGGGTTTGCGAGAACACATCGGGCGGGGTCAGAACCATACCGACGACAAAGCAGCCGACTATCACATAGGGGCGGCTCTGACGCAGGGTGGCGACATCGACAACGCCGACCCAGATCAGCAAAAAGGTGGCAATCGGGATTTCGAATGCGACGCCGAAGGCGAAGAACAGGGTCAGGACGAAATCCAGGTACTGACCGATATCGGTCATCATCGCCACGCCTTCCGGGGTCACGCTGGCGAAGAAACCGAACATGATCGGGAAGACCACGAAGTAGGCGAAGGCCATGCCGGCGTAGAACAGCAGAATGCTGGAGATCAACAGCGGTATGGCGATGCGCTTCTCGTGCTTGTAGAGCCCAGGCGCGATAAAGCCCCAAATCTGATGCAGGATGATCGGGATCGCCAGAAATAGCGCGACCATCAACGTCAGCTTGAACGGCGTAAGGAATGGCGAGGCCACACCCGTGGCGATCATAGTCGCGCCTTCCGGCAGGTAGGCGCGCAGCGGGGCGGCGACCAGCGCGTAGATGTCCTGGGAGAAATAGAACAGCCCGGCAAACAGCGCGAATACCGCCGCGACAATACGCAGCAGGCGCGTGCGCAGTTCGGTCAGGTGGGAGACCAGGGGCATTTCCTGATCGCTGTCCGGTCGTTGGCTCATGGCTGCGGGCTTTTATCCTGGCGGGTGCTATCGGTAGTGGCGACCGGCTCTGCTGCTGGGGTCGCGGCAGGGCTCGGATCGGTGATGGTGCTAAGCGGCGCGCTGAGGCTTTGCTTCATCGCGTTCATTTCCCGCTCCAGCTCGAGGATCTGCTCGTTATGCAGCTGGCGGCGGATTTCATCCGCGCCGATCTCGCGCTCGACCTCAGCCTTGATCGCACTGAAGCTGCGCTTGATCCGGCCGATCCACAAACCAGCCGTACGCACCGCGCCGGGCAGGCGATCAGGCCCCAGCACCACCAGGGCGACGATGCCGACCAGCAGCAGCTCGGTAAAGCCGATATCGAACATGGCTTAGTCTTTTTTCGCCGGTTCTTCGACCTTGCGCGCCTGGGCGTCGATGGTCTGGCCCTTGGGCTCTTCCACGGCGGGGGCTGGCTTTTCGGCGTCGCTGTTGTCCATTGACTTGCGGAAGCCCTTGATCGCATCACCCAGGTCCGAACCCAGGCCCTTGAGGCGCTTGGTGCCGAACAGCATGACCACGATCAGCAGGATGATCAGGAGTTGCCAGATGCTAATGCCACCGAATCCCATAATGCGTACTCCGAAAGTGAAGGTTTAATCAGTCTTGCGAACGCGCGGCTTTTTCCGCGTGCCCGGAGAGGCCAAAGCGCCGGTCCAGTTCGTCCAATACCGCCTGGGGATGCTGGCCGAGTGCGGCGAGCATGACCAGGCTGTGGAACCACAGGTCGGCGGTTTCATAAATCACATCGCTGCAGTCGCCGCTGACGGCTGCATCTTTGGCGGCGAGGATGGTTTCCACCGACTCCTCACCGACCTTTTCCAGAATCTTGTTCAGGCCCTTGTGGTACAGGCTGGCGACATAGGAACTGTCTGCGGCCGCGCCTTTGCGCGACTCCAGCACTTCGGCCAGGCGGCTCAGGGTATCAGTCATGGCCGACTTACTCATGGGTATGTCCTGCGCTGTAGATGGCGTGCGGGTCTTTCAACACCGGTTCGACGATTTTCCAGGTACCGTCCTCGAACACCCGGTAGAAGCAGCTCTCGCGGCCGGTGTGGCAGGCGATACCGCCCAGCTGTTCAACCATCAGGATGATCACGTCAGCGTCGCAGTCCAGGCGCATTTCATGCAGTTTCTGCACATGCCCGGATTCTTCGCCCTTACGCCAGAGTTTGCCGCGCGAGCGTGACCAGTAGATGGCGCGCTGCTCGGTGGCGGTCAGGGCCAGGGCTTCGCGGTTCATCCAGGCCATCATTAGCACGCGGCCGGTTTTGTGGTCCTGGGCGATTGCCGGCACCAAGCCGTCGCTGTTCCAGTTGATTTCGTCGAGCCAGTCAGTCATTGCCCTATCCGCCCATCTCGGGCTGCTTGATTCAGAAGGCTAGTGTGCCAGCGCGCACCCGGTGTGGCTATCGGCGCAGCACCAGATAGATGCCGCCTGCGAGCATCAGCCAGCTCGGCCAGACGACCAGGCTCAATGCCAGGCCTTGTGTAGCTGCGCCAGCGATCAGCGCTGCGCCGAGCAGGCGGGCCGGCCATTGGCGGCTCGGTGCAGGCTGTTCCTGGCGGCTGGTCGGCTGCTGGTTTAGGCGCTCGAGGGTTTCGCGGGCGATCTGCGACAGGTGCGGCACCTGTTCGGCCTGCAGTTGCAGGTTGCGCAGCAGCTGCAGCGGGCTGATGCGCTCACGCATCCAGCGCTCGAGAAACGGCTGCGCGGTGCTCCACAGATCGAGGTCCGGGTACAGCTGACGGCCTAGGCCTTCGATGTTGAGCAGGGTTTTCTGCAGCAGCACCAGCTGCGGCTGCACTTCCATATTGAAGCGCCGCGCAGTCTGGAACAGACGCAACAGCACCTGGCCGAAGGAGATGTCCTTCAGTGGTTTTTCGAAGATCGGCTCGCACACGGTGCGGATTGCCGCCTCGAAATCATTGATCTTGGTTTCCGCCGGCACCCAGCCCGAGTCGATATGCAGCTGCGCCACGCGACGGTAATCGCGCTTGAAGAAGGCAATCAGGTTGCGCGCCAGGTAGTCCTGATCTTCGGCGGTGAGGCTGCCGATGATGCCGCAGTCGATGGCAATGTACTGCGGGTTCCACGGCGTGCGGGTGCTGACGAAAATATTGCCGGGGTGCATGTCGGCGTGGAAGAAGCTGTCGCGGAACACCTGGGTGAAGAAAATCTCCACGCCGCGCTCGGCCAGCAGTTTCATGTCGGTGCGCTGATCGGCCAGGGTTTCCAGGTCGGTGACCTGAATACCGTAGATGCGCTCCATCACCAGCACTTTCGGCCGGCAATAGTCCCAGTACACCTGCGGCACATAGAGCAGCGGCGAGCCTTCGAAGTTGCGCCGCAGCTGGCTGGCGTTGGCCGCTTCGCGCAGCAGGTCGAGTTCGTCGTAAATGGTCTTTTCGTAATCGCTGACCACTTCTACCGGGCGCAGCCGGCGGGCATCGGCGGAGGCACGCTCGGCCAGTTTGGCGAGAAGAAACAGCCAGGCAATATCCTGCTCGATTACCGGTTTCAGGCCGGGGCGAATGACCTTGACCACCACATCTTCGCCGCTTTTCAGCTGCGCGGCATGTACCTGGGCGACGGAGGCCGAGGCCAGCGGCTGAGTATCAAAGCGGGCAAATACTTCGCCGACCTTGGCGCCCAGTTGTGACTCGATCAGCGCCAGTGCCTTGGCCGGATCGAAGGGTGGCACCTGATCCTGCAACTTGGCCAGCTCATCGGCAATATCCGGGGGCAGTAGGTCGCGGCGGGTGGAAAGCAGCTGGCCGAACTTGATAAAGATCGGCCCCAGTTCCTCCAACGCCAAACGCAAGCGTGCACCTCGCGTCAGCAGCAAGTCGCGGCGTGGCAGCCAGCGCCAGGGCAGCACATAACGCAGCGCGCGTGCCCAGAAGGGCAGCGGCAGGGCGAATAACAGGTCGTCCAGCTGGTAGCGAATGACTACGCGCTGGATACGCAACAAACGACGAACGGCAAGCAGCTTCATGCGATGGGCTTATGGCGTTGGGCGAGGCGCTCGATGCGCGCGTCGAGTCGGTCGAGGGACAGCTTGAGGTGGTCCAGTTCGGCGAAGCGCGCATCGGCTTCGCGCTGGCCGACCAGGCTGCGGGATTCTTCACTGAGGTAATCGGCGAGGTTCAGACGCAGGCTGTCGAGCGCCTGGTTGCTCCAGTTAACCCGGCTGCGCAGATGGCCACCGAGCAGCTGGCTACCGACCGGGCCGAGCCAGCGCGACAGTTCGTACTCCCAGTCCAGCTCGAGATCCTGAAGGATCCCGGCCAGTTCCAGCAGGGCGGCGCTGTCGCCATCTAGGCTGACGTCCGGGCTGTGCAGGATGCTGGTCTTGTCCTTGCTGGTGGCCAGACGCACGAGGCTCGAGGCGGGTGCGCGCAGGCGACAATCCGCTTCGCCTGCCCATTGTGCGGCCAGTTGCAGGCCGTTGGCGCTGGGCAGAATAAACAGCTGCATATTCGGCGCGGAGCACTCGACGGCAATCACCCGGCCGCTCAAGCGTGCCAGGCGCGGCAGCGCGGTGCTGTCCATGGCCAACACGCGGTTAAGGCCGAGTTCGACGCCGGCCAGCAGCCCGGTCAGCAGCATCAGGGCTTGATGCCGCGGTGCAGGGCGACGATGCCGCCGGTCATGTTGTGGAAGGTCACGCGCTCGAAGCCGGCTTCCACCATCATCGCTTTGAGGGTGTCCTGATCCGGGTGCATGCGGATCGACTCGGCCAGGTAGCGGTAGCTTTCGGCGTCGTTGGTGATCAGCTTGCCGGCCAGAGGCATAAACTTGAACGAGTAGGCGTCGTAGAACTTCGACAGCAGCGGGCTGGACGGTTTGGAGAATTCCAGGATCAGCAGGCGACCGCCGGGCTTGAGCACGCGCAGCATCGAACGGATGGCATCTTCTTTATGCGTCACGTTGCGCAGGCCGAAGGCGATGGTCACCACGTCGAAGTGGTTGTCCGGGAACGGCAGTTTCTCCGCATCGGCCTGAACGAAGCTGACGTTGCCGGCCACGCCCTTGTCGAGCAGGCGATCCCGGCCGACGCGCAGCATTGATTCGTTGATATCAGCCAGCACCACTTCGCCGGTCGGACCGACCAGGCTGGAGAACTTGCGGGTCAGATCGCCCGTACCGCCGGCGATATCCAGCACCCGGTTGCCGCTGCGCACGCCCGACAGCTCGATGGTGAAGCGCTTCCACAGGCGGTGCATGCCGCCGGACAGCACATCGTTCATCAGGTCGTACTTGGCCGCCACCGAGTGGAAGACTTCGGCGACTTTTTCCGCCTTCTGGCTTTCCGGCACGCTCTGGAAACCAAAGTGCGTGGTGGGTTCGCTGTCGCTGCTCTTGCGCGGATCGTTCATCTTGCCCTTTCCTAAAACACAGAGGCTGCATCTAAAGTGGCGGCCATTCTAAACCTAAAAGCCGCCCTAGGCTTCAAGCCGCGCGCGCAAGTAAAAGCCTGAAGGCTTTGCACCCGCGCAGCTTGCTATAGTCTCGCGACCTAAGGTCGCAGTTAACTGGCGAGGAGAAATGCCATGGCCAAGATCACCGTCGAACGTCCCCACTCCCTGGGGCGCGAAGTCGCCCGCGAGAAAGCCGAGCAACTGGCCGAGCGCCTGGCCCGCGAATACGACGTGCGCTACCGCTGGAATGGCGACAACCTGGAGTTCAAGCGCAGCGGCGCGGATGGCCGTATTGAAGTGCATGAGCACAGCGTGCGCGTGCAGCTCAGCCTGGGCCTGTTGCTGTCGGCCATGAGCGGCAGCATCAAACGCGAAATCGAAGAGGTGCTGGACAAGAATCTGCAGGCTTGAGGTGTCGCCTGATGGCACCTTGGCAGTTTTTGATGGCCAGCCATCCATGGCGGCCACCCTTCGGGCCGTTGCTGCGCAACGTTTAAAACTGCTCCAGGCAGTTTTTTCTCACGCTTAGTATGCGGTTTCTAATTTTCATCGATACCGTGCTCCTAAGCCTGCATTCCGTGGGCGTTTCCTCGAAACACTTAGAGTGAGGTGCACCATGTCGAAAGTTGCCGTTAAAAAGAAAGCCGTCGTTGAAGAAACCAGCAGCGTGCTGAGTGACGCAAAAGTGTACGCCCGCAAGATTTACTTGGCCGGCCTGGGCGCATACGCCAAAGCGGGTCAGGAAGGTGCCGAGTACTTCAAAGAGCTCGTGAAGAGTGGCGAAGGCGTTGAAAAACAAGGCAAAAAACTGGTCAACGAACAAGTTGAAGCAGCCAACAGCCAGATCGACAGCGTTAAAAGCACTGTCACCAGCAACGTCAGCAGCGTGAAAGGCAAGTTTGAAGTGCAGCTCGACAAGATCGAGAAAGCCTTCGACAACCGTGTTGCCAGCGCTCTGAACCGCATTGGTATCCCGTCCAAGCAGGATGTTGAAGCACTCTCTGCTAAGCTGGATGAGCTGAGCGCGTTGCTCGAGCACGTCGCGCGTACCAAGTAAGGAGAGCAGGATGGCTGTCAAAAAGAAAACCGAAAAGCAAACCACTTCCTGGATCGGCGAAGTAGAAAAATACTCGCGTCAAATCTGGCTGGCTGGTTTGGGTGCCTACTCCAAGGTCAGCAAGGACGGCAACAAGCTGTTCGACACGCTGGTCAAGGATGGCGAAAAAGCTGAGAAGCAAGCCAAGACCGAAGTCGACAAGCAAGTTGGCGCAGTGAAGTCCTCCGTGGGTTCCACCGTGGGCTCCGCCAAGTCGAAAGTCGATGAAGTCAAAGACAAGGCTATTGGCAAGTGGGGCGAGCTGGAAGAAGCCTTCGACAAGCGTCTGAACAATGCCATTTCGCGTCTCGGTGTACCGAGCCGCAATGAAGTGAAAGCGCTCAACGCCAAAGTCGAAAGCCTGACCAAGCAGATCGAGAAACTCACCGGTGTATCGGTTAGCTCGGTTAAGCCTGCCGTCAAGAAGGTTGCTGCCAAGCCTGCCGCTAAACCCGCTGCCAAGCCGGTTGCTAAAGCTGCAGCTAAACCAGCGGCCAAACCTGCTGCTAAGCCTGCCGCTAAACCGGTAGCCAAAGCTGCAGCCAAGCCTGCTGCTAAACCCGCTGCTAAGCCGGTTGCCAAAGCTGCCGCTAAGCCAGCAGCTAAACCTGCTGCCAAACCAGCAGCCAAGCCTGTCGCTAAACCGGCAGTCAAAGCTGCGGCCAAGCCGGCACCAGCCAAGCCAGTAGCCGCTAAACCGGCTGCTCCGGTGGCCGCTGCTGCGCCTGCTCCGGCAGCCGCTCCTGCTGCACCTGCGACACCTGCTACCCAGTCGTAAGACGCGCAGCAGTCAACGCAAACGCCCGGCCTAGTGCCGGGCGTTTGCGTTTGTGCAGCCGGGTTAATCTTCCAGGTAACGCTGCGCCAGGTGCTCTGCCGCGTAGCGCGACTCTTCGGCCAGGTGCGGGGCCACCAGCATCATCACCTGATACACCACCAGGCGGCTTTCACCCTCACGGCCGATGATGCGCTGGTAGTCGAGGGAGAACAGCAGGGTCAGGGTGATCTGCTCGACCAGCTGACCCAGCGCCTGGGTATCGCTTTGCAACTGGCCATCGAGCTGCAGTTGCGCCAGCAGTTCGGCCAGGGCGCGCTTCAGGCTATTGAGCCAATGACGCATGCCGCGTTCCAGTTTCGGTAGGCGGCTGGTTAGGTTGGACAGGTCCTGGAACAGAAAGCGGTAGTGCGCCAGGCGCTCGACGATCAGGTGCAGAAACAGCCAGTAATCTTCCACATCCAGCTGCACGTCTTCGGGCGGTGAAAGCAGCGGCGCCAGTTCCGCCTGAAAACGCTCGAACAAGCCGAGGATCAGTGGTTCCTTGCCGTGGAAGTGGTAGTACAGGTTGCCCGGGCTGATGCCCAGTTCGTTGGCGATTTCCAGGGTGGAAACGTTCGGTTCGCCCTTCTGGTTGAACAGCAGCAGGGCACACTCAAGGATTCTGTCGCGGGTTTTCATCCGGTCTTCTTATTCTGGCCGCGGGAAGGCTGAAGATACCTGGCCGCAATCGCTTGCGGCCAGTTTGATCATGCTTGGAACGATGTTTTAACGCACATGCACATAGGTGCCGGGTGCGGCCTCCATGGCCGGGTAATTCTGGTTGCCCAGGGCCATCAGGGTGTCCTTCTGCTCGCCCGAACGCTCTTGCATCCAGCTCAGCCATACCGGCCACCAGCTGCCCTGCACGTGCTCGGCATCGTGATACCAGGCGCGTGGGTCGCCGGTGAGTTTGGGGTTTTCCATGTAATTGGATTTGGGGTTGCCCGGCGGGTTGAGGATGCTTTGGATATGTCCGCTGTTGGACAGGATAAAGCGCCGGTCACCGCCCAGCAGCAGGGTCGAGCGGTACACCGCATCCCAGGGGGTAATGTGGTCGTTGATCCCGGCGACGCTGAAACTGTCCACCGTGACCTTCTGTAAATCGACCGGAGTGCCGCAGACTTCCAGGCCGCGCGGGTGGGTCAGCGGGTTGTGTTTGAAGAAGTCGATCAGGTCGCCATGCAGGGCGGCCGGCAGGCGGGTGTTGTCGTTGTTCCAGTAGAGAATGTCGAAGGCCGGTGGCTGTTTGCCGAGCAGGTAGTTGTTGACCCAGTAATTCCAGATCAGGTCGTTGGGGCGCATCCAGGCGAATACCCGCGCCATGTCGCGGCCATCCAGCACGCCTTGTTGATAGGAGCGGCGCTTGGCGGCTTCGAGGGTCAACTCGTCGGCAAACAGCATGGCCGGGCTGTCGATCTGGCTGTCGAGCAGGCTGACCATGTAGGTGGCGCTGGCCACTTTGCGCAGCTGGCGCTTGGCTTGCAGATGGCCCTGCAGCGCGGCGATGGTCAGGCCGCCGGCGCAGGCGCCGAGTAGGTTTACGTCCTTGCTGCCGGTGATTTCCCGGCAGGCATCAATAGCAACTTCGAGTGCTTCCACGTAGCTCGACAGACCCCACTCGCGGTGCCGCGGGTCAGGGTTGCGCCAGCTGACCACGAAGGTCTGCAGACCGTTCTTCAGGGCGTACTGAACGAAGCTCTTCTCGCTGGAGAGGTCGAAAATATAGAACTTGTTGATCTGCGGCGGCACGATCAGCAGCGGCTTGGCGTACTGCTTTTCGCTCATTGGCTTGTACTGGATCAGCTCCAGCAATTCGCTGCGAAACACCACAGAGCCGCTGGTGGTGGCCAGGTTACGACCGACTTCGAAAGCCTTTTTGCTGACTTGGCTGGGCATGCCATCGTTGTTTACCAGGTCATCGAATAGGTGCGTTACGCCCTTGAGCAGGCTGCTGCCGCCGGTGTTGAACAGCTCCTTGATCACTTGCGGGTTGAGCAGGGTGTTGCTGGGTGCCAGGGCATCGCCCAGCAGGGTGGCGACAAAGCGCGCGCGGGCGCGGTCATCGGCATCCAGATTGCTCTCGTCGATCCAGTTGTTCAGCTGCTTCTGGCAGGCCAGGTAGGCTTGCAGGCTGCGGCTGTAGATCGGGTTGTCACGCCAGGTCGGGTCGGCGAAGCGCGGATCTTGCGGGTTGACCTTGAACGGCTTGTCGCCCATCAGCACACGACCCAGTTGGCCGCCTAGCGCAGCGACATGCCGTGCACTGTGGATGGGTTGCTTGACCCCTTGCAGAGCGAGGCTGCGCAGGGTGGACAGCAGGTCGCGGCCGCGCAGGCCGACCACTGCATTTTGCGCGTTCATCACGCTTTTGTTCGCCGGCAAGGCGCGTTTGGCTGGTTGGTCTCGCATTGGGCAACACTCCGTCGTCAAACCGTGAGACTTCAAGGTTGATAGATAAGCAGCAAGGCTTATACCAATGCGCGCGCATGTGCGTTCCAGACTGCCGCGCGCCAAGTCCCAGGTAATACAACGTGCCCGAAAGTGGGTCAAGCACTGAGCTTCAGGCACAGCTCCAGTGCGCACTGCGATGCACTTGCCCAACCAAGGTGCGGTTAGCCGAGAGTGCGGGCTGGCGCGGGCTGTGGGTGCATGATCGCGCGCTGACGTTCTTCCTCAAGGAATTTCATGATGATTGGAGCGACGGCCTCGGCGCGGGTCACTAGGAACAGGTGGCCATCGTCGATTACGTGCAGCTCTGAGTTGGGGATGCGCCAGGCCAGCAGACGCATATTCACCAGCGGGATTAGCGGATCGTCGTCGCCGGCCATCACCAGCGTCGGTTGGCGAATCTTGTGCAGCCAGTGAATGCTGGTCCAGCCCAAGCCTGCGAACAGCTGCCAGTAGTAGCCCATCTTGCCGCCCGAACGGACTTTACTGGCATGCGCCAGGGCCAGTTTCGGGTCGCGGCGGAACGCGCCGCCGTAGATTTCCGGAGCAATCTGCACGCCGTAGGACGGCTGCACATAACGCCGCGGGCTGGCCATGCACCAGAGCACCTTGGGTTTGCCGGGAATCATCACCGCGCCGGCCGAGGTGGCCGCGAGGATCAGCTTCTTGCAGCGCTCCGGGTAATCGTGGGCGAACTGCTGCGCCAGGGCGCCGCCCCACGACACGCCAATCGCATTGACCTGACCGTAGTCGAGGTAATCGAGCATGCGCGCGGCGAGTTTGGCCAGGCCAGGAAAGCGGTACGGCGTGCTGGGCGTGGAGGAGCCGCCAACGCCGGGAACGTCGAACGCGATGACTTCCAGGCCGGGGTCCAGGGCACGCACGAAAGGCATGACCAACTCCAGGTTGGCCCCGATGCCGTTGAAGATCAGCAGCGGGGTCATCTTGCCGTTACCGGGGCGAACCGCGGTACGGATGGTTTGGCCGTCCAGTTCAATGGTACGGAATACAAAAGGTAGCGACATGCGCAAAAGCCCTATCAATTAAAACGCTGGATCAGACCCTCCAGGCCTTTTCCAGAAACGCCAGGGCAAAGCCTGGTTCGCCTCACCCGCTCAAATGAGTAGGTGGGCGAGCGACACTTCCAGTGCCGCGGGCAGTGTTGCGCAGTGCGCAGGGGATCAACGTTCGTGAACGTAAGTGCCGGGTGCTGCTTCGCCGGCCGGATGTTTCTTGTTGCCCAGTTGGCTCGGTGCCTTCTTGTGCGCGCCGGAGCGCGCGGCGAGCCAGACCTGCCAATGCAGCCACCAGGAGTCGGCGTGCTTGGTCGAGCTGGCTTGCCAGGTTTTCGGGTCCGCGTGCATCTGGGTGTTGGTCATGTAGCGTGATTTCGGGTTACCCGGCGGGTTGAGAATGCTCTGGATATGCCCGCTGTTGGACAGCACGAACTCGACATTGCCGCCGAACAGGTTGGCCGACTTGTAGCACGACTCCCACGGGGTGATGTGGTCGGTGGTGCCGGCCACGCAGTAGAGGTCGCTGGTGACCTGCTTGAGATCGACCGGGGTACCGCAGACTTCCAGCGCACCCGGGCGAATCAGCGGGTTGGAGGTAAACATGTCGATAAACTCGCCATGCAGGGCCGCGGGCAGGCGCGTGGTGTCGTTGTTCCAGTAGAGGATATCGAACACCGGCGGCTCGTTGCCGAGCAGGTAGTTGTTGACCCAGTAATTCCAGATCAGGTCGTTGGGGCGCATCCAGGCGAATACCTTGGCCATGTCGCTGCCTTCCAGCACACCGGCCTGGTAGGAACGGCGCTTGGCCATCTCCAGGCTTTTCTCGTCGGCGAACAGCGCCACGTCGGTTTCCAGGCGGTTATCCAGCACGCTGACCAGCAGGGTCAGGGCATGCACCTTCTTCTCACCCAGCGCGGCGTAATGGCCCAACAGCGAGGTGGTGGTGAGGCCGCCGGAACAGGCGCCGAGCATGTTGATGTCTTTGCTGCCAGTGACGGCGGTAACCACGTCGATGGCTTCTTTCAGTGCTTCGATATAGGTCGACAGGCCCCACTCGCGGTGTGCCTTGGTCGGGTTGCGCCAGCTCACCACGAAGGTCTGGATACCGTTGCGCAACAGGAAGCGCGCGACGCTTTTTTCTGGCGACAGGTCGAAGACGTAGAATTTGTTGATCTGCGGCGGCACCACCAGCAATGGGCGCTCGTGCACTTGCTCTGTGATCGGTTTGTACTGGATCAGCTCCAGCAGATCGTTGCGGAAAATCACCGCGCCATCGGTGGTGGCCAAGCTTTTGCCGACCTCGAAGGCATTCATGTTGACCTGGCTGGGCATGCCACCGTTGTTTACGATGTCCTGAGCCAGGTGCGACAGGCCGTCGAGCAGGCTTTTGCCGCCGGTTTCGAAGAAGCGTTTGACTGCAGCCGGGTTGGCCATGCTGTTGCTCGGGGCCATGGCTTCGGTCATCAGATTGATCACGAAGTGGCCACGGCTGGCATCCTGTTCAGACAGGTTGCTGTGCTCGACCCAGTCATGCAGCTCTTTGCGCCAGGCCAGGTAGGTCTGCAGGTAGCGGCGGTACAGCGGATTCTGACTCCAGGCCGGATCGGCAAAGCGCCGGTCGCCTTCGGTTGGGGTGAGGTCGGATTGGCCGAGCATCACGTTCTTCAGCTCCATGCTGAAGTGGGCAAGGTGTTTGGCGCTGTGCAGGGGTTGCTTGAGGGCTTGCTTGAGCACGACTCGGGCGGAGCTAAGTAGGTCTTTACCGCGGATGCCGATCACCGGGTTAAGGCCCAAAGTGTTCTCGGAGGCCTGGTGCTTCAGGTCATCATTATTCTTATCTGTCATCTACAACGCTCCATTGTCCTGAGACGAAATACCGGCGTAATACTGTGCACGGCGACACAGGGCTAAGGGCCAGGTATTGCCCGGATTACCAAGGGCGGATCGCTCCGCAATCGTCCTCGTCGCAGGGGCTGCCTGGCGCGAGAAACTTCCAACTACTTGGTTACCCGAGTTTGAGAATTTGTGCAAGCCGGCCGCGATCCAGGCCGAATGCGCGATGAGTATGCAGGGAAGGATTAGAAAATGCGCTCTAACCGGTCAGGATCAACGGGCTAGACGGGCTGCTGCGCTGCGGCAGATTGCCGCTTGGCGGGGCAGGGGTGAGGAAATCACTGAAGTGCCTGAGCCAATTACTGACGGCATGTCGCTTCAGCCGTTTACAGCATCAACTTGACCACGCTTTCGCTGGGGTCGCGGGACTTGCCGGCGGCGGCTAGGGCAGCGAGGTAATCGTTCCACAGTTCGCTCTGACGCAGGGATAGCTGCTCCAGGTAATCCCAGGTGAACAGGCCGCTGTCGTGGCCGTCATCGAAGGTCAGTTTGAGGGCGTAATTGCCGGCGGGCTCGATCTTGTTCAGGCCAACGCCGAGCTTGCCGGTCTGCAGGATCGGCTTGCCATGGCCCTGCACTTCTGCCGACGGCGAGTGCACACGGAGGAACTCGGCGGGCAGGGTGTAGCGCTCGTCAGCCCCGTAGTGCAGTTCTAGGGTTTTCGAGGCTTTGTGCAGTTTTATCGCAGTAGGGATGCGCATTATTGCTTCCTGGGTTGCTCCGTAGCCCGGGGAGCATCCGGGCTACGGGCGGGCGCGTTACAGGATATAGCGCGACAGGTCTTCGTCCTGCGCCAGCTCGCCGAGGTGGCTGTTGACGTAGGCCGCGTCGATCACGATCGGCGTACCGTTCTGCTGGCCAGCCAGATCGCCGGCGCTGAAGGAAACCTCCTCCAGCAGGCGCTCAAGCAGGGTGTGCAGGCGGCGCGCACCGATGTTCTCGGTCTTCTCGTTGACCTGATAAGCGATCTCGGCGATGCGCTTGATACCTTCGGCTACGAACTGAATGCCCAGGCCTTCGGTGTTCAGCAGTGCGGCGTATTGCTCGGTCAGTGAGGCGTGCGGCTCGGTGAGGATGCGCTCGAAGTCTTGCGGGGTCAGGGCTTTCAGCTCCACGCGAATCGGCAGGCGGCCTTGCAGCTCGGGCACCAGGTCGCTCGGCTTGCTCAGGTGGAACGCGCCGGAGGCGATAAACAGGATGTGGTCGGTTTTCACCATGCCCAGCTTGGTGTTCACCGTGCAGCCTTCGATCAGCGGCAGCAAGTCGCGCTGCACGCCTTCGCGGGACACGTCGGCGCCGCTGGTGTTGCCGCGCTTGGCCACCTTGTCGATCTCGTCGATAAACACGATGCCGTTCTGTTCCACGGCTTCCAGAGCCTGGGCCTTGAGCTCTTCCTCGTTGACCAGACGCGCGGCTTCTTCGTCGCGCACCAGCTTGAGGGCTTCCTTGACCTTGAGCTTGCGGCTCTTCTTCTTGCCCTTGCCCATGCTGGAAAACAGGCTCTGCAGCTGGTTGGTCATCTCTTCCATGCCCGGAGGGGTCATGATTTCGATGCCGGCCGGGGCGTCGGCCACTTCGATTTCGATGTCCTTGTCGTCCAGCTGACCTTCGCGCAGGCGCTTGCGGAACAGCTGGCGGGTGTTGGAATCGTTGCTCGGCGCCGGGTCTTCGTTGAAGCCGGTGCGTGGCGGCGGGAGCAGGGCATCAAGGATGCGCTCTTCGGCGGCATCTTCGGCGCGGTGACGCACTTTGATCATCTCCTGCTCGCGCAGCATCTTGATTGCCGCATCGGCGAGGTCACGGATGATCGACTCGACATCGCGGCCGACATAGCCGACCTCGGTGAACTTGGTCGCTTCCACCTTGATAAACGGCGCATTGGCCAGCTTGGCCAGGCGGCGGGCGATTTCGGTCTTGCCGACGCCGGTCGGGCCGATCATCAGGATGTTCTTCGGCGTTACTTCGGCGCGCAGCTCAAGCGGCAGCTGCATGCGCCGCCAGCGGTTGCGCAGGGCGATGGCCACGGCGCGCTTGGCGTCGTCCTGACCGATGATATGGCGGTTTAATTCGTGAACGATCTCGCGGGGCGTCATGGACATTCGGCGATACTCCAGAAGAAGACGCGCTTATTCAGCGCAGTCTTCTTCTTCGATAGTTAGGTTCTGATTAGTGAAGACACAGATGGAGCCGGCAATGTTCAACGCGGTTTCGGTGATTTCACGGGCGCTCAGGTCAGTTTTCTGCAGCAGGGCCATGGCCGCAGCCTGGGCGAAGCCGCCGCCGGAGCCCATGGCGATCAGGCCTTGCTCGGGCTCAACCACGTCGCCGTTGCCGGTAATGATCAAGGAGGCGTCCTTGTTGGCCACTGCCAGCATGGCTTCCAGGCGGCTCAGGGAGCGGTCGGTGCGCCAGTCTTTGGCCAGCTCGACGGCGGCGCGCACCAGATGGCCTTGGTGCTTCTCCAGCTGGCCTTCGAAGCGTTCGAACAGGGTAAAGGCGTCGGCGGTGGCACCGGCGAAGCCGGCCAGCACCTGGCCGTGGTACAGGCGGCGAACTTTTTTCGCGTTGCCTTTCATCACGGTATTGCCGAGGGACACCTGGCCGTCGCCGCCCATGACGACTTTGCCGTTGCGGCGTACTGAAACGATGGTGGTCAAGGGGAGAGTCTCCACGCAGCGGGGCGAAAGTGCCCAATGCCGAATGAAGTGGGGGCAGCGATGGCCTGCTTCAAGCCCTGGGGCACTCGCTCTCCGACAAATAGTCGTCAGAACCTGCCTCGGAATCTGCTGCGCGTCGGCCAAACTGCGTTGAAAACGGCTTCGGAATGCTCATTTACAACTCGTAAACTCCGCTTCCTCAGCCGTTTTCGCCTTGTTTTGCTCTAGCTCGCGAGATCCGAAACAGGTTCTTGGGTTACGCCGCAGGGCTTGAACTTACTGGCTTTGGCGCTGCTGTAACAACAGGTTGCTAAAGCCGCTGGCGGCCAAGGATTTTTGCGCTTGGCCGAGCTGCTCGCGGGTGGCGAAAGGGCCGACCAGCACGCGGTGCCAGGTTTCTTCGCGCACCGTGCCGGATTCCACCTGCACGCTTTGCCCGAGCAGGATGATCTGCGCGCGCAGGCTGTCGGCGTCATCCTTGCGGCGGAATGAACCGGCCTGGAGGAAGAACTGCGAGCTGACCGGGCCCTTGGCGACCACTGGCGGCGGTGGCGGCACCTGGCCGTTGAGCGCGGCTTCGGCACGTGCGGCGTCGATCTTTGCGGCTTCTTCCGGGGTGACCGGCTTCTGCGCGGGCGGTGCGACGGGCTCGATGCTTTGCGGCGGCAGGATCACTTCCGATTCCGGCAGCAGGGTGTAGAAGTCGTATTTAGGCTTGGCCGGCTCGTTGCTGGCGGGCTTGGCGGCCGTCGCTTTATTGGCCTGAGTGACGCGCGCCTGTTCGACCTTGTTGCGCTTGATCTCATCGCGACCCGGTTCGAGGCTGAACAGAAACACCATAAAGCCGCCGATCACCAGGCCGCAAACCAGCCAGAACCAGCCCGGCACCGGCTTTTTCGCTGGCGCCTGGTAACGGCTGGCGCCACGTTTGGCGGCGGGTTTTTTCTTGGCGGCCACTTACATGCGCTCCAGGGTTTCCAGGCCGAGCAGTTCCAGGCCCTGCTTGAGCGTGCGCGCGGTCAGTGCGGCCAGGCGCAGGCGGCTGTTGCGCAGCGCTTCGTCCTCGGTGGAGAGGATCGGGCAGTTCTCGTAGAAGCTGGAGAACAGCCCGGCCAGGTCGTACAGGTAAGCACAGAGCAGGTGTGGCTCGCCCTTGTCGGCAACGCTGGCGAGCACTTCGGCGAACTGCGCGAGT
Source organism: Pseudomonas peli (assembly GCF_050563605.1). GTDB lineage: Bacteria > Pseudomonadota > Gammaproteobacteria > Pseudomonadales > Pseudomonadaceae > Aquipseudomonas > Aquipseudomonas peli_A. The sequence continues at coordinate 1,586 of NZ_JBNXUH010000020.1, read as the reverse complement.
TTGCCGGCCAGTTCGATTTCGTGGGCGGCCTGCAGGTCGAGACTGCCTTCGATCTGCTCGAAGCCCTTGCCCAGCTTGCGGAACACGCTGGCCACGCGGGTGTAGGCGTACAGCAGATACGGCGCGGTGTTGCCCTCGAAGCTGAGCATCAGCTCGAAGTTGAAGCGGTAGTCGCTGGTGCGGTGCTTGGACAGGTCGGCGTATTTCACCGCGCCGATGCCTACGGCGCGGGCGATCTGCCGTAGCTCGGCTTCGTCCAGCTCGGGGTTCTTGCCTTTGACCAGGGCGTAGGCGCGCTCTTCGGCTTCATCGAGCAGGTCGACCAGCTTCACCGTGCCGCCGTCGCGGGTCTTGAACGGGCGGCCATCGGCGCCGTTCATGGTGCCGAAGCCCATATGTTCCAGCTGCATGTTGGCCGGGACGAAACCAGCCAGACGCGCGGCAGTGAAGACCATCTGGAAGTGCAGGGCCTGGCGCTGATCGACGAAGTACAGCGCGCGGTCGGCTTTCAATACATTGGCGCGGTAGCGCGTGGCGGCCAGGTCGGTGGTGGCGTACAGGTAACCGCCACCAGCCTTCTGCACGATCAGCGGCAGCGGGTTGCCTTCGGCGTTCTTGAATTCGTCCATAAACACGCACTGGGCGCCGTCGCTTTCGCTGAGCAGGCCCTTGGCCTTGAGGTCGGCGACCACGTTGGCCAGGTCGTCGTTGTAGGCGCTCTCGCCCTTGACGTCAGCCATGCTCAGCTTCACGCCGAGGCGGTCATACAACGCCTGGCAGTGGCTCAGGGAAATATCGTTGAAGCGGTGCCACAGGCGCAGGCACTCGGCGTCGCCGGCCTGCAGCTGCACCACTAGCTCGCGGGCACGTTCGGCGAACTCAGGGGATTCGTCGAAGCGCTTCTTCGCTGCGCGGTAGAAACCTTCCAGGTCCGCCAGCTCGCTTTCGGCGGCCTCTGGGTTTTCCTGCATAAAGGCCAGCAGCATGCCGAACTGGGTACCCCAGTCGCCCACGTGGTTCTGCCGGATCACGTCGTCACCGAGGAATTCCAGCACCCGCGCCACGCCGTCACCGATGATGGTCGAGCGCAGATGGCCGACGTGCATCTCTTTGGCCAGGTTGGGTGCCGACAGGTCGACCACCACGCGCTGCGCTGGGCCAGCCTTGCGTACGCCAAGCTTGGCGTCGGCCAGCAGGGCATCTAGGCGCGCGGCCAGGGCTTGGGTGTTCTGATAGAAATTGAGGAAACCCGGGCCGGCGATCTCGACCTTGCTGATGGCGGCGTCGACCGGCAGCGCGGCAATCAGCTTCTCGGCCAGGTCACGCGGCTTCATGCCGGCCGGCTTGGCCAGCATCATGGCGATATTGCTGGCGAAGTCGCCGTGGGTCTTGTCCTTGGTGTTCTCCACCTGAATGGCCGGGCTCAGGCCTTCCGGCAGCACGCCGTCGGCGGTGAGGCGGGTCAGGGCTTGCTGGRTCAGGGGGCGRATGCTGTCTTTCATGGKCTGCTCGGTCGGCCNGTTGGGGCGGCGGCGCACCAAARGCGCTGGGTKGAAAACTGCGCMTTATYGACGCCCSTCCYCKTT
>NZ_JBNXUH010000111.1:0-150 GCF_050563605.1 Pseudomonas peli | reverse complement strand
AAAGAAAAAAAAAAAAAAAAAAATCGAGGAGCGTAGAAGGCAGAGACAGATGTGTAAAAGAGACAGGTGAACACGGAAAAGATCAGGAGCAGCGAAAGGTCGTGCGGGTCGATGCCGTAGACCAGGTTGTTGCGGAAGGAAAAGCCAAGC
>NZ_JBNXUH010000110.1:0-429 GCF_050563605.1 Pseudomonas peli | reverse complement strand
CCACACGAGYCCCCTCKTTTCTYCGGGGSGGCKGGGAGTTTKTAWAAAAGAGCCGGSCCAAGGGGSGTTGCCVCCCCCCGCCACTGGTTCCGCCTGGGCCGCACGGCCACGCCGCTGGGCAGCGGTTCGGCGCTGATTTCCTGGTCCGGCTCGATGTTCGAGTACCTGATGCCTTCACTGGTGATGCGCGCCCCGGCCGGCAGCCTGCTGGAGCAGACCCACCGTCTGGTTGTGTCGCGCCCTTCCTTCTCTTTATATGTTCTGGACCATTCTCGAAAAAAAAAAAGAAGAGGGAGARGAARARAAAAAAAAAACGAGGAGGGAAGAAGGAAGCGACAGAAGAGAAAAAGAGAAAGGAAAAAGAAGGCGATATGGAAGGAAATGAAAAAACAGGAAGAGGAAAAAAAGAAAGGAAGGAAAGAAAAGAAG
>NZ_JBNXUH010000109.1:0-495 GCF_050563605.1 Pseudomonas peli | reverse complement strand
GTGGAGTTGTTTAAAAGATAAAGGGTCCCCCCCGCCCCCATGGGACTGGGGGGGCGCGGCTGCCGGCGGAACAGCAGCAGGCSAGCGAGCAGGGGGTGATCGAGTACGAGTTCGCCCGCCTCAACGGCATGCTGGTGCAGCTGCTCGGCCNAAAGAAGAAGCCGGCATAMMGAKCCCGCTCRGTTCKTCTGGTGGGCTGGGAGTTGTKWAWAAGAGACAGRAACAGCRGCGGGCCRGCGAGCGGGGGGTGATCGAGTACGAGTYCGCCCGCCTCAACGGCATGCTGGTGCAGCTGCTCGGCCTGTATAAGCTCTGTCTCTTATCACATCTCCGAGCCCACGAGACGTGTGGCCCCGATGGGCTCGCACGGAAGGGGAGCCAGTGGGTGGCGCGTCGTCGGCAAGCACAAGCGTATAAAGGAGGCGGGGGGGGGGGGGAAGCCGGTTTGGCCCGCCTCAACGGCATGCTGGTGCAGCTGCTCGGCCTGTATAAGCT
>NZ_JBNXUH010000108.1:0-498 GCF_050563605.1 Pseudomonas peli | reverse complement strand
CAGTAACCTGGCGGTGTTACGGCGGGGGGATAAAGAGAGGGAGGGGGGCCTGTCTCTTTTACACAACTCCCAGCCCACGAGACGAAATGAGGGGGATCGGATGCCGGCTTTTTCTWWWAAAAAAAAAAAAAAAAAAAAAAGAAAAAAAAAAAAAAAAGAAAAAAAAAAAAAAAAAAAAAAGAGGAGAGAAGACGGAAGAGAAAGAAGAGAAAAAGAGAAAGGAARAARAGAARAAAARAAANGAAAGAAAAAASAGAAARAAAAAAAARARCAGAAAAAAAAGGAGAGAGAGAAAAAAAAAAGAAAAAAAGAGAAAAGAAAGAAAAGAAAAAAAAAAAAAAAAAAAAAAAAAAAAAAAAAAAAAAAAAAAAAAAAAAAAAAGAAAAAAAGGAAAGAAAAAAAAAAACGAGGAGAGTCGACGGAAGAGAAAGAAGTGTATAAGAGACAGAACCAGCGAAGGGAAGCCAGAGAAGAGCTAAGAAATAAAAAGAAAAAAGA
>NZ_JBNXUH010000001.1:0-486162 GCF_050563605.1 Pseudomonas peli | reverse complement strand
BAGCCCCCCCCACCCTCNKSGGTGCCCCACGGGTCGATCWTCCCCTYCCCCAGTTTGTTGRGGTTTTTCNCTTGYCCKGCGGGYTGGTTTTGTCCCGCCCCSCCMGGGTCGATGAGGAMCKGCAAAATCGCATCWTTGCRAWAACCGCCGATCCGGTATGCCCCGGCCTGATCCAGGCTATTCAACGCAATGGTGCTATCGGCCTTGGCCAGCAGCACCCAGTCGCTCACGGCAATCGGCCCAACCCACTTGAACAACGACTCACGCTCCGGCGTGCGGATGGTGGAGAACAGCCCATAACCCTTGCTTTCGAGTGCCTGCTTGTACTGACGGTCCCAAGGGAAACGCAGGATCATCTGACACTCAAGCTGCGCCTTGCTGCACAGCGCACGCACCGTATCGCTGCTGATGCCCTGCACATCAGCATCCTTGGCAAAGTTGCCGCCACTGGCCGCCATGCTGAACGGCGGGAGGTTTTCGGTAAGCAGAACCAGAGGCTCCGCGTGAGCCAGGCTGACGGCACACAACAGCCAAACCGCGGTGAATAGCCGGATAGCGGACATAAGAACTCCGTGTATGGAAAAACCATTTATTGAAAGAGGAGCGCTCACAGGGATGCCAAAAGCATCGACCCGAACGCAAACATTCTGATTTTAGCGGGCCAGTCGACATTTTGCTGTCGACTCGCCCGCAGCAGTGGCCGGCAGGGCTGCCGGCCAGCGAGGTTTAGCGCACTACGATGCCGCGAGCGGCCATATAGGCCTTGGCTTCCGGCACGGTGTACTCGCCGAAGTGGAAGATGCTCGCAGCCAGTACGGCAGCCGCTTTGCCTTCGATAATGCCGTCAGCCAAGTGCTGCAGGTTGCCGACACCGCCGGAGGCGATGACCGGGATGCCGACCATTTCGCTGATGGCGCGGGTTACGCCCAGGTCATAGCCGCTTTTTACGCCGTCCTGATCCATGCTGGTCAGGAGGATTTCGCCGGCGCCGAGGTATTCCATCTTTTTCGCCCAGAGCACCGCATCCAAACCGGTGGGCTTGCGTCCGCCGTGGGTGAAGATTTCCCAGCGCGGGGTTTCGCCCGGCTTGGAGACCTTCTTCGCGTCGATGGCGACGACGATGCACTGCGAGCCAAAGCGCGAGGCCGCTTCGCCAACGAACTCCGGAGTAAACACCGCAGCGGTGTTGATCGAGACTTTGTCAGCGCCGGCATTGAGCAGGTTGCGGATGTCCTGCACGGTGCGCACGCCGCCACCGACGGTCAGCGGGATAAACACCTGGCTGGCCATACGCTCGACGGTATGCAGCGTAGTGTCGCGGCCATCGACGCTGGCGGTGATGTCGAGAAAGGTAATCTCGTCAGCGCCCTGCTCGTCGTAACGGCGGGCGATTTCCACCGGGTCGCCGGCATCGCGGATGTTCTCGAACTGCACGCCCTTGACCACGCGGCCGTTGTCCACGTCGAGGCAGGGGATAATGCGTTTAGCCAGCGCCATGAGTTTGTCCTCAGCCCTTGTAGGAATCGCAGAAGGCTTGCGCCTCAGCGACATCCAGGGTGCCTTCGTAGATCGCCCGGCCGGTGATGGCGCCGATGATGCCCGGCGCCTTGGCGTCCAGCAGAGCTTTGATATCGCCCAGGTTGTGGATGCCGCCAGAAGCGATCACCGGAATCTTGGTCGCCGCGGCCAGGGCAGCGGTGAAAGGCACGTTGCAGCCCTGCATCATGCCGTCTTTGGCGATATCGGTATAAACGATGGCGGACACACCGTCGGCTTCAAAGCGCTTGGCCAGGTCGATCACCTGTACGGTGCTGACTTCGGCCCAACCGTCGGTGGCAACGAAACCGTCTTTGGCGTCCAGACCGACAATTACTTTGCCTGGAAACGCCTTGCACGCTTCGGCAACGAATTCCGGCTGTTTAACCGCCTTGGTGCCGATGATCACGTAGCTGACGCCGGCCTTGACGTAATGCTCGATGGTTTCCAGCGAACGAATGCCGCCACCGATCTGGATCGGCAGGTGCGGATAGCGCTTGGCGATGGCAGTCACCACTTCACCGTTGACCGGCTGACCTTCGAAGGCGCCGTTGAGGTCGACCAGGTGCAGACGGCGGCAGCCGCCCTCGACCCACTTGGCGGCCATGCTCACCGGGTCATCGGAAAACACCGTGGAGTCTTCCATGCGGCCCTGGCGCAGACGCACGCAAGCGCCGTCCTTCAGATCGATAGCGGGGATAATCAGCATCGGTTGAACCTGCTCAAGTCGTGTGAATTCGGTGGGTCAGCTCTTTTCGAGTGCCCAGAGGTCGCTTTCGATGCTCTCGAACCGTTCTTTCAGGTGAGTCTGCACATCGAAAACCGCCCGGTTGTAGTAGTGCGGCGCAATCTCGCGGGCAAACAGCTCAAGGATTTCCGCCGCCTCAAACGAGCCCAGCTGCAGCTCGAAGCGCTCTTCCATAAAACGTTTGAGAGCATTGGTCGCTTCACGCTCCTGCTCAGCAGAGAGGGTGAGAATCGGCGGCTTCTGCTTGGCCCGGCTCATTTACCAGCGACCATCCCAGGCGGCGAAGTTCTGCAGCAACTGCAGGCCGTGGGTGTGGCTCTTCTCCGGGTGGAACTGCACGGCAAAGCGTGAGCCTTCGGCCAACGCTGCGGCGAAATCCTTGCCGTAATGCCCGCGACCAACCACCTGTTTGGGGTTGCCGGCCTCGATGTAATAGCTGTGCACAAAGTAGAAGCGCGCCAGATCCGGGATGTTGTGCCACAGCGGGTGCTTGACCGACTGCGCCACTTCATTCCAGCCCATATGCGGCACCTTCAGCGGCTCGCCGTCTTCGACCATACCCTTGCCGAAGAAGCGCACCTTGCCGGGGAACAGACCGATGCAATCGACGCCATCGTTCTCTTCGCTGTGCTCCAGCAGCGCCTGCATACCCACGCAGATGCCGAGGAACGGCCGATCCGCGCTGACTTCACGCACCAGGCTGTCGAAGCCCAGGCGCTTGATCTCGGCCATACAATCGCGAATCGCGCCGACGCCGGGGAATACCACGCGGTCGGCCTCGCGAATCACCTGGGCATCGCTGGTCACCAGCACCTTGCCGGCACCTACGTGCTCGAGGGCCTTGGCCACCGAGTGCAGGTTGCCCATGCCGTAGTCGATTACTGCAACTGTCTGCATTTACAAACAGCCCTTGGTCGACGGCATCTGCCCGGCCATACGCGGGTCCAGCTCGACGGCCATGCGCAGGGCGCGGCCGAAGGCTTTGAACACCGTCTCGATCTGGTGGTGAGTGTTGGTGCCACGCAGGTTGTCGATGTGCAGCGACACCAGCGCGTGGTTGACGAAGCCCTGGAAGAACTCCTGGAACAGGTCCACATCGAAGCCGCCAACCACCGCGCGGGTGAACGGCACGTGCATCTGCAGGCCGGGACGACCGGAGAAGTCGATCACCACGCGCGACAGCGCTTCATCCAGCGGCACGTAGGAATGGCCGTAGCGGGTCATGCCGCGCTTGTCGCCGATGGCCTTGGTGAACGCCTGACCGAGGGTGATACCGACGTCTTCCACGGTGTGGTGGTCGTCGATATGCAGGTCGCCCTTGCACTCGATATCGAGGTCGATCAAGCCATGGCGGGCGATCTGGTCGAGCATGTGCTCGAGGAATGGCACGCCAATATCGAACTTGGCTTTGCCAGTCCCATCCAGGTTGATCGAGACCTTGATCTGGGTCTCCAGGGTATTGCGCTCGACGGATGCCGTACGTTCGGCCATCACCAGCTCCAGAAATTGCCCACGGAAAAAGGCTGGCATTATAGGCGGGCATCCACCTGGGCGGCTACCGGCGGCGATCAGAGGTGCCGACTATCGGCTGCATAGGCCGTGAGGGCATGTTTTCCGCCCAAACGACCAGCACAGCAATCACAGGATAAGCAGCGGGAAACCATGGACAGTATCGACACTCTGATTATCGGCGCAGGCGCCCTCGGCCTGGCCTGCGCCGTGCGCCTGAGCACGCCGGGGCAGAGCACCTTGATAGTCGAGGCGGAAAGCCTGATCGGCAGCCACACCTCCAGTCGCAACTCCGAAGTGATCCATGCCGGCCTGTATTACGCGCCCGGCTCGCTCAAGGCCGAGCTGTGCCTGGAAGGGCGCGAACGCCTGTATGCCTGGTGCCGCCAGCACCAGGTGGCGCACGGCCAGATCGGCAAGTTGCTGGTGGCGGTGGAAAGTGCGGAAATCACCAAACTCGAACAGCTGCAGCGCAACGCCCAAGCCTGCGGCGTGCATGACCTGCAGCCCATCGATGACGCTCAGTTGAATACCCTGGAGCCAGCCGTGCGCGGCACCTGCGCACTGCTTTCGCCCAGCACTGGGATTATCGACAGCCACGCTTACCTGCAATCCCTGCTGGCGGCTGCAGAGAATCGCGGCGCGCAGTTGGTTCTGCACACCCGCGTCGAGCACCTCGAAGCAGACGGCGACAGCTGGATAGCCTCGGGCCACAGCGGCGGCGAGCCGTTCCAGCTGAAGGCCCAGCGGGTAATCAATGCTGGCGGGCTGTTCGCCCAGCAGCTGGCCAGGCAAACCCAAGGGCTGCACAAGGTGCCGACGCTGCATTTGTGCCAGGGCCGCTATTTCAGCTACAGCGGCCGCTCGCCCTTCCAGCACCTGATTTACCCGATGCCGGAAGCCAATACTGCCGGCCTTGGCATCCACGCCACCCTGGATCTCGGCGGCCAGCTGCGTTTCGGCCCGGACACCCACTACCTCACGCAGATCGACTATCAGGTCGACGAAAATCTGCGCGGGCCGTTTGCCGAGGCCATCCGCCGCTACTTTCCCACTATCGACAGCGCACGCCTGGTGCCGGGCTACAGTGGCATCCGGCCGAAACTCGCAGGCCCCGGGGAACCGGCCGCCGACTTCATTATCCAAACGCCCAACGAGCATGGCCTGCCAGGCCTGGTTAACCTGTTCGGCATCGAGTCTCCCGGGCTTACCGCCAGCCTGGCTATTGCCGAGCGCGTGGCGCAATCACTGTAAGAGCCGACCTGCTGCGCGTCGGCCCTGCGGCGTTAAAAACAGACTCGGAATGCTCATGTACAAAAGTACACTCCGCTTCCTCGCCTGTTTTGACCAGCCGGAGGCTGTTACTAACGTAGCGCCTTGCATGGCTCTAGCTCGCGAGCTCGTAATAAACAGGTTCTAAAAGCCGCTTGCAAAATCACCGCACAAACGGGACTGTCGGCGGTCCAGGTAAAAGCGCTGGCGCTATACTCGCCGGCTTGAATTGCTGCTCTTCACCATCCAGTTTCGAAACAAGGATTCGCACATGAAAGCGCTCGGCAAAATTCTCGGCCTGTTTTTTCTCGGGCTATTGCTGATCATCGTGGCGCTGGGCTTTGCCCTCACCCACCTGTTCGATCCCAACGATTACAAAGACGAAATCCGCCAGCTTGCCCGTGACAAGGCCAACCTGGAGCTGACCCTCAAGGGCGATATCGGCTGGAGCCTGTTCCCCTGGCTCGGCCTGGAGCTGACCGACGCCACCCTCGCCAGCCTCAGCACCCCGGACAAACCTTTCGCCGATCTGCGCCTGCTTGGCCTGTCGGTACGCGTGCTGCCGCTGCTGCGCAAAGAAGTGCAGATGAGCGACATCCGCATCGACGGCCTCAACCTCAACCTGCAGCGCGACGAAAAAGGCCGCAGTAACTGGGAAGATGTCGGCAAACCGGCCAACGCCTCGACTGCAACAGCCGACGCCCCAGCAGCAAACACCGATAGCGCACAGACCGAAAGCCCAGCCACCGAGCCCGGCGAAAGCAGCCAGCCACTGAAACTGGATATCGACAGCCTGATCGTCAACAGCGCGCGCATCGACTACCACGACGTGCAGAAAGGCCAGCAATTCAGCGCCGAAAGCATCCAGCTGACCACCGGAGCGATCCGCGAAGGCGCGGGCATCCCGATCAAACTCAGCGCCTTCTTCGGCCTCAACAAACCGGTATTGCGCGCCCGTAGTGAACTGCAGGGCGAACTGCGCTTCGACCGCACGCTGAAACGCTACCAACTGGAAGACGCCAAGCTTTCCGGCGAAGTGTCCGGCGAGCCTTTCGATGGCCAGACCCTGACCTATTCGGCCCAGGGCCAGCTGCTGGTTGACCTAGCCGCCCAGGTCGCCGAATGGAACGGCCTGAAGTTCTCCGGCAACCAGCTGCGTGCCCTTGGCGAGCTGAAAGTCCGCGATCTCGACAAGCAGCCAAAACTCAGCGGCGGCCTGTCCATCGCACCGCTCAACCTGCGTGAGTTCCTCGCCACCATCGGCCAGAAGCTGCCGCCGATGACCGATGAGAAAACTCTCAGCCAGTTCGAGCTGGTCACCCGCCTCAGCGGCACTGACAACAGCCTGACCTTCGAAGAACTCAAGCTGACCCTGGATGACAGCCACTTCAGCGGCCAACTGGCGATTGCCGATTTCGCCAAGCAGGCCCTGCGCGTGCAGCTCAAGGGCGACCAACTGAACCTCGACCGCTACCTGCCCGCGCCATCCAAGGACGACAAGGATGCCGGCGCAGCACGCAAGGCCGAGGTCAAGGCCAGCGTCGCCAGCGCCGGGCAGAGTGGCAGCACACCGCTGCCCGATGCACCGACCCAGCACGCCTGGAGCAGCAGCGAAGTGCTGCCGATCGAACTGCTGCGCAAGCTCGACGTACAGCTCGATCTCGGCCTCGATCAGCTCACCACCCAACAGCAGGTGATCAGCAACTTCAGCGCCAAGGCGCAAAGCAAAGGCGGCCTGCTGACCCTGCAAGATGTGCGCGGCAATATCGGTAACGGCAGCTTCGACGCCAAGGCCAGCATCGACGTGCGCCCGGCAGTGCCGCTGCTCAGCGTGCAGAAGAACCTCAGCAGCATCCCGGTTGAACCGTTCCTGAAAAAGCCCGACCAGCCTTCACCGGTCAAAGGTCTACTGGATTTCAAAGCCAACCTGACCACCAGCGGTAACAGCCAGCGCGCCTGGGTCGATGGGCTGACTGGCGATGCCAGCTTCCTGCTCAACGACGGCGTGCTGGTCGACGCCAACTTGGAACAGCAACTGTGCCGCGGCATCGCCACCCTCAACCGCAAATCCCTGAGCAGCGACCCACGCGGTAAGGACACGCCCTTCGAGACCCTGCAAGGCCGCTTGATCCTGCGCAACGGCGTGGCCCACAACCCCGACCTCAAGGCCGTTATTCCGGGCCTGGCAGTCAGCGGAAATGGTGATCTGGACCTGCGCATCCTCGGCCTCGACTACCGCGTCGGCATCACCATCACCGGTGATCAGCGCGAAATGCCCGACCCGGCCTGCCAGGTCAACGAGCGCTATGTCGGCATCGAATGGCCGGTGCGCTGCCGCGGCCCGCTGGAAATGGGCGGCAAGGCCTGCCGCCTGGATCAGGACGGCCTGGGCAAGGTCGCCGCCAAACTGGCCGGCAACAAGCTCAACGAGAAGATCGAAGAAAAACTCGGCGACAAGGTCAGCCCCGAGCTGAAAGACGCACTCAAGGGCCTGTTCAATCGATGAGCCCCGAGCAGTTTTCTGACGCAGTACTGCACTGGTACGACAGCCACGGGCGCAAGGACCTGCCCTGGCAACAGGGCATAACACCGTACCGCGTGTGGGTCTCAGAAATCATGCTGCAGCAGACCCAGGTCAGCACCGTGCTCGGCTATTTCGACCGTTTTATGGCCGCATTGCCGACGGTAAATGACCTGGCCGCAGCGCCGGAAGACGAAGTGCTGCACCTGTGGACGGGCCTCGGTTACTACACCCGCGCGCGCAACCTGCAGAAAACCGCGCAGATCGTTATGCGCGAACATGCCGGCGAATTCCCCCGCGATGTCGACCAGCTCACCGAACTTCCCGGCATCGGCCGCTCCACCGCCGGCGCCATCGCCAGCCTCAGCATGGGCCTGCGTGCGCCGATCCTCGATGGCAACGTCAAACGCGTCCTAGCGCGCTATGTGGCCCAGGAAGGCTATCCCGGCGAGCCGAAGGTGGCGAAACAGCTGTGGGATGTGGCCGAGCGTTTTACCCCGCACGCCCGGGTAAACCACTACACCCAGGCAATGATGGATCTGGGCGCCACCCTTTGTACCCGCAGCAAACCCAGCTGTCTGCTCTGCCCACTGAAAAGCGGCTGCCAGGCGCACCTGCTCGGCCTGGAGATCCGCTACCCGATCCCCAAACCGCGCAAGGCGCTGCCACAGAAGCGCACACTGATGCCGATCTTCGCCAACCGCAACGGCGAGGTGCTGCTCTACCGCCGCCCGTCCAGCGGCCTCTGGGGCGGCCTATGGAGCCTGCCGGAGCTGGACGAAGCCACGGCCATCGCCACACTGGCCAGCCGCCACACCCTGCAGCTCGGTGCACAGCGCGAACTAAGCGGCCTGACCCACACCTTCAGCCACTTCCAGCTGACCATCGAACCCTGGCTGATCCAGGTCGACGCCGCCCCAGCTGCCGTGGCCGAGGCTGACTGGCTCTGGTATAACCTCGCCACCCCGCCGCGCCTGGGCCTCGCCGCCCCGGTGAAGAAGTTACTGAAGCGCGCGGCCGATGCACTCGCAGCAAATACTGGAGAAACGCCATGACCCGCACCGTACAGTGCCGCAAACACAAGCAAGAACTCCCCGGCCTGGACCGCCCACCGTATCCAGGCGCCAAAGGTGAGGACATCTTCAACAACGTCTCCAAGCAAGCCTGGGACGAATGGCAGAAGCACCAGACCCTGCTGATCAACGAACGCCGCCTGAACATGATGAACGCCGAAGACCGCAAGTTCCTCCAGGCCGAGATGGACAAATTCCTCTCCGGCGAGGAATACGCCCAGGCCGAAGGCTACGTGCCGCCCAGCGAGTAACAGCAACGCAGTTACCTGCAGGGGCGAGCAGCCCCTGCAGCTCGCAATCCCCTCGCAAAACCTCCCCTCGCAGCTAACCGCCCGTAATAATTAAATATTTTTCAAACTCACGCTTGACACCTACCCCTCAAATCCGTCTAATAGCGCCCCGTTAGCCCGGGTAGCTCAGTCGGTAGAGCAGGGGATTGAAAATCCCCGTGTCGGCGGTTCGATTCCGTCCCCGGGCACCAAATACAGAGAAGCCCCAAGAGAACTAAACCTCCTTGGGGTTTTTTCTTGCCTGCGATTTACCGCACAACAGCTTATAAAGCCGCTGAAATTGTGCACGCGCGACAGCCAACTGCAGCCAAGCGACAGCGTGACCGGGTGAGCGCTCCCTGGCCGGTAAACGGCTTGGCGGTCAGCGAAACGCTATGCTAGCTTGACGCCTCGCCAGGAAGGCCACGCAACGCCTGAGCGCAACCGAAGAATAAGAGGACACTCCATGGCCGAGGCCACGCCCGCGCTGGAAATACGCGACCTGCATAAACGCTACGGCGACCTTGAGGTGCTCAAGGGCATCTCCCTCACCGCTCGCGACGGCGATGTGATTTCCATCCTCGGTTCTTCCGGCTCCGGCAAGTCGACCTTTCTGCGCTGCATTAACCTGCTGGAAAACCCGCACAAGGGGCAGATCATCCTCTCGGGCGAAGAGCTCAAGCTCAAAGCCGCGAAGAATGGCGACCTGGTCGCCGCCGACAGCCGCCAGATCAATCGCCTGCGCAGCGAGATCGGTTTCGTCTTCCAGAATTTCAATCTGTGGCCGCACATGAGCGTGCTCGACAACATCATCGAGGCGCCGCGCCGCGTGTTGGGGCAGAGCAAGGCTGAGGCCATCGAGGTGGCTGAGGCGCTGCTGGCCAAGGTCGGCATTGCCGACAAGCGCCACGTTTACCCGAATCAGCTTTCCGGCGGCCAGCAACAGCGCGCGGCGATTGCCCGCACGCTGGCCATGCAGCCGAAAGTCATCCTGTTCGATGAGCCCACTTCGGCCCTCGACCCGGAGATGGTACAAGAAGTGCTTAATGTGATCCGCGCACTCGCCGAAGAAGGCCGCACCATGTTGCTGGTAACACATGAAATGGGCTTTGCCCGCCAAGTGTCCAGCGAGGTGGTGTTTCTGCATCAGGGCCTGGTTGAAGAACAGGGCTCCCCGGAGCAGGTGTTCGACAACCCGAACTCGGCGCGCTGCAAACAATTCATGTCCAGCAATCACTAAAAACACGGAGCAACTACGCATGCAGAACTATAAGAAGATCCTGCTGGCCGCAGCCGCCACCCTGGCCTTCGGCACCAGCGCCGTCGCCGCGGACAAGCTGAAGCTCGGCACCGAAGGCGCTTACCCGCCGTTCAACCTAATTGACGCCAGCGGCCAGGTCGGCGGTTTTGACGTGGAAATCGGCCAGGCCCTGTGCGCCAAGATGAAGGCCGAGTGCGAAGTGGTCACCTCCGACTGGGACGGCATCATCCCGGCCCTCAACGCGAAGAAATTCGACTTCCTGATCGCCTCCATGTCGATCACTGAAGAGCGCAAGGCTGCTGTGGATTTCACCGAGCCTTACTACACCAACAAGCTGCAGTTCATCGCCCCGAAAGGCGGCGAGTTCAAGACTGATAAAGCCAGCCTCAAAGGCAAAGTGATCGGCGCCCAGCGCGCGACCATCGCCGGCACCTGGCTGGAAGACAACCTGGACGGCGTGGTTGATATCAAGCTGTACGACACCCAGGAAAACGCCTACCTCGACCTGGCGTCTGGCCGCGTCGACGGCGTGTTGGCTGACACTTTCGTTAACTGGGAATGGCTGAAGAGCGACGCTGGCAAGAGCTTCGAATTCAAAGGCGACCCAGTATTCGACAACGACAAGATCGGCATTGCCGTGCGTAAGGGCGACGCCCTGCGCGAGAAGCTGAACGCCGCACTGGCCGAGATCGTAGCTGACGGCACTTACAAGAAGATCAACGACAAGTACTTCCCGTTCAGCATCTACTAAGCTGCCGGCACTGCGTCGCCCGTCCGGGCGGCGCAGGCTTCTGAGCCCCTATGAATTTCGACCTCTACGGATTCGGCCCGGCCCTGGCTGCTGGCACCCTGATGACCATCAAGCTGGCGCTCAGTGCGCTGTGCCTGGGTCTGGTGCTCGGCTTGCTCGGCGCCCTCGCCAAGACTTCCCCGTACAAGCCGCTGCAATGGCTTGGCGGCACTTACTCGACCATCGTGCGCGGGATTCCCGAGCTGCTTTGGGTGTTGCTGATCTACTTCGGCACCGTGCAGCTGATGCGCAACCTGGCAGACCTGCTCGGCATCGAAAGCCTTGAGCTGAACGCCTTCGCCGCAGGTACCATCGCCCTCGGCATCTGCTTCGGCGCGTACGCCACTGAGGTGTTTCGCGGTGCGATCCTGGCCATCCCCAAGGGCCATCGCGAAGCGGGCCTAGCCTTGGGCATGTCCAAGCCACGGATCTTCTGGCGGCTGATCCTGCCGCAGATGTGGCGCATAGCCCTGCCCGGCCTGGGCAACCTGTTTATGATCCTGATGAAGGACACCGCGCTGGTGTCGGTGATCGGCCTGGAAGAAATCATGCGCCGCTCGCAAATCGCCGTGACGTCCAGCAAAGAGCCTTTCACCTTTTATCTGGTGGCGGCCTTTATCTACCTGGGCCTGACCGTCGTCGCGATGATCGGTATGCACTTCCTTGAAAAACGCTCCAGCCGTGGTTTTGTCAGGAGCGCGTCATGAGAAAAATCTCTGAAATAGCTGCCTGGTCAGTTGCCGTTGCGCTGATTGCCTATGCGCTGTGGGGCGGCCTAACTGCTCTCAACTGGGACGTGATCATCAAATGGCTGCCGCGCCTGTCTGAAGGTGCGCTGCTGACCCTGGAGCTGGTGGCCATCGCGGTTCTCGCCGGGTTGATTCTCGCCCTGCCGATGGGCATCGCCCGCGCCTCGCGGCACTGGTATGTGCGCGCCCTGCCCTACGGCTACATCTTCTTCTTCCGTGGCACGCCGCTGCTGGTGCAGCTGTTCCTGGTCTACTACGGCCTGGCGCAGTTCGATGCGGTGCGCGAAGGTCCGCTCTGGCCCTATTTGCGCTCGCCTTACTGGTGCGCGGTGCTGACCATGACCATGCACACCGCCGCTTATATCGCCGAGATTCTGCGTGGTGCGATTCAGGCCGTGCCACCAGGCGAGATCGAAGCAGCCCGTGCGCTGGGTATGTCGCGGGCCAAGACCATGTTCTATATCGTCCTGCCACGCGCCGCGCGTATCGGCTTGCCGGCCTACAGCAACGAAGTGATTCTGATGCTCAAGGCCAGCGCCCTGGCCAGCACCGTGACCCTGCTGGAGCTGACCGGCATGGCGCGCACCATCATCGCCCGCACCTATCTGCCGGTGGAGATCTTCTTTGCCGCCGGGATGTTCTACCTGCTGATCGCCTTCCTCCTAGTGCGCGGCTTCAAGCTGCTGGAGCGCTGGCTGCGCGTCGACGCCTGCCAGGGCCGCTGATTGCCTGAGGGCTCGTACCCTCAGGCACTCTCATCATGCCAACCACCACTCCCGCCCAGATCCTGCAAGACGCTGCCCTGTTGCAGCGCTTTCAGGCGCTCGACAGTTTTCTTATCGAACACCAGGCACTGTGGCGACCACGGCCCTTTGTGCATTACCCGGCATTGCCTTGGGAAGCCGACCATCCGCAACTGGCCGCCTGGCTCAGGGCGCAAAGCCTGGAGCATGCCGAAGCCGCGCATAACCAGCCGCACCTGCTGCAAGCACCCGCGCCCTTTCCACAACTGGCCGCTCAGGCTCATGACCTAAGCCAGATTGGTGAACTGCCGCAGTCACCCGCGACGGTATTGCCTGCGCGCTTTAGCAGCGATGTGCCGGGTCGCAAATGGCAGCAGATCGACGCCTTCGCCCGTAGCCTGAGCTTTAGCCAAACACCGCAACACTGGCTGGACTGGTGCGCCGGCAAAGGCCACCTCGGGCGGATGCTTGCACACGGCGGCGGCAGCCTGACTTGCCTGGAATACAACCCGCAGCTGGTCAGCAGCGGCCAGCAACTTAGTCATAAGCTCGGCATCACCGCGCAGCATATTGAGCAGGATGTAATGGCAAAGGACGCCGTGATACAGCTGCAAGCGCAGCACACCCCGGTTGCCCTGCACGCCTGCGGCGAACTGCATACGCGCCTGCTGCAACTGGCCAGCCAGGCCGGCTGCCAACAACTGGCCGTGGCGCCCTGCTGCTACAACCGCATCAGCACACAGCGCTATCAGCCGCTGTCGGCAAGCGCCCAGGCTTCAGCACTGCAATTGTCCATCGACGATCTCGGCCTGCCCCTAAGCGAAACCGTCACAGCCGGCGCCCGAGTACGCCGCCAGCGCGATCAATCCATGGCCCGCCGTCTGGCCTTCGATCTACTGCAGCGCCAGCTGCGCGGCATCGATGAATACCTGCCCACCCCATCCCTGCCACCAGCCTGGCTCGACAAGCCGTTTGCCGAATACTGCAAAGACCTCGCCGCACTCAAACAACTGCCCATACCCGCAGCACAAAATTGGCAACAACTGGAACGACAAGGCTGGCAACGCCTGGCCGAAGTGCGCAATTTGGAACTGCTGCGCAACCTGTTCCGTCGCCCACTGGAACTCTGGCTACTGCTCGACCGCGCCCTGTTCCTGCAAGAGCAAGGCTACAACGTGCGCCTTGGCACCTTCTGTAGCCATCAACAGAGCCCGCGAAACCTGCTGCTGCTGGCCGAACGCCCCTGAAGTTGCCCACAGCATCTGTGGATAACTCTGTTGACAGAATCTGAGCAAACCGCGCAAACGCCCGTCCCAGCTGCATATCGCCAAACTGCGCACTTTTTAATCTCGAAATATGTCTTGCAAAAACATGCACTTAGGCAATATAGCGAACCAGCGCACAAAGTCTGCGCACGCTCGTCCCAGATGCCCTGCATATGTGCATAAGACTTTTGCTGCTGATAACAATGCCTGCACAGAACTACGCTCAGACGGCTTTACTCAGCGAAACGAATGGATATAATGGCGACCCTCAAATGCCGGTATAGCTCAGCTGGTAGAGCAACTGACTTGTAATCAGTAGGTCCCGGGTTCGATTCCTGGTGCCGGCACCATCTACATCAAGCCTTTACGGGCTTCGGAATTTCCTAACCCCGTAATCAGATGTTCCCGAGGTACAGTTTCGGTACAGTCCGTACCGAGCATACCTCGGAGAACATATGGCAATCATCGTCGATACTGACTCTGGCAAGTACAAAGCAGTCATCCGCATGACTGGCTGGCCTACAGCCTGCAAAACCTTCCGTATTAAGCGTGACGCCCAAGACTGGGCACGTCGCACCGAAGATGAAATGGTGCGCGGCGTCTATATCGAGCGCAGAAGCTCGGAGCGCATGACGCTCGAGAAAGCACTCAATCGTTATCTCGTGGAAGTCTCCCCCACCAAAGCCCCTAAGACTGCCAAATCTGAAGCAGGTAGCGCGAAGGTGCTGATACCACGCCTTGGCAAATACTCGCTGGCAGCTCTGTCTGCAGACATCCTTGCCGACTATCGAGACTCTCGGCTGGCTGAGCGCAGCCGGCGCAAAACCCTAGTCAGTCCCAATACAGTCCGGCTTGAGCTAGCACTTCTGAGCCACCTCTTTACGGTGGCCATCCAAGAATGGCGAATTGGGCTTCCAGCGAACCCAGTTCTCAATATTCGTAAGCCCAGCCCCGGCCAAGGCCGTGATCGCCGCCTCTCTGCTGACGAGGAGTCCCGCCTGGTGGCAGCGGTAAACGCACACAGCAACCCAATGCTTGGCTGGATCGTGTGCATCGCCCTCGAAACGAGCATGCGCTCGTCAGAGATCACCGGCCTACGCTGCCAGCAGGTCGACCTGGAACGGCTCGTAGTGCGTCTTGCAGATACCAAAAATGATAGTGCGCGAACGGTCCCACTCACGAAGGCGGCCACCGAAGCTTTCAAGGCAGCTCTAGCCAACCCCGCTCGACCCAAGGACTGCAACCTGGTGTTCTTTGGCGAACCTGGCAAGGATAAAAAACGCCGCCCCTATGCTTTCACCAAAACCTGGGGGCTGCTGAAGAAGAAACTCGGCATGCCCGATCTGCGCTTCCACGATCTGCGCCATGAGGCAGTCAGCCGACTGGTTGAAGGGGGCCTATCCGACCAGCAGGTCTCGGCTATCAGCGGCCATAAGTCGATGCAGATGCTCAGGCGATATACGCATCTCAGGGCTGAGGATCTGGTTGACCAACTTGATCTGATTCAGAAAAAGAAAAGGGCCTAATGGGCCTTAACGCCCCTCAAAAAGATTCTGCATGCGGAATCTTTTTGAGCCGGGCTCACCCGGGCCTTACCTTCCCGAGTTGGACTCTGACAGTACTAAAACGGTCTGTAGAACCCAAAACCCCGGATTTGGGGTAGTCGGTTTCCACTATTCAAGCATCCACCCACAAAACGGATGCAAGCATGAGTATTGAAACCGCACATCTCGAACAGCAATTGATCGAACGCTATGGCCTGCTGATTACACGCAAGCAACTCGCAGAGCTGCTACACCGTAGCGAGAAAGCCTTGGATCACACCCTCTATCACCCGTCCGGCTGCCAGCTGGCTACGGCTCTCAACTCAATCAAGATTCGGTTCGGTCGGTCAATCTACTTTCCAGCTGCTGATGTTGCTGCTCTGCTGGCTGGGGAGAAGACCAGTTGATCGAGGATCACCTCAGCCCTGCCAGTCGCGAGGCGTTGCAGCGAGGAATTGAGCGGCAAAAACTCCAGGAGTCGCAGCCTCGGGAAACACCGATCCTAAAGGGGGTCTCAGCTCGTGATGCTCGCGTCGTAATGGATGTAGCCGTATTTCAGCTATCGAAAACTCCACGCCCGAACGCGGAGCTTAGCTATTCGCTGGATGACGGCTCTTTTGTCAGAGTTCGATCTGGCGATGCAGGTATGGCCACCGCATGGGACTACGACATCGTGATGATCGCAACCGGTCATCTAGTGCGACTAGTCGACCAATCGGCGCGTGACCGCACACAAATGCCTGGTCGAACAGTTGTTATACCCCGTTCAGAGCTACTCAATGGAGATGGACGGAACCAGTACGACAGGCTGTTTCCGCGACTAGAACGACTGCTTACAACGACGGTCCAGATCCGACGCCAAAGCGCAAAGAATTTAGTGGAAACCTCTGTAGAGGGTCTAATCACGGGATTTAAGGTTTTACAAACAGGTGCCCGAGTAACCTTGGTTGAGATAACGCTACCGACATGGCTCTACAGCGAGGTTGTGAGTTCTCGAACTCCAAACGTCCTCAGTATCCCGGACGCCTATTTTTCAATTCCTTCATCACTGGGGCGCTATATCTACCGGGTGGCCAAATTTGCTGCGAAACAGGAGGGGCGGTACCGATTCGAAACGCTCTATCGCCGCAGCTCTAGCACCGAAAACTTTCGCCAGTTCTCGTCTCGATTGCGCAGGCTGATCGAAGAAAATTTGATTCCGGAATTTGAACTGCGCCAGGTCGATGGCGTTGAGGGTCCCCTTTTACTAATGCGCCCCCGTAAATAGCGCTCAACCGTACATCGAAAACAACCACCGTACATCAAAGACAGCCACCGTACATCGACGACAACTCTCCGTACATCGGCGACGTACATCGAAAACAATTGGCCGTACATCAAAAACAAAAATTGCCACAACACACTGATTTAAAATGAATATTTCAAGCAAGCTCTTTATCTCAGAGACTTTTAAGTCCTTATCTCCGAACCGCCTGGGCATAGACAATCCAACAGCCACTAGGTGTGAGGTATGAGGCAAACGAGCAGGTTGCGATAACGCTGTGCGTCACTACCTTTGGGTAGTGACGCACAGCGTAGGGCCGCGTAGCGGCCCCCAACGGCCCGCTACGCGGGCCGCAAAAAAGCGCCTTGGGAGAACGAAAGAGCAGCACTTTCGGGGCTTTCAGGCCCTGCGAATTTCCTGCGCGATTTTGAGTTGCAGTGATCGTGGATTCAGATATTTTGCAGTGACAGCTAGGTGATGAACCCTCATTCGCCAGCCGTACGATCAACAAACCTGTCAGCTATTTCTGTTCAGGCTTTTTGATCGGCTGGCGAAGGGGCGATGCGTGGCAAGCATTCTTGCAGCATCGTCAGCCCGCCCTGCTTACGTGGCTATTGCGCGTATACAGAGCGGCAAAAGCGAGTCGATTTGGCAACCGACACGTTCGCTACACCGCCCTCCGATAGCCGCTCGCTCAGCGTCTGTCGGGGTTTTCACAATGAGCACAAGGTCCAGCTCCGGACCTAAAAAACTGAGTCGTGCCCCGCGTAAACGGCTTGTGTTTGAGATGGGACTCAACACGAACTAGGGCTGGCTCAATGAGCAAACCCTCCCGACGCTGCGTGGCGTTCGGGTTCCCTTCCGATCCTCGAGATCGGATTGAGTTTGTCGATCCACGCTCGACGAGAAATGGCATGCCTCGCATGCCCGCAGACACCGACGGTGCAGCCAATCGATTTGATTGAGCGCCTGTCGTCGTAATCACCGCCCGCTGCCGGGCTGGTCGTTGCGAGCCACGTTTGGCCGTCTGTGTGAAACGCCGTTCCGCTCCTGAGTGAAAGCTCAGCTCCCGCCGCACTGCGACCGGGACAGGAACAAACACTTACCTCGAGATTGGCGTTTCGAACCTCGTTCATCAGCTATTGGATCGTGACTATGGACAAGCTCGGCTGGGATTTCGTCCAGCAACAGAAACACAACCGTGATGGCTCGTATGCAACGCAGGCAGCTCGCTCGGCAACTTTGAGCCTCAGCGCCCGCCAACTGCGAGAGCTGGGCTACCGGAACCTTCGGGCCAACACGCTAGGCCAACGTCACATGCGAGCCCTGGTGCAGCATTGGCAAACTTCAGGCGTATCTGCTGCAACCATCAAAAACCGTATGGCCCATCTGCGTTGGTCATGCGAAAAGGCCGGCCGTGCCGGCGTTGCTCGGATTAGTAACGACGACCTGGGTATCGCTCGCCGCTCATATGTCGCCAAAGAGAGCCGCGCCCGCGAGCTTCCGAGAGAAAACCTCGATGCGATCACTGACGCGAACATTCGACTCAGCCTGCGCTTGCAAGCCGAGTTCGGCCTGCGTCGAGAGGAGTCGATCAAGTTCATTGCAGCGCAGGCCGACAAAGGCGGCCACCTCGAGCTCAAGGGTAGCTGGACCAAGGGCGGCAAAGCCCGCGAGATCCCGATTCGTACACGAGCCCAGGAAGAGCTGCTCGCCGAGGTACATGCGCACACCCGCATGGGGAGCCTCATCCCATCTGACCTCAGCTACAAACAACAGCTCAAACGGTACGAACACCAGATAGCTGCAGCCGGCCTCAGCAAAATGCACGGGCTTCGGCACATGTACGCGCAGCGCCGTTATCTAGAGCTGACTGGCAAGCAGGCTCCCGCCGTAAAAGCCTCAATCAGCGGCCAGCTACTCGCAGGAGCTGAGTCCGGCTGGCTCGGAAAGGTCGCCATTCCCAGCGCGGAAGCAGCAGTAACGCCCCCTCTTAGTGATCGTGAAGCCAGGCTGCTTATCTCGCACGAGCTCGGCCATGAGCGGATCGCAATAACTAACACCTATCTCGGCTCCCCTAACGCCTGATAACACAAGGATAAATGTCATGGGCATACGCAGTTTAATAAACATGCTTAATCGTCTCGAAGGCGGCAGCGCGCCGAGAAAACGCAAGAAAACCAAGAAACAGCGCCGTATTGAAGAAAGGAAAAAGGAAACCGATCAGGAGCATCAGGTATGAAGGTATTCGGTAACGACATCTCGCCGCTTCGCCTGGTGCTGCTCGCTGCAAGCTATATCGTCGGCACCTCGATAGCTATCAACGGCCCCTCGCTCTTTCCCTGGCTGGGCCCCTTCGTCCATACGCCGGGCCTGGTGCTGAGCGCCCTTCTCTTCTATCGGCTCACGCCCACACCTGATGCAACGCACCCGGCCAAGGGGGGGACTCGTAATGGATAGCAAATCGTTAGCAGGCCTATCGTGGCTATTCGGATTGTTCGATGGGGTAGTCGACTTCCTAATTCTGGCTACAGAGCCATTCGTGACGATGATTGGCGCTGAGATCAGTGGGTGGCTAATCGCTGTTGGCTACCTAGCCTTGACCATAATCATGTTTCGCCTTCCATTCGATGGCCCATTCCGCGCACTGTTTAGCGGTGTGCTGATTTTCCTGGTGATCACCTACGGGCTTCAGCCCACCACGCTTACACTGACCAGCGGCGCTACTGTCCAGACTACGCACGCACAGCGCATCAGTTACAACCTGATCATGAGTTTCAACCAGACACTCAATAGCGCCATCAGTAAAACTATGGCGACGATGAATGTTGATGGGCAGTTCATTCCAACAGCTGCCGTGGTCGACCACAGTGTTCAACGCACTGCAGCCCAGTACGCCAATAGCGATCTAGGCAGGCTGATCCGTGACTACAACGAGCAGTGTTCCCCTCCTAGAACACTGTATGCAGCCTCCGCGAGCAGTACACAGGTGCAGGCTTATCACGCAATCGGCCTCCTTGGCGGCTCGGGGCTGGGTATACCTGACGACCAAGTCAGCAGATGGGCCCAAATTAAAATTGTCGGTAGTGGGTTCGCTGATATAGCAGACGCCCTCAACCCTTTTTCCAACAATACAGGCGGCGTGGACACGATCAACAGTGTCCGAGATGCAGATGCGGTCAGAACACGGCGTGCAGATGGCTTAGCGGCGCTAGAGAAGAGCAACCAGGCATTTGTACCCTCTGGCTCCCAGCCATACACCCTGCCCACACAGGAGCATTGGGCTGCGCTAGCCTCCGGCCAGTCCAATGCCAGCCTCGGCTATCTCAGCCTGTCAGAAGCACCAGAAGACATTCGTGAAAGCTTGATAGCTCACGCAATGGTCTGGGCTCCTGAAGGAGGAAAAGAAGCAGGGACCGGATACAAACCCACGTCATGCGTTGAGGCCTACAAGGTTGCTCAGTTTGCAGCTGAACAGGCATACCGCGCCCTCACCGAGATAGGAGACAAACGAGCCTCTAACGGACAGAACACAGATACCGATACGGGAGCCATTGCAGCTGGTCGCTCCTGGATGAAGATCCAGCAAGCCGTTTTTGCCGGAGGGCCAGAACAGCAGCCCGGCCATTGGAATACCCTTTTTGCAGGCACCGTCGCCAGTTGGCAGATGCTCAAGTCATACCTGGGCTGGTTAGAGCTTCAGACTCTTCTACCTGTATATGTTGCCGCCCAAGCAGGCTTTTTCTGGCTGGTCTTTCTTACTAGCCCCATTGCACTAGCCATGTCTCCAATAATGGGGGTAGAGAGCCTCGCCCAGTGGATTGGCAGGCTGTTCTTCCCTGTGCTGTGCATCATCTTCGCTCACCTACTTGCGGTTTCCGCTTCCGTAGCGATGAGCTCGGTTGCGCTGGCGCAAGCAGCACTATCGGCAGGTTGGCAAGGTGGTGGATCTGACCTCGATTTACTTTATGGCGCTCTGCAGATGGTCTTCGGCGTACTTCTGGCTGCTGGCACCTGGGTAGCCGCCTCAATGACTCGCGTCTCCATTGGGGCCTTAGCTAGAACAGCAAGAAGCGCTGCGGTTTCTGGCCCAGAGGCGGTCAATGCGTCTCTCAATCTACTCACTAGATCTCTGTCCTCAATAGGACTTGGGTCTGACGCAAGTAAAGGTAAGCGCCCTAGGCCGAGCACCAACAATGGCGGTGGCGGTGGCGGTGGCGCAAATCAAACAGAGCGGCACTCAGGCAGGTCAACCGTCATGCAGGATGCCTACTCATCTGCAAGAACCCGCAACTGGAAGCCCAACCCCGGGCTCGCCCGCCCTCCCCAGCTAAGCCAACCAGCCAGCAACAGTGATCGATTCGCCACAGGGCGCATACCTCGAAGCCAGAAGAACCGACCATCAGAGGAAGACCCGACATGACCGCGGCATCAATATTCAGTGCCCCAGCCCGGGAATGGAAAATGGCTTCTGGCACACATAGCAACGAAGTACACATGCGGCTCGAACACATCCTGGAGTCCACAATGCTCAGCTTCCCTGCCTGGCTAACAGCCGATTTCGCAACACACTGGGATACCCCCATCGACGTCCGCTACATCCTGGATCAAGCGACCCTGCACAAAGGTCTGTGCTGGCTACTCAGGGGCGACCCCTATCACCAGCTACCGCAGCTGAGTGCAATTGCCCATGACCTGGTTGAGATGGAAGGCACTCCCGTTGAAATACGGCCAATCAGATCTCCGAATCTAGATGCTACGAGTTGGTTCCTGATCGTCAGCGAGCTGAATAAGCGATGTGGCATCGATGCTCGCCAGGAGGAGATCCACGAAGAACGCTATGAGCACGCCCTAGCCGCGCTGCCGGCCGTAACCGTGCCCTATGCAGGGAAAGCCTGATGACTGCCTCGAAGATCCGTCGCAACTGGTTCGTATCGGTGCTGCTCTCAATTCCGGTAGCCAGCGCACTCTCTTGGCTGACGGCACTCCCGGCACACATGATCTACCTGGCACTCCTGTTGATGGCCACAGCTAGTGCAATAGCTGCTCTTCACAAGCGCAGCCAGGCCAACCAGGTACAACAGTTCACCAGCATTTTAATGGGCCTTTCGGCAGCCCTGTTACTTTCCGCATTAGCGTCTGGAGGAAATTAATGAGTCTCGGAAAAGCAAGAGATCCCCTGCGCCTCGTCGCCTTGCTCACCGGTGATGCAGCAGCTGGGGCCGCCTTGTTTGCGACCCTTGGCGAAAACGCAGAAACGGCAACGGAGGCACTGGCTAACTCCGTTTGGAGATCAACTCTGAATACGGGCTTGCAGGGGCTGGAGATAAACCTAATGGCCTGCAGCCCTCTACTGCCTGCAGACATTGCAGAGCGGTACCGCCTCCGCGCTATCGCGCTTATGACAGATGAGCAGCTGACCCGCGTGGTTCTGCTGCAGATCCTGGGCGAAACCGAAGCACAGGCCCGGATGGAACTTAAAGAAAGCTGCTGGTCGCAAGCCATCGCAGATAAGTTGCTCGAACGAAAGCGACTGGCCAGCGAGCTCGGAGTAGCGCTAGAGATAAATCATTAGATTATTTTTGATTTATCAATAATCACCTATTGACGATATGTACAGCAACAATATACTGGCCACAACAGCGCAACAGAGTATGTAGAGGCTCATGCTGTTAGTGAGGGGGAGGAGGACCTGCGGGGCTCCTCCCTCCGCTTTTTCAGCACCGTGAAAAAGGTGGCTCATGCCAGTACAAGAGGCCTATCTGCGCCAGTACGTGGCTTACAGTATTGTCGAGCGTACATTGGTCAAGAAGATCGATGATGGCTGGATGCTGCAGGTCCAGCTCGGAGGCGAGCTACACGCCCTCCAGAAACAACGCGGTGGTAACCGCACATTCAAAAGCCTCGATAAGCTCGCCGCTCTGATTGAAGAGCTCGGCCTGGGCGCATTCGAAGTCCAGCTAGCGGATTGAAAATTCACCTGACATGGCTTCTGCCACGGCGATTTAGCGCGAGGATGCGCCAAGTAGTAACCGACATGGAGTAGAGATATGCCCGCAAAACACCTGAGGACCTGCACCCTTGTTGCAGCTATGGCCGTCCTGGCCGGCTGTGGAAATGACTATGACGGTAGCTATTCAGCCGTCAGCGGATTCATGGGGCCGCTAGTTGTGATACAGATCGCAGGAAGCGAAGCCACGGTTGCACAGGTGGATATGATCACGGACCGCGTCATGCGCGCAGAGGTCTGGAGCGCCGAGAGTAAGGCCGAGAAGCTCTTGCTCACCAACACAAAGGGCAAAACCTATGCCTTCGTGCGGGCAGTCGACGAGAAAGGCTTGGAGTGCCTGAACTGCGGCCTGGGCACTGGCCTTCCGAAATCGTGGCAACCACTCAAAAAACCGGAATAAGGATATCCGCTATGGGTTTTGTAGTTTTCTGGCTGCTTATGGGGGTGATATGCGCAGTTATCGCCCTGGCCAAAGGGCGCAGCGCTATCGGATGGTTTCTCTTGGGATGCTTATTCGGCCCCCTGGCTCTGCTGTTTGCAGCAGCCATGTCCGCGACGCCGAGGCGCGTACCCACCCAGCCGGCACATACTCTAAAGACGTGCCCCCACTGCGCCGAGAAAATCCAACTTCAAGCTGTTGTCTGCAAGCACTGCGGGAAGAGTATCGGGACCATAATCGATCAACACCCGATGAAAGATCAGTGGAACAGCGAACTGGAAAAACTGCCTCGGAAGCCCGCTCGCTGGGGATCTTCGCCTCAACCGACCGATGAGAACTTGCAGAGTCGCGATTGAATAACTAGTGGGGGCCTGCCCCCGATTGTTTATGCATTAGGCTTAATGTCGTAGGTCCGCCTCAAGCTGCTCCGGGCTAGGCTCGATATCAGCAAGCGATTTAACAACCAGCCCGCAACGCTGAGCCTTGGAGTAAAGGCCCGCATCATGTGTCCAAATCTCATCGGCATTGTTTGCAAGGGCAATAGCGATTATCTGACGATCAAAACGCAGCTTTGCTTTGGTAGCCTCTGGGTCCAGAACCTTCAACTCGCTGTCATCAACCATGCGAGCGCACTCGACAGCTGCGATTTGGTCAAAGGCCACAACCTCAAAGCATGACACGCCGTTGATAACATCAAGATGCTGCTGATAGTGGGATCGTTCAACGCCCACGAGATACTCAGCCAAGGCAGGAGTTGGAATAAGAACCGTCCCGCCTTTCCCATCGATTAGCTCGATTAGAGCCTCAGCCCTAGCCTCAGCCCTATCAACTTTATTTCCGGTGGCGGGATCAACCAAGACAACGTCGTCCTTTGCATTTCTCAATGCCTGCACGAGCACGTTGGTGTCTAGAACTATGCGCACCTCATCCCCTTAGGTTATGGATCGTTCCATGAGGGTCATCCATCTCGTTCCAGCTCATACCACCAACGGCTTTGAGCTTACCTACAGCACTACGCAGGGAGACTTTTTCGAGCCTCTCGTAGGACTGGATGATCATCTTTCGCAGTCGCCAACCGCCATGTGGGCGGCTTTCCCATTCGCCCTTGCCATGAACGCGGATATGCTTGAAGAGCAGCTTCCCTAACTCTTCGGCTAGCACCGTATTGGCTTCGCAAAGCAGGGTTTCGCCACCTGCGCCTTCAAGCCGAACAGGGACCGTTTCGTCTTTTCCACCGACAATATAGAGGCGACCTTGGACACTGCCTTGCTTGATGACAACCATCGCAGGATCAGCGGCCTTAGCTTTTGGGAACTGCAAAATGTTCACATCTGGAGTTTGCAGGACGCCGTCAACGCGGTCTTGCTCCATCAACGCGGATAGCTGCATGTAAGCTTTTCTTGCTCGCCTGGGGCCCATGCCCTGAGAAGCTTCACGCACACGATTCAAAACGTGAGGGTATTTATCGTCCTCCACCCATGTATTCAGGCAGACACAACCCTCTGTCACAGAGTCAAAGTGGACGTTGTCATGCGAACCAAAAAGCTCAACTAGCTCGCGCAGATAGTCCGTCATGCGAGCCATCGAGAGCTTGCTTGGGTCGGTTCCGTCGAGTTCGAGTGTGAGCTTTTTCATGCCCATGAGTATAGGTCCGCCCATTTGATCTTGCTACGCCCTCAGCGAAGCTGCATCGCGCAGAACGATAACTCACCTCATCAAGGAACTAGAGGACTCTGCTCTAGCCTAGCCCTCAAAAGGTACAGTAGAGGTACAGTGCTTCTTGGGACTCGCCGGCTCGAAATCGGCCGAATCCCAGTATATTCAGTGGCTTAGGCTGTTGTACCCTGGTCTTGTAGGGGCTAGACTGGACGGGCCTCGGTGCATTAGGCTACGACTTGTAATCAGTAGGTCCCGGGTTCGACTCCTGGTGCCGGCACCATATAAAGAAAGCCCCGCAGCGATGCGGGGCTTTTTTGTATAAAGAAATACTGCACTTGCCCCCTCCTACGCGGCTTGTAACACTGCCCGCAATGTTCACCGAGCATATGAGCAAAGGAAGGTGTAGGCCTGTGCAAATCCTTATCACCGGCGGCGCCGGCTTTATCGGTTCGGCACTGATTCGTCATCTGCTGAATAACACCGAGCACCAGGTGCTCAACCTCGACAAGCTGACCTATGCCGGCAATCTCGAGTCGCTGGCCAGTGTGGCGAATCATCCGCACTATCGCTTTCTGCAAGCCGACATTGCTGACAGCGTTACTGTCGGTAAGGCGCTGGGCGAGTTTCAGCCGGATGCGATCATGCACCTGGCAGCTGAGTCGCATGTCGATCGCTCCATCGACGGCCCAGCGGCGTTTATCCAGACCAATATCGTCGGCACCTATGCGCTGCTTGAGGCCACTCGCAGCTACTGGTTGCAGCTGGACCCCGCGCGTAAAGCAGCGTTTCGCTTTCACCATATTTCCACCGACGAGGTGTATGGCGACCTGCATGGCGTGGACGATCTATTCACCGAGACCACACCCTACGCGCCCAGCTCGCCCTACTCGGCAAGCAAGGCCGCGTCGGACCATCTGGTGCGTGCCTGGCAGCGCACCTATGGCCTGCCGGTGCTGATCACCAACTGCTCGAACAATTACGGCCCCTACCACTTCCCGGAAAAGCTGATTCCGCTGGTGATCCTCAACGCTCTGGATGGCAAGCCGCTACCGGTATATGGCAACGGTCAACAGGTGCGTGACTGGCTTTATGTGGAAGACCATGCCCGCGCGCTGTTAAAGGTTGTGAGCGAAGGCAAGGTCGGCGAGACCTACAATATCGGCGGGCATAACGAGCAGAAGAACCTGCATGTGGTGGAAAGTATCTGCGCGCTACTGGATGAACTGGCACCACGCCAGAGCGGCTCGTATAAAGAGCAGATCAGCTTCGTCAGCGACCGACCTGGTCATGACCTGCGCTACGCCATCGATGCCAGCAAGATCGAACGCGAGCTGGGCTGGAAACCCGCAGAAACCTTCGCCAGCGGCCTGCGCAAGACGGTGCTCTGGTATCTGGACAACCTAGACTGGTGCCGCCGCGTACAAGATGGCAGCTACCAGCGCGAACGCCTCGGCGCACTTTAAGGAGCAGCACGATGAAAGGCATCATTCTCGCAGGCGGCTCCGGCAGTCGCCTGCACCCCATCACCCTGGGCGTGTCCAAGCAACTGCTGCCGATCTATGACAAACCGATGATCTACTACCCGATCTCGGTGCTGATGCTCGCTGGTGTGCGTGAGATTCTTATTATCTCCACCCCACAGGACTTGCCGAACTTTCGCAAGATGCTCGGTGATGGCAGCCAGTTTGGTGTGCGTTTCAAATACATCGAACAACCCTCACCCGACGGCCTGGCCCAGGCATTTCTGTTGGGCGAAGACTTTATCAGCACGGACTCGGTGTGCCTGATCCTTGGCGACAATATCTTCCACGGCCAACACTTCACAGAGAAACTTCTACGCGCAGCTGCCGAACCCTCGGGCGCTACCGTTTTCGGTTACTGGGTCAATGATCCGCAACGTTTCGGCGTGGTCGAGTTCGACGCCCAAGGCAAAGCCATCTCCATCGAGGAAAAGCCTACAGTACCGAAATCCAGCTACGCGGTGACAGGCCTGTATTTCTACGACAACGACGTGGTCGAGATCGCCAAGGCAGTCAAACCTTCAGCGCGCGGCGAGCTGGAAATCACCGACGTCAACAATGCCTACCTGCAACGCGGCGATCTGCGTGTAGAGCGTTTCGGCCGTGGCTTTGCCTGGCTCGACACCGGCACCCACGACAGCCTGCTGGATGCATCGCAATACGTGCAGACCATCGAACACCGACAGGGCCTGAAAGTCGCCTGCCTGGAAGAGATCGCCTACCAGCAGGGCTGGATTGATCGCCAGCAACTGCTGACGCAGGCCAAAGCCTTTGGCAAAACCGGCTACGGCCAGTATCTGTTCAAGCTGGCCGAGGAGTAAGCATGCAGGCTGTCAGCACCGACCTACCTGGCGTGATCATTCTCGAACCCAAGGTGTTCGGCGATCAGCGCGGTTTTTTCTTCGAGAGCTTCAACGCCCGCAGCTTCGTCGAGGCCACCGGTCTGCAGCGCGAATTCGTTCAGGACAACCATTCGCGCTCGCAACGCGGCGTGTTGCGCGGCCTGCATTACCAGGTGCAGCAGGCGCAGGGCAAACTGGTGCGCGTCACCGCTGGCGAAGTCTATGACGTGACCGTGGATCTACGTCGCAGTTCGCCTACCTTTGGCCGCTGGGTCGGCGTGTACCTGTCCGCCGAGAACAGACGGCAACTGTGGGTGCCGGAAGGCTTTGCCCATGGCTTTGTGGTGCTCAGCGAGTTCGCCGAGTTCCTCTATAAGACGACTGACTACTACGCCCCCGAACATGAGCGCTGCATCCGTTGGGATGACCCGACGCTGGCCATCGACTGGCCACTGGAAAACGCGCCGCAGCTGTCGGCCAAGGATCAGGCAGGGCTCAGCTTTGTCAATGCCCAGGTTTTTCCATGAAGATTCTCCTGCTCGGCCAGCACGGTCAGGTCAGTCAGGAATTACAGCGCAGCCTCAACGGGCAAGCCGAGCTGACAGTACTGGGCCGCGACCAGCTGGATCTGGCTCAGCCCCAGCTGATTCGCCAACAGGTTCAGCGTCTGCGCCCAGAGCTGATCATCAATGCCGCGGCGCACACGGCTGTAGATCAGGCCGAGAGCGAGCCGGAGCTGGCCTTCGCGATCAATGCCACGGCGCCGGGCATCCTGGCCGAAGCAGCCGCTGAGCTGGGTGTTCCGCTGATCCATTACTCCACCGACTATGTATTCGATGGCAACCACGCCGAGCCTTACCGCGAAAGCGACGCCACCAGTCCGCTGAGCGTATACGGGCGCAGCAAACTGGCGGGCGAGCAGGCGATTCAGGCCGTGGGCGGTATGCACCTGATTCTGCGTACCAGCTGGGTCTATTCGCAGCACGGCAAAAACTTTCTGCTGACCATGCAGCACCTGCTGCAGGAGCGCGAAAGCCTTTCCGTGGTGGCCGACCAGATCGGCGCGCCGACCTGGGCCGGCACTATTGCGCAGACCACGGCGCAACTGGTCGAGCAGTGGCGCACCGGCCAAGCCGGCCCGTGGGGCGTGTATCACCTGACTGCGCAGGGTGAAACCAGCTGGTTCGGTTTCGCCAGCGCGATTGCCGCGCACTTGCGTAGCCAGGGCAAAAGCGTGGCGACGCTGCAGCCAATTCCCAGCAGCGCCTATCCAACCCCCGCGCAGCGGCCGCTTAATTCGCGCCTGGATTGCAGCCGCCTGCAGCAGGACTGGCACGTCCAGCTGCCGGATTGGCAAGCCGCGCTGGAGCAGTGCCTAGCTCATCGCTAAGCCCTAAAGCGCTGAATCTGCTGCTGCAAACCGGTGGCCAGTTGCGCCAGATCGCGGCTGGCAATCGAGCTCTGCTCAGCGCCGTTGACCACTTCGCCAATGCTGTCGTTAAGGCTGCTGATGTTCTGGCTGATCTCATTGGCCACCGCCGTCTGCTCCTCGGTAGCGGCGGAAATCTGCACATTGCCGTCGGCGATACCCTCGATGGCATGGGCAATATGATTGAGCACCTCACCCGCTTCACGGGCATGGCTGACGCTGTTCTGCGCCTGCTCGCGCGATAGCTGCATGGCGCTTACTGCACTGCGGGCGCCGCCTTGCAGGGCATCGATCATGCTGCGGATCGACTCGGTGGCTTTCTGCGTATTACTGGCCAGGCTGCGCACCTCATCGGCCACCACGGCAAAACCGCGCCCCGCCTCACCCGCGCGCGCCGCCTCGATGGCAGCGTTAAGCGCCAGCAGATTGGTCTGCTCGGCAATGCTCTGGATAACCCCAAGTACCTTGCTGATTTCATCGCTCTGACTGTGCAGGGTGTCGATCACCTCACCGGCTTTTTCCACCGACGCTGACAGGCCCTGAATCGATGTGAGGTTTGATTGCACCAGCTCGCTGCCCTGGCGCGCTTCCTTATTCGCGTCCGCCGCATTGCTGGCAGTGGACTGCGCATTGCGCGCCACTTCCTGCACCGCCACGCTCATCTGGTGCACGGCGGTAGCAACCATGCTGGTCTGGTCGCCCTGGGCCGTCGCGGCCTGACTGACCTGAGCACTGATCGCGCTCATTTCCTCGGACGCCGCCGCCAGCTGAGTCGCGGTATCGGCCAGGTGGCGAATCAGTGCCTGCTGATGTTCAAGCATGGTGTTGAAGGCCCGCGCGGTATCGGACACTTCATCACGGCCGCTGGCATCGGCGCGCAGGGTCAGGTTGGAGGACTGCTGCACTTCGCTGATCAGGCTGCGCAAACCGGCCAGCGGACGAATGATCGACAGGCTGATCAACAGCGCCGCCACCAGCACCAGCACCAGCGCCACCGCGCCAATCAGCAGAAAGGTGGTACGCATCGACTGGTACTGCGCCGTAGTCTCTGCGTTAAGCCGCTCGCCTTCGCTTAACTGCAGGCTGATCAGGCCTTCCAGTTCGCCGCCCAGCGGATCGAAGGTGTCATACAGCGTGCGGTTGAACGGGCCGGCCTCGGCTGCCAATAACTGACCATTGTCGATTTGCCCCAGGTACTGATCGGCAAGTTGCTGCACCCGCAGCAGATGTGGCTTGGTGCGCTCGACCCGGTTGCTTTCATCTGTGGTCAGACGAGTAGCGATGTACTCGGCCCAGGCCTTGTCGCCACGACTGCGCGCTTCGCTGAACGCCTTGCGCAACGCGGGTTCGTCAAACACCCCCGCGCGGTATTTGTGCAGCGCATCGACCATCGCCACCGCGTAGGCATCGGACACCACCTTGACTTGGCTAATCGGCCGCATACGGTCGGTATACAACTCGTCAAAGCTGTCGTTGAGCTTGCTGGCGTTGGTCAACGCCATAGCAATGACCACAATCAGCACCAGCAGCGGCACCACCGCCAACAGCAGCAGTCTCGCCCTTACCGTTAATTGAGCCAACATCGGACACCTCCAGGGACTAAAGCGCAGCCGTCCATGCAGGGCGCAACCGGGGCGGCACCATTACGCCAAAGCGATGCCGAACAATTTGAGTATTGACCCATATCGGCGAGCTTGCCCACTTATTGCATAACCGCCACTCTCAACCTATTGCACTGCCCGAGTAAGCGCATGTCCACCACCCTGCCTCACCCTCGTCGCCCGCGCTGGCGCAGCCTGGCCGTACTTGCCCTGCTGCTGACGCCACTGCTGTGGCCGCTGCAGCAGCTGGCCGAGCGTTACTACAGCGGCGTACTGGTCGAACAGAACCGCCAGACCCTCGACCTCTACGTCGCCAACCTGCTCGGCACCCTGCGCCGTTATGAAGTGCTGCCACCGATTCTCGGCGACCTGCCGGCCTTGCGCCTGGCCCTGCAGCACCCCACCGAAGAGCCGCTGCTGGAGAATGCCAACCGCCTTCTCGACCGGGTGCGCGGGCAAACCGGGGCTGATGTGATCTACCTGATGGACCCCAACGGCAACACCCTGGCGGCCTCCAACTGGGAGCAGGCCGATTCCTTCGTCGACCGTAATTTCGCCTTCCGCCCGTATTTCCGCGAAGCCATCGCCGGCCGTCCCGGGCGCTTCTTCGGCCTAGGTACCACTTCGGGAAAGCGCGGTTACTACTTTGCCGCCGCAGTGCGCGATGGCGAGCGTAACCTCGGCGCACTGGTGGTCAAGGTCGACCTCGACCACACCGAAACCCTGTGGGGCAATACCCCTGAACAGCTGCTGGTGACCGATGCGAATGGCGTGGTGATCCTTACCTCCAACAGCCAGTGGCGCTTTACCGCCAGCCGTCCGCTGGACGCCGCCGAACGCGCCGCAATCGCCGCCAACCTGCCCTATCCAACCCAGGCGCCACCGCCGATCAAGCTGGATGCGCAGAACTGGATTCGCCAGGACCGTGAACTCAAGGAAACCGGCTGGACCGTCAGCATTCTCGCCCCGCGCAGCCTGCTCGACCGCCCCGTACGCACTGCCCTGGTGGCCGGCGGCGGCATGTTGCTGTTGCTGATGCTGCTGCTCGGCCTGCTGATGCAGCGCCGCCGCCACTACCTGGAACGCATCGCCCTCAATACCCAGGCCCGTCAGCAGCTGGAACAACGCGTGCTGGAGCGCACCCTGGACCTGGAACGGCTGAATAGCCGGCTGAAACAGGAAGTGCTGGAGCGCGAGCAGGCGCAACAGGAGCTGGTGCAAGCGCAGGATGAACTGGTGCAGGCCAGCAAACTCTCGGCCCTGGGCACCATGAGTGCGAGTATCAGCCATGAACTCAACCAGCCGCTGGCGGCCATTCGCAGCTACGCCGACAACGCCTGCGTGCTACTCGACCACCAGCGCGGCGACGATGCTCGCGCCAACCTCAAGCTGATCAGCCAGCTGACCGAGCGCATGGCTTCGATCATCGCCCACCTGCGCGCCTTCGCCCGCCGCGACCGTCATGCACCGGAAAGCGTGGCCCTGCAGCCAGCCATCGACGATGCCCTGGCCTTGCTGGCCAAGCGTCGCCAGGCCATGCAGGTCGAGCTTATTCGCGACCTGCCGAACGCCACCCTGTGGGTGCAGGCCGGGGAAACCCGCCTGCGCCAGGTGCTCGGCAACCTGCTGGCCAACGCCCTCGATGCCTTGAGCGAAGTGCCGCAGCCACGCCGCCTGTGGCTGAGTGCCGAACTTACCGCCGAGGGCGTCGATCTACACCTGCGGGACAATGGCCCCGGCTTTAGCCAGGAGGCGCTGCAACGCGCTCGCGAGCCATTCTTCACCACCAAAACCAGCGCTCAGGGCCTCGGCCTCGGCCTGGCCATTTGCGATACCCTGATGCGCGCCCTCGGCGGCGAACTGCTGTTCGCCAACCACCCCGACGGCGGCGCTCAGCTGACCCTGCGCCTGCGCGCCGCGGATCAGGGCATCAAAACCCAGTCGCCAGAGGACTTTGTTGTATGAGCATGATCGACTCCCGCACCCAGGTGCTGCTGATCGACGACGACCCCCACCTGCGCCAGGCACTGAGCCAGACCCTCGACCTGGCCGGGCTCAAGGTCAGCAGCCTGGCGGATGCCCATGGCGTTGCCGCGCGCATTGAGCGCGACTGGCCGGGCGTGGTGGTCAGCGATATCCGCATGCCCGGCATCGACGGCCTGCAACTGTTGCAACAGCTGCAGGAGCAGGACCCGGAGCTGCCAGTACTGCTGATCACCGGCCACGGCGATGTGCCGCTGGCCGTGCAGGCCATGCGCGCGGGCGCCTATGACTTTCTGGAGAAACCCTTCGCCAGCGACGACCTGCTCGACAGCGTGCGCCGCGCCCTGGCCCTGCGCCGCCTGGTGCTGGATAACCGTAGCCTGCGCATGGCCCTGGCCGATCGCCACACCCTGTCAGCGCGCTTGGTCGGCCAATCGCCAGCCATGCTGCGCCTGCGCGAGCAGATCGGCGCCCTGGCCGGGATCAATAGCGACGTGCTGATACTCGGTGAAACTGGCGCCGGCAAGGAAGTGGTGGCGCGCGCCCTGCACGATTTGTCCAGCCGCCGCGCCGGGCCGTTCGTGGCGATCAACGCCGGCGCCCTGGCTGAGTCGGTGGTGGAAAGCGAGCTGTTCGGCCACGAGCAAGGCGCCTTTACCGGGGCGCAAAAGCGTCGCATCGGCAAGTTCGAATTCGCCAATGGCGGCACGCTGTTTCTCGATGAAATCGAAAGCATGAGCCTGGAAGTGCAGGTCAAGCTGCTGCGCCTGCTGCAGGAGCGGGTGGTCGAGCGCCTCGGCGGCAACCAGTTGATTCCCCTGGATATTAGAGTGATCGCGGCGACCAAGGAAGACCTGCGCCAGGCCGCCGACCAGGGGCGTTTCCGCGCCGACCTGTATTACCGCCTGAACGTCGCACCGCTGCGCATCCCGGCCCTGCGCGAGCGCGGCGAAGATGCGCTGCTGCTGTTCCAGCACTTTGCCGAAGCCGCCAGCAGCCGCCATGGCCTGGCCGAACGCAGCCTGCAACCAGGCCAGCGCGCAGCGCTGCTGCGTCATCCCTGGCCGGGCAATGTGCGCGAGCTGCAGAACGCCGCCGAACGCTTTGCCCTCGGCCTGGAACTGGATCTCGACCTGCAAGCCCAGGCCGCTCCGCCCATGCCCGATGAAGACGGCAACAGCGGCGGCCTGAACGCCCAGGTCGAAGCCTTCGAACGCAGCCTGATCAGCGCCGAACTGAGCCGCTCACACAGCTCGCTGCGCAGCCTGGCCGAGGCCCTGGGGGTGCCGCGCAAAACCCTGCACGACAAACTGCGCAAACACGGTCTGAGCTTCGCCGACGCTGGCGGAAGCTCGCCAGACAGCCTCGACTAGCCGGCGGATTTCCGCCAAAAGCTACGCAATCCCTCTCCGCAGAAGCCAGCGAAACCTTCTGCAACAACCCGCCAGGCCTTGTCGCTGCTGCGTTTCACACTACTGCACAGCAGCCATTTCAGTGCCTGGCATGGCGGTTGCTCTAGCCTCTTGCAGGCGACTCATCAACGCACAGTTCTAGGCAATCTGCCCGACGCCCGTCATTTTCTGACAGGCCGCCTAGACTTGAGCCTGTTCGCCCGACTTGCAGCGCTGCGGCGCATCACGTGATACAAAAACAAGAGGAAAGACTCCATGTTCAAACTGACTGCCAAGGCGCTCGCATGCGCCCTGTCGCTGAGCATCGCCGGTATGGCCCAAGCGGCCGACCCGATCGTGATCAAGTTCTCCCACGTGGTCGCCGACCACACCCCTAAAGGCCAGGGTGCCGCGTTGTTCAAGAAGCTCGCTGAAGAGCGTCTGGGCGACAAGGTCAAGGTCGAGGTTTACCCGAACTCCTCGCTGTTCGGTGACGGTAAGGAAATGGAAGCGCTGTTGCTCGGTGACGTGCAGCTGATCGCCCCATCGCTGGCCAAATTCGAGCAGTACACCAAGCAAATCCAGGTATTCGACCTGCCGTTCCTGTTCAAGGACATGGCCGCCGTCGATCGCTTCCAGCTGAGCCCAGAAGGTCAGGCGCTGCTGAAGTCCATGGAAGAGAAAAACATCACCGGTCTGGCCTACTGGCACAACGGCCTCAAGCAGCTGTCCGCCAACAAGGCGCTGCGTGAGCCGAAAGACGCCCGCGGCCTGAAATTCCGCGTACAGGCTTCCGCCGTACTGGAAGAGCAGTTCAAGGCAGTGCGCGCCAACCCGCGCAAAATGAGCTTCGCCGAGGTTTACCAGGGTCTGCAGACTGGCGTAGTAAACGGTGCC
Source organism: Pseudomonas peli (assembly GCF_050563605.1). Classification (GTDB taxonomy): domain Bacteria; phylum Pseudomonadota; class Gammaproteobacteria; order Pseudomonadales; family Pseudomonadaceae; genus Aquipseudomonas; species Aquipseudomonas peli_A. Next base: position 451,847 of record NZ_JBNXUH010000001.1, on the reverse strand, counting down.
GAGAACCCCTACTCGAACATCTACAGCCAGAAGATGCATGAAGTGCAGAAGTTCATCACCGAATCCAACCACGGTGTTCTGGACTACATGCTGATCACCAACACCAAGTTCTGGAACAGCCTGCCTGCCGATGTACGCAGCGAGCTGGACAAGATCATCGTGGAAGTGACCGCCGAAGTGAACAAGCAGGCTGACGCCCTCAACGAAGGCGACAAGCAGCGCATCATCGACGCGAAAACCACCGAGATCATTACCCTGACGCCTGAGCAGCGTAATGAATGGCGCGATGCCATGAAGCCGGTGTGGAGCAAGTTCGAAGCTGAAATCGGTGCTGACCTGATCAAGGCTGCCGACGCAGCCAACCAGTAAGGCGGAGCAGGCTGCGGCCTGCACCCAACCACAGCGCAGCCTTGCCGCTGCGCGATTGGCCGAATACCCAGGCAACCCTCTCGGGCGGCCTGGGTACGCCGCCCCTAACCACTGGAGACTCTATCGATGAACGCCTTGCGGCGCGTCTGGGACCACTTCGAGGAAGGCTTTATCGCGTTCCTGCTGGCCGCCATGACGCTGGTGACCTTCGTCTACGTGATCCTCAATAACCTTTACACACTGTTCTACAACCTGGCGGATCGCTGGGAAGGCAGCAGTGAGTTTTTCTTCGCCATTGGCGACAGCATTCTCGGCATGGCCCAGTCGATGACCTGGAGCATTGCCCTGACCAAGGCGTTATTCGCCTGGTTGATTTTCTTCGGCCTGGCCTACGGTGTACGCACCGCGGGGCATATCGGCGTCGATGCGCTGGTGAAACTGGCCAGCAAACCGGTGCAACGGGTTATCGGCCTGATCGCCTGCCTGGCCTGCCTGGGCTATGCCGGGCTGATCACCGTCGCTAGCTTCGACTGGGTGAAAACCCTGTTCACCGCCGGCATCGGTGCGGAAGACCTCGGTCACTACGGCATCATGCAATGGCATATCACCCTGATCGTGCCGTTCGGCTACGCGATGGTATTTATCCGCTTCTTTGAGATATTCGTGCGCATCCTGCGCAACCAGCAGACCGGCCTCGGCCTGGCTGACGAAGCCGCCGACGCACTGAAGATCAATGAGCACGGGGAGCACAAGCAATGACCATTCTGTTCCTCTTTGTCCTGCTGTTTCTGCTGATGTTTATCGGCGTGCCGATTGCCGCCTCGCTGGGCCTGGCCGGCTCGGTGACCATCATGCTGTTCAGCCCGGACTCGGTGCGTTCGCTGGCGATCAAGCTGTTCGAAACCTCCGAGCACTACACCCTGTTGGCGATTCCGTTCTTCCTGCTGTCCGGTGCGTTTATGACCACTGGCGGCGTGGCCAAGCGCCTGATCGATTTCGCCAACGCCTGCGTTGGCCATATCCGTGGCGGCCTGGCAATTTCCGCCGTACTGGCGTGCATGCTGTTCGCCGCGCTGTCCGGCTCCTCCCCAGCCACCGTGGCTGCGGTGGGTTCGATTGCCATCGCCGGCATGGTGCGCTCGGGTTATCCGCAGGCGTTCGGCGCCGGTATCGTGTGTAACGCCGGTACCCTGGGCATCCTGATTCCGCCGTCGATCGTCATGGTGGTGTACGCCGCCGCGACCGAGCAATCGGTGGGCAAGCTGTTTATGGCCGGCGTGGTACCAGGCCTGCTGCTGGGCGTGGCTCTGATGGTGGCGATCTATATCGTCGCGCGGAAGATGAACCTGCCGGCCATGCCGCGCGCGACCTTCCGCGAGTTCCTCAGCACTGCACGCAAAGCCGTATGGGGTTTGCTGCTGATGGTGATCATCCTCGGCGGTATCTACACCGGCATGTTCACTCCGACCGAAGCAGCTGCAGTGGCAGCGGTCTACGCCGGCTTCGTGGCGCTGTTCGTGTACAAGGACATGACCGTACGCGAGTGCCCACGGGTGCTGCTGGAGTCCGGCAAGCTGACCATCATGCTGATGTTCATCATCGCCAACGCCATGCTCTTCGCCCACGTGCTGACCACCGAGCAGATCCCACAGACCATCACTGCCTGGGTGGTCGACATGGGCCTGCAGCCGTGGCAGTTCCTGCTGGTAGTGAACATCGTGCTGCTGGTGGCGGGCGCCTTTATGGAGCCGTCGGCGATCATCCTGATCCTCGCGCCGATCCTCTTCCCGATTGCCGTGCAACTGGGCATCGACCCGATCCACCTGGGCATCATCATGGTGGTGAACATGGAAATCGGATTGATCACACCACCCGTGGGGCTCAACCTGTTCGTCACCTCAGCGGTGACCGGCATGCCGCTGACCGCCGTGGTCAAGGCTGCATGGCCATGGCTGATGCTGCTACTGAGCTTCCTGATGATCATCACGTACGTGCCTGCCGTTTCCCTGGCATTGCCGAACTGGCTGGGCATGACCTGACAGCAACTCCGTGTGTACTTCCCTACACACTTTTAGCCCGGCCTAAGTGCCGGGCTTTTTTTGCCTTCAATAAATCAGGTTTGACGCTAGACCCGCGCCAGCTCGGGTAAGTCACCGGACAAGCCCAACGCCTGACGCACAAACAGCGCCTTGGCTTCCGGCAGATCATCCACCCAGTTGAGGCCGCTGTTGCGCAACCAGCGCAGCGGCAACGGGTCAGCTTGAAACAGCCGCTCAAAGCCTTCCATCGCCGCCATCATCGCCAGGTTATGCGGCATGCGCCGACGCTCGTAACGACTGAGCACCTTCACATCACCCAAGCGCTCGCCACGTTGCGCGGCATGCAGCAGCACTTCAGCCAGCACCGCCACATCGAGAAAGCCCAGGTTGACGCCCTGGCCGGCCAGCGGGTGGATGCTGTGCGCGGCATCGCCGATCAGCGCCAGGCCATCTTCGACATAGCGTTTGGCGTGACGTTGACGCAGCGGAATGCACAGGCGCGGATCGGCCTGGAGGATGTCGCCCAGGCGATGCTCGAAGGCAAAGCCCAGCGCACGGCGGAAACCGGCATCATCCAGCGCCATCAGTCGTTCAGCTTCAGTTGGGGTGACCGACCAGACAATCGAGCACCAATGCTCACCTTCAGGACCTGCCAGCGGCAGAAAGGCCAATGGGCCGTCATCGGTAAAGCGCTGCCAGGCGGTAGCCTGGTGCGGCTTGCTGCAGCGCACACTGGTGACGATGGCGTGGTGCAGGTAATCCCACTCACGGGTAGCGCAACCGGCCAAGCGGCGCACCGCCGAGTTGGCACCGTCGGCGGCAATAAGCAGCGGCGCACGCAGTTCGCGGCCGTCACTCAAACTGAGCAACCAGCCATCGCCGGAGCGGCGCAGCTGCTCCAGGCGGGCGCCCGGCAGCAGACCAATCGGGCTGTCGTGCAGGCGCTCAAGCAGTGCATCCTGCACCACACGGTTCTCGACGATATGGCCGAGCGATTCGGCATGCACGCTGGCCGCACTGAAATGAATCTGTCCGGTGCCGGAACCGTCCCATACCTGCATCTCGCCATAGGGGCAGGCGCGTCGCGCGGCGATGCCGTCCCATACACCGAGGCGGTCGAGAATGCGCTGGCTGGCCACCGACAGCGCACTGACCCGTGGTTCGAAGGCGGCCAGCGGGTCAAAGGGTTTGACGCTCAGCGGGCCACCATCGACCAGCAGAATCTCCAGCCCCTGATCCTGCAGGGCCAGCGCCAGGGCGCTGCCCACCATGCCTGCGCCTACGATGATCAGATCCGCTTGCATCACATTTCCTTCTTACTTAGAGCCTGTTCAAAGTTTCGCGAGCTAGAGCCATGCAAGGCAAAAATAGGCGAGGAAGCGGAGTGTACTGTTGTACATGAGCATTCCGGGCCTGTTTTTAACGCCGCAGGGCCGACGCGCAGCAGACTTTGACAAGTTCTTAGGCTGCCTGCCGAGCGCGCGGTTTAAGCCGCACGTAAAGAGTCTTGTGCACCCGCGCCACCAGGGTGCCGCTGCCATCGCGCACCTCCACATGCAGCTCGGGGTGGTACTTATCGCCATCTGCCGTGTGCTGGCGAATATCGTCCAGCAGCCCTTGGTCGATGCTGAAATCGGCGTACACCGGGCCGGTGCCGGGGGTAATAAAGTCGATGCGCGCGGCCTTGTCCCAGACGATAAAGTCACGCCCGAGGTTTTCCATGATCATCAGCATAAAAAACGGGTCGGTCATCGAATACAGACTGCCGCCGAACTGGGTGCCAACATAGTTGCGGTTATACCAGCCGAGGCCCATCTTCACCTGCACCTGACGGAAGTCCGCGCTGATCTGCCGCACCCGCACACCGGCGCCCAGATACGGCGGATACAGATTCATCGCCCAGCGCAGCAGCTGCGCCTTGCGCGCCAGTTTGTTCGCCGACATGAATCAATGCTCCGAGCGAGTGCCAAGGCCCATGGCCTGGCGGGCGAACCAGCGTTTCGCCGGAGGTAGCAGGTCGAGGCCGAGCAGGCCAAGGTTGCGCCCAGCAGCCAATAGCGGCTGGCCGGTACTGAACAGGCGGGTGACCTGGTCGGAGAAGCCTACGGTCAGCTGCTGATCGCTTTGCTGACGGCTCAGGTAACGCTGCAGGGTGGCCAGATCGCCCAACGGCGCGCTGCTGGCCAGCAGGGTTTCGGCCAGCACCAGAGTGTCACGCAGCGACAGGTTGTAGCCCTGCCCGGCAATCGGATGCAGGCTATGCGCGGCATTGCCGAGCACCACCAGATGCTGACGCACCTGCTCCTTGGCCGCAGTCAGGGCCAGCGGATAGAGATGCCGCGCGCCGACCTGGCGCAGGCTGCCCAGGCGATAGCCGAAGGCCTGCTGCAGTTCGGCGAGAAACGCCGTATCGTCCAGCGCCGACAGCCGTTCGGCTTCCAGAGTGGCGCGGGTCCAGACCAGGGCGCAGCGGTTATCCGCCAGCGGCAACAGGGCCATCGGCCCTTCTTCGGTAAAGCGCTCGAAGGCCAGGCCGTTGTGCGCCTCCTGCGGGCTGACGTTGGCGATCAGCGCGCTCTGCCCGTAAGGCGTGTTGCTGACGGCAATGCCCAGTTGCTCACGCAGACCGGAGCGACCGCCCTCGGCGAGAATCGCCAGGCTGCATTCAAGCTCACTGCCATCGTCCAGGGTCAGACGATAGCCATCGGCCAGAGCCTGCATGCGCGTAACCTGGGCCGGGCTGCGCCAGCTCACCACCTGCTGGTCCAGCGCCTGCCACAGGCATTCGCCGAGCCAGGCGTTTTCCACCACATAACCGAGCGCCGGCACACCTTCTTCCTCGGCGCTCAAGCGCGCGGCGGCAAAGCGGCCACGGTCGGAAACATGAATCTGCTTGATCGGCTCGGCGCGCTGGCTGATCTGCTGCCATAGGCCGAGGCGCTGATAAATTTGCTGCGAGCCAAACGACAGCGCAGTGGAACGCGCGTCGTAGCTGGGCTGATAACCGTTGCCCGGAGTGAATGGCTCGATCAGGCAAATGCTCCAGCCGCGCTGCTTGGCTTCGGCCTGCAAGGCCACGGCTAGGCTGGCGCCCACCAGGCCGCCGCCGATAATCGCGATATCCACCCGCTGCATGATTTAGGCAGCCACGCTGCGTGCGGCGGCCATCAGCGCTTCGATCTCGGCGACGGTTTTTGGCACGCCGCTGGTGAGAATCTCGCAGCCAGTCTTGGTCACCACCACGTCGTCCTCGATGCGCACACCGATGCCGCGCCACTTCTTCGCCACATCCTGATTGTCCACGGCGATATAGATGCCCGGCTCGACGGTCATGGCCATGCCGACTTCCAGCTCGCGCCATTCACCGCCGACCTTGTACTCGCCGACATCGTGCACATCCATGCCCAGCCAGTGGCCGGCGCGGTGCATATAGAAAGGTTTGTAGGCCTCAGTGGCGATCAGCTCGGCGACATCGCCCTGCAGCAGACCGAGCGCCACCAGGCCGGCGGTAATCACTTGCACCGTGGCTTCGTGAGCCTGGTTCCAGTGTTTGCCGGGGCCGATTTCCTTGAACGCGGCCTCCTGCGAAGCCAGCACCAGCTCGTAGATGGCTTTCTGCTCGGGGGAGAATTTGCCGCTGACCGGGAAGGTGCGGGTGATGTCACTGGCGTAGCAGTCGATCTCGCAGCCGGCATCGATCAGCACCAGGTCGCCGTCTTTCAGCGGCGCATCGTTTTCGCGGTAATGCAGGATGCAGGCGTTCTTGCCCGCCGCGACGATGGAGCCATAAGCCGGCATCTTCGCCCCGCCCTTGCGGAACTCGTAATCCAGCTCGGCTTCCAGGTGGTACTCAAACAAGCCGGCACGGCTGGCCTGCATGGCGCGCACGTGGGCGCGGCAGGAAATGTCCGCAGCTTCCTTCATGACTTTGACTTCGGCCGCCGACTTGTACAGACGCAAGTCATGCAGCAGGTGTTCAAGGGTGATGAATTCGTTGGGCGGTGAGGCACCCTGACGCGCCTTGGAGCGGATCACGTTGATCCACTCCATCAATTGGCGATCGAACTCATGGTTGCTGCCCATGGAGGAGTAGACCCGATCACGGCCCTCGATCAGCCCCGGCAGGATGTCGTCGATATCACCAATCGGGAACGCATCATCGGCGCCGTACTGGCTGATTGCGCCGTCCTGGCCGGCGCGCAGGCCGTCCCACAGTTCGCGCAACGGGTCGCGCTCGCGACAGAACAATACGTATTCGCCATGCTCGCGCCCGGGAATCAGCGCAATTACCGCCTCCGGCTCGGGAAAGCCGGAGAGGTACTGGAAGTCGCTGTCCTGACGGTAGATATGCTCAACATCGCGGTTACGGATATACACCGGCGCCGCCGGCAGAATCGCGATGCTGTTGGGTTCCATCTGCGCCATCAGCGCCTTGCGCCGACGGGCGTATTCCGACTTGGGGATGCTGATCATGGGCAGATTGAGTCCACTTCTATTGCATGAAAATCAATGCAGCGACGGCTTCGCCGCGGCGACCACTGGCTTGGCGCACTCGCTGAACAGCAGCAGCGGCGCAACACGCAGGTACTCCATCACTTCCATGTAATCGTTCTCGCCATCATCGGACTCATCCAGGGCGTTCTGCACCTGGGAAATCGCCGAGAGGTCTTGCAGCACTTCCATGGCTTCCGCGCTCAGGGCGCTGTCGCGGGCAGTCAGGCCGAAGCCGCCGAGGAAGCCCTGGCACCATTGTCCCAGAGCCACGGCACGCTCGCTAAGCGGCGCATCGTCGCTGGGCAACAGCAGCACCACGGTGACGTCATTACTGGTCAGCTCGTTCTTGACCATTTCCTGCAGGCCGATCAGCGCCTGGCGCACGGTATCTTCCGGCGCAGCGCCAAGCAGCTCAGCGGCATCCACCAACCAGGAGTCGATTTCAAAGCCCGCACCAGCACAGCTGCGACCGAGCAGCAGACCATGCAACTCGGCTGGGGAAATGGTGTGGCCGCTGCTGGCGAGCAGGGCGGCAAACGCGGAGTACGGAGAATTTGAAGTTGGCATAGATAACTAGGCGCAAAGCTGCGCGATCACTAGAATGGAGGCCTTGTATCCTAGCACCGGCAGGCGTGCCAAGACTATGCAAGCGGCTCGACGGAGCGCGCACCAGCCAGCACGAATAATTGCCGCACCTTAATCCGCGGGTGAAATGCATCAACCTCTAGCACGTCGATCTGTCCCACACTGCCAAACGCGCCAGGCAACAGAACCGCATACTCTCCGGTACTGTCGAAGACGCCGCAAAGACGCTATTTTTCACCTGCCAGCCCACTCACCTAGCTACGAGTAGAGAACCATGGAAGACGTCGACCTGCAGGCTCTTACGACCAAGCTGGACTTGCTGATCCAGCGTGTCGAACAGCTCAAGGCGCAAAACCGACAGCTTCTGACGAGCGAAAAGGCCTGGCGCGAAGAACGTGCCCATCTAATTGAAAAGAACGAAATGGCCCGGCATAAGGTCGAATCCATGATTTCGCGCCTCAAAGCCCTGGAGCAGGATTAATGACCCAGTCGAATACCTTGACCGTCCAGATTCTGGACAAAGAATATTGCATCGCTTGCCCGAGCGATGAACGCAGCAATCTGGAAAGCGCCGCGCGCTACCTGGACGGCAAGATGCGAGAGATCCGCTCGAGCGGCAAAGTGATCGGTGCCGACCGCGTTGCGGTTATGGCTGCCCTGAACATTACCCACGACCTGCTACACAAACAGCAACACCTTGATCAGCAGGCCGGCGCCAACCGCGATCAGGTGCGTAGCCTGCTCAATCGGGTCGACAGCGCTCTGGCTCGGGATGCCGATGAGCAAGGCAGCTGATTGCGTGCCGACGCTTTCGGGTATACTGGCCACCGCTCCCTGGAGTGTGCGCCAGTTGGTGATGTCCCTGAGCCGATTCGCACAACCCCGGAGGTTGCACGTTGAAGCCGGTGTGCATGTCCGCTTGACGGAAAGCCTTAACGCCTCCTGCAACCTCCACCTTGAACTTTCGGGTTCAAGGGCTAAGCCGACAGCGGCACGTCGGGGAGTCATTCTCTCTAGCCGGTTGCCCTTGCGCGGCGATCGCTACAGCAACAACCCATGCTCGATACCTCAGCCCTAAGCCGCGGGCAATTACGTCGCCATCTGCGCGTACAGCGCCGCGCACTCAGCCGCCACGCTCAACGCCAAGCCGCCCACGGCTTGTATAAACAGCTGGCACAACACCCGCTGTTTCGCCGCGCGCAGCAGATTGCCCTGTACCTGCCCAATGACGGCGAGATCGATCCGCGCCCCCTGCTGCGTGCCGCGCAACAACGCGGTAAAGCGACTTACTTGCCGGTACTCAGCCCCTGGCCTCGCAGCAAGATGGTGTTTCAACGCATCCGTATTGGTGAGAGCTTGCAGAAGAATCGCTTCGGTATTTACGAGCCACGGCGCAACTGCAAACAACAACGCAAGGTCTGGACACTGGATCTAGTGCTGCTACCGCTGGTCGGCTTCGACCGCCATGGCGCGCGCCTGGGTATGGGCGGAGGGTTTTATGACCGCAGCCTGGCATATCGCGCATTGCGCAAAAATTGGCACAAACCGACATTACTGGGCTTGGCGCATGAGTGTCAGCAGGTAGATCGACTGGCGATGGCCAGCTGGGATGTGCCACTGCAAGGCACAGTGACGGACAAGGCGTGGTATTGAATCAAGCCGCTATAAAGGCTGTACCGCACTCCCTGCGGTACGTACCAGCTTCAACCAGCCGCTTGCGACTGACTGACCGGCGCATCAGCCTGGCGATCCCACAAACTCTGGGTATAACCGGTAGTTACCACACCCAGGCTGAACAGTATTACCAAAATCAACAACACATCTGGTTTACGTTTCATTGAATGCCTCCCCCTTAAAGGCATAGCGCACGCTGTATTCGCGGCGATTATTTTTATAGGTCCAACAGCGGCAGCCATTCACACGCGCCGGGTGCAACACTGCTACACGCCGGGCACCACCAGGTAAACAGCACCTGCCCGCTAACGGACTGGATTACAGGAGCAAAGTTCATGCCTTATTGGCTAATGAAGTCGGAACCCGACGAACTCTCGATTCACGACTTGCAGCGCCTGGAGCAAGCCCGTTGGGATGGCGTGCGCAATTACCAGGCGCGCAACTTCCTGCGCAGCATGCAGCCAGGGGATATGTTCTTCTTCTACCACTCCAGTTGCCCGGAGCCAGGGATTGCCGGGATCGGGCGCATTGCCGCGCCACATTACCCTGACCCCACCGCCCTGGAGCCCGACAGCCACTATTTCGACGCCAAGGCCAGCGCCGCCAAGAACCCCTGGAGCGCAGTCGATGTGGCGTTTTTCGAGGCGTTCAAGCGGGTTATCCCGCTGGCGCAGCTGAAAGCGCAGAGTGCGCTGCTGGAATTGCCGCTGGTGCAGAAGGGCAGCCGCCTGTCGGTGATGCCCGTCAGCGCCGAGGAATGGGCAGCCGTGCTGGCGCTGCGCTGAAATGGCGCAGCACCCGCTGAGCAGGCTTATTGAATGATCAGGTTGTTGAACAGCAGGTCGTCAACCAGCGGCTTGCCTTCTTCCTGGGTGAGCACGTCCTGCACCTGTTTGAGCGCCTCGGCGCGCAGCGTCTCCCGCGCACCCGGGGCTGCCATGGCCACCTCGGTCTGCTGGGAAAACAGCATGACCAGCTGATTGCGAATCAACGGCTCATGGTGTTTGACCTTGGCTTCGACGTCCGCACCGGTCACCCGCAGGGACAGGTCGGCCTTGAAGAACTTGAGCTTGGGGCCCTCGCCAAAGTTACCCACCAGCGCCGGCACCAGGGTGACGTAGGACACCACCGGCGCAGCCCCTTCCTTGGCTTCTTCATCTTCCGAGGCATGCGCCGCCAAGGGCAGGGACAGGGCCAACAACAATGCGATCCAGGCTTTCACAGGCGGTATTCCTCAAGAGTTCAGCCCCTAGCATAGCCACAGTCAGGCGGCGGCCCAAGCCCCAAGCTTATGCATGACCATCAGGCACAGGCATGCTCGTTGACCGGGCACCACCCGCACCTACACTGCATGGCCATCACCCGCAGAGGAAAAGCCCGATGAAAGCCGTGCTGTGCAAAGCCTTCGGCCCCGCCGAAACCCTGGTACTGGAAGAAATCGCCAGCCCCGAAGCGAAGAAGAATGAAGTGCTGCTGGAAGTTCATGCGGCCGGGGTCAACTTCCCCGACACGCTGATCATCGAGGGCAAATACCAGTTCAAGCCGCCCTTCCCCTTCTCTCCGGGTGGCGAAGCTGCTGGCGTGGTAACTGCTGTGGGCGAAAAGGTCAGCCATCTGAAAGTCGGTGACCGGGTCATGGCCCTTACCGGCTGGGGCAGCTTTGCCGAAGAAGTGGCGGTGCCTGGCTACAACGTTATGCCGATCCCGGCGAGCATGGACTTTGTCAGCGCTGCCGCCTTCGGCATGACCTACGGCACCTCGATGCACGCCCTCAAGCAGCGCGCCAACCTGCAACCGGGGGAAACCCTGCTGGTGCTCGGCGCATCCGGCGGCGTTGGCTTGGCGGCAGTGGAAATCGGCAAGGCCATGGGTGCCAAGGTGATTGCCGCAGCAAGCAGCGCGGAAAAACTCGAAATAGCCAAGGCAGCCGGCGCCGATGAGCTGATCAACTACAGCGAAAGCAACCTGAAGGACGAAGTAAAACGCCTGACCGGCGGCCAGGGCGCGGACGTGATCTATGACCCGGTGGGTGGCGACTTGTTCGATGCCGCCATTCGCTCAATCGCCTGGAACGGCCGCCTCCTGGTGGTGGGCTTTGCCAGCGGGCGCATCCCCGAGCTGCCGGTCAACCTCACGCTGCTCAAGGGCGCTGCCGTGGTCGGGGTATTCTGGGGCTCCTTCGCCCAGCGTCAGCCGCAGGACAATGCCGCCAACTTCCAGCAACTGTTCGCCTGGCATGCCGAAGGCAAACTCAAGCCGCTGGTTTCGCAGACCTTCCCACTGGAACAAGCGGCGGAGGCGATCAACACCCTCGGCCAGCGCAAGGCCGTGGGCAAAGTGGTAGTCACCGCGCGTTAAGTCCGCACAAGCAGCAAAAGGCCGCCCATCAGGCGGCCTTTTTTATGCGCGGGATTCAGCCGCGCGGCGCGTAGGCGAATACGTCGGCGCGCATCTGATGGGCATCCATGCCGGCATCTACCAGGGCGTCCAGAGTGGCGTAGACCATGGCGGGCGAACCGCTGGCATAGAGGTGAAGCGCCTTGAGATCGACGAAGTCTTCGCGTACGGCCTCGTGCAACAAGCCGCAACGACCTTGCCAGCCGCACTGGTCACTGACCACCTGATGCAGGAACAGATTGGGCACCTGCTGCCACTGCGCCCAGTGCTGCAGTTCGTAGAAATCCTCCGGGCGGCGCGCGCCCCAGTACAGGTGCACCGGGTGGGCGAAACCGGCGGCGCGGCAGTGTTCGATCAGGCTGTGCATCTGCGCCATGCCGGTACCGGCGGCGATCAACACCAGCGGCCCATCCGGCAGCTCGGCCAGGTGAGTATCACCGAAGGGCATTTTCACCCGCGCCAAACCGGTACGGCGCAGCTGAGCGATTAGAGCGACAGTGGCTTCGTCGCGAGCCAGTACATGCAACTCCAGCTCACGCCCGCGATGCGGCGCCGAAGCCAAGGAGAACGCCGCGTAATCGTCACCATCGCGCTGCAGCAGCAGGTATTGCCCGGCGTGATAACGCGGCACCTTGCCTGCAGGCGCCTGCAGGCGCAGACGAAATACATCACCGCCCACGTCATCACACGCGACGACCTGGCAGGCCAGCTCACGCACCGGCAGCTCGCCGGGGGCCAGTACGCCATCCCAGTGCAGCACACAATCCTGCAGTGGCTCGGCCATGCAGGTAAACAGCTCGCCGTGGCTCAGCTCAACCCCGCCCTGCTGCACGCGGCCTTCAACCAGCAGCGCCGCGCAGATATGGCAATTGCCATTGCGGCAGCTCTGTGGGCAGTCGTAACCCAGACGCCGCGCGGCATCAAGGATGCGCTCGCGGGGCTGCACGTCCAGTACGGCACCTGAAGGGTTCAGGGTGACTTTCATCAATCAATTCCCAGCTCAGACCACAACGCATCGACGCGCTGTTTGACCGCTTCATCCTGAACGATAGCTCGGCCCCACTCGCGGGTGGTTTCTCCAGGCCATTTATGGGTGGCATCCAGCCCCATCTTCGAGCCGAGGCCGGAGATCGGCGAGGCGAAGTCGAGGTAGTCGATCGGTGTGTTTTCGATCATCACCGTGTCGCGCTTGGGGTCCATGCGCGTGGTAATTGCCCAGATCACGTCGTTCCAGTCCCGTGCGTTGATATCGTCGTCGGTGACGATAACGAACTTGGTGTACATGAACTGTCGCAGGAACGACCACACACCGAGCATTACGCGCTTGGCGTGACCGGGGTACTGCTTCTTGATGGTCACCACCGCCATGCGATAGGAACAGCCTTCCGGCGGCAGGTAGAAGTCGATAATCTCGGGAAACTGTTTCTGCAGGATCGGCACAAACACTTCGTTCAGTGCCACACCGAGAATCGCCGGCTCATCCGGCGGCCGACCGGTGTAGGTGCTGTGATAGATCGGCTTTTGCCGACGGGTGATGCGCTCGACGGTAAACACCGGGAAGGTATCGACCTCGTTGTAATAGCCAGTGTGATCGCCGTAGGGTCCTTCCGGCGCAGTCTCGCCCGGATGGATCACCCCTTCGAGGACGATTTCGGCGCTGGCCGGCACCTGCAGATCACTGCCACGGGCCTTGATCAGCTCGGTGCGGTGGCCGCGCAACAGACCGGCAAAAGCGTATTCGGAAAGACTGTCGGGCACCGGGGTGACGGCACCGAGAATGGTCGCCGGATCCGCACCTAGGGCAACGCACACCGGATAGGGGCGATCCGGATACTTCTGGCACCACTCGCGATAGTCCAGAGCGCCGCCGCGGTGGCTGAGCCAGCGCATGATCACCTTGTTACGGCCGATCACCTGCTGGCGGTAGATGCCAAGGTTCTGCCGTTCTTTATTTGGGCCTTTGGTAATGGTCAGGCCCCAGGTAATCAGCGGGCCAACATCGCCAGGCCAGCAGGTCTGTACCGGCAGCTTGCCGAGGTCGACGTCGTCACCTTCTTCGATCACTTCCTGGCAAGGGGCGTCTTTGAGCACCTTAGGCGCCATGCTCAGCACCTTCTTGTAGATCGGCAGCTTGTTCCAGGCATCCTTGAGCCCCTTAGGCGGCTCGGGCTCCTTGAGGAAGGCCAGCAGCTTGCCGATTTCGCGCAGCTCGCTGACTTCTTCCGCGCCCATGCCCAAGGCCACACGCTTGGGCGTGCCGAACAGGTTGCCGAGCACAGGCACATCGAAGCCTGTGGGGTTTTCGAAGAGCAGCGCCGGCCCGCCTTTACGCAGGGTGCGGTCGCAGATTTCGGTCATTTCCAGCACAGGGGAAACCGGCGTTTGGATGCGCTTGAGTTCGCCGCGCGTCTCCAGACCGCGAATAAAATCGCGCAGGTCACGATACTGCATGCAGATGCCTCGTTTCGGGCCGAGCAATAGGGGCGCAAAGTTTAGCGCCGAACTGGGTCTTTCAGAAGGGAAAGCCAGCCTCCAGACACACAAAAGCCGGGCTTACCCGGCTTTTGTAGGTGCGTATGTTTAGGATCGTAGCGAGCGAAGGTTCGGCAAGGCAAAAACAGGCGAAGAAGCGGAGTGTACTTTTGTACATGAGCATTCTGAGTCTGTTTTTAACGCAGCATCACCGATGCGCAGTACACCCTCTTACTTACGCTTCATCGACTGGAAGAACTCTTCGTTAGTCTTGGTCGCTTTCAGCTTGTCGGTGAGGAACTCGATGGCGGCAATCTCATCCATCGGGTGCAGCAACTTGCGCAGAATCCACATGCGCTGCAGTTCGTCATCGGCGGTCAGCAGTTCTTCGCGGCGGGTACCGGCGCGGTTGATGTTGATCGCAGGGAACACACGCTTCTCAGCGATACGACGGTCCAGCGGCAGCTCCATGTTGCCGGTGCCTTTGAACTCTTCGTAGATCACTTCATCCATCTTCGAGCCGGTTTCTACCAGCGCGGTGGCGATGATGGTCAGCGAACCGCCTTCTTCGATGTTACGCGCGGCGCCGAAGAAGCGTTTCGGCTTCTCCAGGGCGTGAGCGTCGACACCACCGGTAAGCACCTTGCCAGAGCTTGGGATCACGGTGTTGTAGGCACGCGCCAGACGGGTGATGGAGTCGAGCAGGATGACCACGTCTTTCTTGTGCTCAACCAGGCGCTTGGCCTTCTCGATGACCATTTCGGCAACCTGCACGTGGCGGGTTGGCGGCTCGTCGAAGGTCGAGGCAACTACTTCGCCGCGCACGGTGCGTTGCATTTCGGTCACTTCTTCCGGGCGCTCGTCGATCAACAGAACGATCAGGTGGCACTCGGGGTTGTTGCGCGCGATGTTTGCGGCGATGTTCTGCAGCATGATGGTCTTACCGGCTTTCGGCGGTGCGACGATCAGGCCGCGCTGGCCTTTGCCGATCGGGGCGCAGAGGTCGATCACCCGGCCGGTGATGTCCTCGGTGGAGCCGTTACCGGCTTCCATGACCAGACGCTTGGTGGGGAACAGCGGCGTCAGGTTTTCGAACAGAATCTTGTTCTTGGCGTTTTCCGGGCGGTCGTAGTTGATCGTGTCAACCTTGAGCAGCGCGAAGTAACGCTCGCCTTCTTTCGGCGGGCGAATCTTGCCGACGATGGTATCGCCTGTACGCAAGTTGAAGCGGCGGATCTGGCTCGGCGAGACATAGATGTCATCGGGGCCAGCGAGGTACGAGGCATCCGCAGAGCGGAGAAAGCCGAAACCGTCCTGGAGAATCTCCAGCACGCCATCACCGGAGATTTCCTCACCGCTTTTAGCGTGTTTTTTCAACAGGGAGAAAATCACGTCCTGCTTGCGCGAACGGGCCATGTTTTCCAGGCCCTGTTGTTCAGCGAGTTCCAGCAGTTCGGTAATCGGCTTTTGCTTGAGTTCGGTCAGATTCATAGGAATGACGTAATCATGAAGGAGGGGAATAAGCTATTTAGCTTGGGAGGCCGCGCCGCTGAGAAGGCGACTTGATCGCCTGCTTGTATATCGAAAGATTCGAATAGGAATGCGTCGGCGACGGCTTGCAGGGGGCTGCATAGGAAATGCAGCGAGGCCGAATGTAACACCGGTTTTATTCATACGTCTAGCGCCCAGACAGAAAAAAGCCCCGCAATGTGCGGGGCTTTCAGGGCTTGTTGCCGTCTCAGCGCAACTTAGATGTTGCTGTCGAGGAAGGCCGCCAGTTGCGACTTGGACAGCGCGCCAACTTTGGTGGCTTCAACATTGCCGTTCTTGAACAGCATCAGCGTCGGGATGCCACGCACACCGAACTTCGGCGGGGTGTCCTGGTTTTCATCGATGTTCAGCTTGCAGACTTTCAGTTTGCCCTGATAGGTCTGAGCGATCTCATCGAGCACCGGCGCGATCATTTTGCACGGGCCGCACCACTCAGCCCAGTAGTCGACCAGCACCGGCCCTTCGGCCTGCAGGACATCTTGGTCGAAGCTGGCATCGCTGACATTGGTGATGAATTCGCTCATGGAAAGTCTCCGTGTTCGGAAGCAAAAGATGGGCGACATCATAGCCCGGCTTTTCCCACACAGGAAGGCGGCGGCAATTGAGCTTCTCTATGGCTTGACCACAAGCCAGCCGCACGGCCGCCTATGTCCGAATTAATTCGGACGGCCGGCAAGCCCTCGCCTGACGCTGCGCGAGCCCTAGCGCAGCAGGCCTGGTCTGTACCTGCGACATCAGTATGCGTTGGCGGGGCTGGGCTATCGTGGCACGATGGCGCGGTTCCGCATTGAGATGGTTCTGCCATGCCGCATACCCCTGCCGAGTCTTTTCCTTTGATTGCAGCTATCGACCTGGGCTCCAACAGCTTCCATATGGTGCTGGCCAAAGCCGATCACGGCGAGATCCGCATCCTCGAACGCCTCGGCGACAAGGTCCAGCTGGCCGCCGGCATCGACGAGCAGCGCCTGCTCAGCGAAGAAGCCATGCAGCGTGGGCTCGATTGCCTGCGCCGCTTCGCCCAGCTGACCGCTAGCCTGCCGGAAGGCGCAGTGCGCGTGGTGGGCACCAATGCCCTGCGTGAAGCGCGCAACCGTGGCGAATTTATCCGCCGCGCCGAAGAAATCCTCGGCCACCCGGTTGAAGTCATCTCCGGGCGCGAAGAAGCGCGGCTGATCTACCTCGGCGTATCGCACAGCATCGCCGACACCCCCGGTAAGCGCCTGGTCGCTGACATTGGCGGCGGTAGCACCGAGTTCATCATCGGCCAGCGCTTCGAGCCGCTGCTGCGCGAAAGCCTGCAGATGGGCTGCGTCAGCTTTACCCAGCGCTTCTTCAAGGATGGCAAGATCACCCCGGCGCGTTACGCCCAGGCCTACACGGCGGCGCGGCTGGAGATCATGGGCATCGAGCACGCCCTGCGCCGCCTGGGCTGGGAAGACGCCGTGGGCGCATCCGGCACCATCAAGGCCATCGGCCTGACCATTCAAGCCGCCGGCCTGGGCACGGGCGAGGTCAACGCCCAGGGCTTGGCCTGGCTGAAACGCAAAGTATTCAAGGCCGGTGAGGTGGAAAAACTCGACCTCGACGGCATCAAGCCGGATCGCAGGGGGATTTTCCCGGCGGGCCTGGCGATTCTCGAAGCGATCTTCGATGCCTGCGATATCCAGCGCATGAGCCATTCCGAAGGCGCCCTGCGTGAAGGCGTGCTGTACGACCTGCTCGGCCGCCATCAGCATGAGGACGTGCGTGAGCGCACGCTCAGCTCGCTGATGGAGCGCTATCACGTCGATCTGGAGCAGGCGGCGCGGGTCGAGAGCAAGGCGCTCGCGGCGCTGGAGAAAGTCGCCAACGACTGGCAACTGCAGGACGACTGGCACCGCGAGCTGCTCAGCTGGGCGGCCAAGGTGCACGAAGTCGGCCTGGACATCGCCCACTACCAGTACCACAAGCACGGCGCCTACCTGGTCGAGCACTCGGACCTGTCCGGTTTCTCGCGTCAGGACCAGCAGATGCTTGCCCTGCTGATACGCGGCCATCGACGCAATATCCCCAAGGACAAGTTCGCCGAATTCGGCAGCGAAGGCATCAAGCTGATCCGCCTGTGCGTGCTGCTGCGCTTTGCCATCCTGTTCCACCACATCCGTGGCACCCAGGAAATGCCCAACGTGCAGCTCAAGGCCGCCGAACAACGCCTGGAGATTCAGTTCCCGCAAGGCTGGCTGGAGAACAACCCGCTAACCCAGGCAGATTTCACCCAGGAAGCGGAGTGGCTCAAGCGTATCGGTATCGAACTCAGCGTGCGTTGATCAGCGGCGCTGTCAGCTTCTCCAGCAGACCGGCCTGCGCGCTGCGCGGGTTCTGGTTGCCGCTTGGGCTGACGCGCAGATAACGCCCGTCCGGCTGCAGCACCCAAGCCTGGGTGTTGTCGGTCAGGTAGCTTTCCAGCTCCTTCTTGACCCGCAGAATCAGCTTCTTGCCTTCCACCGGAAAGCAGGTCTCGACGCGCTTGTCGAGGTTACGCTCCATCCAGTCGGCACTCGACAGGTAGATCTTCTCCTCGCCGCCATTGGAGAAATAGAACACCCGCGTGTGCTCAAGGAAGCGGCCGATGATCGAACGCACCTGAATATTGTGCGAAACCCCGACAATCCCGGGACGCAGGCAGCACATGCCACGCACCACCAGGTCGATCTTCACCCCAGTCTGGCTGGCCTTGTACAACGCGCGGATGATCTTCGGGTCGGTCAGCGAGTTGAACTTGGCGATGATATGCGCCGGCTTGCCCTCGGCCGCCAGCGCGGTTTCGCGGGCGATCATGTCGAGCAGGGTCTTTTTCAGGGTAAACGGCGCGTGCAGCAGCTTCTTCATGCGCAGGGTTTTACCCATGCCGATCAGCTGGCTGAACAGCTTGGAGACGTCCTCGCACAGCGCCATATCGGCGGTGAGCAGGCTGTAGTCGGTGTATAGCTTGGCGTTGCCGGCGTGGTAGTTACCGGTGCCGAGGTGGGCGTAGCGGACGATATCGCCACTCTCGCGGCGCAGGATCAGCATCATCTTGGCGTGGGTCTTGAACCCCACCACGCCGTAGATCACCACCGCGCCGGCGGCCTGCAGACGGCTGGCCAGTTGCAGGTTGGACTCTTCATCGAAACGCGCACGCAGCTCGATCACCGCGGTGACTTCCTTGCCGTTACGCGCAGCTTCCACCAGCGCGTCGACGATCTCCGAGTTGGCTCCAGAGCGGTACAGGGTCTGCTTGATCGCCAGCACGTGCGGATCTTTCGCCGCCTGACGCAGCAGATCGACCACCGGGGTAAAGGACTCGAAGGGATGCAGCAGGAGGATGTCCTGCTTGCTGACCACGCTGAAAATGTTCTCGGCGTTCTGCAGCAGCTTGGGGATCACCGGGGTGAAGGGCTTGTATTGCAGCTCCGGGTGGCTTTCCAGGCCAGTGATGCTGAACAGGCGAGTCAGGTTGACCGGTCCATTGACCCGGTACAGCTCGGCCTCGGTCAGGCTGAACTGCTTGAGCAGGTAATCCAGCAACGGCCGTGGGCAGGTGTCGACCACTTCCAGGCGCACCGCATCGCCATAACGGCGGCTGAACAGCTCGCCGCGCAGGGCGCGGGCCAGGTCTTCAACGTCCTCGGTGTCCACCGAGAGGTCGGCGTTACGGGTCAGGCGGAACTGGTAGCAACCCTTAACCTTCATGCCCTGGAACAGGTCATCGGCGTGGGCGTGGATCATCGAGGAGAGGAACACGAAGTTGTCGCCAGGACCGCCCACCTCTTCCGGCACCTTGATGATGCGCGGCAGCAGACGCGGCGCCGGAATGATCGCCAGGCCAGAGTCGCGGCCGAAGGCGTCGATGCCTTCCAGCTCGACGATAAAGTTCAGGCTCTTGTTCACCAGCAGCGGGAACGGGTGCGTCGGGTCGAGGCCGATCGGGGTGATGATCGGCGCGATCTCGTCGCGGAAATAGCGGCGCACCCAGGCCTTGTGCTTGGCCGTCCAGAAGCGTCGACGGATAAAGTTGACGTTGTGCTTGGCCAGCGCCGGGAACAGGGTGTCGTTGAGAATCGCGTACTGCCGGTCCACCTGCTCGTGCACCAACTCGGCAATCCGCGCCAGAGCCTGATGCGGTTGCAAACCATCGGCGCCGGCCTGTTCGCGGGCGAAGTTGATCTGCTTCTTCAGGCCAGCAACGCGGATCTCGAAGAACTCATCCAGGTTGCTGGAGAAGATCAGCAGAAACTTCAGCCGTTCCAACAACGGATAGGACTCATCCAGCGCCTGTTCCAGCACGCGGATATTGAATTGCAGCTGCGACAGCTCGCGGTGGATATACAGGCTGCTGTCATCCAGGTTATGGATCACCACAGGCGCAGGTACGACCGGCGCTGGGGCCTCGATGACAGGCACTTCCACGGCTACAACCTCGTCGACGACCGGCTGGGCGTCTTGCAATTCAGGGGTACTGAGTCCTTCGGTGTTCATTACAAAGTCCTGGCGGGGCTATTGCCCCTGCTTCAGCAGTTCTGCCGCGCGCACGGCGAAATAAGTCAGGATGCCATCGGCACCCGCACGTTTGAAGGCAGTCAGTGATTCGAGAATCACCGCCTCGCCCAACCAACCATTCTGAATAGCCGCCATATGCATGGCGTACTCACCGCTGACCTGATAGACAAAGGTCGGCACCTTGAATTCCGCTTTGACCCGCCAGAGGATGTCGAGATAGGGCATGCCCGGCTTGACCATGACCATATCGGCGCCTTCGGCCAGATCGGCCGCTACTTCATGCAGCGCTTCGTCGCCATTGGCCGGGTCCATCTGGTAGCTGGCCTTGTTGGCCTTGCCCAGATTGGCCGCCGAACCCACCGCATCGCGGAACGGGCCGTAGTAGGCGCTGGCGTACTTGGCCGAGTAGGCCATGATCCGCACATTGCTGTGATCGGCCAGTTCCAGCGCCTCGCGGATCGCCTGCACTCGGCCATCCATCATGTCCGAGGGCGCCACCACCTGAGCACCGGCCGCGGCATGTGACAGCGCCTGCTTGACCAGCGCATCGACGGTCACGTCGTTCTGCACATAGCCGTCGGCATCGAGAATGCCGTCCTGACCGTGCGTGGTGAACGGGTCCAGCGCCACATCGCTGATCACCCCCAGCTCGGGGAACTTGGCACGCAGGGCACGGATCGCGCGCTGGGCGATGCCGTCCGGGTTCCAGGCTTCTTCAGCCAGCAGGGATTTCTTCTCCAGCGGCGTCACCGGGAACAGCGCCAGCGCCGGAATGCCCAGTGCGACCCAATGTTCGGCTTCCTTGAGCAGCAGGTCGATAGACAGGCGCTCGACACCCGGCATCGAGGCAATCGCTTCGCGGCGGTTTTCGCCGTCGAGGACGAACACCGGCAGAATCAGGTCATCGACACTCAGGCGGTTTTCCCGCACCAGGCGCCGGGAAAAATCATCACGGCGGTTGCGACGCAGGCGAGTGGCGGGAAACAGGCGATTGGCGGGGGTAAAGCTCACGGCAGGCTCCGAAGCCCGTAGCGACGGGCGAGTGTGACAGTTATAAGCGGCCATTATGACCAAAGTATGACAACGCACGACAGCGCTGCGACCGCTTGCCGCAAGCCCAGCAAGCATAGCGCTGCCACAGGCGCGGGGATATGCCCGAAAATAGGGGAAAAGCCATTACTCAAAGACCAAAAAGCATAACGGCGGAGCAGGCCTGCGCCTGTCCACCGTTATCGGGTCGAGCAGCGGTTTATGCCTAAGCAGGCACTGGATTGTGACCGCGCGGCGTCCAGAACAGCGCACCGAAACTGAGCAGGCTATAACCCAGCAGCAGCGCCCAAATCAGCGGCTGGGCCGGTAGCAGGCCCAATTGCAGCGCCAGCCAGGCCAGCGGCAGGTTCAACAACAGGCGCAGCACTTCCAGGCGTTTGGCGTTGGGCCGGTTTTCCAGCCAGTTGCCGATGATGAACAGGCCCACCGCCATCCAGGTCACGCCCAGCAACGTCTGCGCCAAGCTCAGCTCGCCGCCCATGCCCAACAGCAGCGTGCCGCCTGCCACATAAAGGCTGAACTGCACGCCTGCGTAGAGTTTCTGCGCCAGGCTTAGCGGCACGTCGAATTTGACGAACTGGCTGAGGTCCGGCTTGCTCTGCGGATATTTCGCCGCCACATCGGCCGGGCGCCAGCCGGTGCGCATAAACCAGATGCGCAGCTTGTCCCACCAAGACTCGGCGCGCACGGCGTCAAGCCACAGCGCGACATAGAACTGCGCATTGGCCCACAGCGGATTCCAGCTGGCCAGCGGCGTGGTTACGCCAAACACCACCGGGTGTTCGTCCAGCTCTTCCTGAAAGGTGCCGAACAGGCGATCCCAGAGAATGAACACTCCGCCGTAATTGCGATCCATATACACAGCATTCTGCGCATGGTGCACACGGTGGTTGGACGGCGTGATAAACGCCCACTCAAACCAGCCCAGTTTGGGGATATGCCGGGTGTGCACCCAGAACTGATAAAGCAGGTTCAGCGCCGCCACCGTGAGGAACACCAACGGTGGCACACCGGCCACGGCCATCGGCAGGTAGAAGATCCAGCCGAAGATAAACCCGGTACTGGTCTGCCGCAGCGCGGTGGAGAGGTTGTAGTCCTCGCTCTGATGGTGCACCGAATGCGCGGCCCAGAGCACGTTGCGCTCGTGACCCAGGCGGTGGTTCCAGTAGTAGCAGAAGTCGTAGAAGACGAAGGCGAACAGCCAGACCCACAGACTGCTGGCCGACAGCTCTACCACCGCCAGCTGTTGCCAGGCCAGGGTGTAGGTGAGCAGACCGACGGCCTTGGTCAGCAGGCCCACGGTGGTCGACAGCACCCCGGCACTGAGGCTGTTGACCGCATCGGAGAAGCGGTAGGTGCTGACCCCGCGCCAGCGGTCGAGCAGCAGTTCCAGGGCGATCAAGGCAAAGAAGAACGGTACGGCATAAAGGATGTAATTCATGGTTTCACCGGTTGCATAGAATCGCCATATCGCTGCACGAGGCTAACGGCTAGGATTGCTCAATAAATCCTAGCCCAGCACGGCACCCGCCTCGCGGCGCGCCATGCCAACCTGGGTGGCATATGACGACAACAGTGCTCAAGCGACGCTAGATCACGACTCAATCCGATACGGCTGGCAATTCAGGAGAACTTGATGAACAAAAAAGTCGCGGTGATTCTTTCCGGCTGTGGCGTCTATGACGGCGCGGAAATCCATGAAAGCGTGATCACCCTGTTGCGCCTTGATCAGCGCGGCGCCCTGGTGCAGTGCTTCGCCCCCAACGTGCCGCAGCTGCACGTGGTCGATCACTACAGTGGCGACGAGATGGACGACACGCGCAACGTGCTGGTCGAGTCGGCGCGCATCGCCCGCGGCAAGATCAAGGACGTCAAGGAGCTGCATGTCGGCGACTTCGATGCGCTGATCCTGCCCGGCGGTTTTGGCGTGGCGAAGAACCTCTCCGACTTCGCCATCAGCGGCGCCAACTGCACGGTGCAGCCGGATGTGTTGAGTGCCGCCCAGGCCTTCGTCAAGGCCGGCAAGCCGGTAGGCCTGATCTGCATCGCCCCGGCGCTGGCGGCGAAGATCTTCGGCGCTGGCGTGATCTGCACCATCGGCAAGGACCATGAAACCGCCGCGACTCTGGTGCAGATGGGCGCCGAGCACCATGAGTGCGAAGTCAGCGAGATTGTCGAAGACGCCGAGCGCAAGCTGGTAACCACCCCGGCCTATATGCTCGCCCAGTCGATCAGCGAAGCCGCCGCCGGCATCAACAAGCTGGTGGATCGGGTGTTGGAGCTTAGCCACCCGGCCTAAGTCTGCGGCCTGATCAGCCGCAGATCAGGCCTATAGCAAGCCAATCACGCCAATGCGCGCGGTACTCCGGCCGCGCCACTGGTCACAGCGGCCCCAGTGCGGCAGGTTGATCATCCATCCGCCCAGGCACGACTCCCATGAGCAACCCACCTTTCGAGCTCACCGCCGAGCTGCAACAAGCGGTGAGCAGCTTCTTCCAGCGCATCCCGTTCAATCAGGTGCTCGGTATCGAGCTGGATGAGCTGAGCGCCCAGCGCGTGACCATGCACCTGCCGATGAAGCCCGAGCTGATCGGCAACTTCGTCCACGGCATTCTGCATGGCGGGGTGATTTCCTCGTTGCTGGATGTG
Source organism: Pseudomonas peli (assembly GCF_050563605.1). GTDB lineage: Bacteria > Pseudomonadota > Gammaproteobacteria > Pseudomonadales > Pseudomonadaceae > Aquipseudomonas > Aquipseudomonas peli_A. Next base: position 428,049 of record NZ_JBNXUH010000001.1, on the reverse strand, counting down.
GCTGGCGGCGCCATGGCGCTGATTGGCGCCTTCGATAAGCACCAGCACCTGTCCAGCGCCGAACGCATGACGCGGCTGTCGAAGCTCGGCACCATCGACCTGCGCATCGACTACCTGCGCCCCGGCCGCGGCCAGCGCTTTACCGCTACCGCCGTGCTGCTGCGCACCGGCAACAAGGTGGCAGTGGTACGCAGTGAACTGCACAGCGACGACGGCACCCTGGTGGCAGTCGGCACCGGCACTTATCTCTGCGGCTAGCTGCAGGCACAGGTGGGCTTTACCCCCACGCAGGCTTACACTGACTGGCAAACCCAATGGCTGCGTAACCGCCTGTAGTTGGAGCCATTCATGTTTTCACTGCCCTTTTTCAGCCCGCCTGCGGCGGACCAGATGGTCCTGCTCGACTGCAGCCATGACCCGTTACTGGTGCTGCTGTCCTATCTGATTGCCAGTGCCGCCGGCTTTACCGCGCTGAATATGGCCGAACGCGTCAGCCGCGAGCAGAGCCGCGAACGCTGGCGATGGGTCGGGGCCTGGGCTTTGGGCGGCGGGATCTGGTCGATGCACTTCGTCGCCATGCTGGCCTTTTCCGCGCCGTTGGCGTTCAGCTACGACATCGGCATCACCCTGTTCTCCCTGCTGATCGCCATCGCCGTGTCCTATGTAGTGATGCGGGTGATCGGTCATGAACGGCTGCGCCTCTGGCAAACCGTGGCGGCCGCCATCGTCGCCGGCTGCGGTATCGCCACCATGCATTACACCGGCATGGCGGCTATTCGCTCGGCGGCCAGCCAGCACTACGATCCCGGTCTGTTCCTACTGTCGATTCTGATCGCCATCGTCGCCTCGCTCGCGGCCTTGTTGCTGGCCGGTTATTTCCGCGGGCAAAGCGGCCGTCGCGCCAACTGGCTGCGGTTGCTGGCCAGCCTGATCATGGGCGGGGCGATTGCCTCCATGCACTTCACCGGCATGGCAGCGCTGACCCTCAGCGTGCCGCTGGATCAACCGCTGCAAGCGGCGGCCAGCCAGGAAGGTCACCAACTGCTGGGCACAGCGATTGCCCTGATTGCCCTGCTGATCATCCTGATTGGCGCGCTGGCCGGCTGGGCCGATCAGCGCCTGCGCCAGGAGCGCCGGCAGCTGCATCAGCTAACCCAGCAACTGGACACCCTGACCCACTATGACGGCCTGACCGGCCTGCTCAACGGCCAGGCCTTCAGCCAGATGCTCGACACCACCCTGGCCACCGCGCCGCCTCACGGCGCTACTCTGCTGTTTATCGACCTGGACAACTTCAAGCGGATCAACGACAGCCTCGGTCATGGCCGCGGGGATGAACTGCTGAAACAGGTGGGCGCGCGCATCCGCAGTGCACTCGGCCGCGAAGACCTGCTCGGGCGTTTTTCCGGCGACGAGTTCTGCGCCTTTGCCCTCAACGTGCCACTGCAGCAAGGCAGCCAGTTGGCCGAGCGCATCCTCACGCAGATCCGCCAACCCTTCAGCCTGGAAAGCGGCCAGCTCAGCCTGACCGCCAGCATCGGCATCAGTCGCTACCCACAGGATGCCAACGATTCCGGCCAACTGCTGAAACAGGCCGGCATCGCCCTTGGCCACTGCAAGCGTCAGGGGCGCAATCACTGCCTGGGTTTCAGCACCCAGCTGGAACACGACGCGCAGCAGGAGCTAAGCCTGGAACAGGAACTGCGCGTAGCGCTGAACCGCGACGCGCTGCAGGTGTATTACCAACCCATCCTGTCGGCGCGCGGCGACCAGGTGGTCGCCCTGGAAGCCCTGGTGCGCTGGCAGCACAGCGAACTGGGGGTGATCAGCCCGGAGCGTTTTGTGCGCATCGCCGAGCAGCACGGCTTTATCCATGAGCTGGATATCTGGGTGCTCAAGCGCGCCTGCCGCGACCTCAAATGGCTGCACAACAATGGCTACCGGCAGATGCACCTGGGGGTCAACTGTTCGGCCCTGAGCCTGCTGCAGCCGCACCTGGTCAAGGCCATGGAGATCGAGTTGCAACGCGCCGACCTGCCGCTCAGTTCACTGACCCTGGAAGTCACGGAAAACGCCCTGATGCACGACCTGAGCGCCGCACAGACGCAACTCGACAAGATCCGCGCCATGGGCATGACCATCAGCATCGATGACTTCGGCACCGGCTACTCGTCCCTGCAATACCTCAGCCGCCTGCCCGTGGACAGCCTGAAGGTCGACCGCAGCTTTATCCGCGAAATCCCCGGCTCCAGCAGCGGCATGGCGATCACCTCCGCGATCATCGCCATGGCCCACAAACTCAAGCTGCGGGTGGTCGCCGAAGGCGTGGAGAACGTCGAGCAGATGATATTTCTGCAGGAACAGCAGTGCGACCTGCTGCAGGGCTACCTGTTCAGCAAGCCATTGCCGCTGGGTGAGCTGCATACCTGGCTGAATGGCGGGCACTACCGCCAGCGTTACGCGCCGGTCTGACGTTGTAGACGGGTAAGAATACGATCCAGCGAATTGGCGAACGCCTGCTTGTCGCGCTCGCCATAAGGCGGCTGACCGCCGCCAACCTGACCTTGCTCACGCAGCTCGGTAAACAGGTTACGCACCGCCAGCTTGTCACCCATATTGCGCTCATCAAACTCGCGGCCGCGCGGATCAAGGGCCGCGACGCCCTTCTTCACCAGGCGGTCGGCCAGCGGCACGTCGCTGCAGATCACCAGCTCACCCGGCACGGCATGTTCCACCAGGTAATCATCGGCCGCATCCGGGCCGCTGGGCACCACGATCAGCCGCACACAGCTGTACGCCGGTTTGATTTGCGCCTGACCCGCTACCAGCAGCACCTCGAAGCGTCGCTTCAAGGCGAACTTCACCACCTGATCCTTGGCCGCCTTGGGGCAGGCATCAGCATCAATCCAGACTCGCATCACCCAACATTCTCCAGAGGCAGCAAAGCCGGCATGTTAAGCCATGCCGGCAGCAGCTGCGCTTCAAGCCTGAGACAGACGGCGACGCTCGCCCAGCCAGCTACGCCCGTAGAGCAGCGCAATGGCCGCCAGCGCCGTGGCCTGGGCCGCAAGACTGTAGGCATCATCGTGAATGCCCAGCCAGTCAAACTCGAAGAATGCCACCGGCTGTGTGCCGAGCACCCCGGCTTCCTGCAGGGCGGCCACGCCATGGCCGGCAAATACCACCGAGAGTACGCAGAGCAGCACGGCATTGACGCCGAAGAAGGTCGCCAGCGGCAGTTTGCGCGAGCCGCGCAGAATCACCCAGGCCAGACCAAGCAGCAGCACCAGCGCCGCTGCCGCACCCGCCAACACCATGCCATGACCCTGCGGGCCAGCCTGCAGCCAGAGGGTTTCATAGAACAGGATGACTTCGAACAACTCGCGGTACACCGAAAAGAACGCCAGCACGGCAAAGCCGAAACGCCCGCCACCGCCGACCAGGCTGCTCTTGATGTAATCCTGCCAGGCCGCGGCATTCCGGCGGTCATGCATCCACACCCCGAGCCAGAGCACCATCACGCTGGCAAACAGCGCAGTCACGCCTTCCAGCAGTTCACGCTGCGCACCGCTGACGTCGATCAGATACGCCGCCAACGCCCAGGTGCCAGCCCCAGCCAGCAGCGCCAGGCCCCAGCCAATATGCACACTGCGCACCGCCTGTTGCTGGCCGGTGTTGCGCAGGAAGGCGAGAATCGCCGCCAGCACCAGAATCGCCTCCAGCCCCTCACGCAACAGAATCAGCAGGCTGGAGAAGAAGCTCAGCGAATCCGACAGGCCATCGCTGTCGAGCAGCTCAGCAGAAGTCGCCAGCTCGGCCTTGGCCTGCTCCAGCCGCTGCGCCGCCTGCGGCACCGACAGGCCGTCCTGCAGCGCCTGGCGGTAAGCCATCAGCGCTCGCTCGGTGGTCTTGCGCTGCACCGAGTCAAGGTTATCCAGGGCGCTTTCGACCAGTTCGAAGCCTTCCAGATAAGCTCCGACGGACAGGTCATAGGCCTGCTCGTGATCACCGGCGCGGTAGGCCGTCAGGCTCTGCTCCAGGGTCGCGCGGGTATGCTCGATCAATTGCAGCGGACCACGTTGCTGCACCGGCGGCTGCGCACGCTGGACGCGAAAGCGTGCAGCCGCCTCCTCACCCTGTGCTGCTGCAACTTCATTCGGGGTCGTGCCCGCCAACGCCGTCAGGCTGAACGGCTCGCCTGCGGCAACCGGCTCGGCGCTGAACCCGGCGATATAGCTGGCCAGGTCCCAGCGCTGACGCTCATCCAGCTGATCGGCAAAGGCCGCCATATCGGTGCCGTCGATGCCCAGGCCGATGGTGTTGAACAGGTCATACAGGCTTAACCGATTAAGCCGCGCCAAGTCGCGCAGATTGGCCGGTGGCGGTTCCAGGCCGATGCCCGCCGGCCCGTCACCCGCGCCGCTGTCGCCATGGCAGACGCTGCAGTGCTGGGCGAACAGCGGCGCGCCACGGCTAGGGTCGGGAGTGATGGCCGGCGTCTGGCTGACGCCATAGGCCGTGGCCAGGGTCGCGGACAACTGCCGCGCCTGCTGGGCGATCTGGCCGCCGTCGACACGCTGCTCAATGCCCTGGCGCAGGCTGGCCACGCCCTGCTGCAGCTCAGCCTGTTCGCTACGCACTGGCAGCGCAACGATCAGGCCTTGCAGTACAGTAAGAAACTCCAGCTGCTCGCGGTATTCACCGGAGTCGATCACCTGACCATTGGCCACGGTAGCCGGGTAGTCAGCGCCCAGGTAACCGAGCAGATGCAGAGCTTGCGCCGCGCCCTCGATGGGCTCGGCCATAACAACCAGGCTGCAGAGTGCCAACACGGGCACCAGCAACCAGCTGCAGAAACGCAATACGGAAGTCATATAGGAGTTGATCCCAAATACGAATGGATGACATTAGATTGTTACCCTCCTAACGACTTTCCTCAACCACTGATCGACCATGGCCCGCGACGGATCGTCGCAACGGCGCAGGAGTGATGCGATGAGTTTTTGGCAACGCCTGGAAGAACCGGCGCATGTCGTGGTCTGTGGCGCCAGCCGGGGGATTGGCCTGGCGCTGACCACACAATTGCTCGCCCGCACCGATGTCGCCGGGGTTTGGGCCATCGCCCGCCAGGCCAGTCAGGCGCCCGGCCTGCTTGAGCTGCAAGAGCAATACGGCCAACGCCTGCACTGTCTGGACGCGGATGTGTGCGACGAACAGGCGCTGAGCAAGCTGGCCGCGCATTTGCGCGCTGCCATTCCGCGTCTGCATCTGCTGCTGTGCACGGTTGGTGTACTGCAGGACGGCGCGGCAAAGGCCGAGAAGGGTTTGGCGCAGATCAATCTTGAGGGACTGCTGGCGACCTTTCAGCGCAACAGCTTTGCACCGATCCTGCTGCTCAAGCACCTGCTGCCGCTGCTACGCGGTCAGCATCCTTGCACGGTGGCGGCGCTGTCGGCGCGGGTCGGTTCGATTGGCGACAACCGCCTCGGCGGCTGGTACAGCTACCGCGCCAGCAAAGCTGCGCTAAACCAACTGTTGCACACTGCAAGCATCGAGCTGAGCCGCCTTAACCCAAACAGCTGCGTGCTCAGCCTGCATCCTGGTACGACCGACACCGAACTGTCGAAACCCTTTCAGGCCAATGTGCCGGCAGACAAGCTGTTTACCCCGAGCTATTCAGCCGAGTGCCTGCTGGCGCAGATTGAGCAGCACGGTCCGGCGCAGACTGGCAGCTTCTGGGGCTGGGACGGCCAACCGATTCCCTGGTAGCTATACTGGCGAAGATCAGACCGGGGCGCGGCGCACACTGGCCAGCAGTGCCGCCGCACCGACAAACAGCGCGCCGAATGTGCGGTTCATCAGCTTCTGCTGACGTGGTGAACGCAGCGCGCCCAGCACCCGTGCGGCTAAGCCGGTGTAGCCGGCCATAACGATCAGGTCGACACAGATCATGGTCACACCCATCACCAGGTACTGCATCAGCAGCGGCGCCTGTGGATTGAGGAACTGCGGCAGCACCGCGAGCATAAAGACAATCGCCTTGGGGTTGCTAAAGTTGACCAGGAAACCGCGCAGCACCAGGGTCAGCGGCCGGCCGATGGGCCGTTCGGTTTGCGCCGTCATATCACTGGGCAGCGCCTGCCACTGGCGATAGCCGAGGTACACCAGATAGACCACGCCAAACCACTTGATCAGGCTGAAGGCCAATTCCGACGCTGCCAGAATCGCCCCGACACCGGCGGCCACGATAGCGATCTGCAAAGCCAGGCCCAGCTGCAGGCCCAGGGCATTCCAGTAGCCGCGCAGAAAGCCGTATTGCAAGCCGGCGGACATCGAAGCAATCGCCCCCGCGCCCGGCGACAGGCTGATGACCCAACAGGCCACAAAGAATGCAAGCCAGGTTTCCAGTGCCATGGCACGTCTCCATTAACAGACAGCGGAATAAAAAAGGGGTAGGCCATCTAGCCTACCCCTTGTCAGTTACCGCGCCCAGCCTGTCGATCAGTCCGGCAGGTCTTTACGCAGTTGCACCGGCGCCGGCTCTGCTTCCTTGCGGGCACGTGCGCGGGCCACGCGCATGCGGATATTGACCGCTTCCACGGCCAGCGAGAAGGCCATGGCGAAGTACACATAACCCTTCGGCACATGCACGCCGAAGGCTTCGGCAACCAGCACGGTACCGACCACGATCAGGAACGACAGGGCGAGTATTTTCAGGCTCGGGTGCTTGTCGATAAAGTCGCTGATGGTGCCTGCCGACAGCATCATCACAATCACCGAGATGACGATGGCCGCGACCATGACCGGCACGTTGTCGACCAGGCCGACCGCAGTGATTACCGAGTCGAGGGAGAAGACGATGTCGATGATCGCGATCTGCACGATGATGCCCATAAAGCCGTAAGCCTTGCCGCCGGCGGCCTGAACTTCCTCTTCGCCTTCCAGGCTGTGGAAGATCTCGGCAGTGCTCTTCCACAACAGGAACAGACCACCGAAGAGCAGGATCAGGTCACGCCCGGAGAAGCCTTGATCGAACACATGGAACAGGTCGGCCGTCAGGCGCATCACCCAGCTGATCGACAGCAGCAGCAGAATCCGCGTGCCCATCGCCAACGCCAGGCCGAAGAAGCGCGCCTTGGGTTGCTGATGCTTGGGCAGACGACTGACCAGGATCGAGATAAAGATGATGTTGTCGATGCCCAGGACAATTTCCAGGGCAGTCAGGGTCAGAAACGCGACCCAGAGTTCAGGGCTGGCCAGCCATTCCATAGGGATTAAATCTCGCTAGTACGTACAGGTGGGATGTCGCCACTGCGCCAGCGGCGCACGGCTTTTTGAAAAAATAGGCTATTGGGGATCTGCACCCAGGCGCCAGGTGCATCACCGCTGAGATCTTCCAGGGTGGTGTAGAACAGATTGATCGCCACCACCCGCCCGCGCACTCCCGGCTTGTCGGCGCTTTCCAGCACTTCGACGCATTCGCCGATGCGAAATGGCCCCATGGCGAAGATCAGCAACGCGCAGAACATGTTTGACAACACGCTCCAGATCGCGAAGAAGGCGACTGCAGCCACTGCCGCAAAGCCGGTAAGCGCGGCCCACAGCACCTGTGCGGACACCCCCAGGCGTTCCAGCACCAGCATGAATGCGCTACCCACAATCAACCAGCGCAGCAGACCGCGCAGGGGCATCAGCAATTCGGCTGGCAGCTGCGGGTAGCGTTTGCCGAGTCGGGTGATGCCGCGGGTGAGGATGCGCTGGAACAGCCAGGCCAGCAGCACAATCAGAATAATCTGACCGGTGCGCAGCAACGGCTCTTGCCAGGTCATCAGCCATTCCAGGGTCGGCAGGGCGATATTCAACTGGCGGCCTCCAGCTCGGCTTGCAGGGCTTCGAGGGTTTCCAGCGCGAGCATCCAGCGCTCCTCAAGATCGGCTTCGCGGCTTTTCAGCTTGGCCTGTTCGGCCAGGGCGTCACGCAGCTCGTCCTTGCGCGCGGCTTCGTAGATGTCGCTGTCACCCAGGCGGGTTTCGACGGCAGCGAGTTTCTCGTGCAGCTGGCCCAGCTCTTTCTCCAGCTTGTCGGCTTCGCGCTTGTGCGGCGCCAATTGCTGACGCAGCGCGGCAGCGGCCTGGCGCTGCACACGCTTGTCGGCTTTATCCGGATTGCTCTCGCCACCGCTCGTCGGCGCCTGCCGCGTGCGGTAATCCACCAGCCAGCGGGCGTAGTCTTCCAGATCACCGTCGAACGGCAGCACCTGCCCATCGGCGACCAGGAGGAACTCGTCGGTGGTGCTTTTCAGCAGATGGCGATCGTGGGACACCACCACCACTGCACCGCTGAACTCCTGCAGCGCCATGGTCAGCGCCAGGCGCATTTCCAGGTCGAGGTGGTTGGTCGGTTCGTCGAGCAACAGCAGGTTGGGCTTGCCCCAGGCAATCAGAGCCAAGGCCAGACGGGCTTTCTCACCGCCGGAGAAATTCAGCACTGGCTCGTCGCAGCGCGGGCCGCGGAAGTCGAAACCGCCGAGGAAGTCGCGCAGGGTCTGCTCGCGCTCGGTCGGCGCCAGGCGCTGGAAATGCAGCAGCGGGCTGGCCTTGTCATCCAGAGCATCGAGCTGATGCTGGGCAAAGTAGCCGACCACCAGGTTCTCGCCACGTTGCAGATGGCCGCTGATGGGCTGCAGTTCGTTCGACAGGTTCTTGATCAGGGTCGACTTGCCCGCACCGTTCGGCCCGAGCAGACCCAAGCGCGCGCCGGGCGCGAGGTTCAGTTTGACCTTCTCCAGCACCACCTTGTCGCCATAACCGAGGCGGCCTTCGCTAAGGCTGAGCAGCGGGCTGGAGATCTTGTCGGCCTCACGGAAGCTGAAGTCGAAGGGCGAATCGACATGCGCCGCCGACAGCTCTTCCATGCGTTCCAGCGCCTTGATCCGGCTCTGCGCCTGACGCGCCTTGGTGGCCTGGGCCTTGAAGCGGGCGATGTACTTTTCCATGTGCGCGCGCTGCACTTGCTGCTTCTCGTACGCCTGTTGCTGCTGCGCCAGACGTTCGGCACGGGTACGCTCGAAGGCCGAATAACCGCCGCGATAGAGGGTCAGTTTCTGCTGATCGAGGTGGGCAACGTGGTCCACTACGGCATCCAGGAAATCGCGGTCATGGGAGATCAGCAGCAAGGTACCGGGGTAACCTTTCAGCCAGCTTTCCAGCCAGAGAATCGCGTCGAGGTCGAGGTGGTTGGTTGGCTCGTCGAGCAATAGCAGGTCGGACGGGCACATCAGCGCCTGCGCGAGGTTCAGGCGCATACGCCAGCCGCCGGAGAAGTCGCCGACACGGCGATCCATCTGCGTACTGTCGAAACCCAGGCCAGCGAGCAGCTTGCGCGCTCGGGCATCGGCACTGTAGCCGTCGAGGGTATCCAGTTCGGTGTGCAGGCGCGCCACGGCGGCGCCGTCATGCGCAGCTTCGGCCACGGCCAGTTCGGCCTGCACCTTGCGCAGTTGCAGGTCGCCATCGAGCACATAGTCCACCGCCTGGCGCTCGACCGCATCGATCTCCTGGCGCATATGCGCAACGCGCCAATCGGCGGGGATCAGGCAGTCGCCCGCGTCCGCACTCAGCTCGCCACGAAACAGGGCAAACAGGCTGGATTTGCCGGCGCCGTTGGCGCCGATCAGGCCGGCTTTGTGGCCGGGGTGCAGGGTCATCTCGGCGTCTTCTAGCAGACGCTGAGGGCCACGCTGTAAAGTCAGGTTCTGGAGTCGGATCATAATGGCGGCGGAGTCTACCAGAGTCCCTTTAGAGAAACCCGGAAAGCACCATGCCTACTGACCTGTGGCGATTCGCCGAAGCACTGTATCAACGCCCTGGCGTCGAGGCCGCGTGTCTGCTGCTGCAAACACAAGGGGCAGACGTGTGCGTGTTGCTCTGCGCCGCCTGGTTGGAAACCCGCAAGATCGCATGCAGCGACGAACGCGTCACGACGCTGAAAAATCTGGCGCAGCCCTGGCAACAGCAGGTGGTGGTGCCGCTACGCCAATTGCGCCAGAGCTGGCGCGAGCTGGCGCAGAGCGATAATGCCCTGGCGCAATTACGTGAACAGATCAAACAGCTTGAACTGGAGGCGGAACGCGAGCAGCTGGAGCGCCTGGCGGCCTGCACTCAGGACTGGTCAAGCCACGCGGCGAACGCGCAGCTGAATTGGCTGGAAAGCCTGGCTCCCCAGCCCGGCAACCACGATGCGCTGCAAACGCTGCGCATCGCGGCGGCGCAACTCAGCGCTTAAACAGCGCTTGGCGGGGTGCTGCCATTGCTGCCGGCAGGTGCAGCAGGCGCTTCGGCAACCGCAGCCTTGGCAACCACTGGCTTGGCAGCAGCCGGTTTAGCGGCGGGCTTGGCGGCGGCTTTCTTCACAACCGGCTTAGCTGCAGGTTTTGCAGCTGGCTTGGCCGCAGGTTTGCTGGCGGGTTTAGCCGCAGGCGCTTTCTTCACTGCAGGTTTAGCAGCTGCCTTGGCAGGCTGTGCCACAGGCTTGGCCGCGCTGGCCGCTGCTGGTTTCTTCGCCGCAGGTTTGGCGGGTGCCTTGGTTGCAGGTTTTGCGGCGGCGGGCGCTTTGCTTGCGGCCTTGGCCGGGGCTTTGGCAGCCGGTTTGGCGGGGGCTTTAGCCGGAGTCTTGGCGGCTGGCGGAGCAGCTTTAGTCGCAGGTTTAGCCGCTGGTTTGCTGGCCGCTGGCTTGGCCGGGGCTTTGGTCGCGGCCGGCTTGGCAGCAGGTTTAACTGCAGCAGCCTTGGTCGAGCGACTGTCCAGCGCCTTGCTTACGGCTTCTTTAACCTTGCCGACGCCCTGGGCCAGTTTCAAGCTTTCCTGCGCATCGCGCTTGAGGCCAGCGATATAGGTGCGGGTTTCACTCTGACGGTCCTTCAGGGTATCGAGCAGATGCTCAAGTTCCGCCACGGCATCTTTGCCTTTGGCCTGGGCCTTGGCTTTGCCGGCAACCGCTGCATCCTGCATTTTGCTGCGGGCTTTATGCAGTTTTTCCTGGGCTTTGCCGCGTTGTTTTTCCAGCTTGGCGAGCAGTTTTTCAGCATCAACCAAAGCACGGGTGCAGGCATCTTCAAGATGCTCAAGCAGGCTGCTGGAAAGTTGCTGCAACAGGTGCAGCGGGGTACTCACTGATTTCTTCTTTGCATTCTTTGTAGCCGACATGACTCGCCTCCTGGCGGATGAAGATGGCGTCATACTAGACCTCCTTTTACCCGCCTTGCCACCTCATGCATTGAGCTTGCACGCCTGGCTGGCATAATCGGCGCACCTTAGGCCGGAGAACACCCATGCCACGTTTCACCTTGCTACTGCTCTGCCTGCTCGCGCCCTTATCTCAAGCACACGAGCATTCCCACGACCTGGCCTATAGCTTGGGGGTAAAACTCGGTGAACGGCTGCGCGATGAGGTGCCCGATCTGGAGCTGCAAGCCCTGCTCGATGGCTTACGCCAGGCCTACCTTAATGAGCCGCTGGCGCTGGATGCCAAGCGCATCGAAAGCCTGCTGGCCGAGCATGAAGCGCAACTGGCCAACGCGCCGGAACGCATCGAAAAAGCCAAGACGGCCGAGCAGCGTTTCCTCGCTACTGAGAAAGCCAAGGCCGGAGTGCGCGTACTGCAGGATGGCGTGCTGATGCAGGAGCTACGCGCCGGCAGCGGCCGCAAACCCGGCCCGAAAGACCGCATTCAGGTGCGCTATATAGGTTTTCTGGCGGATGGCAGTCAGTTCGACGAAAGTCAGACCGCGCATTGGTTTCGCCTGGATAGCGTGATCGCCGGATGGCGCAGTGCGTTGCAGCAGATGCCGGTGGGCGCGCAGTGGCGCTTGGTGATTCCGTCGGCTCAGGCGTATGGCGAAGAAGGTGCGGGGGATTTGATTCCACCCTACTCGCCCCTGGTGTTCGAGCTGGAACTGCTCGACACCAAGGAGTAACGAGTCAGTTCATCAGAGGGCAGGCGCGGCCTGTTCCTGATGGGCGTTGTGCAGGACTTCGATCAGGCAGTCCTCCAGCTCGAAGCGCTCGTGCAGCAACTGGCCGAGGCGTTTCAGCTCATCGAGCAGGGATACCGAGTCGTGGCAATCGCCATTGTCGCAGCGGTCATTGAAGGCCAGCGCCACTTCGGTAATCACCTCGATACGCGGGTAGATCTGCTTGGCTAGATCGAGACCACGCTGATCACCAAAGGCCTTGGCTTCGCTGGTCAACTGTTCGTAGACCTCGAAGTGGCCGGCGGATACGTAATCGACAAGGATCTCGCAGAAGCGCTGCAATGCCTCGGCATTAGCGCTCGGCGCTTGCGGTGAATTGTTGATGGCGGCATACGCATGAACTAACTCTTTGCGCTCTTGCAGCCAACGGTCGATCAGCAGGTGAACTCCACCCCAACGTTCCTGGGCGTTCTGACAACTCTCGAGCATGATGACCTCTACTTCCCTATTGCTATTAGTGTTGTACGCCCGCATCGAGACAGATTTTTGTCAGTCCGTGCAAGGTCTGGGAAGACAACCGTGAAACGGCAACTTTCCGGCGGTATCTGTGAGCCAGATTATTCCCGCAGCTCTAAGCCTTCAAGGCAGCGCGGGAGAAAATTTCATACAAGCGTTTAACCGGCGGCTACTCGGCCTTCTCAGCCGCAGCGGGCTTGTAAAAGCTCAGGGTGACCTGGCCAAGATCAATGCCCCACTTCGACATACGCGCCCGGTTGAGCATCACCTGGCCGTCCATCAGGAACATCCAATCATCAAAATCAACCACATAGGTTGAGTCGTCGACCTTCAGCCGCAGCTTGTAACGCCAATGCAGGGCGTTGCCGGCAACCTGCCCGACCGCCTCGCCCTGCACATCATCGGCAGTGCCTCGCCAGCTGCCATCGGCCTGTTTGGTCAGGGTCCAGACGCGTCGTTCCGTGGTGCCATCGCTGTAGGTAAAGCGCTCGTCGAGCACGCCCACATCGCCTTGCCAGGTGCCCGTCATGGCCACGTGGAAGCGTTTGACCACCTCCCCGGAGCGGTTCTGGAACATGCCCCAGGCCTGCAAATCGCCGTTGAAGTAATCGCTCAGTTCCAGACGCGGCTGCTCATTGGCGTAATCATTTACCTGCGGGCCGGCGCAACCGATCAGCAGCACCGCCAGACAAAGCATCAACCAGATTCGCATAGACACCTCACTCACTACGGGATCAGATCGGTGCAGGCAAAGCCGGAGTACACAGACGTGCATCGAGCAGACGCAGGCCTTCCTGATACAGGCTGTTGCTGCGCTCCAGCTCGCCCAGTTGCGCCAGCAGACGGGCCAACTCTGCGCAGGTTTCCGGATGACGCTGGAAGGTCAGACTGCTTTCCAGGTAATCCTTGGCTTTGCCCCACAATTGGCTATGCAGGCACAGCCGACCCAGTGTCAGCAGCAGACCGGCATCCTCGGGATGCTGCTTCAACCAGCCTTCGGCCACCTGCAGCTGCTTACCCAGATCACGCCCACGCAGCAAGCCGTAGAGGCGCACCAGGGCCGTGTCGTAATGCTGCTTCAAAAAATGCCGCAGCAGTTCTTCCGCCTCGGCTTCGGCACCCAGCTGGCGCAGTTGCTCGGCATACACCGCCAGCAACTCGGGCTCCTGATGCTGCGCCGAGGACATGGCCTGCCAGGTTTGTTGCAACGCGAGTAACGCCGCCTGGGCGTCGCCGTCAGTCTGGCGACCGGTCTGCAGCAAACGACCGCGCCAGGCCTGACGCTCAAGCTCGCTCAGCTCGGCATTGCCCAGGGCTTTCTCCTTGCGCAGATCAGGCAGCAGCCCAAGCAGGCCCGCCCAATCGCCTGACTGCAGGTAAAGCTGCTGCAGCTGACGCAACACCAGGTGGTGGTGCGGATGACGCGAGCGCATCACCTGCAAGGTTTCCAGCGCGGCATCGGTCTGACCGCGCGCCAGTTGCAGTTCGGCATGTTGCAGGGCAATCGCCAGCTCTGCCTGCGGCTGACGGTTGAGGGCCTGCTCCAGCAGATCGTCGCTGTCGTTGTAATGCCCCAGCTGATGCGCAGCCCGGGCCGCACCCAGGTAATAGCTCAACGGCTGCGGTGCATCGACTGCGGCGCGCTGCAGATGGCGCAGAGCACGGGCCCAGCGGCCTTCGGCGAGATCGAGAAAGCCTTGCTCGGACGCCAGACGCACGCGGCGACGGCTGTGCAAGCGCGACCATGGATTGATCAAGCCGCCGGACGTTACCAGCAGCCGTACGCTCAGCCGCAGCAGATAAATCAGCAGCCAAACCACCAACAACAGCGCGACAAAAGCCCACAGGCTGGATTCATAACGGAAACCCTGGAAGGCAATCAGCACATAGCCCTTGTGCTCAGCCAGCGGCAGACCGAACAGCACCAGGCTGGCGACGCCAGCCACCAGCGCCAGAATCAGCAGCAACCAGTAGATGCGCTTCATTGCAGGGCCTCCTGCAACGAAGCCTCGACATCATCGGTGGCCGCAGCCGCAGGCTCAGCTTCGACCTTCTGCTGGCTGCGCGCCGTCTGCTTGGCCTGCATATAAGCCTGTACGGCGTTCAGCGTCGGGCTGAGATCCGGCGGCGTCACCGCAATCGGCCGTTCGGCCAGCTCGTCAATGCGCGCACGCAAGGCGCGACTATTGGGGTTGTCCACATCGAAGTGCGCATCCAGCACTTCACGCGCCTGCTGCAAGGCCTGGCGATAGACCTCGCTCTGACCATGCAACGCGCCCCACTGCGCCTGCTCCAGCGCCAGGCTGAGGGCCAGGCGAACCTGGGTCAGGCTCTGGCCGGCGAGCACGGGGCGGATATTGCGGTCGGCGTTGAAGTCGATGCGGAAGTACTCCGACAAGGTTTGCAGGCCACGCTGCCACCATTGCTGCTCGACCACCCCTGCATCGGCCAGCTCGCTGAGCACGCCACCCTCGCCGCTGAAACTCGGAGCCAGGGCATTGAGTTGCGCCACCTGCTCACGTAATGCGCCGAGTTGCAGAAACAGCCCGGTACGGTCCGGGTTAGTGGTCGAACGCAGTGCCTGCAGGCTCTTGGCCAATTGCTCGCGGGCGGAAAATGCGGCGGGGTCATCCTGCTCATGGAGGATTTCATCGGCGGCCTGGACCAGCGCGGTAGCGCTGTTGATGTCCTGCAACGCGGACAGCCTCAGGCTGGCCAGACGCAGCAGATGCTCGGCCTCGGCCAGACGCCAGTCCTGACGACTGGCACCGAGTACGGTTTCCAGACGCTGGTTGAGCAATTGCTGATCGCCCTGCAACTGGGTCAGCAGACGGCGACGGGTTTCCAGTTCCTCGACGCTTGGCAGCTGATCCAGCCGCGCCTCCAACTTCTTGCCGGTCTGCGCCAGGCTTTGCGCTTCATTACGCGCCTCCTGCAACAGGCCCAACTGTTGTTGCTCGCGAGCGTCCAGCGCCTGCAACTGCCACAGCCCCCAACCGCCCGCACCGGCGCCAGCCGCCGCAACCAGCAAGGCCAGCAGCGCCAGGCCGTTGCCACGCGAGGCCGGTTTGCCCGCAGCAGGTGCTGGCGTAGCGGGCTTCGCAGCGGCGGCATCCACCGGCGCCGGCTGCTGTTGTTTCACGTCGGGATCCTTCGGGGCTTGCTCTTTCGGAGTAGTTGCTTCGCTCACGTATCCATCCTTTGCGTCAGAGATCGGGGCAGGTTGCGCCTGCAACGCTGCCAGCAACGCCGCGGCACTCGCGCCACGGCAGTCCACAACAAATTGCGCACCCGCTGCACGGGCCATCTCGGCAACTCGCGGGCTGGGTACAAACAAGGGTAGCCGGGCCAGGTCGGCCCAGGCGTCGGCGGCCAGCTCGCGCAAATGCACAAAGCCCTGCCCACTGCTGACCACCAGAGCGTTCAGGCGTTCAGCCTGAACCCGCTCGACCAGCGCCGCCGGCGGGTAATCCGGCAGCACCCGGCGATACAGTGGCAGATAGTCCACCTGCACGCCTTGGCCGCGCAAGCGCTCGGCCAGTAACTCTCGGCCACCCTCGCCGCGCAGAATCAATACCCGCGGGTTGGTGGCGGCCGTCAGCGCATGCTGCAACTGTGGCAGGGCGAGCAGCGCTTCACTGTCATCGGCCTGTTCGGGGTAATACACCTGCAGACCGTGTTCACTGAGAATCTGCGCCGTGGCCGCGCCGACGCTGAACCAGGGTTGCTCGGCAGACACTGGCGTTTGGTAGCGATCCAGCAGATCAAGCGCCAGCCGCGCCGCCGGCTTGCTCACCACGATCACTGCGCTGTAGCGCTGCAGATCAGCAAGCGCGGCGCGTTGCTCGGCACTTTCGCTCAGCGCTTCGATGGCCAGCAGCGGCAAGCTGCTGCTGTAGATGCCCTGCTCAGCCAAGGTTGCCGCCAGCGCGGCCGACTCCTGAGCCGGGCGCGTCAGCAGCACACGCCAGCCCGTCACTCGGCAGCGGCCTCGCCGTAAACGGCTTGCAGAATGGCCGCAGCGCCCTGGGCCAGCAGGGCTTCAGCGACCTGCACACCCAGCTGCTCGGCCTGCGCGACCGGAGCACGGTTTTCCGCCCGCAGCAGCAAACCACCATCCGGCTGGCCGACCAGCCCGCGCAGCCATAGCTGATCGCCTTCCAGCACCGCGTAACAGGCGATCGGCACTTGGCAGCCGCCATTCAGGTGCTTGTTCAACGCGCGCTCGGCGGTTACCCGCAGCGCGGTATCACGATGATGCAGGGGCGCCAGCAGGGCATGGATTTCGCTGTCGGCAGTGCGGCATTCGATACCCACCGCGCCCTGACCACCCGCTGGCAGGCTGTCTTCAGCGCTGATCGAGGAGCGGATGCGCTCTTCAAAACCCAGGCGAATCAGCCCGGCTGCGGCAAGAATAATGGCGTCGTAGTCACCGGCATCCAGCTTGGCCAGACGGGTGTTGACGTTGCCGCGCAGAAACTGGATTTTCAGATCCGGACGACGCGCCAGCAGCTGGGCCTGACGGCGCAAGCTGGAAGTGCCAACCACGCTACCGGCGGGCAAGGCATCGAGGCTGGCATAGGTATTGGAGACGAAGGCATCGCGCGGGTCTTCCCGCTCGCAGATGCAGTACAGGCCCAGGCCTTCGGGGAAGTCCATCGGCACATCCTTCATCGAATGCACGGCGATGTCTGCCTGGTTTTCCAACATCGCGGTTTCCAGCTCTTTGACAAACAGACCCTTGCCGCCAATCTTCGCCAGCGGCGCGTCGAGCAGTTTGTCGCCACGGCTGACCATGGGCACCAGGCTGACCTTGAGGCCAGGGTGCGCCTGTTCCAGACGGGCTTTGACGTGTTCAGCCTGCCACAGGGCCAGGGCACTTTTACGGGTGGCAATGCGGATTTCGCGAGACATGGGCAATTCCAGAAAACGAACTGCCGGGGATAATAACAGGCTGGCCCAGATCAGGCCTGCGACCCTAGCAGCTAAAGCTCCTTAGCAACCAGTATCGGATCTTGCGAGCTAGAGTGAGACAAGGCGGAAACAGGCGAGGAAGCGGAGTTTACTGTTGTAAATGAGCATTCCGAGCCTGTTTCCAACGCAGGATCGCCGACGCGCAGCAGATCCAGCCAGAACGCTAAAGGTTGTGCATTAGTTTGCGCACCCCGGCTACATGCCGACGGCTGACAATCAGCGCTTCCTCGTTCATACCCTTGAGGAACAGCTGGAAATGCCCAAGGGGGGTGCGCTGCAAGCGCTCGATACGCTCACGGGCCACCAGAGCATTGCGGTGGATGCGCACAAAGCGATCGCCGAATTCGTCTTCCAACGCTTTCAGCGGTTCATCCAGCAGCACTTCGCCGCCCGCATGACGCAGGGTCACGTATTTGTGGTCGGCGATAAAGTAGATCACCTGATCCAGCGGAATCAGCTCGATGCCCTTACGGGTGCGCGCACTGATATGGCTGCGCGGGCCACCACCGCTGTCCACGGCAGGACGGGTCAGGGCAGCGAGTTGTACGCGGTTGGGCCGTTCAGCTTTCTTCAGCGCCTCACTGAGGCTTTCCGCACGCACCGGCTTGACCAGATAGCCGACCGCGCTGACCTGAAAGGCTTCCAGGGCAAATTCATCATGGGCAGTACAAAAAATCACTGCTGGCGGCGCTTCGCGCTCACACAGCTTGGCCGCCACCTGCAGGCCATCCAGGCCGGGCATGCGGATGTCCAGCAACACCACATCCGGCTTCAGGCTGTCGATCAGGCTCAGGGCCTCCTCGCCGTTGCTGGCTGCGGGTTCAAGCACGCGATAGCCATCGAGTTCGCCCACCATACGGCTCAGGCGCTCTCGGGCCAGGGGTTCATCATCGACAATCAGGACATTCATAATGCACGGGCTTCCTGCTTGGGTCTCGCACAAGGATAGCGTAGACAAGTGAAGTGGCGTCCGTCACGGCGCTCTACGCTGAGACTGGCCCGCGGCCCGAAAAGTGCCACCAGCCGCGCATCGATATTGGTCAGCGCCTGATGCGTGCCGCGCGACGGCGGCTGCTCGCCTAGTTGTTCGTATGGATTGCTCACGCACAGCTGGAATACCCCCTCGTGATAACTCGCCTCGACCCGCACCAAGCCACCCTCGATACGCGGCTGAATGCCGTAGATCAAGGCGTTTTCCAGTAAGGGCTGCAGCGTCAGTTGTGGAATCGGTAGATCATCCGGAACATCAACGATCCCCCACTGCAACTGTAGACGCTCGCCGAGCCGATAGCGCTCAATCGACAAATATCGTTGTGCCAGCTCCAGCTCCTCGCGCCAGGGCACCAGGCTGCCGGGCTTGGCCAGGCTGGCGCGGAACAGATCGGACAGATCCAGCACCGCCTGCTCGGCCTTGTACGGGTCGATCACCACCAGGCTGGCAATGCTGTTCAGGCTGTTGAAGAGAAAGTGCGGGCGAATGCGCGCCTGCAACGATTCGATGCGCGCACGCAGCTCGGCCTGCTCCTGCTTGCGCCACTGGCTCTGCAGGTAGAAATAGCGCAGCAGCAACGCCGACATGATCAGGCTGATCAAGGCATGGCGCAGGTACAGATTGACCTCGCCGGTACGCGGCAACGGCCCGCCCAGCTCGTAATAATCCGCCACGGCGGTACAGATCAGGCTCAGGGCGACCACAATCGCGCAGCACAAGGCGCCGGCTGTGGCTGCCGGCATGCGCGCCATCAACGGGCGCAGGCGGCACAGCACGGCGGCCGAGAGCAGCACGATCCATTGCACAAACAGTGAAGTCAGCGCCAGACGCACCCAATCGAAGCCCGGCAGCATCGGTTCGGACAACACCAGCACCAGCACCAGCAACTCGGCCAGCAGCACCATGCTCAGCAGGGCTTCTGGCTGACAAAGCTCGGGTACAAAGAAGTCATCGACCAGTGGTGGTTGTTTTTCTGATAAAGCACTTTTTATTTTCATCGCCGCAGTTTCCGCGTGACCCGCCCCAGCAGCAAGATAGACAGCTGCGACCGGGCAAAATAAAGCACCGAAATGCGCCCGCCGCGATAAAACTGTGAACGGCGCAACATTGCCCTACTGCAGCCTAGCTGCGCCCACCGACAAAGCGACGCGGCGAATTTGCCGGCCAGCCTGTTATTATCGGCGCACTTTCCCGTCTTGCCGGCCGCCCCAGCGCGGCCAGCCCGTTTTAGCGCACCAGCCGAGCGAAGCCCATGAGCACTGAAAAAACCAACCAATCCTGGGGCGGCCGCTTCAGCGAGCCAGTCGATGCCTTTGTTGCCCGCTTTACCGCCTCCGTCGAATTCGACAAGCGCCTGTATCGCCACGACATCATGGGCTCCATCGCCCACGCGACCATGCTGGCCAAGGTCGGCGTGCTCAGCGATGCCGAGCGCGATGCCATCGTCGACGGTCTGACGCAGATTCAGGGCGAGATCGAAGCCGGCCAGTTCGACTGGCGCGTCGATCTGGAAGACGTACACATGAACATCGAAGCGCGCCTGACCGACCGCATCGGCGTCACCGGAAAGAAACTGCACACCGGGCGCAGCCGTAACGATCAGGTGGCTACCGATATCCGCCTGTGGCTGCGCGACGAGATCGACCTGATCCTAGCCGAGATCACCCGCCTGCAGCAGGGGTTGCTGGAGCAGGCCGAGCGTGAAGCCGAGACCATCATGCCCGGCTTTACCCACCTGCAAACCGCCCAGCCAGTGACCTTCGGCCACCACCTGCTGGCCTGGTTCGAAATGCTTAGCCGCGACTACGAGCGCCTGGTGGATTGCCGCAAGCGCACCAACCGCATGCCACTGGGCTCGGCGGCGCTGGCCGGCACCACCTACCCGATTCAGCGCGAAGTTACCGCTCAGCTGCTGGGTTTCGACGCCGTTGGCGGCAACTCGCTGGATGGCGTGTCGGATCGCGATTTCGCTATCGAATTCTGCGCCGCCGCCTCGATTGCCATGATGCACCTGTCGCGTTTCTCCGAAGAACTGGTGCTCTGGACCAGCGCGCAATTCCAGTTTATCGACCTGCCGGACCGTTTCTGCACGGGCAGCTCGATCATGCCGCAGAAGAAAAACCCCGACGTACCCGAGCTGGTACGCGGCAAGACCGGCCGCGTGTTCGGCGCGCTGATGGGCCTGCTGACCCTGATGAAAGGCCAGCCGCTGGCCTACAACAAGGACAACCAGGAAGACAAAGAACCGCTGTTCGACGCCGCCGACACCCTGCGCGACAGCCTCCGTGCCTTTGCCGATATGATCCCGGCGATCAAGCCCAAGCACGCGATCATGCGTGAAGCGGCGCTGCGCGGCTTCTCCACCGCAACCGATCTGGCCGACTACCTAGTGCGCAAGGGCCTGCCGTTCCGTGACTGTCACGAAATCGTCGGTCATGCGGTGAAATACGGCGTCGAGTCCGGCAAGGATCTGGCCGAGATGAGCCTGGAAGAACTGCGCCAGTTCAGCGAACAGATCGAACAGGACGTGTTTGCCGTGCTGACCCTGGAAGGCTCGGTAAATGCCCGCAACCATATCGGCGGCACCGCACCGAATCAGGTGCGCGCCGCTGTTGTGCGCGGCAAAGAACTGCTGACGACGCGCTGATCGTCAACTCACCAAGGGAAAGGGACGTCCCATGTTCGAGCTGGTACTGCGCGGCCTGTCTGTCCTGGCAGAGGTCGTACTGGAGCTGGTTTTCGGCTACCTCTTCTACGCCAGCGGCTGGCTGGTTCTGCGTCTACTGACGCTGGGCCGCTATCCGCGCCTGCCATTACGCGTGTCCGATCCGCTGGACCCACGCTGTAGCTGGGTCAGCGCCTTCGGCTTTCTTTGTGTGGTCGGCCTACCGCTAACTCTTCTGATTTTTCGCTATGGCTAAGTACCCCATGCCCCTGCATATCCGCACCGCTACTGCCGAAGACGCTGCCCTGATCCTGCGCTTTATCACCGATCTGGCGATCTACGATAACGCCGAGCATGAGGTAAAAACCGATGTGGCCGGCATCCAGGCAAGCCTGTTCGGCTCGGACAGTAACGCCCATGCGCTGATTTGCGAGCATGAGGGCCAGCCCATTGGCTATGCGGTGTACTTTTTCAACTACTCGACCTGGCTGGGCAAACACGGGCTGTACCTTGAAGACCTCTATGTAAGTCCGGAAAAACGCGGTGCGGGCGCGGGCAAAGCCCTGCTGCGGCATCTGGCGCAACTGGCCGTGGCCAAGGACTGTGGCCGTTTCGAGTGGATCGTGCTGGACTGGAATCAGCCAGCCATTGAGTTCTACCAATCGTTCGGCGCCCGCCCGCAGGACGAATCGACCATCTACCGCCTTACCGGCCAAGCCCTGCTGGATTTTGCCCAGGGCTGAACAGCCATCTACCGGAGTCGCGCATGAGCGAGCAAGAAGACGAAGATTTTGCCCAGGACACCCTGATCCAGGCCATCGAAAACCAGCTGGAAGCCGGTGAACCGGCCTTCGTCCAGGCGGTGCTGAACAAACTGAGCCTGGTCGGCTACGAACGCGAAGAGATCATCGAGTTGATGGCCCTGGTGCTGGCCGATGAAATCGACGTCATGCTGCGCGATGACCGCCCCTTCGATCTCGCCCGCTACGAGCAGGGCCTGCGCGCCTTGCCCGAGCTGCCCGAACAGGCGTCGTAACCAACCCGGAAAAATTTACCCCACAGCACGCCAACTTCTGGCAGCATCAGGTCACAGCAGACTGCCTGGGGCTTCACTACACTGCCCTCGCAGGCTGCCTGTTGTTTCAGCCGATTTACCGCAGCGGGTGCTGCCGCCGCCGGCCGCAGCTCACTAAAACAAGAAGCTGGAGTACTTATGGCCTTTACCCCCGAACTGATTGCCGAACTGGAAATCCTCGCGCTGTACAACCTGGGCACCACTCAGGAAGGAATCAAGGTTCACCACACTGCCACTCCCTCGGCGATTGCCGCCGCCAAACGCCTGCATGCCAAAGGCCTGATCAACCAGCCAGACGGCGGATACCTGACCAGCCTGGGCCTGGATGCCGCCGAACACGCGCAAGTTCTGCTGACCATTCTCAATGTGACCGAAGCGGCCTGAGAAGCGCCCTCGAGTCTCGCCAGCCAGAGCGAGATCAAAACCGCTTCCAAGCCAACCCAGCCTGCGTTGCAGCGGCTTGCTCAAGCTGCCCGCGACGCAGGCGATAACCCTGTATCCGCAGCCGTCCGCCAGCCACCTGGCAAGGCATGATCACGCACCGCCCTGCAGAGCCTGAGCATGAGCCGTACCGAGGAAATTCGCCCAGACATTGAAGACGGTATCGACCGCAAGGTACTGACGCAGCTGCGTGCGCGCTTTCTCAAACTCAACCAGGGCCGTCTGCAACGCGCCATGCAGGCGCTGTCGACGCGCCAGCAACTGGTGCTCAAGCTGTTGCCGCTGCTGTTCCACGTCAATCATCCGCTACTTCCAGGCTACGTTTCCGGGCTGACTCCGGCCGGTCTCAGCGGCTTCGAGCCGGACGACGAACTGCTCTCCGAAGTGCAGCGCCTGACCCGCTCGTTCGCCTACAAACCCTATCGCGGCAAACAGGCGCTGCCGATCCACGGCCTGTTTCTGATGGGCAGCCTGGGCACCGTGGCCCAGGCCGAACAGAGCGACATGGACCTGTGGGTGTGCCACGCCAGCGATCTAAGCCCGCAACAGCTGCATGAACTGAACAAGAAGTGCGCACTGCTGGAAAGCTGGGCGGCCACCTTCGGCGCCGAGGCGCATTTCTTTCTGATCGACCCGGCGCGCTTCACCCAGGGCGAACGCGAGGCGCAGTTGACCTCGGACGACTGCGGCACCACCCAGCACTACCTGCTGCTTGATGAGTTCTACCGCACCGCCATCTGGCTCGGCGGGCGCACGCCGCTGTGGTGGTTGGTGCCGGTGTATGAAGAGCAGCGCTACCAGCACTACACCAGCACCTTGCTGGCCAAGCGCTTTATCCGCGCCGAGGACGTGCTCGACCTCGGCCACCTGGCGCGCATACCGCCGGAAGAATTTATCGGCGCCGGTATGTGGCAACTGTTCAAGGGCATCGAGTCACCCTACAAGTCGGTGCTCAAGCTGCTGCTTACCGAGGTTTACGCCAGCGAACACCCCAAGGTCGAATGCCTGTCGCTGCGTTTCAAACAGGCAGTGTTCGCCAATCGCCTCGACGTCGACGAGCTCGACCCCTATATCGTGGTCTACCGGCGCCTGGAGGAATACCTCAAGGCCCGTGGCGAGCACGAGCGCCTGGAGCTGATCCGCCGCTGTCTGTACCTCAAGGTCGACAAGAAGCTCAGCCGTCCACCGCGCAACAACCGCAAGAGCTGGCAACGCCTGCTGCTGGAGCGCCTGACCCGCGACTGGAACTGGGACAGCCGCCAGCTGGCAATGCTCGATAGCCGCAGCCAGTGGAAGGTGCGCCAGGTCAGCGCCGAACGGCGCATGCTGGTCAACGAGCTGACCTACAGCTACCGCTTTCTCTCCGAGTTTGCCCGCAGCGAACATGCAGGCAGCTCCCTCAACAGCCGCGATCTGGGCATCCTCGGCCGCCGCCTGTACGCCGCCTTCGAGCGCAAGGCCGGCAAGATCGAATTTATCAACCCGGGCATCGCCCCGGACCTCGCCGAAGACACCCTGACCCTGGCGCAGAGCCCCAGCCCGGATGAGCCCAATGAAACGCTGTGGGCGCTCTACAGCGGCAGCGTCAACGCCCAGGACCTGGAAGACTTCTCGCCGCTCAAGCGCTCGCGCGAGCTGATCGAACTGCTCGCCTGGTGCCAGCGCAATGGGGTGATCGACAACAGCACGCGGTTGTCGCTGCACCCAGGCTCCAGCGACCTGACCGAATACGAGCTGTCCAACCTGCTCAGCAGCCTGCAGCAGGCGGTGCCGCTGCCTTTGCCGGCAGTAGATGAAGCGGCTCTGCTCAGCGCTAGCGTACCCGGCGAAGTGCTGCTGTTGGTCAACGTCGGCATCGATCCGCTCAAGCAGTTCAGCCAGATGAACATGCACATGACCACCGAGCGCACCGATGCGCTGGGCTATTCCGGGGTGCGCGAGAACCTGATTCTGACCATCGATCAGGTCACGCTGAACAGCTGGAACGAGCTGCTGGTGACCCGCTATGACGGCCCGCATGCGCTGCTCGACTGCCTGCGCGACTTCCTCAACGCCCTGCCCGCCAGCGGCCGCAAGCCCAACCTGCGCGTGCGCTGCTTCTGCCGCAACCGCGCCACGGCAATTGCCGAGCGGGTCGAAGAGTTGTTCCGCGAAACCCTCGGCAGCTTCAGCAGCGAACAGGCCAACCGCTACCTGCTGCAGATCAAGCAGCACTACCACGTGCTCGAACTGAAGCCCGGCCACGTCAGCCACACCAGCCTGAAAGACCTGCCTACCCTGATCGACCATCTGGGCGAGGAGCTGCCCGGCTACAGCGAGCTGCATCTGGATCGTAGCGCTCTGGAAGGTGAAGACCTGGCGCTGATTCTTCCCGTCGGGCGACCGCAGTGCATTCAGGTGTTCTACCGGCTGAACGAAGGCAGCGCTACGGCCGAACTGAGCGTGCTCGACGAGCACAACGCCCTGTGGCGCCAGCAGATGCCGTTCCGTGATGAACAAAGCCTGCTAACGCCGCTGCAACGTTTTCTGCAATCGGTGCTGTACCGGCGTAACGCCCTACTGCCGCTGGATAACTTGCCGGCGCATCAGCCGCTGGAAGTGCTGTATTACCAGGTACTGCCGGATGCGCCGCTGCGCGCCCAGCGCCTGGAGCGCCGGCCGCCGCCGCTGTCACCGATCAGCCACCCGTTCTATGACGTGCAGGCCATCGTCGAGCCGGCCGATGGCAAGCGCTCGCACGTCACCCTCTACTGTAATCACCGCGAATTTTCCGAGTTGGAATACGCCGGCGACCTGTTCGCCGCGGTCGCCCAGCACATCCTCGCGCAACGCCGCGATGGCGCGCGCTACCCCTGCTATATCACCGACCTCGACCTGTCCGCGGTACTCGGCGAAGGGCATATGCAGAGCGTGCATTACCTGCGCTACAAAAGTCGCCTGGAAGCGGCGCTGAATCAGGCACTGCAGAAGGCCTGATCAGCCACGCATCGGCGCCTGCGGGTTCTGCAAGGCGTACAGATAACAACCGGCCAGGCTGTGATTGTCACCCACCGAGGCGTAGCTGGCGCTGAAGGTCACTGCCAGCCCCAGGTGTTGGTACAGCCACTTGCCGGTCACTCCCGGCGGCACCTGCGGCACCAGATCACTGTCATTCACCACGCGGAAGGTCGGCACCTGCAGCCCGTTGTAGTGCGCGGCAAAATCCGGGGCGGCCAGGCGTGGGCTGGCAAAGCTGTAGTGTTGCAAGGGCAAGTCCGGCCAGCGTTCGCGCATATCCAGCACCGCCAAACTGGATAGCGCACCACCCAGGCTGTGCGCGCACACCCACAGCGACCCATTGGGCTGCTGAGTATCTACGGCCTGCAAAGCCTGGTCGCGCAGTGAGGTGTAGAGCTTGAGAAAGCCGTCATGCACATTGCCCAGGCCAGACTGCCAGGGGTAGGCGCGCTGATCGGCATCCAGATCATCCAGCCAGTCCTGCACCGTGTCAGTGCCACGGAACACTAGATAGACCTCGCCCTGCGGATCACGCGCAGCAAAGCCGAAGGGTTCCGACTCGTTGAGAAAGTGCAGCTCGCTGAGCACGCTCCAGATTGGCGCGGAAAAGCCCCAGCCGGGCAACGTAGGCGGCTGCCAGGTGAAATCCTGGGGCCGCCGCGGGCGCTGCTGGGCTTGCCACTGGCTGTATTGGTCGTAGGCGAAACTGACCAACTGCGCGCATTGCAGCGCGCGATAGAGGTCAAAACCTTGGGGAAAGTACAGGGATAGACTGGACATACGGCCTCCATGCCGAGATTGGCTTAGCTCTACTCTAGAAGGCTTTGCGCAACCTGCTCACTCGGCGCGGCTGTATTCACCCGCCGCTTCCGGCTGATATTCCACGGCCAGCAGCGTCAGCTTGAGCACCTTGCCGCCGGGCGCAGCCCAATCAATATGTTGCCCCACAGACAGACCCAGCAGGGCCGTGCCGACCGGCGCCAGCACCGACACACAGCCTTCACCACCGGCATCCTGCGGGTAAACCAGGGTCAGGTGGTAATCCTTGCCGCTGCTTTCTTCACGGCAATGCACCCGCGAATTCATGGTCACCACCCCGGCCGGTACCTCGTCATGGCCAACCACATCGGCGCGGTCCAGTTCGGCCTGCAACGCGATGGCACTGGGACCGAAGTCGTCCAGGCTGTCGAGCAGATGCTCCAGGCGCTGCAGGTCAAGACGGGTGATGGTGAGCGAAGGTGCGCTGGTCATGGTGCGGGTATGTCCCCTTTACGGATCGTGAAAAAAGCAAAACCCCATCACTAAGACGGGGTTTTGCAAGGCTTGGGCTGACCGTACCACAGCTAGTCAAATAAACAAGACCGCCCGGTCAAGGTGCGACGTTACGCTGTTGCAAGCGTGCTTCGGCAGCCGCGCAGATGCTGCGTTTGCCTGCCATATCGGCTTTGCCCCAGTCGAGAATTTCCTGCAGCGTGCGGCCACAGCCCAGGCAAATATCCTGATCATCCAGACAACACTGGCGACGGCAGGGCGAGGCGACCTCCTGGCCCGCGCCGTCAGAGCTCTTCGAACTCAAGGTCGGCACCGGATTGTTCCAGGGTGATACGCGCCAGCATTTCGCCCAACAGCTCGTCGCTGCTGTCGCAGATCCAACGCTCGCTGGCCTGGTCGTAATCGAAGTGGAAGCCGCCCGAACGCGCCGCCAGCCACAGCTGACGCAGCGGCTCCTGACGGCTGAAGATCAGCTGAGTGCCGTTTTCAAAACGCACGGTCAGCACCCCAGCGGAGTTTTCCAGGTCGAGGTCCAGGTCGCTGTCATCGAAAATATCTTCCACCGCCTGCTGGGTGGCATCGACCAGATCGTGAAAGCGGGCTTCGGTCAAACTCATTACGACTTACCTCAAAAAAATCAGCGACTGCAAAAGTCTTGGGCTGCGGTGATTAATGTTCTTTCAAGCTACGGCGATACTCGCCTGGGCTCTGCCCGGTCCAACGGCGAAACGCGCGGGCCAGCGAGCCGGGCTCACTGAAGCCAACCAGGAAGGCGATTTCCGCCAGTTCCAGCGCCGGGTCGCGCAGGTAATGCAACACCAGCTGCTGGCGGGTTTCATCCACCAACTGATTGAAGGATAACCCGGCTTCGCGCAAACGCCGCTGCAGGGTACGCGGACTGAGCGCCAAACGCGCGGCGATTTGCTGAAGATCGGCGCCCACTTCCGGCAGTTGGCGGGATAATTCCAGACGCGCGCGGTCGAGCACGCTATGGCCCTGCTGAATCTCACCCAGCAGGCGATCAGCATAGGCATCGAGCATCAGGCGCACCTGGGCATCGGCCTGGCCGAGCGGTGTGGCGAGCAGGCGTTTGGGAAATACCAGGGCGTTATCGGCCTGATCGAACAGCACCGGACAGCGAAAAATCCGCTGATATTCGGAGGTGTCCGCCGGGGCCGAATGCTGGAAGCGCACCTCGGTCGGCGGAATATCCAGGCCACTGATCCAGTGGCCAAAGGTCACCCAGCCGGCCAGAGTTTCTTCGCTGAGCTGACGTTTCTGCTGCGGCAACAACGGCTGCCAACTGTGTGCCACCTGCGGCTCCAGCCCTGCAAGCGGCGGCTCATCGGCAAGATCGACCTGGCCGAGGTTACCGACCAGCGCGGCGTAACGCGCCTGACGATGCAAAGCATCGGCGAGGGTCGCGCAGCTCATGATCAGATAACCCAACACACCGTAATAACCGGGGCGTACCGCCTCGCCCAGGTGCAGACCCAGCTGCTCATCGCCGGTCAACCGTACGCCGTGGCCGAGCATTTCCAGATAGGTGCTGGCGGCGATGCGCTGATCTCGCTGAGCGAGGATCTGCGGGCTGAGCTGCACTCGTTCCAGCAGCTCAGCGCTGTCGACACCCTGGCGCGTCAGGTAATCGAGCAAACCTTGCAGGTAGGCAACGGAAACCGAGCTGCTCACGGGTACGGGGTTGTCCATCCAGTCTCCTGATCGCTGGCGATGGGTGCAAAGCGAGGGTCTGTTCCCGTTTCGTTCACGGCCGCGCCGGAGCTAGTTTTAGCGCGAGGCAAGGCATGAGACACGAAGTTTGGTTGGTCCAAATGAGTGTCGATAAACGCAGCATCGCGCTAAAACTAGCCCGGCCCTTCGGGTTGCGCGAAAAATCTCGCCATGCGGTGTTGGAGGACTTGGCAAGGGAACACCATTACCTGCGTCCTCCGCCTAGCCTGGCGAGATTTTTCGCGGCAACGCGGCTCGCGACGAAATGGGAACAGACCCTAGCACCAAAGATACAGGCAAAGCCCCGCCCGACGGGAACCCCGGCGCATAGGCAAGGCGCCGGGGGGTCGGTATACTCCGGCGCAATCATGCTTTATTACAAGGATTCCACCATGAAGCGGTTATTTACTGCCTTTATCGCGATGCTTGCCGTCAGCGCCCTGCTCGCTGGCTGCGGCCAGAAAGGCCCGCTGTACCTGCCGGAAGAAAGCCAGCCAGCGCCTGCGCAAACCGAATAAGGACAGCTTATGAACGCCTTCAACTACCGCGACGGTGCGCTGTTCGCGGAAGGCGTGGCGTTGTCCGCCATCGCCCAACGCTTCGGTACGCCGACCTACGTCTACTCGCGTGCGCACATCGAGGCGCAGTACCGCGCCTATGCCGATGCCCTGCAGGGCATGCCGCACCTGGTGTGTTTTGCGGTCAAAGCCAACTCCAATATCGGCGTGCTGAATGTGCTGGCGCGCCTCGGCGCTGGCTTCGACATCGTCTCCCGTGGCGAGCTGGAGCGCGTACTGAGCGCCGGCGGCGAGCCGAGCAAGATCGTCTTCTCCGGCGTTGGCAAGAGCCGTGACGACATGCGCCGCGCTCTGGAAGTGGGCGTGCACTGCTTCAACGTCGAATCCACTGACGAGCTGGAGCGCCTGCAACTGGTTGCCGCCGAACTGGGCAAGACTGCGGCGATCTCGCTGCGGGTCAACCCGGATGTCGACGCTGGCACCCACCCGTACATTTCCACGGGCCTGAAAGAAAACAAATTCGGCATCGATATCGAGCAGGCCCCGGCCGTTTATGCCCGCGCCGCTGCGCTGCCAAACCTGCAGGTGATGGGTGTCGATTGCCATATCGGCTCGCAGCTGACCACCTTGCCGCCGTTTCTCGATGCCCTCGACCGCCTGCTCGCGCTGATCGATCAGCTCGCCGCTGACGGCATCCGCATCAAGCACCTGGACCTGGGTGGCGGCCTCGGCGTGCAGTACCGCGATGAACAACCGCCACTGGCTGGCGACTACATTAAGGCCGTGCGTGAGCGCATTGCCGGCCGCGACCTGGCCCTGGTGTTCGAACCGGGCCGCTCCATTGTCGCCAACGCCGGCGTGCTGCTGACCCAGGTCGAGTACCTCAAGCACACCGAGCATAAGGACTTCGCCATTGTCGATGCGGCGATGAACGACCTGATCCGCCCAGCCCTGTACCAGGCCTGGATGGAGGTGGTGGCCGTGCAGCCGCGCGATGGCGCGACCCGCAACTACGACATCGTCGGGCCGATCTGCGAGACCGGCGACTTCCTCGCCAAAGACCGCCAGCTGGCCCTGGCCGAAGGCGACCTGCTGGCCGTGCGCTCGGCCGGTGCCTACGGTTTTGTCATGAGCTCCAACTACAACACCCGAGGCCGCGCCGCCGAGGTGATGGTGGATGGCGACCACGCCTTCGAAGTGCGTCGCCGTGAGACGCTCAGCGAACTCTTTGCGGGCGAAAGCCGCCTGCCGGAGTAGTGGCGATGTTATTGCGCTTTACCAAGATGCACGGCCTCGGCAACGACTTTATGGTCCTCGACCTGGTCAGCCAGCACGCGCATATCCAGCCGAAGAACGCCAAGCAGTGGGGCGACCGCCACACCGGCGTGGGCTTCGATCAGCTGCTGCTGGTTGAGCCGCCAAGCAACCCGGACGTGGATTTCCGCTACCGCATCTTCAATGCCGACGGCTCGGAAGTGGAGCAGTGCGGCAACGGTGCACGCTGCTTCGCCCGCTTCGTGCTGGACAAGCGCCTGACGGTGAAGAAGCAGATGCGCGTGGAAACCAAGGGCGGCATCATCGAACTGGACGTGCGCAACGACGGGCAGATCAGCGTCAACATGGGCGCGCCGCGCCTGGTGCCGGCAGATATCCCGTTCCAGGCCGAACAACAGGCGCTGAGCTACAACGTGGCCGTCGACGGTCAGACCGTTGAGCTGGCCGCCGTGTCCATGGGCAACCCGCATGCCGTGCTGCGCGTCGACAGCGTCGACAACGCGCCGGTGCACAGCCTGGGGCCAAAACTCGAACACCATTCGCGCTTCCCGCAGCGGGTCAATGTCGGCTTCCTGCAAGTGGTCGACCGCAAGCAGGCCAAGCTGCGCGTTTGGGAACGCGGCGCCGGGGAAACCCAGGCCTGCGGTACCGGCGCTTGCGCAGCGGCAGTGGCGGCGATCAGCCAGGGCTGGATGGATTCACCGGTGCAGCTCGAACTGCCCGGCGGCAAACTGAGCATCGAGTGGGCAGGCCCCGGCCAGCCCGTTATGATGACCGGACCCGCAGTACGTGTGTACGAAGGACAGGTTCGCCTATGACCGACAAGCAGGATTCACCCAAGCCACTGGATTCGGACACGGTTGCCGCGTACCTGCGCCTGCATCCGGAATTCTTTATCGACCACGACGAGTTGATCCCCGAGCTGCGCATTCCGCACCAGCGCGGCGATACCGTGTCGCTGGTCGAGCGCCAGGTGAAACTGCTGCGCGAGCGCAATATCGAGATGCGTCACCGTCTCTCGCAACTGATGGACGTGGCCCGCGACAACGACCGCCTGTTCGACAAGACCCGCCGCCTGGTGCTCGACCTGCTCGATGCCAACAGCCTGGAAGAAGTGGTCAGCTGCGTCGAAGACAGCCTGCGCCGCGAGTTTCAGGTGCCCTTCGTCAGCCTAATTCTGTTTAGCGAAGCGCCACTACCGGTCGGCCGATCGGTCAGCAGCGCGGAGGCGCATCAAGCCATCGGTGGCCTGCTGGCCGGTGGTAAAACCATCTGCGGCGTACTGCGCGAGCATGAGCTGAACTTCCTCTTCGGTGCCGAAGACGGCGCACAAGTCGGCTCAGCGGCGGTGGTGAGCATCTCCTATCAAGGCCTGCATGGCGTGCTAGCGATTGGCAGCGCCGACCCGCAGCATTACAAAAGCTCGCTGGGCACGCTGTTCCTCGGCTACATCGCCGAAGTGCTGGCACGCGTCGTACCGGGCTTTGCCACACCCTTGCGCTCGGTGCGTTAATCGCTGTAACCATCGCACCGACCGCACCGCAGGGAGCTTCCATGCAAGACCTCCTGGACGCCTACCTCGAACACCTGCGTAGCGAGCGCCAGCTTTCTTCCCACACCCTGATTGGCTACCGCCACGACCTGAGCAAGCTGTTGGCGTTCTGCACCCAGGAGCAGATCGACAGCTGGGCCGCGCTCGATACCGCGCGTCTGCGCCGCATGATCGGCCGGCTGAATATGCAGGGCCAATCCAGCCGCAGCCTGGCGCGCCTGCTCTCGGCCACTCGCGGGCTATACCGTTACCTGATTCGCGAAGGCCACTGCCAGAGTGATCCGGCCAGCGGCCTGATGCCGCCCAAGGGCGAACGCCGCCTGCCGAAAACCCTGGACGCCGACCGTACCGCACAATTGCTCGATGGCGCGCTGGAAGACGACTTTATCGCCCGCCGCGATCAGGCGATGCTGGAGCTGTTCTATTCATCAGGTCTGCGCCTGTCCGAGCTGGTTGGCCTGAACCTGGATGGCCTCGACCTACCCGCCGGCCTGGTACGCGTCATCGGCAAAGGCAACAAGACCCGCGAACTGCCGCTTGGGCGCATGGCGCGCGAGGCAATGGAGCAATGGCTGCCACTGCGTGCGCTGGCCAACCCGGACGACGGCGCGGTATTTATCAGCCAGCAGGGCCGGCGTATTGGCCCACGTGCAGTTCAACTGCGCGTGCGTCAGGCCGGCGTGCGCGAACTGGGCCAACACCTACACCCGCATATGCTGCGCCACAGCTTCGCCAGCCATATGCTCGAATCGTCCCAGGACCTGCGCGCGGTGCAGGAGATGCTCGGCCACGCCGACATCGCCACCACCCAGGTCTACACCCATCTGGATTTCCAGCACCTGGCCACGGTCTATGACAAAGCCCACCCCAGGGCCAAACGCAAAGGCAGCACAGAATGAGCATTCAGCTGATCACCTTCGACCTCGACGACACCCTGTGGGATGTCACACCAGTGATGCAGGACGCCGAAGCGGCGCTGCGCAACTGGCTGGCGATGCATGCGCCGCGCCTGGGTGCGGTGCCGGTGGAGTATCTGTGGTCGATTCGCGCCACCTTGCTGCAGGCCGAGCCGATGCTCAAGCATCGCCTCAGCGAACTGCGCCGGCGCATTCTGCTGCATGCCCTGACAGACGCTGGCTACCCGCACAAAGATGCGCAGGCGCTGGCCGAAGCTGGCTTTCAGGTATTTCTCGCCGCGCGCCATCAGGTCGAACTGTTCGCCGAGGTGCATCCAACCCTTGAAGCCCTGGCCAATCGCTTCCAGCTCGGGGTCATCACCAACGGCAATGCCGACGTGCGCCGCCTAGGCCTGGCCGACTACTTCCAGTTCGCCCTGTGCGCCGAGGAGCTAGGCGTCGGCAAACCCGACCCGAAACCCTTTACCGAAGCCCTGAAACGCGCCGGAATCGCCGCCGAGCACGCGGTGCATATCGGCGACCACCCCAGCGACGACATTGCCGGTGCGCAGGCTGCAGGTTTACGGGCGATCTGGTTCAACCCCCAGGGCAAAGCCTGGGAGGCCGACAACACCCCGGATGGACAGATCCGCAGCCTGGCCGAGCTGCCGGCATTGCTGCATAGCTGGGCGTAAACAGCGCTTAACCGCCACAAAAAGCCCGCAGGCTTCGGCCTGCGGGCTTTTTGTATTCGTACAGTCACTTAGGGGCTGTTTATGATCTCGCGAGCTAGAGTCCTGCAAGGCAAAAACCGGTGAGGAAGCGGAGTGTACTGTTGTACATGAGCATTCCGAGCCGTTTTTTAACGCCGCAGGGCCGACGCGCAGCAGATCGTAAATGGGCCCTTAGATAGGGCGGCTGCCGTACTTGCTGTCCGGCTTCTTGGGCGGATCGGAGACCACATTCGGCTCGACTTCCTGCACCTTGCCACCCCGGGAGAGGAACTCTTCCATGGCGCGGGCCAGAGCATCACGCTCTTTCTGCTTGGCTTCGATGCTCGGCAGTTCTTCTACGTCGACGGCGGCTTTGGCTTTTTTGCCTTTGCTGGCGGGTACGACTTCGTCGTCACCATCGCCATCATCGCTGCTGTCGCCATCATCGGCGGCAGCCAGCTCCTCACCTTCGTCTTCGTCAGCGCCTTCTAATTCGTCGTGTTCCAGATCTTCGTCGCTCATGTTCCAACCTCATGACTTGCGAAAAGCAGAGTAGTTATAGCCCAGCTGCGTCAGCTTTCTAACGTCGCTGATAAAAATTCCAGTGGCCTTGCCTTGGGCTGAGCGCTGCGCATCGGCGAACTGTGCTCAACGGCGCGCATTCTAGGGTCTGTTGCCGCTCCATCACAACCGCGCACATGCTGAAAAACCACAACCCTTTATTCGCTTTCGGAAAAAACAAAGGGCGCCCTTAGGCGCCCTTGTTGAAACCAGAGGAAATCAACGCTTGGTGAATTCCGGATAGGCTTCCATACCGCATTCGGCGATGTCCACGCCTTCGTACTCTTCTTCCTCGGTAACGCGCAGGCCGATCACCAGTTTGATGATGGACCAGACGATCAGGCTGGCCACGAAGACCCAGGCGAAGATCGCGCCGATACCCAGCAGCTGTGCGCCAATGGTGGCGTCGCTATTGGTCAGGCAGACAGCCAACAGGCCCCAGATACCGACCACACCGTGAACGGAGATGGCACCGACTGGATCGTCTAGCTTGAGCTTGTCCAGACCGAGGATCGAGAACACCACCAGCACGCCACCCACGCCACCGATCAGGGTTGCTTGCAGGGCAGTCGGGGTCAGCGGCTCGGCAGTGATAGCTACCAGGCCAGCCAGAGCACCGTTAAGGGCCATGGTCAGGTCAGCCTTGCCGAACAGGATGCGTGCCACGATCAGCGCAGCGATCAAGCCACCGGCAGCCGCCATATTGGTGTTCACAAACACGTTAGCCACGGCGTTGGCGTCTTCGATGGTGCTCATCTTCAGCTGCGAGCCACCGTTGAAGCCGAACCAGCCCATCCACAGGATGAAGGTACCCAGCGCTGCCATCGGCAGGTTGGCACCCGGAATGGCGTTGACCTGGCCATTCGGGCCGTACTTACCTTTACGTGCGCCGAGCAGCAGTACGCCAGCCAGAGCAGCAGTAGCGCCAGCCATGTGCACCACGCCAGAACCGGCGAAGTCGAGGAAGCCTGCTGCGTTAAGGAAGCCCGAACCCCATTTCCAGAAGCCTTGTACCGGGTAGATGAAACCGGTCATGACCACAGCGAATGCCAGGAAGGCAAACAGCTTCATGCGCTCAGCAACGGCACCGGAAACGATCGACATGCAGGTCGCGGCAAACACCACCTGGAAGAAGAAGTCCGAACGAGCCGAGTAGTACGGAGCATCGTCACCGCCGGCCAGAACCGACTCAACGCTGTTCTCTTCACCCAACAGGAAACCCAGGCTTGGCAGGATGCCGCCTTCCGGGCTGGAGTACATGATGTGGTAGCCGATCACCAGGTACATGATGCTCGCCACTGCGTACAGGGCGATGTTCTTGGTGAGAATTTCAGTGGTGTTCTTGGCTCGCACCAGACCGGATTCGAGCATGGCAAAACCCGCTGCCATCCACATTACCAGGGCGCCGCAAACCAAAAAGTAGAAGGTATCAAAACCGTACTGCAGTGCAGTCAATGCTGTGTTGTCCATGGTTCACCTCTTGCCGTTGCGCTTTTTAGCGCTATTCGGTTAAGACGTCCGGGGTTGGCTCCGGACGCGCTCCGTGTGCTTACAGGTTGTAGCCGCGCTCGTTATGCAGGGCGAGATCAAGACCGATGGTCTCTTCCTCTTCGCTGACACGCAGGCCCATTACTAGGTCGATCACTTTCAGAATCACGAAGGTCACCACCGCGGTGTACACCACTGTGAAGGCCACCCCCTCGAACTGGATCCACAACTGCGCCGGAATATCTTCCACCGTGCCGAAGCCACCCAAGGCCGGTGCGGCGAACGCCCCGGTGAGAATGGCGCCGACAATGCCGCCCACGGCGTGCACGCCGAACACGTCGAGGGAATCGTCATAACCCAGCTTGCGTTTCAGGCTGGTGGCGCAGAAGAAGCAGATCGCCCCACTTGCCAGACCAATCGCCAGAGCGCCCATCGGCCCTGCAGTACCGGACGCCGGAGTGATCGCCACCAGACCCGCCACAGCACCCGAGGCAATGCCCAGAACGCTTGGTTTGCGGTGAGTGATCCACTCGGCGAACATCCAGCTCAGCGCCGCTGTAGCGGTGGCAATCTGGGTTACCAGCATGGCCATACCGGCGCTGCCGTTGGCTGCCAACGCAGAACCTGCGTTGAAGCCGAACCAGCCGACCCAGAGCATGCTTGCGCCGATCAGGGTGTAGCCGAGGTTATGTGGCGGCATGGCGGTAGTTGGAAACCCCTTGCGCTTGCCCAGCACCAGACAGGCCACCAGACCGGCGATACCGGCGTTGATGTGCACCACGGTGCCGCCCGCAAAGTCGAGCACGCCCCAGTCCCACATCAATGCCCCGTTGCCGCCCCAGACCATGTGCGCGATAGGCGCATAAACCAGGGTGAACCACACCGCCATGAAGATCAGCATGGCCGAGAACTTCATGCGTTCGGCAAAGGCACCGACGATCAGCGCCGGGGTGATGATGGCGAAGGTCATCTGGAAGGTGATGAAGACACTCTCCGGAATCCCAGCCACCAGGCTGTCCAGGGTCAAACCAGAAAGGAAGGCTTTGGAGAAACCGCCGACGAAGGAGTTGAGGTTGACGACCCCCTGCTCCATGCCGGTGCTGTCAAAGGCCAGGCTGTAGCCGTAAACGACCCACAGAATGCTGATCAACCCGGTTACCGCAAAACACTGCATCAACACCGACAGCACGTTCTTCGAACGCACCATGCCGGCGTAGAACAGCGCCAGACCAGGGATGGTCATAAACAGCACCAGTACAGTGGCAACCAACATCCAAGCGGTGTCGCCGCTGTTCAGGCTTGCCTCTTCGGCCATGGCAAAGCCAGGAACGAGAGACAAAAGGGCTCCTAGCCCTGCGATTTTTCGCAGAGTCATGGTTTAACTCCTGGGGCGTGGGGTTCGTTCGGAGGCTTAAACTGCGTCGGTGCCGGTTTCGCCGGTACGGATGCGGATCGCCTGTTCCAGGTTTACAACGAAAATCTTGCCGTCACCGATCTTGCCGGTGTTAGCAGCCTTGGTGATGGCCTCGATCACGCGATCGAGTTGATCGTCAGCGATGGCCACGTCGATTTTCACTTTTGGCAAGAAATCGACCACGTATTCAGCGCCGCGGTACAGCTCGGTATGGCCCTTCTGGCGACCAAAGCCTTTGACTTCAGTGACAGTGATGCCCTGCACGCCGATCTCCGACAGTGACTCACGGACGTCGTCCAGCTTGAACGGCTTGATGATGGCAGTGACTAGCTTCATGTAACTCTCTCCCGTGTATGGTGGACTTGCCCCAGGAATTACGAACCCGGCCCAAGTCTAAGCGCAGTGCCTGGCTTTTGTAATGCATCGCAGCCCTGACCCAGCGGCACCGATGCTCACCAACCGCTCCCGACGAAACACTTCCCCGCTTCGCCTGACGCACCGGAACTGCATCGGTGCATGCGTCGCAAGAGACAAAGCAGAAAGCTTGCCAGAACCGCCAAAACCGATTTATTTCATGCAGTTACCCGGCAAACGGGCGTTTTAGCCCGGTAATAGCCAACAACAAGCGCACAACAACAGTGCAGTCGCCTACCAAGCAACGCGCGAAAACTGTGCAGGCCTCGCCAATCCTGACCCGGGCGCACCCGGCAAGCCGGATAAAGCTGCGTGCTACACTGCCGCCACCTGCAAACGGAACCTCACCATGCTGCCACCTAAAGCCCTGCTAGACGCCCTGACCAGCCACGCCTCGC
Organism: Pseudomonas peli; assembly: GCF_050563605.1. Lineage (GTDB taxonomy): Bacteria > Pseudomonadota > Gammaproteobacteria > Pseudomonadales > Pseudomonadaceae > Aquipseudomonas > Aquipseudomonas peli_A. Next base: position 390,187 of record NZ_JBNXUH010000001.1, on the reverse strand, counting down.
GCCTGTTCAACGGTGATGCGCCCTTGCCTCGCGGCGAGTTCGAAGCCCAGTTCAAAGTGCTGCTGCAAAGCGCCTTCAGCAAGCTCGACCTGGTCAGCCGCGATGAATTCGATAGCCAGATGGTCGTGCTCGCCCGCACCCGCGCGCGCCTGGAAGCCCTCGAAGCCAAGGTCGCCGAAATGGAAACCCGCAGCGCAAACGCCCCAACGACCAGCGAGTAACGCCCACCGCGGATGCATCAGCCGATCAAGGAGTGATCGATGTCCCTGGCCATAGTCCACAGCCGCGCCCAGGTGGGTGTTGAAGCCCCCGCCGTCACCGTCGAAGCCCATTTGGCCAATGGCCTGCCTACACTGGCACTGGTCGGCCTACCGGAAACCGCCGTCAAGGAAAGCAAGGACCGGGTGCGCAGCGCCATCCTCAACTGCGCCTTCGATTTTCCACCCAGACGTATCACCCTCAATCTGGCACCCGCGGATTTACCCAAGGACGGCGGACGTTTCGACCTGGCGATTGCCCTCGGTATTCTCGCCGCCAGCGGCCAGGTGCCGGCCAGCGCGCTGGAGCACCTCGAATGCCTGGGTGAACTGGCGCTCTCCGGGGCGATTCGCCCAGTACAGGGCGTATTACCTGCTGCACTGGCCGCCCGCGCCTCCGGACGCACCTTAGTGGTGCCCAAGGCCAATGCCGAAGAAGCCAGCCTGGCGTCGGGGCTGACGGTGATTGCCGTCGAGCACCTATTGGAAGTCGCCGCCCATCTCAACGGCCAAACGCCGATTGCGCCGTATCAGGCTCAAGGCTTGCTGCGTCAGGTGTTGCCCTACCCCGATCTGGCCGAGGTGCAGGGGCAGATTGCCGCCAAACGCGCACTGCTGGTAGCAGCGGCCGGTTCGCACAATCTGCTGTTTACTGGGCCGCCCGGCACCGGCAAAACCTTGTTGGCCAGCCGCTTGCCGGGCCTGCTGCCACCACTGGATGAGCAGGAAGCTCTGGAAGTGGCGGCGATTCATTCCGTGGCCAGCCACACACCGCTAAGTGCATGGCCACAAAGGCCTTTTCGCTCGCCCCATCACAGTGCGTCGGGTCCGGCGCTGGTCGGAGGAGGCAGTCGTCCGCAACCTGGCGAAATTACCTTGGCTCACCAGGGCGTGCTTTTTTTGGACGAGCTTCCTGAATTCGATAGAAAAGTATTGGAAGTTTTACGTGAGCCTTTGGAAAGCGGTCATATCGTGATTGCCCGCGCCCGCGACAAGGTACGTTTCCCCGCACGCTTTCAGCTGGTGGCGGCGATGAACCCATGCCCTTGCGGGCATCTTGGCGATCCGTCTGGGCGCTGCCGCTGCAGCAGCGAACAGATCCAACGCTATCGCGGCAAGCTTTCCGGCCCTTTGCTCGACCGCATCGACCTGCACCTCAGCGTACCGAGGGAAACCACCCGGCTTAACGCCAGCGCGGAGCAAGGCCCAAGCAGCGCCGAGCTGGCCGCCCTGGTGGTGCAGGCGCGCCAGCAGCAACTGGCGCGCCAGGGCTGCGCCAATGCTCACCTCGACCTCAATGGCATGCAGCAACACTGCAGCCTGCAGAGCGAAGACCGTCAGTGGCTGGAAAACGCCTGCGAACGCCTGGGACTGAGCCTGCGCGCGGCACATCGGGTGTTGAAGGTGGCGCGCACCCTGGCCGATCTGGACAGTGCCGCGCATATCAGCCGCAGCCACCTGGGTGAAGCCTTGCAGTACCGACCCAGCAACAGCGGCGCCTGAATCGCGCCCATAAAGAAGCCCCGCATGCGTGGCTTCTTTATATAGAGCTGGGGCTCTTACTGGTCGCGACGGGCGGCCTGTTCACGACAGGCATCGCCGAATGCCTTGAAGATTTTCACCGAGTGCGGGTTCTGCGCCGCCTGCCACTCCGGGTGCCATTGCACCGCCAGGGTGAACTGCTCCGCGCCCGGCAGGTGAATCGCCTCGACCAAACCATCTTCGGCGTGAGCCAGGGCTTCGACCCCCTCGCCCAGCTGATCAACGGCCTGACCGTGCAGCGAGTTGACCGGGAAATCCGCATGGCCCATCAGCTCAGCAAACCAGCTGCCCGGCAGCGCACGCACGCTGTGGCTGTCGGCGTACTGCACAGCCACCGGCGCGCTGGTGTCTTCGCGGTGGTCATTCATACCCGGTACTTCGTAAACCTTCTGGTGGATGTTGCCACCCAGGGCCACGTTGATTTCCTGCATGCCGCGGCAGATGCCAAACAGCGGCAGGCCGCGCGCCAGGGCGCCGCGGATCAGTGGAATATCGAACAGATCGCGATCCTGGTCCTGGCCCTTGCTCGGGGTCAGGTTTTCCTGGCCGTAGAGGGCCGGGTCGATATTGCTGCCGGCGCCGGTCAGGTACACACCATCGACCATCGACAGGTACTGCTCGATGTCATCGGCACCGCAGCAGCTAGGCGCCAGCAGCGGCACGCAGCCAGACAGTTCGACGAGGGGGGTTATGTATTTGTGGGTCATGACTTGATAGGCATGCCCTTTGCGCTCTTGAGCGCCCATGGACATCAGGACAACCGGTTTACGCGCGCCTGGGCGCTGTTTCGTATTGTTGTTGGACATACATCACCTTGGGGCAGCCCGGATTGGCTGCCGTTGTTGTGCAGAAGGGCTGACGGCTGTCACGCACCTTCTGTTTTACGGCTGATTGCGCCTGTCTAGATGCCTGCCGCAGCGGCATCAGATGCGCTAGAAACGCTCATCTGGCAGTCACAACCCTGAAGCCAGTCTGCCAAAGCCGTAAAATATGTCAAACAAATAAGCTCGGATTGTTAAGAAATAAGGCCGCACGCTGCAGGCAACTCAGTCCAGCCAACGAACTAAGCCTCTGTTTTAATAGTATTAATCTGATAAAGCCGCTAAACGATAGTCCAATATTTTTTACGCTTTATGCGATGCCGTGCTAACGCGCCCGATTGCCCACCCGCTCGACCACGGGCAGCTGCATCGCCGCCACATCGGCCACTAAATAATCGCGCAAACGGCGAAAGCGCTCCTGGCCTCGGCGCGCCTTTGGCCATACCAGGTAGTAGCTGCAGCCACTGGGCACCGCGCTGGGCCAGGGCAAACCGAGGCGGCCCTGAGCGACATCCTCGGCGACCATCACCAGATCGCCGATCGACACGCCATAGCCACGCGCCGCAGCGACCATGCCCAGCTCCAAGGTATCGAACACCTGGCCACCCTTGAGCGGCACCTGATCCGCCAACCCCATGGCCTGCAGCCACTGCCGCCAGTCGCGGCGATCCGGGGTCGGGTGCAGCAGTTCAGCGGTCTGCAAACGCGGCAGATCCCAGGGTTGTTCGCTCAAGGCTTCAGGCGCGCACACGGGAATCAGCCATTCGGCGAACAGTTCGGTACTTTCCCACTCTTCCGGAAAGTCGCCCTGGCTCAGCAGCACCGCGCAGTCGAATGGCTCATGCAGAAAGTCCACCTTATCCACATCCATCCAGGCGCTGGTCAGTTGCACCTCACTGGCGCTGAGCAGGCGATAGCGTGACAGGCGCGCCAGCAACCAGCGCATGGTCAACGTCGAAGGGGCTTTCAGGCGCAGCACCGTATCGTCGACACGCAGGGTGTTGCAGGCCCGCTCCAGCGCCTCGAAACCATCGCGCAGCCCCGGCAACAACATGCGCGCCGTCTCGGTGAGTTGCAGGCTGCGGCCACGGCGCTCGAACAACCGGCAAGCGAAGTGTTCTTCCAGGGTGCGCACATGCCGGCTGACCGCACTCTGGGTAATCGCCAGTTCTTCGGCGGCGCGGGTAAAGGAGCTGTGCCGCGCCGCAGCTTCGAAGGCGCGAAGGGCATAAAGCGGTGGCAGGCGCTGGCTCATGCACCCAATCCATGAGTAATAGTCATGCCTGTCATCGCTATTATCCTTTTGTGCTGCCGCATTTGGCTCATGAGAATAGGCGCATTCTCTGCCTGCGCGGATCACCCGGGCAAGCCCTCAGACTGAGTAGAACTCATCATGCTGCATCCGCTTCGTGGCGAACTGCGCGCCATCCTGAAACTTGCCGGGCCGCTGATTGCTGCGCAACTTGCGCATGTGCTGATGGTGTTTACCGATACGGTAATGATGGGTCTGCTTGGCCCCGCGACCTTGGCGGCCGGAGGTCTGGGGGCGGCCAGCTATTCCTTTGTGTCAATCTTCTGCGTTGGGGTGATTGCCTCGGTCGGCAATCTGGTGGCAATCCGTCACGGCGCGCAGGACGCGGCCGGGGTCACCCGGCTGACGCAAAACGGCCTGTGGCTGGGCTGGGGCCTGGCGCTGCTGGCCGGCCTGGCACTGTGGAACCTCGGCCCGGCACTGCTGTATTTCGGCCAGAAGCCAGAGAACGTCAGCGGCGGCATGCAGTTTCTTTCCACCCTGGTGTTTGCCCTGCCCGGCTATATGAGTTTTATGGCTCTGCGCGGTTTTACCAGCGCCATCGGCCGCCCCGGCCCGGTAATGGCTATCAGCATTGGCGGGGCGCTGGCCAACTTCGTCCTCAACTATGCCTTGATCAAGGGCTGGTTCGGCCTACCACCGCTGGGCCTGGCAGGGATCGGTCTGGTCACTGCCGTGGTGATGAATGTCATGGCGTTGCTGCTGGCCTGGCATGTGCTGCACCACAGCGCCTACAGCCCTTATCCACTGTGGCGCGGCCTGTTACGGCCAGTGTGGGCCGAGCTGAAAGAGCTGCTGCGTCTGGGCCTGCCAATTGGCGGCACCTATGCGGTGGAGTCCGGACTGTTTGCCTTTGCCGCGCTGTGCATGGGCGCACTGGGCAGCACCCAGCTGGCGGCGCACCAGATCGCGATCATGTCGGTGTACGTGGCCTTTATGGTGCCGGTGGGGATTTCCTACGCGGTGACCTTCCGCATCGGTCAGCATTTCGGTGCCGGCCGCTTGCTGCAGGCTCGCCAGGCCGGACGCCTGGGCCTGGGCCTCGGCGCGCTGTGCATGCTGGGGTTCGCCTGCCTGTTCTGGCTGGCACCGCATTGGGTGGTCGGGCTGTTCCTCGACCACAGCGACAGCGCCTATGCCGAGGTGGTGAGCCTGGCCGTGGCACTGCTGGCGATTGCCGCCTGGTTCGAGTTCTTCGATGGCATCCAGACCATCGCCATGGGCGCAATTCGCGGCCTCAAGGACGCCAAGACCACCTTCTGGGTCGGCCTTGGCTGCTACTGGGCAGTTGGCGCGCCACTGGCCTGGGCTCTGGCCTTCCCGCTAGGCTGGGGCGCAGAAGGCGTGTGGTGGGGGCTGGCCGGCGGCCTGGCCTGTGCAGCCATCGGCCTGACCCTGGGCTTTGAATGGAAAACCGCGCGCCTGCTGCAACCGGCGGCCGCAGCCTTCACGTCACAGCCTAAGCGCCTGGTTTCTTGAAGCGATAGAACAGATTCGGCTCGCTAACCAGATAGAGCACGCCCTGGTTATCCATGGCGATGCCCTCACCCTGAGGCACGCTGCGAGTCAGGCCATTGCGCCCACCGAGCAGTGACAGGCTGCTGATCGGCTTGCCCTCGACATTCAGCTCCAGCACCAGCCGTGACTCATCGGACAGCGCCAGCAGATGGCCGCTGCGCTCATCAAATTGCAGGCTGGAAAGGTCGCGCACAAACAACCCGGCGTCGCGCTTCTGGTCATCCACCACGTGCACAGCGAACGGACGCTGCGGATCACGCTGAGGGAAACCGTGAATCTCGTAGATGCGCATCGGGTCGCGCTCCTTGGCGACAAACAGGCGCTGCCCGGCCGAGTCGTAGGCCAACCCTTCAAAGCCCTTGTTGCCATTAAGACCGATGCCCAGCGAGAACTGCTGCGCCTGATCGGCATGCAGTTCAGTGGTCGTGTCATCAACCCGCACCTTGATCAGGCGCTGCAGACGCTCGTCGGTGATCACGTACAGGCCAGGGCTGATGTACTCGACCGCCTCGGCGTCGCCAAAACCATGCAGATCTATACGCCGTAGCAGCTCGCCATCCAGCGATAGCTCAATCAGCTGCGGTTTCTGGTTGGTCACGGTAAACAGGCTATTGCGATCGGGATCGTAGGTCAGCGCCGAGACGTCATCATTCAGCCCCTCGATCACTTTGGCCTCAAGGTCCACCTGATAATCCGACAACAACATCGAGTCCTGCTGGCCATCACCGGCCTGTTGCCATTGCTGCACGTTGAACCAGGCCCGCTCAAACAGGCGGTACTCCTGAGCGAACAGGCCAAGTAGCAGCAACGCCAGTACGAAAAGGCTCAACAACAGGCGCTTCAGGGTGAAATGGTCGCGCATGGCAGCTCACTCGCAAACAGTAACGGGACGACACAACGACGTCAGCCCGAAGCATGGCTTCGGGCTGACGCGGATAGATGATGCTGTGGCTTACTTGAGCAGTTCGAGGTACTCGACATCGATTTCGCGACTGGTCAGGTCGCGGTCAACTTCACCGCTGATCTTCACCGTGGCCTTTTCGGAAATGGCCTGGGCGGGCCAATGCTCATCGTCGATCTCGACATTGATGGTGCCGCTGGCGTCCTTGAACTCATAGAGCTCATCCTGCAGACGCTTGACGATCTGCCCTTGCAATACCACCGGGGTGTCATCGGCGGCATCCAGCGCAGCTGCCACCGTGGTGACCTGAGTGGTGGCGCCTGGGCCGGTGTAACCGGTGGCCATCGCCGCAGTGGAAAACAGTGGAACCAGCAGCAGAGCCAAAGTGAAACGCTTCATGGGGTAACCCTCTAATCAGTTAGGTGATGGGGCCAGAGTAGAGGGCCTAGCTGAAGCCAGGCTTAATCGGTGCTTAAGCCAAACTTAATCCGCAGCAGCGGGTTGTTCGACCACGGGGTCCTTGCGCAGGACGTAGAACAGATTGGGCTCGCTGACGATATAGATATTGCCTGCCGCATCCATGGTCACCCCTTCGGCCTGCTCAATGCCGCCACGCAGGCCATTCATGCCGCGACTCAGACTGATAAAGCTGACGGGCTCGCCCCGAGCATCCACCTCCAGCAGCAGGCTGGATTCATCGGAAAGCACCAGCGCATGCCCAGTCCGAGGATCGTAGGTCAGTGAGGAGATATCGCGCAGAAACAGGTGCCCGGAGCTCATGGGCTGGAGGATGCCCGTGGCACCGTCTTCACCCGGAAACGGCAGGCTGAACAGTCCTAACGGGCCACGCTCCTTGCCCAACAAAACGCGCTCGTTGCGGGAGTCCCAGGCAATACCCTCGAAGCCTTTGTTGCCGGCATCGATAAAGCCGAGATCGAAGGACGCCAGATCGGCAAACTCCAGACTGCGGGTCAGCGCGCCCAGCTTGAAGGTGGTCAGGGTGCGTTTGCGTTCATCGATAATCGCCAGGCGACCATCGGCGAGCATCTCCACCCCCTCGGGGTTGGAAAAGCCAAGCAGGTCGATACGCCGCATCACCTGACCATCTAGGGTCAGCTCGATCAGCTGCGGATGTTTACCGGTTACGGTGAACAACGTGTCGCTCTCGGGGCTGTAGGTCAGCCCGGACACCTCATCACCTTCCAGCCCCTGCAGCGGTTTGCCCTGCAGCACGGCCTTATAGCCCGGCAACCAGATGCTTGCCTGCTGCTCGGCAGCACCCACCTGCTGCTGCTGAACCCAGAAGGAAAAGCGATCATCCCAGTGACGATAATTCATCACCAGCAGGGCAATCACGAGGAGGAGGAACAACACAATTAGCCAGCGCAGACGCACCAGCCGAGCAATCCAGATCGACATCGCACACAACTCATAAGAACGATGGCTATCAGACTAGAGAGCAACCCTTAAGTTTCTGTTACGCCGCCAGGCCAGCGGGCACCTCCAGGTGCCCATTAACCAAGCCTGACGGATCGAAACGTGGTTAGAGCGCGCGACTCTCGAAGCGGCTATGGCCAACCAACTCCAGCACCAGCTCGTCGCCCTTGTGCAGCGGGCCGACGCCGACTGGCGTGCCGGTAAGGATCACATCGCCGGGCTGCAGGCTGAAATGCCCACAGATGTGCTGGATCATCGGCAGGATCGGGTTGAGCATGTCGCGGCTGTTACCGTCCTGACGCACTTCGCCGTTGATCGCCAAACGAATGCCGATATCGGTGAGGTCTTCTACGGCATCGCCCGGTACGAACGGCGCGAGCACGCAGGCACCGTCGAAGGATTTGGCGGTTTCCCAGGGGTAGCCCTTCTCTTTGAGCTTGGCCTGCAGGTCACGCAGGGTCAGGTCCAAAGCCGGGGCGAAACCGGAAATAGCGTCGCGCACTTCCTCGGCATTCGGCGTACGCGACAGTGGCTTGCCGATCAGCACGGCGATTTCTGCCTCGTAATGCACGTCACCCTTACCCTCGACCAGGGTAAAGCCGTTATCCAGCGGCACCACACAACTGCCTGCCTTGATAAACAGCAACGGCTCAGTCGGCACCGGGTTATTCAGTTCCTTGGCATGCTCGGCGTAGTTGCGGCCGATGCACACCACCTTGCCCATGGGGAAATGGATATGGGTGCCATCGACATACTGATGCTGGTAGCTCATGGGCAACTCCTTATGGGAATGCGTTGCACCGCTCTTTGTGGGAGCAGGCTGTGTAGGGCGGGCAATGCCACCCTACGATCTGAATAGTTGATCGCCCATAGTGGGCGAATCATCGCGGGCTGTCGTTGCGACTAAAGGCGCAATCACAGCCACGCAGGCTGTCAGAGCGGGAAAATCTTGCCTGGGTTCATAATGCCGTTCGGGTCGAACACCGCCTTGATCGCCTTCATATAGCCAATCTCGGCTTCCGAGCGGCTGTAGGTCAGGTAATCGCGCTTGGTCATGCCCACGCCGTGTTCGGCGCTGATCGAGCCGTTGTACTTCTGCACGGTCTCGAACACCCACTTGTTGACGGTGGCGCACTTGGCGAAGAACTCGTCCTTGGACAGGTTCTCCGGCTTCAAGATATTCAGGTGCAGGTTGCCGTCGCCGATATGGCCGAACCAGACGATTTCAAAATCCGGGTAGTGTTCACCGACGATAGCGTCGATATCGTGCAAAAACGCCGGCACTTTCGACACGGTGACCGAGATGTCGTTCTTGTACGGCGTCCAGTGGCTGATGGTTTCCGAGATGTACTCACGCAGCTTCCACAGGTTCTGCAGCTGCTGCTCGCTCTGGCTCATCACGCCATCCAGCACCCAGCCCTGCTCGACGCAATGTTCGAAGGTAGCCAGGGCCGCTTCGGCGACTTCCTCGGTGGTGGCTTCGAGTTCCAGCAGGGCGTAGAACGGGCAATCCGTTTCAAACGCCGCCGGCACGTCGCCACGGGCCATGATCTTGGCCAGGGCCTTGTCGGAGAAGAATTCGAAGGCGGTCAGATCCAGTTTGTTCTGGAAGGCGTGCAGCACCGGCATGATCGAATCGAAGTCCGGGGTGCCGAGGACCATCGCGGTAAGGTTCTTCGGCGCACGATCCAGGCGCATGGTGGCCTCGACGACGAAGCCCAGGGTGCCTTCGGCGCCGATAAACAGCTGACGCATGTCGTAGCCGGTGGCGTTTTTGATCAGATCCTTGTTCAGCTCCAGCAGCTCACCAGTGCCGGTGACGACCTTGAGGCCGGCCACCCAGTTGCGGGTCATGCCGTAGCGAATCACCTTGATCCCGCCGGCATTGGTGCCGATATTGCCGCCAATCTGGCTGGAGCCAGCAGATGCGAAGTCCACCGGGTAATACAGGCCCTTGTCCTCGGCAAACATCTGCAGCTGCTTGGTCACCACGCCTGGCTGGCACACGGCGGTGCGGTCAAATTCGTTGAAGTCGAGAATTTGATTCATATAGTCGAAGGACACCACCACTTCGCCATTTGCCGCCACCGCGCCGGCGGACAAACCGGTGCGGCCACCCGACGGCACCAGCGCCACCTTATGCTGATTGGCCCAACGGACGATGGCCTGCACCTGCTCGATGCTCTTGGGGAAGGCAATCGCCAGCGGCGCTGGGGCGAAGTGCTTGGTCCAGTCCTTGCCGTAGGCGTTGAGGGAGTCGGCATCGGTAAGCACCTTGCCGGGCTCAACCAGGGTCTTCAGCTCTTCGATCAGCGCAGGGTTGGTCATCTACGGAACTCTCAAACGATTCATGGTCACCCTGAGCACGCTTCATCTGCCAGGGTAGGTGTTTCGCGGGGCTCGTATGCTAGCATACGCCCCCCGTGAATCGTGCCTCTGCGCCGATCTGCGGGTGCGGTCAGCACCGTCGCTGACCCTTCCCTGACACCATTTGTGGGACAACAGGTACTCCGATGAGCAAGACCTCTCTCGACAAGAGCAAGATCAAGTTCCTTCTTCTTGAAGGCGTCCACCAGAATGCAGTGGACACCCTGAAGGCCGCTGGTTACACCAACATCGAGTACCTCAAGGGCGCACTCTCCGACGACGAGCTGAAAGAAAAGATCGCCGACGCGCACTTTATCGGTATCCGCTCGCGCACCCAGCTGACTGCCGAAGTCTTCGACTGCGCCAAGCGCCTGGTAGCTGTAGGCTGCTTCTGCATCGGCACCAACCAGGTTGACCTCGACGCCGCCCGCGAGCGCGGTATCGCCGTGTTCAACGCGCCGTATTCGAACACCCGCTCCGTGGCCGAACTGGTACTGGCCCAGGCCATCCTGCTGCTGCGCGGCATCCCCGAGAAGAACGCCTCCTGCCACCGTGGCGGCTGGATCAAATCGGCGGCCAATTCCTTCGAAATCCGTGGCAAAAAGCTGGGTATCGTCGGTTACGGCTCGATCGGCACCCAGCTCTCGGTACTCGCCGAAGCCATGGGCATGCAGGTGTTCTTCTACGACACCGTGACCAAACTGCCGCTGGGCAACGCCACCCAGATCGCCAAGCTGCACGACCTGCTGGGCATGTGCGACATCGTGTCGCTGCACGTGCCTGAGCTGCCATCCACCCAGTGGATGATCGGCGAAAAGGAAATCCGCGCGATGAAAAAGGGCGGCATCCTGATCAACGCCGCACGCGGCACCGTGGTCGAGCTGGATCACCTGGCCGCCGCGATCAAGGACGAACACCTGATCGGCGCAGCCATCGACGTGTTCCCGGTTGAACCGAAGTCCAACGACGAAGAGTTCGAAAGCCCGCTGCGCGGCCTGGACCGCGTGATCCTGACTCCGCATATCGGCGGTTCGACCGCCGAAGCTCAGGCCAATATCGGTCTGGAAGTGGCCGAGAAGCTGGTCAAGTACAGCGACAACGGTACCTCGGTGTCTTCGGTCAACTTCCCCGAAGTGGCCCTGCCGGCGCACCCGGGCAAGCACCGTCTGCTGCACATCCACGCCAACATCCCGGGCGTGATGAGCGAGATCAACAACGTGTTCGCCGAAAACGGCATCAACATCTCCGGCCAGTTCTTGCAGACCAACGACAAGGTCGGCTACGTGGTAATCGACGTCGACGCCGATTACTCCGATCTGGCGCTGGAGAAGCTGCAGCACGTTAAAGGCACCATCCGTAGCCGCGTACTGTTCTAAGTACTGCGACAACGAAAAAGGGAGGCTTCGGCCTCCCTTTTTTTGTTGCACCCGCTTTTAGCGCTGGACGCTCACTTCACCGTTACGGTGATCCTCTCCGAGAGCACTGGCGGCTCGTGCGGCACATGGTTCTGATCACCCAGCAGCAACTGCAGGGTGTGGGTACCCGGTGCCAGGCTCAGCTCGGCCTCCGTCTGCCCCGCGCCGAAGTGACGCACCTGATCACTCATCGGCAAAGGCGCGTTCATGGCCGGCAGCGTGCTCACATCCACCAGCAGGTGGTGGTGCCCGGTGTTCTGCACGGCGACGCCGGCAGGTGCCACGCCCATGCCCTTGAGCCCGAACTTGACGGTGAAGGTCTGCTCCAGCGTAGCGCCGTCCCGGGGCTCGATAAAATACACGGCAGCGCCGTCCGGTGCCGCTGTGCGCGGCATCTCGGCCCAGGCCGAGGTAAAGATCCCGCAAAGCAGGGCAGCACTCAGAGCAAATGAAGTCAGACGTCTATTCATGTCGATTCCTTGATACGCGGCAGAGAAGAGGTGGACTCTAGACACCTGCAGACGTTCCCTCGCTGGCCTCCAGTTCAGCCAGCGCCAGCAGCGCCTGCTCGAGTTGCTCCTCGCTGAACACTTGCACACCTGCGCGTCGTAACAAGGCGGCAGTCACCCCTTCGCCAGGCACACGCACACCGCTGAAGGTGCCATCGTAGGCCTCCAGATTGCCGCACGACGGGCTACGCGCCTTAAGCAGCGCCAGGCGAATGCCATGCTGCGCCACCAGCGCCAAGGCCTGCTCGGCACCCTCGACAAAAGCGGCAGTGACATCCTCACCGTCCACGGTCAGCACCGGCAAATGCCCATCGAGTACCTGCGCGCCTTGACCGCCGGCAATTTCCGCTGGCGCACGCGGGGTCGGCAGGCCACCTGCGACTTCCGGACACAGCGGCACAATACGGCCCTCCTGCTGCCAGCGCTCAAGCAGGGTAAACGGGCCATGGGCACCGCCGTCGTAGCGTACGCGCTGGCCCAACAGACAACGGCTCACCAGAATCTTCTGCATCGCTCACTCTCATTAGTCACCCGCCGTAACACCGCCAGGTTACTGCGCTTGCTGGCCGCCGATCAAAGGGACGGGCTGCCGGGCAGATTGCCAAGCACATCACGCAGGCAGCGCCATTCGCGCGCAACGCCGGCCTATCCTTCGGCGGGAAGCACCCCGGCCCGATGGCGCGCGCGCCAGGCCAGGCACAGACTCTCGGCACTCTAGTCGAGGACGCCTCCATGTATCGCCCACTTCGCACCGTCGCCCTATCACTCGCTACCAGCCTTGCGGCCTACGCTCTGCCGAGCCAGGCCGCCCTGCTGCCGATGGATAACCAGAGCCTGAGCGAGATCAGCGGCCAGGCGGGCATCAGCATCCGTGCGGATGTGCTGGCGACCATCAGCCAGGTGCGCTGGACGGATGACGGCGGCAACGCCTCGCTGCGCAACGTAAAGATCGATAACGGCTGCACCACGCCAGCCAGCTGCCCGAATGGCTCCGGCGGCAGCTTTGCCTTCGGCGCCGCGCAACTGGGCCTGACTTTGCCGATATTCGGCGTCAACCTGCCCACCCTGAAGATCGATATCGTCACCAACGGCAGTGGCAAACAGCAGCTGCAGCTGACCCTGCCCGACCTCACCACCATCAATGATCAGCTGGTGGCCAGCGGCATCCCGGCGCAGCGCATCCGCGTACGGGTAGCGGCCGATATGTACGTCGGCGAAAGCCGCCTGGGCAGTATCGAGATGCGCGATATCACCGATCTACGCGGGACCTTCAAGGTCTGGGGCCACTAAGTACGGCTACAACGGTCCATTACCCCGCCGGCGAAACCAGCCGGTCAACGACAGCCGTTCGCGCGTCGCCGGCAGCACTTCGTGGGGCATATCGGCGGAGAGAAACAGCAGCAGGCTGCCCGCCTGGGGCAATACATCGCGGGTTTCGCCGTTCGGCAGATACAGGCGTAGCGCGCCGCCCTGCTCGGCCTGCCAATCCTCGTTGAGGTAGAACACCGCCGACACCGCGCGGCGATCATCATCGCGAAAGCGGTCCACGTGCTTCTGGTAGAACGCCCCCGGCGGATACAGGGCGAAGTGCCCCTCGAAATCCTCCAGCCCCAGGTACAAGCCCTGGTTCAGCGCCACCCGCAGCTCATCAAACGCCTGCAGATATTGATCGCACGCTGGAGTCTGACCGACTTCCAGCCATTGGATATGATCGCCGCGCACCCCTTCGCGGATCTGCTGCTGCGCGCCACGGCCAATGCCGGCGGGTGCCAACGCACCTTGTGCGGCACGTTTACGGCACTCTTCGGCCAATTCGAGGGTCAGAGATGGGGCAATAAACTGCGGCTGCAGCGACCAACCCTGTTCGGCCAGGTCGTCAACGATGCGGGTCAGGAGCGCGGTGTGGGTATCGGTCGTCATGCCGGCGATTCTACCAGCCTGTCGGCGTTTGATTCACAGCCACGCCGAGCCTCGACAAGCGTCAGCATGCCGCAGAAAATAGCCGCCCCTGAATGGAGTCCTTAATGCGCGCCCTTTCCGTTGTACTGACCCTGCTGCTCAGCCTGCCCGCCCTGGCGGACGATTACCTGCAGCTGTATCAGGCGGCCGGCTGGCCGCAGCAGCGCATGCACTTCAGCGATGCCCTGCAGGCCGCCCAGGAACGCTACCGCAGCAGTCTGCCGCCGGCGGTGCACCAGGCGCTGGTGAATAACAGCAACCAGCGCTTCGCCGCCGCCGCGGTGGATCAGCGCGCCCAGCAGGGCCTGCGTGACAGCCTCGGCAACCCGGGCAGCGCTTTGCAATTCTTCCAGTCGCCACTGGGGCGCAAGATTGTCGACGCCGAACTGCTAGCCACCCGCAGCGATCAACTGGCGCGCTACGCCAACGGCCTGCCGCGCAGTGAAGCCAGCGCCACCCGCCGCCTGTTGATTCGCCACCTGGCCCAGGCCCTGCCAGCCAAGGAAGCCGGTGCGGAAGTCAGCCTGGCGCTGGCTGGTGTGGCTGCGGACAGCCTGAGCCAGATGCTCCCCGGCCTGCTCGGGGGCGACAACGCACAAGCCATGCTCAATGGCCAGCGCCAGCGCCTGATGGAGCAGATTGGTGCGGATCTGGATAACACCCTGCTGCACGTCTACCGCGAGCTGAGCGATCCGGAGCTGGAAGAATTTGTCAGTTTTGCTCAGTCCGAAAGCGGCAAGAGCTACTACCAGGCCGCACTAGCCGCCATCCGCAGCGGCCTGGCGGTTGGCCAGAGCAGCGCAGCGCTGGCCCCGGCACCGCGCGGTATCTGATTAGCTCAAACGCTGGCTAAGAAACTCGAAGTAACGCTGGCGCAAGGCCGGCGCTTCATTGGCCAGATGATGTCGCGCTTCGGGCAAACGCAAAATCTGCGGCGCGGCAAATTTGTCCTGCAGCACCTGAAGGTTGTGCTGCCAGGCCACGGTCATATCTGCCTCACCCTGAATAATCAACGGGCTGCGCGTACTGCGCGGCGCCGCCTCGATACGCGGCACCCACTGGCTAAGCGCACCGACCCAGGCGGTCGGTAGATTGCGCGGCTGCAGTGGGTCCTGGTGATGGACGAAGTCGATAAACGCCGCGTCGCTGGAGTTGACGCTGAAGCGCCGGGGAATCTCGCTGACAAAATTGCGCATCACCCGGTAACTGAGCTGCGACCAAACCCAGGCACGGGGGCGCACCAGCGGCGCCAGCAGAATGGTTTCGCCAATCTGCGCCAACGGCGCGCCGGTCAACAGGTAATCAATCAGGATCGCACCGCCGGTACTCTGCCCGCACAGATGCCAGGGCTGCGGCAGCTCTAGCGCGGCGGCTTCAACCAGCACCGCCTGCAGCACCGTCTGGTACTCGGCAAAATCCCCGATGCTGGCGCGCGCCCCGCTGGACAGGCCATGCCCCGGCAGATCAAAACTCAGCACCGCAAAGCCCATGCCCAGCGCCCACTCGATCACATGGCGGTAGAGGCCGCTGTGGTCGTAATAACCGTGCAGCAGCACCAGAGTGGCGCGCGGCTGCTCAGGCCACCAGGCCTGCAGGGCAATCTGGTAGCCGGCGGCTTGCACCACGCCCAGGCGACTGTGCTGCGCCAAGCCATCGCTAAAGCCATAGAACTGCCGATAGCCCTGTTCGGCCAGCGACAGCGGCGCGGCTGCGGCCAAGGGTCGCAGACTGGCAATCAGGTTATCCGGCTGAAACGGCTCTGGCATAGGGCTTCCATCAATCATGCGGGGTGGTCAAAGGCCATCCAGGCCAATGCAATCAGGATGCGGATATTCAGCTGTCGCGCCAGTCATGGCAAGCTGCGCGCCTGTTTGCCGAAGGCTGCTCATGACTCGACCCACGCGCAAGACCCTACTCGCCAGCCTGCTGATTCTGCTCTGGGCCGCCGCCATGCTCGCCGCCTACTGGTGGTACGAAGCGCGCTACCTGCGCAGTTTCAGCGAGCAGACCGCGCTGTTCTACGGCGAACAGCTGCGCCTGCCGGATGAGCTGGCCGGCACAGGGCCGATCCGCCTGGTGCACTTCTGGGACCCGGCCTGCCCGTGCAATGTCGGCAACCAGCAGCACCTGGCCGAACTTATCGAACGCTTTGCCCCCCAGGGCGTGAGCTTTTATGCCGTACAAAAACCTGGCAGCAAAGGGCAACTGCCCAGCACCCTCAGCGCCCTACAACCGTTGGCTGAACTGCCAGGCAGTACGCAGATCCCCGCCAGTCCCGCCGTGGCGATCTGGGACCGCAATGGCCAACTGGCCTACTTTGGCCCCTACAGCGAAGGCGCCGTGTGCACCTCCAGCAACAGCTTTATCGAGCCGATTCTCGATGCGCTAATTGAAAAGCGCCCGGTCAACGCCAGCAACACCCTGGCGGTGGGCTGTTTCTGCGACTGGCAGAGCAACTGACTACTTCAGGCCGTCCGGCGTAAAGCGCTGAAAGATCTGCTGCGCCTCGCCGCTGGCCTGCAGCTGTTTAAGCTGCTGATCAAACTGCGTGACCAAACTTTCACCCCGCGCTGAGCCCTTGCTGACCAGCAGAAAGAACTCCTTACTGGCGACCAGTGGCACATGCCGCAACTGCTCATGGCCTTGATAGATGCCCAGCGCCAGGCCGCCATATAACGGCTCAATCTCGCTGGGAAAGAAGTCGCAGCGCTGACGCTGCAGCATATCCAGGTTCTGCTGAATGCCGGGGAAGCGCTTGATCGGCTCCCCCAGGCCAAACGGCTGATAGTTGTAGCCAATCACCCCGCACACCCGATAGGGCTGCAGGTTCTGCAACAAGGCGGGCAACGGCACTTCGGCAAAGCGCTGAGCGGAATAGAACAGCCCAAGGCGCGTTTCGTAGAGGCGCGCACTGTAATGCGCATAGGCCGCACGCTCGGCGTTGTAGCTGGCATCCCAGGTCAGCTCGCAGCGGCCCTTTTCAGCAAAGTCTGCCAGCTCCTGCTGCACCCGCGCCCAGGGCATGTAGTGCACTTCATAGGGCAGCTGCAAACGCTGCAGAATCTCCAGCACCAGGGTGCTGGCCGACCCAGTCAGACGGCTGCGGTCCACCTCGCCATAGGTGCGCTGCCAATAGGTGTAGGGTGGCCACTCGTTGCTGTCACCCAGACAGATCTGCACCGGAGGCGCCGCCAGGCAGGGCATCGCCAGCAGCGCCAACACTCCACTCGCCATCATTCGCCACATAACCACTACCTCAGGCCTGTGTAGAAAGGCTAGATCAGTCTGACGCTGTTATTCCCGCACCCGACTGTCGGCGAAAGCCCTGTGGCGTCTCGCCCTGCCAGCGTTTGAACGCACGATAGAACGGCGAAAGCTCGGCAAAGCCACAGGCGCGGGCCACTTCGCGGATCGCCAGACCGCTGTCGAGCAGGGTCTGGGCGCGTAGGCGGCGAACCTCATCGTGCAGCTGGCGAAAGCTCTGCTGTTGTTCGGCCAACGCTCGTTGCAGGCCGCCGACGCTGTAACCAAGGACCTTGGCGCAGCGCGGCAGATCGCACAGCTGCACGCCAATATTGACTTCCAGCCAGTAGCGCACGCGATTGAGCAACTGGTTTTCCTCCAGTTCCGCCAACTCAACTTCTGCCTGCGCCCAGAGCACCTCGAACAGCCGTGGGTTGGCGCTGCGCGATGGCCGACCAAGCCAGGCACGCGGGAAGATCAGCGCGTCATGCGCCTGTGAAAACTGCGGCAGCAGGCCGAACAAGCGTCGATGCTCGCTCAGGCGACGCGGTGCGGGGTGACGAAAGTCCAGCCCCGACAGCCGGAAACTGCCGTCGTTGTTGATGCTGGCGAGCATCTTCTGCAACAGCAGCGCCAAACACTCCATCTGCTGGCGCAGCGAGCCGACGCCACGGTAGTTGAGGTCGAAGATCAGCCGCACCTGCTCGTCGTCCAGCTCCAGGCGCGCGGCAAAGCCACCGGAAAGGATATGTTGAAAGCGCACAAAGCCCTCCAGCGCCTGTCCCAGATCGCGGCTAGCCAGCAGCAGATAACCCACCACATCCATGGGCCGTGGCTGCATGGTTTCACCCAGGTGCAGGCCGATATCGGCATCACCACTGATGCCCGCCAGCGCCTGCCAGAAACGCGGCGCATTGTCGTGGTCCTCACGGGCATTGAGCAGCGGCGGCGCCAGCACCACGCCCTGGTAGGCCTGGCGATAGGTGTCAGTCGGGTCGAGCCCTAGATCAGCCAAAGCCTCGTAGAGCAGGCGGCGCAGGGTCGAGGAATGGGTCAGCGCGCTGGCGATGCTGTTATGCGGATCCTGATTCATACACCTTCCTTTGATTGACCAAAGACTTTCACTTCAGCTGCATTTGGTCAATGCCTGCGCCGTGGCCAGCCCGCACAATGTGCGTAAACCTATAACAAGGAAAACTCATGAAACGCACCCTGACCGTCCTTGCCGTAATAGTCGCCGCCACTGCCGCCGGCGCTTATTGGTACCTCGACAGCAAGCAGCCGCAACGCTCGGGCGAGCTGAGCCTGAGTTCACTGCAGGCGCCGGTCACGGTGGATTACGACGAGCGCGGCGTGCCGCATATCCAGGCGCAGAACGAGGCCGATATGTACCGCGCGCTGGGTTATGTACACGCTCAGGACCGCCTATTCCAGATGGAAATCCTGCGACGCCTGGCCCGTGGCGAATTGGCGGAGATTCTCGGCAGCAAGCTGGTCGACACCGACCGCCTGTTCCGCACCTTGGGCATTCGCGAGCACGCCGACCACTACGCGGCGAAGATGGACATGAACACCCCGGCGAGCAAGGCGCTGCAGGCCTATCTGGATGGCATCAACCAGTACCAGGCCAGCCGGCCGGCACCGGTGGAGTTCGATGTGCTGGGCATCGAGAAGCGCCCCTTCACTGCGGCCGATACCCTCAGCGTCGCCGGCTATATGGCCTACAGCTTCGCCGCGGCGTTTCGCACCGAGCCGGTGCTGACGCATATCCGCGACCAGCTAGGCGCCGACTACCTCAAGGCCTTCGACTTCGACTGGCACCCGCAAGGCGTGGTCGGGCAGAACCTCGCCGCCGGCGACTGGCAGGACCTCAATGCCATCGCCGAGCTGAGCCACGCCGCGCTGCTCAACGCCGGCCTGCCGCAGTTCGAGGGCAGCAATGCCTGGGCGGTATCCGGCAGCCGCACTGCCAGCGGCAAACCGCTGCTGGCCGGCGACCCGCATATCCGCTTCGCCGTGCCGTCGGTGTGGTACGAGGCCAACCTGAGCTACCCCGGTTTCAGCCTGTATGGCCATCACCAGGCGCTCAACCCGGTGGCATCGCTTGGGCATAACCAAGCGTTCGCCTGGAGCCTGACCATGTTCCAGAACGACGACCTCGACCTGATCGCCGAGAAAACCAACCCGGCCAACCCCAACCAGGTCTGGTATCGCGGCCAGTGGGTCGAGCTGCAAAGCCGCGTCGAGCAGATCAGCGTCAAGGACGCCGCGCCGGTCAGCCTGACCATCCGCCGCTCGCCCCATGGCCCGCTGATCAACAGCGCCCTCGGTGAAACGGTCGGCAGCACGCCGATTGCCATGTGGTGGGCGTTTCTCGAAACCGAGAACCCGATCCTCGATGGTTTCTACCAGCTCAACCGCGCCGCCAGCCTGGACCAGGCCCGCGCCGCCGTCGAGCATATCGAGGCGCCGGGGCTGAACGTGGTGTGGGCCAATGCCACGGGCGATATCGGCTGGTGGGCGGCGGCGAAACTGCCGCGCCGCCCGGCCGGGGTCAACCCGAGCTTTATCCTCGACGGCGCCAGTGGCGAGGCGGAAAAAGACGGCTACTTCCCGTTCAGCGCCAACCCGCAGGAAGAGAACCCGGCGCGCGGCTATATCCTCTCCGCCAACTACCAGCCTGTGTCGCCGACCGGCATGGAAATACCCGGCTACTACAACCTCGCCGACCGCGGTCAGCGCTTGAATGAACGCCTCAGCGACAACAGCGTGAAGTGGGACTTGAACAACAGCCAGGCGCTGCAACTGGAACCCGGCACCGGCTACCCGCAGCGCCTGCTCGCTCCGCTGGCCGCCGACCTGCGAGCAGCAGCGGGTGATGCCGAGGAGCAAGCCCTAGTCGAGCAACTGTTGAGCTGGGATGGCCAACATACTCTCGACGCCACCGCCGCCACACTGTTCAACCAGCTGGTCTATCAGCTGACGTTTGCGGCCATGGCCGACGAGCTGGGTGAAGCCTTCTTCACCAACCTGCTGCAAACCCGCGTACTCGACAGCGCCCTGCCGCGCTTGGCCGCCGATGCCAACTCACCCTGGTGGGACAAGCGCGGTAGCGATGCCGTGGAAAGCCGCGCCGATACCGTCAAGGCCGCCTGGCAGGCCAGCCTTGCCCATCTGCGCAGCACTCTGGGTGACGACACCACTCAGTGGACCTGGGGCAGCGCGCATACCCTCACCCACAGCCACCCGCTGGGCCAACAGCAGCCGCTGGATAAGCTGTTCAACGTCGGCCCATTCGCCGCACCGGGTGGCCATGAAACGCCGAACAACCTGTCGCAACCGGTCGGCCCCGCGCCCTGGTCAGTGGTCTACGGCCCCTCGACCCGCCGGCTGATCGATATGGCCGACGCCAGCACCGCGCTTGGTATCAACCCGGTCGGGCAGAGTGGCGTGCTGTTCGATAAGCACTACAAGGACCAGGCCGAAGCCTATATGCGCGGCGAGTACGTGCCGATGCACCTGGATGCAGAGGCGATCAAGGCCAATAGCCGCAGCCAGCTGATTCTTCGTCCCTAAGCGCGCAGGAGCCTGCCATGAAACGCCTGTTATTGGTGGTATTGATCGCCCTGCTCGGCCTGATTGCCGTAGTCATCGGCCGCACATTGCTGCTGCCGCCCGCCGCGTTCAATAGCGCGCCGGTCAGCCTGCCTGAGGGGCTGGATGCCCAACGCGCCGCCGAAAGCCTGGCCGCAGCCATTCGCCTGCCAACCCTGTCGCATCAAGTCGGCACCCCGGCCAGCCAACAGGCCGCCAGTGATGCAGCCTTTGCCGGCCTGCGTGACTGGCTGACGCAGCGCTACCCGCGCCTGACGGCAACCACCGAGCAATTAGCCACCGGCAGCCCGAGCATCCTGCTGCGCTGGCCGGGCAAAGACAGCCAGTTGCCCGCCGCACTGCTGATGGCGCACCAGGATGTAGTGCCCGTCGCGCCCGGCACCGAAGAGCTGTGGACCCACCCGCCGTTCTCCGGGGCGATTGCCGATGGCTTTGTCTGGGGGCGCGGCGCCATCGACAGCAAAGGCTCGATGGTGGCGATTCTCGAAGCGGTGGAAACCCTGATCGCCCAGGGCTTCCAGCCGCAACGCGATGTGCTGCTAGCCTTCGGTCACGATGAAGAGATTGGCGGCCACCAAGGCAACCGGCGTATCGCCGCGCAATTACAGGAGCAAGGCAGACGCCTGGCCTGGGTCAGCGATGAAGGCGGCTTTGTGGTGCGCGGACAAATCCCCGGCGTCAGCCAGGATGTAGCCGTGGTCGGCATCGCGGAAAAGGGCTACGTCAGCCTGACCCTGCAAGCCAACGCCCAGGGCGGCCATTCCTCACAGCCGCCGGCCTTCGATAAAACCGCCATCGGTCGCCTGAGCCAGGCCCTGCAACGGGTAGGCGATGCGCCCTTCCAGCGCGGCTTCGACGGCCCCACCGGCGACCTGCTGGCCAGCTTTACCCCGGCACAATCCTTCGGTTATCGATTGATCTTCGCCAACCTCTGGCTGTTCGGCCCATTGGTGGAACAACAGCTGGCCGCCTCGCCGGCCGGTGCCGCGCAGCTGCAAACCTCGTTGTCACCAACCCTGCTACGCGCCGGCATCAAGGAAAACGTCCTGCCGCCCAGCGCCCGCGCCACCCTAAACCTGCGCATCCACCCACGCGACAGCATCGCCAGCGTTGCCGAACACGTGCGCAACGCCGTGGCGGACGAGCAGATCCAGGTCAAAGTCATGCCTGCCGGCCGCGAGCCCTCGGCAGTCTCCGACGTCAACGGCGCAGCCTACAAAACCTTCGCCGAAGTCATCCGGCAGAGCTTCAGCAACACCCTGGTCAGCCCCAACCTCACCGTTGGCGGCACCGACTCGCGCTACTACGAGCCCTTGACCGACAACATCTTCCGCTTCAGCCCCCTGCTGATGGAACGCGAAGACCTGCCGCGCATGCACGGCACCAATGAGCGAGTGGGTATGGAAACGTTGGTCAACGCCAGCGGGTTTTATTACCGGTTGCTGCAGAGTCTAAATAACCCGCCCGACTAATCGGAAAATGGCGCGAGGGGCGCAACGCCCCTCGCGCGCACCCCATCTTGAGCCGCCCACCTGATACCGGCAGACTGCCGGCAGGACACTGCCACCCAGCGGGCACGATATGGACGTTGTAAAAAACCTCAAGCTGGGCAAGAACGGACCATCAATAGCTGATGGTCAGATATGGATGCGCGAGATCCAAATCTGGGCATGCTGCATAATTAGTAGTTAGCTTACTTAAGGAAGAGTAATGTATCCGCCAGCATATCCACACGACCAAATCCAGAACTTATACCCAGGCGTATTTTTGCTGCGTGGCAGCATTAAGATGGGGCCCGGAATGAGAATGAACAGAAACATGATCATTCTACAAAGCGGCCCAGAAATAATATTAATAAACCCGGTCCGAATGAACGAGGAAGGCCTTGCTGCTTTGGACCTCCTTGGCAAGGTGAGCAAACTAATTAGACTGGGTGACTTTCATGGCCTTGACGATGAATTTTACCTAAACAGATATAAATGTGAGTTCTGGACTCAGTCAGGCCAAGAAACATATAAATCGCCAAACCCAACAAAAACTATCAGCGTAAGCACTACGGGACCTATCAAAAATTCCGAATTTTTCATTTTTGAATCTGCCATTTTTCCGGAAGCAGCACTGCTCATTAAAGAGCACAAACTATTAATAACCACCGACAGCATTCAATATCATTCTGACTGGAACTATTTTTCGTGGTTTACAAAATTTGCTTTCAAGCTACTCGGCTTCAAACCAGGTCTAAACATAGGCGGCCCATGGTTGAAGCGTGTAACAGCCAAGGGTAAAACACTTAAAAAAGATTTTGAGGCGCTTTTAGCTCTCGACTTTGACGCCATTATTGCTGCACACGGTGCACTCATTGAAAATGGCGCTAAAGAACTACTCGAAACTGAAATGAGTAATGTGTTCACGTAAGCTAACAACTGGTTTAAATCGTTCGCTTCGTTCACTAGGACGGGCTAAAGCCCGCCTCTTTACCAAACGTTACAGGGTGCTATTAGCTATGGCATGGACTCGCACAGAAAAAGTAATTGGTGTGCTTATATTTCTCGCGTCTGGTTCAGCTTTTGCTTTATCGCAGACTGAATACGCTGAAAACAGCCTTGAGCGCTGGAAAGAGAATGAGCACGCCATGAGTGTGAAATTCTCTCAATTACTGAAGGAGGCCGAGCAGGAGCCTAGTCCGGATGGAAAAGAAGCCCTTAAAAACCTGAAAGAAGCAAAAGTGCACTGGGAAGAATTCAGGCGCACATTCTGTCTTTCAATGAGCGAGACATATGGTGGCGAGTGGGAAAGTGCAAGCGAGTCTGGCTGTCGAGAACGACTCACAAAATCCTTCACGGCCGATATGAATTACTATGGTTATTAAGTTCAATGCAAAGCCCCCTCTAAAAACGGGTTCAAACCGCTCGTTTCGCTCACTGGGACGGGCTAAAGCCCGTTCCTAATCCAACATCGTGTATCCCTAGACAACTATAAAACCTGGAGATTATTTATGACGATATCAGTGCAACTTCTTGGCCCAGTGCTCGCGTTGATTGCATGGTCGATGGTGATGTGGGTGTGGATGTATGCCACTCGCTTGCCTGCCGTGCGCGCCGCGCGCATTAAGCTTGACCCCAACGCGCCGCGCGGCGAGCAGATGGCTTTGTTGCCTGCGCACGTGCGCTGGAAAGCGGACAATTACAATCATTTGCTGGAACAGCCGACGCTTTTCTATGCCCTTGTGCTGACGCTTGCATTGATGGGCGTTGATACGGCAGCAAGTTTTTACTTTGCTTGGACGTATGTCTTATTGCGAGTAGTGCATAGCCTTATCCAGGTGTTGATAAACAAAATTGAGCTCAGATTTGTGCTTTTTGTGCTGTCAAATATCCCGCTGTTTGGGTTGCTCTACATTGGCATTGCTGAATTTTTAACGACTTCAGGTGCGGCATAAGAAGTCGTTAAACACTCCCTAGATTGGGCCGCTAAGGTTATGCAGGGACTCGTTTCCTGCGAACGCTCAGAGCCCAAGCCTATGTGGGGTTCTGCACCGAATTCGTACTGGACAGCACGTATGCTCCAAGCGCTTTGAGCGAGTATCTCTAACGATTCAGTGCCAAGAGCAGCTAAATGTCCGCTAAACCCCAGCCCGAGCCGCAGCAGAATCATCTTCTGGCCGCCTTGTCGCCCGAGGTGCAAACCCGTTTGTTCCCGCACCTAGAGCTGGTGCCATTGCCGTTACGCGCGTTGCTGTATGAGTCTCGGCGCCCGATGCGTCACGTTTACTTCCCTACTGATGCCATCGTCTCGCTGCAGTACATGATGGAAAACGGCGCCTCGACCGCGATCCTTGTGGTGGGCAACGAGGGGTTGCTCGGCATCAGTTTGCTGATGGGTGGGGAAAGCACACCGAGCCGCTCGCTGGTACAAAGCGCCGGTTACGCCTATCGGCTCCCCCGGCTGCGGGTGAAAGAGGAGTTCAACCGCCACGGCCAGCTGTTAATGCTTATGCTGCGTTATACCCAGGCGCTGATTACGCAGGTCTCGCAGACTGCCGTCTGCAACCGGCATCACTCGATCGACCAGCAGCTCTGTCGCTGGCTGCTGCTTTCCATGGATCGCCTGTCACACAACCACTTGACCATGACCCAGGAATTTATTGGCAACATGCTCGGCGTTCGCCGCGAAGGCGTTACCCAGGCCGCGTTGAAATTGCAGCATCTCGGGGTAATTTCCTATGCGCGCGGATTGATCAAGGTACTGGATCGGCCAAAACTTGAGGCGCTGAGTTGCGAGTGCTACTCGGTGGTGAAAAAGGAAACAGACCTGCTGCTTGATTACGTACCGCAGCGCCAAGTAATCACTGATGTTGACGCTATTCCCACTGCGACGCTGCCCAAGACGCAGGCGTAGACCTTGGCTACTCTGATCGAGGCTGCCGATGGGCCGGTCGGCATCGTGCTGCTGCAGTTGCAGCAGTGCGAATGATATGAGTGGGTGAAAGCCTATGAATCCAGATATTCAGAGCAAGTTTGCTAGCTGCCCCAAAGAGGCTAAGCAGCAGCTTGAGCGCGTACGCGCGCTGATTCTGGCCATTGCGGCTGAACATAAACTGGGCGATATCGAAGAAACACTTAAGTGGGGCGAGGCCAGTTATTCGATCAAGGGTGGTTCACCGATTCGTATCGACTGGAAAGCCAAAGAGCCGAGTGCAATCAGGGTGTTTTTCCACTGCCAGACGCGCCTGGTCGCCACCTTCAAGGAAATCTACCGTGACGAGTTCGGATATGAGGGCAATAGAGCCGTTGTGATCCCTCTGGATACGGATATTGAGCAGGTGCCGCTAAGGCATTGCCTGCTGCTGGCGTTGAAGTATCAGAGTCTGAAACACTTGCCACTACTGGGCGCGTAGGCTGACGGGCCGTCTATATACCGCCCCATCCATCTTCAATAAATCCGAGACAAGCATGGACGTCAGAAAATCCGCACGCTTAATAATTGTCGACGGCGATGGTCGGCTGCTGCTTTTTAACTACAAGGACGAGCATCAAGCACCCTTCTGGGCGACCGCTGGCGGCGAGTTGAAGGCGGGTGAGGATTACCGGACTGCAGCCACTCGCGAGTTGTATGAGGAAACCGGGCTGAGGCTGGAAATCGGTGCGCTGTTGAAAGAGCGCGATGAGGTCTATGCCGTAGCGCGCTCGGTGCCGGCCAGATGGCTTGAGCAGTACTTTCTGGTGGAGTGCCCGGCCAATACGACGGTGTTTGCCGCCGACTGGACGGAGGAAGAACAGAGCACGATTCAGCAGTGGCAATGGTGGGATCTGGCGCAGCTGCAGCAAGCGCCGCCGTCACTCTTGAAACCTGAGTGGCTACCGGAGTTACTGCAATCGCTCTTGCTCGCTCGTCAGAGCTAACCCGCACCGCGCAAGACTTCCCGCCGAAAACCCGGATAATGGCCGCCATTCGTTTAGCCCGTATTCTGGTAATCCCGCATGGAAATCAAGGTCAAGTTTCTCGACAACCTCCGACTTGAAGCAAAGTT
This sequence comes from Pseudomonas peli, assembly GCF_050563605.1. Classification (GTDB taxonomy): domain Bacteria; phylum Pseudomonadota; class Gammaproteobacteria; order Pseudomonadales; family Pseudomonadaceae; genus Aquipseudomonas; species Aquipseudomonas peli_A. Next base: position 363,761 of record NZ_JBNXUH010000001.1, on the reverse strand, counting down.
CGATGACTTCACGGTGGTGGCTGACCAGCCCATCCGCTACAAGGGCGATGGCTCGGCGCCGGGGCCGTTTGATTACTTTCTGGCCTCCTCGGCGCTGTGCGCGGCTTACTTTGTGAAGCTGTATTGCGACACGCGCAACATCCCCACCGACAACATTCGCCTGTCGCAGAACAACATCGTTGACCCGGAAAACCGCTACCAGCAGATCTTCAAGATTCAGGTCGAACTGCCGGCGGATATCTCCGAGAGGGATCGCCTGGGCATTCTGCGTTCCATCGACCGCTGCACGGTGAAGAAGGTGGTGCAGGCCGGGCCGGAGTTCGTGATCGAGGAAGTGGAAAACCTCGACGCCGATGCCCAGGCGCTGCTGATTCCGGCGCTGACTGCTGGCGAAGGCACGCGCATCCTCGGCAAGGACCTGCCGCTGGAAGAAACCATCGCCAATATGTCGGGAATCATGGCCAAGCTCGGCATGAAGATTGAGATCGCCTCATGGCGCAATATCGTGCCCAACGTGTGGTCGCTGCATATCCGCGATGCGCACTCGCCGATGTGCTTTACCAACGGCAAGGGCGCGACCAAGGAAGGCGCGCTGGCGTCGGCGCTGGGCGAGTTTATCGAGCGGCTGAACTGCAATTTCTTCTACAACGATCAGTTCTGGGGCGAGGAGATCGCGGGTGCAGCGTTTGTGCATTACCCGGACGAGCGCTGGTTTAAACCGGGGCCCAAGGATGCGCTGCCGGCAGAGATTCTCGACGACTACTGCCTGGCGATTTACAACCCGGACGATGAGCTGCGCGGCTCGCACCTGTACGACACCAACTCCGGCAACACCCTGCGCGGCATCTGCTCGCTGCCCTTTGTGCGTCAGTCTGATGGTGAGGTGGTGTACTTCCCTTCCAACCTGATCGAAAACCTTTATCTCAGCAACGGCATGAGCGCCGGCAACACCCTGGCCGAAGCCCAGGTGCAGTGCCTGTCGGAAATCTTCGAGCGCGCGGTCAAACGCGAAATTCTCGAAGGCGAACTGTGCCTGCCGGACGTGCCGCAGGAAGTGCTGGCCAAGTACCCGGCCATCCTCGCCGGTATTCAGGGCCTGGAAGCCCAGGGTTTCCCGGTGCTGGTCAAGGACGCATCCCTGGGCGGCGAATTCCCGGTGATGTGCGTAACCCTGATGAACCCGCGCACCGGCGGCGTGTTCGCCTCGTTCGGCGCCCACCCAAGCTTCGAGGTGGCGCTGGAGCGCAGCCTGACTGAACTGCTGCAGGGTCGCAGCTTCGAGGGCCTGAATGATCTGCCGCCGCCGACCTTTGAAAGCCAGGCGCTGATGGAGCCGAACAACTTCGTCGAGCATTTCATCGACTCCAGCGGCGTGGTGTCGTGGCGTTTCTTCAGCGCCAAGGCGGATCACAAATTCGTCGAGTGGGACTTCTCCAGCCAGGGCGAGCACGCCAACACCGAGGAGGCCGCGACCCTGTTCGGCATTCTCGAAGCCATGGGCAAAGAGGCCTATATGGCGGTGTATGAGCACCTGGGCGCCACGGCCTGCCGCATCCTAGTGCCGGGTTACTCCGAAATTTATCCGGTCGAGGATCTGATCTGGGACAACACCAACAAGGCGCTGCTGTTCCGCGCGGACATCCTCAACCTGCACAGCCTGAATGATCGCGGCCTGAAATCCCTGCTGCGCAATCTGGAGAACAGCGATGTCGACGATTACACCGATATCACCACGCTGATCGGCGTCGAATTCGACGACAACACGGTGTGGGGCCAGCTGACGATTCTTGAGCTGAAACTGCTGATCCACCTGGCGCTGAAGAAGTACGACGACGCCAAGGAACTGACAGAGGCCTTCCTGCAGTACAACGACAACACCGTCGAGCGCGGCCTGTTCTATCAGGCGTTGAACGCAGCGCTGGAAGTGCAGCTGGACGATGAGCTGGAGATGGCCGACTTCGAGCCCAACTTCCGCCGTATGTTCGGCAATGAGCGGATGGATGCGGTGCTGGGCTCGCTGGACGGCAGCGTGCGCTTCTTCGGCCTGACGCCGACCAACATGCAGCTCGAAGGGTTGGACCGCCATCTGCGCTTGATTGAGAGCTACAAGAAGCTGCACGCGGCGCGGGCCAAAGTGGCCGCTGTATCGGTTTGAACACCACGCACACCCAATCACCACACACACGAGGGAACGTATGAACTTTGTATTAGGCAACTTCAAATGGCTAATGCTGGTGTCCGGCGTGCTCACCGCAACCATGTTCTACGGCCTGTTCGCGCCGCAGGCTGCGCTTGAATCGATGTTTGGAACGACGTTCTCCGGCCAGCTGGAATCCCTCGTGATTCGCAGCTGGTCAGCACTGGTTGGCCTGATGGGCGTGATACTGATTTATGGCGCACTGAACGAAAAACACCGCGCCTTCTGCGCGGCCATAGCGGCATCAAGCAAGGCGATTTTCGTAACCCTGGTGCTGATTTATGGCCAGGCGTTTCTGAGCAAGGCCGCTGCAACGATCATCATGGATATCGTGGTAATCAGCGCCACGCTGATCTTCCTGCTGGCGTTACGTATCAAGCGCTAGAGCGCCTAATTGCACGCCTGACCGTGCTCATCGGAGCCGGCTTGCAGTGCCCCAGATAAAACCACTAACCCTTATTCGTTACGACCTATTCATGGATGAATGCATGAACATCAAGATGCTTCTGAGCACCAGCCTGCTGCTATTGGCGGGCTGCCAAAGTGACAGCGCACGCAAAACCGAACCAGTTACCCAGGCCGTTGAGGCAGGCGGCACGGCGACAATTATGGTGATTGCCAAAGACAAGGCGAAGCTGGGCGAGAGCGGCTTCGATTTCAGCGATAACGACAAAGTGCTGCTGTCGCAGATGAAGATAAGCCGCACGGTGACCTTTGAGGTTACCTCCGGTAGCCATACCTTTGCGGTGTCGTCATGGGGTAGCCCGGCTTATACCCTGCAGGCGGAGTTGCCGCCGGAAAGTGAAACCTGCATCCAGATAACAAGCAACGCCGCGAACTACTTCGGCAAGTTCATCTTCCCTCTAATGCGCAACGCCACCCCGACCCATGTTGCGCAGGTCGTGCCCTGCGCATAGCGCTAGGGCACTGCGGCCAACACCGCACAATTGCGGCCCTGGTGTTTGGCTTGGTAGAGCAAACGATCCACGGTTTCGAGAAAGGCCTGGGGCTGGTCAAGCGGGCCGGGGGTCAGGGTGCCGACGCCGAGGCTTAAGGTCAGCAGCGGGCTGACCTGAGAATGGGCGTGCTGGATGTTCTGCTCTCGAATCAGCTGGCGGCAGCGCTCAGCGACCTGCGCGGCGGCCTGGGCATCGGTTTCCGGCAGCAGCAGGACAAACTCTTCGCCACCATAGCGGGCCATCAGATCACGCGGGCGCACGGCGGCGCCGCTCAAGGCTTTGCCGACGCTTTTCAGGCAGTCGTCGCCCTGGATATGACCGTAGTGGTCGTTGTATTCCTTGAAGTAGTCGATATCCAGCAGAATCAGTGACAGCGGCTGGCCGGTACGTTGGGCGTTGCTCCATTCCACCTGCAGGCGGCTGTCGAACATGCGCCGGTTGGCCACGCCGGTGAGGCCGTCGAGGTAGGACAGTTCTTCGAGCTGTTGCTGCAATTGCAGCAGTTGCTGCTCGGTCTGTTTACGCTCGCTGATATCGAACATAAAGCCGATCAGCGACTCGACCTCGCCAGCCTCGTTACGCAGCACATGCACCACATCGCGAATCCACACGTAATCGCCATCGCGGGTCAGGGCGCGGTAGTCGGCTTCATGGTCAGTACCGGCCTGGGACTGCGACACGCAGAAGGCCACCACCGTATCGCGGTCTTCGGGGTGCATGCGCTCGGCCCAGTCGTTGGCGCTAACCCAGCTGGCCTGTGGCCAACCGAGCAGGGTTTCGATCTGCGGGCCGATATAGGCGAAGGTCATGCTCGCCCAGTCGATCTTCCAGGGAATGGCCTTGGTCGACTCCAGCAGGGTCTTGTACACCGCGCTGTCGGCGCTGTTCGAGTCGGTCATGGCAGGCAATCCGGACGGCTGATAGCTGAGGTTGTAACCAAGATCAGCGGGCGGCGCAACATTGGCCGGGCTGACTGGCCAGTACTGGTAGCGGGCGAAAGGAACGGCGGACGTGCTGGTTGCGCAGAATGCACAAGGGCCGCTAATGCGGCCCTTGTGGGTTACGGCGAGGTGCGATCAGGCATGCACCTGGGATGGGTCACGACGGCTGTCGGGGCCGTTCATCAGCGCGGCACCGGTGGTTTCATCCATGGCCTGCTGCAGGGCCTTCTTGCGCTTCTCTTCGGCGCGGTGGGCGAAGAACCACACCAGGAAGGTGGCGAAGGACACCGCCAACAGGATCAGGCTGGCCACGGCGTTGATTTCCGGCTTCACGCCCAGACGCACGGCAGAGAAGACTTCCATCGGCAGGGTGGTCGAACCCGGCCCGGAAACGAAGCTGGCGAGTACCAGATCGTCCAGCGACAGGGCGAAGGACATCATGCCGCCGGCCGCCAGCGAAGGCGCAATCATCGGGATGGTGATCAGGAAGAACACCTTCCACGGTTTGGCACCCAGGTCCATGGCCGCTTCTTCGATGGACAGGTCCAGCTCACGCAAGCGCGACGACACCACCACTGCCACATAGGCAGAACAGAAGGTGGTGTGGGCGATCCAGATGGTCAGCACACCACGCTCGGCAGGCCAGCCGATCAGCTGGGCCATGGCCACGAACAGCAGCAACAGCGACAGACCGGTGATCACCTCAGGCATGACCAGCGGCGCGGTGACCAGGCCACCGAACAGCGTGCGACCCTTAAAGCGCGTAACGCGGGTCAGCACGAAGGCGGCCATGGTGCCCAACGCTACGGCGGCAATCGCGGTGTAGCAGGCGATTTCCAGCGAGCGCATTACCGAGTTCATCAGCTGGGTATTGTCGAGCAGGCCGACGTACCACTTGACCGACCAGCCGCCCCATACCGTTACCAGCCGCGAGGCGTTGAACGAGTAGAGCACCAGGATCAGCATCGGCATATAGATAAAGACCAGGCCGGCCCACAACATAAAGTTGGAGAAACTGAAACGCTTCATGGTCGACCCTCCATCTCTTTCGCTTGGTTGCGGTTAAACAGAATGATGGGGACGATCAGGATCGCCAGCATCACCACAGCCAGAGCAGAGGCAACAGGCCAGTCGCGGTTGTTGAAGAACTCCTGCCACAGCACCTTGCCGATCATCAGGGTCTCCGGGCCGCCGAGCAGTTCAGGAATCACGAACTCACCGACCACCGGGATAAATACCAGCATGCAGCCGGCGATGATGCCGTTCTTGGCCAGCGGCACGGTGATTTTCCAGAAGCTGTTGTAGGTGCTCGAACCCAGGTCCGCAGCCGCTTCCAGCAGGCTCTGGTCGTGTTTAACCAGGTTGGCGAACAGCGGCAGGATCATAAATGGCAGGTACGAATAGACGATACCGATGTACACCGCCAGGTTGGTGTTGAGGATCTGCAGCGGCTCGTTGATCAGCCCCAGCCACATGAGGAAGCCATTGAGCAGGCCGTTGTTGCTGAGGATGCCCATCCAGGCATACACGCGGATCAGGATCGCCGTCCAGGTCGGCATCATGATCAGCAGCAACAGCACCATCTGCTTGTCCTTGTCGGCACGGGCGATGGCATAGGCCATCGGGAAGCCGATAACCAGACAAAGCAAAGTGCTGATCGTGGCCATCTTCAGCGAGCCCATATAGGCCGCCAGGTACAGCGCATCCTCACTGAGGAAGATGTAGTTACCCAGGTTGAGCACCAGGGTGAATTTGTTTTCCACCCAGGTGTACACGTCGGTGTACGGCGGGATGGCCACGTCGGCTTCGGCGAAGCTGATCTTCAAAACAATGAAGAACGGCAACATAAAGAACAGGAACAACCAGAGAAACGGCACCCCGATAACCAGGTGCCGGCCCGTGGGCATGCGGCGGCTGATGCTTCGGATAATGTTCATGAGCGCAATGCCACCCCGCTATCGTCCTCCCACCAGACGAACACTTCGTCGTCCCAGGTAGGTCGTGCGCCACGCCGTTCGGCGTTGGCAACAAAGGACTGAACCACCTTGCCGCTTGGCAGCAGCACGTGGAATACCGAGTGGCCACCGAGGTAGGCGATGTCGTGCACGGTGCCGCGCGACCAGTTGTGTTCGCAGGTTGGCTGCTCGGTGGTGACCAGCAGTTTTTCCGGGCGGATGGCGTAGGTGATGCTCTTGTCCTGCACCGAGGTGCTGACGCCGTGGCCGACGTAGATATTGCGTTCCAGATCCGGGCTGGCGATCAGCGCATGGCCTTCCATGTCCTCGACCACCTGGCCTTCGAACAGGTTGACGTTGCCGATAAATTCGCAGACCAGACGGCTGGTCGGGGTTTCGTAGATGTCCACCGGGCTGCCGATCTGGGCGATCCAGCCCAGGTGCATGATGGCGATGCGCTGGGCCATAGTCATGGCCTCTTCCTGGTCGTGGGTCACCATCACGCAGGTCACGCCGACGCGTTCGATGATCTCGACAAGCTCAAGCTGCATCTGCGAACGCAGCTTCTTGTCCAGAGCACCCATGGGTTCGTCGAGCAGCAGCAGTTTCGGCCGTTTGGCCAACGAGCGAGCCAGGGCCACACGCTGACGCTGACCACCAGAGAGCTGGTGCGGCTTGCGCTTGGCGTACTGGGTCATGTGCACCAGCTTGAGCATTTCTTCGACGCGGGCGTCGATTTCGGCTTTCGGCAGTTTGTCCTGCTTGAGGCCGAAGGCGATGTTGTCAGCCACGCTCATGTGCGGGAACAGTGCGTAGGACTGGAACATCATGTTGATCGGCCGCTCGTAGGGCGGCAGGTCGGTGATGTCTTCGCCGTCGAGCAGAATGCGCCCTTCGGTCGGACGTTCGAAGCCGGCGAGCATGCGCAGCAGAGTCGATTTACCCGAGCCGGAGCCACCGAGCAGGGCGAATATTTCACCCTTGTTGATGGTCAGCGAAACGTCATCAACCGCGATGGTTTCGTCGAACTTCTTGGTCACACGCTCGATCTTGACCAGCACCTCTTTCGGTTGCTGATCACCCTCGAGAACCTTTTTATAGGCACTGGAAGCAACTGCCATTACCAAAACTCCCGCAAAAATTGGGTCACTGACCCGAATATAATCTGCCGCGCTTGGCGCAGCGGGCCGTACGCTCAGGCCGGGCCTGGCGTACGGGGTCTTTCAGTTTCCGCTTACTGACCTGACTTGATCTTCGACCACGAGCGCGTCATGGCACGCTGGATCTTCGGCGGCAGTTCAGTGGAGATGTAGAGTTTGTCCAGCACGGCCTGTGATGGATAAACCGAAGGATCGTTACGCACTTCCTGGTCCATCAGCTCGCCGGCCTTGGGGTTTGGGTTGGCATAGCCGACATAGTCGCTGACCGTGGCGATCACCGCGGGGTCGAGCAGGTAGTTGATAAAGGCGTGCGCTTCCTTGACGTTCTTCGCGTCGGCCGGGATGGCCATCATGTCGAACCACAGGTTGGCGCCTTCCTTGGGAATGCTGTAGGCAATCTCGATGCCCTTACCCGCTTCCTCGGCGCGTGCGGCAGCCTGGAATACGTCGCCGGAGTAGCCGAACGCTACACAGATGTCGCCATTGGCCAGGTCGCCGATGTATTTCGAGGAATGGAAGTAGGTGACGTAAGGCCGCACGGCCATCAGCTTGGCCTCGGCCTTCTTGTAGTCCTCTGGATCAGTGCTGCGCGGGTCGAGGCCCATGTAATTGAGTACGGAAGGGAACATCTCGTCTGGAGAATCCATGAACGCCACGCCGCAGGCGTTGAGCTTTTTCAGGTTCTCCGGCTCGAAGATCATGGCCCAGGAGTCGATCTCGTCGACACCGAGCACTTCCTTGATCTTGGCTACGTTGTAGCCAATACCGTTGGTGCCCCACAAGTACGGCACCGAATACAGGTTACCGGGATCGTTGACTTCCAGTTGCTTGAGCAGCACCGGGTCAAGATTCTGCCAGTTCGGCAGCAGACTGCGGTCGAGCTTCTGGAACGCGCCCGCCTTGATCTGCTTGCCGAGGAAATGGTTGGACGGCACCACGATGTCGTAGCCGGAACGGCCCGCCAGCAGTTTGCCTTCCAGGGTTTCATTGGAGTCGAACACGTCGTACATGGCTTTGATGCCAGTAGCCTTCCGGAAGTCGGCCAGGGTGGTTTCGCCGATATAGTCAGACCAGTTGTAGACATTGACCACAGGCTCGGCGGCTTGCACGGCGGAGACGCTGACGGCGGCGGCCAGCAGGCCGGCCAGAAGTGGAGTACGACGCATAGGAGCTTCCTTATTGTTGTGGGTGAATGCGGCGGAGCAACCCGCCGCACACCGTTAGGGCTATGGCATTACTGACCCGATTTGATCTTGGTCCAGCTACGGTTCATCGCGCGTTGCGCGTTAGCTGGCAGATCCGGGAAGGTGTAGATCTTGGCCATGGTGGCCGCGTCCGGGTAAATGCCCGGGTCGTTGCGCAGCACTTCGTCAACCAGCGGGGTGGCCGCGGCGTTACCGTTAGGGAACTGTACGAAGTTGGTGATGTTGGCCATGACCTCTGGCTTCATCAGGTAGTTGAGGAACACGTGAGCGGCTTCGACGTTTTTCGCATCAGCCGGGATGGCCATCATGTCGAAGAAGCTGCCAGCACCTTCTTTCGGGATGCTGTAGGAGATGTTCACGCCGTTCTTGGCTTCTTCAGCACGGGACTTGGACTGGTACAGGTCGCCCGAGTAACCGATGGCCACGCAGATGTTGCCGTTGGCCAGGTCGCCGATGTACTTGGAGCTGTGGAAGTAGGAGGTCGAGGAACGGATCGAAAGGAACAGCTCTTCGGCTTTCTTCAGCTCGCCAGCATCGGTGCTGTCCGGCTTGAAGCCCAGGTAGTTAAGGGCGGCCGGGATGATTTCAGTCGGCGAATCGAGGAACGACACACCGCAGTCTTTCAGCTTGGCGATGTTTTCTGGCTTGAACACCAGGTCCCAGGAGTTGACTGGCGCATCGGCGCCCAGCGCGGCCTTGACCTTGTCGACGTTGTAACCGATACCGATAGTGCCCCACATGTAGGGAATCGAGTACTGGCTACCCGGATCGCTTGGATCCAGTGCCTTGAGCAGGTTCTTGTCGAGGTTTTCCCAGTTCGGCAGCTTGGATTTATCCAGCTTCTGGAACACACCGGCCTTGATCTGCTTGGCCAGGAACGGGTTGGACGGCACCACGATGTCGTAACCGGAGCTGCCGGCCAGCAGTTTGGCTTCCAGGGTTTCGTTGCTGTCAAAGACGTCGTAGACGACCTTGATGCCGGTTTCTTTCTGGAAGTTGTCGAGGGTGTCTTCTGCGATGTAGTCGGACCAGTTGTAAACGTGCAGGACCTTGTCATCCGCGTGTGCGGCACTTACTACGGCCCCAGCTAGGGACAACGCGAGAAGGGTTTTGCCGAATGTGTTCATGCGTACAGCTCCTGTTGTTGTAGTCGTTTTCCGGAAGATGCGCAGCCATCTGCAACACCTTCCGGTGAGCCTGACCTACGCAGTGGCGCAGTCTGGCAAGGTCACACCCCGGTTGACAACATTCAGACGTAAGCATCTGAAACCAAAGATTATTAAACCTTAGACCAGCACCTCTGCAGCGGTCAGATCAAGGCATTTACGGGCCTTGTCCAGCAGTTCGTCGATCTCCGCATGGCTGATTACCAGCGGCGGCGAAATGATCATGGTGTCGCCTACGGCGCGCATGATCAGACCATTATTAAAGCAGTGACCGCGGCAGATCATGCCAACGCCCACATCTGCGCTGAATCGCTTGCGGCTGGCTTTGTTCTGCACCAGCTCAATGGCGCCCAACATACCGACGCCACGCACTTCACCCACCAGCGGGTGATCGGCCAGCTCACGCAGACGCTTTTGCAAATACGGTGCCGTTTCTGCTTTGACTCGTTCAACAATCTTTTCTTCGCGCAGAATGCGCAGGTTCTCCAGGGCCACAGCAGCAGCCACCGGGTGCCCGGAATAGGTAAAGCCGTGGTTGAAGTCACCGCCCTGGTTGAGCACCTCGACGATATCGTCGCGCACGATCAGCCCACCCATGGGGATGTAGCCGCTGGTCAGGCCCTTGGCGATGGTCATCATGTGCGGGGTGTTGCCGAAATAATCGCTACCGAACCATTCGCCGGTACGGCCGAATCCGCAGATCACTTCATCGGCGATAAACAGGATGTCGTACTTGGCGAGGATTTCGCGGATGCGCGGCCAGTAGCTGTCCGGCGGGATGATCACCCCGCCCGCGCCCTGGATCGGCTCGGCAATAAAGGCGGCCACGTTCTCTTCGCCAACTTCGAGGATCTTCTGCTCCAGCTGGTCGGCGGCCCAGATACCAAATGCCTCGGGGCTCATGTCGCCGCCCTCGCCGAACCAGTACGGCTGCGGAATATGCACAATGCCCGGAATCGGCAGGTCGCCCTGCTCGTGCATGTACTTCATGCCGCCCAGGCTCGCGCCGGCCACGGTGGAGCCGTGGTAGCCGTTGACCCGGCTAATGATGACCTTCTTGTTCGGCAGGCCCTTGATCGCCCAGTAATGGCGCACCATGCGCAGCATGGTGTCGTTGCCTTCCGAACCTGAACCGGTGAAGAACACGTGGTTCATACCTTGCGGGGCCAGCTCGGAAATCGCCTTGGCCAGTTCCAGCGCCGGCGGCGTGGCGGTCTGGAAGAACATGTTGTAGTAGGGCAGTTCTTGCATCTGTTTCGCGGCGGCGTCTGCCAGTTCCTTGCGACCATAACCAATCGCCACACACCAGAGCCCGGCCATGGCGTCGAGGATCTTGTTGCCCTCGCTGTCCCACAGGTACACGCCGTCGGCCTTGGTGATGATGCGCGGCCCATTTTCCGCCAGCTGTTTGAAATCGCTGAACGGCGCGAGGTGATGTTCGCGGCTCATGGCCTGCCACTCGCGGGTTTTCGGGTTGGTCACTTGACTGTTCATAACGACACCTTGCTTACACAGGCTGCGCGTTGCAGCCCGATAAAAATTCTTGGCAGTGACTGGCGCAGGGATCACCCACGCCAGCCACCTGACGGTTACACCGACAGCAGCAGGAACTCACGTTCCCAGGAACTGATGACCCGCTTGTAGTTCTCGTGCTCGGCGCGCTTCACCGCGACGTAGCCGCGCATGAACTTGTCGCCCAGGTACTGCTCGGCGTCCTTACAGGCCTCCATACGCTCCAGCGCATGCTCGATGGTGATCGGCAGACGCAGGTTACGCCGCTCATAGCCACGCCCAACAACCGGGGCGCTAGGCTGCAGGCCGTCGACCATGCCCATGTAGCCGCACAGCAGGGAGGCGGCGAGCACCAGATACGGGTTGGCGTCGGCACCGGCCAGGCGGTTTTCCACGCGGCGGTTCTGCGGCGTGGCTTCCGGTACACGAAGGCCCACGGTGCGGTTCTCTTCGCCCCACTCGACGTTCACCGGTGCCGAGGTATCCGGCAGGAAGCGGCGGAACGAGTTGACGTTCGGCGCGAACAGCGGCAGCAGCTCAGGGATGTACTTCTGCAGGCCGCCGATGTGGTGCATAAACAGTTCGCTCATGCTGCCATCGGCATTGGAAAACAGGTTCTGCCCGGTCTTGATGTCCACCACACTCTGGTGGATGTGCATCGCGCTGCCCGGCTGATCGGTGATCGGCTTGGCCATAAAGGTGGCGGCCACGTCGTGCTTGAGCGCCGCTTCACGCATGGTGCGCTTGAACACGGTGATCTGGTCGGCCAGGTGCAGGGCCTCGCCGTGACGGAAGTTGATTTCCATCTGCGCCGGGCCGTCTTCATGAATCAGCGTATCGAGGTCCAGGCCCTGGATTTCACACCAGTCGTAGACGTCTTCGAACAGCGGGTCAAATTCGTTGGCGGCATCAATGGAGAACGACTGACGGCCCACTTCCGGACGACCGGAGCGGCCCATCGGCGCAACCAGGGGGAAGTCCGGGTCGCTGTTGCGTTTGGTCAGGTAGAACTCCATTTCCGGCGCGACGATCGGCTTCCAGCCCTTGTCAGCGTAGAGCTTGAGTACATTCTTGAGGATGTTGCGTGGCGACAGCTCGATCGGGTTGCCCTGCTTATCGAAGGTGTCGTGGATCACCATCGCAGTCGGCTCAATGGCCCAAGGCACCAGGAACACCGCGTTCTCGTCCGGGCGGCAGAACATATCGATGTCCGCCTCGTCGAGCAGGTCGTAATAGATGTCGTCCTCGACGTAGTCGCCGGTTACGGTCTGCAGCAGCACACTCTCGGGGAGGCGCATGCCTTTCTCGTCGAGGAACTTGTTGGTCGGCGAAATCTTGCCACGGGCAATGCCGGTAAGATCGCTGATCAGGCATTCAACTTCGGTGATTTTGCGTTCTTTCAGCCAGCTCGAAAGCTGGTCTAGTTTGGTGCTCATAGAGACCTCAGGGTTGGTGAGAGCCGACCTATATATAGTCGGCTCAGCGTTGCCCCGCCGTCTTCCTGCAAGCCTCACCAAAGGCCTGGAAGATGGCGAGATAATTCGGGTTGGATCGTACCTGCCATTCAGGGTGCCATTGCACCCCCAATGCGAAGCTTTTGGCACCTTCGACGGAGAAGGCTTCGATCAACCCGTCAGGCGCCAGTGCTTCTACGCGAAGGCCCGGCGCCAGACGCTGAACGCCCTGGCCATGAATGGAATTAACTTGAATCTCGTCCGGCAAGCCGAGGCCGGCGAGCAGCCCGCCCGGCTGCACATGCAGCGCGTGACGCAGGCCATATTGCTGTTCTGTGGGCAGGTCACCGGGTTCACGGTGATCCATCAGCCCATCAACCTCGTGTACGCGCTGGTGCAGCGCACCACCGAAGGCCACGTTCATCTCCTGAAAGCCACGGCAGATGCCGAGCACCGGGATACCGGCGGCAATTGCTGCTTTAATCAAGGGAAGGGTTGTACTGTCACGCGCCGGGTCATGGGCGGTGCCAGGTTCGCTGGCGTCACCCGCATAGTGGTGCGGTTCAACGTTGGAAGGTGAGCCGGTAAACACCAGGCCATCGATGTGCTGCAGCAGGTAAGCCTGATCAAGCTGCTCGCCCAGTGCGGGAATGATGACGGGCATACCGCCAACCACCTGAACGATGGCCTGCAAGTATTTATCGCCTGCGGTGTGGTAGATGTTGTGCCCGATCTGCTTGGTACAGGCACTAACGCCGATAATCGGCTGGCGTGACATGAGACACCCGTTTTATTGCTGTTATGGGTTTCGACCGAGCTTAGCGTTGTTCATTTTTTTTCACAATAGTCATGTAAAAAATTGAACACACCCGACTGAGCACCGCGGCAGGCAAGGCTTTGAGCAGAGCGGTATTGCCCTGTAATGCCCTAAAACTGGCCATCAAGCCCCCTTTTGGGGCAAAATGCGCCTCTCTTGACAGCATCTGGTGTTTAAGATTGACTCACACCCGTGCAGTTGCATGATTGATATTTTTAACAAAAAAGGTGTTGCATCATGTCGGTACCCCCGCGTGCCGTTCAGCTTAATGAAGCGAACGCGTTCCTTAAGAAACATCCTGAGGTCCTGTTCGTCGACCTTCTGATCGCAGATATGAATGGTGTGGTGCGCGGCAAGCGTATCGAGCGTGCGAGCCTGCATAAGGTTTACGAACGCGGCATTAATCTCCCGGCTTCTCTATTCGCCCTGGATATCAACGGCTCGACGGTGGAAAGCACCGGCCTGGGTCTGGATATCGGCGACGCCGACCGTGTCTGCTTTCCCATCCCCAACACCCTGAGCAATGAGCCATGGCAGAAGCGCCCAACCGCGCAACTGTTAATGACCATGCATGAAATGGAAGGCCAGCCGTTCTTTGCCGACCCACGGGAAGTGTTGCGCCAGGTGGTTGCGAAGTTCGACGAACTGGGCCTTACCATCTGTGCCGCTTTCGAGCTCGAGTTCTACCTGATCGACCAGGCCAACGTGAACGGCCGTCCGCAGCCGCCGCTGTCGCCGCTGTCGGGCAAGCGCCCGCAATCGACCCAGGTGTACCTGATCGACGACCTCGACGAATACGCCGAGTGCCTGCAGGACATCCTCGAAGGCGCCAAGGAGCAGGGCATCCCTGCCGACGCCATCGTCAAGGAAAGCGCCCCGGCGCAGTTCGAGGTCAACCTGCACCACGTCGCCGACCCGATCAAGGCCTGCGACCACGCGCTGCTGCTTAAGCGCCTGGTGAAGAACATCGCCTACGACCATGAAATGGACACCACCTTCATGGCCAAGCCGTACCCCAACCAGGCGGGTAACGGGCTGCATGTGCATATCTCGATTCTCGACAAGGAAGGCAACAACATCTTTGCCTGCGAGGACCCGGTACAGAACGACGCGCTGCGCCATGCCATCGGCGGCGTACTGGAAACCATGCCGGCGTCGATGGCCTTCCTCTGCCCGAACGTCAACTCCTACCGTCGCTTCGGTGCGCAGTACTACGTGCCGAACTCGCCGTGCTGGGGCATCGACAACCGCACCGTAGCGCTGCGCGTACCGAATGACACGGCCGACGCCGTACGCATCGAGCACCGCGTAGCGGGCGCCGACGCCAACCCCTACCTGCTGATGTCGGCACTGCTGGCGGGCGTGCACCACGGCCTGACCAACAAGATCGAGCCAAACGCACCGGTGGAAGGCAACTCCTACGAGCAGAACGAACAGAGCCTGCCGAACAACCTGCGCGATGCCCTGCGCGAGCTGGACGACAGTGAAGTGCTGGCCCGTTATATCGACCCGAAATACATCGATATCTTCGTTGCCTGTAAGGAAAGCGAGTTGGCCGAGTTTGAAAACTCGATCTCCGACCTCGAATACAACTGGTACTTGCACACGGTTTGATGCAACACCCAAACGCCGGCCTTTGAGCCGGCGTTTTCTATTCCACACGTTGCGCAGCACCTGCCTTTTTATTCACGCCTCGGCGCGATGACGGGCAACCTGCGCCGCGAATTCCTGCTGACGCGACATCAACCTGCTCGGGAGATCTCCATGCCACGCCTGTTTGCCTCACTGCTGCTTGCCCTGACGCCGCTGCTGGCCAGCGCCGAAGAGGTGATTCGCGTCTACAACTGGAACGACTATATCGCCCCGCAGGTGCTCAAAGACTTCGAGGCGGAAACCGGTATCCGCGTGGAATACCACACCTTCAGCACCGCCGAAGAGCTGGAAACGGTACTGGCCAGCGGTGAAGCGATCGATGTTGCCGTGCCGTCGCACGACACCCTACCGGCGATGATCAAGAACGGCACCCTGCAGCCACTGGATTTCAGCCTGCTGCCCAACCGCAAGCACCTCGACAAACAGCTGCTGAGCACCCTGGTCGCCCTCGACCCGGCCAACCGTCATGCGTTGCCGTATCTGTGGGGCGCAGTCGGTTTGGCGATCAACACGCCGCAGGCCGAAACAGCCTTTGGTGGCCCACTGCCCAATAGCTGGAGCTTGCTATTCGATGCCGAGCAAAGTTCGCGCTTGGCCAGTTGCGGCATCAGCGTGCTGGACGCTCCTGACGAGACCCTGACCCTGCTGCTCAACTACCAGGGCCGTAGCCTGGCACGCAGCGCGCCGAGCCGCATCGAGCGCTCCAGCCTGGTGTTGGATGGCTTGCGGCCGAACCTGCGTTACGTCGATAGCGAGCGCTATATCGATGACCTCAACCAGGGCAAGCTGTGCGTGGCTATGGCCTGGGTCGGCGATGCCCTGGCCGCCGCCGATGCCGGCCAGCCGGTGCGCTTTCTGGTGCCGGATGAAGGCTCGATCCTGTTTATCGATAACCTGGTGATCCCCAGCAGCGCCAAGCGCCCCGACCTTGCGCATCGCTTTATCAACTACCTGATGCAGCCCAAGGTCGCCGCGCTGATCACCGCCGAAACCCTGTACCCCAGCGGCAATGCCGATTCCCGCGAGTTTCTCGACGAAGCCCTGCGCAACCAGCCGGATCTCTACCCGGACCGCGACACCAAACGCCGTCTGCACCCACTGGAAACCCTGCCGGAAAAGCACAGCGCTACCCGCGACGCAGTGTGGACGCGCTTTCGTGATGGCAGTTGAGTGATGCGAGAGGAGCCCGGATGTATTCCGGGCTAGCGACTGTAGGAGTCAGCTAGCTGGCTCCTACAAAAAGCGCCAGCGCCGCCGCAGTTACTTGACCAGCTGACGCCAGGCTTTAAGCGAACCGATGGTCAGCAGCTGCGCCTTGCGCGCAGCCAGCACTTCCGGGTCAATGGGCTGATTGGCCAGTTCTGCCAACTTGTTCAACTCACCGTACAAACGGTCGACTTCCGGCACCTCCAAAACCTCACGGGCCAGATGCAGCCAGACCAGCAAACGCTCGATGCGCGGCAGCTGTTCGGCCAGGTCTTCCGGCTGCTGCTGATAACGGCGCAGCTGCAGAGTGGCACCTTCTTCGGCAATCAGAGTCGGCAGCCAGTTGCCCAGCGGGGCAGCGCCCTGGCGATTGCCACGGTTGTTGCGCTCCACCGTCCAGCTGCGCGCCAGCAACCAGCGCGACAGGTTCAGCGAGAACAGGCCCCAGCGGTTGCCCTGCAGCTCGGCGGCGAACAGCGCCGGAGCGTTCTTGCGCAGGCTGTCATCGTCCTGACCGGCCAGCAGGCGCGGACGCCATTCCAGTAGCAAGGCATCCAGCAGTTCACGCAGGGCATGGCTGCTGGCACGCGGCGCGGCCTGACCCAGGCTGCTGAGCAGCGCACGCAAGCCGATCAGCTGTTCCAGCCACTCGACCAGCAAACGCCAATGCCCATTGAAGCGGTACTGTTCGGCCAGGCGCTGGCTGCTGCCCAGCAGGTGCCAGCCCAGTGCCGCGACGCTGTCATCCAGACTGGTTTCCGCGTTCAGGCTCGGCGCTGGCAGATTCAGGCTGTAGCTGCCGGCATCGAACAGGCGATAACCGCGCTCGGCCTTGCTGATATCGCAGGGCATCAGCGCCAGGTCGGCAGCCAGCTCGGCAGCCAGCTCCAGCAGAGCCTCAGGCTCACCCTGGCGCAGCTCCAGTTCCAGCTCGCAGATTTCTTCTTCGCCTTCGCCGGCAATCACCTTGCCCAGGTCCAGCGCGGCCTCAATCACCACCTTGGCCTTGCCACGGCCCCAGGCGATTTCTGCCTTCTCGCGAATAAAGTCGGTGGTGAAGATCGGCACCAGCTGCTTCTTGTCCAGTTCGGCCAGGGCCGCCGGCCAGCAGCTGTCATCGAGTTTTTTCAGATCCAGCTTGGCCTTGGCCAGGTTCCAGTCCCACTCATTGCGCTCGGACAAACCGGCCACGCTCTGCCCGCGGGTTTTCAGGGTCTGGATAAACTGCTCGCCGTCACGGCGCACGCGCAGGGCCACCTTGGCCGCAGCCAGGTCACGCTCGGGCGTATCGAAGTACTGATTGAACAGTTCGCGCTGCTCCCAACCACTCTTGCTGCGCTTCTTCAGCAACGGGTGATCACGCAGGGCGGCCAGGGTTTCACGGCTAACCCGCAGTTTGATTTCGGTTTCTTTGTTCATGGGACTCTAGGTCTGGATACGTGAATTCAGCTGGCCGAACTGTCGCGCGCCTTGCGCGAGTGCGGCGTACTAATCGGAGAGTAATCGGCTTTATTCTCGATCAGTCGCGATGTGTAGGTGCTGATATGGGTGTGCCGGTCGGGGATGTCTTTATTGACGAACGAGGCCGCGGCGATGGTGACGTCGTCGCCGATGCGTAGATTATCGCCAATGATACAGGCGTTGGCCCCTACGCTGACGTTATCGCCGATCACGATCGAGCCGGCCTCGTCATGCTTCTGGCCGATGGTGCAGTTCTGGAAGATGCTGAAATTCCTGCCGATCACCGCCTTGCGGGTAATCACAATGCCGACCGGATGGGGAATGAACAGGCCTTCGCCTATTTGCGTATCCAGCGGGATCTCGATGCCGAAGCGCTCGCTGAGACGGTCGCTCAGACGGCGGGCGCGGTTGCGCCAGAACTTCGAGTCGGATTGGTGGAGAAATTGCGCAAAGCGGTACCAGAATAGATAGCGATAACGTGAACGCTGACGGTACTTGACCAGCAAGCGCCGCCAGGAGAAGCGCTTGTGCGCGCCGCCTAGCAGCTCGATATGCCAGTAGCGTTTCAATTGGGCGAATGTCATTCCGCGACCTCGGATACTTTTACTGTACAACTGGCTGACCGGAGTCCGGGGCCAATTCCTATCGAATTATTACCAGCCGATGACACGAACTGGCGGGCGTCCCGGGTCATCCGTATACTTGCGGCCTTCTCAACGCCGGGGTTCACCCTATGCCAGTCAATCCATTTGCCAGCCTGTTTGGCCGTTCACCGATTGGGCCGATGCAAAAACACTTTGCCAAAGCCCACGAGTGCGCAGCCAATCTGGTGCCTTTCTTCGAAGCCGTGATGGTCAAGGATTGGGCCAAGGTAGAACAGGTACAACAGGAAATGGCCAGCCTCGAACATGAGGCCGACAAGCTCAAGAAAAGTGTGCGTTTGCACCTGCCCAAGAGCCTGTTCCTGCCCGTACCGCGCTCGGATCTGCTTGAGCTGCTGAGTGTACAGGACAAAGTCGCCAACCGCGCCAAGGACATCGCCGGCCTCATGCTTGGCCGCGAAATGGCCATTCCACAGGCTCTGCAGCCGCTGATGCGCGCCTTTGTGCAGCGCACTGTGGATGCCAGCGCCCAGGCGCTGAAAGCCATGAACGAGCTCGACGAGCTGCTGGAGACCGGCTTCGGTGGCCGTGAAGCGGCGCTGGTCGAATCCATGGTCATGGAGCTGGAACAAATCGAACGCGACACCGACAAGATGCAAATCGAAGTGCGGCGTGCGCTGTTCAAACTGGAGAAGGACCTTCCCCCTGTCGATGTGATGTTCCTCTACAAGATCATCGAATGGATCGGCGACGTAGCCGATCGTGCCGAACGTGTCGGCAACCGACTGGAACAACTGCTGGCGCGCTAAGCGCCAGTGTCCTTTCTGGAATCTACGGATTAATTATTTATGTCTCTGATTGCGGACTACGGCCTCGTATTGCTGCTGCTTGCCTGTCTCTTCGGCTTTTTCATGGCCTGGGGTGTGGGCGCCAATGACGTGGCCAACGCCATGGGTACTTCGGTGGGCTCCAAGGCCCTGACCATCAAACAGGCGATCCTGATCGCCATGGTCTTCGAGTTCGCCGGTGCCTATCTGGCCGGCGGCGAGGTGACCGAAACCATCAAGAGCGGCATCGTCGACGCGTCGATGATCACTCCGGACCTGATGGTCCTGGGCATGATGTCGGCGCTGTTGGCAGCCGGCACCTGGCTGCTGGTGGCTTCTACCAAGGGCTGGCCGGTTTCCACCACCCACTCCATCGTCGGCGCGGTGATCGGCTTTGCCGCCGTTGGCGTGTCCATGGATGCGGTGAACTGGGCCGGCGTTGGCCCGATCGTCGCCAGCTGGGTAGTTTCCCCCGTGCTGTCCGGCTTTGTCGCCTTCGGTCTGTTTGTCAGCGTGCAGAAGCTGATCATCGACACTGACAACCCCTTCCTCAACGCCAAGCGCTTCGTGCCGCTGTATATGTTCGCCACCGGTTTCATGGTCAGCATCATGACTCTGACCAAAGGCCTCAAGCATATCGGCCTGAACCTCTCCAGCACTGAGGGTTTCTTCCTTTCGCTGGGTGTAGGCGGCCTGATCATGCTGCTCGGCATCGTTCTGCTGAGCCGCATCAAGATCGACGTCGAAGCGGACAAGGACTTCCACTACGCCAGCGTGGAGAAAGTCTTCGCCGTACTGATGATCTTCACCGCTTGCGCCATGGCCTTTGCCCACGGCTCGAACGACGTGGCCAACGCAGTTGGCCCGCTGGCGGCAATTGTCGGGGTGATTCAGTCCGGCGGCGAAATGGCTGTTGGTGCCAAGTCGGCCGTACCAGGCTGGGTGTTGCTACTCGGCGCCGTGGGTATCGTCATCGGTCTGGCCACCTACGGCTACAAGGTGATCGCCACCATCGGCAAGGAAATCACCGAACTGACCCCAAGCCGTGGTTTCGCCGCCGAACTGGCCACCGCCACCACCGTGGTAGGCGCCTCGGCCATCGGCCTACCGGTGTCCACCACCCACACCCTGGTCGGTGCGGTACTCGGTGTCGGCCTGGCGCGCGGCATCGGCGCGCTGAACCTGGGCGTGATCGGCAAGATCTTTATGTCCTGGCTGATCACCCTGCCGGTGGGTGCAGCGCTGTCGATTATCTTCTTTTATATCCTGCGCGGCATTTTCCTCTAAGAACCTATCTACGATCTGCTACGCGTCGGCCCTGCGGCGTTAAAAACAGGCTCGGAATGCTCATGTACAACTCGTACACTCCGCTTCCTCGCCTGTTTTTGCCTTGCAGGGCTCTAGCTCGCTAGATCGTAAACAGATTCTAAGAATGCCCTTCGCGGTTTTATCTCTGCCGGCGATGGCCCTATGATGGGCCTCGCTTGCGGAGATGACCGATGCCCCTGCCTTCCTTCAAAGACCAATTCGCCGCCCTGATCGCCGCTCCGTCGGTGAGCTGCACCCAGGCACATTGGGATCAGTCCAACCGCGCGGTGATCGAACTGCTGTCGAGTTGGCTCGGCGACCTCGGTTTCGCCTGCGACGTGCAGGAAATCTCCCCCGGCAAATTCAATCTGCTCGCCAGCTATGGCACCGGCCCAGGCGGCCTGGTGTTGGCCGGGCACAGCGACACCGTGCCGTTCGACACTGCGCTGTGGCAGACCGACCCGCTCAAGCTCACCGAAGTCGACGGCCGCTGGATAGGCCTGGGCAGTTGCGACATGAAGGGCTTTTTCGCCCTGATTATCGAAGCCGTGCAACCCTTGTTGGCACAGCGTTTCCAGCAGCCGCTGCTAATTCTCGCCACCTGCGATGAAGAAAGCTCGATGTCCGGCGCCCGCGCCCTAGCGCAAGCCGGACGACCGCTGGGCCGCGCAGCGGTGATCGGCGAGCCGACCGGCTTGCGGCCGATCCGCCTGCACAAGGGCATCATGATGGAGCGCATCGACATCCTGGGGCAGAGCGGCCACTCCTCTGACCCCAACCTCGGCCACAGTGCGCTGGAAGCCATGCAGGACGTGATGCTGGAACTGCGTGGCTTGCGCGCGCAATGGCAGCGCGAATACAACAACCCGCAATTCAGCGTGCCCAAGCCGACCCTGAACTTCGGCTGCATCCACGGCGGCGACAACCCCAACCGCATCTGTGGCCAGTGTTCGCTGGAATTCGACCTGCGCCCGCTACCCGGCATGCAGCCAGAAGCCCTGCGCGCGGCGATCCGCCAGAAGCTGCAGCCGCTAGCCGAGCAGCATCAGGTGAAAATCGACTTCGCCCCACTGTTCCCCAGCGTGCCGCCATTCGAGCAAAACGCCGACAGTGAGCTGGTACGCATTGCCGAACGTCTGACCGGGCATACCGCCGCCGCAGTGGCATTTGCCACCGAAGCGCCTTATCTTCAGCAGCTTGGCTGCGAAACCCTGGTGCTCGGCCCAGGCGATATCGACTGCGCTCACCAGCCGGGGGAGTACCTGGAAATGTCACGTTTGCAGCCTACTGTGCGTCTGCTGCAACAGCTAATCGAGCATTACTGCCTGCAAGCCAAACAACCTGTGCCATCCGGAGGAGAGAACGCGTGAAGCTGCCCCAACTGCGACGATAAAACCGCTCCTGGCTGCCTCGTCTGGCGCGCCCGCGCCAATCCATGCGTTCCGTATTCGACACAGGTTCTTCAAGCAATGCACGACCACGTCAACTGGCTCCGCCACGCTTCGCCCTATATCAATGCCCACCGTGACTGCACCTTTGTGGTGATGCTGCCGGGCGAAGGCGTTGCCCACCCGAATTTCGGCAATATCGTTCACGACCTGGTGCTGCTGCACAGCCTCGGCGTGCGCCTGGTACTGGTGCACGGTTCGCGCCCGCAGATCGAGGCGCGCCTGGCCACCAACGGCCTGACCCCGCGCTATCACCGCGACCTGCGGATCACCGACAGCCCGACCCTGGAATGCGTGATCGACGCCGTCGGCCAGCTGCGCATCGCCATCGAAGCGCGCCTATCGATGGACATGGCGCGCTCGCCGATGCAGGGCTCCCGCCTGCGCATCACCAGCGGCAACTTTGTAACCGCGCGGCCGATTGGCGTGGTCGATGGCGTCGACTATCACCATACCGGCGAAGTGCGGCGTATCGACCGCAAGGGCATCAACCGCCAGTTGGATGAGCGCAGCATCGTGCTGCTGTCGCCGCTGGGTTATTCGCCCACCGGGGAGATTTTCAACCTGGCCTGCGAAGACGTCGCCACCCGCGCCGCCATCGACCTGGACGCCGACAAGCTGCTGCTGTTCGGCGCTGAATGCGGCCTGCTCGACGAAGCCGGCAAGCTGGTACGCGAGCTGCGCCCACAACAGGTGCCAGCGCATCTGCAGCGTCTGGGCAGCAGCTACCAGGGTGAACTGCTCGACGCCGCCGCCGAAGCCTGCAAGGCCGGGGTACGCCGCAGCCATATCGTTAGCTATGCCGAAGACGGTGCGCTGCTCAGCGAGCTGTTCACCCGCACCGGCAACGGCACCCTAGTGGCCCAGGAGCAGTTCGAATCGCTGCGCGAGGCAACCATCGAGGATGTCGGCGGGCTAATGGAGCTGATCACTCCGCTGGAAGACCAGGGCATCCTGGTGCGCCGCTCACGCGAAGTGCTGGAGCGCGAGATCGAGCAGTTCAGCATCGTCGAACGCGAAGGGCTGATTATCGCCTGCGCCGCGCTGTACCAGATTGCCGACTCGGATTTCGGCGAGCTAGCGTGCTTGGCGGTGAATCCGGCCTACCGTCACGGCGGGCGTGGCGACGAGCTGCTCGAACGCATCGAGGAACGCGCCCGCGCCCAGGGCCTGAAAACCCTGTTCGTACTCACCACGCGCACCGCTCACTGGTTCCGCGAACGCGGCTTCGAGCCCAGCAGCGTCGACCGCCTGCCCGCTGCGCGCGCCTCGCTGTACAACTACCAGCGCAACTCGCAGGTGTTTGAAAAGGCGCTCTGAGCGAGCTGCGGGGGGAATTGAAAAGGGCGCTTAGAGCGCCCTTTTTGGTAGATGGGGTGGCAGATACAAACCCAGGTAAGCATCGAACACCCGCATGCCTTCCTCGGCCATGCGCGGGGTGATTTCACCGTGCAGCTGCACCGAGCGCGCATACACGCGGTCGCCTAGCTCCATCGCGAGGGCGAAGACATCGACATCATCCGGCAGTTGCGGCAACGGGAAGTGGCGGTCGAACAACTGCTGCATCAACTGGCCCAGTTCGATGTCGTGCTGGCGATCCGCCTGGGTCACTTCCGCCAGGCCGTGCTGCGCCAGGATCAACTGACGCGCAGCGGCATCAGCGGCATAGATCGCCAGCATGCGCTGCTCCACTAAACGCGACAGATCACGCCAGTCACGCAGAAGCGCATGCTCAATCGGCTCCTGCAGGCAGGCACGAAACGCCCCGTGGATATCTGCCGTCAGCCCTTCCAGCAACGCCGGAACGCTGGCGAAGAAGTGATACACCGACGACGGCGGAATCTGCGCCCGTTCCGCCACGCTGTAGATCGACAGGCTGGCCACGCCCTGCTCGGCCAGCAACTCACGGGCAGCGGCAAGAATGCCGGCGATGCGGCTCTGGCTACTGGCGCGGGGTTTGCGGGCGATAGGTGGACGTGACATGGCGAGGCTCAAGGACAAGGGACGCGCTATTGGACGCCAGGCAGCGGCCGACTCGCAAGTTTCTCAGAACCGGTTTCGGATCTCGCGAGCTAGAGTGAGACAAGGCAAAAATGGCCGAGGAAGCGGAGTTTACGAGTTGTAAATGAGCATTCCGAGGCCATTTTTAACGCAGTATCGCCGACGCGCAGCAGATCCGAGGGGTCAGACCCGCGCGCCGCGCACGCCTTCAGCTAGTGCCGCACACAGACTCAGCACGCCATCCACCGCCTGCTCGCTGCTGGTGGCGTTGGCAATCTGGTCGATCAGTGCCGAGCCCACCACTACGCCATCGGCCAGACGGGCGATAGTCGCGGCATGTTCCGGGGTGCGGATGCCGAAGCCGATGCACAGCGGCAAATCGGTATGGCGACGCAGACGGGCAACAGCCTGTTCGACGTGATCCAGGGTCGCCGAACCGGCACCGGTCACACCGGCGACCGAGACGTAATAGACGAAGCCGGAGCTGCCGTTAAGCACCTTCGGCAGGCGCTTGTCGTCGGTGGTTGGGGTGGTCAGGCGGATAAAGTCCAAACCCGCGACCTGAGCCGGATCGCAGAGGTCGACGTTATGCTCTGGCGGCAGGTCGACCACGATCAGGCCATCAACGCCGGAGGCCACGGCTTCGGCAATAAAACGCTCGACGCCGTACTTGTGGATCGGGTTGAAGTAGCCCATCAGCACCAGCGGCGTGGCCTGTTCACCTTCACGGAATTCGCGAACCATCTGCAGGGTCATGGCCAGGTCCTGACCACCTTCCAGGGCGCGGATATTCGCCAGCTGGATCGCCGGGCCATCGGCCATTGGGTCGGTAAAGGGCATACCCAGCTCGATCACATCAGCACCGGCAGCCGGCAGGCCTTTGAGAATGGCCAGAGAGGCATCGTAGTTCGGGTCACCGGCAGTGACGAAGGTCACCAGGGCGGCGCGGTTCTGCTCTTTCAGTTCGGCAAAGCGGGTTTGCAGGCGGCTCATCAGTGTTTCTCCTGCGAGGTGTTTTCCATGTGGTGCATAACGGTCTGCATATCCTTGTCGCCGCGGCCGGACAGGTTGATCACCATCAGGTGCTCCTTGGGCAGCTTCGGCGCACGCTTAAAGGCTTCAGCCAGGGCATGGGCGCTTTCCAGGGCCGGGATAATGCCCTCCTGACGGCAGCAGGTGTGGAACGCGGCCAGGGCTTCTTCGTCGGTCACCGAGGTGTACTCAACCCGGCCAACGTCGTGCAACCAGGCGTGCTCAGGGCCGATGCCGGGGTAATCCAGGCCCGCGGAAATCGAGTGGGCGTCGATGATCTGGCCGTCGTCGTTCTGCAGCAGGAAGGTGCGGTTGCCGTGCAGTACGCCGGGTACGCCGCCGTTGAGGCTGGCGGCGTGCTTGCCGGTTTCGATGCCGTAGCCGGCCGCTTCCACGCCGACGATCTGTACGTCTTTGTCATCAAGGAAGGGGTGAAACAGGCCGATGGCATTGGAGCCGCCACCGATGCAGGCCACCAGGCTGTCTGGCAGGCGGCCTTCCTGGGCGAGGATTTGCTCGCGGGTTTCCTTGCCGATCACCGCCTGGAAGTCACGCACCATCGCCGGGTACGGGTGCGGGCCGGCCACGGTGCCGATCATGTAGAAGGTGTTGTGCACGTTGGTCACCCAGTCGCGCAGCGCTTCGTTCATCGCGTCCTTGAGCGTGCCTGTGCCGGCGACCACCGGAATCACGGTGGCACCCAGCAGCTTCATGCGGAACACGTTGGCCTGCTGGCGGTCGATGTCGGTGGTGCCCATAAAGATCACGCATTCCATGCCGAAACGCGCCGCCACGGTGGCGGTGGCCACGCCGTGCATGCCGGCTCCGGTCTCGGCGATGATGCGTTTCTTGCCCATGCGCCGAGCCAGCAGTGCCTGACCGATGCAGTTGTTGATCTTGTGCGCGCCGGTGTGATTGAGCTCTTCGCGCTTGAAGTAGATCTTCGCGCCGCCGCACATCTCGGTCAGGCGCTCGGCGAAATACAGCGGGCTCGGGCGGCCGACGAAATCACGTTGGAAGTAGGCCAGCTCCTTCTGGAACTCGGGGTCGAGCTTGGCCTTCTCGTATTCGGCAGCCAGATCGTGGATCAGCGGCATCAGGGTTTCGGCGACATATTGGCCACCGAACGAGCCGAACAGGCCGTTGGCGTCAGGGCCAGTGCGGAAGGAAGTCATGGCGTTCTCCTCAGAAAATTCGGGCGCGCTTCACGGGTAGGGTTCCCCGCTTCTACGACAATGGGCACAGGATAAAGCTGTGGCGGGCGCGGCAAAAGCGATAAGATCGCCGCAACCTGTTAGGAAAACTCACAGATGAGCCAGGACCTTCCACCGCTTAACGCTCTGCGCGCCTTCGAAGCGGCCGCGCGACTGAACAGCATCAGCCAGGCCGCTAATGAACTGCACGTCACCCATGGCGCAGTCAGCCGGCAGGTTCGTGCCTTGGAGGAACACCTGGGTGTGGCGCTGTTCAGCAAAGAAGGTCGCGGCCTTAAACTCACAGATGCAGGCATTCGTCTGCGTGATGTCAGCGCCGATCTGTTCAGCCGCCTGCGCAGCACCTGCGCCGAGCTGCAACAGGGCCAGGCCGATGCACCGTTTGTCCTGGCCTGCCCGGGCAGTCTGCTGGCGCGCTGGTTTATCCCGCGCCTGGATAGGCTTAACCGCGAGCTGCCGGAACTGCGCCTGCAGTTATCCGCCAGCGAAGGCGAGCTGGACCCGCGCCGCGCTGGCGTGGATGCCACCCTGTGGTTTGCCGAGCCCCCCTGGCCAGCCGATATGCAGGTGTTCGAGCTGGCTGCCGAGCGCATCGGCCCGGTGCTTAGCCCGCGCTATGCGCGCTTCGCCGAATTGCACCTGGCGCCGCCCGCCACTCTGCTGGGCGAGCCTTTACTGCACACCAGTTCCCGCCCTCAAGCCTGGCCCAGCTGGGCGGCTAGCAATGCACTGGACGCCGCAGCGCTAAAACTCGGCCAGGGCTTCGAACACCTCTACTACCTCTTGGAAGCCGCCGCCGCCGGCCTCGGCGTAGCTATCGCCCCGCAGCAACTGGTCGCCGACGACCTCGCCGCCGGCCGCCTGGTCGCGCCCTGGGGCTTTGTCGAAACCAGCGCCCGCTTGGCACTTTGGGTGCCGATACGCAGCCGCGATAACCGCGCCGAACGCCTGGCGCAGTGGCTGCACAAGGAACTGGAGCGTTAGCGACCATCACCGGCAACCGGGCAGGCCAAGTGCGACTAATCTGAACTTTAGCGTTCAGGGGTGGGACTCAACTACATGACCCACCTGTTCAGCCATCTGGGAGAGCTGCAATGTCCGATCATCACACCTACAAGAAAATCGAAATCGTCGGTACCTCGAAAGTCAGCATCGAAGATGCCATCGAAAATGCCCTGGCAGAATGCACCAAGTCGGTACGCAACCTCGACTGGTTCGAGGTGGTGGAAACCCGTGGGCATATTGTCGATGGCAAGGTCGGCCATTATCAGGTCACCCTGAAAATCGGCTTCCGCCTTAGCAGTAGCTGACCCACACCAAGGGCCGTCGCTTGCGCACGGCCCGGTTATCGCATCCAGACCACCTGCCCCTTGGAATCCGCAGAACAAGCCCCACTATCTAACTCAGGTATTGGCGCATTGCTGCGCCCGAACAAGCGGATAACCAACAGGCAGGCCCGATGAGCGCACTCGCACAGAGCAAATTTTCCACCCTCGATCTCGCCCCGGTGCGTGACGACGGCAACGCCGCCCAGGCCCTGCACAACTCCCTGGCGCTGGCCCAGCATGTCGAGCGTCTGGGTTTCGAACGCTTCTGGGTGGCCGAACACCACAATATGGATGGCATCGCCAGCTCGGCCACCGCCGTGTTGCTGGGTTATCTGGCCGCCGGCACGTCCAAGATTCGCCTGGGCTCCGGCGGGGTGATGCTGCCCAACCACGCGCCGCTGGTGATTGCCGAGCAGTTCGGCACCCTGGCCACACTTTATCCCGGCCGCATCGAGCTGGGTCTGGGCCGCGCGCCTGGGGCTGACCAGTTCACCGCTCAGGCGCTGCGCCGAGACCGGATTGGCAATGCCGATGACTTCCCCGCAGATGTTGAAGAACTGCAACGCTACCTCGGCCCGCGCACGCCGGATCAACGGGTGATCGCCATGCCCGGCACCGACACCAATGTGCCGATCTGGCTGCTCGGTTCCAGCCTGTTCAGCGCTCAGCTGGCCGGCGAGAAGGGTCTGCCCTATGCCTTCGCCTCGCACTTCGCGCCGCGCTATATGCATGAGGCGATTCGCGTCTACCGCAATCACTTCAAGCCCTCGGCGGTGCTCGACAAGCCTTATGTGATGCTCGGTGTGCCGTTGATTGCCGCCGACAGCGATGAGCAGGCCGAATACCTGGCCACTTCGGCCTATCAGCGCATTCTCGCCCTGATTCGCGGCCAGAGCCTGGTGCAGAAACCGCCGGTGGCTAGCATGCAAGGCCTGTGGTTGCCGCATGAAAAAGAGGCGGTGAGCAGCTTTCTCGGTATGGCGATGATCGGTGGCCCGGACAAGGTTCGTGCGCGCCTGGAAGTACTGCTGGAACAGACCGGCGCCGATGAGCTGATCTTCACCTGCGACCTGTATGACTTTGCCGACCGTTTGCATGCTTTCGAGCTGGTCGCGCAAATGCGCTAACAGTTATTTTTCGAACTTGTGCCGCCTGAGCCTGCTCTCAACCCTATAACCCACGCACTGGAGTATTCGGATGAAGAAGACAGCCTCAGCTCACTGGCAAGGTGGCATCAAGGACGGTAAAGGCACTATCTCGACCCAGA
Organism: Pseudomonas peli; assembly: GCF_050563605.1. GTDB lineage: Bacteria > Pseudomonadota > Gammaproteobacteria > Pseudomonadales > Pseudomonadaceae > Aquipseudomonas > Aquipseudomonas peli_A. The sequence continues at coordinate 335,048 of NZ_JBNXUH010000001.1, read as the reverse complement.
GCGGCGCCCTGAAAAGCGCGCCCTATGGCTTCAATACCCGCTTCGAGGATCAGCCGGGCACCAACCCGGAAGAGCTGCTCGGCGCAGCTCACGCTGGTTGTTTTTCCATGGCCCTGTCCAAGGAACTTGGCGAAGCGGGGATGACCGCCGAGAGCATCGATACGCAAGCAGAAGTCACCCTGGACAAGGCCGACGGCGGCTTTGCCATCACCGCCGTACACCTGACGCTCAAGGCGCGGATTCCCGGCGCCGACCGTGCGGCCTTCGAGAAAGCCGTGGAAACCGCCAAGAACGGCTGCCCGGTATCCAAGGTGCTGAACGCCGAAATCACCCTGGAAGCGGTGCTCGATAGCTGATTGCAGCGCGCCTTAGAACGTGCCGCAGCGCAAAATCTTGCCCCGCGCCAGCACGTTGCGCTGCCCATCGTAGAGCCAGGCCTGAGCTTTCATCTGCATGGGCCGGGCCTCCAGTCGATAGCGCTGGCCAGCCACGAAGTTGTCGTAGCACACGCGAATCTCGCAGGTCACCTGGCGGGGCTCATAGGCACCGTCCAGGCCACCGCCGCCGTTAACCTCGAACTGAAAGCGCGCCTGCAACTCATGGGCACCAGCGGGCACCTGAAAATAGCGACCATCGGTCAAGCGCTGGTCATCAAGCCGGTCCGCCATCAGCAGCGTGCCAGCATGGCTGCGCAGCTCGACCCAGGCCTGATTCGGGTCAGGCGCTGGCACCGCCGAGGCGCAGGCACTGAGCACCAACACAGCACTAAGCAAAGCCAGATAACGCATGGGACACCTCCACAATTGAGCTGTTTGCTAGCCTACGCCGATCCCGCGCTGGAGGCAGCAGCGCCGATGCGCTAGCGTGGCAGACTGATTACTCAAGGGTACTGATCAATGTTCGACGCCCTGCTCTGGCGCTGGGTTCCACTGGCCGCCACGCTGCTGCTGAGCGGCTGCAGCACCCTGGATTACTACAGCCACCTGGCGGGCGGGCAACTGCAACTGCTGCAGGCGCGCGAGCCGATTGCCGAACTGCTGGAGAACCCGGCGACCGACCCCGAACTCAAGCAACGCCTGGCCCTCGCTCAGCAGGCGCGGGATTTCGCCAGCGCCCAGCTGAACCTGCCCGACAACGGCAGCTACCGCCTGTACGCCGATATTCAGCGACCGTTCGTGGTGTGGAATGTGTTCGCCACCCCGGAGTTTTCCCTGTCGCCAGAGCTGCACTGCTTCCCGATTGCTGGCTGCGTGGCCTATCGCGGCTTCTACAGCCAGGGCCGCGCGCGCGGCTCGGCAGCGCTGCTGAAACAGCAGGGTCTGGATACCTATCTGGGCGGCGTCGAAGCCTACTCGACCCTGGGCTGGTTCGATGACCCGATTCTCAACACCATGCTGCGCTGGAGCGATGAACGCCTGGTAGCGGTGATCTTCCACGAGCTGGCGCACCAGCAGTTGTATGTGGCGGATGACACCGCGTTTAACGAGTCCTTCGCCAGCTTTGTCGAGCGTGAAGGCCTGCGCCAATGGCGCGCCAAGCAGGGCCTGCAGCCCAGCGACCCGCAGGGCGAACAGCAGCGCGAGCAGTTTATCGCCCTGGTCCTGGCCAGCCGAGCGCGGCTGCAGCAGCTCTACGCCAGTGACCTGCCGCCCGCGCAGATGCGCAGCGGTAAGCAGGCCGAGATCGCCCGCCTGCGTGCCGAATACCATGCGCTAAGCGCCCGCGAGTGGGGCGGCAACGGGCGTTACGACGACTGGATCAACGCGCCGATAAACAACGCCAAGCTGCTGCCGTTTGGCCTCTATGATCAATGGGTGCCAGCCTTCGCCGCGCTGTTTGAGCGGGTTGACCGCGACTGGCCGCGCTTCTATCAGCGTGTCGCAGCGCTGGGCAATCTGGCCGAGGTAGAACGGCATCAGGCACTGGCCGACTTATCTTCAGGCTCTTAGAACTTACGTACCTAAAAACCACTCCAACCCCTGTAGTTTCTGTTCACGCAAAAGGAGCGATGCAATGAACAAATTCACCCTGGCCGTGTTGCTTGGCCTATTCAGCACCAGCGTATTGGCCGCCCCCAAGCCCTGCGAAGAGCTGCGTGCGGAGATTGAAGTGAAAATCCAGGCCGCCGGCGTTGCCAGCTACACCCTGGAAATCGTGCCCAACGAAGAAGCCCAGGACCCCAATATGGTGGTCGGCAGCTGCGACGGCGGCAGCAAGAAGATCATCTATCAGAAAAATGGTTAACCGTGCGATGGGTTACGCCTACGGCTAACCCATCCTACGATTTAGCCCACAAACGCCTGGTGCAACTCGGCCAGGCTATGGAAGTGATAGGTCGGCGCCTCGGCCTGCAACTCAGCAAAACTGCCAAAGCCATAACCCACCGCCGCTGCATCCAGGCCATTGCGCCTGGCGCCGATCAGGTCGTGCTTGCGATCGCCGATCATCAGCGTGCTCTCCACATCCAGTTGTTCCTGCTGCAGCAGATGGGCGATCAGCTCGATTTTGTCGGTGCGCGTGCCATCCAGCTCGCTGCCATAAATCACCTTGAAGTGCTGAGCAAAGCCGAAATGCCGGGCAATCTGCTCGGCAAATACCGTCGGTTTACTGGTGGCAATATATAGCGTGCGCTGCTGGTTCTGCAGCAGCTGCAACAGCTCGCCCACGCCGTCGAACAGCTGGTTTTCATACAGCCCCACCTCACGGAATCGCTCGCGGTAGTGGTTCACCGCCTGCCAGGCCGTGGCCTCGTCAAACTGATACGTGTGCATAAAACACTGCAACAGCGGCGGACCGATAAAGTGCTCAAGCGCCTGCAGATCAGGCTCATCGATGCCCAGCTTGGCCAGTGCATGCTGCACCGAGCGGGTAATCCCCTCACGCGGGTCGGTCAGGGTTCCATCGAGGTCAAACAGGATGGTCGAGTAATGCAAAGCCGGTTGAGCCATCAGCTGCCGTAACCTTCCATCAAGTGCTGATCCTTCAACCGTACGTAATTGTCGGCGCTGTAGCGGAAGTAACTGCGCTCCTTTTCGCTCAGTTCACGGGCCTGTTTGGCCGGGCTGCCGACGTACAGGTAGCCGCTTTGCAGATGGCTACCCGGCGGCACCAGGCTGCCGGCGCCAAGCATTACTTCGTCATCGATCACTACGCCGTCCATGATGATGCTGCCCATGCCGATCAGCACCCGGTTGCCGATGTTGCAGCCGTGCAGGGTGACGTTATGGCCGATGGTCACATCGTCGCCGATATTCAGCGGGTAACCGCGCGGGTTGAAGGGCCCGGCGTGGGTGATGTGCAGTACGCTGCCGTCCTGAACACTGCTGCGCTCGCCTATGCGGATGCTGTGCATGTCGCCACGGATCACCACCAACGGCCAGACCGAGCTGTCCGCGCCGATTTCCACATCGCCGAGAACCACGGCCGATGCGTCGACAAAGGCCCGTGGGCCGAGCAAAGGGGTGAATTGCTGGTAAGTACGAATCGCCACGATAGAAACCTCTTAAGCTGCGCCTGACCTTGATTGTAATTAAGATGGCACCCATGTTCAGGACATGCGCGCTGTTTTGTAGCGCCCTGTGTCCACTCAAGCCTGACCCTGGGAGCCTTTTGCGCCCGCCAGGGTCACAGCTGCAAACCCACTTCGTTACAGGTGACTGTCGTGACTGCCAACAACCCACTGCTGCAAGCCTTCGATCTGCCGTCTTATGCCGCCATCCGTCCGGAGCATGTCGAGCCGGCGGTGGACAGCATTCTTGCCGACAACCGTGCGGCCATGAGCAGGCTGCTTGAACAACAGTCTGGCACACCGAGCTGGGATGGCCTGGTGCTCGCGCTCGATGAACTGGGCGCACGCCTGGGCCAGGCCTGGAGCCCGGTCAGCCACCTCAATGCGGTGTGCAACAGCCCCGAGCTGCGCGCCGCCTACGAGGCCTGCCTGCCCAAGCTGTCCGAATACTGGACCGAAATCGGCCAGAACCAGCCGCTGTTCCAGGCCTATCAGGCGCTGGCCGAAAGCCCTGCCGCCGCTGGTTTCGACGTGGCGCAGAAGACCATTCTCGAACATGCCCTGCGCGATTTCCGCCTGTCCGGTATCGACCTGCCGGCCGAGCAGCAGAAGCGCTACGGCGAGATCCAGATGAAGCTCTCCGAGCTGGCCAGCAAGTTCTCCAACCAATTGCTGGATGCCACCCAGGCCTGGACCAAGCACGTCACCGACGAGGCCGCGCTGGATGGCCTGACCGATTCGGCCAAGGCGCAGATGAAGCAAGCCGCCGAGGCCAAGAGCCTGGACGGCTGGCTGATCAGCCTGGAATTCCCCAGCTACTTCGCGGTGATGACCTACGCCAACGATCGCGCTCTGCGCGAAGAGGTGTATGCCGCCTACTGCACCCGCGCCTCCGACCAAGGGCCGAATGCCGGACAAAACGACAACGGCCCGGTGATGCTGGAAATCCTCGCCCTGCGTCAGGAGCTGGCCAAGCTGCTGGGCTTTGCCAACTACGCCGAGCTGAGCCTGGCCAGCAAGATGGCCGAGACCACCGATCAGGTGCTGCACTTCCTGCGTGACCTCGGGGTACGTGGCAAGCCGTTTGCCGAGCAGGACCTACGCGAGCTGCAAGCCTTCGCCGCCGAACAGGGCTGCAACGATCTGCAAAGCTGGGACGTCGGCTACTACAGCGAGAAACTACGCGAGCAGCGCTACAGCATTTCCCAGGAGATCCTCCGCGCCTACTTCCCCATCGACAAGGTACTCAGCGGCCTGTTCGCCATCGTCGAAAAGCTTTATGGCATCCAGATCGAGGAACTCAGCGGCTTCGACAGCTGGCACCCGGACGTTCGTCTGTTCGAAATCAAGGAGAACGGCGCGCACGTCGGGCGCTTCTTCTTCGACCTCTACGCCCGCGCCAACAAGCGCGGCGGCGCCTGGATGGACGGCGCGCGTGACAAACGCCGCAACGCTTCCGGCCAGCTGATCAGCCCTGTGGCCAACCTGGTGTGCAACTTCACCCCAGCCGTCGGCGGCAAGCCAGCGCTGCTGACCCATGATGAAGTCACCACCCTGTTCCACGAATTTGGCCACGGCCTGCATCACCTGCTGACCCGCGTCGAACACGCCGGCGCGTCCGGTATCAACGGCGTGGCCTGGGATGCGGTGGAGCTGCCGAGCCAGTTTATGGAGAACTGGTGCTGGGAGCCCGAGGGCCTGGCGCTGATCTCCGGCCACTATGAGAGCGGCGAGCCGCTACCACAGGACCTGCTGGACAAGATGCTGGCGGCGAAGAACTTCCAGTCCGGACTGATGATGGTGCGGCAAATCGAATTCAGCCTGTTCGACTTCGAACTGCACGCCACCCACGGCGACGGCCGCAGCGTGCTCGACGTACTCGAAGGCATCCGCCAGGAAGTCTCGGTGCTGCGTCCACCTGCCTACAACCGTTTCCCCAATAGCTTCGCGCATATCTTCGCCGGCGGTTACGCGGCCGGTTACTACAGCTACAAGTGGGCCGAAGTGCTGAGCGCCGATGCCTTTTCCAAGTTCGAAGAAGAAGGCGTATTCAACAGCGCCACCGGCCGCGCCTTCCGTGAAGCCATCCTGGCCCGTGGCGGCTCGCAGGAGCCGATGGTGCTGTTTGTTGATTTCCGTGGCCGCCCGCCATCCATCGACGCCCTGCTGCGCCACCTCGGTTTGAGCCAGGAGGCCGCATGACAGAGACCACGGCAAAACGCTTTATCGCCGGGGCGGTCTGCCCGGCGTGCAGCGAAATGGACAAGATCCAGATGTGGAACGTCGATGGCGTGCCGCACCGCGAATGCGTGGCCTGCGGCTACGCCGACACCCTGGACGAGCGCGGCAACTCAGTGCCGCGCGAACTGCCCACTCGGGTCAATATCAGCGCGCTAAAACCCAAGGCCGCCAATCCCAAGGTGCAGGCGGTGCAGTTTTTCCCGAATCCCAAGCTGAAAAAATAGCTGGAAGCTATTTTTAACGTCGCTTCGCGACGGCCCGTAGGGTGGCCGCCAGGGATGGCAGGCCATAAAAACTACCCGAGTAGCTACACCCTCACCAACCGGCTGTACAACCGCTGCGCCAGCTCAGGGCGTAGCACTCTCGCCCTGCTGCTGATGGCGCTCAAGCATGCGCTGGTAATCGCCACTGGCGCGCAACTGCGCCAAGCCCTGGTTGAACTGCGCGATGATCACCGCCGCCTGCGGGTGGCTGCGCGGCACGATCAGATGCAAGGTGCTGCGGTTGATCGCGCTGTTGGAGCGGCGAAAGCGTTCGATAGGCTCCCCGGTCAAGCGCAACGCGGTTTCGCCCAGGCGCCGGTCGGAGATAAAGAAATCATCGCGCCCCATCAATAGCAGACGCGCGCACTCGTGCAGCCCCGCCGGGGAGTGCCGATTTAGCTGCCCATCATCGACCAGTTGCTGAATGATCGGTGGCGGCTGCCAACCCAATGGGTAGCACAGGCGCCGGCCCTGCATGCTGGGCACATCGTCAACCTCAATCACCTCACCGGCACGGCTGAAAATATGCTGCTCGGCGATAAACAGCGGCTCCGAGTAGAGAAACTCTTCTTCACGCTGCGGGGTGCGTACATAGGGGAAGGTGGCGTCGTAATCGCCGCGCAGGGTTTTCAGGTAGCCGCGCTTCCATGGCTGCCAATCCAGGCTGCTGGCGATATTGCTTTGCTGCAACGCCGCCCGCACCACCTGGGTGAGCATGCCACCCTCCGGCAAGGCCTGACCGGTAAAGGGCGCGTAGTCATCGCCGGTAACCAGGCGCAGGTCAGCGGCCTGGGCGCATAGGCACAGGCTCGACAACAGGTAGACCAGCAAGCGCTGCAGCATCGGGCCAATATCCAGGAGCTATGGCTGTAGTCTAGGGTGCGCCGTGCGCAGCGGCGTCTTTATTCGAGGGTAAACCACTGCACCTCGACGCGACGGTTCTGCTCGCTGTCCTGACCCAGGGGTTCTTCCCAGCCACGACCGACCAACTCGATACGGTCGTCGGCGATGCCGGGGTGGCGCGCCATCAGTGCTTCCTTGACCGCCAAGGTGCGCTGGCGCGACAGCTCCATGGCCTTTAACGCCATGGAGCGCACCAGTGCCGAGCCACCCTGACGCTCGAAGTCGGCGACCATGGCGTTATCCACATGGCCGCGCAGCAGCACGATGGAGCCAGGGCTGACCTGGAGGAATTGCTTGATGGTATCCAGATAGTCCTGGTTGGCCTTGGCCTGCTTGTCCAACTCGGCCGAGTTGGCCTCGAAGAAGAAGCGGATGTCCTTGCTCAACAGCGCGTCGCCTTCCAGGGCGACCTTGCCGCTGGTGCGGATCGGCGCAATGGCAATGCTCTGGCCTTTGAATTGGCCGCCCTCATCCAGCGCCTTGAGATGCTGCAAATCGGCGAAGCGTGCTGGGTCGGCCGGGTTGCGGATCACCGAACCGTAAGCAAGCACCGAGGATTGGAAGATGCCCTGGAAGGAGCCGGCCGAATCGATGCTGCCGTCGAAGAACGCCAGGTTTTCCGGCAAGTTGCTCAGGTGCACCTTGCTCAGCTCGTCGAGGGTTTCCTCAGGCGTCCAGCCGAACGCCTGAGCGACCACGCCGGCATGGGCTTTTGGATCGTCGCGTAGCAGACGGTTGCCTTGCAGCAGACCATGGACAAGACCTTTGACGATTTCCGGGTGGGCAGTCGCAAAGCCCTTGTTGACCACCAGGATATCGGCGACCACCAGCAGGTTGCGGTTGGACACCAGCATCTTCGCTGCACCAGCAGATTCGGCGACCACTTCATCGGTGCGCGGCGACCAGCCGACGCAACCGTTCAGGCGCTGCTTGCCGGTCAGTTCGGCGGCGTAGGCATCGCAGGCGATAAAGGCATCCTCGTAGAACACCAGACCCAGCTCGTTCGGCGCCGGGCGGGCGTCCAAGTCGCGCAGTACCTTGACTGGCACGCCGGCTTCAGACGCCAGGTAGCGGATAAAGAACTCGCTCTCGTTGAACTGGGTAGCGCCGAGCACCTTGCCCTTGAGCTGGTTGATGCTGGCGATGCCCGTGTCCACCACCACCTGGTCGGCGCCGCGGGAGAAGGCGATCTGCGCCGGCACCGTAACCTCGAACTGCCTGCCGAGCACCGCCAGCACATCGGCGGTAGTGGCGACTGCGGCCATCTGGCCGTTGTTCAGCGCCGACCATTCCTCGCTCTCACCCTTGTTCAGGCGCACCTGGAAGCCGTACTGCTTGGCGAAGATCGACTCGGGGTTGGGCGCCAGGCCGCCATTGGCGACGATCAGGCCGCCGTAACCGGCGTACTCGCTCATGTCGATGTCGATGATGTTGTTCTTCATCTCATAGGGTGCGGCAGATTGCAGGGTCGGCGTGCCGCTTACCGGCTCAACCGGCACAGGCCCCGCGGCCACTCCGAGGCTCGCGGGCAAACCGCTGAGCACGCTACCGGCGCCTTCTTCGAGCATGTCCTTGCTGACCAACCAGCCGCCCAGGCCAAGCAGGCCGAGCACCAGCACTATGGTCAACAACTTGCCGGCGGCATTGCCCTGTTGGCGCTGCCTGGGTGCGGATTGATACATGACGCCTCTCCCTGTCGGATGCGAGCCAGCGGCCCGCCAATCAAAAGTGTATTACCGCCTCCCGGACTGTATCCGGGCTGCGTCTATTGCACCGGCCATCACTGACGTAGCGATTCGCCTTGCGCCGGCTTATCGCCCTGGCCTTGCAGCACATAACGCGGCAAAGCCTGTTGTTCATTGAGTTCGAGCACGCCGAGCAGGTCGCGCTGGCTATTCAGCCAGCGGCTGGCCTCGTTGAACGAGGAGGTCAAGGCGTTGAGCGCCACGCCTATCTGTTCTTCGTCGGTGGCGAGCAGGGTCTGTTCGCGGATCAAGGCGATTTGCTGTTCGATGCGCTGCAACTCGGCATCCACATGCTCCTTGCGTCGCAGGCCTTCGGCATGGGCCGCCTGGCGCGCGTCTATCACCTGCTTTTGCTGTTCCAGGCTGCGCCGTAACTCGTCGTTCAGTTCGCTGGCGGCCAGGCGTGCGTCGATCTGGTCTTCCTGCCTCTGCAGTTCGGCGCTGTCCTGAGCGGCGGTGTCCACCACCACATTCAGCGCCTGGCCAGCGACCAGCAGACGCAAGTTCAGCCACACCAGTTGCTCCAGGCTAGCGGCATGAGAGGCCATCAGCGGCGAGCGCGAGAGCAGTTGCAGCACCTCGCGGGCACGGGCTTCGACCGTTTGCTGCCGAGCGCGTTGCGCGGCATCGAGCAGCGCCACTGTAGCCTCATAACGCTGGCTGGCGGGGTCGGTCAGCGGCACTTGCCGGGCATCCACGGTTCGGCGAAAACGCGTGCTGCTCGCCAGCAGCAGCAGATAACCCAGCTCCAGGCCCGCGCCAAGCACCCAGAAACCGGGGCTGACAAAGACGCCGAGCAAGGCGAACGCAGCCAGGCCGAACCAGTTCGGCGGCAGCGACATGCCCAGGGGGCGGGCATTAAAGGCCGACCAGAGGTAGCGCCCGGCACTCATGGGCTGGTGATCTCTTCGCCAAGATGGCGCAGCGACTCGGGGACGAAGGCCATATCGGTGGCTTCGCGGATGGCGATGCTCATCTGCATCCGTAGCACCTGCTCGGCCACCGGCGGCTGATAACCCTGCAGGCAATGCTTAAGCGCCGCCAAAGGTTCCATCTGCGCGGTGCGCACCTGACGGTAGACCTTTACCGCCAGGGCCTCGGCGGCGCCTGGGGTAAGCAGCAAGGGCAGCGGTAATTTCACCAGCGCTTTGGTTTCCAGCTTGAGCTCGAAACGTTTGAGCAGGGCCTTGAGCAGCGCGGCGCTTTCTTCGACCGTGGTGGTCGGCAGCAGCGGGATTTTCACGTCGACCCGACCCGGACGCTTGAGGTCGACTTCGATCAGATCCGGGCGCGAGGAGGCGAGAATCCAGATCACCTTGCCGCGGTTGTCAGCGTCGCCCATTTCCTGGGCGATCATCGAGTAGAGGCGCCCGGACAGGCCGCTGTCGCCACTGCCACCGTCGCGTTTGCCGAGAGTCTGGTCGGCTTCGTCGATAAACACGATGCAGCGACCGAGGCCACGGATCAGGCGGAAGATCTTCTCCAGATTGCCTTCGCTGGAGCCGACCCAGCGGTCGCGGAAGTTCTTCAGCTTGACCACCGGCACCCCGGCCTCGCCGGCCAGACACTCGACCAGATAAGTCTTGCCGGTGCCAACCGGGCCGCAAAAGATATAGCCCTTGGGCAGTGCGCGCAGATCGGCGGCCTGCCACAGCGCCATGTCCTGGCGCAGCCAGACTTTCAGCGCCTCCTGGGCGTGGTAATCGTCCAGGGTGCGCTTGGACTCGATAAATTCCACCAGGCCGGCGCTGTCGTTTTCCACCAGTTCTTTCTTGGCTTCGATCCAGTCCTGGGCGCCAAGCACCTTGCCTTCATGGGCGCGGCGTTTGACCAGGCTGGCCAGGGCACTGAGGCTGACTCCGGCCAGGGCCTGCACGGTGCCGTTATCCTCGGCGGCGAAGGCGGCGGGATGATCAATGCGCAGTTGCGCCAGGCACTGGCCGAGGCCGGCGGCATCCGGCAGCGGCACCTGCACCCGGTCGATGCGCGGGTTATTGGCCACCAGCGGATGCAGGTCGTTGAGGTTATCGGCGATCAGCAGGCTGGCGAAGGCCATATCGGCGAACGGCGGCTCGGCGGCCCAATCGCGCACCAGGCTGGCTAAGCTCGCGGTGGCGAAATCGCCCTGACGGCTGGCCGGCAGCACCAGCTCGGCGCCGCGCAGAATCACCGCCACATGTTCGTTGTCACCGCGGCCGAGGGCTTGCAGATTGGCGCGATAGCGCAGGTAACGGCTGATCAGCTCCACCGCTTCGCGTGGGTCATGGGGCCAGGGCTGGATCTTTTCTGCCACCGGCCATTGGGCGAAACGCTCGCCACCGCGCAACAGACTGAGGCCATTGCCGGGGTCGTAGAGAAAGACGATATCGAAAGTGCCAAACAGCTTGGCGTCGAGGTAACGGGTCAGGCTGACCAGCCGACCGTCCAACGGAAAGCGGTCGGCGACGTTGCCATACAGCACGAACTGGCCGTGGGCGCCGCTCTCATAGGCCAGGCGTAGCTCGTCAAGCCAGGCGGGTGCTTTGCCTTCACTGCTCATGGGCACGCCTTACTGGCTTTCGGATTGCGGAGTGCTGCCGCCCATACTGCGATTGGCCGGCGCCTCAGGAGTGGCTTCCTGGCCCGGCAGGCTGATGCCTTCCTTGGCCGCGAACTCGGCCAGGGCCAGGTCGGCCAGGGCGTCCATTTCGGCTTCCTTGATATTCACTTCGCTCATGTCCATCGAATCGCGGGCCATGCGCGCGCGGCCAGCGGCCTTAGTGCGCTCTTCCTCGACCATCTCGTGCAGGCGGTTGAGGGTATCGCCCGAGCCGCCGATATTGCTCACCATGCCGGCGGCCATCTCGTTCATCTCGGCCATCGCGGTCTTCATGCGCATATCGTTGATTGCGCCCTTGAGCGCCTCAATCTTGCTACGCGCGGCGTTCACCGCCACTTCGCGGGCCTTGGTCAGGTTCTGGTAGGTCTCTTCGGCCTGGGCCAGCTGGCGGCGATTCTCTTCCAGTTCGCGGGCCAGGTTCTGCAAACGCAAGGCGTTCTGCGCCGCGGCCGACTTGTTGCCGGCACGAAGGTGGGCGGTGGTGCGCGCATGCAGCTCACGCTCCTCGGCTTCCTGCTTGCGCACCTGGCTCATCAAGCGCTCGGCCAGACCCGCATGGGCGGCCAGGCCCTGGTTGAAGTTAGCGATCTGCTTGCGCAGATTTTCCTGCTCCAACTCCAATAAGGCTTCCGGGTTCTGCCGCTCCAGATCCTTGATAAACAGAGAGAGGATGCCTTTGAAGATATTGCTGAGGCGAGCGAACATGGCGACTCCTTGCTGTGTGCGAACAAACCTTAGAGTGCCCGGATCAATTTAACACTGGGCAGAGTGCAGGCATTTTTGGTGAGCGGCCCCGCGGATGCAACCTCAATCGAAGATTGCACTTAAAGGTCGCCTGCCTCGGCAATAGAACACGGCCCGCTGCCGGGCCGTGGATAGGTTATGGCGAGGCTTCGAAGCGCTCGCCCTTAAACGTACGCCGCGGATTACCGCGCTGCACTTGGTGATGAAACAACCGGCGCTCGGCCCGCAAGGCTTCGTTCGCCTGTTCGGCTTGCTCGACCAGGCGCCGGGCAATCAGCAGCAACGCCAGACGCTTGTTGGCATGTTGACTGCGTTCGGACTGCACCTTGACGCTGATGCCGCTGGCCACATGGGTGGCGCGCACTGCCGAGTCCGTTGTGTTGACATGCTGGCCGCCGGGACCGGAGGAACGTAGGGTTTCGAAACGGATCTGGCTTTCCAGGTTGGTCGGGGGCGCGGCGAAACGCGCGCCCCCGAAGAACCAATTCTTGCGCCGATGCGCCGGCCGATAAGGGCTGACGCAGATCCACTGCAGCGAACCACTCCAGTCATCCGCCAACTGCTCGGCTGCCTCACCGCTCAGCGCCAGCAAGACCGAAAGCAAAGTTGCCGGGCGTTCGCCGGCCTCCTGCTCCAGCACCCGCACCTCAACGCCCAGCTCCATGGCTTCCGCCAGCAAACGATTGAGCGCCTTGGCCACCGCCAAAGCGCATTCTTCCGGCCCTTGGGCCGCCGACAATTGCAGAAGGATCATCAGCAGCAACCTCCCCGCGTTTTGTAGGTCAGCACCGGTTTCAGACGTGCCAATACCCGCAACAGACCTGCCTCACGCAGCGCACCGACCACCGAGTCGATGGCCTTGTAGGCTTCTGGCGCCTCCTCGTAGATCAGCGCCCGATCAGCACAGATTACTCGGCTGCCCAACGCCGTACGCTCCAGCTGTTTGACGCTGTAACGCGTAGCCAGGCGATCCTTGCAGTCGCTGCGCATCCATTTACGCCCAGCACCATGGGCCAGGGACAACAGGCTGCGTTCGTCGGCCAGCGGCTGCGCCAGGTAACTGTAATCGCCACGTGAGCCGGGAATCACCAGTACACCCTGATCGGACGGCGTTGCGCCCTTGCGGTGCAGCCAACCATCCTGGCCCGCGATATGTGCAGGTGATACCAGGTTGTGATTGATATCCAGCAACTGCCCACCCTCAGCGCGCAGTCGTTCGAGCATGCGCCGGGCGATCAGCTGTCGATTGGCTTCTGCGAAACGCAGCGCACCATCGTGACGCCCCAGGTAATGGGCGCAAGCCGCAGAACCGGCCTCCAGCCCCTGATGGCCGAACAAATCGACCTGCTCGCGCAGAATCGCTTCGCCCAGCCCGCGCGAACCGCTGTGTACCAGTAATAGCAGCTGCTTGCGGTCGATACCTAGGGTGGCCAGCGCCTCGTCGTCGAAGCTCTGGTCGAGTTGCTGCAGTTCAGCGAAGTGGTTGCCGCCGCCAATGGTGCCTAGAGAATGCTCGTGGCCGCTCGGCGGCAGGCCGAACGCGGCGACGGCCTCCTGCCAGTCATCGCCAAGGGGGCCGTCGAGACTGCCGAGGCGCTTTTCCAGCTTGTCCAGGTTCAGTTTGGCCACGCCGATATCGGTGCGCCAAAGCGCCATGCCACAGCCGATATCGTTGCCGACCAGTGCCGGATACAGCCGACCTGTGGAGAAGAATGTCGCCCCCACCGGATAGCCACGCCCCGGATGCAAATCCGGCATTCCGGCGACCCGTTGCATACCCGGCAGACGTGCGGTGGTTTCAAGTTGCTGGATCGCTTTTCCTTCGATCCAGGTGTCGTCCGCGGCGATCAAAACGATGCCGTCGGACAAATTGCGAATGCAAGTGCCCATAGTCCAATCCAAATTGGTTGAAACGAAAAAATCTTGGAGTTGGCAGGCCGAAGCCGGGCAATGCGAACCGCTGCGAAGAGCTGCGGAAGAGGCGATTAAACCAGGCGCGACCTGCAAAGGTTGATCAGCTGCTGCATGATGTGGCTCCTTTGCTGTCGGTTGAGAGAAGGCGCGCATCCTAGGCCGATGATGCGCGCAGTGCAATACCCGCCTTAGTCCGGCAATGCCAAGCGCAATCGACCGGGATGCTTCTTGACTACCGCATAGGGCAGCACCGACCACTCGGTCTCTTCGCAGGCACGCGCGACACGCGGGAAGATCGAGTCGAGCACAATACCTTTCTCGTTGAGATACCAGCTAGGGAAGTCCCAGATTTCCGGGTCACTGTAATTGCACTCGAGATCATCCGCTGGCTCTGGCAACTCGTCTGGAGCGATCTGTCGCCACTGCTCGACCAACCAGGGTGCGAAGTACCGATTACGGTATTGGGAGAACACATCGAAACTCACCGATTCCTCATCCGGCTTGTGCTCTCGTGTTTCTAGATAGTGAAAAGCGGGACCCTCACCGACCCAGAGCAGGTCCTCCAAGCCCAGCGGTTTTCCGGTATCTGCATCCAGCGTGAGCGGCGCATCGCTGAAATCCGGGTGGGCTCCACCGCAGTCGTAGCTGGTGAAAATACTCAGACTTACAACATGCGCCGACAAAAGCCTCGGCCTCACAGTCTGCAGAAACTCCGCCCGTGGATCACCGGCCCCCAGCTTGCAGGCGTGATAGTCAATCACTTCCTCGCGCAACCGCGCCCGCAACTGCTGGTTGATCAAATCCAGTTGTGCCTGGGGATAACCACTCAGTACTTCGAACATCCTCAGCCCCGAAACAGCCTCCGTCCACCATTGCAACTCATGGCCCATAAAGTCCTGTCGCTTACCGGGCTTTAGCGGCAGCTCTTTGAGGCGCAAAAACTCGTAGGGTGACTCCTCATATAGGCGATACCAGAAGGGTTCGGCTCCCGCTGGCGGCTCCTCAATGGTCGGTTGGGTAAGCTTAACGGCAAGCTTTTTACCCTGCGGCCCGACCCATTCGCCCTGCCACCCCTGCGGGCTGCGCTGCAAGCGCAGTTCGGGACGCGGAGCGTCGTCGTACCTGTCTCGGCCTTCGACCAGACTGAGTTGCTGGCCTTGCAGTCGGCCCCTCAAAGCCAAGTCATGGTGGTGCTTGCGGTAAAAATAGCGGCCAATGACCTGCTCAGGGTCGCGCAGATCGAGTTCCACGACTATCGCCATCTTGCCCAACATCCCGCTGTAGACCTGCGGCCCTTCAGCAGCGAATAGCGCAGGTGAAACCACACCCAGAAAGAGCGCCACTAGTCGGCACCAGAACATTCCGTTGCTCATCTAAAACTCCTAGCTAGAAAAGATCGAGCTGCCCCTGCGTCGTTACGGAAGCAGCATTTTCAGTCATTGGCATCTCCAGCCGCTCAGCCAAACCAGCCGCCCGTTCCGCACGGGTGGCCACGGCCTCGCTTAGGCGTGGCGGCAGGGCCCAGATTTCCACCTTGTGTTTGGCACGGGTGATGCCGGTGTAGAACAGGCTGCGGCTCAGCAGCGGGCTGGGTTGTTCGGGCAGCACCAGCAGCACTTCGCTGAACTCCGAGCCCTGGCTTTTGTGCACGGTCATGGCGAAGGCGCTGTCGTGGCTGGGCAGGCGCGCTGGAGCGAAGGGGCGGTAGCCTTCTTCACCCTCAAAAAATACCCGCAGGCCGAACTCAGTCTGTAGGCAGATGCCGATATCGCCATTAAACAGGCCGAGTGCGTAGTCGTTCTGCCGCACCATGATCGGCCGGCCGACATACCAGCGCTCGCGGCTGGGCACCTGGCTGCGGCGCTTGATCCGTGCCTCCAGCGCTTCGTTGATCCCGGCCACGCCCCAGGCACCTTCACGCTGGGCGCAAAGCGCGCGGAAGGCATTGAACGCGGCGAAGGCCGCCGCTGGATCGGCGCTTTTTGCAGCAGCAATATAGGGCGCGTAGCCCTGATCCAGACGCTCCAGCAGATCGTTGGGCGTAGGTTGGGCATTCCAGGCCAGGTCGCTGCGATTTTCCTTAAGCAGATTCAGGGTGCCGCTGACATCGCCGCCATTGATCCGCCGCGCCAGTTCGCCAATGCCGCTATCGCCGGCAAAGCGATGGCTGTAGGTCAGCAGCACCACCGCATCGCCGAGCTGCGAGCTTGGCTGACTGACCGGCACTTGCTGGCCGGTAATGCGCTGCAGCTCACTAGCAGCCTGGGCGTCGAAACCACGGCCCTCGCAGAGTTCGGCGAACACCGCGCCGGCTTCCACGGCGCACAGCTGGTCCTTGTCGCCGAGCAGGATCAGCCGTGCGCTGGGCGGCAGGGCGTCGAGCAGTTTGGCCATCAGTGCCAGGTCGACCATCGAGGCTTCGTCCACCACCAGCACATCCAGCGCCAGCGGGTTGGCCGCGTGATGGCGCACCTGCGGGCTGTCGCCACGGCTGCCGAGCAGACGGTGCAGGGTGCGCGCCTCATCCGGTAGCGCCGCCTTGATCGATTCGCTGACCGGCAGCTGAGCTTTGGCATTGCGAATCGCCTCGGCCATACGCGCAGCAGCTTTGCCCGTAGGCGCTGCCAGGCCGATGGCCAAGTGCTCGCAGTCGGGTTGCTCAAGCAATGCAGCCAGCAGACGCACCACGGTGGTGGTTTTACCGGTGCCGGGGCCGCCGGAAATCACCGCCAGCTTGCGCCGCACCGCTTGCGCGGCGGCCAGGCGCTGCCAGTCCGGTTGTTGCGTATTGAAAGCAAATAGCCGGGTCAGGCTCTCGCTCAATTGCGCTTCATCCACCGCAGGCAGATCGGCCGCACGCAGCAACAACTGTTCGGCCAACTGACGTTCATAGGCCTGGTAGCGCGCCAGATAGAGGCGGCCGTGCTCGAGAATCAGCGGGGCGAAATCGCCATCGCCGCCCACCAGGCTTGAGGCCTCAAGCTGCGCCTGCCATTCACCCAACGCCGGCAGGTTGAAGGCATGTTCGGGCCAAGGCCGCTGCCCAGCCAATCGCGCCAAGGGTAGGCAGACATCACCCTTGTCCAGCGCCGTACAGAGCAACGCCGCCGAGGCCAGCACCACAGGTGACACCGTAGGATCAAGGCGCTGCAGGCTGTCGACCAGGGCGCGCTCCAATGGGCCAAGGGGCAGATCGTTAAGCATCACGCGCCCTCCGCAAACAACTTATCCAATGCATCCAACAGCCCATCGCTGGGCCGCGAGAAATACACCCCGGCGCTAGGCATGCCGCGCAGAAACAGGTAGTAGGCGCCGCCCAGTTGGTCATTGCTGAAGTCGTCCAGGCGCTGACGCAGAAAGCGTCGCAACGCCACCAGGTAAATCAGGTATTGCAGGTAGTAATGCTCGGCAGCCAGGGCCTGTAGCAGGCGTTCGCCGCCGTAGTAGCTGGCGTCCGGGCCGAGCCAGTTGGATTTGTAGTCGGCGATATACCAGCGCCCGTCATGTTCGAAGGTCAGGTCGATAAAGCCCTTGAGAAAGCCCTTAAGGCTGTCGAATTCCAGGCGCGCCGCCGCCTCGCGCATCGGAGCCGCCAGGCCATGGGTCGGGTCGCAGAGAATCGCCCGCAGGCGCTGCACATCCAGCCCGGCCAGGGGGAAGGTAAAGCCTAACTCAGGCAAGCGCCGGGTTGGATTCAGGCTGGCGAGGGTCAAACCCTGGCCATCCAGATCGGTGTCGATCACCTGTTGCAGATGGTCAAGCGCCACGGCCTGCCAGTCGTTGTTGATGCCGTGGCCGCTTAGCCCTGGCTCAATCAGCTCAGCCAGCGCAGCCTTGCCCCGAGCCCAATCTTCGAGGATGGCATGCAGGCAAGTACCGGCCCGCGCACCACGGGGGAAGGCGAAGAAACCGGTGCCCGGCTCGCTGGCATCCGGCAGCACCAGGCCGTCGCGGTCTGGCGCTTCCATATGCATACCGGCGGCCAACCCGGAAAAGCTACCGATGCGCCAGGCGCTGTGCAGACTGCGCTGCAGGCTGGCGAGTTGCTGCGGGGCTGGCGCGCGCTGCTCACCGGCGGCGCTGGCCTCCCCCTCACGCAGCGCCTGGATAACCATCTGGCCCTGGCTGCTGGCGATAAGTTGTTCGACTTCTGCACGCAGGCCCTGTGGCGTCAGGCTTTGCAGATGGTCGGCAAGCTCGGCCAAGGCATCCTCACCGGGCAATTCGCGGCCGTGCAGCAGCCAGGCCAGGGCGCTGCTGTGCAGACCACTGTCGCCGAGGGTGCCGTCTTTTCTGGGTTTGCAGTCCACCGGCCCCCAGTGCAGCCACAGGCGATCCCGCGCGCGGGTTAGTGCCACATAGGTCAGGCGCAGTTTTTCGGCGAAACGCTCATGACGGGCGCGCTCGCGGTGCGTGTCGAGCTGCTCGCTGCCCAGGTCCAGCAGCGGCGTGCCGTCGTCGGCGTGACAGTTTATGTCTTCGCTCTGGCGCAGCAGCGCGCCGTCCCACAAGTAGGGGCAGAACACCAGTGGGTATTCCAGGCCTTTGGAGGTGTGGATGGTGACGATCTGCACCCGCTCGGCATCGCTTTCCAGGCGCAGCAGGGCGTCTTCGCCGTGGGCCTCGGCGCTGCGCTGGGCGTTAAACCAGGCGAGTAATTGCTCCAGGCCGGGGCGTTGCAGGCTTTCGGTTTGCAGCAGTTCGGCCAGGTGCAGCAGGTTGGTCAGACGGCGCTCGCCATCGACCAGGGCCAGCAGGCGCTGGGCAACCTGCTGCTCATCCAGCCAGGCGCGGAAGGCGCGCATAAAACCCTGTTGCTGCCAGAGCTGGTGGTAACGCTCGGCATCTTCGCGCTCGCGGTCCCAAGCCTGGGCGTCCTCGGCGCAAGCAGCCAGCACCTGCGCGCTGCGGCCCAGCAGGCGGCTGGCCAGGGCATAGCGCAACGCGCCTTCGCGGCCCGGCTCGGCATAGGCGGCGAGCACAGCGGACAGCTCATCCGCTTCCTCGCTGTGCCAGACATTCTCCTTGCCACGACGCACGCTGGGCACGCCACGGGCAGCCAGCTCTGCAGCCACCTCACTGGCCTGACGGTGGCTGGCAACCAGCACGGCAATATCGCCGCCCTTGAGTGGTATCCGCTGGCCCTGATCGTCGAAATAGGCCTGGCCCTGACTGCTGGCGCTAAGCACCGCAGCGATACGCCGCGCTGTATCGCGCGCCACCAAAGCGCCCGCTTCACCCTTGCCCAGATAGTCGTTATCCAGCCATACCAGCGCCAGCGGCGCGTCCGCCTCGCCCTCCATGGGTGGCAGCACCAGCTGCGGGCGCGGCCGCTCACTGGCCCCCACCTGCTGATAGGTCAGGCCCTTTTCGGCGAAGGGCATGGGGCGATCGAACAGCTGGTTAAGCGCTGCGATCAGCTCGGGGGTGGAGCGATGGTTGGTGGCCAGGCTGTATTGCCGCGCAGCTTCGCTGCGGGCTTTGAGGTAAGTGGCCAGATCTGCACCACGAAACGCATAGATCGCCTGCTTGGGGTCGCCGACAAAACACAGATCACCCGCATCCTGATAGATGCGATGAAACACCCGGTACTGCACCGGGTCGGTGTCTTGAAACTCGTCGATCAGCGCTACTGGATACTGATTACGCAGCGTGCCGGCCAGATGCTCCCCACCCTCGCCTTGCAGCGCCTGCTGCAACTTGTTAAGCAGATCATCGAAGGCCAGCAAACGCTGCGCCGCCTTGCGCGCCGGCAGTTGCTCGTTGAGCTGGTCAATTAGGCGTACCTGCAGATCGATCAGGCGTTGCTCGGCCTCGGGCTGCGCCGCATCCAGCGCATCGCAGAGTTCCTGCAAGGCAGCGACCAGCGGATTGGCAGGGGCTTCGCAGCCTTTCTTGCTGGCCTTGTTCAGCCCTTCGCGGGCCAACCGGCGATGCGCTTCGGTTTTGCTGAACAGTGCTGCCGCATCGCTGAAATAACCATCCAGCTCGGCCTGCCAAACGCCCAGCTTGGCCGGGTTGCACATATTGCTTTTGAAGCCGTCGAAGGCTTTGAGCTGCGCCAGCCAGGCGGCGCTTTCACTCAGCCAGCAGCGCTGCGCCTGCTGCCAGGCGGAGCGCAGGGAACTCATCTCGCTGCTGGCACCGGGTTGCGGCTCAATACGCAGATAGGGCTTGCCCAGGTGGTTGCGCAAGCGCTGGCGTAGGACCTGCGGAGTGATCTTCTGCTGCACCAGAAACGCCGCCCATTCCGGCTCGGCGGCGGCCAGCTCATGGCGCCAGAGATCGGCGAGCAGGGCATCGATAATCTCGCGGTCGTCGTGGGTCAGCTCGTTGTCGAAATCCCCACCAGCCTCGAACGCGGCATCCTGCAATGCGCGCTGGCAGAAACCGTGGATGGTGAAGATCGCCGCCTCGTCGAAGCCGTGCACCGCCAGCAGCAAACGCCGATGGCTGGCCGCGTCCGGATACTGGGCGCGCAGATCATTGAGTAACTTATCGTCGCCTGGGCCGTTGTCATACACCGCAAGCAGCTCGGCCAAGCGTTTACGGATGCGCTCGCGCAGCTCGGCGGTGGCGGCGGTGGTAAAGGTCACCACCAGAATCTGGCTGACGCTGAGCTGCTTCTCTAGCAACAAACGGGCGTACAGCGCCGTCAGGGTCCAGGTCTTGCCAGTACCGGCACTGGCCTCAATCAGCGAGCGGCCGGTGAAGCTGTCCTGCAGCAGGTTAAGGCTGGCGCTGCTCATGCTTCATCCTCTTCACTGCCTTGCAGGGCATCCAACGCCGGGCCGTAGAGCTGCTCGGCGAGGGCTTCGAAACGTTCGTCCAGCGCCTCGCGGTCGCGAAAGGCCAGGGCACTCCAGGGGTCCTGGCCTTCGCCGGTCATATGGTCGTTGCCTTGCCACATCAGCCGCGCTTCGCTGCGGGCGGCATCAATCGGTTCCTTGCGCCCGGGGTTGCGCCATTTGCGGGCAAAACCGTGGCTGCATTTGGCGAACAGCGGCAGCGGTTCGCACAGCGCGCTTTTGTACGCCTCCAGCCAGGGCAGCAGCAGCCCTCGGGCATCGGCCAACGGGCCCAGGCGCCATTCGCTTTTCGGCGAGAGCAGGCGGCTGTCGCGACTGATGCCCGGAGTGACTGCGCAGTTGAGCAGCAGATGGCGCAACCAGAACGGTGCCAGTTCCCAGGCACCCAGGTCGCGCAGGCGGTAGTCGAACAGGCCGGCGCTGGTCACGCCATCCAGCCAGCCGTGGATGCGCACACCGGCCAGTTCGAGGTCGACCAGCAGGGGTTGCGGTGCGTCATCCGGGCGTTCGTCGAACAGCGTCGGGGCGAAGGCGCGGATTGGCCCGCGAATCTGCCCCCAATGCGCCTGACCCAACTCACCCACCGGCAGCCAGCCAGACGCAGCGGCCACGGCGCGCTCCTGGCGCTCGCTCCAACCCTGCTCGATGGCCTGCAACGCCAGCTGGCGCAGGCCATGCTGGCTGGTCCACTCGACGCTGAACGGCTCATCGCCGGCCAGGGTTTCCTCGCTCTGCGCCAGGCGCAGGCCGAGGCGCTGTTCCAGCAGGTAGCGCGCCGGGTGCTTGAAACAGTGGATCAACTGGCTCGGCTCGATGCAAAGCCAGTCCGAATCTGGCGCATCCAGGGCGCTGGCAAAGGGCGTTGGTGCCTCCACCGCCTGACTCAAACGCTGCGCGGCGCGGAACCACGGCGCGGCAAAACCGGCATGCCAGTTACCTGCAAAGTTGCCGGGGGCGAAGGGTTGCAATGGATGATGGTGGGTAATCCGCGCGCTGGCGTTTTGTCCATCGATGCCGCAGACGGCGGTGAGGTCGACCACATCCAGCAGTTCGCTGACCAGCACCGAAGGCGGCAGCTCGGCGTTGCTGCGCGGGTCGCGGCCGACGTAGCTGAGGTACAGGCCACCCCTTGCCGAGAGCAGGGTTTCCAGCAGCAGATAGCGGTCGTCCAGGCGCCGTGCGCGGTCACCGCGCCGGGGCTTCTGACCGATCAAGTCGAAGCCGGCGGCAGGGGTGCGGCGTGGCAGCGCGCCGTCATCCAGGCCGAGCAGGCAGACCAGGCGAAACGGCAGGCTGCGCATCGGCACCATGGTGCAGAAGGTCACAGCGCCGGTGAGAAAACCGGAGGCGGCGCTACCCTGCTCCAGCGCCGCAGTCAGTTGCTGACGGATCAGCGCCAGCTCGATTGGCCGCTCAACACCCGACGCGTCGGCCTGCTCCTTGAGTGCGGCACAAGCCTTGGACAGCAGCAACAGGGTGTCGCCAGCTTCACGCTCGTCGAAAAGCTGGTCGATCAGCACTTGCAGGCTCTCGGCCCATTCGCGCAAAGGCCGTGGCCGTTGCAGGCTCTGCGCCAGGGCGGCCAGGCGTTCAACAAACCCGGCCAGACGGCCGAGCAGTTGCGCACGACCGCCTTCCAGCGCATCCAACGGCCAGCTGGCACCCAGCAACGGGGCCTGGCTGCCGGCCAGTTGCGGCGGCGCGGCAAAGCCCAGCAGCAGGCGATCCAGCCCTTGCCTCCAAGTAAACGCAGCATCGGCTGGCAGGCCCAACTGCTCGCGGTGCGCGCCATCGCGGCCCCAGCGCACCCCAGCTTCACGCAGCCAGTCGCGCAGCAGCGGCAGGTCTTCGGCTTCGATACCGGCACGGCGGGCGATTGCCGGCTGTTCCAGCCAGGCGAGAATTTCCTCGGCGGCGAAGCGGCTTTCCGGCAGCGCCAGCAGGTTGAGGAAGGCTTCCAGCAGGGGGATTTCCGCGCGCAGGCTGCGGTCGGCCAGGCTGAACGGAATACGCGGCACGCCTTCACGCGGGGCGAACACAGCTTCGATATAGGGCGCATAACGCTCGATATCCGGGGTCAGCACCACCACCTGATCCGGGGTCAGCTGCCCGTCGGCGGCAAACCGCGCAAGCAACTGGTCATGCAGGATTTCCACCTCGCGCAGCGGCGAGTGGGCGATATGCAGCTCCAGCGAACGGTCGTCCTCGCGCAGCACTAGGCGCTCATCGGGCTGACGGGTGCGCAGGCGCAGAATATCGTTCTGCAGCGCCTGCAACAGGCTGGCGTCGTGCAGGTCGGCATCCTCGGAATACAGGCCGATTTCCTGGCTGCCTTCGCTGGACGCCAGGCTGAACAGACTGTCGAAAAAATCGCGACCCTGCTTGCCCAGGCTCGCCAATAACGGATGACCGACATCCAGATACCAGTCCTCGGGAGTGGCCTCGGGCTGCCTGGCCAGTTCACGGATATCGCGAATCTCGCCCCAGGCTTCGCGGCAGGGGTTCAGGGCGAAGAGGATCACTTCGGTGTGCCGCGCCAGGCCTTCGAGCACGCGCATATGGTGCGGCGGCAGGCTGCTGATGCCGAACACCAGCACGCGCTCGGGCAACCCCGGCATGGGTTCAGGCTGATGCAGACGGGCGAGCAGTTCTTCCAGTAGCCGGGCACGATGCGGATGGCCGTCGCGGGTCAGCTCGCGCCAGAGCAGCGCCTGCCAGGCTTCGTCCGGGCTAAGGTCCTGCAGCTCGTTGCGCTCCCAAGCGGCCAGCCAGTCGTCGCGATACAGCAGGTATTGGTCGAATACGTCGGCGATTTTGACGGCAAGTGAAAGGCGCCGCCGCTCATCGCCACCTTCCAGGTAATGTGCCAGACGCGGCGCCTCGGCCAGGTTGGCCGGCTCGCACAGCCAGTCATACAGCCGCCAACTCAGGCTGCTGGGGCTAAAGGCCGATTGCTCCGGCAGCTGGCCCAAGGCTAGGCGCGACAAGTCCCAAACGAACTTGGCCGGCAGCTGCACCTCCAGCTGCATGGCGATGCCCTGCTTACGCGCCAGCTCCAACGTCAGCCAGCGCCCCATACCCTGACTAGGAACTACCACCAACGCCGGCGCCAAAGGCTCACGCATCGGCGTGGCGAGCAGGGTGGTGGCCAGCTCGCCAAGGGTTTCTAGGTCAGGGGCGTGATAAAGCGTAAGCATCGGTGGGCATCCGTTCAGTAGCGGCCAAGGTTATCAGCTCACGCAGCCTGGCTGGGATTGCACGACAGTCTGTGTCGCGCGCTGGCGCGGATGGCCAACCCCAGCTAAAGCTAAATACAGGGTCTGCGCTTCTACAAGATGGGCCTTTATAACAAGTAAAAACCACGCGTCACGCTGCAACCGGGCTGACGCGCCAGGGAGCAGCACCATGCTCACCCTGCTTAATCTTCTGTCTGCCGTCGCCCTGCTGATCTGGGGCACCCATATCGTCCGTACCGGCATCCTGCGGGTGTATGGCTCGCACCTGCGCAAGGTGCTTAGCCATAACGTCAGCAAGCGCCCGCTGGCGTTTGCCGCCGGCATCGGCGTCACCGCGCTGGTGCAGAGCAGCAATGCCACCGCCCTGCTGGTCACCTCATTTGTCGCTCAGGGCTTGATGGCATTGACCCCAGCGCTGGCGATCATGCTCGGTGCGGATGTCGGCACCGCCTTGATGGCCCGCGTGCTGACCCTAGACCTGAGCTGGCTAAGCCCGCTGCTGATCTTCCTCGGGGTGATCTTCTTTCTCTCGCGCAAGCAAACCCGCGCCGGCCAGCTCGGCCGCGTGGCCATCGGTCTGGGCCTGATGTTGCTGGCGCTGGAGCTGATCGTCGCCGCCGCTACGCCAATTACCCAAACCCGCGGTATCCAGGTGCTGTTTGCCTCACTGACCGGCGACCTGCTGCTGGATGCCCTGGTCGGCGCGCTGTTCGCGCTGATTTCCTACTCCAGCCTGGCCGCCGTGCTGCTTACCGCGACGCTGACCGGTGCCGGCTTGATCAGCCTGCCGGTGGCCATCGGCCTGGTGATTGGCGCGAATATCGGCAGCGGCGTGCTGGCCTTTCTCAACAGCAGCCTGCAAACCCCGGCCGGCCGCAGAGTGGCCCTGGGAAGCCTGCTGTACAAGCTGATTGGCCTGCTGCTGGTGATGCCGTTCCTCGATCCGCTGGCCAACTGGCTGGACAGCCTGAAGTGGCGGCCCGAGGAGTTGGTGATCGCCTTCCACCTGCTCTACAACAGCCTGCGCTGCCTGCTGATGCTGCCCACGGTCGGGCTGATGGCGCGCTTCTGCAACTGGCTGCTGCCGGATCGCCCGGACGAAAACGGCATCGCCCGCCCGCGCCACCTCGATCCCACCGCGCTGGCCACACCGAGCCTGGCGCTGGCCAATGCGGTGCGCGAAACCCTGCGCATCGGCGACCTGATCGAGACCATGCTCAATCACCTGCTGGAAGTCCTGAGTGGCGGGCAAACCGCCCTGGGCAAGGAGCTGCGCCGCCTGGATGACGATGTCGATGCGCTCTACAGCGCGGTCAAACTCTACCTGGCGCAGGTGCCGCGCGAAGTATTGAGTGAGCACGACAGCCGGCGCTGGGCGGAGATCATCGAACTGGCGGTCAACCTGGAGCAGGCCGGCGACATCATCGAACGCATGCTCGGCAAAGTGCAGGATCAGAAAACTGCGCAGCGCCATTCCTTCTCGGACAGCGGCCTGGAAGAACTCACCGCCCTGCACGCCCAGCTGCTGGCCAACCTGCGCCTGGGCCTCTCGGTGTTTCTCTCCGCCGACAAGGAAAGCGCGCGCCAGCTGCTGCGCGAAAAACGCCGCTTCCGCGCTCAGGAACGCCGCCTAGCCCACGCCCATGTCAGCCGGCTGCACCATCAGGTGGTGCAAAGCATCGAAACCAGCGCTCTGCATATGGAGCTGATCGCCGATATGAAGCGCCTCAACTCGCTGTTCTGCGCCAGCGCCTATGTGGTGCTGGAAAGCAGCGAGACCGGAGCGCTGCACAGCCAGGACATGGCGGGGGAGTAATCTGCCGCGGGTTAGCCCCGGGCGAAAGATGGAGTTCTAGCCGCCGTTATCGAGCAAAAATTCCAGCTCGACGAGCCTATCGATGTTCAGTTCCATCGGGCAGGTGTAGTACATCGGCGAGCCAATGTGCTTACCCTGCATATCGCAATGCGCGTTGCGATAGATCAGCCAGGCCTTCTGCGCCTCCTCGAGCTGCTGGGCATCTTCCGGCGAGGCTTGCTGCAGTTTGAGGTAGAGACGCTGGTAAGTAAGGTTCATCTGTTTCTTCGCAACATCCGAAACCCCCTCAGCGCAGGCTGCGACCAGGCTGTTAGTAAGCCCCTCGCTAGTCTCCAAGCAGTCATTGTAGCGAGCATCCAACTCATCGCTGCTAGCTGCATTTACCTGCGCCGCCAGTAGCAAAGAAGCACAGATCAACAGAGCGCATAGGTTATGCATAGGTGACTCCTGAAACAAATGGGGCCGCTGCTGCGGCCCCTTCATGGATCACTTACCGGCGGCAATGCGCTGGCGAATATGCGCGGCGCGTTCGGCCGAGCCCGGGTGGGAGTCAAACATGCTGCTGTCGCCACCGCCGAGTTGAGCCAGCTTGTCGAAAGCACTGGCCAGTCCCTGCAGCGGAATGTTGCGCTGCTTCAGCAGATCGAAGGAGAAGTTGTCGGCAGCGCTTTCCTGAGACTGGGAAAACTGCGCGTTAATCAGCGCCTCACCCAAATCGCCCAATTGCGAGCTGGACAGCGCCATTGCTGCACTGTTGCCGGAGGAGGCAATGGCACCACGGGCCACCGAAGTAGCGTAGGCCGCTTGCATCGCCTTCTTGGTGTGGCCGAGAGCAACGTGGCCCATCTCGTGGCCCAGCACGCCTTCCACTTCGTTGTCGTTCATCAGGTCCATCAGGCCGCTATACACGCGCACGCAACCGTTGGCCATGGCCCAGGCGTTGACTTCGTCAGTCAGGTAAACCTTGTAGGTAACCGGCGTCCCGTTGACCTGGCTGCCGAGGTTACGGGCAATCGTTTCCAGACGCTTGCTGTACTTGCTATCGGCTGGCGCGATTGGTGACTGGGCGTCCATCTGTACGCAGGCGTCGTCGGCCATGCTCTTCACTTCAGCATCGCTGAGAGTGGCAGCCTGCATGGTTTGCAGCCCGGTGCTAAGCATGGCGTCGGGGCTCATGTTCTGGCAGCCGGAAAGCAGGGTGGCGAGCGCGAGCGCGGAAAGGGAGAACTGCAGTTTCATGGTCATCGTCCTTGAGGATTGAGGCAATGGAGTAGCCGAGAGGCAGCGGCGTCCCGGCCCGCGCGGCATTGTCGGTGATATGCGCAGCCCAAAAGCGAGACACGGCTCACACTCTGCAGCTTGGCTCAGGTGGCCAATGCCTCAGTATCCAGGTGGCTTTGCACCATAAAAACAGCGGCGCGGCATAAGGCGCGCAAGATAATTGGTCTATACCACTAAACCTTAGTTGGGTTGAGGCAACCAGACACATAGGCTTTAAGTTGGCGTGCGGCATTGCAACAGTTCTGCCATCAATGACCGCTAATACTGCTCAACTCCAACAACAAAAGAGCGCCTTCCCTATGAAAACCCTCACCTCCCTGGTCGTTGGTCTAGGCCTGGCTTTTAGTGCCAGCCACGCCAGCGCCTGGTCGCAACCTACACACAAGAACATCGTCAAGGACGCCCTGGCCTTCCTCAACTCGGCGCACGCCACGCCTGAGATGAAACGCGCCTACCAGTTCTACGTCGGCGCAGCCGGCAGCGAAGCCCGCGCCGGCGAAATCCTCGGCCAGGCGGCCTACGACGTCGATGATTTTCAGGACACCCGTCTGGGCGGCTGGTGGGTCGGCTACGAGCACGCGCCGGTGTATGGCGCAGCGGCCTCCATCGTCAATTACACGTCCTATTGGCACTTTATCAACATGGCCCGCCAGGGCGACGCCCACGGCAACGACCACGGCGGTTACGACTACCGCTACCGCAAGGTGGATGGCAGCTGGAGCGGCGACGTTGACTGGTACGCCATGGTTTATCTGTACAACCGCGAGCTGAAGAAGAGCGACTTCGACACCACCGAAGCGCATTACCGCCAGGGCACTTCCTCCAACTGGCAGACGCACTACGGCGACTTCCAGACGGCGGCCTTCCAGCCCATCGATAACCTGGCCAAGTACTGGTTCGATCAGTTCAAGAACGCGCCGTCCCTGCAAACCATCGGCTACTCATTGCACACCACCGGCGATGTCGCGCAGCCGCACCATGCCTGGGTCACGTCGGGCAATGGCCACTCCGGCTGGGAAGGCTGGGTGGACGATCATTACTTCAGCGAAGGCCTGAACAATATCGCCGCCGTGGCCAACCGGGTCGGCAGCTATGACGCACAGAAGCCGATCCGCGATCTGCTGACCCAGACCGCCCAGGTCGCCTATCAGCGCCCCGAGCCGCTGTACGACACCAGCTACGCCACCCGTCTGCGGGTTGCCAAGGAGCTGATTCCGGAGTCCATCGCCCTCACCGTCAGCGTGCTGACCAAGGGTGCCAACACCTTCTACGGCCAGGGTGGCCTGTAAGGTGCGCGCGATCATCCAGCGCAGTTTGCTGGTACTGGGGCTGACCGGCATTTGCCTGTCAGCCCTGGGCAGCCAGGACATGCGCATCAACGGTGAACGCCTGCCCGGCAAAAGCATCGGCCTGCTGGAGCAGGCCATGACCCGGGTCAAATTCAATACCGACCTGCGCCTGCTGCGCACAGGCCTGGCGGAAAACCACCTGCTGGCCCGTGAAGTGGAAGCCGAACTGAGCAGCAAATACCGCAGCGATCTGGATGCGTTGGTCGAGCGCGAAGCCGCCAACCTGATCGAACAAGTCTACGCCCGCCAGTTCGACCACGATGTACGGCCCTTTTTGCGCCAACCACAAGCGCTGAGCAGCGCACGCCTGCGCCAGGTATTGACCGCGCAGGCTCAGGGCGTGGTGCTCGACAGCCTGCAATTGAGCCCCCAACAACAGGCCGCCGCCGCACAGGTGCAGCTGATCAGCTGGCAGTTCCCCGGTCAGGCCGAACAACGCCTGAACCTGCTGGAGCTGTACCAAGGTGAAAACGTGCAAGGCCGAGTGGAACTGCAGCAGGGCAACTTGCTGTACCTGGCCGAGCAGGTGCGCCAGCAAGCGCTGCGCGACTACCTCTGGTATCAGTTGGCGCAAAAGGGTTTCAGCGCCGACGAACAGGCCGGTATCCGCCAGCTGGTGCGCGACAAACTCGTCCGCCACAAATACCTGCACCAGCTCGGCCTGCACAATGACTTCCACCATGAAACCGCCAGCCTGCGCGAGCGGGCCAGCCGGGTCAGCGATGCGGATGCCGAGGCCTACTACCAGCGCAATCTGCAGCTCTACCTGAACGTTGCCCAAGTGCAGGCCAGCCATATTCGCCTGGCCGATCAAGCCATCGCCGATCAGGTGTATGCCGAACTGCAAAAGGGGCTGAGCTTCGATGACGCCGTGCGCCGCTACTCACTGGCCAATACCAAGAGCCAGACGCCACCCGGCGACCTCGGCCTGATTCGCCCGCAGGATGCGCAGCTGGATTTTCTGCGCAAGACCGCCCTGCTGCAGAAGGCGGACAGCATTTCTCAGCCGATGCTGATCGACGGCGCATTCGAAATCGTTCAGGTGCGCAGCCGTGAGGATAAGCAACTGCCGCTTAGCGATCCGAGCGTGCGCTATGAGGTCAACCAGGCCGTCGCCAAGGAGCAGCTGACTCAAGCCTTCCAGGCCCGCGTCGACGCCCTGCTGGCCAACGCCAAGGTAGAAGGGCTATGAAGGCCTGGCTCGGCATCGGCCTGCTCGGCGTGGTCACGGCGGTGACCATCGTAGTTGTGCGCACGCCCCAGGCCGACACCGCGCCAGCCGTTGCGCCACAATCCTCAACGCCATCTAACCAGGCCATTCGCTTGCCAGAGATGCCCGCCGCGCTGTCGACACATCAACCAGCAGCAATCCCGGCGCCTGCTGAAAAACCTGTGGAAGAGCCGCCCAGCGAACCGCAACTGAATGCCCAGGAAGCGCAAATGCTGATCCAGCTAATGGCCGACCAAGGCGACCCCCGCAGCCCGGCCCTAGGCCAGCTCAAACCCCGCCAACCCGCATCCGTCGCACAGCTGGCCGACCCAACGCAGTACAACGCCTTCGAAGAACAACAAACCCGCGACCAGATCATGGCCTACGCCAGCGGCATCCAGCAGATCCCTGCCATTCGCGAACGCATCGAACAAGCCGCCCAATCCGGCGAACGCAGCCAAAGCGAACTCGACGAAGCCCGCGCCGCGCTGGAACAGCTGGAAATGCTGCAGAGCAAGCTGCAGAGGGAGAGGCCGGAGTTGTTGCAGGAGGGGGTAGAGCCTTAGGGTATGTGGCCAGCAGGCGCTATTAAGTCTTGGCAAAGAGCTGTGGCTGTGAAGCTCGCGACGCTGTATGAAATGTCATAAAGCCGAAGCATTTACGCGCAAAAAAACCGAGAATTAACGCCAGATGACATTTATCTGATCACTGGCGTACTCGGTCATGCAGCGGCCAGTTCCGCCTCACGCTCTACGATAGCTTTTGCCAACTCAGGCGAGCGCTTGGCCCATTGTTCGGGCGGCAGGGGCTTGGACCACTCAATCACTTCAGGCGCTGTTAGCTCGGGTATATGAGCGAGTTTTTTACGCGTGATCCAATGGGCACCCATTGGGTTGAATACAGGGAACATGATGCCTATTTCCCAAACCACAGTGAGAAAAAGCCCTCTTTCCTGGCAGGACTTGTCGAACTCGCGCCAAAAAATCTGTTTTAGGCTCAAGCCACAAATGTTCTCCAGCGGTTCGGGTATTGCCTCCGGGCCTACCTCCATAAAGCTGCGAATACACTCCCACTGCGCCATGGAGGAAATACCGCCACCGGTATTGACCATAAGCACCCAGCCTTGCTTGTCGGGGGCGTAATCTTCGTGCTCTTGCCCCTTGAGCGGGAACCACAGAAGCAGGCTACCGTGCTTACTGGCGCCGCCGGTATTGAGGCCGAGCGCACTGGGGGCAATGGCATGCACCCGCTCCCAAGGAACAAACCAGTAGCTACCATCGGGTTCAGTGATACAGACCTCGCGGCGCTGGCGATTAAAGCGAATCGGCGGGGTCAGTGGCTTGCGCCACTGTTTGATAAAGAAGTACCAGAGGGTGCCCATAAGCCCTGCTCCAGCACTAAATAACGCGAGAGCAGCCCAGTAGTCGCCTGTTGAGACGACGTATGCAACGATCATTACCGATATAAACGTACCTAAGTGCAGGGTGATAAAGCCCCCCCCCATGGAGAAACTACCGATATCCAACAACACCTGATTTTTACGCCAGATGATACTCATCAGGTCGCTGGCAGGCTGGCCTGTTGGGATGGGCAATGGGGCTAGATGCTCCTGTTTCCAGAGCAGGCCTTGCTTGGTATCACAGGCTTGTTCGGTCATTCGCTTTCCTTGGGTTGAAGCAACTCGGGGCTCACTGGCACGGTGCTAAAGCTATCGATAAGCAAGGGGCCGTCATTGGAGGCATGCTCAACGACTGCAGTGCCGCGGATGATATAGCGCAGGCCCATGCCGCCGCCGACCACCAGTTGCTGCGGGCCGAGGGTGCCGGCCTGCATAGCCAACGGGCTATGGTACAAAACCTGGAGCTGCCAGTAATGGCTGTCGGCCCGCTTGGGCAGTGCACCGCTCAGGCGCAAGCCCATGCCCTGGTGAATCGGCAGCCATTGGCTTTCCAGATTACTTAACCACTGCCGGGTACAGTCGGTGGGGGTGTTGCGGTTGTCGAAGGCCACCAGCTTTATATACAGCTGAGTACGTTCGGGATTGGCCCCCGGTAGAAACAGTTGCAGACTGTCGGTCCGACTCTCGATCACGATGCTGTGATCACTTTGGCCAATCTGGCGGCTATGCAGGCTCGCAGTGGCCAATAGCTTGGGCTTAAAAAGCAGGTCAATCAGGGTTTGCAGCTCCTCGCTACGCTGCGCCGGGCTATCGCCCCAGCGCCGCTTTTGCCCCCAGCAACATTGCTCAAGGAAGGTTTGTAGCTCGCTGTCTTTGAAATAATTCCAGGCCAGGTACAGCCCTTCAATAATCAGCAGTAGCCAGTTCACTGGCACGATGCGCAAGGTAAACCATTTGATAGCCTGCTCGGTGGTCCATTTCCCAGTCAACGCCATGTAAGTGGCATAACCACCCAGGCCGGTTTGGGCGCTCATCAATCCCATTACCGCGCTATCGTGGCCCAGCCTTGCCCAGTGGTCGGCTGCCCAGTAAGCACCGTCTTTCTGCATTTCCGCAGAAAGCTTGGTTAAGTCAGTAGCACTGGCAAAGAATGCAAGCACACCAGTAGTAAAACCAAACAGAGTGACTATAGGTGCCTTAACGCCGAACTTGCTGATTTCAACCCGCCCAGTGGCCTCCCACGCCGCACCGATCACGGCCGATAGCGCCGCTCCAACCTTGAGGTTTTCGGCCAGATGTTCACGGCTGCGCACCTCATCATGCTCGCGCCCCTGGTCGCGCTGGTTAAGTATCTGCACGTTGTTCATATGCAGTAGCAGAGCCGCCAGTGGCAGCACGCCACCCAGGGTGTTCAAACTCTTGATACCGGTGACAGCCGGGGTCAGGCCTTTCTGCAGATTTTGCCCGGCAAGCCGACCCCAGTCCCACAGACGTTGCCCCACCGTACCGCTGAGGCTAAAGCCCATGCTGCCGGCCTTGATGGCGCCGTCCGAGCACAGTCTTACAATCACCAACAGCGCACGTAGCGGATCGGGGAAGCGCTGGATCAAATTGCTCGGGGCTGCGCTACTGGCCAGGTGCTCGGCCTCCAACGCAGCAAAGGCCGCAGACAGCCGCGACACCGCTTGCCCCCAGTCTGCGCCGCTTGGGCCGCCGAGATCACTGAGCCAGGCATATTTACCACTGGCCACCAGGCTGCCGATCAGTTGGCCAATAGCCGCCTGATTGGCACTGGTGAGGGCTGCCTCAACATCAGTGCCCCGGTCTGCCAGGTCCATCAATGAAGGACTAAAACCACTGGCCAGCAAGCTAAAGGGTTGTTCAACCGAAGGCGCGCGCAACAGATTAACGGCCAGTTGCGTACCGGGGCCGCTGCTGCATAAGGCACTCAGGCTGTTGAGGCTGAGTTCACTGAGCCAGGAGCAATGTGCGCTGTTGTCGTAATCGGCATACCAGAGCGCGCCACCATGGCGAGCCAGGTAGGTGGACATGTCGTTATAAAGCACCTCACGGCGGGCAAAAAGCCACTGGCGGTGCGGCTCGGCGACCTCGGCCATCCATTTCTGCATATTTGGCAATTGCACACGGTCAGCAACCTGAGCGCTGCTTTTGGCGTCAGTCATGTTGTGGACCTTATTGGCCTGGTAGGCCATGACCACACCTTGCAACTGCCCGTGCAGATCCAGCGGAATGAATTCCCGGGTAGGCGCCAGAACCACTTCTTCACGGCGATGAATATCGGCAATTCGTACATCAGCGGCAGCATGGCCAATTTTGTGGCGCTGACGCTGATTGACTTCGGTCTCTTCGGCGAGCAAAGGGGTGAGTTCGCGCTTTGCCTTGAGCAGAATATCGCCCTGCTCCGGGGTGAGCTGGATATCGCGATCACGGTAACGGTAGTTGATCAGGTTGCTTAGCTCTGCACCGTCTTCACTGATCAGGCTGTTGATAAAGCCGGCGATCATCCCTTTGTGGGCATGTTCCTGATCCCAGTCTTCTTCGCGCTGATTGACCATGCCTTGCTCATGATTCAGGTCGCGCAATACGCCCAGATCATCGTCCAGGCTGGCAAATACGGCATGCAGTTCGGCTGCCTGAGCGCGCGCCTTGCCCAGCCAGGTATCCGTTGCAGGCACATCCCAGGCGACGACGCTCCACTCGCCCGGTGGCTGTTCTGCTGCTTGCGGATGACGGCCCGCCGCCTGCTCGCGCTCACTTAGCCAGGTGCGCGCATTGACGTATGCGTTGACACGCTCCGGCGTAGGCTCGTCCATCATTTGCTGGCCAAGGGTGTCCACCCCTTCGCGGTAGGCATCGCCGTTTTTTGCATAGTCGTGGGCTAAGGCCTGGTCACGAACTTCCGGCATCAGTTCAGCGACAACGCGCTCGGCACTGTCCAGTGCCGGGCAGTGTTTAGCATCCAGACTACGAGCGACTTCACTCAATTGGATGCGACGCATGCGGGCACGTCGCTCAGCGGGCTCGCTGGACAGGCGTTGATGGTTGCTGCTGGTCAGAGGGATTTCACTGTAGAGCAGCCAAGCATCATGCTGCTTGTTCAGCGCAAATCCGGCCAGTTTGCCGGTGGGTAATCGGGCGTCGCTATCGTCCAGCCCTTGGTCCTGCAACAGACCATCTGCTGCTACTGCAAAGCGCTTGAGTGGCCCTTCGTGGTGCCACAGATAAAGGTAACCGGTGCGCAGACGGCGCAAGGCCATCGGATGGCTTTGGCTACTGGCTGCAGGCTTGCAACGCGGATGGTCGGCGGCTTGTTCGGCCAGGGCGTAGCGCGTCGGCACGATAAAGACGTCTGCCTGGCGTGCCGGGCAGGTGGCCATGGAACTGGCAACATCTTCCTGGGCGAAATTTTGTTGGGCGGCCTTATCGGCCTGGGCAATATGCCAGGCGCGATCCTGTGAGGTGGTCATGCGACTGACTCCTTGTCGGTGCGCAATAGTTGGCGCTGTAGTTCGTTTATCAGATTATCCAGGCGCTGCGCTGGCAAACTTCCTGGTTGAGCGAGCAGAGTTCGGTAGGCCTCATGGTCAGGGGCATTCGGAAAGTCGCTGCCTAGCTCAGCCAGCAGGGTCGCCCAACGGGTGACAGCGGCGGCGCTGCAATAACCATACTGCGCAGCACTGGCCCGACAATTGGCCACCCAGGCACGCTGCCCGCTGGCATCTAGATTGTGCAAACAGTCAGGGTAAAACTCCTGTACGTGGGCTAACAGGCGCTGCTCGAAATCTGCCTGCTTCGCCTGTGTCATCTGCTCCAGCTGTTCCTGACTAAGGATGACCCACGGTGTGTCGGCATAACGAGCCGACTCGAATTGTGGGTTTAACCGCTGCAACCCAGCCTCAGCGGTGTCGTCAGGCAAGCGAATACGACTCACCGGCCCCAGTAGCCCATCGCGTTCACTGGCCGTCATCGGGCCGAGCCAGGAGCGGGTAATGCGTGGATCGTAATAGCGCAGCAGTACGGTGACACCCTCAACCTGAGCATGAATCAAGCTGCGCAAATGCTCGACAAGGACCATCTCGCCAGCATCGGACTCCAACCAGATCCCCGCATTGCTCTGCCAGTGCTGGATAAAGTGCTGCTCTAGGCCACTCGCAGGACTGACTGCAACTAACACCGGGCCGACTTCAGCCAACGTTTCATAGGCACTTTGTTGATACAGCGGATGGACCGAGGGCGAATCCTCCAAGCTGTAGATACGGCCCAGCAAACCGTCAATCTGTGCGCCATCAAGTAACAGGTAATTCAAGGTTTACCTCCCGATACCTGACAGATTTCACAGATAGGCTGCGCAGTGCGAGCGGCACGTTGCAACGCCTGCTTCTGCGCCTGAATCAACAACTCGCCCGCCTTATCCGCATCCGCCGGCTTAACCTTGCCCGGCCGAATAGGCGCCGCCCCCGACCCACTCCCC
Source organism: Pseudomonas peli (assembly GCF_050563605.1). Taxonomy (GTDB): domain Bacteria; phylum Pseudomonadota; class Gammaproteobacteria; order Pseudomonadales; family Pseudomonadaceae; genus Aquipseudomonas; species Aquipseudomonas peli_A. The sequence goes on along the minus strand of NZ_JBNXUH010000001.1, from coordinate 299,539 downwards.
GGCGCGCCACCTGAGTTGAATTTGATGATTGGGCCGACCATGGTGATGCCGCTGGCGTCGAGTTTGATAAAGCTGCCGGCGGCTTTGAAGGTCAGTTCGCTGCCGGCTTCGAGTACGACTTTCTGGCCGCTGGACAGGTGGATCTCGGTGCCGGCGTTGATAAATTGGCCGGTGCCGATTTTGATGTGCTGGTTGTTGCCGACGGTGAGGTGGTCGTTGGCTTTGATCTCGCTTTTGCGGTCGGCATGGGTGGTGCGGTGTTCCTCGGCTTTGAATTCGCTGTAGCTGTTGGCTTCGACGGTGTCGTGGCGTTCGTTGCCGATGCGGATTTTCTGGTCGTGCTCGATGTTTTCATCCCAGTCGCGCTCGGCGTGGATGTAGATCTGTTCGGCGCCCTTTTTGTCTTCGATACGCAGCTCGTTATAGCCGCCACCGCCGGGGCTGCTGAGGGTCTTGAACACACTGCGGGTTTTGTTCGCAGGCAAGGCGTAAGGCACCACGTGTTCGGCGTGGTACAGGCAGCCGGTAACCAGCGGTTGATCGGGGTCGCCCTCGAGGAAGGTGACTAGCACCTCCATGCCCACACGCGGGATGGCGATGCCACCGTAGCGGTCGCCGGCCCAGTTTGAGCTCACGCGCAGCCAGCAGCTGGTTTTGTCGTCGGCCTGGCCTTCACGGTCCCAGAAGAATTGCACCTTGATCCGGCCGTATTCGTCGCAGTGAATCTCTTCACCCGCAGGCCCGGTGACTACCGCGCTTTGGCTGCCGAGGATGCGCGGTTTCGGGTGGTTGAGCGGTGGGCGATACAGCACGGTCCAGGGCGTGGCGGTAAAGCGGTTGCGGTAGCCCTGCTGGAAACCATCGCTGACTTCGGTGTGGCTGGTCACCGACTCTTCCAGCACCTGCGGCTGCTTGCCCTCGTGGTGGATTTCGGTGAGCAGCCAGAGGTCGTTCCAGCTGGCGCGCGGGTGCTCGGTCAGCGCCAGGAAGTGGCCGCTGACCAGCAGCGGCTGATCGCCGTCGCCTTGCGCCAGTTCGAAGTCGTGTCGATGGCGTTCGAGAATGCGCTGGCTGAGGTGTTTGCCACGCTCACGGTCGACAAAACGGCCGGGGTAGTCGTAATCCTCAAGGTCGGGTTTGAACGCGCTCTTGGCGTCCGCCTCCATCAGCAGCTTGGGTTTTTCGAAGTCGTAGTCGCGGCGGGTCACCCGACTTGAACGGGTTTCCACGCGCACGCCGAAGCGCTTAATCACCGGCTTGTCAGCGACCAAGCCGCTGTCCTGCTGATAAGCGGTAGGAGCGAGCTTGGGGAACGGCGGCTGGTCGTCGCCGAAGACCACTACATGGCCTTGTTCGCTGTGCTGGAAGTGATAGTGAATACCCTCTTCCTCGCACAGGCGCTGGACGAAGTGCAGATCGGATTCGTCGTACTGCACGCAGTACTCACGCTCGGGGTAAATCGAGCCGAGTTGGAATTGGTAGGCGTTGGCCTGAATGCCGTGCTCTTGCAGCACTTGGCTGATGATCTTCTCCACCGTCAGGTGCTGGAAGATGCGTTGGTTGGTGCGATGCGCCAGGTACGCCAGTTGTGGGCGCAAGGTCACGTGGTAGCGGGTCAGGCGTTTACCGGACTCGCCTTGGGCGACGCGGTAAATCTGCCCGTGAATGCCGTGGCCGGCCTGATCGAATGCGAGAAAGGCGGCCTGATGCAGCAGGCTTTCCAGATCCAGGTCAGGACGTTCGCTGACCAGTTCCAGTTCGAACTCGAAGGGCTGACTGATCGCCTCGCGACCGTTGAATTCGAGCACCTGCAGGTCGTGGCTTACACCTTCGAGCGTCAGGCTGAAATGAGTCTGGTTGGCGGGGGCGAACATTCGTTGTTCCTCTTCTTTCGTTCCATGAGTCGAGCAGTTATGCGCGGCGCAGCCGTTTTAACCCAGGCGCTGCCGGGTGAACGTGCATATTCGACTTTATTACGATCCCATCTTTCTGAAACGCAGCGGCCAGGACAAGCCTGGCCGAAGCGGTATTACGCGAACTCAGCCAATGCTTAGGCGGAGATCGGGGTACGCCAGTCGTCGGAGCCGGAAGTGCCGGAGACTTCGTGGGTCCAGACGATTTTGCGGTAGGTGAAGTACACGTCTTCGAGGTGGGTGAAGTGAGCCATGTTCGGATCCTGGCAGTTCGGCATACGCGACTGCACGTCAACGATCACGGCATCTTCCAGCTCGATGGTGAAGTAGTGTTCTTGAGTACCGGTGGAGGAAGTGCGGTACCACTCCAGACGGCACTTGGACAGACGCTCACCGGAGGTCAGGGAGTTGAAGATCAGCGGCGAGGATTTGTCGAAGACTTTGGTGATCATCAGCGGCTTGTGGACGCGCTGGCCAGTCGGCTGACCGGACTGCGGATCACGCGGGATGATGACCTGGTGGTTGAAGGCTTGAACCAGAATCTGGTCTTCATGACCTTCCTGGAAGATGTTACCGACGGAATCTTCGGTGAAGGTGCCGGCAGTGATCAGGCCTTGTTTGGTGCCTTCGAGGGACAGATACGCGGGTGTTGGCATGAGTGCTTTCCTTGCCTTGGGTCATGGATCTGCAGTGATCCGGGAACTCCCTATATAGCGACAAGCATGCCAATTAAATAAAAGTCTTATAAATCAGTATCTTGAGATCAATACCGGTGTGCATATCAAGCCGTTGTGCGCCAGTTCACTGAAAGCTGAGCAACTTGTTGCGCAAGGCTGCGCAGGTTTCTGCGCAGCTTGCTCAAAGCCATTAGCTACAAGGCCTACAGCCTGATACCCACAGACTTATCAACAGCCCGCTGCGCAATAAGCTGCGCAGCGGGTGGATGCGTCAGGCTCAGTTTAAGCCGTCGCGCTGGAACGGCGGCGCCGCTGCAACCAGACCACCAGGGCGAACAGCAGGAAGCCAGGAATCCACATCAGTTCCTTGGTCCAGCGATCCGTCGGGGCGCGAACGGTGAGGATTTCCTGATCGAACTCCAGGCCAGCTTCGGCCGCCGGGCTGCCGAAGGTGACGCTATCGACCAGCACCTTGCCGCCCTCTTCATAGGTCAACAGGCCGAGTTTCTCCAAACGCTCTTCGCCGCTGGCACCTTCCGGCACGGGCAGCAGCAGACTGAACTCGCGGGCATCACCGACCGCATCCTCACCTTTGATACGCAGACGCAGCTGGCTGCCATCGGCCACATCACCCAGGGCCTGGGCCAGTTGTGCCGGCGGGATGTCACGGTAAGGGTCATGCACGATGTCCATCCAGAAACCCGGACGGAACAGGGTGAAGGCCACCAGCAACAGCAGCAGGTTCTCGTACCAGCGGCTACGCACCAGGAAGTAACCCTGGCTGCCGGCGGCGAAGATCAGCATGGCGATGGTGGCGATGATAAAGATCAGCACCCCGTGCCAGAAGTCCACGTCGATCAGCAGCAGGTCGGTGTTGAAGATAAACAGGAACGGCAACACCGCCGTACGCATGCTGTAGTAGAAGGCCTGAATCCCGGTCTTGATCGGATCGCCCTTGGACACCGCAGCAGCGGCGAACGAGGCCAACCCAACCGGCGGCGTCACGTCGGCCATGATGCCGAAGTAGAAGACGAACAGATGCACAGCAATCAACGGCACGATCAGGCCGTTCTGCTGGCCGAGGGTGACAATCACCGGCACCAGCAGGCTGGACACCACGATGTAGTTGGCAGTGGTCGGCAGGCCCATGCCCAGCACCAGGCTGAAGATCGCCGTCAGCACCAGCATCAGCAGCAGGTTACCCATCGACAGCAACTCGACCAGATCCGCCAGCACCAGGCCAACCCCGGTTTGCGACACCGCGCCGACGATGATGCCCGCCGCCGCTGTAGCAATGCCGATGCCGATCATATTGCGCGCGCCCGCAATCAGGCCTTCACGCAGGTCGATCACGCCATCCATAAACGAGCCGTGGGCATGCGTGCCATCGGTGCGCAGCCAGCTCAGCAACGGACGCTGAGTCAGCAGGATGATCACCAGCATCACGCTGCCCCAGAAGGCCGACAGGCCGGGAGACAGACGCTCGATCATCAGGCACCAGACCAGCACCACCACCGGCAGCAGAAAGTGCAGGCCGGAGAGCAGTACGGCTCGGGTTTGCGGCAGCTTGTCGAGCGGCGCGTCCGGGTCTTCGGCAGGCAGCACCGGCACGCTGGCGGCGACTTTCAGCAGGCCCAGGTAGATCAGCGCCAGCAGCGCACCGATACCCGGCAGGGCGTACTCACCCAGCGCCGGTTTGAGCCAGCCGAGGCCGTAATACACCGCCAGCGACAGGCCGCTGATCAGCGCCGCACCGAAGGCGAAGCCGGTCAGGCGGCGCAGCCAGGGCTTGGGCTGATGCCCGCCCACCGGCTGCAGACCGAGCTTCAACGCTTCCAGATGGACGATATACAGCAGGGCGATATAAGAAATCGCCGCCGGCAGGAAGGCGTGCTTGATGATCTCGACATAGGGCATGCCGATGTACTCGACCATCAGAAAGGCCGCAGCCCCCATCACCGGCGGCATGATCTGGCCATTCACCGACGACGCCACTTCCACCGCGCCGGCCTTCTCGGCCGAGAAGCCGGTGCGCTTCATCATCGGAATGGTAAAGGTGCCGGTGGTCACCACGTTGGCAATCGACGAGCCGGAAATCAGCCCGGTCAAACCCGACGCAACCACGGCCGCCTTGGCCGGGCCACCGCGGAAGTGGCCAAGCATGCTGAAAGCCAGCTGAATAAAGTAATGCCCCGCGCCAGCGCGTTCGAGCAAGGCACCGAACAGCACGAAGAGAAACACGAAGCTGGTGGATACGCCGAGGGCGATGCCGAACACCCCTTCGGTGGTGATCCACTGGTGGTTGGCCATGGCATTGAAGCTGACCCCACGGTGCGCCAGCATCCCCGGCATATAGGGCCCGGCCAGGCTGTAAACGAGGAACAGCAGGGCGATGATCGCCAGTGGCGGGCCAAGCACTCGGCGGGTGGCTTCCAGCAGCAAAGGGATGCCGATACAGGCGGTCAGCATGTCCGCGGTGGTCAGGCTGCCCGGACGTAAAGCCAGCTGCTGGTAGAAGATAAACAGGTAGGCGGCGCTGGCTGCAGCGACCAAGCCCAGGGCGATATCCAGCAGCGGCACGCGGTCACGCGGCGACTTGCGAAAGGCCGGGTAGGCGAGAAACGCCAACAACAGGGCAAACGCCAGGTGGATAGCACGGGTTTCGGTGTCGTTGAACACACCAATGCCGAACACGAACGGCAGCGGCGAGGCGATCCACAGTTGAAACAGCGACCAGAGCAGAGCCAGGCCGGTGATCACCTGCGCCATGGCCCCTAGCGGGGTGCGCGCACCGACATCCTGGGCGATCAGTTCTTCGGTGGACAGTTGCTTGTCATGCATGGGTTGAACCTGCATTCGAGAGTACGGAAAACGGCAAAACCCGCAGCCTTGCAGCTGCGGGTTTGCTTATCTAGAGACACTAGCCCGTTTGACGGGCAGCGTGGGCTGCTTACAACCAGCCGCGCTCTTTGTAATAACGCACTGCGCCTTCGTGCAACGGTGCGCTGAGACCGACTTTGATCATGTCTGCTTCTTTCAGGTCGGCAAATGCAGGGTGCAGACGCTTGAAGCGATCAATGTTGTCGAAGACCGATTTAACCAGCTGGTAAACCACTTCCGGGCTGGCCTTGGCCGAGGTGGAAAGCACCGCTTTGCCGCCGATCGACGGGGTTGGCGCGTCGTTGCCCTTGTACACGCCGCCGGGGATATCGGCCTTGGTGTAGTAGCTCTTCGCAGCCAGCAGCTTGTCGATTTCCGCACCGGTCACCGGCACCAGTACCGCGTCGGTAGTGGTGGTGGCTTCCTGGATGGCACCGTTAGGGTGGCCAACGAAGTAGGTCATCGCATCGATGTTGTTGTCGCCCAGGGCAGATGCCTGCTCGGCTGGCTTCAACTCGGCGGCCAGGGAGAAGGCGGAACGATCCCAGCCCTTAACCTGCATGATCTCTTCCAGGGTGTCGCGCTGACCGGAACCTGGGTTACCGATGTTTACGCGCTTGCCTTTGAGGTCATCGAAGCTGGCGATGTTGGCATCACGGCGGGCGAGGATGGTGAACACCTCACTCTGCAGCGAGAACACCGCACGGATGTCCTCCATGGCGCCTTCTTTCTCGAACGGCGCGACGCCCTTCATGGCCTTGAACTGGTGGTCCGACTGCATGATGCCGAAATTGAATTCGCCACTGCGGATACCGTTGACGTTGGCCACGCCGCCGCCACTGGCTGGGGCGTTGCACTTGATGCCGTGTTCAGCAGCACCGCGATTGAGGAAGCGGCAGATCGATTGACCGGCAACGTAATAAACGCCGGTTTGGCCACCGGTGCCGATGGTGACGAATTTCTCTTCGGCCTGTACGGCGCTGCTCAGGGTAATACCTGCGAGTGCAGCCGACAGGGCCCATGCCAGGGATTTACCTTTCATGGGAGTTCTCCTTTTCTGTTTATTTTTGAACCGGTCGCACCTTTTGAGTGCGTCCGGAGGACAAGAGTCTAACCGCTCAGCCACAGGTTGCACGGAGTAATACCGGCGCCCCTGGTAACCAAGTGTTAGAGAGGGTCTGTTGCCGTTTCGTTCGCGGCGGCGCGAATGGAACAGACTCTAGACGTCTTAACGCTACCTTCAGGCCACAGCTTTGGGCAGAATCAGGCCATGCCCAAGCACACACTCGACTCGCAACACACCTCGGTCAGCGCCAGCATCACCCTCGCGGTGCTGCATGCCGCCAGCCGCCTGGGCGTTGATCGCGCCCAACTGATGAGCGCCTGCGAACTGCACGACAGCCAGCTCAGCGACCCCGATGCGCGCGTACCTTTCGCCACTCAGGAACAACTGTGGCAACACCTCAGCCGCATCGAACATGCCGAACCCGGCCTGGCCCTAGGCTGCAACCTCGCCCCCGGCCCGTTCAGCGTGCTCGGTTATCTGTTGCAGAGTAGCCCGACCCTCGGCGACGCGTTGGCCGCCGGGCTGCGTTATCAGCGCCTAGTCGGCGAGGGCGGCGAAGTGCAATTGCGCGAACAGGGCGAGGAGTTGCAGCTGCTCTATCGCCCGCTACATCCCGAACTGCCGGCCACCCGCACCCGCGTGCTGGCGCTAATGGCCTGCTGGGTGCAGATGCTCCACCCGTTGCTGGATAACTGGCAGTTACTGCGCGCGCAGTTCGTCCACGAACAACCGCCAACGCTCGACAGCTACAGCGAAACCTTCGCCTGCCCGCTGCAGTTTGCCGCCAGTGATTACGGCATCGTCCTGCCGCGCAGCCTGGCCCGCGCACCACTGATCCAGGCCAATCCGCCACTGCAGAACCTGCTGCGCCAGCATGCCGAAGCCCTGCTCGCCCGCCTGCCCAGCGAAGGACTAAGCGCCCGTGTGGTGGCCCTGCTCGGTGAACAACTGGCGCGCGGCGAGCCGGATCGCAGCGAACTGGCGCGCCATCTGCACCTGAGCGAACGCACCCTGCAGCGACGTCTGGCCGATGAAGGCTGCAACTACCAGCAACTGCTTAACGACACCCGCCAGCAACTGGCCGAACAACACCTCAGCACCGGCGACTTACCCGCCGCAGAAATCGCCCTGCTGCTGGGCTACTCGGAACCCAGCGTATTTTTCCGCGCGTTTCGCCAATGGACTGGGTTATCGCCGGGTGAATATCGGGCGCGGCAGAAAATTCAATAACTATCTATTAAATATCTTCAGGGAAGCCACATGGAACTTAAAGTAGGAAACTTTACCTTCGGAAGGTGCGATAAAATTGCTGCAGAATGGATGCATCAACACGGCCAAGTTTTACTAAAATATTCTTTATCGATTATATTTATCTGGCTCGGCGCGCTGAAACCACTTGGCTTAAGCCCAGTAAATGACTTGGTGACTAACACAATAACCTGGCTTCCTCCTGACATATTTATCCCTATTCTGGGGTATTGGGAGATTGCCATTGGTATATGCCTGCTTTTTAAACCACTCCTGAGAATTGCCCTAAGCCTACTATTCTTACAGTTATTCGGGACTATCCTGCCGTTATTTGTATTGCCTGAAGTCTGTTTTATAAAGTTCCCTTATGCCTTAACTCTTGAAGGGCAATACATAATTAAAAACTGTGTGATTTTGAGCGCAGCTCTTGTAGTTGGTGGCGGCTTAAGCAAAGACAGCTCGCTGCATGCCAGCCAATGTGCTCAAGAAACCTAAGCTGGTTCAGTTTATTTACTTCGCCCACTGAAACAGGTCGCCCCGCCTATTAATCGGACAGCTAAACCAGCATGGAAAGTATCAAGCACATTGAGGGATCCGAGAAAGTAAAGAAGGCCTTGGGATTCTGGCCTTCGTTTCATGATGCCGAGGTCATTTCTTTTTCTGTGTCGAGGGCATTACCCATAGACACAAATATCTGCTTTGCCAAGCTTGTTGTTCATGTGCAGCAATATGCTGAGGTTGGCGTGGGGACTGCTGAATATGCGCTGACACTCATCAAAAGCGTATTGGTTAACTTTATTTTCAACGGGGTGTCTGACCTTTCAATTTCAGAGTTCAACCATCAAAACGTTATAAATTCAATTAAGTTCAAGATCACAGAACCCCATGGGTCGCCAGGCATCTACGTTGAGATCGAATCCATTTGGGGGTTCGGAGGTTCGCTACAGTGCAACAACGCTGCAATTGAGTCCGTAGAAGAACTGCCAATTGTGTAAGCCTTGCGTGTGGTTCAAATCGCTTGCTGGCTAGCGATCAAGCCCTTACAAATCCTTAAATCCCCTGCGCCCGTAAAAACGCCAGAAACGCCTCGCGCGAGCTATAGCGTGGGCTAAAGCCGAAGTCCTGTTTCAGCCGGCGATTGCTCAGCACCGGGCGATAGCGCAGAAAATCCACCTGCTCCGGGCCGTAGGGGCTTAGGCCCAGGGGGTTGAGCACGCGCAACGCGGTGCGAATCAGCCAGGCCGGCAGGGCGCGGTAGGGCTTGTTAAGCAGTTCGGCGATTTCCTTGAGCGATAGCGCGCCATCGCCTGCCAGGTTGAAGATGCCGGCGCTCTGCTGGCGCAGGCCGCGGCAGATGATGTCCACCACATCCTGATCCCAGATAAATACGAAGCGGCTGTCGCTGCCACGAATGCCCAGCACCGCTGGTTTCTTGAATAGCTCGGTGATCTGGTTGTTCACCTGTTTGCCAAGAATGGTGCCGGGGCGTAGCACCAGCTGCTTGAGTTGCGGATGCTGCGCGCGTGCTTCGGCCAGCAGCAGTTCCACTTCACGTTTGTGCTTGGCGTAGGCGAAGTGGGCATGGCCGCGCAGCGGCTGATCCTCATCCAGCCATTCGGCATTCTGCGGGTCATAGCCATAGGCGGCGCCGGAGCTGGTAACGATCAACTGCTCGACGCCATGGACGGCAGCCGCCTGAATAAGCGCCTGGGTGCCGCCCACATCGATGGCATGCAGCTGCGCCTCGCTCATACCCGGCGGCGGCGTGACCACCGAGGCCAGGTGAACAATCGCCTGCGGCTGCCAGGTGGCCACGCAATCTTCCACGGCCGCGGGCTGGCTGATATCGAGCAGCACCGGTTCGATATTCAGCTTCATCCCCGCGCGGTTCTGCGGGCGGATATCGGCGGCAATCAGCAGCCACTGCGGGTGCTGAACGGCCAGTTGGTTAAGCAGCTGCTGGCCGATATAGCCGGCTGCCCCCGTGATCAAGACGCGCATTTAACTCTCCATAACGCAGCGCAGCCCCGTGGTGCGCGGGCTGCGTTTGCGCCGACTGTGTTTGCCCATTGCAGGCTATCCAGCGGATTGCGGGGAGGCAGTGGCAAGGCTGGCCAAACAGCGTTGCCAAAGGCGACAGATGCGTGTGCCCTGGCCGGCTGGGCGCGCTATGCTCTGCGCCCCGCCATTTGCCCAGGTATGTCGCCATGAGCCAAGCCGAACAGAATCTGCGTATCGACTACATCGAGTTAGCCGCCGTCGACCTGCCGGCGCTCAAGCAGTTCTATGAACAGGTCTTTGGCTGGCGCTTTACCGACTACGGCCCTCACTACAGCAGCTTTACCGACGGGCGCATGACGGGTGGCTTTACCACCGACAGCGCAGCGGGTGCCGGCCCACTGGTAGTGATTTACGCCACGGATCTGGAAGGCGTCTGCGCCCAGGTGGCCGCTGCTGGCGGGCAGATCACCCAGGCAATCTTCAGCTTCCCCGGTGGCCGACGCTTCGAATTCAGCGACCCAAGCGGTAATCGCCTGGCCGTCTGGTCGGAATAATCGAGTTCAATTTATGCCTGCGTGGAAAAACCTGATCTTCAAGCTGGTGGCGCTGATTCAGCGCAACCCCGGGCTGGTCGCGATCTTTGGCTTTGCCTCGGGCTTGGCGAGCTTTCTACTGGTCGAGCGGCATGCCGAACTGGCGCAGATTTTGGCGCTGGTGATGCTGATCAGCTGGTTGTGGCTGATTCTGGAAAATATCCTGCGCGAGCGCATCGCCAAGTGGTTCGGTTTCGAGCTGCCGCCGCCCCTGCTGCGCTATGCGACACAGATGATCCACCAGGAGAGCCTGTTCTTCGTTCTGCCGTTCTTCTTTATCACCACCACCTGGAACAGCGGCCAGCTGCTGTTCAGCGGCCTGCTGGCCAGCGCTGCGCTGATCTCGATTATCGACCCGCTCTACTACCGCTGGCTGGCGCCCAAGCGCTGGCTGTTTCTCGCCTATCACACCCTGACGCTGTTCGCCGTGCTGCTCACGGCGCTGCCGATTATCTTCAAGCTGACCACCCCGCAGAGCTATCAGCTGGCGCTGGCGGCGGCGGTAGTGCTGTCGTTTCCATCACTGTTCACCATCATCACCGTACAACGCTGGTGGCGGGGCTTGCTGCTGGTCGGCCTGACCCTGGCCATTGGTGCAACTGGCTGGCTAGCGCGCACCTGGGTGCCGCCGGCAACCCTGTGGTTGACCGAGGTAGCGGTAACCAACGAATTCGATAACCAGAACCGCGCGCCGGGCGAGAGCATCAAGGAATTGAGCGTGGCGCAACTGCGCAGCCAGGGCCTGTTCGCCTACACCTCAATCAGTGCGCCGCGCGGGCTGAATGAGCGGATTTATCACGTCTGGCGCCGCGATGGCGGCGAAGTCGAGCGCATTGCCCTAGATATCCAAGGCGGGCGCAAGGAAGGCTACCGCGCCTGGACCCACAAACAGAACTTCCCCGCCGACGCCGTAGGCCGCTGGCAGGTGCAGGTGCTGACCGAAGCCGGGCAGATGATTGGTGTGCTGCGGTTTAAGGTGGTGGAGTAGCGGCTTAGCGGTGGGTACCTTTTATTCCCTCTCCCCCAGCCCCTCTCCCACACGTGGGAGAGGGGTGCTAAACGCGTCATTACCGGTACAGGGCCGACGCGCAGCAGATCGTTGCCGAACACCTACCCGAAGAACCAGTAGCAGACGAAGATAGCCGCCACCACGCCGGCAAACTCGGCCAGCAGCGCGCAGCCTACGGCGTGGCGTACGCGCTGGATGCCGACCGCACCGAAGTACACCGCCAGCACATAGAAGGTGGTTTCCGTGCTGCCCTGGATCGTCGCCGCCACCAGTGCGGCAAAGCTGTCGACGCCCTGGGTCTGCATGGTTTCGATCAGCATGGCGCGCGCCGCGCTGCCGGAGAAGGGTTTCACCAGCGCGGTGGGCAGCGCTTCGACAAAGCGCGTATCCCAGCCAACCACCTCGACCAGCCAGCGAATGCCGTCGAGGCCGAACTCCAAAGCGCCAGATGCGCGCAATACGCCAATCGCGCAGAGCATCGCCACCAGGTAGGGCAGCAGGCTCTTGGCCACGTCGAAGCCTTCTTTGGCGCCTTCGACAAACTCCTCGTACACCGCGACCTTCTTCAGCGCGCCGAGCAGCAGAAACAGCATGATGATGCCGAACAGGGTGAGGTTGCCGGCCAGCGACGACAGGGCCGCCAGCGCCGTGGCGGACATGGTCGCCAGCACGGCCATAAAGCTGCCGAGCAGCAGCGCGCCGGGGATCAGGTACGCCAGCACCACCGGGTCCCACAGGCGCAGGCGCTGCATCAGCGCCACCGACAGCAGGCCGACCAGGGTCGAGGCACTGGTGGCCAGCAGAATCGGCAGAAACACCAAAGTCGGATCGGGCGCGCCCTGCTGGGCGCGGTACATAAAGATGGTCACCGGCAGCAGGGTCAGCGACGAGGCATTGAGCACCAGAAACAGGATCTGCGCATTACTCGCCGTGGTGCTGCTGGGGTTGAGGGTTTGCAACGCGCGCATGGCTTTCAGGCCAATCGGCGTGGCGGCGTTGTCCAGGCCCAGGCCATTGGCGGCGAAGTTCATGGTGATCAGGCCGAGGGCCGGATGGCCGCGCGGCACTTCCGGCATCAGCCGCGCAAACAGCGGGCCGAGCATGCGCGCCAGGGCATCGACCAGGCCGGCTTTTTCCGCGATGCGCAGCAGGCCGAGCCACAGGGTCAGGGTGCCGAACAGCAGCACCATGACCTCGACCGACAGCTTGGCCATGGCAAACAGGCTTTCGACCATGGCAGCGAATACCGCCGGGTCGTCGCCCAGCAACCAGCGCGCCAGGCCGGCAATTGCCGCCACCACGAAAAACCCCAGCCACAAGCCGTTGAGCATGCTGTCTCTCCCCCAGATCAATGGGCGGGATGATAGCGCGGCTTAGTGCAGCTGGGGTGGGGGTTAACCGGTATGGCGCGCTTGAGCCGCGAGCCATACAACCACTAGTACCAATTGGGGTCGCTTTTCAGCTGCTCTTGCAGCAACTGCTGAGTCGCTTCATCCGGTTCGCCGAGCCAGCGCAGGGTAGCGTGCTGGCTGGGTGCCTTGTCCGTCGGCAGGCCGTCGGGCAGTTGCACATAGAGTGCGTAGGCGTCCTCCTTGTCCCAGCTGAAGGCCACGTAGAGGCGCTGGTTAAAGCAGTTGTGCTCTTCACACAGCTGGCCGACCAGATACTTGTCGCCGTCGTCATCCAGGCCCTGCATGGGGCTGGCGATGCCGCTGAGGTTCATTACCCACTCTGGCAGACGGCTTTCCTCTTCCACCAGCTCCTGCCAGCTTTCTTGATAAGCCGGATCACTGGCGAGCAGTTCGTTGAGGCGGAATTGGCCATCGGTGTCCGCGGCCAAAGCCGCCGCACTGCCGCCCAGCAAGAGGGCGGCAAGCAGCGTCTTGATGGTCATAGCGGCTCCTCTATCCACGTGGGCGGCGGCCCATGATGAACGAGACGATAAACATCACCAGGAACACCACGAAGAGAATTTTCGCGATACCCGTGGCGGTGCCAGCGATACCACCGAAGCCCAGGACTGCAGCGATGATGGCGATAATCAGAAAGGTAATGGCCCAACTCAGCATGGCGATACTCCTTGTTTACTCAGTGTGCGCCGCGGCGCGGTAAGACCCGGTGTGGCGCAAACCACACCGGACCGGGCTTACTGCATGGACTGTTTCAGGGTGCGCATACGGTCATGGTTAGCGCGCACTTTCGGCATTTCTGCGGTCAGCAGGGCCTGCACGTCCGGCTCAGCGCTTTCCAGAGCATCCTCGAAAGCATGCAGGATGCGGTCTTCGGCTTCTTCCAGCTGCCCCACGTAGGTGGCTTCGGTGTCGCTGGCCAGGGTCGCCTTGGTATCGGCGTAGACCTGACGCAGCTTGCCGACGAAGGTGCCGCCGCTGGCTGGTACTTCCTGGTTGGCGGCCACTTTCACCGACAGCGCGCGGATCAGCTCGCTCTTGCTCTGCGACATGTCGCGGAACAGCACCTGCAGGCGCACGTCCTTCACTTCATCGTGGGCGTGCTGGTAAAAGCGCTGGCCGTCACGGGTGATTTCGATCAGTTCGTTGAGTTGCTCGGTGGTGTCAGTCATGGTGGATCTCCTATGAGTTGTAGCGGCTGCCAAGGCAGCCTCAGACAACAGGCAGCGACCGGTATGGCCGCCGCCCGGATGAATTAGCTGTCGATGCGCAGACCATCGGCGTCAACGCCGCGCACGCCACGGATGTTGCGGGCGGTTTCAATCGCCAGTTGCTTCTCGGCGTTGCTCAGCACAGTGCCACTAAGGCTGACCATGCCCTTCTGGGTGTCGACGGAAATATCCAGACCGTCGAGGTTGCGGCTGTAGATAAAGCTGGATTTCACCTTGCTGGTGATCCACGCATCGCTGATCACCGCAGCGGTGTCATCGGCCGCGTTCTGCGCCTTGGCAGCGGTGCTGTCGGTGGCGCTGACGCTCAACTGATTGTCCACTGCACGCACACCATCGGTGTTGGCCGCCAAACGACCAGCCAGTTCCTTGGCTTCGGCGGTCTGCGCGTTACCGGTCAGGCTGACTTTGCCGTTGTCCGCGTTAACGTTGATATCCAGACCTTCGGTATTGCTGTTCCACAGCAGCTTGGATTTCACCGTGGCTACCAGAGTCGCGTCGTCAAAACGCTGCGACAGGTTCGGCTCGGCGCTGGCCTTGGCTTCGAAGGCCGGATCCAGAGTCAGCTGGTTGTCGACCTTTTTCACCCCTTCGATACCCAGGGCAATCTGCTCTGCGAGGTCGCGCTCTACATCGGTTTCCACCTTACCGGTCAGCTTGGCGCTGCCGTTTTCCACATCCACGTCGATGGTGAAGGGGTTGAGGTGGCGGTTAAGGGCAAACGCGGTCCAGATCGAGCCTTCCTGGCGCGCCTCGCTCAGCTCGCGGCTGGCATCGCCCTCGGCAGCATAGGCAGCGAAAGGAGCCAGACCGATCAGGCCGGCGGTCGCAGTGGCCAGGGCCAGAGTTTTCAATTGATGCATGGCAGTTCCTCCAATGGATAACGATCAAGCAGACGGCCGTTTGTCGCCGTCGTTACGGGTATATCGCAACTGCCATGCCAGCTTTGTTTGTTGATATAAATTCATAAATATCAATAACTTATAAACACTAACCGAAAGCACCAAGCTTGCAGCTTGCATGATCGGCGCAGAACGGCCGTGCAACTTGCACGACACGTCGCGGACTAACCCTGTGCACGCAATGACTGTGTGCGGGATAAGAAGGAGCTGGATATGCACGCAAGCACAGAAGAACAGAGCCTGGGACGCATTCTGCTGGTGGATGACGAGACCGCCATCCTGCGCACCTTCCGCTATTGCCTGGAAGATCAGGGTTATCAGGTGAGTACCGCGACCAGCGCGGCACAGGCTGATGCTCTGCTACTGCGCCAGGTCTTCGATCTGTGTTTTCTCGATCTGCGCCTGGGCGCGGACGATGGCCTGGACGTGCTGGCACAGATGCGCCTGCAGGCCCCCTGGATGCGGGTAGTGATCATCACCGCGCACTCGGCGGTGGACACTGCGGTGGATGCCATTCAGGCCGGCGCTGCGGATTATCTGGTCAAACCCTGCAGCCCGGAGCAGCTGCGCCTGGCCGCCGCCAAACAGCTGGAAGCGCGCCAGTTGGTCGAGCGCCTGGAACGCCTGGAAGGCTATGTACGCAAGCCTGGCGATGGCCTCGACTCGCAGAGCCCGGCACTGATGGCGGTGCTACAGACGGCCAAGCAGGTAGCCGACACCGACGCCAATATCCTGATTCTCGGCGAGTCCGGCACCGGCAAGGGCGAGCTGGCGCAGGCCATTCACCGCTGGAGCAAACGCGCGAAGAAGTCCTGCATCACCATCAACTGCCCGTCGCTGAGTGCCGAGCTGATGGAAAGCGAGCTGTTCGGGCATAACCGCGGGGCCTTTACCGGCGCCAGCGAAAGCACCCTGGGCCGGGTCAACCAGGCCGATGGTGGCAGCCTGTTCCTCGATGAGATCGGCGACTTCCCGCTGGCCCTGCAACCCAAATTGCTGCGCTTTATTCAGGACAAGCAATACGAGCGCATCGGCGACCCGGTGACCCGCCAGGCCGATGTGCGGATTCTCGCGGCAACCAACCTCAATCTCGATGAGATGGTCCAGCAAGGGCGTTTCCGCGAAGACCTACTGTATCGCCTCAACGTCATCACCCTGACCCTGCCGCCGCTGCGCGAGCGCCGCGAGGATATCCTCGACCTGGCCGAGCGTTTCCTCGCGCGCTTCGTCGTCGAGTATGCGCGGCCCGCACGCAACTTCAGCGAGGAGGCGCGCGAGGCGCTGCTGACTTACGCCTGGCCGGGCAATATCCGCGAGCTGCGCAACGTGATTGAGCGCGCCAGCATTATCTGCAGCGAAGCACTGGTGCAGGTCAGCCACCTCGGGCTCAACGCCCAGACCAGCCAATGTGCGCCGCAAATCGGTGATCAGCTGAGCCTGGAAGCCCTGGAAAAAGCCCATATCAGCGCCGTGATGGCCAACAGCGAAAGCCTCGACCAGGCGGCAAAAACCCTCGGCATCGACGCCTCGACCCTGTACCGCAAGCGCAAGCAGCTCAGCCTGTGAAGCTGCGCAGCCGGCTGTTTATCAGCAGCAGCGCACTGCTGACCGTGGCCATTGTCGGGCTGCTGTTGGGGATGTTCAGCGTGCTGCAGCTGACCCAGGTGCAGAGCCAGGCAATGACCCGCAATCTGCAGATCATCGATGCCAGCCTGGGCCTGCGTCAGGAGCTGGGCAAACAGGTGATTCTGCTGCTCGCCGAAGACCTCGACCGCGAGGCCCTGAAAGCCTCCGATAAGCAGTTCAAGGTCTGGCTGCAGCGCGCCGC
This sequence comes from Pseudomonas peli, assembly GCF_050563605.1. Classification (GTDB taxonomy): domain Bacteria; phylum Pseudomonadota; class Gammaproteobacteria; order Pseudomonadales; family Pseudomonadaceae; genus Aquipseudomonas; species Aquipseudomonas peli_A. The sequence goes on along the minus strand of NZ_JBNXUH010000001.1, from coordinate 282,784 downwards.
CGAAAGCGCCACCGATGACAGCGACCGCCAGGCGATTGCCGAAATCGAGCGCGCCTACGCCAGCTTCGATGACCTGCTGGCCAAACCGCTGACCGTACGCCGCGAGCTGCTCAGCAATGACAGCTTCGGCCGCGCTATCGAAGCCCTGCGTGACCGCATCAACGCGGTGCAAACGCGCTATGTCGACGCCGCAGCGCTTGAGGAAACCCGCGCACGAGAGCGCGCGTGGCTGATCGCCGGCCTGCTGGGGCTGATCTGCATGGCGGTGCTGGTGATCGGTTTTGTCACCGCGCACAACATCGCCCAACGTTTCGGCCGGCCAATCGAGGCGCTGGCGCGCGCCGCCGACCAGATCGGCAAGGGCGATTTTCAGGTCACTCTACCGCTGACCCCCGTGGCGGAAATGTCCGCCCTGAGCCAGCGTTTCGGCCTGATGGCCGAGGCCCTGCGCGAGTTCAAGAACAGTGATATCGAGGCTCTGCAGGCCGGGCAACAACGCCTGCAGGCGGTACTCGACAGCATCGATGACGGCCTGCTGATCTTCGATTGCGCCGCGCGCATCGAGCACATCAATCCGGTGGCGCAGCGCCAGCTGAACTGGGGTGACGAGCAGCTTGGGCAGAAACTGGACGAGGCCATGCAACGCCCGGACCTGGCCGAGCAGCTGCACAAGGTGCTGCAAGGCGAAAGCCTGGACGAGGTGCTGGATGATGTGCAGACCGAGGTCGACGGCGAGCAACGTGTGCTGGCCTACAGCCTGTCCGGCGTTCACCACAGCGAAGGTCGGTTTATGTGCGCGGTGATGGTGCTGCGCGATGTCACCGAACAGCGCGCCTTCGAGCGTGTGCGCAGCGAGTTCGTGCTGCGTGCCTCGCATGAACTGCGCACGCCAGTGACCGGCATGCTGATGGCGTTCTCGCTGCTGCAGGAGCGCCTGCAGTTCAGCGCCGAAACCCGCGAGGCCGACCTGCTGAATACCGTGGATGAGGAAATGCACCGCCTGTTGCGGCTGATCAACGACCTGCTGAATTTCTCGCGCTACCAGAACGGCCTGCAGACCCTGGAACTCTCCGCCTGCGCCCTGGCCCCGCTGCTGCAACAGACCCAACAGCGCTTCAACGCCCAGGCCGCCGAGCTGCAGATCAGCCTGGCTTGTGAGGTGCACGGTGAACTGCCGGACGTGCAGATCGACCCGCTGCAGATCGAGCGGGTGCTCGACAACCTGATCGGCAATGCCCTGCGCCACAGCCACCCCGGCGGGCATATCCGCCTGCAGGCGCGGCAGCAGGATGATCGGGTGGTGCTCAGCGTGGAAGACAACGGCGAGGGCATCCCCTATCGCCAGCAAACGCGGATCTTCGAGCCCTTCGTCCAGGTCAGCCGCAAGAAAGGCGGCGCCGGCCTCGGCCTGGCGCTGTGCAAGGAGATCGTCCAATTGCACGGCGGGCAGATCGGCGTGCACTCACGCGCCGGCCAGGGTGCGCAGTTCTATCTGGCGCTGCCGATCTAGTCTCGGCAGCGTCAAATATCAGGGCCTCAGACGTGGCTGGCTGCAGCGGAAGAAGCACTGCGCGGTCTCGCCGCTGCCGGCGCATGTTCGTCCTCAAGCACAATCGGCACTTCCTTACCGTCAGAGTCGAACAGCTTACCGTCCTTGAAGTAATCGCCCTCACTCAAGCCGGCCACATCCTGATAGCGCAGGGTGCGGTCGCTGGCAGCGACGAATACCGATTGCTGATCCGAGTTGCCGGTCTTGACGTGGTTGAACACCAGGTTGAGCAGAATCGCCATGATCGCCGCCGAGCTGATGCCCGAGTGAAAGATAGTTTCGAACCAGGCGGGGAAGTGGTGATAGAAGGTCGGTGCGGCAATCGGGATCATGCCGAAACCGATCGATGTGGCGACGATGATCAGGTTCATATTGTTGCGGTAATCGACCTTGGACAGGGTGCGAATGCCACTGGCCGCCACGGTGCCGAACAGCACCACACCGGCACCACCCAGCACCGCCGTTGGCACGGCTGCCACCAGACGACCCATCACCGGCAGCAGGCCGAGGGTCACCAGAATCAGTCCGGCCGAGGCCACCACATAGCGGCTCTTCACCCCGGTTACGGCAACCAGGCCGACGTTCTGGGCAAATGCGCTCTGGGTGAAGGAGCCAAAAATCGGCGCAAGCACGCTGGAGATCATGTCCGCACGCAGGCCATTGCCCAGGCGCTTGGAGTCGACCTTGGTTTCGATGATGTCACCGACCGCGAGGATGTCCGCCGAGGTTTCCACCAGGGTGACGATGATCACGATCAGCATCGAAATGATTGCCGCGACATGGAAGGTCGGCATGCCGAAATGGAACGGGCTGGGCAGCGCCACCATCGGCCCCTCAGCCACCTTGGAAAAATCCGCCATGCCCAGGGCAACGGCCACCAGGGTGCCGATGATCATGGCCAGCAGGATCGACAGACGCGAGATGCTCGCACTGCCCAGCTTGCTCAACAGCAGCACAGTCACCAGGGTCAACGCGGCCAGGCCGATATTGGCCATGCTGCCAAAATCCGCCGCCTCGCTGTTACCACCCATGGCCCAGCGCGCCGCCACCGGCATCAGGGTCAGGCCGATGATGGCGATGACGATGCCATTGACCAGCGGCGGAAAGAATTTAGTGATTCGCGAGAACACCGGGGTGATCAGTAGCCCGATCAGTGACGCCGCTATCACCGCACCGAACACTGCCGGAAGACCGCCGGCACCATCGCTGCCGATGATCGCAATCATGGTTGCCACGCCCGCAAAAGACACGCCCTGCACCAGCGGCAATTGCGAGCCGAAGAACGGCAAACCAAGGGTTTGCAACAGGGTTGCCAGGCCGCCGGCAAACAGCGAGGCGGCGATCAGCAGGCCGATATCCGCCGGTGACAATCCCGCCGCCTGGCCAATGATCAGTGGCACCGCCACGATACCGCCATACATGGTCAGCACATGCTGCAGACCATAGGCGAGGTTGGCACCGATACCGAGGTTTTCGTCTTCCGGGCGCTGCGCGGACGACGGCGTAACAGGTGAAATCGTCATGCTGAGTTACTCGCTGTTGTTCTTGTGCGAGCAATGTAGACAAACAAAAAGCTTCTTGGCTACAACTTTGTATACATTTTCAGATAAAAGAGCATCACCAGAACGATTTCTGAATGAGCAGTCTACAAACGAACGCGTACACATAAAAAACCGCCGAAACAGACTCTGTTCCGGCGGTTGTTTATCAGCGGCGCTCGACAGCAGGTTTCAGCGCATGCTGTTCAACACCATCAGCAGCGCCGCAGTCTCGGCGTCCGGCTCGCCGTCGTAGCGGGCCGGGCGGTATTTCATCTGCAAGGCGGCGATCACGTTGCGCGTGGCCTGGTCCAGCTCGCCATGGCTAGGCACCACGTAGCCCTGACGCGCCAGTTGCTCCTGGAACCACTGCACGCTCGGCAGGCTGGCGCTGAACAGCGCCTGCTCACGCGCCACCTCGGCGGCATCCGGCCAGGCCATCAGGCCGGCGTCGGCCAGACGCTTCCAGGGGAACAGCGGACCGGGATCAACCTTGCGCTGCGGGGCAACATCGCTGTGCGCCAGGATGCTGCCGGGGGCCAGTTGGTGACGCTGCATGATGTCCTTGAGCAGCACGATCAGTGCATCGATCTGCGCGGGCGCAAAGGGCTGCCAGTAGCGACCGTTGGGAGTGTCGTAGAAGCCCTGGTTGACCAGCTCGATACCAATCGAAGTGCCATTGAGCCAGGTGCGGCCCTGCCACTGGCTGTCGCCGGCATGCCAGGCGCGGCGGTTTTCATCGACCAATCGGTAGATGGTCGCGGGCGCTTCGCCGATCAGGTAATGGCTGCTGACTTCAGTCTCGGTCAGCAGTTGCAGCGAGCGCGCCATATCGGTGGAGGTGTAGTGCAGCACGATGTACTGCACGCGGCTGTTCTGTCCGCTGGCGATATGGCTGTCATCAATGCGTAAACCACTGCTGCAACCGGCCAGCAACAAAACCAGAAAACTTAGACACAGAACTTTCATGGGTTGATATGCAACACGCTTTGCAGGTTATCCAGCAGCATGTCGACGCTGAGCATGATCAACAGCATGCCCATCAGCCGCTCCACTGCGGTCAACCCGCGAGGTCCGAGAAAACGCTGCAGCAACGAGGCCTGCAACAGAATAAATGCGGTCGCCGCCCAGGCCAGCAGTACGGCGGCGTAGAGTTCCCAGAGCGGCCCGTCGTGGGTATTGCGCAGGGTCATCAACACCGCCAGGGCTGAAGGCCCGGCCACCGCCGGGGTGGCCAATGGCACCAGCATCGGCTCGCCATCCGGCACATCACCCAACACCCCTTGCGGGCCGGGGAAGATCAGGCGCATGGCGATCACGAACAGGATGATACCGCCGGCAATCGCGGTTGCCTCCCGCGACAGGCCCAGGGCGCTGAGCACTTTGTCACCAAAGGTAAGAAACAGCAGCAACAGCGCCAGGGCGAACAACAGCTCACGCGCGGCGACCCACAGGCGGCGCTTGGCCGGTACGTTCTTCAGCGCGGCGATAAAGATGGCGATATTGCCGAAGGGGTCAGTGACCAGAAAGATCAACGCGGCGATGCCGAAAATTTCCATAGCTACTCCTCAACAGATCGGCAGAGTTTAGTGTCTATCGACATAGAAAACGCCTTTGATCTGGCAGAAACGCCACGCCGGTCTGTTGCCTGGGCAAGGTGCGACGGACGCTGCTAGACTAGAAATTTGTACAGATATGGATTTTTTGTACAGTTTTTGTATTGATTAGGAGATCAGCACAATGCGCGCACTGCTGTGGTTCAAACAGGATCTACGCCTTGATGACCACCCCGCCCTGCAGGCGGGCCTGACCGCCGAATGCCTGCTGCCGGTATACGTGTTGGACCCGGCACTGCTACAACTCAACGAATTTGGCATGCGTCGCATGGGCGTGCACCGCGCGCGCTTTCTGCTGGAAAGCCTGGTGGCACTGGAAGGTGAATTGCGCCAGCGTGGCTCACACCTGCTGGTAGTTATCGGCTCGGCGGAACAGGCGATTGCCCAGCTGGTTGCCCAGTTCAATCTGGACCAGGTGTTGACCCTGGAGGAAGTAGCGCCCGACGAACGCGCCCAGGTGGCCCGCGTGGCCCGGCGTCTCGGTGATATCCCCCTGCAACAGGCGCCGGCCAACAACCTGCTGCGCGCAGATGAACTGCCCTTCAGCATCGAACAACTGCCGCATGTGTTCAGCCGCTTCCGCAGCATGGTGGAAGAACGCCTACAGGTGTTCCAGCCGCGGCATGCGCCGGATCGTCTGCCGGGGCTGCCAGATGGCGCGCTGGCGCTGATGCAACCGCTGCCGACGCTGTCCCAGCTGGGCCTGGGTGAGCCGCTTAGCGTACCGGCCAGTGCCTTTCCGTTCTCCGGTGGCGAACCTGCTGCGCTGGGCAGGCTGCGCGACTACCTGTGGAAAACCCAGGGCGTTCGGCAGTACAAGGACACCCGCAACGGCATGATCGGTAGCGAATACTCATCGAAATTCTCGCCCTGGCTGGCTAACGGCAGCCTGTCTGCACGCCGCGTGGTGGCAGAGCTACGCCGCCATGAAGCGCAGTACAAACGCAACGATTCGACCCAGTGGCTGTGGGTGGAGATGCTCTGGCGTGATTTCTTCCGCTGGACTCTGATTCGCCATGGCAGCGCACTGTTCAAGGCGGGTGGCCTGAAGGCCACCGAACGCGCACCGCAGCAGCTGGATCAACGCTTTCAGGATTGGTCACGCGGGCGCACCGGCATGCCGCTGATCGACGCCAATATGCGCGAACTGGCCGCCACCGGCTTTATGTCCAACCGCGGCCGGCAGGTGGTCGCTAGCTATCTGATCAATGACCTGCAACAGGACTGGCGCCATGGCGCGGCCTGGTTCGAGGAACATCTGATTGATTACGACCCGGCCAGCAACTGGGGCAACTGGGCTTACCTGGCTGGCGTGGGCAACGATCCACGGCATAACCGAGTGTTCAATGCCCTGCGCCAGGCCCGTGAATACGACCCTGATGCGCAGTACGTCAGCCTCTGGCTACCGGAACTACGCGATGTGCCGCAGGCGCTGCGGCATACGCCCTTCCTGCTCGCCGGCGGGCATTTGCGCAGCCTCGGTTACCCGCAGCTGGACAGCATTCCGGAGAGCTGGAAGCCCTATCTGCATGCAGTGGCCTGAGTCGAGCTAGCTCAGTTCGACCCGATTGCGGCCGCCGCTCTTGGCGCGGTACAGCGCCTGGTCGGCGCGCTCGAACACCTTGTCGCTGCCCTCATCGCCGGTAAATGCGGTCAGGCCGGCCGACAGGGTGATGGTCACGCGTTCGCCACGAAAGTGGAACGGGCACTGCTCGACGCCATCGAGCAGGGTCTGCAGCAGCTGGTGACCGCCCTCCATGGGCGTCGAGGGAATCAGCAGAACAAATTCCTCGCCGCCAAAACGGGCAATAAAATCGGTCTTGCGAAGGCGCTTGGCCAGCTCGCCGGCAATGATCTTCAACACCTTGTCGCCGGCCAGGTGGCCGTAGCCGTCGTTGATCCGCTTGAAGTGATCAATATCCAGCACCGCCAGCAGTAGCTCGCCGCCGTAGCGCTTCCAGCGCGCCATCTCCAGCTCCAGACGCTCGCTCCAGCCGGCACGATTGGGCAGACCGGTAAGCGGATCAATCAGGGCTTTTTGCCGCTGCTCTTCGAGGTGATCGCGGAAGCTCTGCGCTTCCTGCTCCATATCGGCGACCTTCTGGGTCAGGCTTTGCAGGCGCTGCGCCACTTCTTCCTCATGGCCGTCGCGGTGCTTCTGATGCTCGCTGACTGTGCTGAGCAAGCCATCCAGGCGTGCCTCCAGTGATTGCTTAAGGGTCGGCAGATCGACCGCATCCTGCACGCTGGCCTGCAAGCCGCTGACCTGTTCGCGCAGTTCCTGGTTAAAGGTTCGTGCGCTTTCCACCGACTCGCTGTAGCCCTCATGGGCCTCGCTGAGGGTGGTGAGAAATGACGCCAGGCGCTCGTTAAGCTGCTTCAGGTAACTGGCAAACTCGCGCTGACCGCTGTCGGTAACGGCCAGCACCAGTACCGCCAGATCGTCCAGCACCGACACCAGCTCGTACCAGTTCAGGCCGCCCTGCACGCGCTGGCGCAAGGCATCGCCCTGGGGCTGATGACGCTCCGGCAACTCCAGCTCATCGAGCAGGCCCATCAGGCTGTCGCCGATATGTGGGGCAACCGCGCTATAACCTGGCTCAGGAATCTCCGGCAGGGCGTAGGCCGGATCAGCGGAACCCTGGGCTACTGCAACTATTGCAGCCGCCGCTGCTGCGCTGGGCACTTCGGCCGACACAGGCTGTGGTTCTGACACAGAGCTTGGCGTGACAGGTGCGACTGACGCAGACGCCTCATTGTTCGGCTTTACCTCCGCTTCAGCAACCGGAGGGGCGACTTGAGGTTGCGCGACACCAGCTGAGGCAGACGCTGCCGGTTGCGGTTGATCGACCTGTACCGATTCGTCGCCAGCGGGGCTGCCAGGCGCAGCTTCCTTGCCGCCAAACAAACGCTGGAGAAACCCCGGACGCGCCTGGCTGGGTTCAGCCTCAAGCGCAGCCAGGGCCTGTTGCTGCAGGCTGCTTAATTCGCTTAGTAGCGCCGGCAGTTCGCGCGGTTGGCTGGCACGCTCCTCGATACGTTTGGCAAACTGCTTGAGCGCCTTGCGCACCTCGCGCGGCGGCTCCAGGGCGAGCAGTTGATCGGTCAGGCTGGTGACTCCGGAGATGTTCTGCTCGACGCGATCCTGCCGGCGCTTTTCCGAGTCCAGCACGGCCTTTTCCAGGCGCGGAATCAGCGCCGACAGGCCGGCGTCGATATCGTCGCGGCGCAGAATATCGCGCAGTTCCTGCATGCACTGATCGACCGACTTGTCGCTGCCCTCGGCAGCCAGCGAGCTGCGCACCAAGCCGCGTCTTAGCAGGTCGAGTCGGGCATCCCAGCTGCGTTCGAGTTTCTCTTGCTGTTCCAGGCTTTCCAGGTACTTGCTTTTCCAGCGCTGGGCATCATCGGTCATGGTTGCAGTCCACGTTCAAGGCTCAATCAGCATAGGCGTTGCGGGCCCGTAGAGTGAAGTGGGCAGACGAATTTGCACCGCCACCGGCAGGTGATCGGAAATCGGCTGCGACAGCACCTCACAGCGCTCCAGCGGTAAGCCGGGACTGAGCAGAATGTGGTCAAGGCAACGCTGCGGCCGCCAGCTGGGAAAGGTTGCCTCGATCTGCGGAGCCAGCAGGCCAAGATCGCGAAGCGGCGAATGCAGCAGCAGGTCATTGGCATGGGTGTTCATATCACCCATCAGCACCATGTGCCGATAGTCGCTCAGCAGTTCGCGAATATAGGCCAACTGGCGCGTGCGGGTACGCGCGCCAAGGGACAGGTGCATCATCACCACGGCAACCGCATCTGGGCCCTCGCCCAGGCGCAGTAACATCGCACCGCGGCCGGGCGGACCGGGTAGCGGGTGGTCTTCCAGCAGGCTTGGCCTCAAGCGGCTGAGCACGCCGTTGCTGTGCTGCGCCAGGCGGCCGAGGTTGCGGTTGAGTTGCTGATACCAGTAGGGGAAAGCACCGAGGTGCGCGAGGTGCTCGACCTGATTGACGTAGCCCGAACGCAGGCTGCCGCCATCGACTTCCTGCAGCGCGACCAGATCGAAATCACCGAGCAGATCGCCAATCCGTTGCAGATTGCCGCTGCGCCCGGCATGCGGCAGCAGATGCTGCCAGCTGCGCGTCAGGTAGTGGTGGTAACGCTGGGTGCTGATGCCCACCTGGATATTGAAACTGAGCAGCCGCAGGCTGCCATTCTGCGGCCAGTCAGCCGCTGGCGCACAACGTGGATTGACCTGTGGATCGCACAGGTCAATCGCCCGTCTGGCCGGCCAGCGCTTGAGCATTACGCGTTATCCGCGTACGCCAATTACTGCGCGGCGCGTTCTTTGGCGATCAGGTGATCGGCCACCTGCAGGGCCTGCTGTGGGCCGCCCGAACTGCTGATGTCGAAACGGTATTTGCCGTTTACGATCATCACTGGCACGCCAGTGATCTGGTAAGCCATGGCCAGTTTCTTGGCCTTTTCCAGCTGGCTCTTCACGCCGAAGGAGTTGTAGGTCTTGAGGAAGGCGTCCTTGTCGATGCCTTCTGCAGCCAGGAAGTCGGCCATTTCTTCCGGGGTGGCGAGCTTCTTGCCCTGCACGTGGATGGCGTCGAACACTGCGGCATGCACCTTGTGCTCGGCTTTCATCGCTTCAAGGGTGATAAACAGCTGGCCGTGGACGTTCCACATACCGCCGAACATGGCCGGGATGCGCACGAAATTGACATCTTCCGGCAGGGTGTCGATCCACGGGTTGATGGTTTCTTCAAACTTGTAGCAATGGCCACAGCCGTACCAGAACAGCTCGACCACTTCGATCTTGCCCGGTTTGGCAACCGCAACCGGGTTGTTCAGCTCGACGTACTGCTTGCCCGCTTCGATTGGCTCGGCGTGGGCGCTCAGGCCAAACAGGCTGGCGGTGACGAGAGTGGCACTGAGGATCAGGTTACGCATGCGTTACTCCTTGGCTATAAACGGTGCGTGATGACGAACCGAGGTTCGACCAGCGAGGCAAACTAGGGTTCCGTGCATTGTAGCGATGCCCACAACGAAAAAGGGTGGCCTGAGCCACCCTATTTCATTACTGCATGTCGCAGTGTTAGCGGATCAATGCAGGCCCTGGATAAAGCTGGATACCGCTTCGATATCCTTGTTGCTCAGCTTGGCTGCGATCGACCGCATGATCATGCTGTCGCCGTCATTGGTGCGGTTGCCTTCGCGGAAGTCAGTCAGCTGCTTGGCGATGTAGGTTGCGTGCTGGCCACCCAGTTGCGGATAACCGGCGGCATCCAGGCCAGCGCCGTTCGGCGAATGGCAGCCAGTGCAGGAAGGCATGCCTTCAGCCAGTTTGCCGCCGCGGAACAGCTCGCCGCCACGCTCGACCAGTTTCGGGTCGGCTGCGCCAACGCTCATCTGCTGGCTGGCAAAGTAGGCGGAGATGTCTTCCAGATCCTGGTCGCTCAGACCATCAAGCATTCCGGTCATTTCCACCACAGGGCGCGCGCCGGACTTGATGTCCTTCAGCTGCTTGAGCAAGTAACGCTCGCCTTGACCAGCCAGTTTCGGGAAGTTCGGCGCAGCGCTATTACCATCGGCAGCATGGCAAGCACCACACACAACAACCTTACCCTGACCGGCTTCAGCATTGCCTGCGGCATGTGCCAGGCCGGTGATGCCCAGGGTCAACAGCAGACTCACGAGTACTTTGTTCATCAGCTAATCCAATTTACGGCTAAGAGAAAGAGTTTATAAGCCGGGCTTACTCAGTCATCAACTTGATGACAGCTTGGTAATCCTCGGCCGAGCAGTCCATGCACAACCCACGTGGCGGCATGGCACCCAAACCATTGGTGACGCTCTGTACCAGTGCATCGGTGCCTTTGGCCAGGCGCGGTTCCCAGGCAGCCTTGTCGCCTTTCAGCGGCGCGGTGGGGATCGCCCCGTTATGGCACACCCCACAAGAGCGCGCGTAAACGGCTTCTGGGTCCTGTGCAGCCTGAGCACTCAACGACAGCATCAATACACTGGCTGCAATCAGCAAGTTTTTCATCAGATCAACCTCATCAGGGAGGGGAACGTACTGCTTTCTAGGGGCAGATGATCTAAATCGTTCCCGTGAACACTTATCCAACAGCGGGAGAAAGCGCACACAAAATCTGCGCCATTATATACTGGCGTCATTGAAACGGAAACGACGCAGCTTGCCCGCTACGCGGCAACAGGCAGGCTGCGCGCAAATGTCGCAAGGGCATCGCGCCTGTAACGCCACCCTACGCTCGCCCTCACGGATACCCAGATGCAAGCCAAGAACCCCATTATCGGCCTGTGCCAACAGGCTACTTTCCTTATCAGCGCGGCCAAAGTCGATCAGTGCCCAGAGGATTTCGGCCATGAAGTGGCCTTTGCCGGGCGCTCCAACGCCGGTAAATCCAGCGCCCTGAATACCCTGACCCACGCCAGCCTGGCACGCACCTCGAAGACGCCGGGGCGTACTCAGCTGCTCAATTTCTTCAAACTGGACGAAGAGCGCCGCCTGGTCGACTTGCCGGGTTACGGCTATGCCAAGGTGCCGATCCCGTTGAAGCTGCACTGGCAGAAACACCTGGAAGCCTACCTGGGCAGCCGCGAATGCTTGCGCGGCCTGATGCTGATGATGGACATCCGCAAGCCACTGACAGAGTTCGATATCCTCATGCTGGATTGGTCCGTTGCCAGCGAAATGCCCATGCATATCCTGCTGACCAAGGCTGACAAGCTGGCCTTTGGCGCAGCGAAAACCACCTTGCTGAAAGTGCGCCAGGATATTCACAAGGGCTGGGGTGATCGCGTCAGCATCCAGTTGTTCTCTGCGCCCAAGCGCATTGGCATCGAAGACGCTCAGGAAGTACTGGCGCAATGGATGCAACTGGGTGAGTTTGCCCTGCCGGATGACGAAGAAACCGAAGCCTGATCCAGACGGCCGAAGGGTAGCCACCCCGGATAGCAGCCATAAAAAAACCCCGAAACTTCTTATGGGGGAGGGAAGTTTCGGGGTTCAACATCTGAACCGCTAGGGCGGGGTCCAGAATCTGCCAACACTTAACACAACAAAGGAGCATCGAATGGTTGTCTAGGCCATTCATAAACTCTGAGTGGTTAAGCCGAGGCAAAGTTCAGGATCGTGGCGTAATTAATTAGTTATAAGCGGGCCCGTATTGATACTCATGCGCCTTTAGCGCCCGCCATCCGGGCGCTGCCGCCAAGTTGCGGTGCGCGAATCAATGGGCTTCATCCCAGTTATCGCCCACACCCACTTCCACCAGCAGCGGCACATCCAACGTGGCGGCATTGCCCATCAGCGGCCTGATCTGCTCGCGCACCTGCTCGACCAAATCCTCGCGTACCTCCAGCACCAGTTCATCGTGTACCTGCAGGATGACTTTGGCATCCAGGCCGGATTCGCTCAGCCAGTTGTCCACCGTGACCATCGCGCGTTTGATGATGTCCGCTGCCGTGCCTTGCATGGGCGCGTTGATCGCGGTGCGCTCGGCGCCTTTGCGCAGCGCCTGGTTCTTCGCGTGGATATCCGGCAGGTACAGACGGCGGCCGAACAGCGTTTCGACAAAGCCCTGTTCGGATGCTTGCTCGCGGGTGCGCTCCATATAGGCCAGCACGCCGGGGTAACGGGCGAAGTACACATCGATATAAGCCTGCGCCTGCTTGCGGTCGCAGCCGATCTGCTTGGCCAAGCCGAAGGCGCTCATGCCGTAGATCAGGCCAAAGTTGATCGCCTTGGCGCTGCGGCGCTGATCACCGGTGACCTCGTCCAGCGGCACGCCGAAGACTTCGGCGGCGGTGGCCTTGTGCACGTCGCGGCCGTGACGGAAGGCATCCAGCAGGCTTTCGTCCTTGGCCAGATGGGCCATGATGCGCAGCTCGATCTGCGAGTAGTCCGCCGCCAGCAGCTTGTAACCCTTGGGCGCGACAAACGCCTGGCGAATACGCCGACCTTCGGCGGTGCGAATCGGAATGTTCTGCAGATTCGGATCGGTGGACGACAAACGCCCAGTGGCCGCTACGGCCTGGTGATAGCTGGTGTGGATACGCCCGGTGCGCGGGTTGATCTGCTCCGGCAGGCGGTCGGTGTAGGTGCTCTTGAGCTTGCTTAAGGTGCGGTACTGCATCAGCACCTTGGGCAATTCGAAGTCCTGCTCGGCCAATTCGGCCAGCACCGCTTCGGCGGTGGAGGCCTGACCCTTGGCGGTCTTGCTGATGATCGGCAGGCCGAGTTTCTCGTAGAGGATCACGCCGAGCTGCTTGGGTGAAGCCAGGTTGAACTCCTCACCAGCAATCTCGAAAGCCTGACGCTCCAGCGCCACCAGCTTCTCGCCCAGCTCGTTGCTTTGCAGGCCGAGCAGCTTGGCATCCACCAGCGCACCCTGGCGCTCGATGCGCGCCAGCACCGGCACCAGCGGCATTTCGATTTCCTGCAGCACCTTGGCCAGGCTCGGCTCGGCCGACAGTTTGGCCCACAGGTGCTGGTGCAGACGCAGGGTCACATCGGCATCCTCGGCGGCATAGGGCGCGGCCTGGGCCAGGTCAATCTGGTCGAAGGTCAGCTGCTTGGCGCCTTTGCCGGCGATATCCTCGAAACGAATGTTGCTGTGATCCAGGTACTTGAGCGCCAGGCTGTCCATATCGTGACGGGTGGCGGTGGAGTCCAGCACATAGGATTCGAGCATGGTGTCGAAGGCCACGCCCTGCACCTCGATGGGCGTGCTGGCATTGGCGAGGATATTGATGTCGTACTTGGCGTGCTGACCGACCTTGGCTTTGTTCGGGTCTTCGAGAATCGGCTTCAGCGCCTTGAGTACCGCATCGCGATCCAGTTGGGTCGGCACACCCATATAGGAATGCGCGACCGGGATATACGCCGCTTCGCCGGCCTTGACCGCAAAGGACAGGCCGACCAACTGGGCCTTTTGTGCATCCAGGCCGGTGGTCTCGGTATCGAAGGCGATCAGCTCGGCATTGCGCAATTTCTCCAGCCAGACGTCGAACTGCGCCTGCGTCAGCACGCACTGGTAATCACCCAGGGCTGTCGCGGCTGGCAATTCGCTAACTACCGCGTCGGCATTCGGTGCATCAGCGGCCGCTGGAGCTGGCGCGACTACAGCGACAGCACTGGCGCTAGGGGCCAGAGCAAACAGGTCATCGGCAGGCGCTGCGACCGGGGCCTTGACCGCCGGGGCCGGATTGCTGCGCAGCAGTTCATCACGCCAGGTTTTGAATTCCAGCTCGGCGTACAAGTCGACCAGTGCAGGGACATCCATCTCGCCTGGGTGCAGCGAGTCGATGGCGATGTTCAGCGGCACATCCAATTTGATGGTCGCCAGCGCATAGGACAGGTAGGCCATATCGCGGTGTTCGGCGAGCTTGGCCGGCAGGGTCTTGGCCCCACGAATCGGCAGTTCCGGGACTTTATCGAGGTTGGCGTAGAGCACATCCAGACCGCCACCGACCCCGACCAGCAGGCCCAGCGCAGTCTTTTCGCCCACGCCCGGCACGCCGGGAATGTTGTCGACCTTGTCGCCCATCAGCGCCAAGTAATCGATGATCAGCTCAGGACCGACACCGAATTTCGCTTTCACGCCATCGATGTCGTAGACGCTACCGGTCATGGTGTTGACCAGCGTAACGTGCGGGCAGACCAGCTGGGCCATGTCCTTGTCGCCGGTGGAGATCACCACGTCGCGGCCCTCGGCTGCGCACTGGCGGGCCAGGGTGCCGATCACATCATCGGCCTCAACGCCCTCGACGCACAGCAGCGGGTAGCCCATGGCCTTGACGCTGGCATGCAGCGGCTCGACCTGCACGCGCAACTCATCCGGCATCGACGGGCGATTGGCCTTGTACTCGGCGAACATTTCATCGCGGAAAGTCCCGCCCTTGGCGTCGAACACCACAGCAAACGGGCTTTTCGGGTACTGCTTGCGCAGGCTCTTAAGCATGTTCAGCACGCCCTTGACCGCGCCGGTGGGCAAGCCCTTGGAGGTGGTCAGCGGCGGCAGCGCGTGGAAGGCTCGGTAAAGGTAAGAAGAACCGTCAACCAGAACGAGAGGGGCTTGGCTCATGAGCAGGATCAACCTTTTCGGCGGGGGCGGCGGTAGAATGGCCGCACCATTGGAATCAAAGGGACAAGGTTATCATGCGCGCACTCAATCGCCTGTTGCTCGCCAGCCTGCTGGCATTCACCACCCTGATCGCCCACGCCGAAGACCCGGTTTCGGCCGATCCGGATGTAACCATTCGCCAGGACGGCGACAAGACCATCCATGAATACCGGGTCAACGGTTTTCTCTACGCGGTCAAGGTCATCCCTAAAGGCGGCAAACCGTACTTCCTGGTACGCGCCGATGGCAGCGATGGCAACTTCGTCCGTTCGGACAGCCCGGATATGTTGATTCCGGCCTGGGAAATTTTCAGCTGGTAAGAAGGCAGTTCTGCAATGTCGGTGTTTACCCCGCTTGAGCGCCACGAGCTCGAGGAGTTTCTCGCCCCCTATGGCCTGGGTCGCTTGCGCGACTTCCAGGGCATTGCTGCGGGCAGCGAGAACAGCAATTTCTTCGTTAGCCTGGAGCAGGGCGAATTCGTTCTGACCCTAATCGAGCGCGGCCCGAGCGCCGACTTGCCGTTCTTTATTGAACTGCTCGACGTGCTGCACGACGCCGGCCTGCCGGTGCCCTATGCCCTGCGAACGGCCAGCGGTGAGGCGCTGCGCAGCCTGGCGGAAAAGCCGGCGCTGCTACAGCCGCGCCTGGCCGGCAAACATGTGCACGAGGCTAATCCGCATCACTGTCAGGAAGTCGGTGCACTGCTGGCGCGCATTCACCTAGCCACGCGCAATCAGCCGCTGCCGCGCAAAAGTGATCGGGGTCTGGACTGGATGCTCGCCGAAGGGCCGAGCCTGGCCTTGCAGCTGCCCGATGAGCAGTTGCCGCTGCTGCGCGACGCGCTGGCAGAAATTCACACGCTCAAACCGCGCATCCTCACCTTGCCGCAGGCCAACCTGCATGCCGACCTGTTCCGCGACAACGTGCTGTTCGACGGCAACCACCTGGCCGGGGTGATCGACTTTTACAACGCCTGCTCGGGGCCGATGCTCTACGACCTGGCGATTGCCCTGAACGACTGGTGCTCTGGCGCAGACGGCAGCCTCGACAGCAAACGCGCGCAAGCGCTGCTGGGTGCCTACGCAGGTTTGCGGCCCTTTACGGCGGCAGAAGCCGAGCTGTGGCCGGCCATGCTGCGCATCGCTTGCGTGCGCTTCTGGCTATCTCGCCTGATTGCCGCCGAATCCTTCGCCGGCCAGGAAGTGCTGATCCATGACCCCGCGGAATTCCAGCGGCGCCTGGCACAGCGCCAGCAGGTGGATCTAGCGCTGCCGTTCGCCTTCTAGAACCTGTCTACGATCTGCTGCGCGTCGGCCCTGCTGCGTTAAAAACAGGCTCGGAATGCTCATGTACAGCTCGTACACTCCGCTTCCTCGCCTGTTTTTGCCTTGCATGGCTCTAGCTCGCGAGATCGTAGGCAGATTCTTAGCCCCGAGCGCTGATTACAGCGCCTCGAGACATCCCGCCAATTCGCCCGCCATGTTTTCCAGCAAGGCTTCATAGCCCTTTGCATCCACTGGCAAGGCGCCGCCCATGGCGTCCAGCTCAGCCAAGGTGACCGGCAGGCCGGCGGTCAGGGTTTGCGCCAGGCGCGGGCGGAACGGCGGTTCGCTGAATACACAACTCGGGCCGGCCTGCTGCAAGCGCTCGCGCATGGCGGCAACATGCTGGGCACCCGGTTGCACCTCACCGAGCACGCTGAACACGCCGGCGTGCTTAAGGCCGTAGGCGGCCTCGAAGTAGTCGTAGGCTTCGTGGAAAACGAAGTAGGGCTTGCCAGCCAGGCCGTTCAGGCGGGTTTTCAGGCGTTGATCCAGAGCATCCAGACGCTCGCCGAATGCCTGGGCATTGGCCTGATAACGCGCGGCATTGGCGGGGTCGGCCAGCGCCAGGTCGGTGGCGATCTTGCCTGCAATCACCCGAGCATTGGCCGGCAGCAGCCAGAGGTGCGCATCCAGGCTGCCGGGGCGATGCGCGTGGTCATGCTGGTCGGCGTCGGCGTCGGCGTCGGCGTGATCTGCGTGATCTGCGTGATCTGCGTGATCATCCTGATGCTCGGCGTGTTGCTCAGAGCTATCGCCAAAATGGCGCAGGTACATACCCGGCAAATCCTGCACGGCCACGCTCGGCTTGTCGCGGCCGGCCAGCACGCGCGGCAGAAAGCTTTCCAGGTCCGGGCCGATCCAGTACAGCAAGTCGGCTTCGCGCACGCTGCGCACATCGGAGGGGCGCAGCGCGTAGTGGTGTGGTGAAGCGCCCGGCGGCAGCAGTACATCCGGCTGGCCGACGCCATCCTGCACGGCAGCGGCAATCAGCTGCAGCGGCTTGATGCTGGTCAGCACGCGCACATCGGCCTGGGCCGCGAAACTCAGGGGAAAAGTGATAAACAACAGGGCAAAAGCCGGAAAAAGACGCAACACGGGGAGCACTCAAACGGGAAGGAACGGGTAATATAATAACGTCTCTCACCTTATTCGTCGTTGCCCATGACTCAAGCGCCCCTGGCTTCACGCCCACACGACCATTCTCATTGCGTCAGCCATGCCCTGGCCGAGGCGGAAAGCATCTGCACGCGCCAGGGGCTGCGCCTGACCACCTTGCGCAAACGCGTGCTGGAGCTGGTCTGGGCCAGCCACAAGCCGCTGGGCGCCTACGACATCCTCGGCGTATTGAGCGATGAAGACGGCCGCCGCGCCGCCCCGCCGACGGTATACCGCGCCCTGGATTTCCTCCTGGAAAACGGCCTGGTGCACCGCATCGCCTCGCTTAACGCCTTTGTCGGCTGCAGCCATCCGGAGCACGCCCACCAGGGCCAGTTCCTGATCTGCCGGGGCTGCCATGCGGCCATCGAACTGGAGCAGGCGACGATCAGCGACGCCATCATCAGCAGCGCAGCCGGTGTCGGCTTCGCCGTGGAAAGCCAGACGGTGGAAGTAGTCGGCCTCTGCGCAGGCTGCCGGGAGCCCGCATGAGCGACGCCCTGATCCGCCTAGCCGGGGTCGGTGTGACCTTCGCCGGGCAGAGCGTGCTGCAGGATGTGCAGCTCAGCGTGAAGCCTGGAGAAATCGTCACCCTGATCGGCCCCAACGGCGCCGGCAAAACCACCCTGGTGCGCGTCGTGCTTGGCCTGCTTAAGCCCGACACTGGTAGCGTCTGGCGCAAGCCCAAGCTGCGCGTCGGCTATATGCCGCAGAAGCTGCATGTCGATGCCACGTTGCCGCTCTCGGTGCTGCGTTTTCTGCGGCTGGTGCCGGGCGTGACACGCAGCCATGTGCAGTCTGCGCTGGCTGAAGTGGGCGCCGAACAGGTGATCGACAGCCCGCTGCAAAGCATTTCCGGCGGAGAGCTGCAGCGCGTGCTGCTGGCCCGCGCCCTGCTGCGCGAGCCGGAACTGCTGGTGCTGGATGAACCGGTGCAGGGTGTCGATGTCGCCGGCCAGGCCGAGCTGTACCGCCTGATCACCCAGCTGCGTGACCGCCATGGCTGTGGCGTGCTGATGGTGTCCCACGATCTGCATCTGGTGATGAGCACCACCGATCAGGTGGTCTGCCTCAACCGGCACGTCTGCTGTTCCGGCCATCCAGAGCAGGTCAGTTTCGATCCGGCCTTTGTCGAGCTATTCGGCGAGGACGCCAAGAGCCTGGCCGTCTACACCCACCACCATGACCATGAGCACGACCTGCACGGCGCTGTAGTTACCGAAACGCCTACCGGTCTAAGCATCAAAGGCCCGGTAAAACCGCATATCCACGGAGATGACTGCAAGCATGGCTGATTTTCTGCTCAATGCCCTGCTCGCCGGCCTCGCCCTGGCGCTGGTCGCCGGCCCGCTGGGTTCCTTTGTGGTGTGGCGGCGCATGGCCTATTTCGGCGACACCCTGTCGCATGCCGCACTGCTCGGCGTCGCCCTGGGTCTGATGCTCGACGTCAGCCCGACCCTGGCGGTAACCGTCGGCTGCGTGCTCCTGGCGGTGCTGCTGGTCACCCTGCAAAGTCGCCAGCCGCTGGCCTCGGACACCCTGCTTGGCATCCTCGCCCACAGCACCCTGTCGCTGGGCCTGGTAGTGCTGAGTTTTATGCAAGATGTGCGCATCGACCTGATGGGCTATCTGTTCGGCGACCTGCTGGCAGTGGGCCCCACTGATCTCGCCTGGATCATCGGCGGCAGCGCCCTGGTGCTGGTGCTGTTGGCGCTGCTGTGGCGGCCGCTGCTGGCGATTACCGTGCACGAAGAGTTGGCCAAGGTCGAAGGCCTGCCGGTGGCGACGATTCGCCTGAGCCTGATGCTGCTGATCGCCGTGGTGATCGCCGTGGCGATGAAGATCGTCGGCGTGCTGCTAATCACCTCACTGCTGATCATTCCCGCCGCTGCCGCCCAGCGCCATGCGCGCACCCCGGAGCAGATGGCCTTCGGTGCCAGCCTGCTGGGCATCGTCGCGGTATGCGGCGGGCTAAGCCTGTCGTGGTTTCAGGACACTCCGGCCGGCCCATCCATCGTGGTCAGCGCGGCAACCCTGTTTTTACTGAGTTTTGCCCTACCCAGACGCACAGCCTAAGAACCTGCTCACGATCTCGCGAGCTAGAGCCATACGAGCCTGTTTTTAACGCAGTAGGGCCGACGCGCAGCAGATCGTGAGCAGGTTCTGAAAGGTTGGTGATGCCAAGCAGCGCAGTGTAGACTTGCGCGTTTTTTGCACAATTCGAGACGCGCAGTAATGAAATCGTTCGTTTTCCGTGGATTTCCCCTGATTCTGGTTCTGCTACTGGCCGGCTGCCAAAGCGCGCCACAGCAGCCGGCCAACCTGCCGGTGGATGATCTGGTTAGCGCCTTTCGCCAGCTCGACCAGAGCCTTGCCAGTGGCGACCTGAGCGGCGCCGAAAGCCAGCTCGGCAGCCTGCAGCAACGCGCCGCCGGCGATACGCGCCTGGAGCAATACCAGCGCCAGCTCGCCGAAGCGCATCTGCAACAGGGCCAGAAAGCCCTGCAGGCTGGTGATCTGGATAACGCCACCAAGGCCCTTAGCCGCGCCCGCAGCCTGATGCCGCAGGCACCGGCACTGACCACCGGTCTGGATGGTGCAATCGCCCAGGCCCGTGAAGCCGAACTGGCCGCCGCAGAACAGCAGCGCCAGGCCAGCGCACAGGCGGCCGCACGCGCCGAAGCCGCCCGCCTCGAGCAGGCTCGCCAGCTGCGTCTGGCTGCCGAACGCCAGGCCGCCGCGATTCAAGCGACTCAGCTGCCGACTACCCCGCCAGCCGAAGCGCCTGCACCGGCCAAGCCGCAGGCCCAGCTGATCGACCCAGCCGCCGCCAACAGCGTGATCGGCATGCCGATGCTGGATAACCAGGACAACGAGCGCCTGCGCAGCCTGCTCGACGGCGTCGCGGCAGATATGGTCGCGTTCAATTGCGCGGTGCGTATCGAAGTACGCCAGGCCAAGGATTTCCCTTGGGTCGCGTCCCTGCTCAATGCGCGGATCAAGCGCCTCGACCCGAGTTTCAGCCCGCGCATGAGCCAGGTGATC
Source organism: Pseudomonas peli (assembly GCF_050563605.1). Lineage (GTDB taxonomy): Bacteria > Pseudomonadota > Gammaproteobacteria > Pseudomonadales > Pseudomonadaceae > Aquipseudomonas > Aquipseudomonas peli_A. The sequence continues at coordinate 262,411 of NZ_JBNXUH010000001.1, read as the reverse complement.
AAGCCCGCTCAGGTGCCGCAGCTGGTGCTCACGCCCAAGCGCTGAGACGGCTTGGGCAGCATAACGACCGGGCTTGCCCGGTCGTTTGCATTGGCGCTGGCTACACTGCCGAGAGCGGCCAGGCATCTAATGCAATTTAGCTATAACCATAGGTCTACAAAGATTTTTGCGGCCTAAACAGCGCCGGGTAGACTAGCCGCCGTTTCGGCCTACCCGGCAGCCCGAAAAACCCAAAAGGTTTATCCCGTGATCAACTTTCATCAGGTCCACAAGGCGTATCGCGTCAGTGGTCAGGACATCCCCGCGTTGCAACCGAGCGATCTGCAGATTGCCCGGGGCGAAGTGTTCGGCATCATCGGTCACTCCGGCGCCGGCAAAAGCACCCTGCTGCGTCTGATCAACCGCCTGGAGCAGCCTTCCGGCGGGCGTATCGAGATCGACGGCGAAGATGTCACCGCACTCGACGCCAGCGGTCTGCGGCGCTTCCGCCAACAGGTCGGAATGATCTTCCAGCACTTCAATCTGCTCTCGTCGAAAACCGTCGCCGACAACGTCGCTCTGCCGCTGAAGCTGGCCGGCGAGCTGCCGCGCAGCGCGATCAATGCCCGCGTCACCAAGTTGCTGGCCCGGGTTGGCCTGCAGGATCACGCCAACAAATACCCGGCGCAGCTCTCCGGCGGGCAGAAACAGCGCGTCGGTATCGCCCGCGCCCTGGCCACCGAGCCGAAGATTCTGCTGTGTGACGAGGCCACCAGCGCCCTTGATCCGCAGACCACCGCCTCGGTGTTGCAGCTACTGGCCGAGATCAACCGCGAGCTAAACCTGACCATCGTGCTGATCACCCACGAGATGGACGTGATCCGCCGCGTTTGCGACCGCGTAGCGGTGATGGATGCCGGGGTAATTGTCGAATCCGGCCCGGTGGCCGAGGTGTTTCTGCACCCGCAGCACGCCACCACCAAGCGCTTCGTGCAGGAAGCCGAGCAGATCGACGAGAACGAACAGCGTGACGACTTTGCCCATGTCGCCGGACGTATCCTGCGCCTGACCTTCCAGGGCGAGGCCACCTACGCGCCGCTGCTGGGTACCGTGGCGCGGGAGACCGGGGTGGATTACAGCATCCTCGCCGGGCGTATCGACCGCATCAAGGACACCCCCTACGGCCAGCTGACCCTGGCCCTGACCGGCGGCGATCTGGACGCCGCGCTGGCGCGCTTTGCCGCTGCCGACGTGCATCTGGAGGTGCTGCGCTAATGGAAGCCTTACTGACTCGCCTGCTACCCAACGTTGATTGGGCGGAAATTGGCTACGCCAGCCTGGACACCCTGAGCATGCTCGGCGGCTCCATGCTGTTTACCGTGCTGCTCGGCCTGCCGCTGGGCGTGCTGCTGTTTCTCACCAGCCCGCGGCAGATGTTCGAACAGAAGGCCTTCTACGGCTTCCTGTCGCTGCTGGTGAATATCCTGCGCTCGGTGCCGTTCGTGATCCTGCTGATCGTGATGATCCCCTTCACGGTGATCGTTACCGGCACCTCGCTGGGCGTCGCCGGGGCCATCCCGCCGCTGGTAGTCGGGGCCACGCCGTTCTTCGCGCGCCTGGTGGAAACCGCGCTGCGTGAAGTCGACCGCGGCATTATCGAAGCGACCCAGGCCATGGGCGCGACCACCCGGCAGATCGTGGTCAACGCCCTGCTGCCCGAGGCGTTGCCTGGGATCATCGCAGCCATCACCGTAACGGCGATCACCTTGGTGTCCTACACCGCCATGAGCGGCCTGATTGGCGGCGGCGGCCTCGGCGACCTGGCCGTGCGTTACGGCTATCAGCGTTATCAGCCGGACGTGATGGCGGTGACGGTGATCCTCCTGCTGGTGCTGGTACAGATTCTACAAACCGTCGGCGACAAGCTGGTGGTGCACTTTTCCAGAAAATAGCGTGCCCCACGGGGCGCACAAGACAGCGGGATACCGGTTACCTGCCGGCCTCCGCGCACATCCCACAAGGAGCTTTACGATGAAAAAACTGATCGCTGCATTCGCTGCCCTGGCAGCTTTTTCTGCCCAGGCCGAAAGCCTAAGCGTCGCGGCCACTGCCGTACCGCACGCGGAAATCCTCGAGTTCGTTAAGCCGGCCCTGGCCAAAGAAGGCGTTGAGCTGAACATCAAGGTCTTCACCGACTACGTGCAGCCGAACGTGCAAGTTGCCGAACAGCGCCTGGATGCCAACTTCTTCCAGCACCAGCCGTACCTGGATGAATTCAACAAGAGCCGTGGCACCGAGCTGGTCAGCGTTGCCGGCGTGCACGTCGAGCCCTTCGGCGCCTACTCCAGCCAGCACAAAACCCTCGCCGACCTGCCGCAAGGCGCCAACGTGGTGATCCCTAACGACGCCACCAACGGCGGCCGTGCCCTGCTGCTGCTGCAAAAGGCCGGGCTTATCACCCTCAAGCCGGAAGCCGGCATCCTCGCCACGCCGAAAGACATCGTCGAGAACCCGAAAACCATCAAGGTGCGTGAACTGGAAGCGGCCACCCTGCCGCGCGTGCTGACCCAGGTCGACCTGGCGCTGATCAACACCAACTACGCCCTGGAAGCCAAGCTCAACCCGACCAAGGATGCGCTGATCATCGAAGGTAACGACTCGCCGTACGTCAACATCCTGGTTGCGCGTGCCGACAACAAGAACAACGCGGCCCTGCAGAAACTGGCCAAGGCGCTGAACAGCGCCGAAGTGAAAGCCTTTATCGCTGAGAAGTATCAGGGCGCTGTAGTTCCGGCGTTCTAAGAACCTGCCTCGGATCTGCTGCGCGTCGGCCAAACTGCGTTGAAAACGGCTTCGGAATGCTCATTTACCGCTCGTAAACTGCGCTTCCTCAACCGCTTTCGCCTTGTTTGGCTCTAGCTCGCGAGCTCCGAAACAGATTCTATGCACCGGCGTTAGCTGCCACCTCTGCCAAACCCCGCCCCGTGCGGGGTTTGTCGTTTAAGGCGGCCTCGCGCAGACAGTTCAGCAGGCAGTCCAGAGCCGGCTGACGCTGAGCGCGGCGCAATATCGCCACCAGCTCGCGGTGGAAAGTCAGCTCGCCCAGCTCGATCACCCGCAACTGGGTTGGCCGCTGCAGCCACAGACCTGCACGCGGAATCAGCGACACACCAAGCCCGCACTCGACCATGCGTACGATGGCCTCCAGCTCATCCAGCTCCAGCGCTTCGTGCACAGTCAGGCGCTGCTCGCGGAGGAACTGGTTGACCCGTCGCCCGCCAAACGAGCGCCGGTCGTAACGCACGAAAGGATGCTCGGCGAGGATCTGCAGCGGATCATCCCCCGTCACGCCGAGCGGGGTGATCAGCACAAACGGCTCGCGCGCCAGGCTGATCTGCAACAGCTCCTTGGGCAGCTCAAACGGCGGCTTGATCAGCAGCGCCAGGTCCAGCTCGCCGGCATCGATCTGACTCAACAAGTTCAGCGACACCCCCGGCACCAGCTTCAGCTCGACGCGTGGCGCGGCTGCACGAAATCGCGGCAAGGCCTCGGGCAGCAAACCGGTCTGCAGGGTGGCAATCGCGCCGACCTTGAGCTCACCCTGCCACTCGGCCGCGCTGGTCGGCAGGGCCATCTGCGCATACAGCCCAAGCATCTGTTCCGCCAATGGCAAGGCATGTCGGCCGGCAGCGTTGAGCACCGCCGAACGCCCGCTACGCTCGAACAGTCTCACACCCAGGCCCTGCTCCAGCACACGCATCTGCGCGCTCACCGCAGACTGAGTCAAACCGACCTGCTGGCCAGCCGCAGCGAAGGTGCCATGCCGCGCCACCGCTACAAAGGTTTTCAATTCGCGCAGCATCGACGCCTCGACTGATCAATTTTGTTTGTGCTTGCGAGCAAGGATATTCGCTTTTAATCAGAATCGCTGTTGCTGAGAATCTGCAGACCGCCCTTTCAAGGAATCTCAGCATGGCTCTCGCACCCTTTCACCTGGCTATTCCCGTCTACGACCTGGCTGCCGCAAGGCATTTCTATGGCGAGGTGTTCGGCTGCGCGGAGGGTCGCAGCAGTGCGCACTGGGTGGATTTCGACTTCTTCGGCCACCAACTGGTGATCCACCAGGCGCCGAAGATGGCCTATCAGGAAGCAGCGCACAGCAACCCGGTGGACGGCCACGACGTGCCGGTACCGCATTTCGGTGTGGTGTTGGGCTGGGATGATTGGCAGGTATTGGCGGCGCGGCTACAGGCCAAGGGCACGCAATTCGTGATCGAGCCTTATGTGCGCTTCGCCGGCCAGGTCGGCGAGCAGGCCACGTTGTTCATGCTCGACCCGTGCGGCAACGCCCTGGAATTCAAGGCGTTCAAGGACATCAGCCAGCTATTCGCCAAATAGCGCGTCAGAACTTGTTTAAAGTCTCGCGAGCTAGAGTCATGCAAGGCAAAAACAGGCGAGGAAGCGGAGTTTACTGGTGTAAATGAGCATTCCGAGCCTGTTTTTAACGCAGCAGGGCCGACGCGCAGCAGACATTAAACAGGTTCTTAGGGGCGCTCAAGCAGGCCGGGCAGCTGCGCGGCCAGCTTGGCGTTGTTGATCGGTGCGCGGATAAAGCCGCGCTGCTTGCCGTCCGGGCCGATGATCACCAGGTTGCCGCTGTGATCGACGGTGTAGTTTTCCTTGCTGGTATCAGCCGGGATATACGGAATGCTTACGCCGTTGGCGAGCTTCTGCAGAGTCGCCTGCTCGCCAGTCAGGCCGATAAAGCCGGCGTCGAAATAATCCAGGTACTTCTTCAACTGCTCCGGCGTGTCGCGATTGGGGTCAACCGTGACCAGCACGATACGCAACTTGGCCAGGGTTTCCGGCGGTAGCTGGCCCTGCAGCTGGCGCAGCTGGGCAAGGGTGGCCGGACAGATATCCGGGCAGAAGGTGTAGCCGAAGAACAGCAGGCTCCACTGATCCTTGAGCTGATCGACCGCCACTGTCTGGCCATCCTGATTGGTCAGGTTCAACTCCGGTAGGCTGCGGCTTTGTGGCAGCAGCACGATGCCGGCATCGAGCAGAACGGTGGGGTCACCCTGGCCCTTGCTGGTCAGCACCTTGTTGACGGTCAGGCCCAGCACCAGGGCGACGATGGCAACGAGAACAAAAACGGTGATCTGGGTTCGGGTCATGGCACCAACGATTACAGGTTTAACAGCAGATAGTGGTCGACCAGCAGGGCGATAAACAGCGCGAAAAGATACCAGATGCTGTACTTGAAGGTGCTGATCGCAGCATGCGGTTTGCTGTCACGGTACAGCACCACCGCCCAGTACAGAAAGCGCCCGCCCAGCAGCACGGCGCAGGCGAGATAGAGCAGTCCGCTCATATGGATTGCGTAAGGCAGCAGGGTCACGGCAAACATCACCAGGGTGTACAGCAGGATATGCACCTTGGTGTAGTGCTCGCCGTGGGTCACCGGCAGCATGGGGATATCGGCCTTGGCGTATTCCTCCTTGCGGTGGATGGCCAGGGCCCAGAAGTGCGGTGGCGTCCAGGCGAAGATGATCAGCACCAGCAGCAGCGGTTCGGCGCTGATATGCCCGGTAACCGCGACCCAGCCGAGCAGCGGTGGCGCTGCGCCAGCCAGCCCGCCGATCACAATGTTCTGCGGCGTAGCGCGCTTGAGGAAGCCGGTGTAGAGCACCGCGTAACCGAGCAGGGAAGCCAGAGTCAGCCAGGCCGCCAGCTCGTTGGTAAAGGTCAGCAGCAGGGCCATTCCGGCTACCGCCAGCAACAGAGCAAAGCCTAGCGCCGCAGTCGGCGACAAACGCCCGGCCGTCACGGGTCGTTTGTGGGTACGCGCCATAATCGAATCGATGCGCCGATCGACCACATGATTGACCGCTGCGGCGGCCCCCGCACACAGGCCGATACCCAGGTTGCCGAAGATCAACACCTGCCAAGCCACGCCCGCACGGGTGGCGAGGAACATGCCGACCAAGGAGGTGATCAGCATCAGCACCACCACCCGCGGCTTGGTCAGCTCCAGGTAGTCGCGCCAGCTGGCGTGGGCTTGATGTTCGCGCGCTAGAGTAGCCATAGGGTCTCTCCTCGATTGTTCTTGTTATTTGCCGGGCAGCGCGGCGAAACCAGCCTGCGCGCTTGTCACCGGGGATGCCAGCCGTACGCGGCTGCGCAGCCGATAATTGATCAGCACCAGGGTTAGCAGCAGCGCCGCGCCACCGAGGTTATGCGCTACCGCCACCAGCAGCGGCAAATGGAATACCACGTTGCTGATGCCCAAACTGATCTGCACAGTCAGCGCCAGCACCAGCAGCCCGGCCAACCGCGCCAGGCCATGGCGCTTGAGTTGCCAGGCCAACAGCAGCAGCACCAGGGTCACCAGCAGTGCGCCAATGCGGTGGGTCATATGAATGGCGGTGCGTGCGTCACTGTCGAGCTGGCCACCGAGGTAATTGGGGCCGATATGCTGGGTCAGGTGAAAGCCGTTGGCGAAGTCCATCGCCGGCCACCATTCGCCATGACAGGTCGGCAGATCGACGCAGGCCACTGCCGCATAGTTGCTGCTGACCCAGCCACCGAGGGCGATCTGCCCAACAACCAGCAGCAAACCAAGCGCCGCAAGGCTGCGCAGTCGCGCGGGAAGATTGGCCAAGGCGGCCGCCTTACCGGATAGCCGCAGCGTTAGAAGAAACAACAGGCTAAGGGTGGCAAAGCCGCCAAGCAGGTGCGCGGTAACGACTTGTGGCCAGAGTTTCAGGGTCACCGTCCACATGCCGAAGGCTGCCTGCAGCGTCACCAGGCCCAGCAAAAACAGCGGCAGTTTGAGTGGCTGATCCACCTCGCCACGGCGGCGCAGCGCCTGTACCGCCAAGCCGAGAATCACCAAACCCAGGGCGCCGGCAAAATAGCGGTGGATCATCTCGTACCAGCCCTTGGCGACTTCGACCGGGGCTTCCGGAAAACGCGCCTCGGCCAGGGTCTGTTTATGCTCGCTCATCGGCACGCCGATAAAGCCGTAGCAGCCCGGCCAGTCCGGACAACCGAGGCCGGCGTGGGTCAAGCGGGTATAGGCACCGAGCAGCACCACCACGACCGCCAGCGCAGTGGCGAACAGGGCAAAACGGTAACCGGGCTTGCTCATCATCAGTCCTTAGCCGTGGGCAGCATTAACCAATTTGCGAGATTTTCAGCAGGTGCCGCAGGTCGTTGAGAATCTCCTTGCCCTTGCTGGTGGCGTCATAACGCAGCACCAGATTGCCGCGCGGATCGACGATCCACAGCTGCGCGCCGGAGGTGGAGCCGGCGGTTTTTCCGTAGGCCTCCAGCTGCAGTTGATAACGCGCCAGCTGCGGGTATTCGCGGCGTAGCTGGGCGTCATAGTCGCCAGCGATGGGCTGGGCACTGGCCAAGCCATGGGCGGCGCGGGCGACATCACGGTTTAGGCCGATATGCACCTGGCGGGCGAGAAACACCAGTTCTTTGCAGGCGGTATCGCAGACATCCGGTACGGTCACCAGCAGTTGCCAGCGCTGCTCATCGGCACCGACCACGCCGAGGTCGGCGCGAGTCTGCCCGGTGCCGATCAGCTCACCGTGGTAGCTGCGGGTTTCCGGCACCCAGAAACGCCACTGATACATGGCACTGGCGAGGATCATCGGGCCGATAACCACGGCCAGAATCAGGATCAGTTGCAGCCGCCCACGGCGACGCTGGCTGGGTGACACTTCAGGCAGGGCGATGGCTGGGTTCATGACGAGTCTCCCGCGCGTTAGATAGACCTAAATAGATAAACAGGCAGAGCAAGGCAGCCGCCAGGGCGAACCATTGCACGGCATAGCCAAGGTGTTTGTCGGGGCTCATGGCGATAACCGGCCAATCGCTTTGAAATGACGCAGGACCCGGCTCGAGGCGCACTTCATAGCTCAGGCCACCACGCCCCAGTTGCTGCCACAGGTCATCCGGCTTGACCTCGCTGACCACCTGCGGCCAGCCTGCAGTCGGTTGCGCACCCTGCAGCTGAAAGGCCTCACCCAGCGGCACATACACCGTGGCCTGCAGGCGCAGCGGCGTATCCGGGGTGGCGAAGGTTGGACTGATGCGACGGTCCGGCCAAGGCAGCCAGCCGCGATTGAGCAACAGCCAGAGGCCGCTGGTTTGGTCATAGAAGGGTTGCAGCACTTCCACGCCAACCTTGCCGTCGCGGGTGCGGTTGTCCAGCAGCAGGGTATGCCGCGCATCGAAGAAGCCCTGCAGCTGCACGCGTTTGTAAGCCGGGTTGGGGTGGCGTTCCAGCTCAGCGATGCTGATTGGTGCGGCCAGTTGCTGGGCTTGATGCGCGGCCAACAGCTCGCGCTTTTCTTCGGCCCGTGCCAACTGCCAGAAGCCCAGGGCGACCAGGCAGGGAAATAGCAGCAGCACCAGTACGCTAGGCAGCCAGCCAGGACGGAAGGCGCTCATAGCGACCTCCCTAAAGCCCTGTACAAGCTGGCTATACTGCAGCTGAAGCGCATTTCCCTTCCCCCGAAGTTCCGCTTGGGAGTCACGCATGCTCAAAGCCGCGATCGTCCTGTTACTACTGGCTACTCTGGTCAGCCTATTCAGTGGCCTGTTCTTTCTGGTCAAGGACGAAGGTAAAACCTCCCGGGTGGTCAACGCGCTGACTGTGCGCGTGACCCTTACCGCGCTAACCGTTGCCCTTATTGCCTGGGGCTTCTATAGCGGCCAACTGGTTTCCCAAGTCACCTGGTGATGCCGTTAAATCACATAAACGAAGACGAACAGACCAATCCACACCACATCGACAAAGTGCCAATACCAGGCTGCCGCCTCGAAGCCAAAATGCTGCTCGGGGCTGAAATGGCCGCGGATAACCCGAATCAACATGATGCTCAGCATCAGCGCGCCCAGGGTCACGTGGGCACCGTGAAAGCCGGTGAGCATAAAGAAGGTCGCGCCATAGATGCCCGAACCCAAGGTCAGGCCCAGTTCGGTGTAGGCGTGGATATATTCCTCGACCTGCAGCACCAAAAAGGCGATGCCGAGAATCACCGTCAGCGCCAGCCACAGGGTCAGCGGTTTGCGGTGGTTCTTGCGTAGCGCATGGTGGGCGAAGGTCAGGGTGAAGCTGGATGTCACCAGCAAGATGGTGTTGATCAGCGGCAAGCCCCAGGCGCTGATAGTGCCACTCGGTGCCGGATAGAGTTTCGGGTCAGGCGTATTGAGCAGCGGCCAGGTGTATTCGAAGCCCGGCCAGAGCATGTTGCTCACTCCTTTGTCGCCCTCGCCGCCGAGCCAAGGGCCAGCCCATGTGCGCACATAGAACAGCACGCCGAAGAAGGCGGCGAAGAACATCACCTCGGAGAAAATAAACCAGCTCATGCCCCAGCGGAACGAGCGGTCCATCTGCGGGCTGTACATGCCGGAGCGGCTTTCCTTGATCACATTGCCAAACCAGCCGAACAGCATATAGGCGAGAAACAGGCCGCCGATGAAGAAGATCAGCGGGCCGTTGGAGTCGGCGCGATCGGCCTTCATATCGTTGAACCAGGTGCCTACGCCGTACACCGAGAACAGCATGCCCAGGGTGGCGATGATCGGCCACTTACTCTGGGCCGGGACGTAATAGCTTTCGTGACTTTCGTGACTCGACATTTATTGTTCTCCTTATGGAGTCGCTTGTGCCACCGGCGGCTTGCGCTCGGTGATATCAAACAAGGTGTAGGCCAGGGTCAGGTGGCGAACATCTGCCGGTAAGTCTCTATCGACGATAAACCGCACCGGCATTTCGATGCGTTCGCCGGGCTGCAGTACCTGTTGGGTAAAGCAAAAGCATTCAGTCTTATGGAAATACGCTGCCGCTTTAGACGGCGCCACGCTGGGGATCGCCTGCGCGGTCATCGGCTTGTCGGTGGGGTTGTAGGCGACAAACAGCATCTGCGTGCTGTCACCCGGATGCACCAGTACCTCGTCGGCCTCGGGGCCGAACTCCCAAACCATCTCGGCGGCGTTGGTGGCGAGAAACTGCACCCGCACCTGGCGCGATTGATCGGTGCTTTGCAGCCCAGCCTCATAGGCACCAGCGGTCTTGCCGTTGATGCCAAAGGCCTGGCACATCACGTCATAAATCGGCACCAGAGCGAAGCCGAAGCCGAACATGCCGACCACCACCAGTGACAGGTGGATAACCAGGCGGCGGGTCAGACGCTCCTCAGTCATGAGCCAGACCTTTGCGATGCTCGTGCTCGCCACTCATATCCGGCGGCGTGCTGAAGGTGTGGTAAGGCGCTGGCGACGGCACTGTCCACTCCAACCCTTCGGCACCATCCCAAGGCTTGGCCGCAGCGGGTTTGCCGCCACGGATGCACTTGATGACGATAAACAGGAAGAGCAACTGGGTGGCGCCGAACATAAAGGCGCCGATGCTCGAGACCATGTTGAAGTTGGCGAACATCATGTTGTAGTCCGGAATACGCCGCGGCATGCCGGCCAGGCCGACAAAGTGCATCGGGAAGAACGCCATGTTCATACCGATAAAACTCATCCAGAAATGCAGCTTGCCGAGGGTCTCGTCATACATATGCCCAGTCCACTTCGGCAGCCAGTAGTAGGCCGAGGCGAAGATGCCGAAGATCGCCCCAGGCACCAGCACGTAGTGGAAATGCGCCACCACGAAGTAGGTGTCGTGGTACTGGAAGTCCGCAGGAGCGATGGCCAGCATCAGGCCGGAGAAACCGCCGATGGTGAACAGGATGACGAAGGCCACCGAGAACAGCATCGGCGTTTCGAAGGTCATCGAGCCGCGCCACATGGTGCTGGCCCAGTTGAACACCTTCACCCCGGTCGGCACGGCGATCAGCATGGTCGCGTACATAAAGAACAGCTCACCGGTCAGCGGGATGCCGACGGTAAACATGTGGTGCGCCCAGACGATAAACGACAGGAAGGCGATGCTCGCCGTCGCATACACCATCGAGGTGTAGCCAAATAGCGGCTTACGGGCGAAGGCCGGGATGATTGCACTGACCGCGCCGAACGCCGGCAGGATCATGATGTACACCTCGGGGTGACCGAAGAACCAGAACACGTGCTGGAACAGCACTGGGTCCCCGCCACCGGCGGCACTGAAGAAGCTGGTGCCGAAGTGGATGTCCATCAGCATCATGGTTACGCAACCGGCCAGTACCGGCATTACCGCGATCAGCAGGAAGGCAGTGATCAGCCAGGTCCAGACGAACAGCGGCATCTTCATCAGGGTCATGCCGGGGGCGCGCAGGTTGAGGATGGTGGCGACCACGTTGATCGCCCCCATGATCGAACTGATGCCCATCAGGTGCACGGCGAAGATAAAGAAGGTCACCGACTCCGGCGCGTAGGTGGTCGACAGCGGCGCATAGAAGGTCCAGCCGAAGTTAGGGCCGCCGCCCTCCATAAACAATGTGCTGATCAACATGCCAAACGCCGCTGGCAGCAGCCAGAAGCTGAAGTTGTTCATCCGCGGCAAGGCCATATCCGGCGCGCCGACCATCAGCGGAATCATCCAGTTGGCCAGGCCGACGAAGGCCGGCATCACCGCGCCGAAGACCATAATCAGGCCGTGCATGGTGGTCATCTGGTTGAAGAACTCCGGCTGCACGATCTGCAGGCCCGGCTGGAACAGCTCGGCACGAATCACCATGGCCATGCTGCCGCCCAGCAGGAACATGGCGAAGCTGAACCACAGGTACATGGTGCCGATGTCTTTGTGGTTGGTGGTCAACACCCAGCGCATCAGGCCTTTGGCCGGGCCGTGGTGATGGTCATGTCCGGCATGACCGTGGCCAGCGTGGCCCGGATCGATCACTGCACTCATGTCCTTACTCCTGAGCCTGTTTGAACGCGAGGATGTCTTTCGGCGTGACCATGTCGCCTACCGCATTGCCCCAGGCATTGCGTTCGTAGGTGATGATCGCGGCGATATCGACTTCCGAGAGTTGCTTGCCAAAGGCGGCCATCGAAGTGCCCGGCTTGCCGTTGACCACGATATCGATATGCCCTTTGGCCTCACCCTTGGCGATGGCCGAACCTTTCAACGCCGGGAACATCGGCGGCAGCCCTTCACCATTGGCCTGGTGACAAGCCACGCAGGCAGTGTTGTAGGCCTTCTCGCCACGCGTCATCAGCTCTTCCATGGTCCACTCTTTAGTGGTCAGCTCCTTCTCGGCGGCAGCCAATTGCTTGCGCTCGGCGAGCCAGGCGGCGTAGTCCTCTTTCGACTTGGCTTCAACCACCACGGGCATAAAGCCGTGATCCTTGCCGCACAGCTCGGTGCACTGGCCACGGTAGATGCCGGGCTCGTCGATGCGCGTCCAGGATTCGTTGATAAAGCCGGGGATGGCATCCTTCTTCACCGCCAAGGCCGGCACCCACCAGGAGTGGATTACATCGGCGGCGGTGATCAGAAAGCGCACCTTGGTGCCGACCGGCACCACCAGCGGCTCATCGACCTCCAGCAGGTAATGCTCACCTTTGGTGGCCTTGTTATTGATCTGGTCTTGGGGGGTGGTCAGGTTGCTGAAGAACTCGACGTCTTCACCCAGGTATTTGTAGTGCCATTTCCATTGATAGCCCGTGACCTGGATATCCAGCTCCGACTCGCTGGAGTCGTAGATCTCGATCAGGGTCTTGGTCGCCGGTATCGCCATCAGCACCAAAATCACTAACGGCACGACCGTCCAGAGAATCTCGACCGTGGTGCTTTCATGGAAGTGCGCGGGCTGCTGGCCGGTGGAGCGGCGGTGGACGAGCATCGACCAGAACATCGCGCCGAACACGATCACGCCGATCACGACGCAAATCCAGAAGATGGTCATGTGCAAGTCAAATACTGAGCGGCTGACCTCGGTGGCACCCGGCGTCATATTGACGCCCCAGCTGGCGTGCGCCGTGCTGAATACCAACCACAACAGGAGGCCCATCCAGACTCGTGGATGTCGCATCATTGCGGGTTCCCCTTAATTTTTCTTGTTATCCCGCCGAATCGCTCAGTGGCTAAGCCTTCGCACATTTCACGGTGAAAATGCCTGCAAAAACTGTCCATGCCGCAGTCGATTCGGAGTTATCAGGTACTGCCTTTCGAATTCGAGTATAGACACGGACTTGCACCTGGCAATGCGAAAGCCGAAATGAGCAACAGACTGCAAGGCACGCGCTAGAGACCGCGGCTGGCGCGGGATAGGCAGGGGCGGCGAGTGCGGCATATAGCCGACTCGCATAACTGTTTAATAATTATGACAATCGGGTCTTAGCCGATGCGCTCAGCCAGCTAAGGTTCTCGCCCATGTCCTCATTTCAGGAGCAGTCATGAACATCGCCGCTTTGCACGCATTGATCCAGCGTGCGCACCAACACGAAGCCAGCACGGGTCACCTGGCCAGCCAGATGCAAGCCCACCTGGGGCAACTGCACCCGTCCATCCGCCTACCCAACGAAGACACCCAAGGCGTGCTGCAGCGTTTTGTCAGCGCCTATATCGAGCAGGTGCCGGAGCTGCTGCAAGCCGCCCATCAGGTTTCTCAGGAAGCGGGAATCGAGGCGCAGATAAAACCGGTGCTCAAGGTTGCCGAACAGTTTTTTCTACAACCGCCAGCGCTGATGGCCGGCCATGAAGGGCTGGAGGGATTACTCGACGAGGCCTATCTGGCTCATCGCCTGGTCGAAGAAGTGAATGATCGCTACATCACCCATCTGGGCGCGCCGTTGATCCCACTGGATACCACGGTGGCCAATCTGATCGCCCACCAGCTGATCGGCGAAGCCTTTGCCAACCAACTGGATGAGGCCGTACACCATGCAGTCGACGGCATGCTCGACGATGCCAGCTTTGCCCTGGACTCGGTGCAGGCCTATCGCGAACAGCTGCACAACCCACAGACCGACGCCGCCTGGCAGCGCTGGCCGTGCCTATCGCGGCAGCTCGGGGTTGAGCTGCAGCTGGATGAAACCCGCGCGGCGGGCTAGCAGTGCCTAAACACCCGCGCGCGGTTGCCGATCAGTTGCTCGGCAGGTAACGCGCGCGTGGCGTGGCCATCGGCAGCGGGCCGTCGCCGATCAGACGGAACTCGCCCTTCTCTGCGTCATAGGCCTTGATATCGCTGGTTTCGATGTCATACACCCAGCCGTGGATAAACAGCTGACCGCAGGCCAGGCGTGAAGCCACCGACGGGTGGGTGCGCAGGTGATCAAGCTGCGCCACCACGTTTTCTTCGGTGAGGATACCCAGGGTGTTGTGGTCGGCGCAGCCGCAGTTTTCCGCCACCACGGTTTTTGCCACTTCGGCATGCCGCAGCCAGGCTTTTACCGTGGGCATGCGCTCCAGGCCTGCCGGGTCTAGCACCGCCTTCATCGCGCCGCAGTCGGAATGCCCGCAGATGATGATGTGCTGCACACCCAGCGCCACCACCGCGTACTCGATAGCGGTAGAAACACCACCCATCATCTGCCCATAAGGCGGCACCACGTTGCCGACGTTGCGGTTGACGAACAGGTCGCCCGGCGAGCTCTGGGTGATCAGCTCGGGCACCACACGCGAGTCGGCGCAGGTGATAAACATGGCGAGCGGGTTTTGCGCGGTGGCCAGCTTCTTGAACAGCTCTTCCTGCTGCGGAAAGATCTCGCTGCGAAAGCGCTTGAAACCATCGACGATATTCTGCAGTGCTTCCTCGGCACTCTCAGTGCCAGTGCGCCCCTGCAGCGGAATCAACTGATGCTTGTATGGCATGTTTACGACCTCTGTGAGCCTGAATGAACGCTGCTAAAACGACAGCCAAGGCCGCTAGCGAGTCACATGCCAAGTGTTACCGTCGATGGCTCTGACGGCAACCTAAAGCAGTGCCAGCTGGCCACCTGGCGGACAGAAGCGGGTGCAATCGAGGTTGAAGCCATCACGCCGATTCAGGCCCAGGCGTTTGCTGGCCAGGGCAAAGCGTTGCGCGAGCAACTCAGCAAAGGCACCTTCACCCCGAAAACGCTGGCCGAAGCGGCTGTCATACAGCGCGCCGCCACGGCTCTGGCGAATCAGGCTGAGCACATGCTCGGCACGCTGCGGGTAATGCGCCTGCAGCCACTCCTCAAACAGCGGCGTGACTTCACGCGGCAGGCGCAGCAGCATGTAGTTGGCGCTCTGCGCGCCGGCATCCTTGGCCGCAGCCAACAAGTGCTCCAACTCCATATCGTTGATCATCGGGATCATCGGCGAACACAGCACGCCGACCGGGATACGGTTGTCGCGCAGCACACGAATCGCCCGCAGACGCGCCGCCGGTGCCGCAGCACGCGGCTCCATGATGCGTTTGAGTTCGTCATCCAGGGTAGTCAGGCTGATCATCACCGCCACCAGGCGTTGCTGCGCCAGTTCGCTAAGCAAGTCGAGGTCGCGCAGGATCAGCGAACCCTTGGTGACAATGGTCACCGGGTGACGGTAGTCGAGCAGCACCTTGAGGCTGTTGCGCGTCAGCAGATGCTGGCGCTCGATCGGCTGGTAGGGATCGGTATTGGAGCCGAGATTGATCGGCGCGCAGACATAGCCCGGCTTGCTCAACTGCTGTTCAAGCAGCGCCACAGCATTGGTCTTGGCGATCAGCTTGGTTTCGAAATCCAGCCCGGGGGACAAATCCCAATAGGCGTGGCTCGGTCGGGCATAGCAATAAATGCAGCCATGTTCACAGCCACGATAGGGATTGAGCGAGCGGTCAAACGGCAGGTCCGGCGACTGGTTGCGGGTGATGATACTTTTCGCGGTTTCGCAGCGCACCTCGGTCGCCCGGCTGGGCGGCACCTCCTGAAACCAGCCGTCATCGCTGGCGATGATGCGCTGCGGGGCAAAGCGGTTATGCGGATTACTGGCGGTACCGCGACCGCGCGGCGGCAGAGAAACGGACATGGGTTGACTCCACAAATTACTGTATATAAATACAGTAATTTGCCTTCATCACCAAGTACCGGTCGTCAGTCGACCACCTCACGTGGCACTTTAATCAGCCTGCCACCAGCAGCAATAACAGCGGCAAACTGGCGGCCGCCAGCAGGGTTTGCAGGGTGATGATGCCGGCCATCAACTGGCTGTCGCCGCCCAACTGACGAGTCAGTACATAAGCCGTGGGGGCGGTTGGCAGAGCAAAGAACAGCACCAGCACCGTGCTTTCCATAGCCGGCAGTTGCAAACCATAGGCTACGATCCAAGCCAACATCGGCATGGCCAACAGGCGCAGCAGGCTATTGCTAAGCAGCGCCGGCACTTCACCGCCCAGCTGCTCGGGTTTCAGCGCCGCGCCAACACAGAGCAGGCCAAGTGGCAAACTAGCTGCTGCCAGCAGGCTAAGCAGACGATCACTGCCGCCCGGCAAGCCGAGGCCACTGAGGTTGACCAGCGCGCCGCCGAGGCAGGCAAGGATCAGCGGATTCTTCAGGATCGGCAGCAGCAGGCTGCGCGCACTGACGCCACGCTCGGCAGTGAGCGACCAGACTGACAGCACATTCACCGTCGGCACCATCAGGGCGAGCATGATGGCCGCCAAGGTCAGGCCTTCCTGGCCGAACAGGCTGCCCACCGCCGCCAGCCCAAGGTAGGTGTTGAACCGCAGAATCCCTTGGCTGAACGCGCCAAAGCGCCCCGCCGGCCAACCGCGCAGACGCCGCACCAACAATAGCGCCAGCCAGGCAATACCCAGCGCCAGCAGTACCGCCAACGCCAGACGCGGCAACGCCGGATTATCCAACGGCGCCGTGGCCAGGCTGCTGAACAGCAGCGCGGGGAACAGAATGAAGTAGTTCAGCCGCTCGGCACCCGGCCAGAACGCCTCATTGGGGAACGCCCAGCGGCGCAGGTAATACCCGGCGACGATCAAGGCAAACAGTGGCCACAAGGCCAACAACAACTCCAGCACGGCAACCTCCCGCCACACGCAAGCCGCCATCTTGAGCAGCCGCATGGGGGTGACGCAAGGTCGACGTCGGTATTAGGCTGTTTTACCTGACCGTCACGACGAGAACGCCTTATGTCCGCTACCCATCAAGGCGGTTGCCAGTGCGGGGCCTTGCGCTATCAGTTCGAAGCACCGCTGCGCGACATCGCTCACTGCCACTGCACCATCTGCCGGCGCAGCAGCGGCGGCATTGTCACCACCTGGATCAGCGTACCGCTGGCGAGCTTTCGCTGGCTGGCCGGCACAGCGCGCGAATATGTCTCGTCCCCCAGTTGCACGCGCAGCTTCTGCCCAACCTGCGGCGCGCACCTGACGCTGTTCACCACCCTCAGCCCGGACAGCCTGGATATCACCATCGCCACCCTCGACCAGCCTGAACTGGCCCCGGCGGATAGACATATCTGGGTGCAAAGCCGCCTGCCCTGGCTGCACCTCGACCCGCAGCTGCCCGAGGAAGACCAGGAAGTCATGGACTAGGGCAACTGCAGGCCGCCGCCGGCTTTGTGCAGGACGCGCAGATGCTTGCCCAGTTGCGTCAGGTTGGTTTCAGTGGCTTGTAGCTCGGCCAAACGAGCCGGCTCCAGCAGGGTGCGCACTTCCTGATCGAGGTTGTCGCTGAGCTGGCGCAGTTGCTGCTGACGCGCCTGGCTTTCGGTTTCCAGGCGCTGCCATTCAGCGCGCTGCGGCAGGCCATAGCCACCTTCGAGCAGCTCGGCCGGACGACTGAGGAAACCGCTGTTGGCGAGGATCTGCTGCAGTGCGCCGCCCGCCTTGTTCACCGTGGGATCAACGCCATCGCGGCCGCTGAGGTAGCGGCGCTTAAGCTCATCCTGAGCCAATAACAGTTGCCGGCGCAGTGCCGCCTGTTCGAGCAGCAGCAACGCCGCGCTGGTGCGCAGGTCGGCGCGGGCGAACCAGGGCTGGCGCTGCTCGGCTGGCTGGGCCAGCCAGTCCTCAACCTGCACCTGCTCAATCGGCAGCTGCGCCTGCAGTACGTTGAACATGGCCTGATAGCGATCGCGGAACGAATCGAAGCGATAACCCAGGCGCAGGGCTTCGACCGGGTCGCCCAGTACGCTGCGATCGGCCAGATCGCGGGCCACCAGGGTGTCGAGCAGGCCGTTGGGCATGATGCTGTCGAGCGCATGCAGGCGTGGGTGCTGGCTGCCGCTGCGCAGCAGCTTGAGGGTTTCCACGGCGCAGTTGTTGGAGATAAACCAGTAGTCGCCGTCGTAGCTCCAATGCTGCTCGGCAGCGCGGGTCACCAGTTGCTCCAGCTGCGTGCGGTCCAGCTTGAGCGGCACCGAGGCCAGGCTGCGCAGCTCAACCTTGGTGTACTCCTCGATCACCTGGGCCAGCGGCAGCACGAACAACCGCGACGGATAAACCCCGGTCAGGCCATCCCAGCTGGACAGCTGCACGTCGCCAACAAAGGCGCGGTAGGACAGCACCAGATGCTCCTGCAGATCCAGCCGACAGTCCGGCCCCAGCGGCCGGCCGGGCGCGCAGATGACCAGACGCAGCATGCTGTGGCCCCAGCGACTGGCCAGCGCGTCGTTGGCTTCGGCCAGCAAGTAATCCACCTGGTAAACCCGCTGCGGATCGATGCTGCCCAGCGGCTGGCGGGCAAAGTCGCGCCCGGCATTCAGGTAAGCCAGACCTTCGGCGCAGGGCTGCTGGGTCGCCGGTGTCCAGGCGAAATGCGCACTCAGGTAGCGCGCCAGCGAAGGCCGGCGGCAGGCGTAACTGGGGTCGAGAAGGAAGTACTCCATATTGACCGCGAGAAACTCGCGCGAGTTGCTCAGCTCGTAGCTGTCCGGGCTGCGCGCAACCTGGTGGTTCTCCTCATCACGCGCGCCACGCCGGCCGACCTGCTGCGCCCAGCCGGCCAGGTCGAGCAGCAGCGGATCATCGCTCAAGGTAAAGCGCCGCGCCGTCTGCCCGCGGCAGTGATCCGGCAGGCCAACGACTCCCAGGCTCTGCTCACGTTGACGGCACTGACGTTGCAGCTGCCGACTCGCCTGTGGCCAGAGCTGCGCGCGGTCATACAGATGGGTGATTTCATGCAGCACGGTCGCCAGCAGTTCGCGGCGCACATTGCCATGGGGACGAGAGGTCAGAGTATTGGCGCTGCTGCCGTCGCTTAACCCTGGCAGCAACGCGGCATTCAATTCGATACCGCTGAAACGCCCGGCGCGGCCATACACCTGCACGGGCAGGCTGCGCCAGCGCACGCGGACGCTGCGGTCGAGTTGCTGTTTGAGCTGTGGCGGCAAGGCGGCCAGCGCGTCTTGCAACAGTTGCTGGCTGGCCTGGCGCTCAGCAGGGCTGAGTTCGGCGCCCGCTAGCTGCAGGCGCAACTCAGCCTGGCTGCAGGTGCTGGCCAGTAACGCCAGCCCGAGCAGCCAGGTACGCGGCCAACTCACAGTGCCAGGATGGCTTCGGCCAATACCAGGTCGGAAGCGCCTTGCGCCTCAGGCACTTGGCTGCGGATGGTGCCAATGGCGGCTTCAAGCTGGGCGCCGCGGATCTGCCCTTGGCTGGCGACGAAACTGGCAGCATCGTCACGCGCCGCGAGCACGACTTTCGAGTCGCGCACCGAGGTGGTGGTATCCGAGGTGAAGTCGAAGGTGCGATCCAGCGCGCGCACGATGATATTGCTGGTCGCCACCAGGGTTTGCGCCTGTGCAGTGGCACTGAACAGAACAACTGCAACTACGGCACTGAGCAAGATAGGGCGCATATACATCTCCAATAATCAGCCATCACGTCGTTTGGACTGGCTTAGACGGGCAGTGTGCCACACAGTTCCGCCAGCGCTTCTGGCCAAGCGCTGGCAGCACACATATTCAGAACCTGTTTAGGATCTCGCGAGCTAGAGTCATGCAAGGCAAAAGCAGGCGAGGAAGCGGAGTGTACGAGTTGTACATGAGCATTCCGAGCCTGCTTTAACGCCGCAGGGCCGACGCGCAGCAGATCGTAAATAGGTTCTCAGAGGCTAAGGATGGCCGTCGCCAATTGCATATCGTCGCCCTGTAGGGTCGGTACCTGCTGACGAATATGCTGCAGAGCAGCCTCCAGGCGCACCCCACGGATGTCGCCCTGGCTGGCAACAAACGCGGCAGCGTCATCGCGCGCGGCCAGCACGATCTTGTCATCGGTAAAGGACGAGGACACATCGGAACTCGCTTCCGAGGTCGCCCCGACCGCCCCCACCACCGCATCAGTGGTGACCACAAAGCTGGTGGCGCTAGCTGTGCCGGCCAGCGCCATTAATGCCGCAAGGCTCAACGTCTTTATCACATTCATATCCACACTCCTGAAAAGGCCCAACAGACAGGCTGGGTTCAGTGTAGACCCTGGCTGTGCCCGTTGGTTGCCCGACTGCTCAGCGCCAGAACGGCTTTTCCAACTCGGCCTGCCGCTGCGCCTCGGTGATGCCAGCATCAGCCAGCTGCCGGCTATTCAGGCGCGCCAGTTGGCTGCGGGTATGCAGATTGCGCTGCCAACGGCACAGCGCGGCATAGGCGCGTAACCAGAACAACTGGTCCACCTGGGCAGCGGGCGAGGGTTGCTGTTTGAGCGTACGTTCCATGGCGCATTCCTTGTCAGAGACGGAAGAGGGCAACCTAGGGTGCGCGGACGCGAGAAGCAGGTGCAGAGACAGCACTGGGAAATTGTTATGGCGCAGTTAGCTTTCTATAAGAACTGTACTGCCGACAACGCCGCAGACTGTTGCAGATACGCGATTGCCTAGAGCAGTTTTTGCCCGCGCATAAAAAGAAAGCCCCAGCACGCAGGGCGCTGGAGCTTTCAAAAATCCCATAAAGGGAGGAGCAGAAATCGGTGTCTGGCAGCAGTTAACGCCAGAAAGGCTTGCTCAGTTCAGCGTGACGCTGTGCTTCGCTGATACCGGCGTCTGCGAGCAGACGGGAGTCCAGACGAGCAAGCTGGCGGCGGCTAACAACGCGGCGCTGCCATTGCAGAACAGAGGCGAGCATGCGCAGCGGCAGAGCGCTGGAGCCGGTGGATTGGCTGTGATCGAAAAACAGGTCGGAACTGAGGGTACGTTCCATGGTGGTCATCCTTCCGCTTGTGGCGGGTCAGTGGTGTGTTGCGATGGGAGAATTATTGCCGTTGCCCCCGCCTCGCTGTAGCCACAGCTGGATGAAATTGCAGCACAAATAGATAGTTTGCTTTGTAACTGTTTAGCCTGTTTTGCACTCAACTGTACTGGCCATAAGTGCTTTAGCCTAAAAAGCTTTTATAAGCAGATAAAAACCCTACATAGATGGCTAAAACTCAGTGAATCTATATAGGTACAGTTGCAAATTGCACTTATGTGACAGCTGACCTGTTTTTCAGATTTTTCCCTGGCAAAAACACTTTTCTGATCGAACAGACAGAAAAAAGCCCGGCTAGCGAGCCGGGCTTTTTCTACAACGCAGCGGTGAGGTTTAGTCGACTGCTTTAACCATATCTTCGATGACTTTCTTGGCGTCGCCGAAGACCATCATGGTCTTGTCCAGGTAGAACAGTTCGTTGTCCAGGCCGGCGTAGCCGCTGGCCATCGAGCGCTTGTTGACGATCACGGTCTTGGCTTTATAAGCCTCGAGGATCGGCATGCCAGCGATCGGCGACTTCGGATCGTTCTTCGCGGCCGGGTTGACCACGTCGTTGGCGCCGAGCACCAGCACCACGTCAGCCTGGCCGAACTCGGAGTTGATGTCGTCCATCTCGAACACCTGCTCGTAAGGCACTTCGGCCTCGGCCAGCAGTACGTTCATGTGGCCAGGCATACGACCGGCAACCGGGTGGATCGCGTACTTTACGGTCACGCCACGGTGGGTCAGCTTCTCAGCCAGTTCCATCAGCGCGTGCTGGGCACGGGCTACCGCCAGGCCGTAGCCCGGAACGATGATCACGGTGTCGGCGTTGGTCAACAGGAAGGCCGCGTCGTCGCTCGAGCCGGACTTAACCGGACGAGCTTCCTTGGCGCCAGCCGGGCCGGCTTCTTCGGTCGCACCACCGAAACCACCGAGGATCACGTTGAAGAACGAGCGGTTCATCGCCTTGCACATGATGTACGAGAGGATCGCACCGCTCGAACCCACCAGCGAACCGGCGATGATCAGCATCGAGTTGTTCAGCGAGAAGCCGATACCGGCCGCCGCCCAACCCGAGTAGCTGTTGAGCATCGACACGACGACCGGCATGTCCGCGCCGCCAATCGGGATGATGATCAGCACGCCGATCACGAAGGCCAGGGCCAGCAGGATGGCGAACGCAGTCAGGTTACCGGTGAAGGTGAAGTACAGACCCAAACCGAGAATCGCCAGGCCGATGGCCAGGTTGACCCAGTGTTGGCCCTTGAACTGTACCGGTGCGCCCTGGAACAGGCGGAACTTGTACTTGCCCGAAAGCTTGCCGAAGGCGATCACCGAACCGGAGAAGGTGATGGCACCGATGGCCGCACCGAGGAACAGCTCCAGACGGTTACCGGCTGGAATCGCATCGCCCAGCGCCGCAACGATACCCAGCGACTGTGGCTCGACGACTGCAGCAATGGCGATAAACACTGCCGCCAGGCCGATCATGCTGTGCATGAACGCGACCAGTTCCGGCATCTTGGTCATTTCCACGCGCTTGGCCATGATCGAACCGGCAGTACCGCCGACCAGCAGGCCAACCAGCACGTAACCGATACCGGCAGTGGCGATTTCAGCACCGAGCTTGTAGATCAGGCCGACGGTGGTGAGCACAGCGATGCCCATACCAATCATGCCGAACAGGTTGCCGCGACGCGAAGTGGTCGGGTGCGACAGACCTTTAAGCGCCTGGATAAAGCAGATCGAGGCGACGAGGTAGAGAACAGTGATCAGATTCATGCTCATCAGTGCTTCTCCACTGCAGCGGCTTTCGGCGCTTTCTTCTTGAACATTTCCAGCATGCGCCGGGTTACCAGGAAGCCACCGAACACGTTAACCGCAGCCAGAGCCACGGCCAGGGTGCCCATGGTCTTGCCCAGCGGGGTCACGGTCAGGGCAGCAGCCAGCATGGCGCCGACAATGACGATGGCGGAAATTGCGTTGGTTACCGCCATCAGCGGGGTGTGCAGGGCCGGAGTCACGTTCCACACCACGTGGTAGCCCACGTAAATGGCCAGCACGAAGATGATCAGGTTGTAGATGCCGTCGGAAATCATATCCATGAGCGTTGCTCCCCTTAGCCGTTAGTGCGCACGACGTTGCCGTCACGGCACATCAGGCACGCAGCGACGATGTCGTCTTCAAGGTTGAGGTGGAACTTGCCTTCGCCGTCGATAACCAGCTTGAGGAAGTCCAGCAGATTGCGTGCGTACAGCGCCGAAGCATCGGCCGGCACCAGGGCCGCCAGGTTGCTGTGGCCGACGATGGTCACGCCATGCTGCACCACCACTTGCTCGGCGACGGTCAGCGGGCAGTTGCCGCCTTGCGCTGCAGCCAGGTCGATGATCACCGAGCCTGGCTTCATTTCCGCCACGGTGGCGGCATGCAGCAGGGTCGGCGCCTTGCGGCCTGGGATCAGCGCAGTGGTGATGACGATATCGGCCTGCTTGGCCTTCTCATGCACCGCCTTGGCCTGACGCTCCATCCACGAAGCCGGCATCGGCCGCGCGTAGCCGCCAACGCCCTGGGCGCATTCACGCTCTTCATCGGTCTCGAACGGTACGTCGACGAACTTGGCGCCGAGCGACTCGATCTGCTCTTTAACCGCCGGACGCACGTCCGAGGCCTCGATCACCGCACCCAGGCGCTTGGCCGTGGCGATGGCCTGCAGACCGGCAACACCGGCGCCGAGGATAAGAATACGCGCGGCCTTAACGGTACCGGCAGCAGTCATCAGCATCGGCATAAAGCGCGGGTAGTGGTGCGCGGCCAGCAGCACGGCCTTGTAGCCGGCGATGTTGGCTTGCGAGCTGAGCACGTCCAGGCTCTGCGCGCGGGAAGTGCGCGGGGCAGCTTCCAGGGCGAAGGCGGTCACGCCGCGAGCATTGATGCGCGCGATGGTCTCGTTGCTGAACGGGTTGAGCATGCCCACCAATACGGCACCGGCTTTCATGTGGGCCAGTTCAGCATCGGTCGGGGCGACCACTTTCAGCACCAGATCGGCACCAAAGGCAGCAGCATCGTTACCGATAGCCGCGCCAACCGCTTCATAGGCGCTGTCCGGAATGCTTGCGCTAACGCCAGCACCGGTCTGTACAGTCACCTGATGGCCTTGGCCGATCAGCTTCTTGATGGTTTCGGGAGTTGCGGCAACGCGCGTCTCACCAGCATGGGTTTCGAGAGGAACACCGATGTGCACTTCAATTCTCCTGCGTGATCTTTTTGGTGAACCGGCGCACTGCGGATGGCACGCGGGCATTGGGGAGGATCAGCACAAACCCGCTCAGGCTGCAGTTGCACAATGGCGGGGCGCGGCATTTTGCAGGCGATAGCCATAGCCTTCAAGGCGTTATGAAGTAAAACCTTGTGATAACTACAAGTCACTGCATGACCTAACGGCCAGGTAAATCCAGACAGCCCTTGCAGGGCATGGCTTGTAGCGCATTCGCCGGGATTAAACGGGGCTTATTCATTCCTGAGACAAATACAGCGCCATCAGATCAACGGCGACACTGCCATTTGCTGAATAAACCGCTGTTTCATTGGGCTGTAGCAGTATTTGTGTGCAAAAAATGCAACACCCAAGGCTGGCCAGGCACAGGGTAAGTGTAGCCATCCAGATAGCTGACTACGGGGTCAACATAACTCAGGCGCGCACTCTAGGCGGCCCGTGTAGCGACGTAAAGCAAATTCCGACAGATTGCCGCCGAAGGTTTGACGGCCTTTTCCGCCAACAGCCTGACAGGCTGTTGTCTATTTCAAGCCATGGGCCAGGGCATAGGCATGCGCCTCGCGCACCAGCCAGTCGCGCAGCAGCAACAGCGCAGCCGACTCCAGCTTGCGCTCGGGGATCATCAGGTAATACGCCTTGTCCGTCGGCAGGCTCAGCGGCGCGGCAATCACCAACCGCCCCTCATCCAGCTCACGGCGAATCAGAAACGGCGGAATCAGTGCAACGCCCATTTCGTGCATGGCCGCCTGGGCCAACATGGAGAACAGCTCATAACGCGGCCCGGTCATGTCTCGCACGGTACTCACCCCCTGGGCATTGAACCACTGGCGCCAAGCGTAAGGCCGCGTGGTCTGCTGCAACAGCGGCAGGGTGGCAATCTGCTCGGCGTTAAGCGCAGCCTGCCCGGCGAGCAGTGCCGGGCTGCACACCGGCATCGGGTTTTCACGCATTAGCAAGTGCGCCTGGGTACCGGACCAATCGCCATCGCCGAAGTACACCGCCGCGTCGAACTCGGTATCGGCAAACAGAAAGGGCCGCGTGCGGTTGGTCAGGTTGACCGTGATCTCCGGGTGCAGGCGCTGAAAATCCTTCAAGCGTGGCAGCAACCACTGCGTACCGAAGGTCGGCACCACCGCCAGCTCGATGCTCATCGCGCCCTGCTGGCCCATCACCGCCAGGGTGTCGCGCTCCACTGCATCGAGCTGGCCGGCCACTCGCCGCGCGTAGGACTGCCCGGCTTCTGTGAGCACCACGCCACGCCGTGAGCGTCGGAACAGCTCGATATTAAGGAAGGCCTCCAGCGCGGCAATCTGCCGGCATACCGCGCCCTGGGTCAGGCTCAGCTCCTGCGCCGCCTTGGTAAAACTCTGGTGTCGAGCGGCGGACTCAAAGGCGATAAGGGCGGCGGTGCTGGGGATCTTGCGGCGCATTTGTGCGTCACTCTCACTTAGAGCTATTAAATAGGCCGATTAAAGCTATCTCGAAGTGAGCAATCCGCACAACTGCGTGCGCAATACTCGTTTGCCTGCCTGCCACAAGCCGCCTAGGATCAATCCACTCACCGGCGGACGCAGCGCGGCTGCGCAGATACCCGCCCTACCACTGTCTGATTTCGAGGTTTTCGCGATGGCCAAGGCAAGCTTCAACTGGATCGACCCGCTGCTGCTCGATCAGCAACTGACCGAAGAAGAACGCATGGTGCATGACAGCGCCCAGCAGTTCGCCGCCGACAAGCTGGCCCCGCGCGTGCTCGAAGCCTTCCGCCATGAGCAGACCGACCCGAAGATCTTCCGTGAGATGGGCGACACCGGCCTGCTCGGCGCGACCATTCCCGCCGAATACGGCGGCAGTGGTCTGAACTACGTGTGCTACGGCCTGATCGCCCGCGAAGTCGAGCGCGTCGACTCCGGCTACCGCTCGATGATGAGCGTGCAGTCGTCTCTGGTGATGGTGCCGATCTTCGAATTCGGCAACGAAGCGACCAAGCAGAAGTACCTGCCCAAACTGGCCAGCGGCGAATATATCGGCTGCTTCGGCCTCACGGAGCCGGATCACGGCTCCGACCCAGGCTCGATGATCACCCGCGCGAAGAAGGTCGACGGCGGCTACCGCCTGACCGGCGCAAAGATGTGGATCACCAACAGCCCGATCGCCGATGTATTTGTGGTCTGGGCCAAAGATGATGCGGGTGAAATCCGCGGCTTTGTGCTGGAAAAAGGCTGGCAGGGCCTGAGCACCCCGGCGATTCACGGCAAGGTTGGCCTGCGCGCATCGATCACCGGTGAAATCGTCATGGACAACGTGTTCTGCCCGGAAGAGAACGCCTTCCCCGATGTGCGCGGTCTGAAAGGCCCGTTCACCTGCCTCAACTCCGCCCGCTATGGCATCAGCTGGGGCGCCCTGGGTGCCGCTGAGTTCTGCTGGCACACCGCGCGCCAGTACACCCTCGACCGCAAACAGTTCGGCCGCCCGCTGGCGCAGACCCAACTGATCCAGAAAAAGCTGGCCGATATGCAGACCGAAATCACCATGGCCCTTCAAGGCTGCCTGCGCCTCGGCCGGATGAAGGACGAAGGCACCGCTGCGGTGGAAATCACCTCGATGATGAAACGCAACAGCTGCGGCAAGTCCCTGGATATCGCGCGCATGGCCCGCGACATGCTCGGCGGCAACGGCATCAGCGACGAGTACGGCGTGGCCCGCCACCTGGTCAACCTGGAAGTGGTCAATACCTATGAAGGCACCCACGACGTGCACGCGCTGATCCTGGGCAGAGCTCAGACCGGCCTGCAGGCGTTCTTCTAGAATCGGTTGAAGATCTGCTGCGCTTGGTAATGCTGCGTTGAAAACAGGTTCGGAATGCTCATTGACTACAGTCAACTCCGCTTCCTCACCTGTTTTCGCCTTGCCTGACCTGCGCTCGCGACGATCTTAAACCGATTCACCCCCTTCATTTTTTACGAGGCTCACCATGCCCGGCGCCCTATCGCATCTCCGCGTTCTCGATCTGTCCCGCGTACTCGCAGGGCCTTGGGCTGGGCAGATTCTCGGTGACCTCGGTGCCGAGGTAATCAAGATCGAACGTCCCGGCAGCGGCGACGACACCCGCCATTGGGGTCCGCCCTATGTGAAGGATGCCGAAGGGAATGACTCGCGCGAGGCGGCTTATTTCCAGAGCGCCAACCGCAACAAGCAATCGGTGACCCTGGATTTCACCCAGCCCGAAGGCCAGCGCCTGGTGCGCGAGCTAGTGCAGAACTGCGACGTGCTGCTGGAGAACTTCAAGGTCGGCGGCCTGGCGGCTTACGGCCTCGACTACGCATCGCTGAAAGCCCTCAACCCACGGCTGATCTATTGCTCCATCACTGGCTTCGGGCAAAACGGGCCCTACGCCAAGCGCGCGGGTTATGACTTTATGATCCAGGGCCTCGGCGGGCTGATGAGCCTGACCGGCAAACCCGACGGCGAGGAGGGCGCAGGGCCGATAAAGGTCGGCGTCGCCCTCACCGACATTCTCACCGGCCTGTACGCCACGGTCGGCGTGCTGGCGGCACTCAACCAGCGCGAACAGTCCGGCCTCGGCCAACATATCGACGTCGCACTGCTCGACGTGCAGGTCGCCTGCCTGGCCAATCAAGCGATGAACTACCTGAATACCGGGGTCGCGCCCAAACGCTTGGGCAACGCTCACCCGAATATCGTGCCCTATCAGGATTTCCCCTCGGCCGACGGCAATTTCATTATCGCCGTGGGTAACGACGGGCAATTCCGCAAACTGTGCGAGGTCGCCGGCCTGACGGCGTTGGCCGACGACCCGCGTTTTTCTTCGAACAAGGCGCGCGTCGCCCATCGCGCCGAGTTGATCCCGCTGCTGCGTCAGGCCACGGTCTTCAAGACCACCGCTGAATGGGTGACGCTGCTAGAAGCCGCCGGCGTGCCGTGTGGACCGATCAACGACCTGGCCCAGGTATTTGCCGACCCTCAAGTACAAGCGCGCGGCCTACGCCTCGACCTGCCCAACAGCCTGGGCAGCACAACACCCCAGGTCGCCAGCCCACTGCGCCTGTCCGAGACCCCGGTGGAATACCGCAACGCACCGCCGCTGCTCGGCGAACACACCGAGCAAATACTGACCCGCCACCTGGGTCTAAGCGCAGAGCAGATCGCCGTGCTGCGTGAGGCTGGGGTGTTGTAGAGGCAGCTAGCAGGCCGTTGAAAAACGTAGGCGAGGCAGGCAAGACAAGGCAAAAACGGCCGAGGAAGCGG
This sequence comes from Pseudomonas peli, assembly GCF_050563605.1. Lineage (GTDB taxonomy): Bacteria > Pseudomonadota > Gammaproteobacteria > Pseudomonadales > Pseudomonadaceae > Aquipseudomonas > Aquipseudomonas peli_A. Next base: position 233,816 of record NZ_JBNXUH010000001.1, on the reverse strand, counting down.
AGTTTACTGGCTGTAAATGAGCATTCCGAGGCCGTTTTTAACGCAGTATTGCCAACGCAGGTAGTTTTTCAACGACCTGCTAACCCGGCTGCCCATCCACCCGCGCGGTGCAAAACATCACCGCGTAATGACGCACAAACAGGGCAAAGGCCACGATCCACAACAGACTGGACAGGCCCAACCCCGTTGCCGGCGCAAACGGCACCAGCAGCACCCGTGCCACGACCGCCAGCTGCAGACTGGCAAACGCCCAGCCCATCGCGACCGGCGGCTGCAACGGCCGACCGGTATGCCCAAGACTGACCCGCGCCAGCATCGCCAGAATCACCCCGCCGACCGTACCCAGCGCCAGGGCGTGGTAGGCCAGACTGACGTTGTTCAGCCAGCCCGCATGCCAGGCCGCCAGGCCCACTAACGCCAGCGGCAACCAGGCATAGGCCAGGTGCAACGACCAGAGCAGCGGTACGCGCCAGATCCCGCCGTCGTACCAGTGCCACAAACGCAAACCATGCAGCGCAACCAGAGCCAGCAACAGCGGCAGCAGCCATAGCGACGACTGCATGGCCAGGCCGCTGGCAAACAGCAGCGCCAGGCTTAGCGACAACAGCAGCACCAGCAGATCCAGGCGCGGCCGCGGTGCAGCAGGCTCCGCTCGATTAAGGCCGCGTTGGGTAAAGAACGGAATCACCCGCCCGCCGATAATGCTCACCAGCGCCGCAATCAGCCATAAGCTGGCCAAGGCACCGCGCCGCTGCAGGGCATCATCACCCAACGCCAGGCCATACAGCAGCAGCCACTCGCAGCCGGCCATCAGCAGCACCACGACCACCAGCGGGTAGTTGCGCCACTGGCGCACCGTCCATAGCTGTCGCCCAAGCAACAGCGCCAGCAACGGTAGAAAAGGCAGTTGCAGCGCCAGCAAAAGTGGCAACGGCGCACCGAACAGCCAGGCCAGTCGCGCCAGCAACCACAAGCCGAACAACGCCGCCAGCGGCCAACCACTCAGGCCCGGCCGCCCCGTCCAGTTCTGCACGGCGGTGAGCAGAAAGCCTGCAATGATCGCCACGGCAAAGCCGAACGGCAGCTCATGCCGGTGCCAGGCCAGGCTGCCGCCCACCGGCTGCCAACCCGGCAGATAACCCAGCAATGCCGCCGCCCACAGGCCAATCGCCAATACGGCAAACAGCGCGCCACCGAGAAAGAACGGGCGAAAGCCCAGCCGCCAGAGCGGCGCAATGCTCAGCTCGCGCTGCCGGTCACGCAGCCACACAGCAGGGCTCCTGTTGCTTACGCAGGTGTTGCTGCGCGGCCAGGCGCAGCACATAACCGAGCTTGAGCAGGCCTGGGCCGATGATCGTCAGCGAGTGCGCCGTGACCAGGCTGCCCATGCTCAGCTGCGCCTCCAGGCCATAGGCGCCCAGCAGGCCGCTAAGCAACAGCAGCACGCCGGCCAGCAGCATGCGGTTCGCCAGTTGCAGTGCCCGCGATGGGCAGGACAGATACGCCAACATAATCACCTCCCAGGCTGTTAAGCCTCTGTTTTAGCTATCCAGCGCGCTGGCCGGACCAAAGAACTCGTAATGACTCTGCGCCGCCGGCACGCCGAGGCTGTGCAGGTGCCCTTTAACCTGCGCCATAAACGGCTTAGGGCCGAGGAAGTAAGCATCCAGATCGCGCTGCTCAGGCAGCCATTGCTCCAACTGCTCGAGGCTGAGCAAACCTTCGGCATCGGCCTGATCGCCCGCACGCGGCTCGCTGTAGCACACGTAATGGCGCAGCTGCGGACGCTCAGCACGCTGCGCCTCAACCCAGTCGCGGAAAGCGTGTACACCGGCGTGGCGGGCGCAATGGATAAAGTGGATATCACGGCCCGTGTCGCGCGCCGCTTCCAGCATGCTCAGCGCCGGGGTGATGCCGACGCCGGCAGTGATCAGCACCAGCGGCTTGGCCGACTCACGCAGGACGAAATTCCCTGCCGGCGCGAACAGCTCCAGGCTGTCGCCGACCTGCAGTTGGTCATGCAGGTAATTGGAGACCTTGCCGCCGACCTCGCGCTTGACGCTGATGCGGTACTCGCGGCCATTGCTTAAGGCCGACAGCGAGTAGTTGCGGCGCTGCTCGCCACCGTCCAGCAGCAGGCGCAGGCCGATGTACTGGCCGGGCAGGAATGCCGCCAGCGCGCCACCGTCGGCCGGCACCAGGTACAGCGAGACGATCTCCTCGCTTTCCTGCACCTTGCGGCTCAGGCGGAAACTGCGCGCCCCGCGCCAGCCACCCTCGGCATTGGCGTTGGCGCTATACGCGGCCTCTTCGGCACCCATGAGGATGTCAGCCAGCTGCCCATACGCCACGGCCCAGGCCTCGATCACCGCATCGGTGGCGATCTCCTCACCGAGCACTTCACGAATCGCCCGCAGCAGGCAGCTGCCGACAATCGGGTAATGCTCCGGCAGGATCTGCAGCGACACATGTTTGTTGACGATCTGCCCAACCAACGGCCCCAGCGCCTCCAGCCGATCGATATGCCGGGCGTACATCAGCACCGCATTGGCCAGGGCACGCTGCTGGCCGCCACTGGCCTGGTGCGCCTGGTTGAACAGCGCACGCACCTCGGGGTACTCGTTGAGCATCATCTGGTAGAAGTGCCGAGTCAGGGCTTCACCGCCGCTTTCCAGCAGGGGTACGGTGGCTTTGATCAGGGCGGATTGGGCAGGGGTCAACATAGCGCTTCCTCGTCAGGGCGACACGCTGCACTTGCGCAGCGGTTCGGTTCATATCACCCTGACTATTACAGGAAGCGTGCCAATTATTTTATTTATATAGATCATAGGCTTACGAATTATTGTGTCTTTATGACAGCAATAATTTTGAGTCTTAATGACAACTAGCGTGTCCTTATGACAGCAAATCCACTGCTTACCGCGCTGATTCCCTTGGTCGCTGATCTGTCCCGCGAGCTGCCGGAAGTCGAGCGCTATCGCCGCCTGCTGCAAGCGCTGCGGCAGTTGCTGCCGTGCGACGCCGTGGCGCTGCTCAAACTCGACGGCGATGTACTGATTCCACTGGCCGTTGAAGGGCTGAGCGCCGACACGCTCGGCCGGCGCTTCAAGCTCGACGAACACCCGCGCCTGCAGGCGATATTGGCGCAGCGTGGACCGACCCGTTTTGCCACTGACTGCGAGATGCCCGACCCCTACGACGGCCTGGTCGACGGCCATCGCGGCCACCTGCCCGTGCACGACTGCCTCGGCTGCCCGCTGTATGTGCAGGACCAGCCCTGGGGCCTGCTGACCCTCGACTCGCTCGATCCGGCGAGCTTCGGCCGGGTCGATCTGGACAACCTGCAGGCCTTCGCCAGCCTGGCCGCCGCTACCGTGATGGCCAGCGAGCGGATCAACGCGCTGCTGCAACGCGCCGAGGATCAGCACCAGTTAGCCGAAGCCTACAAACAGGCCGCCGGCCAGCAACGCCCACGTGAGCTGATTGGCCAGAGCGCCGTGCACAAGCGTCTGGCGGCGGAGATTGCGCTAGTCGGCAACAGTGAATTGAGCGTGCTGATCAGCGGTGAAACCGGCGTCGGCAAAGAGCTGGTTGCCGAAGCCCTGCACGCCGCCTCGCCCCGCGCGACCAAGCCATTGATCAGCCTCAACTGCGCGGCGCTGCCCGACAACCTGGTGGAAAGCGAACTGTTCGGCCATGTACGCGGCGCCTTTACCGGTGCGCACAACGAGCGGCGCGGCAAGTTCGAACTGGCCGACGGCGGCAGCCTGTTTCTCGATGAAATCGGTGAACTGCCGCTGGCCGCGCAAGCCAAGCTGTTGCGCGTGCTGCAGAGCGGCCAGCTGCAACGGGTCGGCGCCGACCAGGAGCAGCGGGTCAACGTGCGCGTGCTGGCCGCCAGCAACCGCGACCTGGCCGAGGAAGTACGCGCCGGGCGTTTTCGCGCCGACCTCTATCACCGCCTCAGCGTCTACCCCCTGAAAGTCCCGGCGCTGCGCGAACGCGGCCGCGATGTATTGCTGCTAGCCGGCTACTTCCTCGAAGAAAACCGCGCACGCCTAGGGCTGCGCAGCCTGCGCCTGACTGCCGAAGCTCAGGCCAGCCTGCTGGCGTACAACTGGCCGGGCAACGTGCGCGAACTCGAACACCTGATCGGCCGCGCCGCCCTCAAGGCCCTGGCCGGTTGCAGCGAGCGCCCGCGCATCCTCAGCATCGACAGCGCGCACTTGGATCTGCCGACCAGCCAAGCCATCGCAGCTCCTGCGACTCAAAGCACAGCAGAGCCGCACAACGAACTGCCGCTGCGCGAAGCCCTCGACGCCTACCAGAAACAGCTGATCAGCCAGGCGCTGACCCGCCACCAAAACAAATGGGCCGCCGCCGCCCGCGAACTGGGCATCGACCGCGCCAACCTGATCCGCCTGGCCAAGCGCCTGGGGTTGGAAAAGTAACCGCCTAGCACTCAGCCCTACACAACGGCAGTTACATGGCTAACCTTCTATCCGCACATCGCGCTCGCTTTGCGAGCGATGCTGAAATCCCCCTCCATCAATAGGCAAATGCAATTTGCTGCCCACACAGCAGGGGTAGCTAATGGCCAGCACTCAGCGACTCCCTCTGGAGAGCATCCATGGCCGACGAAGCCAAACCGGACCGCATCAAAGTCGACGCAGCGCAACTGACCATCGGCATGTATGTGGTCGAACTGGATCGCCCATGGACGGACACCACCTTTCTTTTTCAAGGCTTTCGCATTCGCCAGCAGCAGGACATTCGCCTGCTACAGGAAGTCTGCAGTTACGTCTGGGTTGATGCGCGGCAATCCGTCACCGTGCATGATCAGGTCACGGCCAATATCGCCCAGCCGGAAGCACTGCAACCGGTTATCGCCAAGGTCGACTTCAACCTGGAAATGCTCCAGGCCGCTCCCACCTGGCATGCCGCTCGCGAAGAGTCATTGCGAATTCTGCAGGCGGTCAAACTGGGCCAGGAGCTGGATGTCGATGCGGTCAAAGCGATCATCAAGGACTGTGTCGAAAGTATCCTGCGCAACCCGGCAGCCATGCTCTGGCTGGCGCGCATCAAGAACAGCGACGAGTACACCGCCGAGCACTCACTGCGCGTATCCATCCTTTCGATTGCCCTGGGTAAAGAGCTGGGCTTGCCGGCTTATCAGCTCGAGCAGATCGGCGTGTGCGGCATGCTCCACGATGTCGGCAAGATCAAGGTACCCAACGAGATCCTCAACAAACCCGGCGCCCTCACCGCCGAAGAGCTGTGCATCATGCAGGGCCACGCGGCCGAAGGGCGCAAGCTGCTAATGAGCAATCAGCAGGTGACTGCCGCCACGGTCGACGTCGCCTATTCACACCACGAGCGCCTGGATGGGCAAGGTTACCCACGCGGCCTGGACGCCAGCAAAATCCCTTACTTCGCCAAGATCATCGCCGTAGCTGACAGCTACGACGCGATCAACAGCGACCGGGTTTACAGCAAGGGAAAATCCAGCCTGGAATCGCTGCGCATCCTGCTGGAAGCGGTCAACAGCCATTTCGACGAAGAGATCGTTGGCTGCTTTATCCGCCTGATCGGCATCTATCCACCGGGAGAAATCGTCGAACTCACCAACGGCGAAGTCGGCATCATCATTGGCTGCCCACCCGGCAACAAGCTCAAACCCAGAGTGCTGCGCGTACTGGATGCCGAGAAAAAAACCTGCAAGGAAAGCATTATCGACCTGGCCAACACGGCCAAAGACCCCAACGGCAAACCCTACCGGATCCACGAAGTGCACAGCTGCGGAGCCTTTGGTATCGATATCGATGCTTTCCGCAGGAAGGGGCTGGTAATCCCAACGCATTTATAGCGCAATGGCTAAAAATCGCTGATGCCCGCCGGGCACACTCCCAGGGCTGCCAGCTCCTCCAGCGGCACCCCGCCGGAGATGTACTGCTGGCATGCTGCTGAAGGCGCAGCAGGCGGCGGAGAAACATCGGTGACAACCTCGCTGGCCACACTCGCCTGCAGCGTGCCGCCGAGTCGCAGAAATGCTCGCGTCTGACCGCGCTGCAGCCAAACACCTTCATTCTCGATGGCAGCCAGGCGTATGCCACCCGGCAATACCGCGCCGAACTCAACCCGTTGCGCAGCCGCCTGACCGATGCTGAGCAGTGCCCAGCCGCCGCCACTGCTCTGGCGAAACAGACCATGCAGCTGCCAATGTTCAAGGCCAGTCAGGGGCTTTGACGAAGGCAGTATCCACAGCGAATCGGCAGGCAGCAGATCACTCGGCAGCTGCACCGCGCCCACCGGAAATGCCAGGCACAAACCCAGCACCGCTCGGCTCATAGCAATCCAGATACGCCGGGTGGTTACGCTGCACTCGGTCATAAGCTCGGCACGGTGTCTCGCCGTTGTGCGTAGTCGATAAAGCTCACCAGGTTGCGGCTCTTCAGCAGCGGCAGCAACGCGTGGTCATTCAGCGATAAACCAAACCACTTCTGATTAACCCCACCGGTGCAGCCGTACAGGATCAGCTTGCCGCGGCCGTTGGTGAGGAAGCCTTGGGACAGGTCCACGCAGCGCCCGGCGTACTTCAACTGGGGCAAGGCAGCAAAGTCCCAGGCTTGTGTATCGCGCAGCGCATCGCAGTCGCTGAGGCTGATGTCATTGGTTGCCGTCAGGCATTTGCTCGGCTGTGCAACGCTGCGAATACGCCCGCTGGCATCGACCAACCACTGCTCATCCGCAGCACCGGTGCACTGCGCCTTGGCCGCTACGTAGGGGCTCCAAACACCCTCCTTCAGCTCCGCGCGTACACAGTTGCCATTATTCATGGTGAAGCTTTGCGGCGCGGGGAGCAGGGGGCGCTGATCAAACTGCAGGGTTACCAGCAGCGCGTCGAGGGCACTGCGTGCGGCATCGCTGCTCGCCAGTTGCGCGCCATGGGCATCGAGCCAGCGGTTCAAACGTAGTGCACGCTCCTCCTGACTTTTCAGCCGCTGCATAACCTGCTGAGCAGTCGCCGACAGCCCATCAGTTTGCTCGGCATAGCTGTCATAGAGCAGACGAGCGTCGCCGGTTAAGGCCAGCACAGGCTGATTGGCAATCGCCTCCAACGCCGCTTGCAACTTCGGCCGCTCTTCGTTGAACAGCGCCTTGAAGCGCTCCTCGCGGCCCACCACTACGGGAGCCGGCATAGCGGGCATGCCCTGGGCAATGGCGAGGCTGGCCAAATCAACCGGGTTGTCACCCGGCGCTTCGCGGCACTGCAGGGTAGCCGCCAGCGGCCGCTCGGCCTGCGCCAGGTTGATATGCAGCTTGTTGGCGTTGCTGCCCATGCGCAGTGGGGCAACGGCTATGCGCTGGCTGGCACCGCCGACAAAATCCACTTTCAGCCAGCACTGCTTGCTGGCCGCTGCGTCATTGGGGGCAGGCAGGACATACACCTGGCCCCAGTTGCCGCGCAGCGCCGGGTAGAGCACGCCGTTGTTGGCCACCGGGTCATAGCCGCCGAGGAGAGTAAAAACCGGCACCCCGAACAGTCGTGGTTTGCGGTAGTTGCCATCGGCGCTGTTGTACCAGACCTGATTCGAGCTCGGCACCTTGGGCTGGATGGTCTCCATCTTGCGCGTGTCAGCGTCCCACTTGCGGTAGCCGGTGGGCGAGTCGGTCGCCCAGACTGCACGGTTATTCAGGTTGGGCTGAATCCAGTTCTTGGTGCTGTAGCCGGTGTAATGGGTATAGCTGGACAACGCACTGGTGAAGTCACCGCCCGACATGGCATCAGGCGCAAATGCATAGGCGTCGGCAAATACCGGCGTACCACTCATGGCAGCCGTCTTGTTGCGTGCCCAGAGCAGGTTGGCGCGCATGCGTTTGCGGTAAGCGATATAGCCCCAGCCGCTGTCGTGGTGGTGAACCGCCCAGAAATAGTTGCCGTTTACCTCACCGGGATAATGGCCAATGCCATAGTGATGACCAATCTCGTGGCTGAACTCATTGCCCACCGCGTTATACAGCGTGAGGATGCCGTTGCCGCCACTCAGCCCGTGAGTTTGCCGGCCGTTGCTGTAGGTGCCGGCGGCATGATGAATCACCGCCGTTTGCGTGAGTTGGGGTTGCTGCTGGCTGACCATCCCAGCGCTGGTGATGCCCCAGTTGGCCAGGTTGATGCCGGTGCTGAAGGTGGACTTGGCGGTGTTCTCGCGCATGTCGCCGCTGTAAACCCCACCTTCTCCGGCACTTGCCGTGTCATAGATAACGCCACTGCCGACCATTACCCGATCCAGTTTGACGTCCTCATACTGGCTGACCAACAGCCGTGCAACCGGCACGGTCTGGAAGTATTCGGTGGCCGCCTGCGCCGCCCGGTTGAGCATCCAGTGCCCATCACTGACAGGTGGCTCTGTGAGCATGCCCAAGCGAATCGACTGCACCACCAACTCGGCCGGCGCGGCAAAATCGAAAGCCGCGGCGCTGCGCTCGCCACGCCGCCCGCGCTCATCGATAACCTGCAAGCTCATCCCCGGCCGGACCCAGTCCCAAGGCAACACCGCAGACCAGGCGCGCCGTGAATAAACCACATCAGGGCGACTATCCGCCCCGGTGCGATCCGCACTGGGCAGCCTGTCCGGCTCACTCAATACCAGTTCGCCCTTGAGATCACCGTCCACCGTCACCTGCACACGCAACTGTTGCGGCAGTGGCTCTGTCGGCAGCGGGGTTACCAGCAAAAGCGCCTCACGCTCGCTGGTTAGGCGCGGCATGTTCTTCGCCTCGTTGCCCTGCGGATCGACCGAATGGCTCTGCACGAACTGCAGCATGGCCGCCAGATCACCCGTCAGATCATTGCGCACCGGGCGCGGCTGGCCGTCTGCCGCAACATCGTAAAAGCCCTGCGCATTGACCTCATCAACCACCGCCGCGGACGGCTCGGGAAAGGCCTCACCAGGCGGTGGCGCAACCACCGGCGGCTCTACTGGAGGAGTCACTGGCGGCGTGACGGGCGGCTCCACAACCGGGGGTTCGACGGGCGGCGCAACTGGCGGCGTAACCACGGGAGGCTCAGTCGCCGGCGGACGACTGCCAGTGTTATTACCGCCGCCACTACTGCTTCCACCACCGCCGCCACCCAGATCCAGACAGCCTGTCAGATTAAACAGCGCCAGCAACAACAGGCTTACACGAAGCATGATTTCTCAACCTTATCCTGGAAAGTCGTAATAACGGCCGCACAATTACCCAGGCCGCGCGGAGGCAGTTCGACATGTGGGTAATCGCCATGGAACAGGCAGAAGTAGCGGGCTAAAACACGCGGGAGCGGTAACCCCTGAAAAATTCGAAACATGCGAGCGGCTCGATATGGTTTCGCGCGTCCATGCACTCGATGATTTTTCTATGCGCCGTCACCTTGAAATGGAAACCGGCATAAGAGAGCGCGCGAGCATAATTAAAGCTGCTAAGTCGGTCAGTTTGCTGAATGATCGCTGTGATAGTTCTCACACATTCAACCCGGCCAATGGCTACACCGTAGGTGTGCGGGGAGCGCCGGAAATCTCAAGAAGCTGAGCAGCTACTGAGTCGGATACCGGGGAGCCGAAACGTCCTTTTCTCAGAGGACGACGTGACGAGGATCGAGGGGGAGGGGCCTTGTTGAAGTCAGCCCGCAAAAGGCGCGGCACCGACTAAGGCTTATGCAGGACGCAGGGTGGACAGCAAACAAAAAAGCCCCAGGTTTTCACCTGGGGCTTTCGTTTATATATGGCGCACCAGGCGGGATTCGAACCCACGACCCCTGCCTTCGGAGGGCAGTACTCTATCCAGCTGAGCTACTGGTGCAGCGCGGGCGCAATCATACGCATGTCGCTGGCGGGCGTCCATGCTGCTGCCTTGTTCGCAATTCTGCACGGCAGCGGCTGGCTAGCTGTCTAGCCATATAAAGCGGGTGAATACGTACAATATTCCGTTAATTTTTTCGAACAGGCTATTGCCCTTTACCCCTCGTGACCCTAGGATTCGTTTGAGATTTCAAACGCTCTTGCTAAAACTGTGTGCAATTCCGGGTGATTGGTCATCCGCGAGGCGCACATCAGCAGCCAGGGTGCACACACCGAACCTACACGCGCCGCTTGGCGGCGCACCCAGCGCAAGTGCCGATACCAGGGTGTCGGAATTTAGGAGACTGCCATGCAACTGAAAGACACCCAGCTGTTCCGTCAGCAGGCTTATATCGACGGCACTTGGCTGGACGCCGACAGCGGCCAGACCATCAAGGTCAACAACCCGGCCACCGGCGAAATTATCGGCAGCGTGCCAAAGATGGGCGCAGCGGAAACCCGTCGCGCCATCGAAGCGGCCGACCGTGCGCTGCCAGCCTGGCGTGCCCTGACCGCCAAGGAGCGCTCGAACAAGCTGCGCCGCTGGTTTGAATTGTTGATCGAGAACCAGGACGACCTCGGTCGCCTGATGACTCTGGAGCAGGGCAAGCCGCTGGCCGAAGCCAAGGGCGAGATTGTCTACGCCGCTTCCTTTATCGAGTGGTTCGCCGAAGAAGCCAAGCGCGTATATGGCGACGTGATTCCAGGCCACCAGCCAGACAAACGCCTGATCGTGATCAAGCAGCCAATCGGCGTGACCGCGGCCATCACCCCGTGGAACTTCCCAGCGGCGATGATCACCCGTAAAGCCGGCCCGGCCCTGGCCGCTGGCTGCACCATGGTGATCAAGCCGGCCTCGCAGACCCCGTTCTCCGCCCTGGCCCTGGTTGCTCTGGCCGAGCGCGCCGGCATTCCAAAAGGCGTGCTGAGCGTGGTTACCGGCAGCGCCGGCGAAGTCGGCGGTGAGCTGACCAGCAACCCGATCGTGCGCAAGCTGAGCTTCACCGGCTCGACCGAAATCGGTCGCCAGTTGATGGCCGAATGCGCCAAGGACATCAAGAAGGTCTCGCTGGAACTGGGCGGCAACGCGCCGTTTATCGTGTTCGACGATGCCGATCTGGATAAGGCCGTCGAAGGCGCGCTGATCTCCAAATACCGCAACAACGGCCAGACCTGCGTGTGCGCCAACCGCCTGTACATTCAGGACGGCGTGTACGACGCCTTCGCCGAAAAACTGGCCGCCGCCGTGGCCAAGCTGCAGATCGGCAACGGTCTGGATGAAGGCACCACCACCGGCCCGCTGATCGACGACAAGGCCGTGGCCAAGGTGCAGGAGCATATCGCCGACGCCCTGAGCAAAGGCGCGCGCCTGCTCGCTGGCGGCAAGCCGCACGCCCTGGGCGGCAGCTTCTTCGAGCCGACCATTCTGGTCGACGTGCCGAAGAACGCCGCCGTGGCCAAGGAAGAAACCTTTGGCCCGCTGGCGCCGCTGTTCCGCTTCAAGGACGAGGCCGAAGTGATCGCCATGTCCAACGACACCGAGTTCGGCCTGGCCTCGTATTTCTATGCCCGTGACCTGGGTCGCGTGTTCCGTGTGGCGGAAGCCCTGGAATACGGTATGGTCGGCGTCAACACCGGGTTGATCTCCAATGAAGTCGCGCCGTTCGGCGGCGTAAAAGCCTCGGGCCTCGGCCGCGAAGGCTCGAAGTACGGCATTGAGGATTACCTGGAAATCAAATACCTCTGCCTGGGTATTTAATCCTGGCGAAGTAGCAGTAACCCCGCCGAAGACGCACGAGAGCGCTGCGCCTTCGGCTTTATATGGACATAGCTGTGGCCGGGCGTGCTGTGACAGTCGATCATCGAATACTGCCAAGCCGCCGCCGGTGACACATCCTTGAACCACGCCGAGATTAACCGGCGAATGAGGACATCATGAGCAAGACCAACGAATCTTTGATGCAACGCCGCACCGCTGCCGTTCCGCGCGGCGTGGGCCAGATCCACCCGATCTTCGCCGAGTCGGCGAAGAACGCCACCGTCACCGACGTTGAAGGTCGCGAGTTTATCGACTTCGCCGGCGGCATCGCGGTGCTCAACACCGGCCACCTGCACCCGAAAGTGATTGCTGCGGTGCAGGAACAGCTGACCAAGCTGACCCACACCTGCTTCCAGGTACTGGCCTACGAGCCTTACGTCGAGCTGTGTGAGAAGGTCAACGCCAAGGTACCGGGCGACTTCGCCAAGAAGACCCTGCTGGTCACCACCGGCTCCGAAGCGGTGGAAAACGCCGTGAAGATCGCCCGCGCCGCCACTGGCCGTGCTGGCGTGATTGCCTTCACCGGCGGTTACCACGGTCGCACCATGATGACCCTGGGTCTGACCGGCAAGGTCGTACCCTACTCGGCCGGCATGGGTCTGATGCCCGGCGGCATCTTCCGCGCCCAGTACCCGTGCGAGCTGCACGGCGTCAGCACGGATGACGCGATTGCCAGCATCGAGCGCATCTTCAAGAACGACGCCGAGCCGCGCGATATCGCCGCGATCATCATCGAGCCGGTGCAAGGCGAGGGCGGTTTCTACGTCGCGCCGAAAGACTTCATGCTGCGCCTGCGCGCCCTCTGCGATCAGCACGGCATCCTACTGATCGCCGACGAAGTGCAAACCGGCGCCGGCCGTACTGGCACCTTCTTCGCCATGGAACAGATGGGCGTCGCCGCCGACCTGACCACCTTCGCCAAATCCATCGCCGGCGGTTTCCCAGTGGCCGGTGTGTGCGGCAAGGCTGAATACATGGACGCCATCGCCCCAGGCGGTTTGGGCGGCACCTACGCCGGCAGCCCGATCGCCTGCGCAGCGGCCCTGGCGGTGATGCAAGTGTTCGAAGAAGAGAAGCTGCTGGATCGCTGCAAGGCCGTTGGCGAGCGTCTGGTTACTGGCCTCAAAGCCATCCAGGCCAAGCACAAGGCCATCGGTGATGTGCGCGCCCTCGGTGCGATGATCGCCGTCGAGCTGTTCGAAGGCGGCGACCTGCACAAGCCAAACGCCGCCCTGACCGCCGCGGTGGTGGCCAAGGCGCGCGACAAGGGCCTGATCCTGCTGTCCTGCGGCACCTACGGCAACGTGTTGCGCGTGCTGGTACCGCTGACCGCCGAAGATGCTCTGCTCGACAAGGGCCTGGCGATCATCGCCGAGTGCTTCGCCGAACTGGCATAAGCACGGGGCGTTAGCCCGGCAATAAAAAAGACCCGCTTCGGCGGGTCTTTTGCTTTCGGCGATTAAGTAGGGCATCGATTTGATAGCCAGGTGTTATTGGCAGGCAACAATCCATAGCCTGCATCATGCCGCCCGACACAACCTTACTCACGGCCTCTACAGCGCTTTGTAGGACAACCAGACCGCTCTATCACGGCCCATTCAGGCCGCATAAGAAAGTTGACGAGTTGTTCAGCACTTCGTCGGCCGACGCTGGTTTTAAAGTGGCCAGCCCGTACACTGCCCGCCGTCACATCGCTGACGCCATTATTTTGCCATCACGCTTTCCCCTGAGGTTTTCATGACTGCCCTGGCCAACGCTCCGGAGATTCTGATCGCCGAAGCAGACCCCTGGACTGCCGATCTGCTCGTGCAACTGGTACTCGATGTACGCGCCGATGCGCGGGTTATCCGAGTCACCGACGGCGAGGCGGCGCTGGCCAAATGCAAACGCCGCCTGCCCGCCCTGGTGATTGCCGACGGCGATCTACCCGGGCTCGATGGCCTGGAGCTGTTGCGTCAGCTACGCCGCCATCCGCGCACCCCGGCGCTGCCATTTATCCTGATCAGCAGCCGCCTGGATGCCAGCAGCGTGCGCGCGGCACGACCACTGACACCGGCGGCCTACCTGGCCAAGCCGTTCAATGCCGAACAACTGCGCCAGCGCCTGCTCGGCATCCTCGGCCGCGCCGCCGCCAACGAAACAGCGCTTGCCGCTCCTCTGCTGGTCGACAGCCTGGATGACTACCTCAATGCGGTGCGTGAAGAAGGCCAGGGCGCGCCGTTGCTGGCCTCGGTACGCGACTCGGTCAGCCAGTGCCTGAACGGCGATGACAGCGACCTGCGTGAGCTGGAAGAGGTGTTCGCCCGTGATCCGCAGATCACCGCGCGACTGATCGCCGCCGCCAATAGCGCCGCCCAGCACCAGGGCGCACCCTGCCAGACCCTCAGCCAGGCACTGCCGCGCCTGGGCCTGGCGCGTACGCTGAATCTGGTATTGGGCATGGCCGTGCAACGCAATGCACTGCTCAGTGATCCGCGCCTCGCCGAGCTGGCCAGCAGCGCCTGGGACAGCGCACAGCGCAGCGCCGAACTGGCGCGCTGGCTGGCAGACGAGCTGCAACTAGATGCCGAGCTGTGCTTTACCGCCGCGCTGCTGCACAACATCGGTGAGCTGGCCCTGCTGCGCAGCCTGCAGGATTGGCAGGACGCCGGCGGCGTGTTGCGCGATGAGGATATTCACCAGAGCTTCCAGCAACGCGCCGCCAGCTTCGGCTCTGCGCTGCGCATCCGCTGGCGTCTGCCGTTCGGCCTACGAGAGCTGATCGCGGCGTTCTACAACCTCGGCAGCGGGGTGTTTAGTCGCGAGGCGCTGGTGCTCAATCTGGTCTGCCAGGTGCTGCGCCTGCGCAGTAACCAGTCGCCCAAAGAGCTACGCGATGAACGCTGTGTGCGCATGCTGCGCTTGGACCTCAGCCTGCTGGAACGCATGCCTCTGGCTGCCGCAGCCTGACAGCAGCCGTCGCGATCACGGATCAGGCCAGAATCTCGGCCAGCAGATCGAAGACGATGCGAATACGCCGCGCTGTGCGCAGCTCGCGGTGGGTGACCAGCCAGATCGGCAGTTGGAAGGGGCTGACATCCTCCAGCACGCGAACCATGCCCGGGGTTTCCCGCGCGATCTCCTCCATGATTGCGCCGATGCCAAGGCCCTGGCGGACCATTTCCCAGTAGGTGACGGAGTTATCTGCATAGCTGCGAAAGTTCGCGCTGCTGAGCTGCAGGCCCTTAGAACGCATGTGCTGCAGGTAATGGCCGGCGCGGTCCATACCAATAAAGTCGTGTTGTACCGCCTCCTCGGCGGTACGCGGCAGGCCATGCTCGCGTACCCAGCTTTCGGACGCATAAAAACAGGCGGAACTGTGCCGTACCAAGCGGCCAATCAGCTCCGGTTGTTCGGGGCGCACATGGCGGATGGCGATGTCGGCCTCACGGCGTAGCAGGTCGCTGAAACCGTCCGAAGCGACCACCTCGACCTGGATGCCGGGTGCCGCCTGGCGGATATGCAGGAGAATCTTCGGCATCAGGTACGCCGCCACCGCGTCGCTGGTGGCCACGGACACCACACCCGCCACCTCTTCTGAGCGCCCGGTCGCGGCCAGACCCAGTTCGTGCGCCGCCGCACCCATCACCCGGGCATGCCCCAACAGCTCCTGCCCGGTAGTGGTCAGCGCCATGGCTTTGCCAACCCGCTCAAACAGCGTCACCCCTAGCGCCAGCTCCAGGGCTGCGACCTGGCGACTGAGGGTCGGTTGCGACTGCCCGAGCTTACGCGCGGCCGCTGACAGCGAGCCGGTCTCTGCCGTCTCGAGAAAGGCGCGCAACTGGTTCCAGTCGACCTTATCCATACGTAAATGCATATGTTGTCTGCAATTTATCGCAATACCCCGTGGTGATTCGCAAGGATAGCATCCGCACTGTGTTGGCTTTCGCCTTACATCCATGCACAGGACGCGCACCATGCACTCATCCATCACCTCTGCCAGCGGCCACTGCTCTGCAGCTGCAACACCGGCGGCCATGGCCGACAAGGCACGCTTCTGGAACCGGATTGCACGTAAATACGCGAACGATCCGATTGCCGACCTGGCCGGTTACGAGCGGACGTTGCAGCGCGTACAAGCCTTGCTGTCTAAGGAACATGAGGTGCTGGAAATCGGTTGTGGCACGGGCACTACCGCCCTGCGTCTGGCTCCCGCTACGCGGCGGCTGGTGGCCACCGATGTATCCGAACAAATGATTGCCATCGCAGGCGAAAAGCTCGCCAGCCAAGCACTGCCGCAGCTGCACTTCAAGCTGGCCGACGCCGACGCACCTGCGGCCGAACAGGGCACCTACGATGCCGTGCTGGCGTTCAACCTGCTGCATCTCGTGGCAGACCTGCCGCAGGCGCTGAATTCAGCCAGCAACGCCTTGAAACCAGGCGGCTTGCTGATCTCAAAGACGCCGTGCCTGAATGAGATGAACCCACTGATCCCCAAGCTGGCCCTGCCGCTGATGCGCGCCATCGGCAAGGCGCCGCCGGTGCTGTGTTTCGACGCCCACCAGTTACAGGCGGCCATGACCGCGCAAGGTCTGCAAATCCTGGCCGTCGAGCGCCATGGCAGCAAGGGCAAAGATTGGCGGGTGTTTATCGTGGCGCGCAAGCCCGATAGCCCGCCGCTGGCAGCCTGATCAACGCCTGCATACCTCGCCCTAACTGACGACTTTCACCACCCGGACCTGCTGGTCCGTCCCTATGTTGCACCCCAAAAAACATTGGAGCTTGCCATGTACCTTCGCCCAATCACCGCACTGACCACCGTTTTACTACTGTCCGGCTGCGCCGCCACCATCAACCAAAGTGGTCTGGAACAACGCACGGCCCAGGCCATCGGCCAACCCACCGGGCAGTTCACCATCACCGAGCGCACCGAGGAAACCGGCGGGCGCATCAACTACAACGTCAACACCAAGGACGGCGGCACTTACCGCTGCTACATGTATTCGGCCACCGGCTTCCAGAAGGCCATGAGCTTTGGCCAGACGCCACATTCGGACGCCGTCTGCACTGCCATGGCAGGTACGCCAGCCGCTAGCGGGCAACGCAGCAATAATTCAGGCAGCACCTGCAATGCCCTGCTGCAGGCAGCCGGACGCTGCTGATTGCCCGGGTTTCCCGGTCAGCCCTGGCCGGGAATTGCGCTCACTACACTCGACCGCGCTGATGATTTGCGCGGTCACTTATCGGGGTGTTGATGCCATGAAAAAACTGCTCCCTCACCTCCCTCTGCTATTGGTTCTGCTGATGCATGCAGATGCCCGCGCCGAAGGGCGCTGCCCGGATGGCTATTTCCCGATTGGTGGCGGTAGCGCCGGCTGGGAAGGCTGTGCGCCGATGGGGCCAGGAGCCGATGGCGCGCAAGAACCGGAACCCCAGCTGGAAACACGCTGGGGCGCGGTGGCGACTGCTAATGGTGCCCTTGGTGTTTCAGCGGGAATGGATTCGCAAGACAGTGCGGAGCAGCACGCGATGTCCGACTGCCAGGCCCAGTCCCGCGACAAGACCTGCAAGCTCCAAGTCGCTTACTACAACCAGTGCGTCGCAGTCGCCTGGGGCGATGCAGGCAGTCTTTGGGCACGCTCCCCCGACCCATATGATGCGGAAGAGATGGCGCTGAGTAATTGCCAGCAGAAAACCACTAACTGCGACATCTACTACTCCGCCTGCAGTTATGCCGAGCGCGTGCAGTGATGCACTATCACGGGCGGTCAAGAACCAGCTGCATCTGCACTTCACCCTGGGCGCTGTCGGCCAACTGAGTCAGCGGCTGCGGGTGACCGAGGAAGTAGCCCTGGGCATAATCGAGGCCCAGCCCGCGCACGCAGTCCAGGGTGGCCTGGCTTTCGACGAACTCGGCCACGGTGCTCAGGCCCAGCTGGCTGGCAATCTGCTGCATCGAGCCGACCATGGCCTGGTTGATCGGGTCGTTCTCCAGCCCGCTAATAAAGCTGCCGTCGATCTTCACGATATCCAGCGGCAAATGTCGCAGGTAAGCGTAGGAGGCGAAGCCGCTGCCGAAGTCGTCCAGCGCCACTTTCAGGCCCAGGCTGCGCAGCTGCTTGATCCACTGCGATGACACCCCCAGCTCGCCCAGGGCGACCATCTCGGTCACCTCGATGCATAGCTTGTGCGCCGGCAGGTTGTGTCGCAGCAATTCGCTGTGCAGCATCTCGTGGAAGTGCGCGTTAAGCAACGAGCTGGCGGTCAGGTTGAAATTCACCTGTTGCAGTTGCTGCACATGCCGCGGGTTATCCGCCAGCCATTGCAGCAGGCGCATCACCACCCAGCGGTCGATGGCGCCGAGAAAGCCATAGCGCTCCGCCGCGCCGAGAAATTGCCCAGGGCTGACCCACTCGCCGCTGAGCGGGTCGTGGTAGCGCAGCAGCACTTCATAACGCAGGCCTTCGCTGTTGCCCTGCAGCGCCACCACCGGCTGATAGAACAACTCGAAGTGGCCCAGCTCGATGGCCTCGCGCAAACGGGTGATCCATTGCAGCTGGCGTTGATGTTCCAGCAGCACGCCATCGGCGGGGTTGAACTGCTGCACGCGGTTACGCCCCAGGTGCTTGGCCAGCTGGCTGGCGCTGTCGGCCCAGTTCAGCGCGGTTTCCCAGTCGCTGACGCCGCTGTCCAGCTCCAGCAGACCGATGCTGGCCTGCACGCGGAACGGCCGGCCCTGCCAGCTGAAGACGAATTGCTCGACACAGTGGCGCAGGCTTTCCGCATGCTCCAGCGCCGCTTCATCGTTGATCTCACGTAGCAACACAGCAAATTCGTCGCCACCAATACGCGCCAGTTCGGCATGACGTGGCAGGTGGTGCAGCAGGTGGCCGGACAGCTGGCGCAGCAACTGATCGCCCGCCGAATGCCCGCAAAGGTCGTTGACCTGCTTGAACTGATCCAGGTCCAGGCACAACAAATGGCTGTAGCGCGGCTTACCCAAACCCTTGAGGCTATCGCGCAGCAAGCGCTCCAGTTCGCGGCGGTTAAGCAGCCCGGTCAGCGAGTCATGCGCAGCCAGGTACTGCAGGCGTTCTTCCAGGGCGCGGCGCTCGCTGAGGTCGACCACGATGCCTTCGATGCAATCCTGGGTCGGGCGCAGATGCAGCGACAGGTAGACCCAGTGACTCTGCCCGTCGAGCCCATGGATCTGGCACTCCTGGCTGAGCGCCGGCTGCTCGTTATGCAACTGCGCTACATGCTTGGCCCATGGCTCGGCGCCCAGTAGTTGCTGCATGGACAGCTCGGTGCTGCCAGGATTAAGCCCGAGCAAGGCGGCAAAACTCGGGTTGGCTTCGATCAGTGCGCCGCTGCGGGTACAGCGGAAAATCCCCTCACCGCTGCTGCTGAACAGCGCCTGGTATTGCTCCAGATTGCCCAGTGCCTGGGCCTTGCTGTGCAGCAGGGCGCGGCGGATCTGCTCCAGCTGTTTATCGAGAATGCCGCCGAACAGCAGCATGCTCAGCACCGGCAGGTAGGCGTGCATGTAGTTGAAGCCCGGCGGCAGCGGAATCACCCCGCTGCGCCCCAGCGGCACCAGCAACATCAGCAGCAGGGCCGAGCTCCAGCACAGCAGGTAGCCGATGGCGTAAGGCCGGCGCTGGCGCACGCCGAGGATCAGCAGCAACAGCTGGAACGCCCCGTTGAGCAGAATCAGCACGTTCAGCGTCTGGTAGGAGCGGAAGTGGCCATAGCTGACCATGGTCCAGCCACACACCAGCAGGGTTACGGCAAACAGTGCGTTGCGCAGATGGCGCACGCGGCCCAGTTCGAGCTTCAGTGAGTCGGCCAGAAACAGGCTGCTGAAGATCAGCATGCCGGGGTTGGCCAGATTGGCCAGCTGGGTCGACAGCCACACCCACTGCGGGCCGAGCAGGCTGGTGATGCCATGCAGGCTGGCGTTGTACAGCGCCACGCTGGCCACCGTCAGGCAGAACCACACCAGCTGCCGCTCACGCAGGGTGCTGAACTTCACCAGAAAGAACAGCGTCAGGCTGAGCAACGCACCCAGCAGCAGACCGCTGCGCATCCAATGCTCGGCCAGCAGTAAGGGGCTCTGCTCTGCGGCCACCAGTTGCATCGGCACACTCACTGCCGAGCCACTTTGCACCCGCAACAGCAGGGTGTGCGGGCCTTCGCCAAGGCGCGGCAGGTTGAGCAGAAAGTGCGGCGATGGCACGCCACGCTGCAGGAAGTCGCGGTGATCGCCGCTATAGAAAGGCGCGATCAGCCGTTCGCGGTCATACAGCCAGACTTCGATATCGTCGAGAAAGGGCCGGTCGATAATCAGATCGAGGCGTTCGGCCACCGGCGCATCAAGGCGAAATGCCAACCACCAGGCGCTGGCCGAGTAACCCAGACGCGGGATGCCATCGACTCGTTGGCCCTCACGGGTAATGCGCTGCTGCACCTCGGCGGCGGTCAGGGTGCCGCTAGGGTCTTCCAGCACCAGGCTGGCGGGAACCTCCACCGGCTGCTTGAGCTGCTCACTGCTCAGCACCAGCAATGGCAGTTCGGCAAACGCCTGGGCGCTGCCCAGAGCAAAGCAGAGCAGCACAGCCAGCAGTGGAAGGTTGAGCAGACGGAGCATCCTGGCGCCTCAATGAACTGCGAGGTGCGCCAAGGCTCAGGGTGAACACAGCCCGCCTGCTAGACGAGTTGACGCTGAGGAATTCTAGCTGAGAACTGGCGATTTGATTGCGCTGACTGTCTCACTCAGCTCCAGCAGCAGGCCGGTAATTTGCTCGGCACTCATGCTGAACGGGTCGAAGCGGTCGCTGGCCGAGTACTTCAGGAACAACTCGCGGTTGGCCTGCTTGGCCCCGGCCCAGCCCATGCTCCAATTGCTGTAACAGCGCATGCTGATTTCGGCGTAGTCGAGGATAGTCAGGTCCTTGTGCCGGCTGTCATCGGCCAAGCGGTTGTACAAGGCGTTCACCTCCGCACGCGGCCCTTCGAGTGCCTGCAGAAAGATATCGGCGTTGCAGCAAAGTATCCCGGTCAGCCCTTTACCTGGGTTGTTGCGCTGTGAACTGTCGAGAATCTCGCGGATCAGCTCGGCCGAAACCGAATGACTGGCGCGGCTGGCATAGGTAAGGCGGACTAACATAAACAGATCCTCGCAGGCAGCGGGCAGGGCAATAGCTGCAGATTCTGCATTATCTGTATAAGATTTGTATAACTAATTACGCAACATTCTTCTACCTGCGCGCGTAACAAAAACCCTCGGGCACTCTCTATAGTGGCTACTTAGCGGCTGACACGATCAGCCGGCGCGTCAGCATCAAGGAACCCAACACCGTGCATGCAATGTTGCCCTTGCTCGACCAACTGGCCTTTCCGGCTATCCGCCGTGGCCAGCTGGAAGCGCTGCAGATCAACCTGACCTACCGCTGCAACCAGCGCTGCCTGCATTGCCACGTCAATGCCGGGCCGACCCGCACCGAGGCCATGACCGATGAAAGCCTGGCCCTGCTGCATCAGGTGATCGACGCCCACCCTGTGCACACCCTCGACCTCACCGGCGGCGCGCCGGAGATGCACCCGCGTTTTCGCGAGATCGTCAGCCACGCGCGGCGCGAAGGCCTGCGGGTAATCGACCGCTGTAACCTGACCATCCTCAGTGAACCGGGCTATGAAGACCTGGCGCAGTTTCTCGCCGACCAGGGCGTGGAAATCAGTGCTTCGCTGCCTTGTTACTCGCGCGATAACGTCGACAAGCAGCGCGGCGACGGCGTGTTTGATGCCAGCATCAAGGGCCTGCAACAGCTCAATGCCCTGGGCTACGGCCAGCCGGGTAGCGGCCTGATCCTCAACTTGGTGTACAACCCACAAGGGCCGAGCCTGCCGCCACCGCAAGCGGCGCTGGAAGCCGACTACAAACGCCACCTGGTCGAGGACTTCGGCATCGTCTTCAACCACCTGCTGACCATCACCAATCAGCCGATTGCGCGCTTTGGCAGCACCCTGGTCAGCAAGGGCCAGTTCAACGGCTATATGCAGCTGTTGCGCGACAGCTACCGGCCGGAAAACCTCGAACCCTTGATGTGCCGCAGCCTGGTCAGCGTCGATTGGCAGGGCTACCTGTACGACTGCGATTTCAACCAGATGCTCGATCTGCCGCTGCAACTGCCAGAGGTGATCGGCCGTGACCGGCCGCACCTGCGCGATCTGCTCGATGCAACGCTGGCCGGCAACCCCATCGTGACCCGTGATCATTGTTATGCCTGCACCGCCGGCCAGGGCTCCAGCTGCGGCGGCTCGTTAACTTCCTAAGGATCAATCCATGCAACCAACCAGTCTCACCGGGCTGTTCTTCTGGGGCTTTCTTGTGGTCTATGGCGCGCTGATGCTGGCCTTGTCGCCACGCGCCGTAACCCTAGGCGGGTTCTTTAATGGCGAGGACAACCAAGGCCGCAGCGCCAGCCCGTGGTTGATCACCTCCAGCATCTTTATCAGCTGGATCTTCGCCAAATCGGTGACCAACGCCGCCAATCTGGGTGCCACTTATGGCCTGGTCGGCGGCTTGGCCTATGCCATGTACTGGCTGTCGATTCCGCTCACCGGCTTTGTCATCTACCGCCTGCGTCGGCGCTTTGCGGCGACCGGCCTGGTCAGCTTTCTAAGCAGCCATTATGGCCGTGGCGCAGCGCTGGCGTTTTCCGCCGCGATTCTGATTCGCCTGTTTAACGAGGTGTGGAGCAACACCGCGGTGGTTGGCGGTTATTACGGCGACTCGGGCAGTATCGAGTTTATTGCCTCGGCCTTGCTGTTTACCGCCGTGACCCTGGCCTACAGCCTGCGCGGCGGGCTGCGCAGCTCGATCCTAACCGACGCGGCGCAAGCGGCGATCTTCGTGATTGCCTTGGTCTGGGTGCTCGGCCTGGTGCTGCCGCAGCATTCGCCCAGCGAGCTAGCCAGCACCAGCAACTGGGCGCTGAATGCCGGCGTCGACCTGCTCCTGGTCGCCGGCCTGCAAGCCTTCAGCTACGGCTTCCATGACCCGGTGCTGACCGACCGTGGCTTTATCAGCGAAGAGAAGGCCATGCGCCGCTCCTTCGTGATTGCCGGGGTGCTGGGTTTTATCGCCATCCTCGCCTTTAGCCTGATCGGCGTGCACGCCCAACTTACCGGCCTGGCCGCTTCCGACAACGTACCCGCCGCACTGGCCAAGAGCCTGGGCATCGGCGCGCTGCTGGTGATGACCGTGGTGATGGTTTCCGCTGCTGGTTCGACCCTGGATTCGACCTTCTCCAGCCTGGCCAAACTGGCCGGACGCGAGTTGCCGAAGCTGGCCGGGCGCGACCTCGGACAGAAAGCCATTGGCGTCGGCATGGCGGTGATGGTGGTGTTCGCCCTGCTCGGTAACCTGCCGATGATCGCCGGCACTGACATCCTCAAGGCCACCACCATCAGCGGCACCATGGTCATCGGCCTGGCCCCGGTATTCGTCCTGCACGGCCTGACCACTCCGACGCGATTGGGCTTTCACCTGAGCTTCTGGACTGGCCTGGGTCTGGGCGTTGCCCTGACCTTGAACTGGATTCCGCAGAGCTGGGCCATCGGCGACGGTAAATACGCGCTGCTGCTCGGCACTAACCTCTACGGCCTGGGGCTCTGCGTGCTGGGTTATCTATTGCCAGGTTGGTTGCAGCAGCGCAAAGCAGGTACAGCCTGATGCGCGCCGGCCGCGACTGCCCGCTGGACTATCGCCTGACGCGGGATGCCTTTAGCGGCGAGCCGCTATTCGAGTGCGACACCCTCTATGTGGTCGGCGGCCTGTATGGCAATCGCCAGGCCCTGGCGACCGTGCAACGACGCTTGGCCGCCGAGCCAAATGCACACGTGGTGTTTAACGGCGACGCGCACTGGTTTGACCGCGACCCGCAGATTTTCCAGCAGATTGAGCAGGGCATCAGCGCCCATCTGGCCCTGCGCGGCAATGTCGAAACCGAACTCGGTCGTGCCAACGACAGCGGTGCAGGCTGCGGCTGCGCCTACCCGATGACGGTGGATGAGGCAGTGGTCGAGCGTTCCAATGCCATCCAGCTTGAGTTGAATAAAACCGTGCAGGGTTTGCCCGGTTTAGCCGAACGCTTGGCCACGCGGCCGAGCACCGCGATAGTCAGCGTGGCCGGCCAGCGCGTGGCTATCAGCCATGGCGACGATCAATCCCTGGCCGGTTGGAGCTGCTCGCGGGAATCGCTCAGCGAGCCGGAGCGCCAGGAGCAACTGGATGCCTGGTTTACCTCCAACAGGGTGCAGGTGCTCGCCACCAGCCATACCTGCTCGGCGGTGGCCTTGAATCTTGAGCACGGCGCGCTGATCAATAACGGCGCGGCCGGACTGCCGAACTTTGCCGGCGGCCGCTATGGCCTGCTCAGTCGCATCGCCACCACGCCACACCCGGCGGCGCTTTACCGTTGCCAGCGTGACGGCCTGTTTATCGAAGCGCTGCCGCTGAACTACGACCACACTGCTTTTCTCGCCGACTTCGACCGCCAGTGGCCTGCCCATAGCCCGGCGGCGTTGTCCTATCGTTCGCGGGTGCTCGGCCAACTGACCGACCGCCCAGAGACTGCTCTGCTGGCCGGTTTTAGCCTGTGCCAAAGCCTTTGCGCCTTGGAGGCGCTGACTGATGAATAGCCGCAAACTCGCCCTGATGGGCCTGATCCTCGCGCTGCTGGGCAGCTTCTTTGTCTTCGACATCGGCCAGTACCTCAACCTGGAAGCACTCAAGGCGCAGCAAGCGGCGCTGAATGCTCAAGTGGCCGCGCAGCCCTGGCTAGCGGCGGGGCTGTTCTTTATCGCTTACGTCGCGGTCACGGCGCTGTCGCTGCCCGGCGCGGCCTTGATGACCTTGCTGGCCGGCGCACTGTTCGGTCTGCTCGAAGGCTTTGTGCTGGTGTCATTCGCCTCGACGCTGGGCGCGACCCTGGCCATGCTCAGCAGCCGTTTTCTGCTGCGCGATTGGGTGCAAAGCCGCTTCGGCCAGCGCCTGGCCGGTATTGATGCGGGCATCGAACGTGAAGGCGCGTTCTACCTGTTCGCCCTGCGCCTGGTGCCGCTGTTTCCGTTCTTTTTGATCAACCTGGCCATGGGCCTGACCCGCCTACCGGCGCGCACCTACTGGTGGGTCAGCCAGCTCGGCATGCTGCCGGGCACACTGGTCTTCGTAAATGCCGGCCGCGAGCTGGGCCAGCTGGACTCTCTGGCTGGCATCCTCTCGCCGGGGCTACTGGGTGCCTTCGTGCTGCTCGGGGTATTCCCGCTGATCGCGCGCAAGCTGCTCGGCCTGATTCAGGCGCGGCGGGTTTATGCCGGTTGGCATAAACCGAAAACCTTCGACCGCAACCTGCTGGTGATCGGCGCGGGGGCCGGTGGCTTGGTCAGCGCCTATATCGCGGCAGCGGTGAAGGCCAAGGTCAGCTTGATCGAAAAACACCAGATGGGCGGCGACTGCCTGAACACCGGCTGCGTGCCGTCCAAGGCGCTGCTGCGTTCGGCCAAGCTGGCCAATGAACTGAAAAAGGGCCCGGCATTGGGCTTTACCGGCGTGCAGGGCACGGTGGATTTCCCGGCCGTGATGCAGCGCATCCAGCGGGTGATTGCCGATATCGAACCGCATGATTCGGTGGAGCGTTACACCGGCCTGGGCGTCGAAGTGATTCAGGGCGAAGCAAAGATCCTCTCGCCCTGGAGCGTGGAAGTGAATGGTCAGACCCTGACCAGCCGCAACCTGATCATCGCTGCCGGGGCGCGGCCGCTGGTGCCGAAGATTCCTGGCCTGGAGCAGGTGCAGAGTTACACATCAGACAGCATCTGGAGCCTGCGTGAACAGCCGCGCTGGCTACTGGTGCTCGGCGGCGGGCCGATTGGCTGTGAGCTGGCCCAGGCCTTTCAGCGCCTCGGCAGCCAGGTGATTCAGGTGGAGCTGGCCGAGCGCCTGCTGCCGCGCGAGGATGCCGACGCCAGCGAGTTGGTACTGAATAGCCTGCGTGCCGACGGCGTGGATGTGCGCCTGCAACACCGTGCCGAACGCTTTGAAGTGGTCAATGGCGAACAACGCATGGTCGCCCGCCGCGTGGACACCGGCGAGGAGGTGACCATCGCCTTCGATGGCCTGCTGCTGGCCCTCGGCCGGGTGGCCAATGTCAGCGGCTACGGCGTCGAGGAACTGGGCCTAACGGTGCGGCCTAACGGCACCCTGGAAACCGACGAATACCTGGCCACGCGCTTTCCCAATATCTACGCGGTGGGCGATGTCACCGGGCCGTACCAGTTCACGCATGTGGCGGCGCACCAAGCCTGGTATGCGGCGGTCAACGCGCTGTTCTCAGGTTTCAAGCGCTTCAAGGTGGATTACCGGGTGATTCCTGCCTGCACCTTTACCGACCCCGAAGTCGCCCGCGTCGGCCTCTCCGAAGGCGAAGCCAAGGCGCAGAACATTGCCTACGAGGTGACCCGCTACGGCATCGATGACCTCGACCGGGCGATTGCCGACGAGGCTGCCCACGGCTTTGTCAAAGTGCTGACCGTACCAGGCAAGGACCAGATCCTCGGCGTGACCATCGTCGGCGAACACGCGGGGGAGCTGCTCGCCGAATACGTGCTGGCGATGAAATACAACCTGGGTCTGAACAAGATTCTCGGCACCATCCACAGCTACCCAACTATGGCCGAGGCCAACAAGTACGCGGCCGGCGAATGGAAACGCGCGCATGCCCCGCAAGGGCTGCTGCGGTTAGTCGAGCGTTTCCATACCTGGCGCAGAAGCTGATGCGCGGGTTACTGCTGGCGCTGCTGGTACTGGCGCCGCTGGCGCAAGCCGATAACCAACTGACGCCCTGGACGGACGGCCCGCCCAACGGCGAGTGGTCGACGCCCTGGCGGCTGGCGGATATCCCCAAGCTCAAACCGTCCGAGCGCAGCTTGGTCGAGCAAGACGGACAGCAGGTGCTGCGCATCAAGGCCGATGCCGCCGCCGGTGGACTGCTGCATCCGCTGGATCTACCCGGCGATCAGCCCTGGCAACTGAGCTGGCAATGGCGCACTGAGCAGAAGCTAGAGCAGGCACGCTTCGCCACCCGCGAAGGCGACGACTACGCGGCGCGGGTCTATGTGCTGCTGGATTACCCGCTGGACTCGCTAAGCTTTGTCACCCGACAGAAGCTGCGCCTGGCGCGAACCTTCTTCGATCCCGAGCTGCCGGCGGCGACCCTCAGCTACGTCTGGGACAACCGCGCCGCACCCGGCACCCATGCCCGCAGCGCCTATACCGAAACGGTGGAAATGTACGTGCTACGCGGCCCGGAAGCGCCACTTGGGCAATGGCTAAGCGAGTCCCGCGATCTGCACGCCGACGCCATCGCCGCCTTTGGCAGCGCGCCACGCAAGATCCTCGGCGTAGTCTTCGCCGCCGATAGCGACAACACCGGCGAGTCGGTGGAAAGCTATTTCGCCGCCCCGCAGTTGCGCAGTGCGACGCCCTAAAGAGGCTCTACCCCTGATTAAGTTGGGCCTTAAGCAGGTCGCGGAAGGTCTGGATCAGCGCTTCCCGCGAACGGCCACGGCGCAAAATTAGGGAGAAGGGCGCCTGGTAGCCGAAGGTCGCCGGTAGCAGCACTTTTAGCCGACCCTGTTCGACCCAGGGCTGGGCGTAGTGCTCCGGCAAGTAGCCGATATAGGCGCCGGACAGCACCAGAATAAGCTGCGCCTCCATCGACTCCACCGTCGCCGCGCTGTGCTTGAAGCCGTGCCGGGCCAGCTCGGCCTGGCTCCAGTAGCCACGGCCGACCATACGCTGCTGGGCGATCACTTCCTCGGGGATGCGCCGCTCGGTAAATAGCGAATGCCGCTCGCTGCAATACAGCCAGTGCTGCTCGCGGTACAGCGGCTGGTAAACCAGGCCGTTCATCCGCGTGGAGAACGCACCGATGGCCAGGTCCAGGCGGTTATCCAGCACCGCCAGTTGCAGCTCGTAAGGGCTGACCACCGACAGATGCAGGTGCACAGCCGGGTGCTCCTGGCTGTATGCGCCGATTACCTCGGCCAGGGGTAGGGCCGGGTCGCTCACCGTGGAATCCAGTACGCCGAGGTTGAGGGTGCCGCGCAGCTCGCCCTTGAGCGCCGCCGAGTAACGCTCGAAACCTTCCAGCTCACCGAGCAGGCGCAGGGTTTCCTGATGGAACAGCTCGCCCTTGCTGGTCAGGCTAAAGCCGCCGCGACCACGGTGACAAAGACTCAAACCCAGCTGGCTTTCCAGCTGGCTCATGTAGGTGCTGATCGCCGAGGTGGACAGGTTCAGCTCCTGCTGCGCGGCGGCAAAACCCTGGTGACGCACCACCGAGACGAAGATGCGCAGCAGTTTCAGATCGGGCAGGGCTTGGCTCATCGACGCGGGCTCCTCGGATGGGTTACGCGGTTCGGCGCCGCCAACCTGCGCGGCCCGACCCATCCTACAGAGGCGCGTATTAGTTTAGAAATTTCTGAACTAAGTTTTTGCCTGCAGCGATTTGTCGCAAGCGCAGCCTGACCAAGAATCGGCCCCACTAATAACCACAACAATGCTGAGGCCTAGCCGTGGACAAGATCCTGCACCAGCCCCTGGGCGGCAACGAGATGCCGCGCTTCGGTGGCATCGCCACCATGATGCGCTTGCCGCATATCCAGAAGACTGAAGAGAAACGCGAACTGGATGTCGGCTTTGTCGGCGTGCCCCTGGATATCGGCACCTCGCTGCGCTCCGGCACCCGCTTCGGCCCGCGCGAGATCCGCGCCCAGTCGGTAATGATCCGCCCCTACAACATGGCCACCGGCGCCGCACCGTTCGACTCGCTGAATATCGCCGATATCGGCGATGTGCCGATCAACACCTTCAATATGGCCGAGGCCATCCGCATCATCGAGGAAGCCTACGACGAGATCCTCGAACTGGGCATCATCCCCCTGACCCTGGGCGGTGATCACACCATCACATTGCCGATTCTTCGCGCGATCAAGAAGAAACACGGCAAGGTCGGCCTGGTGCATATCGACGCCCACGCCGATGTGAATGACCATATGTTCGGCGAGAAGATCGCCCACGGCACCACCTTCCGCCGCGCCGTCGAGGAAGACCTGCTCGATTGCGACCGCGTGGTGCAGATCGGCCTTCGCGCCCAGGGCTACACCGCCGAGGACTTCAACTGGAGCCGCAAGCAGGGCTTTCGTGTGGTCCAGGCCGAAGAGTGCTGGCACAAATCCCTGACCCCGCTGATGGAAGAAGTGCGCGCCAAGGTCGGCGGCGGCCCGGTGTACCTGAGCTTCGATATCGACGGCATCGACCCGGCCTGGGCGCCTGGCACCGGCACCCCGGAAATTGGCGGCCTGACCACCATCCAGGCCATGGAAATCATCCGTGGCTGCCAGGGCCTGCAGCTGATTGGCGGTGATCTGGTTGAGGTCTCCCCGCCCTACGACACCACCGGCAATACCTCGTTGCTAGGGGCAAACCTGCTCTACGAAATGCTCTGCGTGTTGCCGGGTGTTCAGCACCGCTGAAGCGGGCCCGGCTTTTTTATACTGATCGGGCACCTCGTGCGGTGCCCGTGCACTACAACAATAAATAGGGTGCCACGATGAACCACGACCAAAGCATGCCGCTGCTGGACGACCAGCCGCCCGCTCACAGCTCCTACAACCTGCGCCAGCTGCTGATCTTTCTGATCCCCTCGCTGCTCGGCGTCCTACTGTTTCTCACCCCCATCGTCTATGACGACAAGGTCACCATAGGCTTGGGCGTAATGGCCGACGCCTTGAAAGCCGCGCTAAGCGCCTGGTTGCCGGCCATCGCCACCGGCCTGCTGCTGTTTTCCGCCGCCCTCGGTCTGTTCGCCAGCCTGCTCAAGCCCAAGTGGCTGACCACACGCCCGACACTTAACGAGATGTTTAACCTCAGCCCGCTATGGCTCAGCCTGCGCGTGCTCGGTGCGGTGTTTGCCGCCATGACCTTCTGGCAGTTCGGCCCGGAATGGGTGTGGAACGCCAACACCGGCGGCGTGGTGCTGAAAGACCTGGCCCCGGTGCTGATCACTTTCTTCCTGGTGGCCGGGTTGATCTTGCCGCTGCTCACCGATTTCGGCCTGATGGAGTTCTGCGGCACCCTGGTGCGTAACGTGTTCCGCAAGGTGTTCGGCCTGCCGGGCCGCTCGGCCATCGACGCCATCGCCAGCTGGCTCGGCTCCGGCACCGTCGGTGTGTTGATCACCGCGCAGCAGTACCAGAAGGGTTTCTACAGCGCCCGGGAAGCGGCGGTAATCGCCACCAACTTCTCGGTCGCCTCGATCGCCTTCAGCCTGCTGATCACCAGCTTTATGAAGCTCGACCACCTGTTCGTGCCCTTCTACCTGACCGTGGTGGTAGCGGGTCTGGCCGCGGCGATCATCACCCCGCGCATTCCGCCGCTGTCGTGGAAGAAAGACGACTACGTTGCCGGCGTCGGCAAGCAGATCAAGGAAGACGTACCGGCCGGCACCTCGCTGCTGCGCTGGGGCGTGCTGCAGGCGGTGAAACGCGCCAACAGCAACCCCTCGCCCGCGCAGATGGTCAAGGTCGGCGTGCATAACGTGGTAGATATCTGGCTCGGCCTGCTGCCGCTGGTAATGGCCATCGGCACCGTTTCCCTGGCGATTGCCGAGTACACCCCGATCTTCAACTGGTTGTCCGCGCCGATCGTGCCGCTGCTGGAACTGCTGCAACTGCCGGAAGCCGCCAAGGCCGCGCCGGCCATGCTGGTGGGCTTTGCCGATATGTTCCTGCCGGCGGTGCTGGGTAAGGGTATCGAGAGTGAACTGACCCGCTTCGTGGTGGCCTGCGTGTCGCTGACCCAGCTGATCTATATGTCGGAAGTCGGCGTGCTGATCATCAAGGCCAAGCTGCCGCTGAACATCCTCGAACTGTTCGCCATCTTTATCATCCGCACCCTGATCACCCTGCCGATCATCGCGCTGATGGCGCACTGGATCGTCGGTTAAAAACCTCTGACGTAGGAGCGGGCCATGCCCGCGATGCTCTTAGCACCAGCGGTTCGCGGGCATGGGACTCGGCGTCCCCCCGCTCCTACAACGACAGCACAGGATTAGATGACATGACCACCTGCGGCGAATTTCTCGTCAAACAACTCGAAGCCTGGGGCGTCGACACCGTATTCGGCATTCCCGGCGTACACACCGTCGAGCTGTACCGCGGCCTGCCGCACAGCAACATCCGCCATATCACCCCGCGCCACGAGCAGGGCGCCGGCTTTATGGCCGACGGCTATGCCCGCGTCTCGGGCAAGCCGGGGGTGTGCTTTATCATCACCGGCCCGGGGATGACCAATATCCTCACCGCCATGGGCCAGGCCTACGCCGATTCGATTCCGATGCTGGTGATCTCCAGCGTCAACGAACGCGACCGCCTCGGCCTGGGCAAGGGCTATCTGCATGAGCTGCCCAATCAGCGGGCGATGACCGCCGGCGTGACCGCGTTCAGCCATACATTGATGAGCGTCGATGAGCTGCCCGGCGTGCTGGCCCGTGCCTTCGCCGTATTCGAAGGGGAACGGCCGCGGCCGGTGCATATCGAGCTGCCGCTGGACATCATCACCGCCGATGCCAGCCATATGCGCCTGGCCACCAAGCCGAGCATCCAGCGCCCCTCGCCCAACCGCACGCTGATCCGCGAAGCGGCGGCCATGCTGAAAAACGCCAAGCGCCCGCTGCTGCTGCTCGGTGGTGGCTGCGTCACGGCCCAGGCCGAAGCCCGAGCTCTGGCCGTGGCCCTGGATGCGCCGACCGCACAAACCATCAATGCCAAAGGCCTGCTGCCGCCGGGTCATCCACTGCTGTTGGGCAGCAACCAGTCGCTGGTGCCGGTACGCGAACTGGCGCTGGCCGCCGATGTGGTGCTGGCGATCGGCACCGAGCTGGGCGAGACCGACTACGACGTGGTGTTCGATGGCAACTTCAAGCTAGGCGGCGCGCTGATTCGCATCGATATCGACGCCCAACAACTGCAGCGCAACTTCGCACCAACCCTGGCCATCCAGGGCGACGCGCGCCTGGCCATGCGCATGCTGCTGGCCGAATTCGACCCCGGTGAACAACGCGACAACAGCCCCGGGGCCATGCGCACCGCCGCCGTGCAGGCGCATCTGGCCGAGGACTTTAGCGGCTGGGCGCATTACCGCCAGCTGTTCGACACAGTGCTTGAGGTACTGCCGGAGGCGCGCTTTGTCGGCGACTCGACCCAGACCGTGTACAGCGGCAACCATCTGGTGGAACTGGACGGCGCGCGGCGCTGGTTTAACGCCTCCACCGGCTACGGCACCCTGGGCTACGGCTTGCCGGCGGCCATCGGTGCCAAGCTGGCCGAGCCCTTGCGGCCGGTGATCAGCCTGATGGGCGACGGCGGTATCCAGTTCACCCTGCCGGAGCTCGCCAGCGCGGTGGAAGCCAAGGTCGGCATCATCGTCTTGCTGTGGAATAACGCCGGCTACGGCGAGATCAAGCGCTATATGGAAAGGCGCGATATCACCCCGATTGGCGTGGATATCTACACCCCGGACCTGCTCGCCATCGCCCGCGGCTTCGGCTGCTCCGCCGAACGCGCCCGCGACCACGCGCACCTGGCTGAGCTGCTGCGCAGTGCGCCGAGCGACCGACCGTTGATTATCGAAGTGTTGGAGCAAGCGCCGTTCCATCCTTCCGTTGAAGGTGATGCATGAGCGCACAACTGTTTATCGATGGCAGCTGGCAAGCCGCCAGCGGCGCCAGCCAACTGCCGGTGTTCAACCCCAGCACCGGCGAGCAGATCGCCAGCGTGGCCTGCGCCTCAGAAGCCGATGTCGAGCTGGCGGTGCAGGCCGCGCGCCGCGCCTTCCCGGCCTGGAGCCAACGCCCGGCTCATGAGCGCGCGGGCTATCTGCGCGCCTTCGCTGCAGAAATAGAGGCACGCAGCCCGCAGCTGATCGAGTTGCAGATGCGCAACAGCGGCAAGCCACGGCATGAGGCCGAGCTGGATATCAGCGATGCCATCGCCACCTTCGTCTATTACGCCGAACTGGCCGACGGCCTGGATGCCAGCCAGAACGCCGCCGTGGCCCTGCCGGACAGCAGCTACCAATCCTTTACCCGCCTGGAGCCGCTCGGCGTGGTCGGGCTGATCGTGCCGTGGAATTTCCCCCTGGTCACCAGCGCCTGGAAGCTCGCCCCGGCCCTGGCGGCGGGTTGCTGCGTAGTGCTTAAACCGTCCGAACTGACCCCGCTGATCGAGCTGCAACTGGGCGAGATCGCCAGCGCCATCGGCCTACCGGCGGGGGTGTTCAATCTGCTGCCGGGCGATGCCGCCACTGGCGCGGCCCTGGTCGAGCATCTGCAGATCGCCAAGCTGTCGTTTACCGGCAGCAATGCGGTGGGGCGCAAAGTGATGCAGGCCGCTAGCGCACGCACAATACCGGTAGCTCTGGAGCTGGGCGGTAAATCACCGATCCTGGTCTTCGCAGATAGCGATCTGGACCAGGCGGTGCAGTGGATTATCGCCGGCATCTGCTGGAACGCCGGGCAGATGTGCTCAGCCACCTCGCGCCTGCTGGTTGAGGACAGCATCGCCGACGCCTTGCTGGACAAGCTGGCCGGCGCCATGGCCGCGCTCAAGGTCAGCGACCCGCACAGAGAAGGCTGTGAAATGGGCCCGATGACCAGCCAAGCGCAGCTGCACAAGGTGCTGGAGTATTTCGCTATCGCCGAACAGGAAGGCCTGCATTGTCTCGGCGGCGCGCGGCAACTGCCGAGGCCCGGCTGGTTTGTCGCACCCACGCTGTACGCCGATGTGCCGGAAGACAGCCGCCTGTGGCGTGAGGAAATTTTCGGCCCGGTACTCTGCAGCCGACGCTTTAGCGATGAGGCGGATGCGCTGCAGCAAGCCAATAACTGCGACTTTGCCCTGGCCGCCAGCGTGGCCAGCGCCGACCGCAACCGCGCCCTGCGCGTGGCCGCGGCGCTGGAAGCCGGGCATGTGTGGATCAACTCGGCGCAGGTGATCTACCCGCACACCTCCTGGGGCGGCGGCAAGGCCAGCGGCATCGGCCGCGAGCTGGGGCCGTGGGGGCTGTCAGCCTTTCAGCAGGTCAAGCACATCACCGTGCCCAGCGCAGATAGCTAAATCGCAACAACCTGATGGGCGACAACCGCGCGCTTAAGTCTTTACCATGCGGGCTCTGTCTCAGCGCAACCCATGGAAGCCCTGCGTGACTCATCACTATGACCTGCTGTTGATCGGTGCCGGCCACGCCCACCTCGGCGTGCTGCGGCGTTGGGCGTTGGTCGAGCGGCCGCCGGGGCGTATTGCCTTGCTCAGTGCCGGGCCGGTGGCCTGGTATTCCGGCATGCTGCCGGGGCTGCTAGCCGGGCGGCATCGGCCGGAGGATTGTCAGGTCGAGCTGCAGGCGTTATGCCGGGCGGCCAAGGTCGAGTTGATCATCAGTCCGGTGGAGAGCCTGTCCGCCGCCCAGCAGCAGGTGCAGCTGGCCGATGGCCGAACCCTTAACGCCAGCTGGCTGTCGCTAAATGTAGGCGCGCAAGTTTCTGCACCAGCGCAGCAGGGCGGGGCCATGCAGCTGCTGGCGGTAAAACCCTTTGCGGAATTTCTTGAGGGTTGGCAGCGCTGGCAGGCCGAGCCGCAACCCCTGGCGATTCTCGGTGGTGGCGCGGCAGGGGTTGAGCTGGCACTGTCCGTGGCCGGAAAAGTGCCGCAGCTGGCGGTGTTCTGCGCCGGCCATCTGCTCGATGGATTGTCTGCCGGGGTACGTCTGCGCGCCCTCGGCCATCTGCGCCAGCGCGGTGTGTGGGTGCGCGAGGATTGCCCGATCAACCGCATCGAGGACGACTGCCTGTTCAGCGGCGACGAGCCGGTCTGGCGTGGTCAACGGCTGTTGCTGGCCAGCGGCGCCAAGGCCTTTGCCTGGCCGGCGCATAGCGGCCTGGGCTGCGATGAGCAGGGCTTTGTACTGATTGCACCGACGCTGCAGAGCTACACCCACCCGACGATTTTCGCTGTGGGCGACTGCGCCAGCCTGCCCGGCGCACGCAAGAGCGGGGTGTACTCGGTACGCCAGGGCCCGGTGCTGGCCACCAACCTCAACGCCGCGCTACGCGGCCTGACGCTCAAGCGCTACCGCCCGCAACGCCAGAGCCTGGCGCTGCTCGCCACGGGCGACGGTGGGGCGCTGCTGGACTGGCATGGGCACAGTGCTGGCGGGCGCTTCTACGGGCGTTGGAAGGATTTTCTAGATAAGGGTTTTATTCAGCGCCATCGA
This sequence comes from Pseudomonas peli, assembly GCF_050563605.1. GTDB lineage: Bacteria > Pseudomonadota > Gammaproteobacteria > Pseudomonadales > Pseudomonadaceae > Aquipseudomonas > Aquipseudomonas peli_A. Next base: position 198,745 of record NZ_JBNXUH010000001.1, on the reverse strand, counting down.
CTCTAAACACGAATCACCTGCGACCAAAGTGCCATGGCCCTCAACCGCCATGGGTGCTCGAATCAACCTCCCACCAAAGGTTGGCCGCAGGGAGCGTCACCCGCTATGGTCTATAGATTCGCCGACAACGGCCGATTGCCTACCCAGCCACATCCAGCTGCACGCATTCCGGTTCCAGCAGGCATGGCCCGCCCACTCCACAGCGGCGCGCCACAGGCAGTTTCTGGTGTTGGTTCGACCAGAATAAAAATAATGAGGTTTGTCATGCGCTCTGCGTTTATTACCTATCCCAAGGCCTGCCTGCTGCATGCCATCGGGCTGGCCGGGTTGATGGTGACGTACCAGCAGATCCAGCTGCCGTGGTTTATCAGCATTCCGTCCTTTCTGCTGCTGGCCCTGTGGCCTTGGCTAGGGCCCTGGCAGCGCCAGCATGAAGACCATCCGGCGCCCGCCAATGCGCAGCACGATACGTTCAGCAACCTGAGCCAGAGCCTGTCGCGACACACCTGTCACAACGCCCTGGCCGCCGCCGAAGTGGCGCATGCGGCGCAGCAGCTGGCCGGCAAACTGCAATCGCAGCTGAGCGCCACCGAGCAGATCAACCTGGCCGCCGAGGCCATCACCCATACCGAACAGGACAACGCCCAGCGCGCCGAGCAAACCCTGCTGGCGGCGCAGAGCGTGCGGCAGAACAGCAGCAGCGGGCAGCAGGAACTGCGTCAGGCCATCGAGACCATGCAGCACCTGAGCGCACAGACCGCCACCAGCCGCGAGCTGATCGACGGCCTTAGCGCCCGCACAGAGCAGATCGAGAAAGTTACCCTGGTGATCCAGTCCATCGCCAGCCAGACCAACCTGCTGGCGCTGAATGCCGCCATCGAAGCAGCCCGCGCCGGTGAGCTCGGCCGGGGCTTTGCCGTGGTCGCCGATGAGGTGCGCAACCTCGCCGGACGCACCAGCAGCGCCACCGAGGAAGTCGGGCAGATCGTCAGCGATATCCGCCAGCAGAGCGCAGCGGTGGTCAGCCATATGCAGCAGCAGGCCGAGCAACTGACCCTGGCCGCACAGCAGGTTGAGCACACTGGCGAACAGCTGCAGGGCATTGCCGAACTGGCGGTGGATGTGGAAAGCCAGGTCAGCCAGATCGACACGGGCACCCGACAAAACCACGAACGTCTGGCCGAGCTCTCGGTAGCAGTCGGCCAGTTGCGCGGCGATGTCGGCGACAGCGAAGGGCAGACGCGCCAGCTCAGCAGCGCCGCCGAACGTTTAGTCGGCCAGGCGGAAAGCGTCAGCGAACAGCTCGCCGAAGTCGGCCTGGATGACTACCACCAACGCATCTATGACCTCGCCCGCAGCGCCGCGGCGCAGATTGCCGCGCAGTTTGAAGCAGACCTGCAAAGCGGCCGGATCAGCGCCAGCGACCTGTTTGACCGTCACTACCAACCGATTGCCGGCAGCTTCCCGGCCAAGTACAAGACGCGCTTCGACAGCTACGCCGATCAGGTGCTGCCAGCCATTCAGGAGCCACTGCTGAGCCAGCACGAAGGCCTGGTCTTCGCCATCGCCTGCACCGCCGAAGGCTACGTACCAACGCACAACAACGCCTTTAACCACCCACCCTGCGGCGACCGCGCCGTGGACACCCTGAAAAGCCGCAGCAAGCGCCTGTTCAACGACCGCACCGGCATCCGCTGTGGCAGCCATCAGAAGCCGCTGCTGCTACAGACCTATATGCGCGATACCGGCGAGCTGATGCACGACCTGTCGGTGCCGATCATGCTCCAGGGGCGGCATTGGGGTGGCTTACGCCTGGGTTACAAGCCAGAGCCCTGATCCAGAGCGCCTTGCAGCTCCTCTGCGACCTGCTGGATCTGCTGGCGCAACCAACGGCGCAGGCGATCGGCCTCGGTGCGCTCATGCCAAATCTGCATCACTTCGACCCGTGGCAACGCCAAGGGCAGCGCATGGATGCGCAGGTCGCCGTCATGTGCCACAGCCTCCTCGGCGACTGAACGCAGGCAAGTCAGCAGCAAATCGGTGCCGCGCAGCAAACGCGGCGGCGCGATAAAACTGGATAACCCGGCAGCTACCTTGCGCACTTGCCCCTGGGCGGCGAGGGCGCGGTCGACCAGGCCATTGAGGTCGCCGGTGAGGGTGGTCAGCAGGTGCTCGCAGGCGAGAAAACCTTGCAGATCGAGCCCCGCCTGCAGCTGCGGGTTGCTCTGCGAAGCCAGCACCACAAAGTCCTCACTGAGCAGGCGTTGTTGCCTGAAGGTATCCGGCAGGTCGGCGAAGAAACCGGCAATGGCCAGGTCGCAGGTGCCTTTTTCCAGCTCCTCGCGCGGCAGCAGGCCACGGGTGTTGTGGGTGATCAATTGCAGATTTGGCGCGTGCTCGCGCAGCCTCGGCAGCAGGCGCGGTAACAGGATCTGCTCGATATAGTCGGTGCTGTAGAGGTGAATGCGTTCGGCGCGGGCGAGGAAATCGCGGCCCTCGCACTGCTCATAGAAGGCCTCCATCTCGCTGATCAGGCGCTGCACCAGCGGTGCCAACTCATGCGCCTTGGGCGTCGGCGTCAGGCCACGCGGCGCGCGGACAAACAGCGGGTCAGCGAATTCATGGCGCAGCTTGTTCAGCTTATGGCTCAGCGCCGGCTGGCTGAGGGCCATGCGGGCAGCAGCCACCGAGGCGTTGCGCTCTTGGTAGACCACATGAAAGACCAGCAGCAGGTTGAAGTCCTTGTTGGCGATATTCACTATTTGGATACCAGAAATAGAAGCTTTCGAATTATCGAATCATAGCGGTGTCTCTAAGCTGGTCACCAGCGCGTCATTCGCCAGCGTTCAGGCTTGGCGCATAACGCTGAACCTGCCCCCCGAGGACTGACGATGAAGACCTTCAACCTGATTACCCTGAGCCTGCTCGGCCTGCTGAGCGCCGCCACCAGCCACGCCGCCGAACCCAAAGGTCAGGTGCTGGTGCTGCTCTCCAGCGAAAACCAGCTGGCGCTCAAGGACGGCAAAAGCTACCCGACCGGTTATTACCTCAATGAGTTCGGCGTGCCGGCCGATCAGTTGCTCAAGGCCGGCTACGAGCTGGTGCTGGTCACGCCCAAGGGCAATGCGCCGAGCGTGGACAAGACTTCACTTGATCCTATGTATTTCGCCGGAGATGCCGCCGAAATGCAGCGTATTCAGCAGGTGGTCTCCGGCCTCCCCGGGATTGACGACAGCCTGTCATTGCAGGAAGTGTTGGCCGGCGGCCTCGACCAGTACGAAGGTCTGCTGATCCCTGGCGGCCACGCGCCGCTGATCGACCTGGCCAACAACCCGCAGGTCGGCACGCTGCTCAAGCACTTCAACCAGGCCGGCAAACCCACCGCCGCCATCTGCCACGGGCCCATTGCGCTGCTCTCGGCGCAGGCCGACCCGCAAAGCTACGAAGCGGCGCTGGCGCGCGGCGAACAACCAGCGGCACAGGACTGGACCTACCAGGGCTACCGCATGACCATCTTCTCCACGCCGGAAGAAGTGATCTTCGAGTCGTCGCTTAAGGGCGACAAGATTCGCTACTACCCCGGCCAGGCGATGAGCGCGGCGGGTGGTGAGCTGCAGTACGCAGAGGCCTGGCAGCCCAAGGTGGTGGTCGATCGTGAGCTGATCACCGGGCAGAACCCGTTCTCCGACCACCTGCTGGCCAAGACCCTGATCGAGGCGCTGAACGCGCAGCAATAAGCTGCTGCGCGCAGGCGGTGCGGCTTAGCCCGCCGCCATCAGGCGTTTGTACTGGCGGGTGCGCCGCGCGCTTTTCAGTTGCTCCAGCAGCAGTGCGCGCAGTGGCGACACTCCGGCGTGGGTGTGCTTGCCCAGGCTGAGCTGGCGCAGCTGGAATTTCACCACCGCCATATAGGCCAGGGATGCCAGGGCCTTGTGCTTCCAGCGGATCGGCGCCAGCTCGGCGCTGTTGTGCTGTCCGGCCTGCCACTGTTTCGGCAGCCCTGGGTTGATCGCCAAGGCTGTGGCGATGCCGGCCATGGCCACACCACTGGCCAATACCTGCTCGACCACCGGCAAACGGCGAATACCGCCGGTGACCATCACCGGCATCGTTGCCGCTGCGGCGATCTCACCGGCAAACTCGAGAAAGTACGCCTCACGCGCAAGGGTTCGGCCGTCGCGGGCATCGCCCTGCATGGCCGGGGCTTCATAGCTGCCGCCGGACAGTTCGACCAGATCAACATCCAGCTCATTGAGCAGCTGCACCACGCGCTTGGCGTCGGCCGCATCGAAGCCGCCGCGCTGGAAGTCCGCCGAGTTGAGCTTTACTGCCACGCAGAAGCTCGGGGCCACCAATGCACGCACCGCCTTGACCACCTCCAGCAGCAGACGCGCGCGGTTTTCCGGCGTGCCGCCCCAGCTGTCCGTGCGCTTGTTGCTGATGGGCGAAAGGAACTGGCTCAGCAGGTAACCGTGCGCCGCGTGGATCTGCACACCGCTAAAGCCGGCCTGTTCGGCCAGTTGCGCGGTACGCGCGAAACGCTGAATCAGCTCGTGGATTTCCGCTTCATCCAGCGCCTTGGGCACGGGGAACATCTTCGACAGGCCGCCCAGCTCCAGGGCCACGGCCGAGGGCGCGACGGTCTGCTGGCCGAGGTTGGCCTGCATCTGCCGGCCGGGATGGTTGATCTGCATCCAGAACTGCGCGCCCTGGGCACGGCCGATGCGCGCCCACTCACGGAACTTGTCCAGCTGACGCTCATCTTCCAGCACCACGCCGCCGGGGCCGGTCATCGCGCGGCGGTCGACCATCACGTTACCGCTGAGCAACAAGCCAGCACCGCCCTCGGCCCAGGCCTGGTACAGGCGCAACAGTTCGGCGGACGGGCCCTGGCTGGCGTCAGCGAGGTTCTCTTCCATCGCCGCCTTGGCGATGCGGTTGGTGATGGTCGTACCGTTGGGCAGTTGCAGCGGTTGGAAGGCAGTCATGGCGTACTCCGGGGTAGCAGATGGAGCAAGCCTAAGGTTAAAGTCAACTTTAAGGTCAATAGCCCGGAGCACAGATGATGAAAATTGGTGAACTGGCCACCCGCAGCGGTCTGGCCGCCTCGCGCATTCGCTTCTACGAGGCCAGCGGGCTGATCAACGCCCAGCGTCAGGCCAACGGCTATCGCAGCTACACGGAGCAGACACTGCAGACCCTGGGCATTATCAGCTGCGCGCAGCAGGCCGGTTTCAGCCTGGATGAGATTCGCCGCCTGCTGCCCGATGCCAACCCACAGGGCTGGGCGCATGAGCAGATGCTCGACAGCCTGCAACGCAAGGTCATCGAGATTGAGGCGATGCAACAACGTCTGGCGCAGAACAAGACGCAGCTGCTCACCATCATCGCCACCATCGAGAGCAAACCGGAAGGCATGCCCTGCACGGAAAACGCCGAGCGGGTGCTGGCCAATCTGCGTGACACGCACGCCAGCCAGTAGGTCTATACCTGCCGTCTGCTGCCAGCGGAAGCTGCTAGACGCGCGCCTATACTCAAGCCACAGGGGGAATAACTTCAGCACTCCATTGGAGTAGGGGCTGGCACTCAGCAGGCGGAGGCTTGCCATGTCGAGTCCGCGCGTCGTTCTGCTCGCCCTGCTGCTGGCAGTGGCGAGTTGCGCCAGCGATCCGCCGGTGCCGGTTACGGCGAGCACCTGGCAGCAGGTTGACCGCGACATCACCACCCTTTCACGCAGCGCCGCGCAACAGGCGCGCGAACATGCCCTGCTGTCGATGGAGCAGTGGATGGACCTGGTGTACCAACAGACCGACGAGGAATTTATCCCCTGGTTTTCCGGCTATTGGACCCAGCAGTGGATGAGCGTCAAGGTTTCCTGGTACCGCCTCAGCAGCGGTGGCGCGAAGGACCCCAGCGTCAAACGCCTGGCCCTGTACCTGCAAGAGCAATACCGCGAGCGCGTGCTGGAACCGGTCGCCGAGACCGACGATCCGCAGCAGATCATGGCGCGCAGCACCTGGATCTACCTCCAACATCTCGATGAAAACCTGCCGCGAATTGCCCAGCAATATGACGTGCCGCGCGAGCAGTTCCACCAGCGCCTGCAGGCCATTCCAGCCATCACCCAGGCACCCGGCGCATCGCTGTATGAGCTGCTGCACGCCGAACCGCTCACCGAGTTGCCGGCCTATAGCGCCTTTATCGAGCGCATTCGCAATGCCCCGCGCGGCCTCGGCGACTGGTCGGCGGACCCAGGCATCTCCGCCGTGGCGCAACATACCAGCGAGCGCCTGGTGGACGACCTCGCGGTCAGCGGTGCGGCCGGCGCCTTATCGGCGCTGATCGGCGGCCCGGCCGGGACCACGGTATCCCTCGGCGTGGCGCTGTTTACCGCCGTCTCGCGGGAAAGTGCGCGCCCAGCCAGCGAGGCGCAGCTGCGCAAGAATCTCAACGCCGCCTTCGATGATGAGTGGCTGGGGCTGATGCGCAGCACCGAGCATGGTGTGCTGGCCGGTGTGCATCAGCTGTCCGGGCAGATCGAAAGCGGCCTCAGGGTGCCGTTTCGCTATCAACCATAAGCCTGGTCCGAGCCCCTGATTGTTTAGCCAGAAGCAATCTGAATATGTGAAAAACACGATTTAACCAACTGTCGCCAGCGTGCGAGTCTGCCGGTATGAGTGAACCGATAGCCGATCTGCGCCGCGTCTTCCGCTTCTGCCTGTGCAAGGCCGAGAAGCGTTTTGGTATTGATCGGCTCAGTCCACTGTTACCGGAAATCCTCGCCTTCTGGGCCCTGTGGCATTGCCGCCACGCGCGCCCGCCGGATGCCCTGAGCCTTCCGCGCTGATCGCTTCAGCCGTCTGCCTATTGTGTGCTGCACGCGCCTGCCCTGACGCGAACCGCTGAGCCGTCTGCTCGCGACAGCACCCGTTACCCGATTCCAGGAACCGCCTTATGAACGCCGCCATCAAACCTGTAACGCCCGCCGCCGAGCGCTGCCCGTCCTATTACAGCGCCAGCCTCAATGAGGAAACCGACTACCCGACCCTGCAAGGCGAGGTCAGCGTCGATGTGGTGATCATCGGTGGCGGCTTTACCGGCGTGGCGTCTGCCGTGGAGCTGGCCGAGCGCGGCATCAAGGTGGCGATTGTCGAAGCCAACAAGATCGGCTGGGGCGCCACCGGGCGCAACGGCGGCCAGGTCACCGGCAGCCTGTCTGGCGATGCGGCGATGACCAAGCAGATGCGCAACACCCTCGGCGAAGAGGTGGAAGACTTTATCTGGCACCTGCGCTGGCGCGGCCACGAAATCATCAAGCAGCGGGTGGAGAAGTACGGTATCCAGTGCGACCTCAAGCACGGCCACCTGCACGCGGCGATGAAGTCGGTGCATATGCAGGAACTGCAGGCCACCTACGCCGAAGCGCAGCGCCGAGGCATGGGCGCTGACGTGACCCTGCTCGACCGCGATGGCGTGCGCAGCCACCTGGCCAGCGACCTGTACAGCGGCGCGCTGAAGAACACCCGCAATATGCACCTGCACCCGCTGAACCTGTGCATCGGCGAAGCCAAGGCCGCCGCCAGCCTCGGCGCGCTGATTTTCGAGCACTCCGAAGTGCTGGAAATTGTGCATGGCAACAACCCGGCGGTAGTCACTGCCCAAGGCAGGATCAACGCCAAACAGGTGCTGCTGGCCGGCGACGTGTACCACAAGCTGGAGCCGAAAAAGCTCAAGGGCATGATCTTCCCGGCCATGGGCGGCATCGTCACCACCGCGCCACTCGGTGAGCTGGCGAAGGAAATCAACCCGCAGGACCTGGCCGTGTACGACTGCCGCTTCGTCCTCGATTACTACCGCATGACCGCCGACGGCCGCCTGCTGTTCGGCGGTGGCTGCAACTACTCCGGGCGGGATTCGCGGGATATCGCCGCCGAGCTGCGCCCCGGCATCGAACAGACCTTCCCGCAGCTCAAGGGGGTGGCCATTGATTTCCAGTGGAGCTGCGCCATGGGCATCGTGATCAACCGCATTCCGCAGCTGGGTAAGCTCTCGGACAACGTCTGGTACTGCCAGGGCTACTCCGGCCACGGCATCGCCACCACCCATATCATGGGCGAGATCATGGCCAACGCCCTGACCGGCACCATGGGCCACTACGACACCTTCGCCGCCTGCTCACAGATCAAGGTGCCGCTCGGCGACGTGTTCGGCAACCCGATGCTGGCCGCCGGTATGTGGTACTACCAAATGCTGGAAAAGCTGCGTTAAGACGCGGCTTCTGAGCGACTGCTCGCCGTCTGGGTGGCAGGCGCCTCATCGCGATCACCGACAAAGGCCACCGCTGGCGAGCCATCGGCATTCAGCTGATAGATCGCGCTCGGCTGGCCTTGCTCGTTGAAGAACACCTGACCCAGCCCCGCGCCATTCCACAGACGCTCGCCGGCCTTGCTGCGCGAGGGGATGCGCGGTTTGACCTGCATACGACGGCGCGTGGTTAGCCAGTTGAGCGGCGACCAGGGCGCATACAGCCAGCGGTTGAGGCGGTCAAACCAGTCGAGCAGGCGCGGCGGGAATTCGTTTTTCAGGCCGCTGCTGGTGATCTGCCAGAGCTGCGGGCCGCGTTTGCGCTGGCGGATCAGCACCTCGTAGACAAACGAGTAATGCACATCGCCGGAGAGAATCACGTAGTTACCCGGCGTGCGCGAGTGGCGGAAAATATTCAGCATCACCTGCGCCGCACCACGGTGGGCCATCCAGTTTTCCGCATCGACCATCAGCGGATGGCCGGCCCAGCTGAAGACCTTCTGGATGGTCTCGATCAGCTTGACGCCGAATATCGGCGCGGGGGAGACGATGATCGCCGACGGATGATCAAGCAGCTCTTGCTGAAATTCGCACAGCGCTTCCCAGTCCAGCAGACCAGACGACCGCTTGAGGTTGCGCTCGCTGCGCCAGCGCCGCGTGCGGGTGTCCAGCACCACCAGCGCCGGGGTGCTCGGCAGGACGAACTGCCACTGGTGAAAGCTCAGCAGCTCGTCGATCAGCGCGTCCTGCGGCTGACTGTCCATATGGTTGGCAGCATCGCGGCCCTCAGTCATCGCACGGATTATCTGCAGCGGCTCAGCAAACACATCGGGGTTATTGCCCCAGCCCTGGCACAGCAGGTAGGCGATCAGCGCATTGCCGATGATGCGTTTGGAAAACGGGTGGCCGTAGGCCGTCTCTTCCCACTGCGCGGAGAGGTTCCAGTCATCGGTGATGTCGTGATCATCGAAGATCATCAGCGTTGGCAAGTGGGCGAGGGCGCGGGCGACTTGGCCCAGGCCGCCGCGAAACGCTTCGATGCGCCCACGTTCGGCCTGGTAGCGCGGCACTTCCTCGGCGCTGAGTGCCGGCATTTCCGCATCCAGCAACGTCCAGGGCACGGGCGACCAGACCAGCAGGTACATGGCCAGCACTTCGGCGCAGGTCACCAGGTGGTTGTCGGCGCTGCTGGTGGTGAACACCGGCTTCTCCACGCCGCCGAAAAAGCGCTCGCGCAGGGTTTCGTTGCTCTTTAGCGCCGGCAGCAACTCGGCGCGTTGGTAGTAGCTGGCCGGGTGCTGGTACAACGCCGTGCTGTCGGCGACCACTGCGCCTTCCAGGTGCTCGCCGAACAGGCCGAGACGCTCGATCACCTGATGAATCGCCCGCAGCATCGGCCCGCTGACATCATCGGCGTAGATCTGGTCGCCGCTCATCAGCAGCAGCGCCGGGCGCTGTTCGGGGGCATGCGCTTCGGCCAGCAGACGGTCGGCGCAAAGCAGGCCATCGGCCGCCGGGTGATGCGGCTTGCGGCAGGAGCCGTGAAGCAGATGATCCAGCTGCGCACGCAGTACGAAATTCGCCTGGGTCGCGCCGTAGTACAGCAAGTGCGGCGCCCAGTCGGCGATGCCCAGCGCGGCCTGATCCGGCTGTTCGATCAGCAGGTCGTAATCAATCTGCACATCGCAGGGCAGCGGGGCGTCGAGAGCCAGATCAATCAGATGGATAAACGCCTGCTCACCGATCTGGATGACCTGACAGCTGTCGCCAGTCAGCGGCAAGCGCTGTGGCTCGGGCGCCTCTCCATGGCTCAGCTGCAGGGTAAGGGTCAGCGGCCGGCTGCCGACCAGCCAGAGCACCAGGCGCTGCGGCTCCATGCGGCGCAGCAGCGGGCCGGCCAACACCAGGGGCAGGTCAGCGTGGGCGACAGTGGGGGTGGCAGCGGTTATCGGCATCAGGACATCGGGCTCTGGTGGCATGCAGGTCGGCAATAGAGCGCCATTCTGCGCCACAGGTTCAGTCTTTGCAGCCTGCCCGGCCGGTTTGGCTCACTGCGCCGCCTGGCGCAGGCGCGGCAGATCGAGGATTTCGATCTCGCCATAGGTCAGGCGCAGAATGCCTTGGCCTTCCAGTTCCTTGAGGATCTGGTTAGTGGTCTGCCGGGAGATCGCCAGCATCAGCGCCAGCTGTTCCTGGGGCAGGTGCAGCACGCGGCGTGGCTCGCCTTCGCCGTAGTTTTCCGCGATCAGCAGCAGGCGCCGAGCCAGGCGCGGGGCGGCGGGCAGCAGGCTCATCTCTTCCAGGGCGATAAACGCCAAGCGCAACTTGTGGCTCATCAGCAGGGCGAAGTCACGCCAGTACTGCGGCTGCTGTTCGAGCAGCGCCAACAGCGGCGCCTGCGGCACCAGCAGCAAAGTGGCGGGGCCTTCGGCAAAGGCGTCGTGGGTGCGCGGCTGACCGTCGAACAGGGAAATTTCGCCAAACCAGTAGGGCGGTTCGACCAGGGTCAGCAGCGCTTCCTTGCCGGTGGCGCTGACCGCACCGATGCGCATGCCGCCCTCGACCACCGCATACAGGCCGCAGGGTTTGTCGCCGCGGCGAAACAGCACCTGCCCGGGTGCCAGCTGTTGCACCTGGGCGGAGGCCAGCAGCGCCTCCTGCAATGCAGCGGGCAGGGCGTTAAACCAATGCCCCTGGCGCAGGCGCGCCTGATAGCTGTGGCCGCTGTTCATCGACGGCTCCAAGAGGTTTGTCGGCTAGCTGACAGAGCGCTGCGCGGGCGAGGGTTCATGCTGGCCACCTGTCTTGCATGAGGAAAATAATAATGAAAACCCTGGTTGATCATCTGGCTCAATACGCGGCCTATCACCGCGACCAACGCAATATTCTCAGCCACTTTATCGGTATTCCACTGATCGTTGTGGCGGTTGCCGTGCTGCTATCGCGCCCCGGCTTCGAGCTGCTTGGCCTGTGGCTTTCCCCCGCGCTGCTGGTGGCCGTGGCGGCAGGGGTGTTCTACCTGCGCCTGGACCTGCGCTTTGGCCTGCTGATGGCGCTACTGCTGGTACTCAGTCTGTGGGCGGCAGCGGGCCTGGCCGTGCAGTCGACGGCGGTGTGGCTAAGCAGCGGCATCGGCCTGTTTGTGATCGGCTGGATCATCCAGTTTGTCGGCCATTACTACGAAGGGCGCAAACCGGCGTTTGTCGATGACGTCATGGGCCTGGTGATCGGCCCACTGTTCGTCGCCGCCGAAGCGGCCTTCATGCTGGGCCTGCGCAAAGAGGTTGAACAGGCCATCGTCGAACGCGCCGGCCCGACCTGTATTCGCGAGAAAAAAGCGACTGCTTGATCGATTCACGCCTAGAACGTAATCAAGCTCTTGCGAGCTAGAGTCCTGCAAGGCGCTACGTAGTAACAGCCTCCCGCTGGTCAAAACAAGCGAGGAAGCGGACTGGGCTCGCACGCGAGTGTACTTTTGTACATGAGCATTCCGAGCCTGTTTTTAACGCAGCAGGGCCGACGCGCAGCAGATCGAAGACGGACTTAGTACATCGCCATCCATTGCGTGGTCAGCGAGCGGGTATGGCGATACACAGTGATCGGCGCAAACGGCCTGCCCGAAGCGCTCTGTAGCGCGCTGCTCTGGCTGTTGAGGTCGACCAGCGCGGCCTTGAGGTAATCCCAGCGGGTTTTCAGTTTGCCGACCTGTGGGTCGGCCTTGCTATCCAGCGCAGCCAGCTGCGCATCCACCGACGGCACGATCTTGCGTTCATCCTGACCGAGGTAGGTGTCAGGCTGTTCGCGGGCGGTTTCGAAATTGCCGAAGTAGGCGCGGCTGAGGTACTGCACCGAGAGGTATTCGAGCTTGGCGGACAGTTCGCTGTCATCCGGGCCGGCCAGCTTGCGGGTTTCCTCGAGCACGCCGAGCAGGGCCTTGCTGAGTTCTTCGGGGTAGCGCCAGGGCATGTCATCTTCGCTCGGGCCAAAGGCCACGCCACGACGAATCTGCACCACCAGTTCCTGATGGGCGCTGCGCAGGGCATCGCTGTTTTGCGGCAGGCTCTGCACCGCAGCGGCCAGGGCCTGCAGATCGGTTTCCAGGGCCTCCTGGTGTTTCTTTTGGAAACCCTCGCCACGTAACAGCATCAGGCTGCTGGTAACCCGGCTGGCCTGCACCTGAACCTGTTCCTGGGGGGTAACGGCCTGGGCAAAAGTCAGCGGCGAGAGGCCGGCCAACAGCCCGATAACCGCGAGCAATAGCGAGCGAGTCAGCGTTGTAGAACGCATACGAGGGGTGCTCCTTATTATTTTTGTGAGCAGTGCTGAACCAGGTCAGCTTATACAATCGCGGGCAACAGGGTACTGCACTGAATACTGGAGAAAAGCAGCCTAAAGAGTGATTTCATCGGAAAGATGCACCTGTTCGGCCAGGTCACGCAAGTACTGCGCGCTGAAGGCATCGGCCGGGAAGAAGGTTTCCAGCGCCAGCTCCGCCAGGGTGATGTCGTTGGCGGTGCCAAACACCGTGGTGGTGCCGATCAGGCTGACCACACCCTGCTCGCTGGCAAACTGCAGCGGCATCAGCACTGTATCGCTGTCGAACTGCGCGGGCGCCGCTGGCCCCGGATAGGCGTTCAGTTCATCCCACAACATCTGCAGCTGAGCATCGCCGCTGGCCTGAATATCGCGCTGCAAACGCGCCAGCAGGTAAGCGCGCCACGGCCCCAGATTGACGATACGCGGGGCCAGCCCGCCGGGATGCAGACTCAGGCGCATGACATTGATCGGCGGCACCAGCAGCTCCGGGGCAATGCCGACCAGAAAAGGTTCGATGGCACTGTTGGCCGCCAGAAGGTTCCAGTGGCGGTCGATGGTCAGCGCCGGGTAGGGCTCGTGGGCCTTGAGCAGCAGTTCGATGGCGGTGCGCGCGGCGGCCATGGCCGGCTCGGACAGCGCGTGCTGAGTAAACAGCGGCGCATAGCCGGCGGCGCTAAGCAGGCGATTGCGTTCGCGCAGCGGAATATCCAGTTGCTCGGCGAGCAACAGCAACATCTCGCGGCTGGGTTGCGCGCGCCCTGTTTCGACGAAACTCAGGTGGCGGGTGGAGATATCGGCCTCGCAGGCGAGGTCGAGCTGGCTAAGACGACGGTGCTGACGCCATTGGCGCAGCAGGGCCCCGACGGGCTGTATTTGACTGTTCATGGGCATCGACGATAGACCAGCGAGGTCATTGCGGCCATTACCTGCGAGGTAATCGACGCGGCGTGTGGATCGGCGAAATCTAAGGGCAACCCGCCATTTCGGCGGTCCTTTGTGGAGACTTTGCCATGACCACCTTGCAACCTTCGCTGTTACTGCGCCGCGCCCTGCTCGCCGATGGGCTGGTCGGTGTGGCCACTGCCGCGCAACTCCTGCTGCTGGCCGACTGGCTTAGCGGTTTACTGGCTCTGCCGCGTGAATTGCTACTCGGCGTCGGCCTGGTGCTGCTGCCGCTAGCGGCTTTTCTGCTCTGGCTGTCGCGCCGCGAAAGCATGGCGCGGGCGGCGGTTTATACGGTGATTGGCCTGAACGCGCTGTGGGTGGTGCACAGCCTGCTGTTGCTGCTCAGCGGCTGGGTCACGCCGAACCTGCTCGGCTACGCCTTCGTGATCGTCCAGGCCGTAGCCGTGCTGGTGTTTATCGAGCTGGAGCTGATCGGCCTTAAACGCTCGCAGGTCGTGCCCGGCGCGTTTGCCCAGGCATCAGTTGGTGCTCAGTAATGACACCGACTTGACCTGCGCCCACAGCGATTGCTCGCGCTGGATCTGCAGGCGGTCGAAGGAGTAACGGGTGATGCGGGCTATTAGTTGCTCGCCACCCACCTGCACGCGCACCAGCACGTGGGCCTGCTCGGCGACATTGATCCAGTCCAGCACCCGCGCCGGCAGCAGGTTGAGCACGCTGCTGTCCTCGGCCTGCTGCAGGCTCAGGCTGACATCGCGCGCCTTGATCTTGATCCGCACCGACTGGCCCAGCGGCAGCGGCCCATGGGGCAAGCGCAGGGTGATATTGCTACCGGGCAGTTGCAGCGAGAGCAGCCCGTAGGCCGGATCATGGCCGCTGACCTGACCATCAACCACCGCCTCGGCATCGTCCTCGAAGACAAACGGCAGGTCGGCGCGCAACAGGGTTTCCTTCAAGGGGCCACTGGCGCTGACCTTGCCGTCTTCCAGCAACACCAGATGATCGGCCAGGCGCGCCACCTCATCCGGCGAGTGGCTGACATAGACAACCGGAATCTCCAGCTCCTGATGCAGGCGCTCCAGATAGGGCAGCACCTCCTGCTTGCGCTTGAGATCGAGGGACGCCAGCGGCTCGTCCAGCAGCAGCAGGCGTGGGCTGGTCAGCAGGGCGCGGGCGATGCCGACGCGCTGCTGCTCGCCGCCGGACAGCTTGCCCGGCAAGCGCTCCAGTAGATGCTCAATGCCGAGCAGTTCCACCGCCTGCTCCAGGGCAATCCGCCGCTGCACTGCGGGGATGCGTTTCAGCCCGTACTGCAGATTGCGCCGCACCGTGAGATGGGCAAACAGGTTGGCATCCTGAAACACGTAACCCACGGCGCGTTGATGCGCCGGGACGAAGATACCCTGGGCGCTGTCCTGCCACAGCTCGCCGTTGACCTGCAGGTAGCCTTGGCTCGGCTGATCCAGCCCGGCAAAACAGCGCAAGCAGCTGGTCTTGCCCGAGCCGGAATGACCGAACAGGGCGCTGACCCCGCGACCGGGCAGGTTGAGTTCAACATCCAGGGTGAAACCAGCGTGCGCCACCTTGAAACGCGCCTGAATTTCGCCCGACCCGGCGACTATGCGAATTGCCGAATTGCGCCGCGCCAATGGCCAGATCATTGCCACACCCGCCCGCTGCTTCGACCAGAGTAGAGCGCCAGCAGCACGATAAAGGAGAACAGCACCATGCCGCCCGCCAGCCAGTGGGCCTGGGCGTACTGCATGGTTTCCACGTGGTTGTAGATCTGCACCGAAGCCACCTGGGTCTTCCCGGGGATATTGCCGCCAATCATCAGCACCACACCGAACTCGCCCACGGTATGGGCGAAACCGAGAATCGCCGCGGTGACAAAGCCCGGTTTGGCCAGCGGTAGCACCACGGTGAAGAACGCATCCCAAGGTCCGGCGCGCAGCGTCGCCGCCGCCTCCAGCGGGACACGACCAATCACCTCGAAGGCGTTCTGCAGCGGCTGCACAACAAAGGGCAGGGAATAGAACACCGAGCCGATCACCAGCCCAGTAAAGGTAAACGTCAGGGTGCCGAGGCCGAGGCTCTGGGTCAGCTGGCCGATAAAGCCGTGCGGTCCCATGCTTACCAGCAGATAGAAACCGATCACCGTCGGCGGCAGCACCAGCGGCAGGGCGACGATCGCGCCAATCGGCTGCTTCCATTTGGATTGAGTGCGCGCCAGCCACCAGGCAATCGGCGTACCGATCAGCAGCAGCAACAGGGTGGTCAGCGATGCCAGCTCAAATGTCAGCAGTACGGCGGCGAGATCGGCTTTAGTCAGTGGCATCGCAACCGCCTTTTCAAAGTTGGTAGCCGTAGGACTTGATGATAGCGGCCGCTTTTTCACCCTTCAGGTACGCGGTGAAAGCCGCAGCAGCTGGGTTGTGCTCGCCCTGCTTGAGGATCAGGGCATCCTGCCTGATCGGCGTGTGCAGCTCGGCCGGCACGATCCAGGCCGAACCACTGCTGAGCTGGCCATCCTGATACACCTGCGACAGCGCGACAAAGCCCAGCTCGGCGTTTCCGGTGGCGATAAAGTGCAATGCCTTGGCAATGCTTTGCCCGGTCACCAGCTTGCCCTGCATCGCTTCGGTCAAGCCGAGCTTAGCCAGCACCTGGGTTGCCGCCAGGCCATAGGGCGCGGTTTTTGGATCAGCAATCGCCAAGTACCGGTACTGGTTGGCCTTGAGCGCCGCGTCGCTGCCATCCAGATAACCCGGCGTGGCCGACCACAGCACCAGGCTGCCAACTGCGTAGGTAAAGCGCGAGCCACTGACGCCCAGGCCTTCGCTGTCGAGCTTGGCCGGGGTGCTTTCATCAGCACTGAGCAACACCTCGAATGGCGCGCCATGCTGAATCTGCGCATACAGCTGGCCAGTGGCGCCGAAGGAGGCGAGTACGCTGTGCCCAGTGTCTTTTTCGAACTCGCTGGCAATCGCCTGCAGCGGCGCGGTGAAGTTGGCGGCCACCGCAACCTGCACCTGCTCAGCCAGGGCCTGGCTACTGAATACCAAGGCGGCGAACAGCGCCGCGATACAAGCGTGCATGGATAACTCCTGGGTGTGCGGCTGCAGGGCAACGGCTGTTCTGCCGCCGTTGATTCGCCTGGCTACTCTACCTTCGCTATATCTCGCGATATACAGCGATTTGCGCAATAAGGACTTGGCAGAGAAACAAAAACAGGGCTGCCGAGAGGATCGACAGCCCTGTTACGCAGGCATCAGCGCTGCGGGCTGAGCTGCATAAAGCCAATTACTGACTCAATAGTCAAGTAGCGCCCTATTCAGCTCGCATGCCGAGGCTGACTGGCGTCAGCCCCGTTCACCCATCGCCTTAGATCAGGCCAATTTCCACCCGGTCACCCTGCAAGCGTACCGGCCAGGTACGCAGCTGCTGCTCGGGATACTCCAGGCAGCTGCCGTCTTCCAGGCGATAGTGCTGTTTGTACAGCGGCGCGGCGATCACCAGGTCGCCGGCCAGGCTGCCGACAATGCCGCGACCGATAACGTTGGCGCCGGACTTCGGGTCGCGGTTGTCCACGGCATACAGCTGTTTGCCGCTGGTCTCGTCAGGCAGGTAGAACAGCGCGACCTGGGCGCCATCGACCCAGGCGACCACGCCGGAGTTGGCCACCAGATCGGCACGGCTGCACAGGGCGCGCCATTGCACGCTGGTTTGTTCGACTGTTGCGGTTGCGCTCGACTGGTCCATCAGACCACCTCCTCAGCTGGAATACGTTGCAGTTCGGCGGCGCTGATTGGGCGACGCTGGCCGCGTTCCTCGACAAACTGGATATCCGGATCGCCGCCCTGCTGGTTGACGAAGGTGCGGAAGCGCTTGAGCTTCTCTGGGTCCTTCAGGGCGTTGGCCCATTCGCACTCGTAGCGCTCAATCACCAACTGCATCTGCGCTTCCAGTTCGGCGGCAAGATTCAGGCTGTCGTCGATGATCACTTCCTTGAGGTAATCCAGGCCGCCTTCCAGCGACTCGCGCCATACCGAGGTGCGTTGCAGACGGTCGGCGGTGCGCACGTAGAACATCAGGAAGCGGTCGATGTAGCGGATCAGGGTTTCGTCATCCAGATCGGTGGCGAACAGCTCGGCGTGGCGTGGGCGCATGCCGCCGTTGCCGGCGACATACAGGTTCCAGCCGTTCTCGGTGGCGATCACGCCAACGTCCTTGCTCTGCGCCTCGGCGCATTCGCGGGTGCAGCCGGAGACGGCGAACTTGATCTTGTGCGGCGAGCGCAGGCCCTTGTAGCGATCCTCCAGCAGCAGCGCCATGGCCACGCTGTCCTGCACGCCGTAGCGGCACCAGGTGCTGCCGACGCAGGACTTAACCGTGCGCAGCGACTTGCCGTAGGCGTGGCCGGTTTCGAAACCGGCGGCGATCAGTTCGGCCCAGATATCCGGCAGCTCGTGCAGCTGCGCGCCGAACAGGTCGATGCGCTGGCCGCCGGTGATCTTGGTGTAGAGGTCGTACTTTTTCGCCACTGCGCCGATGGCCAGCAGGCCGTCCGGGGTGATCTCGCCGCCAGGAATACGCGGCACCACCGAGTAGGTGCCGTTCTTCTGCATGTTGGCCATAAAGGTGTCGTTGGTGTCCTGCAGAGGCACCAGCGCCGGATCGGTGATCGAGCGGTTCCAGCAGGAGGCGAGGATCGAACCCACCGCCGGCTTGCAGATGTCGCAGCCGACATGACCGCGGCCGTGCTTGGCCAGCAGCGCCTCGAAGCTCTCGATGCCTTCCACGCGGACGATGCCGTACAGCTCCTGACGGGTGTAGGCGAAGTGCTCGCACAGGCTCTTGTCCACCACCACGCCGCGCGCAGTCAGCTCGTGCTCGAACACCTGCTTGAGCAGCGCCGAACAGCCGCCGCAACCGGTAGCAGCTTTGGTGCAAGCCTTGAGTCCGGCCAGGTCGCCGCAACCGCCGTCGATGGCGGCGCAGATCGCGCCTTTGCTGACGTTGTGGCAGGAACAGATGGTCGCGGTGTCCGGCAGGGCATCGGCACCCAGCGCCGGGGCGCCTTCGCCTTGCGGCAGGATCAGGCAGGACGGATCGGCCGGCAGCTTGATGCCGTTCTGCACGTACTGCAGCAGGGTGTCGTAATAGCTGTTGTCGCCGACCAGCACGGCACCGATGGCCTGCTTACCGTCGGCCGATACGACCAGGCGGCGGTAGCTGGCGCTGGCTTCATCGATAAAGCGGTAGCTGCGCGAGCCGGCGGTAGCACCGTGGGCATCGCCGATGGAGCCGACGTCGACGCCGAGCAGCTTGAGCTTGGTCGACATGTCCGCGCCCATGAAGGGCTCGCTGTCTTCGCCGCACAGCTGGGTGGCGACGCTGCGGGCCATCTGGTAGCCCGGCGCGACCAGGCCGAAGATCCCGCCGTTCCACGCCGCGCATTCGCCGATGGCGTAGATGGCCGGATCGCTGGTGCGGCACTGGCTGTCGATGGCAACGCCACCGCGCGGGCCGAGTTCCAGGCCGCACTGCTTGGCAATGGCGTCCTGCGGGCGGATGCCGGCGGAGAACACGATCAGGTCAGTCTCAAGGAATTCGTCACCGGCAAAGTTCATCCGGTAGCGGTATTCGCTGCCCGGGGTGATCGACTGGGTGCCGCGCGACAGGTGCACGCTAACGCCCAGGGCCTCGATCTGGGCTTTGAGCGCCAGGCCGCCGTGGTCATCCAGCTGCACCGGCATCAGGCGCGGGGCGAATTCCACCACATGGGCTTCCAGGCCCAGGGACTTCAGCGCGTTGGCCGCTTCCAGGCCGAGCAAGCCGCCACCGACCACCACACCACGGCGCGCACTCTTGGCAGCGGCCTGAATGGTGTCGAGGTCGGCCAGGGTGCGGTAGACCAGGCGCGAATCACCCTCGGCGCCTTCAATCGGCGGCACGAAGGGGTAGGAGCCGCTGGCCAGCACCAGCTGGTCGTAGGGGAAGCTGCCTTCGGCGGTGATCACTTCGCGGCGTTCGCGGTCGATCTCCAGCACCGGTACGCCGAGGTGCAAGGTCACGCCCGGCGTCTGGTACAGCTCGGCACCGCTGAGGGCCAGGGACTCAGCATCGCGGCCGGTGAAATACTCGGAGAGGTGCACGCGGTCATAGGCACGCAGCGGCTCTTCGCTGAATACCTGCACGCGGTACTGCGCCAGCGCGCCACGCTCGATCAGTTGCTCGACGCAGTGATGGCCGACCATGCCGTTGCCGATGATGATCAGCCGTTGCTGGTCTGTGGAGGTATCTGTGCTGTTCATGGCATTTCCCGGCCGAAGCTCATCAGGTTTTTCTGCGGCAATAAAAAAGCGCCTGAAACCTTGCGGTTTCAGGCGCCTTTGCCTGTTCTGTGAGGTGCCTGCGAGTGGCACCTGATACCCATTGCCTATAGAGGCTGGCGATCGCCATTGATCGAATGGGCGGCCCGAATGTGGCGGGCTCGCTGGGGCTCATGCAGCGCCTGTGCCAGTTTCCCCGCAGCAGCCTGCGGCCCGCATTGCAGCGGGCTGCAGGCGCCGTTGCAGGCTCACCTGACCGGCGCGATAAAGACCCAAAAAGAGGCGAGCAGAGCACCCTGCGCCCCATTATGAGTCGCGCAAAACCCGCCCAGCAGCCCCGCATACACCTCGCCAGGCCTTGCCGCGCGGGCGTTCAAGCCGCCCTGACGGACCCTGGCGCGTGCCTTGCTATAGACCAACCCAGGTAATCAACGCTGATTGCCCATCCACGACAAAGACGCCGTGCCACTCCCGTTTCGACGGAGGGTTGCATGGCGTTTTGCGTTTCAGGTGCAGGAGAGGGGTGTGGCGAACAAAACGGTTCGGAGTGTCTGTCCATATTGCGGCGTTGGCTGCGGCATCGTCATGCACGTGGAAAACGGCAAGATCGCCAAGGTCACCGGCGATGCGCAGCATCCGAGCAACTTCGGCCGCCTGTGCACCAAGGGCAGCACCTGCGCCCAGCCGCTGAACGAATCCGGCCGCATGCAGCACGCCTACCTGCGCAGCGAACGTAACCGTGACCCTGGGCAAATCGCCATGGACGCCGCGATCAGTGCCGCCGCCGCCCGCCTGCGCGCGATCCTCGACGAACATGGCCCGGACGCCATCGCCCTGTATGTCTCCGGGCAGATGTCGCTGGAGGCGCAGTACCTGGCCAACAAGCTGGTCAAGGGCTACCTGGGCAGCAACCAGATCGAATCCAACTCGCGCCTGTGCATGGCCAGCGCCGGCAGCGGCTACAAGTTGTCGCTGGGTGCCGACGGCCCACCCGGCTCATACCAGGATTTCGACCGCGCGGATGTGCTGCTGGTGATCGGCGCGAATATGGCCGACTGTCATCCGATCCTGTTTCTACGCCTGATGGCGCGGGTCAAGGCCGGCGCCAAGCTGATCGTCGTCGACCCCCGGCGCAATGCCACGGCGGACAAGGCCGACCTGTTTCTGCAGATCAAACCGGGCAGCGACCTGCTGCTGCTCAACGGCCTATTGCACTTGCTGCACAAGAACGGTCATACCGATCCGGCCTTTATTGCCGAGTTCACCGAAGGCTGGCAGGTCATGCCGGACTTCCTTGAGAGCTACACCCCCGAATACGTCGCCGCCCACACCGGGCTGAGCGAAGCAGCGATCCGCCAGGCCGCACGCTGGATCGGCGAAGCCGGCGAGTGGATGAGCTGCTGGACCATGGGCCTCAACCAGAGCACCCACGGCACCTGGAACACCAACGCCCTGTGCAACCTGCACCTGGCCACCGGCAAGATCTGCCGCCCCGGCAGTGGGCCGTTCTCCCTCACCGGCCAACCCAACGCCATGGGCGGCCGCGAAATGGGCTATATGGGCCCCGGTCTGCCGGGCCAGCGCAGCGTGCTGGTGGACGACGACCGCGCCTTTGTCGAGCAGATCTGGGGCGTGCCGGCCGGCACCCTGCACACCCGCCTGGGCGGCGGCAGCGTGACGTTGTTCGAGGACCTGGCAGCCGGCAAGGTCAAGGCCTGCTGGATCATCTGCACCAATCCGGTGGCGAGCATGGCCAACCGTAGCAAGGTAATCGAAGGGCTAAAGGCCGCCGAACTGGTAATCGCCCAGGACGCTTTTCTCGACACCGAAACCAATCGCTACGCCGACATCCTCCTGCCCGGCGCGCTGTGGGCCGAAGCCGAAGGGGTGATGATCAACTCCGAACGCAACCTGACCCTGATGCCGCAAGCCGTCGAGCCGCCCGGCGAGGCCATGGCCGACTGGCGCATCATCGCCGAGGTGGCCTGCGCCATGGGCTTTGCCGACGGTTTCAGCTACAGCTCGGCCGAGCAGGTATTCGAGGAAATCAAACGCTTCCACAACCGCAAAACCGGCTATGACCTGCGCGGCGCCAGCTACCCGCGCCTGCGCCAAACGCCGCTGCAATGGCCCTGCGCCAGCGAAGAAGGCGACGGGCGTATGCCGCTGCGCTACATCAACGACGGAATCAGCCAGACGCTGCACACCCACGCAGACGGCAGCATGCCGCGCCTGGCCTTTGCCACTCCCAGCGGCAAGGCGCAGTTTTTCCCGCGCCCGCACCTCGACCCGGCGGAAATGCCCGATGCCGACTTCCCATTCGTACTCAATACCGGGCGCCTGCAGCACCAGTGGCACACCCTGACCAAGACCGGCAAGGTAGCCACACTGAACAAGCTCAATCCGGGCCCCTTTATCGAAGTGCACCCGCAGGACGCCGCCGCCCTCGGCGTGCGCGACCGCGACCAGCTGGAAGTCCGCTCGCGGCGTGGCCACGCCGTGCTGCCGGTGCAGATCAGCGACCGCGTGCTGCCCGGCGGCTGCTTTGCGCCGTTCCACTGGAACGATGTGTACGGCGACAACCTGGCGATCAACGCGGTAACCAGCGACGCCATCGACCCCATCTCGCAGCAGCCGGAATTCAAGTTCTGCGCCGTCAGCCTGCGGCGTATCGAGCTGATCGCCCATCAACGCCTCGACTCGCCCGCCGCCGAGGCAGTCGACAGCACTCGTCTATCTCACCAGCCCGAGGAACTCGCGATGTCGAGCATCGAAACCTTTGCGGCCCTGGTCGGCGTAGATTGCAGCGCGCCGCCGCCACTCAGCGAAAGCGAGCGCACCTATATGGCCGGCTATATCAGCGGCTTGCGCAGCAACCCCGGCGGCGGCGTGCCCAGCCTGCCAAGCCAGGCGCCCCTGGCGGAGCCGACCCGCCTGTGGCTCGACGGCATGCTCGCCGGAATATTCAGCCGCATCGCACCCGCGGCGCTGGCAGCGAGCCCAGCGGTAACCCTGCTGTGGGCCTCGCAAACCGGCAATGCCGAAGCACTGGCCGAACGCCTGGCAGCGCACCTGAGCGAAGCCGGGGTGGCCGTGGCGCTGAGCTGTATGGCCGATTATCCGCCGCAGCAACTGGCCAGCGCCGGCTCGGTGTTGCTGCTCAGCAGCACCTTCGGCGACGGCGATGCGCCGGACAACGGCCAGGCCTTCTGGAGCGCCCTGCAGACCAGCGACCTGCGCCTGGAAAATCTGCGTTATGCGGTACTGGCCCTCGGCGACCCCAACTACGAGCAGTTCTGCCAGCACGGCAAAAACCTCGACCGCCGCCTGGCCGAACTCGGCGCCACACCGCTACGGCCCTGCCTGGATTGCGACAGCGACTTCGACGACGCAGCGGCGGCCTGGCTGAGCGAGCTGCTGCCGTTGCTGCGCCCGGCTGAAACAACAGTTCCTGCACATAGCACAGTCGCAACTGAACCCGTCAGCACACAGTTAGTCAGCAAGACCCAGCCGCTGCCGGCGCGCCTGGCGCTGAACCTGCGCCTGAACGCAGAGGGCACGAGCAAGGACACCCGCCAGTTCGCCTTCGCCCTGGGCGACGCCGGCCTGACCTACGAAGCGGGCGATGCCCTCGGCGTATGGCCGCGCAACTGCCCGGAGCTGGTCGAGGAAGTGCTCGAACTGACGCGCCTGGACGGCGAACAACTGGTCAACGTGGCCAAGGTCGGCGAGCTGCCGCTGCGCGAGGCGCTGACCAGCCATTTCGAAATCGCCCGGCCGAGCAACGAGGCCCTCGCCCTGGTCGCCGAACGCAGCGCCAGCAGCGAATTACGCAGCCTGCTTGGTGAGCGCAAGGCCGAGCTGAAGGACTGGCTGTGGGGCCGCCAACTGGCCGACGTGCTGCAGGCCTATCCGGCCGAACACACGGCAGGCGAGCTGCTGGGCAGCCTCAAGCGTTTGCAACCGCGCCTGTATTCCATCTCATCAAGCCCCAAGGCACATGCCGGCGAAGTGCACCTGACCGTTTCCGCCGTGCGCTACGGCAAGCGCAAGGGCGTGGCCTCGACCTTTCTCGCCGACCGTGTGGGTAACGGCGAGGTGCCGCTGTTTGTGCAGAGCAACAAATACTTCCGCGTGCCGCAAGATGGCGACGTGCCGATGATCATGATCGGCCCCGGCACCGGCGTGGCGCCGTTTCGCGGCTTCCTCCACGAACGCCGTGCGCGCGGCGATGCCGGCAAGAACTGGCTGTTCTTCGGCGAGCAGCATGCGGCCAGCGACTTCTACTACCGCGACGAGCTCACGGCGATGCAGCACGACAGCCTGTTGACCAACCTCAGCCTGGCCTTCTCCCGCGATCAGGCGCAGAAGATTTACGTGCAGGATCGTATTCGCGAGCAGGGCGGCGAGCTGTGGCGCTGGCTGGAGGAGGGTGCGCAGCTGTATGTCTGCGGCGACGCCAACCGCATGGCCAAGGATGTCGAACAGGCACTACGGGATGTGGCGCGCGAGCACGGTGGTTTGAGCGAGGAAAAAGCCGCCGAACATATTCGCCGTTTGGCCGAACAGAAGCGTTATCTGCGCGACGTGTACTGAAGGCTCAAAGTTTGCGCCAGACACTGGCTAGCCAGGGCTGCTGGTCACGCGGCAAGCCTGCCGGGCGGTAGTAATGCTGCAGTTCGCTAAAGCCGGCGGCGATGAGCAATACGCGCCAGTTGGCCAGATCGTGATAGGCACCGTAGCGCTCGCCATTCCAACCTTCCTGATTCTCACCACGGGGGTTGGAGCTAAACAGCACGCCGCCGGGTTTAAGGGTGGCATGCAGCTGCTTCAGCACCCGTGGCAGTTCCTGGCGGGGAATATGAAACAGCGAGGCATTGGCAAACACGCCATCGAAGCGCTCAGGCGGCAGATCGAGGGCAAGAAAGTCCTGCTGCCAGGCCTCGCAGCCACTGTCGGCGCGAGCCATTTCGACAAAGCGCGAGCAGCCGTCCAAACCGACGGCCGTATGGCCCATGGCGCTAAAGGTGCGCAGATCGCGCCCCGGGCCGCAGCCGAAATCGAGAATCTGGTAGGGCGTCGTGGCCTGAATATGCGCGAGCAGGGCGGCGATATTCTGGCTGACATCGTGGTCGCGGGTGCCGTCACGAAAGTCTTCGGCGCAGCCCTGATAATGGCGCAGGGTCAGTGCGCTGATCTGCGCCAGTTCAGTCGGGCTCAGCGGCATACGCGCTTAACCCTCGGCCAGCAGGCGGCGCAGTTCGGCCAACACCGGGGCGCTGGCAGGGCGTACGTCGCGCCATAGGGCGAAGGCTTCGGCGGCTTGTTCCACCAGCATGCCCAGGCCATCCAGGGTACGCGCCGCACCGTGCTCGGCGGCCCAGCGGTTAAAGGCGGTCAGCTCCTTGCCGTACATCATGTCGTAGCACAGGGTATGGCCAGGCTGGATCAGGCTTGGGGCAATCGGCGGCAACTCGCCGGCCAGGCTGGCCGAGGTGCCATTTATGATCAGGTCCACCGGCGCATCAATCCAGTCATAACCGCTGGCAACCACTGGGCCCAGGTCGGCAAATTCGCGGGCCAGTTGCTCGGCTTTCTCGACCGTACGGTTGGCAATCACCAGCGCTGCCGGTTGCTCGGCCAGCAGCGGCTCCAACACCCCGCGCACCGCACCGCCGGCGCCGAGCAGCAGGATGCGTTTGCCCTTGAGGGTTACCCCGGCATTCACCGTCAGATCACGCACCAGGCCTGCGCCGTCGGTGTTATCGCCAAGCAGGCTGCCGTCGGCGAGCTTCTTCAGGGTATTTACCGCACCGGCGCGTTGAGCGCGGGCGCTGAGCTGATCGGCAAGAGCAAACGCCTGTTCCTTGAACGGCACCGTGACATTGGCACCCAAACCCTCAGCGAAGAAACTGCGGGCAAATCCGGGGAAGTCGTCCAGTGGCGCGAGCAGGGCTTCATAACTCAGCTGCTCGCCAGTCTGCTGGGCAAACAAGCGATGAATCAGCGGCGACTTGCTATGGCCGATGGGGTTGCCGAATACGCCGTAGCGGTCCATCAATAATCCTCTTTGAAATTTGCCTTCAGCGCGTCGCGAGCGACGGTCAGGCAAGGCGAGAGCAGGCGAGGAAGCGGAGTTTACGAGCTGTAAATGAGATTACTCGTTCCACTCGCCCTTCGGGTCGCGCTAATGCGCGTTAGCCGCAAGCGGCTTGCCGAGCCTGCTCTCAACGCAGCATGGCCTAGCGCAGCAGCGATCAAGGCAAATTTGCGAGCCAATCGCGATCGGTTAGGAAGTATTCGGTCAACCGCGCCTCTTCACTGCCCGGCTCCGGCTTCCAGTCGTAACCCCAGCGTACATGCGGCGGCAGCGACATCAGGATCGACTCTGTACGCCCACCGGACTGCAGGCCGAACAGCGTGCCACGGTCGAACACCAGGTTGAACTCGACATAGCGGCCCCGGCGGAAGGCCTGGAACTCACGCTCGCGCTCACCATAGGGGGTCAGCTTGCGGCGCTGCACGATGGGCAGATAGGCCGCGATGTAGGCATCGCCGATGGCGCGCATAAAGGCGAAGCTGGTGTCGAAATCCCACTGATTCAGGTCATCGAAAAACAGCCCGCCAATGCCGCGCGGCTCGCCGCGGTGCTTGAGGTGGAAGTAGCGATCACACCACGCCTTGAACTTCGGATAGACCTCGGCACCGAAGGGCGCGCAGGCGTCATGGGCGACCTGGTGCCAGTGCCGGCAGTCTTCTTCATTGCCGTAGTAAGGCGTCAGGTCGAAGCCGCCGCCGAACCACCAGACCGGCTCTTCACCGGCTTTCTCGGCGCTGAAGAAGCGCACGTTGGCGTGGGAGGTCGGCACATAGGGGTTTTCCGGGTGGATCACCAGCGATACGCCAAGGGCCTCGAAACCGCGCCCGGCCAGTTCCGGCCGGTGCGCACTGGCCGAAGGCGGCAGGCTGTCGCCGAACACATGGGAGAAGTTCACCCCGCCCTTTTCGATCAGCGCGCCGTTCTCCATTACCCGCGTGCGCCCGCCACCACCGGCTGGCCGCTGCCAGGCATCCTCGAAGAATTCGGCACCACCATCTTCGGCTTGCAGGGCAGTGCAGATACGGTCTTGCAGATCCAGCAGGTAGGCTTTGACGGCCTCAGTACGGTCACTCACGGCGGCACCTTGAAAGCGGGTAAGGCCGTTCGGCAAGGGGATGACCGAGCGGCGAAATCGGCGGCAAGCATAACATTATGGCCTGCCATCCATGGCGGCCACCCTCCGGATCGTCGCCGCGCCGCAGTTGACGGCGGTCAATGCAGACGATTGGATAACGGCACTTTTACGCCCCTGCGGGCATCATCCAGGCATCCAATTGCGGAAGACTCTGAAAATGGCCATGCGTATCCAATTCAACCGTCACGGCGGCCCGGACGTTCTCGACTACACCGACTACACACCCGCTGCCCCAGGCCCTAATGAAGTGCGGGTGCAGAACCAGGCGATTGGCCTGAATTTTATCGACACCTATTTCCGCAGCGGCCTGTATGCGCCGCCAGCGCTGCCGTCCGGCCTGGGCACCGAAGGTGCGGGCATCGTCGAGGCGGTGGGGGCGGCGGTCAGCGGCTTTCAGGTGGGTGACCGCGTGGCCTATGCCACCGGACCACTAGGCGCTTACAGCGAACTGCACGTGCTGCCGGCCGAGAAGCTGGTGAAACTGCCGGATGCAATCAGCTTCGAACAAGCCGCCGCAGTGATGCTCAAGGGCCTGACGGTGCAGTACCTGCTACGCCAGACCTATCCACTGCAGGGCGGCGAAACCATTCTGTTTCATGCCGCCGCCGGCGGGGTTGGTTCCTTCGCTTGCCAGTGGGGCAGGGCGCTTGGGGTCAAGCTGATCGGCACGGTCAGCTCGGCCGAAAAAGCCGCACGGGCCAAAGAGCAGGGCGCCTGGGCGACCATCGACTACAGCCATGAAAACGTTGCCCAGCGCGTACTGGAACTGACTGACGGCAAGAAGTGCCTGGTGGTCTACGACGGCGTCGGCAAGGACACCTGGGAAACCTCGCTAGATTGCGTGGCGCCGCGCGGCCTGCTGGTCAGCTTCGGCAATGCCTCTGGCGCAGTCAGCGGAGTCAACCTGGGCATCCTGGCGCAGAAGGGCTCGCTGTTCGTCACCCGCCCAACCCTGGCCGGCTACGCCGATACGCCTTGCCGGCTGCAGACCATGGCTGATGAACTGTTCGCCATGATCGCCAGCGGCCAGCTGCAGGTGGAGATCAGCAACCGCTATGCGCTCAAGGATGCGCCGCTGGCACAAACAGCCCTGAGCGCGCGGCAGACCACCGGCTCGAGCATTCTGCTGCCCTAGGCGGTTGGGCCGGGATCAGGACGCCCTGACCACGTCGCCGCTGATCAGATCACGGATCAGGCTGGGGTTCTTGCGTCCGCCCAAAGCCCCACCAAGCACAGCATCCAACTGGCCGGGGAAGTACTGCTCGACACGCAAACGACTGCGCGCAGACGGGCGACCTGCCGGATTGGCCGAAGTCGACACCAGCGGCCCGGTCAGGCGACAGAGCGCACGCACCTGCGGATGATCACTGACGCGCAGGGCCACACTGCTGTGCTGACCGCTGATCCACTCGGGCAAACGGTTCTGGTGCGGCACCAGCCAAGTGTTGGGTCCCGGCCAGCTGCCGGCCAAGCGTGCCAGCCAGATGTCCGGCAGGTCTTCGAGAAGAAAATCGAACTGCTCGATATCTGCAGCCACCAGAATCAGCCCCTTGTGCACCGGGCGATCCTTCAGCGCCAGCAAGCGCTCCACCGCCTCGTCATGCCAGGGATCACAACCCAGCCCCCATACCGCTTCGGTCGGATAGGCAATCACTCCGCCATTGCGCACCACCCGTGCGGCTTGCTGTATCTGCCAGTTGCTGACCATTCACTGCTCTCCACTAAGGCCTGACGGGCAGTGTATCCAAGCTAAAGCGCGCGGCCCACCCAGCGGCCGTTTTCACAGGCCACCTGGCCGTCCAGCTCCAATTCAGTCAGCGCCGCCAGCACCTCGGCCAGCGGTAAGCCACTGGCCACCACCAACGCTTCGCTGCTATGCGGCGCAGCATGCAACAGGGCCAGTAATGGGTGACTGGGCGGCTCTGGCCTGCGCGCGGCGTTGGTGGGTGGCTGCGCCTGCCAGCCGCGCAAGGCCTGGAGAATGTCTTCGATACTTTCCACCAGCGTCGCCCCTTCGCGGATCAACTGATGGCAGCCGCGCGCGCCGGGATGATGGATCGAACCGGGAATCGCATAGACCTCACGTCCCTGTTCGGCTGCCAGACGTGCAGTGATCAGCGAGCCGCTGGACGGGCTGGCTTCCACCACCAGCACGCCAACTGATAGACCGCTGATGATGCGATTACGCCGGGGAAAGTTGCTCGCCTGAGGCGGGCAATCCAGCGGTAACTCAGAAACAAGCGCGCCTCCCTGAGCGACAATCGTCGCCGCCAACTGCTTATGCCGCGCCGGATACAGGCACTGCAAACCCGTACCAAGCACAGCGACCGTCTTGCCGCCGGCATCCAGTGCGCCCTGATGAGCCGCGCCATCGATGCCCAAAGCCAAGCCACTAGTAATCACAAAGCCGCCACCGGCCAGGCTGCGAGCAAAGCTCTGCGCAGTATCCAAACCTGGCCGCGATGCGCGCCGACTGCCGACCATGGCCAGTTGCGGCTGCTCCAGCAGCGCGGGGTCACCCTCAATAAACAGCAGCGGCGGCGCATCCGCCAACTCGGCCAGCAACCCTGGATAAATCACGTCATCCCACATCAGCAGATGATGTGTATCGGCGTCCAGCCAAGCCAGGCTTTGCGCGGCGCGTTCACGTACCTCGACGCTGCGCCGCGCGTCACTGCACGCCTGCGGTAAACCCAGAGAACGCCAGGCACTGGCCGGCGCGCTGAGCGCAGCAGAAGCATTGTCGAAAGCACTGAGAAGTTTGCGAAAGCGCCGAGGGCCCAACTCCGGCAAGCAATGCAGGCGCAGACGGGCTTCCAGCTCAGCGGGAGAAATAGCAGGGGAAATAGCAGAAGGTTGCGACATGCGGATCATCCTTGATCGGTCGCGCCGCACGGGCGGCAGGAAATTCAGACGGGAATAAAAAAGCCCCGCATTTGCGGGGCTTTTCGGTGTTACGGGTTACGCACTTTGTCCATCAGTTCAAGCGAGCGAGAAGCCCCAAGCACCAGGCCATAGCTAAGTTTGTCGTAGGTGCGGAATACCATCAACAAACCGGAACGCTCGTCCGGAATCTTCACCGATTCGCCGGTTACGCGGTCGCGCACGGTTTCACCGGTTTTGTAGATCGCCAGCACGTTGCCTTCGCTGAGGCCATCACGGGCACCTTTGTTGATCGTCACCACATCAAACTGACCAACTTGGGTCACACCGCGCGGCACATCAAGGATCACACCGTTGATCTCGCCAGCCGGTTCACTCGGCATAAAGGACGAGTTGATCGCACGCTCTTCGGTGGGGAACAGGCGATCACCGAGACGTACTTCCTGAGTCGAGCGGCTCAGCAACATAGTGCCGACATCGCCTTCCTCGGCAACGATCTCACCCGAGCCGATATCATCGGCGTTGATCCCAAGGAATTCTTGAGTGTCCGGGTCGGTGTAGGTTTTACCCTGACGGAAGATACCGTAAGCCGGCGCCGACTCATCAAAGGCACCACGGGCATACACACGATCACCAGCACCGCTAACAACGCGCTCGGCATTACCGGCAACGATATAAGGCGCGCCTTGGAACTGCTCTGGGGTATCGACGATGCGGTTGCTCAGCAGAAAGCTGTTAATCGCCTCAAGCGGAATCGCCGGAATGGCTTCGGCCATAGGCGTGCTACGCACCTGTGGCGACAGCTTGATGGTGCCGCGCGACTCGCCGCGGTTAAGCATCAGACGTGGCTGACCATCGATGTACACCAGGCTGAGTTGGTCACCTGGGTAGATCAGATGGGGGTTTTCCACCTGTGGATTGGCGTGCCAGATTTCTGGCCACTTCCACGGCTGGCTGAGAAATTTGCCGGAGATATCCCAGAGGGTATCGCCCTTGACCACGGTATAACGGTCTGGGTGACCGTCCTTGAGTTGCACTTCGGCCTGGGCCAAGCCACTTGCCGCAAGCAGCAGCAGGGCGAGTAGTGATTTCCTCATGCGGTGAATCCCTTTATTATGTGTCTTCACGTGGAGCGCCCTAGCGCCGCGACAAAACCCAGTCGTGCTGCGGCGTGAAGCCGTTTTTCAATGCTGCTCATCATCTTAGCAGCGGATTTTGACTTTATTCCACAAGTGCATCACAAACGCATATGGCGATCCTGAATATCCTCGAATTTCCCGATCCGCGCCTGCGCACCATCGCCAAGCCGGTGGACGTAGTCGATGACGCCTTGCGTCAGCTGATCGATGACATGTTTGAAACCATGTACGACGCACCGGGCATCGGCCTGGCCGCGACGCAGGTCAACGTGCACAAGCGTCTGGTGGTGATGGATCTGTCCGAAGACAAGTCCGAACCACGGGTGTTTATCAACCCCGAGTTCGAGCCGCTGACTGATGAAATGGATCAGTACCAGGAAGGCTGCCTGTCGGTGCCGGGCTTCTACGAAAACGTCGACCGCCCGCAGAAGGTCAAGATCAAGGCGCTGGACCGCGATGGCCAGCACTATGAGCTGATCGCCGAGGGCCTGCTTGCCGTGTGCATCCAGCATGAGTGCGACCACCTCAACGGCAAGCTGTTTGTTGATTACCTGTCTAATCTCAAACGCGACCGCATCAAGAAGAAGCTGGAAAAGCAACATCGCCAGCAGGCTTGAGCCACACCTTTCAAAGGCTTGCTGCGGCAAGCCTTTTTCTTTAGCGAGCACCCATGACTGAAGCACTGCGTATTGTCTTTGCCGGCACCCCGGAATTCGCCGCCGAGCACCTCAAGGCCTTGCTCGACACGCCACACCAGATCATTGCCGTCTACAGCCAGCCAGATCGCCCAGCCGGCCGTGGGCAGAAGCTCACGCCGAGCCCGGTCAAGCAGCTCGCCCTGCAGCACGATATTCCGGTGTACCAGCCGCAGACCCTGCGCGACCCCGCAGCCCAAGCCGAGCTGGCGGCACTCAAGCCCGATCTGATGGTGGTGGTGGCTTACGGCCTGATCCTGCCGCAAGTGGTGCTGGATACGCCGCGCCTGGGCTGCATCAACAGTCACGCGTCCTTGCTGCCGCGTTGGCGTGGTGCCGCGCCAATTCAGCGTGCGGTCGAAGCCGGTGATGCTGAATCCGGGGTAACGGTGATGCAGATGGAAGCCGGCCTGGATACTGGGCCGATGTTGCTCAAGGTCAGCACGCCAATTTCTAGCGAAGATACCGGTGGCAGCCTGCACGACCGCCTGGCCACACTCGGCCCACAGGCCGTGATCGCCGCCATCAGCGGCCTGGCCGCCGGCAACCTGGTTGGCGAAGTGCAGGACGACAGCCTGGCCACCTACGCGCACAAACTGAACAAGGATGAAGCGCGCCTGGACTGGAGCCGCCCGGCCATTGAGCTGGAACGCCTGGTACGCGCCTTTCACCCCTGGCCGATCTGCCATAGCACGCTAGGCGGCGAGGCATTGAAAGTACACGCGGCAGAGCTGGGCGATGGCAGTGGCGCCCCAGGCACTATTCTCGCCGCCGATAAATCCGGTCTGACTGTGGCCTGCGGCGAAGGCGCGCTGCGCTTGACGCGTCTGCAGTTGCCCGGCGGCAAGGCACTGAATTTCAGTGATCTGTACAACAGCCGCCGCGAGCAGTTCGCCGTTGGCCTGGTACTCGGAGCATGAACCCACGTCTCGCCGCCGCCCGCGCTCTGGCCAGCGTGCTGGCCGGCAAGGCGTCGCTGGGTAGCAGCCTGCCGCCGTTGCTGGACAAGGTCGAACAACGCGACCGTGGCCTGGCTCAAGATCTGGCCTTTGGCACCGCGCGCTGGCAGCCACGCCTGGCATTGATCGCCGAGAAGCTGCTGCAAAAACCCTTCAAAGCCGCCGACCGCGATGTCGAGGCGCTGCTGCTGATTGGTCTTTATCAACTGTTCTACACACGTATTCCGGCCCACGCCGCCATTGGCGAAACCGTGGCCTGTGTCGACAAGCTGAAGAAGCCTTCGCTCAAGGGCCTGCTCAATGCCGTGCTGCGCAATGCCCAGCGCGAGCATGAGTCGCTGCTGACCGAGCTGGATCGCGATCCGGTGTTACATACCGCTCACCCGCGCTGGCTGCAAAAAGCCCTTAAAGCCCAGTGGCCGGATCAATGGGAGGTCATCTGCGCGGCCAACAACGCCCACCCGCCGCTGATTCTGCGGATCAACCGCCGCCTCGGCAGTCGCGATGACTACCTGGTGGAACTGCGCCGCGTAGGCTTTGAGGCGGAGCCTTGCACCTTTAGCCGTGACGGCATTCGCCTGCTGCAGGCCTGCGATGTCACCACCCTGCCGGGTTTTGCCGAAGGCCGCGTCAGCGTGCAGGACGAAGCGGCGCAACTGGCGGCCGAACTGCTCGATCTGGCCCCAGGCCAGCGCGTGCTGGACGCCTGCGCCGCACCGGGCGGCAAGACCTGCCACTTGCTGGAAGCCGAGCCCGCACTGGCCGGCGTTGTGGCGGTGGATCTGGAAGAAAAACGCCTGATGCGCGTACGCGAGAACCTCAAGCGCCTGGGCCTGGAGGCCGAGCTAATCGCCGCAGATGGCCGTGATCTGGCCGCCTGGTGGGACGGCAAGCCGTTCCAGCGCATTCTGCTCGACGCGCCCTGCTCGGCCACCGGGGTGATCCGCCGTCACCCGGATATCAAACTGACCCGCCAGGCCGATGACATCCCCGCGCTGGCCAAGCTGCAGGGCGAGCTGCTGGATAGCCTGTGGCAGGCCCTGGAGGTCGGCGGCATCCTGCTCTACGCCACCTGCTCGGTAATGCCGGCGGAGAACAGCGAGAATATCGCCGCCTTCCTGGCGCGCACCCCGGGCGCCCGTGAGCTGGATATTGCCGGCGCCTTCGGCCATAAAACCGCCCACGGTCGCCAGCTATTCCCGCAAGTAGACGGCCACGATGGCTTCTACTATGCCAAGCTGATGAAAATCGCTGCCGCTCCGCGCGGCTGAGGAACAGACTGCATGAAGATCATCATTCTCGGTGCAGGCCAGGTTGGCGGCACCCTGGCGGAACACCTGGCCAGCGAAGCCAACGACATCACCGTGGTCGACACCGACGGCGAACGCCTGCGTGACCTCGGCGACCGCCTGGATATCCGCACCGTACAGGGCCGTGGCTCATTCCCAACGGTGCTGCGTCAGGCCGGCGCAGACGATGCCGATATGCTGGTGGCGGTGACCAACAGCGATGAAATCAACATGATCGCCTGCCAGGTCGCCTACAGCCTGTTCCACACCCCGACCAAGATTGCCCGGGTGCGTGAAGCGGCTTACCTGACCCGCAGCGGCCTGTTCAGCAACGAATCGATCCCGGTCGACGTACTGATCAGCCCCGAGCAGGTGGTGACCAACTACATCAAGCGCCTGATCGAATACCCCGGTGCCCTGCAGGTAATCGACTTCGCCGAAGGTAAGGCCCAGCTGGTGGCGGTCAAGGCTTACTACGGCGGCCCACTGGTCGGCCAGCAGTTGCGTCAGTTGCGCGAGCACATGCCGAATGTCGACACCCGGGTGGCGGCGATCTTCCGCCGTAATCGGGCGATCATGCCGCAAGGCGACACCGTGATCGAAGCCGATGACGAAGTGTTCTTTATCGCCGCCAAGGCGCATATCCGCGCGGTGATGAGCGAAATGCGCCGCATGGAAGACAGCTACAAGAAGGTGGTGATCGCTGGCGGCGGGCATATCGGCGAACGCCTGGCCGAGGCCATCGAAAGCCGCTATCAGGTAAAGATCATCGAGATGAACCCGGCGCGCTGCCGCTACCTCTCGGAAACCCTCGACAGCACCATCGTGCTGCAGGGCAGCGCCTCGGACCGTGACCTGCTGGTGGAAGAGAATATCAGCGACGCCGATATCTTCCTGGCCCTAACCAACGACGACGAGGCCAATATCATGTCGTCCTTGCTGGCCAAGCGCCTCGGCGCGCGCAAGGTGATGACCATCATCAACAACCCGGCCTACGTCGACCTGGTGCAGGGCGGCGAAATCGACATCGCCATCAGCCCGCAGATGGCCACCATCGGCACCCTGCTGACCCACGTGCGCCGTGGCGATATCGAAAGCGTACACAGCCTGCGCCGCGGTGCCGCCGAAGCCATCGAAGCGATTGCCCATGGTGACGCCAAATCGAGCAAGGTGGTCGGCCGCGCCATCGCCGATATTGACCTGCCGCCGGGCACTACCATCGGCGCGATCATCCGCAACGAAGAGGTGTTGATCGCCCATGACAACACGGTGATCGAGACGGGCGACCATGTGATCCTGTTCCTGGTCGACAAAAAGTACATCCGCGATGCCGAGCGCCTGTTCCAGGTCGGTCTCACCTTCTTCTAGGAATCACCGATGAGCACTGAAGCCCTGGAAAAAATGCTGGCCAAGGGAATGGACAACGCCCTGCTGCGTTTTGGCCTGGGCAAGGGCTACCTGGATGCGGCTGAGTTCGCCAGGGCGGCGGAGCATTTACAGCGCTGCGTTGAGTTCGATGCGCAGTATTCAGCCGCCTGGAAGCTGCTCGGCCAGGCGCTGAATAAGCAGGGGCTCAGCGCCGAGGCACGGGCGGCCTGGACGCAAGGCTTGCGGGCGGCAGAAGAGAAGGGTGACAAACAGGCGGGCAAGGAAATCAGCGTGTTTCTTAAGCGTCTGGACAAGCTCGCTCAGTAATCTAAGTAAGCTCGCCCGGGCTACTCTTCGGTCTGCACAAAGCGCAGGCCAACGCCCAGAGCTTCGACGCGTACCACTTCGAGCGTGAGAATCGGCGCTTCCATCGGCAAACCCTGCACCTGGCCCTGCACCTGCTCACCCATGCTGAGCATATTCTGCGCCTGGTCCATCAGCACATAGACGCCGCATTCGGAAATATCCCGGGTGGTGACCAGCAGCTCGCCGTGCACCGGATGGTCGATACGCAGGCGTACCTTGAGGGGTGTGCGGACATTCTTTCGACTATTGCTCATGCGCCGTCCGTCAGAGTGAGTTTCCCCAGCCTAGTCGAGAGCAGGCTCAGCCTGCAACTCGGCCCGCGTCAATACCACTTGGCCTCGCCAGCAGGACGCTTCTTGAAGCGCTTCATGCTCCACATGTACTGGCTCGGGTAAGTACGCACATACCGCTCGATAACGGTGCTCATCGCCGCAACGGCGGTTGGCGTATCGGTGCTGTACATGTCTTCCGGCGCAGCTTCGAGGATGACCTTGAAGCCCGAGCCATCCGGCAGACGCAACGCATGCAGAAACACTCCGCAGGCCTTGCCGCCGCTCAACATGCCGGCAACAAACTTGCTGGTCAGCGCCTCAGTGCCGAGAAAGGGCACGAATACCCCGGAAGACAAGCTCGGCTCAGGATCAGCCGGAATACCTACCGCACCGCCTTTGCGCACTTCCTTGATCACGCTGAGGATGCCTTCCTTGGTCGACGGCGCAACGCGGTTACCCAGCTGTACACGCTGCTGGCGCAGCAGGTCGTCAACGGCTTTCAGCTTGGGCGGGCGATAGAAGATGATCGGTTTGCACTGCGCGCAATAGAAGTGGTTAAGCACTTCCCAGTTGCCCAGATGGCTGGTGATGCCGACCACGCCTTTGCCGCTGGCCAGGGCGTCCTTGAGCACATCCAGGCCTTCGACCTCACGCACCAGGCCGATGGATTTCTGCGCCGGCCAGATCCACGCACAGGCGCTTTCGGTCAGGGTTCTGCCGATATCCATCAGCGATTGGCCCAGCAGACGCTGGTGCGCGGCCTCATCCAGCTCGGGAAAGCACTTGCGCAGGTTGATGCTGGCAACTTCGCGTGAGCTGTTCGGCAGCTTCCACATCAACCAGCCAATCGCAGCACCCACGCCCTGTACGGCGCGCCACGGCAGCAAGGCAAACAAACGCAGAAAGCCCACCACCAGGGCACCTTTGAGCTTTTCCACAGGCAACTCCAGCCGATCAAAAGGCGCTTATTGTAACCACCCGGGCTAGCGAGTGGTCAGTTGCGCGTAGCGGTCACAATCAACGGTGTGATCCATGACCATGCCGGTGGCCTGCATATAGGCGTAGCAAATGGTCGGGCCGACAAAGGTAAAGCCGGCCTTTTTCAGCGCCTTGCTCATCGCCTCGGCCTCGGCGGTAACCGCCGGCACCTGGCCGCGCTCGCTGAAGTGATTGATCTTCGGCATGCCGCCAACAAACGACCAGAGCAGCGTCACCGGGTCTTCCAGCTTGAGCCAGGCCTGGGCGTTCTTGCGTACGGCCTTAAGCTTGAGGCGATTACGAATGATGCCAGGGTCCTGCATCAGGGTTTCTTCGATGTACTCGTCGGTAAGTGCAGCCAGGCGCTGCACATCGAAGCCGAATAGCACCTCGCGGTAACGCTCGCGCTTCTTCAGCACGGTGATCCACGACAGGCCGGCCTGAAAGGCTTCGAGCAGCAGCAACTCGAACAGCACCTTGGGGTCGCGTTGCGGCACGCCCCATTCCTGGTCGTGGTAGGTGATATACAGCGGGTCGTCGGAGCACCAAGAGCAGCGTGGCATGCGGGTTTTCCTGAGCTTCGGTATACTCGCGGACTTTCTGAAGCCGCCAAAGTACGGGTGAAATTTGTGAGCCAGACTACGCCTGCCGTGCGCACCTTCCAAGACTTGATCCTCGCCCTGCAACAGTACTGGGCCGAGCAGGGCTGTGTGGTGTTGCAGCCCTACGATATGGAAGTTGGCGCGGGCACCTTCCACACCGCCACGTTTCTCCGTGCCATCGGCCCAGAGACCTGGAACGCCGCCTACGTGCAGCCTTCCCGTCGTCCGGCTGACGGCCGCTACGGCGAGAACCCCAACCGCCTGCAGCACTACTACCAGTTCCAGGTGGTACTCAAGCCGAACCCGGAAAACTTCCAGGAGCTGTACTTAGGCTCGCTGAAAGCCATCGGTATTGATCCGCTGGTGCACGACATCCGCTTCGTCGAAGACAACTGGGAATCGCCGACCCTCGGCGCCTGGGGTCTGGGCTGGGAAATCTGGCTGAACGGCATGGAAGTCACCCAGTTCACCTACTTCCAGCAAGTCGGCGGCATCGAGTGCTACCCGGTAACCGGCGAGATCACCTACGGCCTGGAACGCCTGGCCATGTACCTGCAGGGCGTCGATTCGGTGTACGACCTGGTGTGGACCGACGGCCAGTTCGGCAAGGTCACTTATGGCGACGTGTTCCACCAGAACGAGGTGGAGCAGTCGACCTACAACTTCGAGCACGCCAACGTCGAGAAACTCTTCGAGCTGTTCGATTTCTATGAAAGCGAAGCCAACCGCCTGATCGAGCTGGAGCTGCCGCTGCCAACCTACGAGATGGTGCTCAAGGCCTCGCACACCTTCAACCTGCTGGATGCGCGCCGGGCCATCTCGGTGACTGCACGCCAGCAATACATCCTGCGTGTGCGCGCCCTAGCCCGTTCGGTGGCGCAGAGCTACCTGCAAGCGCGGCGCAAACTCGGCTTCCCGCTCGCCGCACCCGACCTGCGTGATGAAGTACTAGCCAAGCTGGAGGCAGCAGAATGAGTGCTCGTGATTTCCTGGTAGAGCTGGGCACCGAAGAACTGCCACCCAAAGCCCTGAAAACCCTCGGTGAGGCCTTCCTCGCCGGTATCGAGAAAGGCCTCAAAAGCGCCGGCCTGAACTATGGCCACGTGCGCTATTACGCTGCGCCACGGCGTCTGGCCGTGCTAATCGAGCAGCTTGAAGAGCAGCAAGCCGATCGCACCCAGAACCTCGATGGCCCGCCCGTCCAGGCGGCGTTCGACAAAGATGGCAACCCAACTCAAGCAGCGCTGGGCTTCGCCAAGAAGTGCGGGGTTGAGCTCAGCCAGATCGACCAGAGTGGCCCCAAGCTCAAGTTCAGCCAGAGCATCCCAGGCCAGGCTGCTGCTGGCCTGCTGCCCGCTATTGTCGAAACCTCGCTGAACGAGCTGCCGATTCCCAAGCGCATGCGCTGGGGCGCACGCAAGACCGAATTCGTGCGTCCGAGCCAGTGGCTGGTGATGCTGTTCGGTGATGAAGTAATCGACTGCGAAATCCTCGCCCAGCAAGCCGGCCGCGTATCCCGTGGCCACCGCTTCCACGCCAACCACGAAGTGCGCATCAGCGCGCCGGCCAACTACGCCGAAGACCTGCGCAGCGCCTATGTGATTGCCGACTTCGCCGAGCGCCGCGCGCAGATCATCGCCCGGGTCAATGAACTGGCTGCAGCAGAGCAGGGCAGCGCCATAGTGCCGCCCGCGTTGCTGGATGAAGTCAGCGCCCTGGTCGAATGGCCAGTGCCGCTGGTCTGCTCCTTCGAGGAACGCTTCCTCGAGGTGCCGCAGGAAGCGCTGATCACCACCATGCAGGACAACCAGAAGTACTTCTGCCTGCTCGATGGCAACGGCAAGCTGCTGCCGCGCTTTATCACCGTGGCCAACGTCGAGAGCAAGGACCCGGCGCAGATCATTTCCGGCAACGAGAAGGTGGTGCGTCCACGCCTGACTGACGCCGAGTTCTTCTTCAAGCAGGACAAGAAGCAGAAGCTGGAAAGCTTCAACCAGCGCCTGGCCAACGTGGTGTTCCAGGCCCAGCTGGGCTCGGTCTACGACAAGGCCCAGCGCGTCTCCGCCCTGGCCGGTTTTATCGCCCAGCGCATCGGTGGCGACGCCACCCGCGCCGCGCGTGCCGGCATCCTCTGCAAGTGCGACCTGGCCAGCGAGATGGTCGGCGAGTTCCCGGAAATGCAGGGCATCGCCGGCTACTACTACGCCAAGCACGACGGCGAAGCCGAAGACGTCGCCCTGGCGCTGAACGAGCAGTACATGCCGCGCGGCGCCGGCGCCGAGCTGCCAAGCACGCTCACCGGTGCTGCCGTGGCTCTGGCCGACAAGCTGGATACCCTGGTCGGCATCTTCGGCATCGGCATGCTGCCCACCGGCAGCAAGGACCCCTACGCCCTGCGTCGCGCTGCCCTCGGCGTGCTGCGCATCCTGATTGAGAAGCAGCTGGATCTGGACCTGGTTGAAGCCGTCGGCTTCGCCATCGGCCAGTTCGGCGACAAGATCAAGGCCGATGGCCTGGCCCCTCAGGTGCAGGACTTTATCTTCGACCGTCTGCGCGCCCGTTATGAGGACGAAGGTGTCGAAGTGGCCGTGTACCAGGCCGTGCGTGCGGTCAGCCCAACCTCGCCGCTGGACTTCGATCAGCGCGTGCAGGCCGTGCAAGCCTTCCGTGCATTGCCGCAGGCGGCCGCTCTGGCTGCAGCGAACAAGCGCGTGTCCAACCTGCTGAGCAAGGCCGAAGGCCAGGTCGCGGCGAGCGTCGAAGCGCATCATTTTGACAACCCCAGCGAGTTCGCCCTCAACGCCGCCATCCAGCAGGCCGAGCATGCGGTGCAGCCGCTGGCCGCAGGCCGTCAGTACAACCTGGCGCTGAGCCAGCTAGCCAACCTGCGTGAGCCGGTAGACGCCTTCTTCGAGGCCGTACTGGTCAACGCCGAAGACCCTGCCGTGCGGGCCAACCGCTATGCGCTGCTGGCCAAGCTGCGTGGCCTGTTCCTCGGCGTGGCTGATATCTCGGTACTCGGCTAACACCAACCGAGAGTCCGGTGGGCTGCGCGCAGCCCATCATCACCTTTACCGGCTGGCGGCCATCACCGCCGGCCGGTTACGGATTACCGCATGAAACTGCTGATTCTCGACCGCGACGGCGTCATCAATTACGACTCCGACGCCTATATCAAAAACCTCGACGAGTGGCTTCCGCTGCCCGGTGCCATTGAAGCCATCGCGCGCCTGTCGCAAGCCGGCTGGACGGTCGCCGTGGCCACCAATCAGTCCGGGGTCGCCCGCGGCTATTACGACCTGGCCACGCTGGAAGCTATGCACGCGCGCCTGCGTGAACTGGTGGCGGCGCAGGGCGGTGAGCTGGGCCTGATCGTGCACTGCATCCACGGCCCGGATGAGGGCTGCGCCTGCCGCAAACCGAAACCCGGCATGCTCAAGCAGATTGCTGCGTACTATGGCGTAGCACTTAAGGGCGTGTGGTTTGTCGGAGACAGCAGCGGTGACCTGACAGCGGCCGGCGCCGTCGATTGTCAGCCTGTTTTGGTAAAGACCGGCAAGGGCGAACGCACCCTGGCGAAAGGATTGCCAGCGGGCACCCTGGTATTCGATGATCTGGCGGCGGTTGCCGATCAGCTTCTCCACTTATAAAGCAGGCGCTGCCTGCGACGGTAAAAGCTCCCATGTCGACAGTGCAGACCCTCAGAACCTTCCTCTTCTACCTGCTGCTGGCTTCCACCTCCTTCTTCTGGTGCACCCTCAGCGTCTTCGTCGCGCCCTTTCTGCCGTTTCGTGCACGCTACCGCTTTGTCGTGCAGAACTGGTGCCGCTGCGCCACCTGGTTGGCCAAGGTGGTGGTCGGCATCAACTACGAGATCAAGGGCCTGGAGAATATCCCCGATAAGCCCTGCGTGATCCTCGCCAAACACCAGAGCACCTGGGAAACCTTCTTCCTTTGCGGCTATTTCGAGCCGCTCAGCCAGGTGGTCAAGCGCGAGCTGCTGTATGTGCCGTTCTTCGGCTGGGCGATGGCCATGCTCAAGCCCATCGCAATTGACCGCAGCAACCCCAAGGCAGCGCTCAAGCAGCTG
Source organism: Pseudomonas peli (assembly GCF_050563605.1). Lineage (GTDB taxonomy): Bacteria > Pseudomonadota > Gammaproteobacteria > Pseudomonadales > Pseudomonadaceae > Aquipseudomonas > Aquipseudomonas peli_A. The sequence goes on along the minus strand of NZ_JBNXUH010000001.1, from coordinate 157,007 downwards.
GCCAAACTCGGCCACAAACGCCTGGGGCAGGGCGCCTGGGTACTGGTATTCCCGGAAGGCACGCGCATTCCGCCAGGCCAGATCGGCAAATTCAGCCGTGGCGGCGCCTCCCTGGCAGTGAATGCCAACCTGCCGGTGCTGCCGATTGCCCACAACGCCGGTGAGTTCTGGCCCAAACAGGGCTGGCGCAAGACCCCTGGCACCGTTCAGGTGATTATCGGCCCGCCAATGTATGCCGAAGGCACAGGCCCACGCGCGATCGCCGAACTGAACGACCGTGCCTTTGCCTGGGTCAGCCAGGCGCAACGCGATATCGGCTCGCTGGATGCGCAAAGCCAGCCGCTGGAGACCCAAGCGCCGGCCTGAGCAATTGTGGATAAGCTGTGCACCGAATAGCGTCAAAGTGCTATTACGCGTCGCAAGCAATTGATTTAACGATAATTAACGCCTGAAACGGAATATCAGGCGATGGGGGATAAGTTTCCCCCATAACGCCTAGGCAGCTGCCAACCAGCAAATCCGGGTGTTTGCGCACAGTCTTATCAGTCTGCGCGCCAGGCAAAGCGGCTAAGCTGGATCGACGTGCCCAAGCAGCGAAAAGGAATTCTTCGCCATGCTCTCCATTTACCAGCTCAAGCCGGCTTTTCAGAACCTCCTGCGCCCGGGGGTCAAGCGCCTCTACGACAGAGGCGTGACGGCCAATCAGGTCACCCTGTTCGCCGCCGTAGTTTCCGTGCTGCTCGGCACCCTGCTGCTGGCCTTGCCCCAGCACACCTGGCTGTTCGCCCTGATCCCGCTGTGGATGATTCTGCGCATGGCGCTGAATGCCGTCGACGGCATGCTCGCCCGCGAGTTCGGCCAACAATCGCGGCTCGGCGCCTACCTCAATGAACTCAGCGACCTGATCGCCGACAGCGCGCTGTTTCTGCCCTTCGCCCTGCTCCCCGGGGTTTCGCCGATGCTGGTCGTGCTAGTGGTGCTGCTGGCCCTGATCAGCGAATACGCCGGCGTACTCGGACCTATGGTCGGTGCCTCGCGGCGTTACGACGGGCCCATGGGCAAAAGCGACCGCGCCTTCTGCTTCGGTGTGCTGGGAGCCGGCGTGGCCTGCGGGTTGCTGCCTGCCGCCTGGCTCAACGGCCTGCTCGCGGTGATTCTCGCCCTGTTGCTCTACACCCTCTATAACCGCGTACGCCAGGGCCTGGCCGAAGCGGCGCAGCCCACTGACTCGAAATAAGGATGTCTCGATGCGCGAAGCCCAAGAATTCAGCTTTACCACCCATGACGGCGTAGAGCTGTTCTACCGCCACTGGCCAGCCAGTAACCCTGACACGGCCGCGCCAAAGCGCGCAGTGGTGATGTTCCACCGCGGCCACGAACACGGCGGGCGCATGGCCCATCTGGTCGATGAACTGCAGATGGCGGATTTCGACTTTTTCGCCTGGGACGCGCGCGGCCATGGCCTGTCGCCAGGCGAGCGCGGCGACAGCCCGAGCTTCGCCACCAGCGTGCGCGATGTGCAGACCTTTATCGATCATATCGTCAGCCACCACGGCCTGGCGGTGGAGGATATTGCCGTACTGGCGCAAAGCGTCGGCGCGGTGGTGGTCGCCACCTGGGCGCACGACTATGCGCCGAAGATCCGCGCCCTGGTGCTCGCCTCGCCGGCGTTCAAGGTCAAACTCTACGTGCCCTTTGCCCGCCCAGGCCTCAAGTTGATGCGCGCGCTGCGCGGCAACTTCTTCGTCAACAGCTATGTGAAGGCCAAGTACCTCAGCCATGACCCGGAGCGGATTGCCTCCTTCAATAGCGACCCGCTGATCGCCCGGCCAATCTCGGTGAATATGCTGCTGGGCCTGTATGACGCCGCCGAGCGCGTGGTCGCCGATGCTCAGGCGATCCAGATTCCCACTCAGTTACTGATCTCCGGCGCCGACTTCGTGGTGCACCGCAAACCCCAGCAGCAGTTCTTCGAACGCCTGGGCAGCCTGCGCAAGGAGATGCACATCCTTCCCGGCTTCTTCCACGACACCCTCGGCGAACGCGACCGCAGCCACGCCCTGAAACGCGCCCAGCGCTTTCTGCTGCGCTGTTTTGAAGAGCCGGTAACGCGCCCTTCCTTGCTTGATGCCGACCGCCTGGGCGTGACCTGCGCCGAATCGGAAAGCCTCGCCGCACCGCTGCCGCATAACTCCCTGGGCGACCTTTACTGGCGCGCCACCCGGGCCAGTCTGCGGCTCGGCAGCAGCCTGGCCGACGGGGTGAAACTGGGTTTCGACACCGGCTTCGACTCCGGCAGCACCCTGGATTACGTCTACCGCAATCAGCCTAGCGGCAAGTCGCCTATCGGCCGGCTGATCGATCAGAACTACCTCAACTCCATCGGCTGGCGCGGCATTCGCCAACGCAAGCTGCACGCCGAAGAGCTGCTGCGCCTGGCCATGGGCAAGCTGCGCGAGCAGGGCCGTGGCGTGCGCATCGTCGATATCGCCGCCGGCCATGGCCGCTACATCCTCGAAGCCCTGGAAGGCATGGAGCAGAAGCCGGACTCGATCCTGTTGCGCGATTACAGCGATATCAACGTGCGCGACGGCGGCGCACTGATCGAACAGAAGGGCCTGAGCGACATCGCCCGCTTCGTCAAAGGTGATGCCTTCGACCGCGCCGATCTCGCCGCGCTTGAGCCTAAACCGACTCTGGCGGTGGTCTCCGGTTTGTATGAGCTGTTCGGCAGCAACCAGATGGTTGGCGACTCGCTCGCCGGGCTGGCGGCAGCCGTCGAGGAGGGTGGTTATCTGGTGTACACCGGACAACCCTGGCACCCACAGCTGGAACTGATCGCCCGCGCCCTGACCAGCCACCGCGGCGGCGAAGCCTGGGTGATGCGCCGACGTAACCAGGCAGAGATGGATCAGCTGGTCGAGGCCGCAGGCTTTCGCAAGATCACCCAGCGCATCGACGAGTGGGGCATCTTCAGCGTCTCCCTGGCGCAGCGGGTGTCCTGATGGCGGAAGTTAGCCTTAGCCGCGAAGCAGGGTTATGGAAGCGCGGCGTGCTCTGGTTGCTGCTCTTGGCGCCGCTGTTCTTCGCCAGCTACAGCTTCGCCAACTGGCTGAGTGCGCAACGCGACGACGTCGGCACTCTGGTATTTGCCTGGGAAAGCCAGATGCCGCTATGGCCGTGGACTATCGTGCCTTACTGGTCAATTGACCTGCTTTATGGGTTGTCCTTTCTGCTGCCGGCCACGCGACGGGAAATGGATCGCCATGGCCTGCGCCTGCTTAGCGTGCAAGTGCTGTGCATTGCCTGCTTTCTGCTCTGGCCGCTGCGCTTTACCTTCGAGCGGCCCGAACTGGATGGCCTGTTCGGCGGCATGTTCGATGTGCTGATGGGCTTCGACAAACCCTTTAACCAGGCGCCATCCCTGCACATCGCCCTGCTGGTGGTGATCTGGGTGATGTTCGCCCGGCATACCCATGGCCTGTGGCTGCGCGGACTGCTGCACGGCTGGATGGCCCTGATCGGCGTATCGGTGCTGACCACCTGGCAGCATCACTTTATCGATGTGCCCACCGGGATACTGGCCGGCTGGCTGTGCGTCTGGCTGTGGCCGCTGCAAGGCCGTAGCCCACTGCTGGCCTGGCAGCTGAGCCGCGAGCCACAACGGCTGCGCCTGGCGCTGCGCTACAGCCTGGGTGCGGCGCTGCTCAGCGCCCTGGCGGTGAATATCGGTGGTGCCTGGCTATGGCTGCTCTGGCCGGCGTTCTCCTTACTGCTGGTGGCGCTCAACTACCTGTTGTTCGGCGCCGCGGGTTTTCAGAAGGCGGCTGATGGTCGACTGAGCAGCGCCGCGACCTGGTTGCTCGCGCCCTACCTGGCCGCCGCCTGGCTCAATTCACGGCTCTGGACTCGGGCGCACCCGCACGCTGATGAGGTCGAACCGGGTATTTGGCTGGGGCGCATTCCGGCGCCAGGGCAGGCCGAGCAGTTCCAGGCCCAGCTCGATCTGTGCGCCGAGCTTCCGGCCAGAACACAAGCCAAGACCTATCGCTCACTGCAGCTGCTCGACCTCTGTGCGCCCAGCCCAGCCGAGTGCCTGGAAGCCGCGCAAGCCATTGAGGCGCTGCGCAGCCACGGCAACCTGCTGGTCTATTGCGCCCTGGGCTATTCACGCAGCGCCACGGCGGTAGCGGCCTGGTTACTGCACAGCGGGCGCTGCAAGGATGTAGCCGAAGCGCTGGCACATCTGCGCCGGGCGCGACCTCAGGTGGTCTTGAGCGACGCTCATCAACAAGCGCTTCAGGGCATGCTGGAACTCAGCAATAGCTGCATGCCTGCGGGGGCTGCCCATGGCTACTGAAATGCGGCTGTTCACCGTGGCCTGTCTGCTGCGCCGGGGCAGGGCGCTGGATCAGCTGTCCAGCGCGCTCAGCCTGCTTGCCCTGCTGATCGGTCTAGCACCGCTGCTCGGCATCAAAGCACAGCCACTGACGGCGTTGTTCTGCGCGCTGCTGCTGATACTGGGTCTGGGGCAGAAATACTGGGCGCTGCGTGTGGCCTTGGATGCCGAACTGTTCCAGCAACTTGCCAGTCGGACAGATCAGTTAGCCGCACACACCGTCGATCTCGACCAGACCCTGGCCCAGCTCAAGCTGCAACCAGCTAACACGCCTGCGCGCAGCTGGGAGGAACGCAGCCTCGGTGCGTTGCGCCTATTGCGCCAGCAAGTGCTCTGGCTACTGGCGCAACTGCTGTTAGCCGTGTTGATCGTGCTGGGCCTGCCCTGGCTTGCAATCACTGGATAAGGAGTCGTCCATGCTCGCGTCCCTCACCGCGTTCGTCATCACCTCGGCTGCGCGCCTGCTTACCGGCGCCCGCGCGCTGTGGCTCGGTTGCACGCCCCAGCCGGTGCAGCGGCTGTATTACGCCAACCACAGCAGCCACGGCGATTTCGTCCTGCTCTGGGCATCGCTACCGGATGAACTGCGCCGCAGAACCCGGCCCGTGGCCGGTGCCGATTACTGGCAGCGTGACGGCCTGCGCCGCTATCTGATCAACAAAGTATTCAACGGCGTCCTGATCGACCGCGAGCGCGCCACACCTGAAACCAATCCACTGCAGCCAATGCTTGATGCCCTGGATCAAGGCGACTCACTGATCCTCTTTCCCGAGGGCACACGCAATCTGGAGGACGGTCTGCTGCCGTTCAAGAGCGGCCTGTATCACCTGACCCGGCTACGTCCCGACATCGAACTGGTACCGGTGTGGATCGCCAACCTCAACCGGGTCATGCCCAAGGGCAGGGCGTTGCCGTTGCCGCTGCTGTGCACCCTGAGTTTCGGCACGCCGCTGGAACATCTGCAAGATGAAAACAAGCAGGCGTTCCTCGAACGCGCCCGTAACGCCTTATTGGCCCTAGCACCCGAGGAGGCTTGATATGGATAACAACACCCTGTTGCTGTTCGCCGGTATCGGCGCGCTGTTGCTGCTCGCCTCGGCCATCGGCTATTTCCTCAAGTGGCGCAGTGGCGGCAGCCCCAACCCGGTAATCGACAACCTCAATGCGCGGATCAACGCCTGGTGGGTCATGGTGCTGGTAATCGGCATCGCCTTTCTGTTCGGCAATCTGGGCGTGATTCTGCTGTTCTACTTTGTCTCGTTCTACGCCCTACGCGAGTTTATGACCCTCACGCCCACGCGGCGCAGCGACTACCCGGCACTGGTGGCGGCCTTCTACTTTGCCCTACCCATGCAGTACCTGCTGATTGCCCTGGACTGGTACGGCCTGTTCGCGATCTTTATCCCGGTGTATCTGTTCCTGCTGCTGCCGATCCTGGCGTCCCTGGGCGGCGATACCACACGCTTTCTCGAACGCGCGTCAAAGGTGCAGTGGGGCCTGATGATCGCGGTGTACTGCATCTCCTCAGTGCCCGCGCTGCTGACCCTGGACATACCCGGCTATGAAGGGCGCAATCTGCTGCTGATTGCCTGGCTGATCATCGTGGTGCAACTGTCCGATGTGCTGCAGTACGTCTGCGGCAAGTTGTTCGGCAAGCACAAGATCGCGCCGCGTTTGTCACCGTCGAAAACCGTTGAAGGCTTTGTCGGCGGCGTCAGCCTGTCCTGCCTGGTCGGCGCGCTGCTGTGCTGGATTACCCCGTTCAACTTCTGGCAGGCCGCCTTGATGGCCCTGACCGTCAACCTGCTGGGCTTTGCCGGTGGACTGGTGATGTCAGCGATCAAACGCGACCGCGGGGTAAAGGACTGGGGCCATATGATCGAAGGCCACGGCGGCATGCTCGACCGCCTCGACTCAGTGTGTTTCGCCGCACCGATCTTCTTCCACTTCGTGCGCTACTGGTGGGTGCCGTTGGCTTAAGTCGAGCGGAATAAAAATGCCCCGGATATCCGGGGCATTTTTTGTGGCTGATACGAGCTGCAGCGGATCAGAAGTCCAGGTTGGACACTGCCAGCGCGTTGGTCTCGATAAAGTCACGACGCGGCTCAACGGCATCGCCCATCAGGGTGTTGAAGATCTGATCGGCAGCGATCGCGTCTTCGATACGCACCTTGAGCATGCGGCGCACTTCTGGGTCCATGGTGGTTTCCCAGAGTTGATCCGGGTTCATTTCACCGAGACCCTTATAGCGTTGGATGCTATGGCGCTTGGTGCTTTCGGCCATCAGCCAGGCCAGTGCATCCTTGAAGGTACTGACGTGCTTCTTGCGCTCGCCGCGCTGCACGAAGGCACCTTCTTCAAGCAGGCTGTTGAGCTGATCGCCCAGGGTGGTAACGGTCTTGTAGTCGTTACTGGCGAAGAAGTCGCGGTTGAAGATGATGTAGCTGGAAACCCCATGGGATACCAGTTCCACCTGCGGCAGCCAGAGGTGACGTTCCTGGTCTTCGTGCAGGCTGGTTTTGTACACCAGGCCGGACTTCTCCATACCCTTGAGACGCGCATCCAGCAGGCCCAGCCATTGCTCCATGGCTGCCTTGTCCGCCAGTTGCTCAGTTTCCACCCGCGGGATGTAGACGAAGTGCTCGGTGAGCTCCAGCGGGTACAGGCGCGACAAACGGTTGAGGGTCTTCATTACCAGACGGTAATCGTTGACCAGACGCTCCAGCGCCTCGCCAGACAGGCCTGGCGCGCTTTCGTTGACGTGCAGGCTGGCATCTTCCAGAGCCGACTGGGTCATGTATTCATCCATGGCCTCGTCGTCCTTGATGTACTGCTCCTGCTTGCCCTTCTTGACCTTGTACAGCGGCGGCTGAGCGATGTAGATGTAGCCCCGCTCAACCAGCTCCGGCAGCTGACGGAAGAAGAAGGTCAGTAGCAGGGTACGGATGTGCGAACCGTCGACGTCGGCGTCGGTCATGATGATGATGTTGTGGTAGCGCAGCTTGTCGATGTTGTACTCATCGCGGCCGATACCACAGCCCAGGGCGGTGATCAGGGTGCCGACTTCCTGGGAGGAAATCATCTTGTCGAAACGCGCTTTCTCGACGTTGAGGATCTTGCCCTTCAACGGCAGGATCGCCTGGGTCTTGCGGTTACGGCCCTGCTTAGCAGAACCGCCCGCGGAGTCCCCTTCCACGATATAGAGTTCGGAAAGGGCAGGGTCTTTCTCCTGGCAGTCGGCCAGTTTACCCGGCAGCCCGGCGATATCCAGCGCGCCTTTACGGCGAGTCATTTCACGGGCTTTACGCGCCGCTTCACGGGCACGCGCGGCGTCGATCATCTTGCCGACTACGGCCTTGGCTTCGTTGGGGTTCTCCAGCAGGAAGTCGGAGAAGTACTTGCCCATTTCCTGCTCGACCGCAGTTTTCACTTCGCTGGAAACCAGCTTGTCTTTGGTCTGCGAGCTGAATTTAGGATCCGGTACTTTTACCGAAATAATCGCGGTCAGACCTTCACGGGCATCGTCACCGGTGGTGGCGATCTTGTGCTTCTTGGCCAGACCTTCCTGCTCGATATAGGTATTCAGGTTACGTGTCAGCGCCGAGCGGAAGCCGGCCAGGTGGGTACCGCCGTCGCGCTGGGGGATGTTGTTGGTGAAGCACAACAGGTTCTCGTTGAAGCTGTCATTCCACTGCAGGGCGACTTCTACGCCGACACCGTCTTCACGCTGCACAGTGAAGTGGAACACCTGATTGACCGGGGTTTTGTTGTGGTTGAGGTATTCAACGAAGGCACGCAGACCACCTTCGTACTTGAACAGCTCTTCCTTGCCGCTGCGTTCATCCTTCAGCAGGATGCCCACGCCGGAGTTGAGGAACGACAGTTCGCGCAGACGCTTGGCCAGAATATCCCAGCTGAAATGGATATTGGCGAAGGTGTCTTCGGACGGTTTGAAGTGGATCTGCGTGCCGGTGACATCGCTGTCGCCGACCGCTGCAATCGGTGCCTGAGGCACGCCGTGCACGTAGGTCTGTTCCCAGATCTTGCCGCTACGGCGGATGGTCAGGATCAGTTCCTTGGACAGGGCGTTAACCACAGAAACGCCCACGCCGTGCAAACCACCGGAAACCTTGTAGCTGTTGTCGTCGAACTTACCGCCTGCGTGCAGCACGGTCATGATCACTTCAGCAGCGGAAACGCCTTCTTCCTTGTGCATATCGACCGGAATACCACGGCCGTTATCGCGCACGCTGATCGACTCATCCGGGTGGATGGTGATGGTGATTTCGCTGCAATGCCCAGCCAACGCCTCGTCAATCGAGTTGTCGACCACCTCGAACACCATGTGGTGCAGACCGCTGCCATCGTCGGTATCGCCGATGTACATACCAGGCCGCTTGCGTACGGCATCCAGGCCCTTGAGGACCTTAATGTTATTGGAGTCGTACGTTTGGTTTTCGCTCATGCCTTCACTCCCGGTGGTCGTGGGTCTGGGTAATGCCACCATGTTCCACGTGGAACATGGCAACTGGCGTATCCGTGCGCCAGCCTTCCCTCAACAATTCATGGTCTACACAGGTGATAAACACCTGGCAGTGCAAGTCTTCCAACAATCGGCACAACGCACGACGGTGCTGTTCATCCAGTTCTGACGGCAGGTCATCCACCAGATAGATACATTGGCCGTGCTTGGCCTGATTGACTAAATGGCCCTGCGCAATGCGCAGGGCACATACAACTAATTTTTGCTGGCCGCGCGAGAGTATCTCTGCGGCATTGTGTGCCCCTAAACGCAGCCTTAAATCGGCGCGCTGCGGACCTGCCTGGGTGTGACCCAGTTGCTGATCGCGGGCGAGGGTGGAGGCGAGCACTGTATTGAGCTCACGCTCTTTATCCCAACCGCGGTAGTAACTGAGGGTCAAACCTTGCAGCTCAACCAGCTCATTCAGGGTGCGTTCGAAAACCGGTTTCAGGGCCTGGATGTAGGCGCGCCGATAACCGTCAATTTCGTCGCTGGCCAGGCACAACTCTCGGTCCCAGGCCGCCTGCGAAGCGGCGTCAAGTGTACCATGCCGCAGCCATGAGTTCCGCTGACGCAGGGCCTTCTGCAGGCGCTGCCAAGCCGGCAGAAACCGAGGTTCCACGTGGAACACTCCCCAATCGAGAAACTGCCTACGAATCTTCGGCGCACCTTCAAGTAGACGGAAGCTGTCCGGATTGATCAGTTGCAGCGGCAAGGTCTCGGCCAGTTGTGCAGCGCTGCGCGCATTCTGCCCATCGATACGAATCTGAAACTCACCCTGACGATCCCGCGAAATGCCCAGATTGCTTTGCCGACCATCAGACATCTGCACCTGACCGAAAATCGTGCAGGCAAGCTGATCGTATTGAATGACCGGAAGCAGGCGGGTACTGCGAAAGGAGCGAGCCAAACCCAACAGATGAATGGCTTCGAGCAGGCTGGTTTTGCCGCTGCCATTGTCGCCGGAAAGGATGTTGATACGCGGGGAGGGGGAGAGGGTCACCGGGTGCAGATTACGCACCGCGGTGACGGTAAAGCGAGTAAGGGACATTCAGCTGTTACAGACGCATCGGCATAACGACATAGGAAGAGTCGTCGTTGTCAGCTTCCTGCACCAGGGCACTGCTATTGGCATCGGAGAGAATCAGACGCACCTGGTCGGTGGTCATCACGCTCAGCACGTCGAGCAGGTAGCTGACGTTGAAACCGATTTCCAACGAGCTACCGTTGTAGTCCACGGCGATCTCTTCTTCCGCTTCTTCCTGCTCCGGGTTGTTGGCCTGAATTTTCAGCAAGCCAGATTCCAGTTGCAGGCGAATACCGCGGTACTTCTCGTTGGACAAAATCGCGGTACGGCTGAACGCTTCACGCAGGCCCTGACGATCGGCAACCACCAGCTTGTCACCACCACGCGGCAACACACGCTCGTAATCCGGGAACTTGCCGTCTACCAGTTTCGAGGTGAAGGTGAACTCGCCGGTGGTGGCGCGAATATGGTGCTGGCCAAGAACGATGCTGACGCTGCCGTCCTGCTCGGTGAGCAGACGAGCCAGTTCGAGAATACCTTTGCGCGGCACGATGACCTGGTGGCGTTCAACCTGCTCAATCGCCGCTTCCATCGAACACATGGCCAGACGGTGACCGTCGGTGGCCACCGCGCGGAGGATGCCGGTCTGTACTTCCAACAGCATGCCGTTGAGGTAATAACGCACGTCCTGCTGGGCCATGGCAAAGCTGGTGCGTTCGATCAGGCGACGCAGTCTGCTTTGTACCAGGCTGAAGGTCAGCGAACCTGGGCCTTCTTCAACAGTGGGGAAATCATTGGCGGGGAGGGTGGACAGACTGAAGCGGCTGCGGCCGGCTTTGACCAGCAGCTTCTGCTCGTCGATACGGATATCGATCAGGGCGTCCGCTGGCAGGCTTTTGCAGATGTCCATCAGCTTGCGCGCCGGCACGGTGATCTCACCGGATTCCGCTGGCTCTTCCAGGGTGACGCGACCAACCAGCTCGACTTCCAGGTCGGTACCGGTCAGCGACAGCTGCTGGCCTTCGACCACCAGCAGAACGTTAGAGAGAACCGGCAAGGTCTGACGGCGTTCCACGACGCCGGCGACCAGTTGCAGAGGTTTCAACAAGGCTTCGCGTTGAATGGTGAAATGCATGGTCTAGTCCCTTGCCTAGTGGAGTTGCGTATTAGGTTGTAAGCGTACGCAGCAAATTCTTATAGTCCTCGCGGATGTCCGCGTCGGATTCCTTAAGTTCAGCAATCTTACGGCATGCATGCAATACCGTTGTGTGATCGCGGCCGCCGAAGGCATCACCAATTTCTGGCAGGCTGTGGTTAGTCAGCTCTTTCGACAACGCCATGGCTACCTGACGCGGGCGCGCGACTGAACGCGAGCGGCGCTTGGACAGCAGATCAGAAATCTTGATCTTGTAGTACTCGGCGACCGTGCGCTGAATATTGTCGATGCTGACCAGCTTGTCCTGCAGGGCCAACAGGTCCTTGAGCGATTCGCGGATCAGCTCGATGGTAATGTCACGCCCCATGAAGTGCGAGTGGGCGATAACGCGCTTCAACGCACCTTCCAGCTCACGTACGTTGGAACGAATGCGCTGGGCAATAAAGAAGGCAGCATCATGCGGCAGGTCGACTTTGGCCTGATCGGCCTTTTTCATCAGAATCGCCACGCGGGTTTCCAGTTCAGGCGGCTCGACAGCTACCGTCAGGCCCCAACCGAAACGTGACTTGAGACGCTCTTCCAGGCCTTCGATTTCTTTCGGGTAACGGTCGCTGGTGAGAATCACCTGCTGACCACCTTCAAGCAAGGCGTTGAAGGTGTGGAAGAACTCTTCCTGGGAACGCTCTTTCTTGGCGAAGAATTGAATGTCATCGATCAGCAGTGCGTCCACCGAACGGTAGAAGCGCTTGAACTCGTTGATGGCGTTCAGCTGCAAGGCCTTGACCATGTCCGCGACGAAACGCTCGGAATGCAGGTACACCACCTTGGCATTCGGGTTCTTCGCCAGCAGATGGTTACCCACTGCATGCATCAAGTGAGTCTTACCCAAGCCCACGCCGCCATAAAGGAACAGCGGGTTGTAACCGTGCTTGGGATTGTCCGCTACCTGCCAGGCCGCTGCGCGGGCCAGCTGGTTGGATTTACCTTCGACGAAGTTATCAAAGGTAAAGGTGCGATTCAGGTAACTGGTGTGTTTCAACCCGCCTTCAACCTGCACCGAACGCTCAGTACGCGCCGGCGCCTGCTGGCTCGCCGCACCGGCCATGGGGTCAAAGCTCGCGCGCGAGGGTTCTGCCTGCGCGGTAGCGGTTGCTGCTGTTGTGACCGCAGCAGGTGCTGGCGTGCTCGGCGCAGCGGACGGGGTACTGACAGCTGCGGCACGCGGTGCAGAGCTGCGTTTGCTACCTATTAATAAGGAGAGCGCCGGAACCAGACCGTTGGTCCGTTCGGTGAGTAACTCGAGCAACCGGCTGAGGTACTTTTCATTAACCCAGTCGAGGACAAAACGATTCGGCGCATAGACGCGGAGCTCGTCGCCTTCGGCTTCGACCTGCAGTGGACGGATCCAGGTGTTGAATTGCTGAGCAGGCAGCTCATCGCGCAGAAGCTCGACGCACTGCTGCCAAAGTTCCACAGACACGGACATCCCCTAAATCGCAAGGCGCGAGGCAAAAAACAGCCGTCATTGTAGCCGCCGAGGCTTGAGTTATCCACACGTAAGCTTGCTTATGCGCAAGGAAAATCAACGTGTTAATCGCGTTCGAGGCTTATAAGGCAGATGGGATAAGGGCTGTGGATAACCACCCGCAAGCTCATTGGATAAACCAGGGTAAAAACCGGTGGAAAACCCTGCTGTGGGTAAAATGGCATTCCATCCTCAGCTTGTGCGCTGCTTCCACACAGTTGCAGCACGCCTTTTCGACAGACTTACCCTTGGCTGAACGGCTCTAATCTGTTGGCCTTCAGGCACTTATGCACAGATGAATGACTAGCTAATAGCTACTAACATTACTAAACATCTTTAAATATTCTCTTCTTTATATTTCTTTATGCAGGAAAAGCCTGGTTGGAAATTGACCTGACCCTCGGGTTTCTCTAGAATTGCCGGTCTCTTAAAACGGGGGCCATTCCGGCCCGTAGTCGACCACCCAGGTACCGCACCATGAAACGTACTTTCCAACCCAGCACTATCAAACGCGCTCGCACCCACGGTTTCCGTGCTCGTATGGCCACCAAGAACGGCCGTGCTGTCCTGTCGCGTCGCCGCGCCAAGGGCCGTAAGCGTCTCGCCGTCTAAATTTCGGTCTTGTGGTGAGTCGAGACTTCAGTCGGGAAAAGCGTCTGCTAACCCCCCGGCAATTCAAGGCAGTCTTCGACTCCCCTAGCGGCAAAGCTCCGGGCAAAAATGTCCTGCTGCTGGCGCGCAACAACGAACTTGATCACCCCCGTCTGGGATTGGTGATCGGCAAGAAGAGCGTCAAGCTCTCGGTTGAGCGCAATCGCCTGAAACGCCAGATCCGCGAATCGTTCCGTCTCAATCAGGACAACCTGGTGGGATGGGACATCGTGGTGGTTGCGCGTAAAGGCCTCGGCGATCTGGAGAACGTTGAACTGGCTCGCCAGTTTGGCAAACTCTGGAAACGCCTCGAACGCAGCAAGCCAAGCCCGGAAACCGTCGCAACACCCGGGGTGAACGACAGTCCCCATGCGTAAACTGGCTTTGGTTCCCATCCAGTTCTACCGCTACGCCATCAGCCCCTTGATGGCCAGTCACTGTCGTTTCTACCCAAGCTGTTCTTGCTACGCGCTTGAAGCCATTGAACATCATGGCGTCATGCGCGGTGGCTGGCTGACCCTACGTCGGCTTGGCCGCTGTCACCCGTGGAACCCCGGTGGCTACGACCCGGTTCCCTGCGTGAAAACCTCCCGTTCCTCTTCGATGGCCGAATAATCATGGATATTCAACGCTCGATCCTGATCGTCGCCCTGGCAATCGTGTCCTATATGATGGTTCTCCAGTGGAACCAGGACTACGGTCAAGCTGCCCTGCCGACAGAAATTGCCGCGACCAGCAGCACTGTACCCGGCTTGCCGGATACCACTGCCGCGACCTCAACCCCAGCAGGCGGCGATGATATTCCGAGCGCCACCACTGCCGTTGAGCCCAGCGCCATCAGTGCCGCACCGGCTGCTGCCAGCGATGAGCTGATTCGCGTGAAGACCGATGTGCTGGATCTGGCCATCGATCCGCGCGGTGGTGATGTGGTGCAACTGCGTTTGCCGCAGTACCCACGTCGTCAGGATCGTCCGGATGTACCTTTCCAGCTGTTCGACAACGGCGGCGAGCGTACCTACCTGGCGCAGAGCGGTTTGATCGGCAGCAATGCGCCGGACAAATCCAGCGGTCGTGCTCTGTGGAGCAGCGAGCAGAAGAGCTATGAACTGGCTGACGGTCAGGATCAGCTGCAGGTTGACCTCAAACTCAGCGAAGACGGCGTCAACTACATCAAGCGCTTCACCTTCAAGCGTGGTCTGAACGCTGAATGTGCGGCCAAGGACCAACAGCAGAAGAAACCCGGCTGCGTTGATCCATCGTCCTATCAGGTGACTGTCAGCTATCTGATCGACAACCAGAGTGGTCAGGCCTGGAGCGGCAACATGTTTGCCCAGCTCAAGCGTGATGGCAGCGACGATCCGTCCTCCACCACTGCCACCGGCACTGCGACCTACCTCGGTGGCGCACTGTGGACCACCGAAGAGCCGTACAAAAAAGTGTCGATGAAAGACATCGACAAACAAGCCTTCAAAGAAACCGTTCAAGGAGGCTGGGTTGCCTGGCTACAGCATTACTTCGTCACTGCCTGGATTCCAAGCAAAGACAGCACTAACCAAGTACAGACCCGTAAAGACAGCCAAGGCAACTACATTGTCGGCTTTACCGGCCCGGCCATTCAGGTTGCTGCCGGCGCTCAAGGCGAAACCAGTGCAATTCTGTATGCCGGCCCGAAGCTACAAGGCCATCTGAAGACTCTGTCTCCAGGTCTTGAGCTGACTGTCGACTACGGCATTCTGTGGTTCCTGGCTCAGCCGATCTTCTGGCTTCTGGAAGTTATCCACAACCTGCTCGGCAACTGGGGTTGGTCGATCATCATGTTGACCGTGATCATCAAGCTGATCTTCTTCCCATTGTCCGCTGCTAGCTACAAATCCATGGCGCGCATGCGTGCCGTTGCACCGAAACTCGCTCAGCTGAAAGAGCAGCACGGTGATGATCGCCAGAAGATGTCCCAGGCGATGATGGAGCTGTACAAGAAAGAGAAGATCAACCCGCTGGGCGGCTGTTTGCCGATCCTGGTGCAGATGCCGGTATTCCTCGCGCTCTACTGGGTGCTGCTGGAATCCGTGGAAATGCGCCAAGCGCCGTGGCTGCTGTGGATAACCGACCTGGCGATCAAGGATCCGTTCTTTATCCTGCCGATCATCATGGGCGCGACCATGTTTATCCAGCAGCAGCTCAACCCAACGCCGCCGGACCCGATGCAAGCCAAGGTACTGAAGATGATGCCGATCATCTTCACCTTCTTCTTCCTCTGGTTCCCGGCTGGTCTGGTGCTGTACTGGGTGGTCAACAACGTCTTGTCCATCGCCCAGCAGTGGTACATTACGCGCAAGATCGAAGCAGCAGCCAAGGCCGCAGACGCCTAAGCAGTGATTGCTTCTAAGCTGTAACAAACGCCCCTTTTCAGGGGCGTTTTGCTATGTCGTATTCAGGAGAAGCGCATGCCACCCGTTGCTGAAACCATTGCCGCCGTTGCCACCGCCCAGGGCCGGGGTGGCGTTGGCATCGTGCGTGTTTCCGGGCCGCTGGCCGGCACATTGGCGCAGGCGATCTGCCAACGCGAGTTGCAACCACGCTACGCCCACTACGGGCCGTTCTTCGCCGACGCCAAGCAGGTGCTGGATGAAGGCCTGGCCCTGTACTTCCCCGGTCCCAACTCCTTTACCGGCGAAGACGTGCTGGAACTGCAGGGCCATGGCGGCCCGGTGGTGCTCGATCTGCTGCTGCGCCGCTGTGTACAACTCGGGGCACGCCTGGCACGTCCTGGTGAATTCAGCGAGCGTGCGTTTCTCAATGACAAACTCGACCTGGCCCAGGCCGAGGCGATTGCCGACCTGATCGAAGCCAGCTCCGAGCAGGCCGCGCGCAATGCACTGCGCTCGCTGCAGGGCGAGTTCTCGCGCCGCGTACATGGCTTGACCGAGCGGCTGATCAGCCTGCGCATCTACGTTGAAGCAGCCATCGACTTCCCCGAAGAGGAAATCGACTTTCTCGCCGATGGCCATGTACTCAACCTGCTCGATGGCGTGCGTGCCGACCTTGCCGGTGTGCTGCGTGAGGCCGGCCAAGGGGCCCTGCTGCGCGATGGCATGACTGTAGTGATCGCCGGCCGGCCCAACGCGGGTAAATCCAGCCTGCTCAATGCACTGGCCGGTCGCGAGGCAGCCATCGTTACCGAAATCGCCGGCACCACCCGCGACGTACTGCGCGAACATATCCACATCGATGGCATGCCGTTGCACGTGGTGGATACCGCCGGCCTGCGTGATACCGAGGATCAGGTCGAACGCATCGGCGTCGAGCGTGCGCTGAAAGCCATTGGTGAAGCCGACCGCATCCTGCTGGTGGTGGATGCCACAGCCCCCGAAGCCGACGACCCTTTTGCTCTGTGGCCGGAGTTTCTCGACCAACGCCCTGATCCGGCCAAGGTCACCCTGATTCGCAACAAGGCTGATCTGTCCGGCGAGTCGGTGGTGCTGGAAGTCTGCAATGACGGCCACGTCACCATCAGCCTGTCGGCCAAATCCACCGAGGGCCTGGACCTGCTGAGGGAACACCTCAAGGCCTGTATGGGTTATGAACAGACTTCAGAGAGCAGCTTCAGTGCGCGCCGACGCCACCTGGAAGCGCTACGTCAGGCCTCCACACATCTGGAACACGGCCATGCTCAGCTGACCCTGGCCGGCGCTGGCGAGTTGCTGGCTGAAGACCTGCGCATGGCCCAGCAAGCCCTGGGCGAAATCACCGGGGCCTTCAGCTCCGATGATCTACTGGGGCGGATCTTCTCCAGCTTCTGTATCGGCAAGTGACCCATATGCGGTAACCCATTCCCGACGGGTTACCGCCTACCTGATCTGCTCCTGCCTGCACCTAATCCTTCGTACCGCCTGAAATTTCAACTTATGCCATTCAGGCAGGCATTCGCCTGGACGAAATAGAGCTATCTGCAGACTTATTCTCGCGGCTAAGCCCTGTGGAAAACCGAGCCTAAGCCCTGCCTATAACCCGGTGATAAAACTGAGGATAACGCCCCCTGTGGATAACCATGCATTTCATCCACAGCTTGCATACGGCAACTGAACAGGCAGATGGCAGGATCAGCACAGAGTTTTTAAACGCTGTAGGCCATGAATCTATTGGTCTGTAGCAATCTATCCACAGAAAAGCCGTTGCTAAGTAATAAACATATAAACAAGGCTTTATAAAAATTCTCTCTTTTATTCTTTATTAACCGACACGGCCGAACAGCGCCCAAGCGAGCTGGCTATTTTTTGTGCAAAAGGCTTCTTTCACACCGGCTAAATCCCTATACTTGCCGCCTTTCCCGCTTTTCAACCCAAAAAGCCCCCCATTTCTCAACAGGCACGAGGTGCGTGGTGGATTTCCCTTCCCGTTTTCAGGTGATCGTCATCGGCGGCGGTCATGCCGGTACCGAAGCTGCATTGGCAGCTGCACGCATGGGGGTAAAAACCCTGCTGCTGACCCACAACGTGGAAACACTCGGGCAGATGAGCTGCAACCCTGCGATTGGCGGGATCGGCAAGAGCCACCTGGTCAAGGAAATCGATGCCCTCGGCGGCGCCATGGCTGAAGCCACCGACAAAGGTGGTATTCAGTTCCGTGTACTGAACAGCCGCAAGGGCCCTGCGGTACGTGCCACTCGCGCCCAGGCCGATCGCGTGCTGTACAAAGCCGCGATTCGCGAAACATTGGAAAACCAGGCCAACCTGTGGATATTTCAGCAGGCTGCCGATGACCTGATCGTCGAAAACGACGAAGTCAAAGGCGTAGTCACCCAGATGGGCCTGCGTTTCCTCGCGGATTCCGTGGTGTTGACCACAGGCACCTTCCTCGGTGGACTTATCCACATTGGTCTGCAGAACTACTCCGGCGGTCGCGCCGGTGATCCACCTTCGATTGCCCTGGCGCAACGTCTACGAGAGCTGCCGCTGCGCGTCGGTCGCCTGAAAACCGGTACGCCGCCACGCATCGACGGACGTTCGGTGGATTTTTCGGTGATGACCGAGCAGCCGGGCGATACGCCAACGCCGCTGATGTCCTTCCTCGGTCGTTCCGAGCAGCAACCGCGTCAGGTCAGCTGCTGGATTACCCATACCAACGCGCGTACCCACGAAATCATTGCGGCCAACCTTGATCGTTCGCCGATGTATTCCGGGGTCATTGAAGGCGTCGGCCCGCGCTATTGCCCGTCGATCGAAGACAAGATCCACCGCTTCGCCGACAAGGACAGCCATCAGGTATTTATCGAGCCAGAAGGCCTGAATACCCATGAGCTGTATCCGAATGGCATCTCCACCTCGTTGCCGTTCGATGTGCAATTGCAGATCGTGCGCAGCATCCGTGGCATGGAGAACGCGCATATCGTCCGTCCCGGTTATGCCATCGAGTACGACTACTTCGACCCGCGTGATCTCAAGTACAGCCTGGAAACCAAGGTGATCGCCGGGCTGTTCTTCGCCGGGCAGATCAACGGCACCACCGGTTACGAAGAAGCCGGTGCGCAAGGCTTGCTCGCCGGTGCTAACGCCGCATTGCGCGCTCAGGGTAAGGACAGCTGGTGCCCGCGTCGCGACGAGGCCTACATCGGCGTACTGGTCGACGACCTGATTACCTTGGGTACCCAGGAGCCGTACCGCATGTTCACTTCGCGCGCCGAATACCGGCTGATCCTGCGTGAAGACAACGCCGACCTGCGTCTGACCGAGAAAGGCCGTGAGCTGGGCCTGGTCGATGACGTGCGCTGGGCTGCGTTCGAAACCAAGCGTGAAGCCATCGTGCAGGAAGAACAGCGCCTGAAAAGCACCTGGGTACGCCCTGGTACGCCCCAGGGCGATGCGATTGCCGCGCACTTCGGTACACCGTTGACCCACGAATACAACCTGCTCAACCTGCTGGCCCGCCCGGAAATCGATTACGCCGGGCTGGTAACCATCACCGGTGGTGGTGCGCAGGACCCGCAAGTGGCCGAGCAGGTCGAGATCAAGACCAAGTACGCCGGTTATATCGACCGCCAGCAGGATGAAATCGCCCGCCTGCGCGCCAGTGAAGACACCAAGCTGCCGCTCGATATCGACTACGCAGGCATTTCCGGGTTGTCCAAGGAAATCCAACATAAGCTCGGCAACAGCCGTCCGGAAACCCTTGGCCAGGCCTCGCGGATTCCCGGCGTTACCCCCGCAGCGATTTCCCTGCTGCTGATCCATTTGAAAAAGCGCACTGCCGGTCAGCAGTTGGAGCACAGCGCCTGATGTCGTTGGTCACTGCACGTCACGCCGAAGAACTGAGCCAGGGTGCTCTGGAGCTGGGTGTCGAACTCAGCGCGCAGCAGCACGAACAGTTGCTGGCCTACCTGGCCCTGCTGATCAAGTGGAACAAGGCCTACAACCTCACCGCAGTGCGTGATCCCAATGAAATGGTTTCGCGCCATTTGCTCGACAGCCTGTCAGTAGTGCCCTTCGTCACCGAGGCTGGGGATAATTGGCTGGACGTCGGCAGCGGCGGCGGCATGCCCGGTATTCCCCTGGCCATCCTGTTCCCTGAGCGGCAATTCACCTTGCTTGATTCCAACGGTAAGAAGACTCGCTTCCTGACTCAGGTGAAGCTGGAGTTGAAACTGGCCAACCTGCAAGTTATCCACAGCCGTGTCGAAGAGTTCACCCCGGCTGTGCCGTTCAGCGGTATTTGCTCACGGGCATTCAGCTCACTGGAAGATTTCAGCAACTGGACTCGCCATCTCGGCGACGACCACACGCAGTGGCTGGCGATGAAAGGCGTACACCCGGATGACGAGCTGCAGGCCCTGCCAACGGACTTTCGTCTCACCGCCACTCATGTACTCAAGGTTCCCGGTTGCCAAGGTCAGCGCCATCTGTTGATACTGCGTCGCTCGGTTTAGGGGGAACGCAGCATGGCTAAGGTATTCGCAATCGCTAACCAGAAAGGCGGCGTGGGCAAAACCACCACCTGCATCAATCTGGCTGCCTCGCTGGTGGCGACCAAGCGCCGTGTGCTGCTGATCGACCTCGACCCCCAGGGCAACGCAACCATGGGCAGCGGTGTGGATAAACACGGCCTTGAGCATTCGATCTACGACGTGCTGATCGGCGAATGCAACCTGGTCGATGCCATGCAGTTCTCCGAGCACGGCGGCTACCAGCTGTTGCCGGCCAACCGCGACCTGACCGCTGCCGAAGTATCGCTGCTGGAAATGAAAATGAAGGAAAGCCGCCTGCGTTATGCACTGGCGCCGATCCGCGAGAATTACGATTACATCCTCATCGACTGCCCGCCGGCGCTGTCGATGCTCACGGTCAACGCCCTGGTGGCTGCCGATGGGGTGATTATCCCGATGCAGTGCGAGTACTACGCGCTGGAGGGTTTGAGCGACCTGGTCAACAGCATTCAGCGCATCGCCGAGATCCTCAATCCCAAGCTGAAGATCGAAGGCCTGCTGCGCACCATGTACGACCCGCGCATCAGCCTGACCAACGACGTTTCGGCTCAGCTCAAGCAGCATTTCCCTGACCAGCTGTATGACGTGGTCATCCCGCGTAACGTGCGTCTGGCCGAGGCGCCGAGCTTCGGCATGCCGGCGCTGGTGTATGACAAGCAATCCCGTGGTGCCATTGCCTACCTGGCGCTGGCCGGCGAATTGGTACGCCGCCAGCGCGCAAGTGCCCACACCGCAACCGCATAAGGAAATACCCATGGCTGTGAAAAAACGAGGACTCGGACGCGGTCTGGATGCCCTGTTGGGCGGCACCAGTGTCAGCGCCTTGCAGGAAGAGGCCGCGCAGGTCGACAGCCGTGAACTGCAATATGTGCCCCTGGACCTGATCCAGCGCGGCAAATACCAGCCGCGCCGTGACATGGACGCCACTGCCCTGGAAGAACTGGCGCAGTCGATCAAGGCCCACGGCGTGATGCAGCCGATCGTGGTGCGGCCGATTGGCGAAGGACGTTTCGAGATCGTCGCCGGTGAACGCCGCTGGCGTGCCAGTCAGCAAGCCGGCCTGGACAAGATCCCGGCCATGGTCCGCGAATTGCCGGATGAAGCCGCCATCGCCATGGCGCTGATCGAGAACATCCAGCGCGAAGACCTCAACCCCATCGAAGAAGCCATGGCCTTGCAACGCCTGCAGCAGGAGTTCCAGCTGACTCAGCAGCAGGTCGCCGATGCTGTGGGTAAGTCGCGGGTGACCATCAGCAACCTGCTGCGCCTGATTGCCCTGCCGGAAGAGATCAAAACCCTGCTGTCCCATGGCGATCTGGAAATGGGCCATGCCCGCGCCTTGCTCGGTTTGCCGGCCGAACAGCAGACCGAAGGTGCGCGACATGTTGTCGCACGCGGCCTCACCGTGCGCCAAACCGAAGCACTGGTACGTCAGTGGTTGAACAGCAAAGAGAAGCCGGCGGCAGTGGTCAAAGCCGATCCGGACATTACCCGGCTGGAACAGCGCCTGGCTGAGCGCCTGGGCTCGCCGGTGCAGATCAAGCATGGGCAGAAAGGCAAAGGCCAGTTGGTGATCAGCTACAGCTCCCTGGATGAACTGCAGGGTGTGCTCGCCCACATTCGTTGAAACAATTGCGCGTGTAGCGACTAGTCGGAAATCACTACCCGGCAGTTGAATGGGGGGGGAAGCGCCCCTATACTCTGCGCGCATTTCGTCGGCACAAAGTATGCCAAGTTATTGATTTCAGGTGCCGACGCCCGAGTTCAGCTTTCAGGAAAACAAGATGGACGTTCGCACGCCGAATCGCCTGCCCTTCCATCGTCTGGCTGTTTTCCCGGTACTGCTGGTGCAACTGCTGGTACTGCTGTTGCTGGCCCTGGTTTTGTGGCAGTGGCAAGGTGCAGTGGCAGGTTACTCCGGGTTGTGTGGTGGCCTGATTGCCTGGCTACCGAACGTGTACTTCGCCCACAAAGCGTTCCGTTTCAGTGGAGCGCGGGCTGCTCAAGCCATCGTCCGGTCTTTTTATGCCGGTGAGGCGGGCAAACTGGTTTTAACGGCAGTGTTGTTTGCACTGACCTTTGCAGGTGTTAAGCCTCTGGAACCGCTGGCGGTATTTGGCGTGTTCTTCCTGACCCAGTTGGTCAATTGGTTTTCACCCCTGCTGATGAAAACAAGACTTTTAAGACCTTAGCGCTCGAGGGATATATGGCAGCAGCACAAACCGCTTCGGGTTATATCCAGCACCACTTGACCAACCTGACCTACGGTCAGCACCCGGTCAACGGCTGGAGTTTCGCCCACAACGCAAAAGAAGCTCAGGAAATGGGCTTCTGGGCATTTCACGTAGACACCCTCGCGGTGTCCGTCGTGCTGGGCCTGTTCTTTATCCTGCTGTTCCGTGCCGCTGCTAAACGCGCCACTTCCGGACAACCGGGAAAGCTGCAGAACTTCGTTGAAGTCCTGGTCGAGTTCGTTGACGGCAGCGTCAAGGACACCTTCCATGGCCGCAACGCCCTGATCGCGCCGCTGGCTCTGACCATCTTCGTCTGGGTCTTCCTGATGAACTTCATGGACCTGATCCCGGTAGATTGGCTGCCAATGCTGGCGGCAAAAATCTCCGGCGACCCGCACCTGTACTTCCGCGTCGTGCCGACTACCGATCCAAACGCTACTGTGGGCCTGGCCCTGTCGGTATTTGCCCTGATCCTGTTCTACAGCATCAAGGTCAAAGGCCTCGGCGGCTTTATCGGTGAGCTGACTCTGCACCCGTTCGGTAGCAAGAACATCGTGGTTCAGGCGCTGCTGATTCCGGTCAACTTCCTGCTTGAGTTCGTGACCCTGATCGCCAAGCCGATTTCCCTGGCTCTGCGTCTGTTCGGCAACCTGTATGCCGGCGAGCTGATCTTTATCCTCATCGCGATCATGTTTGGCGGCGGTTTGCTGCTGGGCGCGCTGGGTGTTGCCCTGCAGTGGGCGTGGGCTGTGTTCCACATCCTGATCATCGTGCTGCAGGCGTTCATCTTCATGATGCTGACCATCGTCTACCTGTCGATGGCGCACGAAGACAACCACTAAGAGCGCTTAGGCGCTTGCAGTGGACGCCCGCAAGGGCAACCAGAAGTACCGATTTTGCTTTACCGCTTTACCTTAGAAAACCTTAACCAATACGACATAAAAAGTCGGGAGGAAAGATGGAAACTGTAGTTGGTCTGACCGCTATCGCTGTAGCACTGCTGATTGGCCTGGGTGCCCTGGGTACCGCAATCGGTTTCGGCCTGCTGGGCGGCAAGTTCCTGGAAGGCGCTGCGCGTCAGCCGGAAATGGTTCCGATGCTGCAAGTGAAAATGTTCATCGTCGCTGGTCTGCTCGACGCCGTGACCATGATCGGTGTTGGTATCGCACTGTTCTTCACCTTCGCTAACCCGTTCATCGGTCAAATCCCAGTCTAATCAACTCTTCCGAGTTGATTAGCTGGATAGACAACGAACGAGCGAGGTGTTGGCGTGAACATTAATGCAACCCTGATTGGCCAGTCCGTTGCCTTCTTCATCTTCGTGCTGTTCTGCATGAAGTACGTGTGGCCTCCGGTCATTACGGCTTTGCAAGAACGTCAGAAGAAGATTGCAGACGGCCTGGACGCTGCTAGCCGTGCGGCTCGTGACCTGGAGTTGGCCCAAGAGAAAGCGGGTCAGCAACTGCGCGAAGCCAAAGGCCAAGCAGCCGAGATCATTGAGCAAGCCAAGAAACGCGGTACCCAGATCGTCGACGAAGCCCGTGAACAGGCCCGTGTCGAAGCTGACCGTGTGAAGGCCCAGGCTCTGGCCGAGATCGAGCAGGAACTGAATGGTGTCAAAGACGCGCTGCGTGCCCAACTGGGTAGCCTGGCCGTTAGTGGTGCCGAGAAGATCCTGGGCGCATCTATCGACCAAAACGCGCATGCGGAGCTGGTTTCCAAACTGGCAGCCGAAATTTAAGCGAGGGGCGCGATCATGGCAGAACTGACCACGCTGGCCCGACCTTACGCTAAGGCTGCCTTTGAGCATGCCCAGGCCCACCAGCAGCTGGCCAATTGGTCAGCCATGCTCGGCCTGGCTGCAGCGGTGTCGCAAGACGGCACCATGCAGAGCGTGCTCAAGGCTCCGCGTTTGACGAGTACAGACAAGGCCACCACGTTTATTGACGTGTGTGGTGACAAGTTCGACGCCCAGGTACGCAATTTCATTCACATCGTCGCTGAAAACGATCGTCTGGCCCTGTTGCCACAGATCGTTGAACTGTTCGAGCTTTACAAAGCCGAGCAGGAAAAGTCGATCGACGTGGACGTTACCAGTGCCTTCGCATTGAGCGATGAACAGCAAGACAAACTCGCCAAGGTTCTCAGTGCACGGCTCGGCCGAGAAGTGCGTCTGCACGCCGCGGAGGATGCCACCCTGATCGGTGGTGTCGTGATCCGCGCCGGCGACCTGGTTATCGATGGCTCAGTTCGTGGCAAACTCGCGAAGCTGGCCGAAGCATTGAAATCTTGAGTTTGAAGGGGCAGCAGAGCTATGCAGCAACTCAATCCTTCCGAAATAAGTGAAATCATCAAGGGGCGTATCGAGAATCTCGATGTCGCCTCTCAAGCCCGTAACGAAGGCACTGTCGTCAGCGTATCTGACGGTATCGTGCGTATTCACGGTCTCGCCGATGTGATGTACGGCGAAATGATCGAGTTCCCGGGCGGCGTCTACGGTATGGCACTGAACCTGGAGCAAGACTCCGTCGGTGCTGTTGTGCTGGGTGCTTACACCAGCCTTGCCGAAGGCATGAGCGCCAAGTGCACCGGCCGTATCCTGGAAGTTCCGGTTGGTCCGGAACTGCTGGGTCGCGTTGTCGACGCACTGGGTAACCCAATTGACGGCAAAGGCCCGCTGAACAACGTCGCTACCGACGCTGTTGAGAAGGTTGCGCCGGGCGTGATCTGGCGTAAGTCGGTCGACCAGCCGGTGCAAACCGGTTACAAGTCGGTCGATGCCATGATCCCGGTTGGCCGTGGCCAGCGTGAGCTGATCATCGGTGACCGTCAGATCGGTAAAACCGCTCTGGCCATCGACGCCATCATCAACCAGAAGAACAGCGGCATTAAGTGCGTCTACGTAGCCATTGGTCAGAAGCAATCGACCATCGCCAACGTGGTACGCAAGCTGGAAGAAAACGGCGCGCTGGCTAACACCATCGTTGTCGCGGCTTCCGCTTCCGAATCCGCTGCTCTGCAGTTCATTGCACCGTACGCCGGTTGCACCATGGGCGAATACTTCCGCGACCGCGGTGAAGACGCGCTGATCGTTTATGACGATCTGTCCAAGCAAGCAGTGGCTTACCGCCAGATTTCCCTGCTGCTGCGCCGTCCACCAGGCCGTGAAGCCTACCCAGGCGACGTGTTCTATCTCCACAGCCGTCTGCTGGAGCGCGCTTCCCGCGTTTCCGAAGAGTACGTTGAGAAGTTCACCAATGGCGCTGTGACTGGCAAAACCGGTTCCCTGACCGCTCTGCCGATCATCGAAACCCAGGCTGGCGACGTTTCCGCGTTCGTTCCGACCAACGTGATCTCGATCACCGACGGTCAGATCTTCCTGGAATCGGCCATGTTCAACTCGGGCATCCGTCCTGCGGTCAACGCCGGTATCTCGGTATCCCGCGTGGGTGGTGCTGCACAGACCAAGATCATCAAGAAGCTCTCCGGTGGTATCCGTACCGCTCTGGCTCAGTACCGTGAACTGGCGGCATTCGCCCAGTTCGCTTCTGACCTGGACGAAGCCACCCGTAAGCAACTTGAGCACGGTCAGCGCGTTACCGAGCTGATGAAGCAGAAGCAATATGCGCCAATGTCGATCGCTGACATGTCGCTGTCGCTGTATGCCGCCGAGCGTGGTTTCCTGGTCGATATCGAAGTCGCCAAAATTGGTGCATTCGAGCAGGCCCTGATTGCTTACTTCAACCGGGATCACGCCGCACTGCTGGCGAAGATCAACGAGAAGGGTGACTTTAATGACGAAATCGACGCTGGCCTGAAGGCCGGTATCGAGAAGTTCAAGGCCACCCAAACCTGGTAAGCCGCAGCGGGGGCCGCGAGGCCCCCGCTTGCTAACCCGATAGGTGTCAAATGGCAGGCGCAAAAGAGATTCGCAGCAAGATTGCGAGCATCAAAAGCACGCAGAAGATCACCAGCGCCATGGAAAAGGTGGCGGTCAGCAAAATGCGCAGAGCACAAATGCGCATGGTTGCTAGCCGTCCCTACGCGGAGCGTATCCGCCAGGTTATTGGTCATCTGGCCAACGCCAACCCGGAATACCGTCATCCGTTCATGATCGAGCGCGAAGTTAAGCGCATTGGTTATGTCGTGGTGAGCTCGGACCGTGGTCTGTGTGGTGGTCTGAACACCAACCTGTTCAAGGCTCTGGTCAAAGACATGGCGAGCAATCGCGAGCAAGGCGTGGAGATTGATCTCTGCGTAGTTGGCAGCAAAGGCGCGGCATTCTTCCGCAACTTTGGTGGCAACATCGTTGCTGCGATCAGCCACCTGGGCGAAGAACCGTCGATCAATGATCTGATCGGTAGCGTCAAGGTAATGCTCGATGCCTACCTCGATGGTCGCATCGATCGTTTGTCCGTGGTCTCGAACAAGTTCATCAATACCATGACGCAAAAGCCGACAGTGGAGCAGTTGATTCCGCTGGTGGCCGATCCGGATAAAGAACTCAAGCACCACTGGGACTACCTGTACGAACCCGACGCCAAAGAGCTGCTCGACGGCTTGATGGTGCGTTACGTGGAGTCGCAGGTTTACCAGGCAGTGGTTGAGAACAACGCGGCTGAACAAGCGGCCCGGATGATCGCGATGAAGAACGCCACCGACAACGCTGGCGATATCATCAAAGACCTGCAGTTGGTTTACAACAAGGCACGTCAGGCCGCGATCACCCAGGAAATTTCGGAAATCGTCGGCGGCGCTGCCGCGGTTTAAGCACGGTTCAAATATTCAGAGGAACCAAAGATGAGTAGCGGACGTATCGTTCAAATCATCGGCGCCGTTATCGACGTGGAATTCCCGCGTGATCAAGTGCCGAGTGTTTATGAAGCGCTGAAAGTAGTCGGCGCCGAAACCACCCTGGAAGTTCAGCAGCAGCTGGGCGACGGCGTGGTACGTACCATTGCAATGGGTTCGACCGAGGGCCTCAAGCGTGGCCTGAGCGTTGGCAGCACTGGCGCAGGTATCCAGGTACCGGTTGGGGTGAAAACCCTGGGCCGTATCATGGACGTGCTGGGCAACCCAATCGACGAAGCTGGTCCGATTGGCGAAGAAGAGCGTTGGGGCATTCACCGTCCTGCGCCTTCCTACGCTGAACAAGCTGGCTCCAACGAGCTGCTGGAAACCGGCATCAAGGTTATCGACCTGGTTTGCCCGTTCGCCAAAGGCGGTAAAGTCGGTCTGTTCGGTGGTGCCGGTGTAGGCAAAACCGTAAACATGATGGAACTGATCCGTAACATCGCCATCGAGCACAGCGGTTATTCCGTGTTCGCCGGTGTGGGTGAGCGTACTCGTGAGGGTAACGACTTCTACCACGAGATGAAGGACTCCAACGTTCTCGACAAGGTAGCCCTGGTTTACGGTCAGATGAACGAGCCACCAGGCAACCGTCTGCGCGTAGCACTGACCGGCCTGACCATGGCCGAGAAGTTCCGTGACGAAGGCCGTGATGTTCTGTTCTTCGTGGACAACATCTACCGTTACACCCTGGCCGGTACTGAAGTATCCGCACTGCTCGGCCGTATGCCGTCGGCAGTGGGTTATCAGCCGACCCTGGCCGAAGAAATGGGCGTTCTGCAAGAGCGTATTACTTCGACCAAGACCGGTTCGATCACCTCGATCCAGGCCGTATACGTACCTGCGGACGACCTGACCGACCCAAGCCCGGCGACCACCTTCGCCCACTTGGACGCCACCGTTGTACTGTCCCGTGACATCGCCTCCCTGGGTATCTACCCAGCGGTCGATCCACTCGACTCGACGTCGCGCCAGCTGGACCCGATGGTTATCGGCCAGGAGCACTACGACACCGCTCGCGGCGTGCAGTACGTATTGCAGCGTTACAAAGAGCTGAAGGACATCATCGCGATTCTGGGTATGGACGAACTGTCCGAAGCAGACAAGCAGCTGGTATCCCGTGCTCGTAAGATCCAGCGCTTCCTGTCCCAGCCGTTCTTCGTGGCCGAAGTCTTCACCGGTTCGCCAGGCAAGTACGTTTCCCTGAAGGACACCATTGCCGGCTTCAGCGGCATTCTGAAAGGTGACTACGATCACCTGCCAGAGCAGGCGTTCTACATGGTTGGCAGCATCGAAGAAGCTGTTGAGAAAGCGAAGAAACTGTAATCACCCGTGCGCCCGGCAACGGGCGCTTACGGTCTGTTTATCCGCGAGTAGTGTGTAAGCAGATCGATACGTGAGGTTAGACATGGCTATGACAGTCCATTGCGACATCGTCAGCGCAGAAGGCGAGATCTTCTCCGGTCTGGTCGAGATGGTGATTGCGCACGGCAACCTGGGTGATATCGGTATCGCTCCAGGCCACGCGCCGCTGATCACCGACCTCAAACCGGGTCCGATTCGTCTGGTCAAGCTGGGTGGCGAAACCGAGGTGTTCTACATCTCTGGTGGCTTCCTCGAAGTTCAGCCGAGTGTGGTGAAAGTTCTCGCCGATACCGTGCAGCGTGCTGCCGATATCGATGAAGCTGCTGCTCAGGAAGCCCTCCGGGCTGCCGAGAATGCCTTGAATGAGAAGGGCGCGGAGTTCGATTACGGTTCCGCAGCCGCTCACCTGGCTGAGGTCGCGGCTCAGCTGCGTACCGTTCAGCAGTTGCGCAAGAAGTTCGGCGGTTAATTCCGGCGCTTCATCGCAAACGAGTAAAAGGGTAGCCTTGGCTACCCTTTTTCTTTGCCTGCTGTTTTACCTTTTCAGTTGGCCGGGCTAGGGATTTAGCCCGCCTTCGTCTGCCTGGAATCCGCTCTTATGTCGCTCGATATCGTTATCCTCGCCGCCGGCCAAGGCACCCGCATGCGTTCCGCCTTGCCGAAAGTCCTGCACCCGGTTGCCGGCAAAGCCATGCTTGGCCATGTGATCGACACCGCCCGCCTGCTTAAACCGCAAGGCATTCATGTGGTAATCGGCCATGGTGCGGAACTGGTGCGCGAGCGACTGGCGGCGGATGACCTGAATTTCGTGCTGCAGAGCGAGCAACTGGGCACCGGTCATGCCGTAGCCCAGGCACTGCCGGAATTGAGCGCCGAGCGCGTGCTGATTCTCTACGGTGATGTGCCGCTGATCGAAGT
Organism: Pseudomonas peli; assembly: GCF_050563605.1. GTDB lineage: Bacteria > Pseudomonadota > Gammaproteobacteria > Pseudomonadales > Pseudomonadaceae > Aquipseudomonas > Aquipseudomonas peli_A. The sequence continues at coordinate 127,383 of NZ_JBNXUH010000001.1, read as the reverse complement.
GGAAACCTTGCAACGCCTGCTGCAACAAGTCAGCGAGCAGCAGCTGGGGCTGTTGACGGTCAATCTGAAAGACCCGACCGGTTATGGTCGCATCGTTCGCGATGACAGCGGCGTGGTGAAAGCCATCGTCGAGCACAAGGACGCCAGCACCGAGCAGCGCCTGATCAGTGAAGGCAACACCGGCATTCTCGCCGTACCGGGGAAAAAACTGGGCGACTGGCTAGGCCGCCTGTCCAACAGCAACGCCCAGGGCGAGTACTACCTGACTGACGTGATCGCCATGGCCGTGGCCGACGGCCTGGTAGTCGCCACCGAGCAAGCGACTGACGAGATGGAAGTGCTGGGCGCCAATGACCGTATCCAGCTCTCCCAGCTTGAGGGCCACTATCAGCAGCGCTTTGCCAACCGTCTGATGGCGCAAGGCGTCACCCTGATCGACCCGTTCCGCTTTGATGTGCGCGGCGAGGTCAGCGTCGGCCGTGACATCACCATCGATATCAACGTGATCCTCGAAGGCAAGGTGGTGATCGAGGACGACGTACAGATCGGTCCGAACTGCGTGATCAAAAACTCGATCCTGCGCAAAGGTGCCATCGTCAAAGCCAACAGCCATCTGGAAGGTGCCGAAGTGGGCGAGGGCGCCGATTGCGGTCCGTTCGCTCGCCTGCGTCCGGGTTCGGTGCTCGGTGCCCGCGCCCATGTGGGTAACTTCGTCGAGCTGAAGAACGCCAAGCTGGGAGACGGCGCCAAGGCTGGCCATTTGAGCTACCTGGGCGACGCCGAAATCGGTGCGCGGAGCAATATCGGCGCGGGCACCATCACCTGCAATTACGACGGTGCCAACAAGTTCAAGACGGTGCTGGGTGAGGACGTGTTTATCGGCTCCAACAGCGCCCTGGTCGCCCCGGTGACTCTGGGCGACCGCGCCACCACCGGCGCGGGTTCGGTGATTACCGGCGATGTCCCGAATAACACCCTGGCCGTCGGCCGTGCCAAGCAGCGCAATATCGAAGGCTGGAAGCGCCCGACCAAGAAGACCTGATGGAGTTGGCAAGGATGCCTTTACGCAAACGCTGGATAATACCGGCGCTGTTTCTCATCTGGGCCTTGCTGCCTGAGTGGCCGCAGATTCCGGTGCAGGGAGCCAGTGCCCGGGACTGGAATCCGCGCACCTTCTGGTTTGAACCCTGGGGCCGCTCCGGCGTGCACAAGGGCATCGATATCTTCGCCAAACGCGGCACGCCGGTGCGCTCCAGCAGCTATGGGGTGGTGCTGTTTCGCGGTGAAATCGCGCAGGGCGGCAAGGTGGTGGTCGCCCTGGGGCCGAAATGGCGCATTCATTATTACGCCCATCTGCAAACCATCGACGCCTACCCAGGCCAACCGCTGCTGGCCGGCAGCCTGCTGGGCACGGTTGGCGATACAGGTAACGCGCAAGGCAAACCGGCGCACTTGCATTACTCGATTGTCAGCCTGCTGCCGTTGCCTTGGCGTGCCGACGAGTCGACCCAAGGTTGGAAGAAGATGTTTTATCTGGACCCCAACCAGTTTCTGAATACGCGCTGAATTGGCCTGGGCACACCTGCCAGATGTCTATTTCCGCTTGACGAAAAACTTCGGTTAGGTTTTGATTCGCGCCATTATCTTTCGAATCGAAACTTAGCATGTCGAAACGCAACACTCCGCAACGTCGCCACACCATTCTTGCCCTGCTCGCCGAGCAAGGCGAGGTGAGTGTGGATGAGTTGTCGAAGGCGTTCGCCACCTCCGAAGTGACCATTCGCAAAGACCTCGCCGCCCTGGAAAAGAGCGGCCTGCTGCTGCGTCGCTACGGCGGTGCGGTGCCCATGCCGCAGGAACTGATCAGCGATATCCAGCCGATCTCCCAGTACAAGCAGGCCATCGCCCGCGCCGGTGTGGCGCGCATCCGTGAGCATGCGCGGATCATTATCGACAGCGGCACCACCACGGCGGCAATGATTCCGCAACTCGGCCACAAGCCAGGCCTGGTGGTGATGACCAACTCGCTCAATGTGGCCCGCGCGATCAGCGAGCTGGAGCATGAGCCGGTGTTGCTGATGACCGGCGGCACCTGGGACCCGCATTCCGAGTCGTTTCAGGGCCAGGTCGCCGAGCAGGTGTTGCGTTCCTATGATTTCGACCAGCTGTTTATTGGCGCCGATGGCATCGACCTGAACCGTGGCACCACCACCTTCAATGAATTGCTCGGGCTTAGCCGGGTGATGGCAGATGTAGCCCGCGAAGTGGTGGTAATGGTTGAGAGCGACAAGATCGGCCGCAAGATTCCCAACCTGGAGCTGCCCTGGAGCGGCATCCATACCCTGATAACCGACGAACGCCTCAGCCCTGAGGCCCGTGAACAATTGACTGCGCGTGGGATCAAGCTGATCTGCGCGGCTGTTGAAGCTTAAGGAGAAGACTATGTGTGGAATCGTTGGTGCAGTCGCCGAACGTAATATCACTGCCGTGCTGGTTGAAGGCCTCAAACGCCTGGAATACCGCGGTTACGACAGCGCCGGCGTGGCGTTGCTGACGGATCATAACGGCCTCGACCGCCGCCGCCGCGTCGGCAAGGTCAGTGAGCTGGAAAGCGCGCTAAGTGCCGAACCGCTGGCCGGCCGCCTGGGTATCGCCCACACCCGCTGGGCCACCCACGGTGCGCCGAGCGAGCGTAACGCCCACCCGCATTTCTCCAGCCATGATCTGGCGGTGGTGCACAACGGCATTATCGAGAACCACGAAGAGCTTCGTGCCCAGCTCAAGGGCCTGGGTTACGTGTTCAGCTCCGATACCGACACTGAAGTGATCGTGCACCTGCTCGACCACAAGCTGAAAACCCAGCCGGACCTGACCGCAGCGTTGAAAGAGGCGGTCAAGGAACTGCACGGCGCCTACGGCCTGGCGGTGATCAGCGCTAAGCAGCCGGATCGCCTGCTCGCCGCCCGCAGCGGCAGCCCGCTGGTGATCGGCCTGGGTCTGGGCGAGAACTTCCTCGCCTCCGACCAGCTGGCTCTGCGTCAGGTCACCGACCGCTTTATGTACCTGGAAGAAGGCGATATTGCCGAGATCCAGCGCGAAAGCGTGCAGATCTGGAGCGTCGACGGCCAGCCGGTGACGCGTGAGAGCGTGCAATACCACGAAGGTGCGGAAGCCGCCGACAAGGGTGAGTACCGCCACTTTATGCTCAAGGAAATCTTTGAGCAGCCCAAGGTCGTGCAACGCACCCTGGAAGGTCGTCTGGGCACTGACCACGTGCTGGTTCAGGCTTTCGGCCCGCAGGCTGCCGAGCTGTTCGCCAAGGTGCGCAACGTGCAGATCGTCGCCTGCGGCACCAGTTACCACGCCGGCATGGTTGCCCGTTACTGGCTGGAAGGCCTGGCCGGTATCCCCTGCCAGATCGAAGTGGCCAGCGAGTTCCGCTACCGCAAGGTGGTGGTGCAGCCGGACACCCTGTTTGTCAGCATCTCCCAGTCCGGCGAAACTGCCGATACCCTGGCCGCCCTGCGCAACGCCAAGGAAAATGCACCGGAGAAGGGTGGCTACCTGGCCAGCCTGGCCATCTGCAACGTCGGTATCAGCTCCCTGGTGCGCGAATCTGACCTGACCCTGCTGACTCAGGCCGGCCCGGAAATCGGCGTGGCTTCGACCAAGGCCTTCACCACCCAGCTGGTCGCGCTGATGCTGCTGACCCTGTCCCTCGGCCAGGTGCGTGGCACCCTGGATAAAGGTCTCGAAGCCGAGCTGGTCGACGAACTGCGTCGCCTGCCAACCCGTCTGGGCGAAGCCCTGGCCATGGACAGCGTGGTTGAGAAGGTCTCCGAACTGTTCGCCGAGAAGCACCACAGCCTGTTCCTCGGTCGTGGCGCGCAGTACCCGGTGGCGATGGAAGGCGCGCTCAAGCTCAAGGAAATCTCCTATATCCACGCCGAAGCCTACCCGGCCGGCGAGCTCAAGCACGGCCCGTTGGCCCTGGTGGACAGCGATATGCCGGTGGTCACCGTGGCGCCGAACAACGAGCTGCTGGAAAAGCTCAAATCCAACCTGCAGGAAGTGCGCGCCCGTGGCGGCGAGCTGGTGGTGTTTGCCGACGAGCAGGCGGGCATGAGCAATGGTGAGGGCACCCACGTGGTGAACATGCCGCATATCCACGACGCCCTCGCGCCGATCCTCTACACCATTCCGCTGCAGCTGCTGTCGTACTACGTCGCCGTGCTCAAAGGCACCGACGTCGACCAGCCGCGCAACCTTGCCAAGAGCGTAACGGTTGAGTAAGCAGGGGCGGGCCGATGCGGCGTGAAGATATAAAGAGTAAGCAGGCGCAGGGCGTGCTCTTTGATACCCATATCATCGCCAACCCGGCCAACACCCGGGAATGGATCGTGCTGTTGAAGAAAGGCGCAGGCACCAGCTTCTTTCTGGTCGATGACCAGGAGCAGGTGGAGTCCTTCGCCGACCTTAATGGCCTGATCGAAGAGCTGCGCCTACTCGGTATCAAGGGCGCGGAGATTCATCTTTAAGCAGACAGTTAGTCGTCCGCTGACCTGAACAGGTGACGATGCTCGGCGTTGTATAGCGCCGAGTCGGCGAACTGTTCGGCGTGCAGCACGCGGCCGACGAGGATCAGCGCGGTACGGCGAAAGCCTTTGGCGCGCACTTGTTCTTCGATGGTGGCCAGGGTGCCGCTGACCCAATCCTGGTCCGGCCAGCTGGCGCGATGCACCACGGCAATCGGGCAATCCGCGCCGTAATGCGGCAGCAGCTCAGTGACTATCTTGCTCAGATGTACCACACCCAGGTGGATGGCCATGGTCGCGCCGTGGCGCGCCAAGTCGCCCAGTGCCTCGCCCTCGGGCATGTTCGACTTGCTCGCGTAGCGCGTGAGAATCAGTGTCTGCGACACCTCGGGCAGGGTCAGTTCGCTTTCCAGCAGGGCGGCGCAGGCCGCAGTGGCAGTCACCCCAGGGATGATCTCGAAGGCAATGCCCAGCCGGCGCAGGTGACGGATCTGCTCGCCAATCGCGCCATACAGCGACGGGTCGCCGGAATGCACGCGGGCCACATCCTGGCCTTTGTCTTGGGCCTGGCGGATCAGCTCGATGATTTCATCCAGATGCAGCTCGGCGGTGTTGATCACCTGCTCGGCGCTATGGCCTTCGAGTACCGCTGCCGGCACCAGCGAGCCGGCGTAGAGAATCACCGGACAGCTACGCAGCAGGCGCTGGCCTTTGACGGTGATCAGCTCGGGGTCGCCGGGGCCGGCGCCGATAAAGTAGACGGTCATGACAAATCCTTGGGTGCAATCGACGCCAGGGCGCAGGTGGCGCTGGCGTTGCGGGTTTTCTCGCCGAGTAGACGGGCCGGTTGGCCGCCCACGCGTTCAGCCAGGGCCAGGGCGCTGGGTTCCGCGACGGCCGGGCTGCCGGTGGCGGCCAGGGTGAGCGGCGAGCCTTGAATATCGTGCTGATAAGGCTGCAGTTCGGCTGCGCTAAAGCAGCTCAGCTGTAGACTAAGGCGCTGGGCCAATGCCAGCAGGCCCGGCTCGTCGCGTTTATGCGCGATGCTGGCCAGCCCCGCCAGGTTATCCACAGTCAGGCCATGCGCCTGCAGGCTGTGCAGCAGCAGGCTGAGCAAGTCCTCCACACTGCAGCCACTGCGGCAGCCCAATCCGGCAACCACCTGAACGGCGGCAGCGGGGGGGCGAGGGGCGTGGCTGGGGATCATCTGCGGCGCTCGGTGTGTGCGGCGGCGTAGCTCAACATGGCGGCCGGCACCGGTCAACCGCGATTGACCGGCCGCCATGGCCTGCGTAGCCTTGTCGCGTTCGAGGTTCTTCGTGGGCATGCCCATGAAGCTAAGAGGGAACAAGGTGAATGCCTTGGCTGCCCCCGCAACTGTAAACGACTCGTCCCCTTGCGTTGTTCTGCCGCCCAAGCGCTGCAGCACAACAGCCACTGCGTAAGCGCGGGAAGGCGAAGGGATTAGCCGGCGTATCTACGCCAGCCCGGTCGTGAGCCAGGAGACCTGCCTCGTCACGCTTTCGACAACCGGGCGGGGTGATCCGGTGGTGTTGGCTGACGCCCCGTGGCTGTCATGTCTGTGCCGCCTCCTGCTCGTCTTTCTTTCGACGTCACGCAGGACTCGCCATGCAAACCCTCGCCAAACTTCCCGTCACCATCGTTACCGGCTTTCTCGGCGCCGGCAAAACCACCTTGCTGCGGCATATGCTCGGCCACGCCGACGGGCGGCGCATCGCGGTGATCGTCAACGAGTTCGGCGAGCTGGGCATCGACGGCGAAATCCTCAAGCAGTGCTCCATCGGTTGCAGCGAAGAAGAAGCCAACGGCCGCATCTTCGAACTGGCCAACGGCTGCCTGTGCTGCACCGTGCAGGAAGAGTTCTTCCCGGTGATGCGCGAGCTGGTGGCGCGTCGCGGTGAGCTGGACCATATCCTCATTGAAACCTCCGGCCTGGCCCTGCCCAAGCCGCTGGTACAGGCCTTTAACTGGCCGGAAATCCGCAACGCCTGCACAGTGGACGCGGTAATCACCGTGGTCGACAGCCCGGCCGTGGCCGCAGGCACCTTCGCCGCCTTCCCTGATCAGGTCGATGCGCAGCGCAAGCTCGACCCCAATCTCGACCACGAATCGCCGCTGCACGAGCTGTTCGCCGATCAGCTGGCCAGCGCCGACCTGGTAATCCTCAACAAGGCCGACCTGCTCGACGCCGCCGCTTTGGCTGCCGTGCGTGCCGAAGTGGCCGAGGAGCTGCCGCCCGCAGTGAAAATCATCGAAGCCCATGGCGGCGAGCTGCCGCTGGACGTGCTGCTGGGCCTGAACTGCGAGACCGAGCTGCATATCGAGGGCTGCAAGACCCACCATGACCTGGAAGGCCATGAAGACCACGATCACGACGAGTTCGCCTCGTTCCACCTGGAACTGCCTGAAGCCGAGGAAGCCCGTCTGCTGCAAGTGCTGAAGGATGCGGTCAGCAAACACGGCATTTTGCGCATCAAGGGTTTTGCGGCGATTCCCGGCAAGCCGATGCGCCTGCTGCTGCAAGGCGTCGGTCAACGTTTCGACAAACACTTCGACCGCGCCTGGCAGGCGGATGAGCCGCGTATCACTCGCCTGGTGGTGATTGGCCAGACGTTGAATCAGGCCACTATCGAAGCCGAGCTTAACGCCGCGCTGGCAGGTTAAGCCCGCATGCACCTGCTGCGTACCCAGCCCGGCAGCCAGCTGCCGGTCGACAGCATTGCCGACCTCGGCCAGACCCCGGCCGAGCTGGTGATTCTGTGCACCGGCGATTCGCACCTGTCGTTGCTGGCCGAAGTGGCGCGGCAGTTGCCGGCGGATTACCCGAGCCTGCGTCTGGCCAGCCCGGCACAGCTGAGCAATCACGCCTCGGTGGATCTCTACGTCGAGCAGGTGTTGCAGCACGCCAAGGTCATACTGATTTCCGTGCACGGCGGCGTCAGTTACTGGCGCTACGGCATCGAGCGGTTGGTAGAACTGGCCGAGCGCGGTGCGCAGGTGATTATGGTGCCGGGTTGCGACAACCCTGATCCGGAGCTGATGGCCTTGAGCACTGTGCCAGTGACCGAGGCCGAGCGGCTTTGGCAGTTTCTGCGGCAGGGCGGCGCGGGCAATGCGCTGCAGCTGTTCAATTGCATCGCCAGCCAGTGGTTGCAGCGCGATTATTCTTGGGCAGAACCGCAGCCGCTGCCACGCGTTGGCCTGTATCACCCGCACTTGGCCAATCCGAGCCTGGCCGATTGGCAAGCCAGCTGGCAGGTTGATGCGCCGGTGGCGGCGCTGTTGTTCTACCGCACCCAGGTGCAGGCGGCGAATACCGGGTTTATCGATGTGTTCTGCCAGCGCTTGCAGGCCCAGGGTCTTAATCCGCTGCCGATTGCCGTGGCCAGCCTTAAGGAGGCTGCCTGCCTGGCCCAGGTTGAAGACTGGCTGGACCAAGCCGATGCCCGCCTGATTATCAACACCACGGCCTTTGCACTGTCCAACCCGGAAGCGCCGAGCGCACGGCCTTTTCGCCGCGATATCCCGGTGCTGCAAGCCATCTGCTCGCTGGATAACCATGAACAGTGGCAAGCCAATGCCCAGGGCCTGGGGTCCCGTGACCTGGCCATGCATATCGTGCTGCCTGAGCTGGACGGCCGGCTGATCACTCAGCCGATTAGCTTCAAGGGTCTGGCCTGGCGCAGCGAGCGCAGCCAGAGCGATGTGGTCTGTTACCAGCCCCATCTACCGGGGATGGATTTCGTCGCCGAGCTGGCGCGCAACTGGATTGCTCTGGCGCGCAAACACAATGCCGACAAGCGCATCGCCTTGGTGCTGGCCAACTACCCGACTCGCGATGGGCGCATCGGTAATGGCGTTGGCCTGGATACCCCGGCGGCGGCGCTAAATATCCTCAAGGCGCTGCAACAGCAGGACTACCCGGTTGCAGGGTTGCCCGACAGCGGCACCGCGCTGATCCACCAGTTGCTCGGCGGCGTGACCAATGAGCTGGACAGCCGCGACGCGCGCCCCTGCGCCCAGAGCCTGGCGCTGGATGAGTATCTGGCGTTCTTCCACAGCCTGCCGCAAGCCAATCAGCAGGCGGTGCGCGAGCGCTGGGGCGAGCCGCAGCAGGACCCTATGTTCCGCAGCGGTCGGCTGATGATCGCCGGCCTGCGTTTTGGTTTGACCTTTGTCGGCATCCAGCCGGCGCGCGGTTATCAGCTGGATGCGGCGGCGGTGTATCACGACCCGGATTTGGTGCCGCCGCACGGCTACCTGGCGTTCTACTGCTGGCTGCGCCGGGCCTTTGCTTGTGATGCGGTGATCCATGTCGGCAAACACGGCAATCTGGAATGGCTGCCGGGCAAGAGCGTCGGTCTTTCCGAACAATGCTGGCCGAGCGCGATTCTCGGCCCGCTGCCGAATATCTACCCCTTTATCGTCAACGATCCGGGCGAGGGCGCCCAGGCCAAACGGCGTACCCAGGCGGTGATTATCGACCACCTGATGCCGCCGCTGACCCGCGCGGAAAGCTACGGCCCATTGCGCGATCTGGAGCGCCTGGCCGACGAATACTACGAAGCCAGCCAACTCGACCTGCGCCGCGCCGCCGAGCTGCGCGGCGAGATCCTGCTCAAGGTGCGCGAGGCCAGTCTCGACCGTGAGCTGGGCCTGCAACTCAACGCAGACCCCAATAGCTGGCTGCCGCAGCTGGATGCCTACCTGTGCGACCTCAAGGAATCGCAGATCCGCGATGGCTTGCACGTATTTGGCGAATCACCCGCTGGAACGCTACGCCGCGACACCCTGCTGGCCCTGCTGCGCATTCCCCGGGGCGACGGCCAGGGCGGCAATGCCAGCCTGCTGCGCGTCCTGGCCCGCGACCTTCAGCTGGATTTTGATCCCCTCGATTGCGAAATGGCCGCGCCCTGGCTGGGTCCGCGTCCGGCCGTGCTGGCAGAGCTGAGCGATGACAGCTGGCGCAGCGCGGGCGATACCCGTGAACGTCTGGAGTTGCTGGCCTTGCAGCTGATCGGCGCGGCGAATTTTGCATCCGTTGGCATTGAAAGCACCCAGGTGCTGCAACGCCTGCGTGAGCAGATCGCGCCACTGCTGGATGCCTGCGGCCCGGCCGAAATGCACGGGTTGCTCGCGGCGCTAAGCGGGCGTTTTGTCCCGGCTGGGCCGAGTGGCGCACCCAGTCGCGGGCGGCTGGATGTGCTGCCCACCGGGCGCAATTTCTACAGCGTCGATGTGCGCAACTTGCCCACGCCAACCGCCTGGCGTATCGGCGTGCAGGCGGCGGATCGCCTGCTGGAGCGGCATCTGCAGGACCACGGTGACCACCTGCGTCAGCTCGGCCTGTCGATGTGGGGCACGGCGACCATGCGCACCGGCGGCGACGATATGGCCCAGGCCCTGGCGCTGATGGGCGTGCGCCCGGTGTGGCAGGCGGGCAGCCAGCGCGTCGAGCGCTTTGAGGTGTTGCCGCTGGCGCAGCTCGGCCGCCCGCGCGTGGACGTGACCCTGCGCGTGTCCGGGTTCTTCCGTGATGCCTTTAGCAACCTGATCCGTCTGTTCGATGACGCGGTGCAGGCGGTGGTGGATCTCGATGAGCCAGAAGACATGAACCCACTGTCGGCGCGGGTCTGGCGCGAATCCCTGACCCTGCAGGACAGCGGCCTGGATGAAGCCGAGGCGCGTAAGCAGGCCGGTTGGCGAGTGTTCGGTTCCAAGCCAGGTGCCTATGGCGCGGGCGTGCAGAACGCCATCGAAGAACGCCTGTGGCAAACCCGCGAGGACCTCGCCGAGGTCTACCTGAACTGGGGCGGTTACGCCTACGGCACCCACAGTGAAGGCACCCCGGCGCGCGCGCAGTTCGCCGAGCGCCTGGAGCAGATGCAGGCGGTGCTGCACAACCAGGACAACCGCGAGCACGACATCCTCGATTCCAACGACTACTACCAGTTCCAGGGCGGCATGCTCGCGGCGGTGGAAACCCTGCGCGGCGCCAAGGTGGCCAGCTATCACGGCGACAACAGCCAGCCCGACACCCCACGTATTCGCACCCTGAAGGAAGAACTCAACCGCGTGGTGCGCGCCCGTGCGGCCAATCCCAAGTGGATCGACGGCATGAAGCGCCATGGCTACAAGGGCGCGTTCGAGTTGGCGGCGACCATCGACTACCTGTTCGCCTTCGATGCCACCAGCGAACTGGTCGACGATCATCAGTACGCACTGCTCACCGATGCCTATCTGCTCGACAAAAGCACCCGCGACTTTATCCAGCAGCACAACCCCGGCGCCCTGCAGGATATCCTCGAACGCCTGCTCGAAGCCCAGCAACGTGGCCTCTGGCAGCACCCTGGCGAGTACCGCGAAGCCCTGGAAAACCTGCTGATCGATAGTGAGGAAGCATGAGCGAGAGCAAACAGCCACACCAAGCGATGTCGCAACGCTTGCGACATCGCTTGGTGAGTTGGTGGCGCAGGCCAGTTACCCGCAAGGAGCGCATCGGCGCCGCCGGTATCGGCCTGTTTGGTGGTTTCTGGCTGGGCCTGCTGGCTGGCCTGGTTCTCGGCCCGCTGCCAACTCCGCTGGTTGACCTGTTTATCTGGGCAGGGCTCGGTGCCTGCGTCGGTGCGGTGCTGGGCGCCATCTGGCCAAAAGTTATTGGCATCGTCTTGCTGCCCTTTGCCGTGTTCGGCATCGGCCAGTGACCCTTCATCTTTTAGCGAAACGGACTCTGCCATGACCGATAGCCACTTTCCCCTCGCCGCCGTGGTCGCCGCCGATGACCTGAAACTGGCGCTGTGCCTGGCGGCCATCGATCCGGCGATTGGCGGCGTGCTGATCGAAGGCCCACGCGGCATGGCCAAATCGACCCTGGCCCGTGGCCTGGCTGATCTGCTGGCCAGCGGCACCTTTGTCACCCTGCCGCTGGGTGCGAGCGAGGAGCGCATCGTCGGCACCCTCGATCTTGACGCTGCCCTGGGCGAAGGTCGCGCGCAGTTTTCTCCGGGCTTGCTGGCCAAGGCCAATGGCGGCGTGCTGTATGTCGATGAGGTCAATCTGCTGCCCGATCATCTGGTCGACCTGCTGCTGGATGCTGCCGCCAGCGGGGTCAACCATATCGAGCGCGACGGCATCTCCCATCGGCACGCCGCGCGCTTTGTGCTGATCGGCACCATGAACGGCGAGGAGGGCGAGCTGCGCCCGCAACTGCTGGATCGCTTCGGCCTTAACCTGGCCCTGGACGCCCAGCCGCAACCGGCCCAGCGCGCCGAGATCGTCCGCCGCCGGCTGGCCTTTGATGCAGACCCGCAGGCCTTTCTGCAGCGCTGGCAAGCGCAGCAGGATGAACTGCGCGAACGCTGCCAGAGCGCCCGTCAGCGCCTGGCGGCGATTCCGCTGGATGACGCCGCGCTGGAGCAGATCAGCCAGCGCTGTTTTGCCGCCGCCGTCGATGGCCTGCGTGCCGATCTGGTCTGGCTGCGCGCCGCCCGTGCGCATGCCGCCTGGCGCGGTGCCGAATGTATTGAGTCGGTGGATATCGATGCGGTGGCCGATTTTGTGCTGCGTCATCGTCGCCGGCACAATCCGCCGCCTGCCGCGCAGCCGCCGCAGCCGCAAGCGCAATCCGACAACAGCGCCACCAGCGAGCAGCCACAAGCGCCGCAAGGCGAAGGCCAGTGGGGTGAATTACCCGCTCAGGCGCAGAGCTTCGGCGTACGGCGTGAACCGCCGCGCTGGGCAAAAAAGCCCTAGGCATCCGCCCGCGCACAGCCCCAGGCGCGGATGCCCGGGCCGCTCCCGGCACACTCGGCAATGGTCGTAATGGCGCCAGTCGCAGTGGCGCGACGGGTCGTATCGACTGGCCGGCGAGCCTGCTTAAAGGCCGTCCGCGCACTCGGAAGGATTTGCTGCTGCGTCCACGCAGCGCCAAGTCGGCTGAACTCTGGCTGGTGATAGTCGATGCCTCGGCCTCGACTCGCCGCCATGGTGCGCTAAGCAAGGCCAAGGGGCTGCTCAGTGAAGTATTCGAACAGGCGCGCCGGCAACGCGCGCGCTTGGCATTGCTGCACGCCACCGGCCGCCAGGCGCAATGGCTCTGGCAGGGGCAGAAAGCCTCCCAGGCCTTGCAGCAGTGGCTGACCGAACTGGGCGCGGGTGGCGGCACGCCGTTGCTGGCGGCCGTGCAGCAGGCCGCCGACTGGCAGGCGCGGCGACAGCGGCTGCATCCGACCGAGCGTCAGCGTGTGTTGATCATCACCGATGGCCGCTTGCGCGATTGGCCGGCGTTAACCCCGAGCGCCTGCCCGGCGCTGCTGGTGGATATCGAAAGTGCACCGATCCGCCTCGGCCGCGCCCGCCAATTGGCCGCCGAGTTAGGTGCCGATTACCGACATATCGATTCGCTGCCGACACTGGCCGGCAGCCTGGAGACAGCCTTATGAAAACCCTGTTGATAATCGGCATCGGCGCCGGCGACCCGGACTACCTGACCGTGCAGGCGATCAACGCGCTCAACCGCACGGACGTGTTCTTCCTGATGGACAAGGGCAGCACAAAGGACAGCCTGATCGGCCTGCGCAAGACCATCTGCGAGCGCTTTATCCAGGGCCGCGACTACCGCTTTGTCAGCGCCGACTGCCCGGAGCGGGTGCGCGATGTGCCGGACTATCGCGGCAGTGTGGTCGATCTGAATCAGGACAAGCAGCAGGTGTTCGAAGGCATGATTCGCGAGCAGATGAGCGAGGGCGAAACCGGCGCCTTTCTGGTCTGGGGCGACCCGGCGCTGTACGACAGTACCCTGCGCATCGTCGAACAGATCGTGGCCAACAGCAGCGAACAGATTGCGTACGAAGTGATCCCCGGTATCACCAGTCTGCAAGCCCTGGCGGCCAAGCATAAGGTCTGCTTTAACAGCATCGGCCAGGCCTTCCAGATCACCCCGGCCCGCCGCCTGGCCGAAGGCGGCTTTCCAGACGGGTTTGACAGCGTGTTGGTCATGCTCGACGCCCAGGACACCTACCAGCGCTTTGTTGACCAGCCCATGCATATCTACTGGGGCGCCTATATCGGCACCCCAGATGAAGTGCTGATTGCCGGCCCGCTGGCCGAAGTGGCTGAGACTATCCGCAGCCGCCGCGCCGAGCTGCGTGAGCAGCATGGCTGGATTATGGATAGCTATCTGCTGCGCAAGCTCGCTCCTTAACTCGGACGATAAACGCGCCGTCTGTCCTGCGTTCCAGTCGCAACTGGCTGGATTATCCCCAAGGCCGTAATATCCGCGGCCCTCGTTATCTCGCCACGCCCCACAGGGCATGGCTTTTGGGCCATTTATGAAAGCAAAACGTCTACGCGCCGATGTTCTGGCCGGGCTTACCACCTCGTTTGCCCTGGTGCCCGAGTGCATCGCCTTCGCCCTGGTGGCCCAGCTCAATCCGCTGATGGGGCTCTATGGGGCCTTTATCATCTGCACCCTGACCGCTCTGTTCGGCGGGCGCCCGGGCATGGTGTCCGGTGCCGCCGGGTCGATGGCGGTGGTGATAGTCGCGCTGGTGGTGCAACACGGCGCGCAGTACCTGCTCGCCACCGTGTTGCTCGGCGGATTGCTGATGACCGCCTTCGGCCTGCTGCGCCTGGGCAAGCTGATCCGCATGGTGCCGCACTCGGTGATGCTTGGCTTCGTCAACGGCCTGGCGATCATCATCGCCCTGGCCCAGCTGGAGCACTTCAAGGATGGCGAGGCCTGGCTCAGCGGTAATGCGCTGTACCTGATGCTCGGGCTGGTGGCGCTGACCATGGCCATCGTCTACCTGCTGCCGCGCCTGACCCGCAGCGTGCCGCCGGCGCTGGTGGCGATCCTCGGCGTAGGCCTGGCGGTGTACCTGCTGGGCCTGCCGACCCACACCCTGGGCGATATGGCGCACATCGCTGGCGGCCTGCCGGAATTTGCCCTGCCGCAGGTGCCCTGGACCCTGGAAACCCTACGCATCATCGCGCCCTACGCGATATTGATGGCCCTGGTCGGCCTGCTGGAAACCCTGCTGACCCTAAACCTGACCGACGAGATCACCGAGAGCCGTGGCTATCCAGACCGCGAGTGCGTGACCCTGGGCGCGGCCAATATGGCCTCCGGGTTGTTCGGCGGCATGGGCGGCTGCGCGATGATCGGGCAGACCGTAATCAACCTCAGCTCCGGCGGTCGCGGGCGCCTTTCCGGTGTGGTCGCCGGGGTGATGATCCTGCTGTTTGTGCTGTTTCTCTCGCCGCTGATCGAGCTTATCCCGCTGGCCGCGTTGGTCGGGGTGATGTTCGTGGTGTCGCAGCAGACCTTCGCCTGGGCCTCGCTGCGGGTGCTGAACAAGGTGCCGCGCAACGATGTGCTGGTGATCATCGCCGTGACCACCATCACCGTGTTCACCGACCTGGCCACCGCCGTGCTCTGCGGCATCATCATCGCCGCGCTCAACTTCGCCTGGCAGCACGCCCGCGAGCTGTACGCCGAGAGCCATCTGCAGGACGACGGCAGCAAGCTCTACAGCCTGCATGGCACGCTGTTCTTCGCCTCGACCACGCCCTTTCTCAACCAGTTCGACCCGGCTGGCGACCCCGCCCACGTGACCCTCGACTGCCGCCATCTGAGCTTCGTCGACTACTCGGCCATCGCCGCGCTAAAAACCCTGCGCGAGCGCTACAGCAAAGCCGGCAAACACCTGCGCGTGCTGCACCTGTCCGAGCGCTGCAAACAACTGCTTAAACGCTCGGGTGCGCATCACGATTGAGGGCGAAGCAAGGGGTTGTGGTGGGGCGGTGCAAGAGGGGAAGTACGTTTGATCTGAGGGGGACAAGCAGAGCCTTATCCACCTTTAACGCTTAGATGAGTAGCCTGCAGGTTGGTTAACCGCACAGGCTACGAGGTGCTGACAGTTTCGATTACTTCGCCAGTTCGCACTTCTGCAGGTGCGCTTGGGCGGTTGCTTCCGGGATCACTTCCAGCTTGGCGCCACCTACGAATAGACCCATCTTGATGGACTGACGCACATAGTGGTTCTGCCCGGCGACGGCCATCAGGTTGATGGTGTTGTCGCTGAACTCGGACTCGGTGGCGAGAACGCGGTTACCTGGGTTGACCAGGCGGTAGAAGTAGGTGCGGTTGGCCGTTTCACCAATCACTTCGCCATCGATCTTGAGGGTTTTTTTCAGCCCTTGGCCGGCAAAGCTGTCGCGATAGATATACAGCCCGGCTTGATCCGCTGGTGGTGCGGGGAAGGACTTCAGTGCGGCGTCTGCCGAAGGGGTGTCCATCGGCACGGAAGCGCAACCGGAAAGAACGGCAATGCCGAGTGCGGCGATAAACAGCTTGAAGCGGTTTTGCATGGGAAATCCTTTTCAGGGTCAGAGTGAATAGCTTTAGACAACCAGGCCTATAGGCCTTGGCGGCGCGATTATGTCAGATAGCCATCATTGTTTGCGATGTCAGTTAAGGGCACCTGTTTAAGCGCTTCGCACGCCATGGGCGCACCCGGAGTTTCACTCCTGTGGATAACTCCGCGGCGTATATACCCACTCCCCACCTTCGGCACGGGGGAAGCGGCAGGTCTGGCTGGAGCCGATGATGACCAGGGTGCGCATATCGACCATTTCCGGGGTGAGTTCGCCTAGGGTAAGGCTGCGCAGGGTTTCGCCGGGGCGGCCGATATCGCGGCCTAGGACCACCAGAGTTTCCGGCATGCGTTGCTGGCGGACGATGTCCAGGGCAGAGCCGAGCTGCCAGGGGCGGGCTTTGGAGATGGGGTTGTAGAAGGCCATTACCAGGTCGGCGGCGGCGGCGTGGGCCAGGCGCTTTTCGATAATGGCCCAGGGCTTGAGGTTGTCCGACAGGGAGATCAGGCAGAAGTCGTGGCCCAGCGGCGCGCCAGCCTTGGCGGCGGTGGCCAGTGCGGCGGAAACGCCGGGGAATACCTGTAGATCGACCCGTTGCCATTCGGCGTCGGTGGACTCGTGCAGGGCTTCCAGCACGGCGGCGGCCATGGCAAATACGCCGGGGTCGCCGGACGACACCACCACCACGCGCCGACCGCTGGCGGCCAGCTCAAAGGCATGGCGGGCGCGCTGCATTTCTTCACGGTTATCGGTGCAGTGGCGCACCTGCTCCGGGCGCAGTGGGCCGGCCATATTGATATAGGCTTCGTAGCCGAGCAGGTCCTGCGCTTCATCCAGCGCCTGGCGCGCGGCGGGCACCATAAATTCGGCAGCACCGGGGCCGAGGCCAATCACCGTCAGGCGGCCACGGGGGCGGCCGAGCTGGCTGGCATCGATCGGCGCAGCGCCCAGTAGCAGGCGCAGGTTGGCATGCTGGCTGTGCAGCGGCGGCAGTTGCTGGGTGTCGTCGACAAAGCGCAGCGGCAATTTGAGCTGTGCAGCGGCGTGGTGCAGGTCGGCGTTGGCCATCAGCGCTGGCGCGGCCAGCAGGCAGGCCAGGCTCTGCGGAGCAAGGCTGCTGCTATCTAGCGCCTGTTGCAGTTCGCTGAGTAAATCGGCGCTGGCGCGCTCGACCCAAACGGCCACTTGTTGTGGGTGGATCAGCAGTTCATCGGCGTTGGCCGCGCGGCTATGTGGGCTGATATGGATCACCCGATTGGCGTGGTTATCCACCGGCAGTTTGGCCTGGGCCAACCAGGGCGCGTCACCCTCGATACGTACCGCCTGGCCGCCGAGCAGGTCGCTGACAAAACCTTTGCCCTGCTCAAGATCGGCCAGCACATAGCCGGCCGGTGGCTCCAGCAGGCAGGTGCCAAAACGCAATTCACCGCTGGTGGTAATCGCGGCGTTGACGCCCAGGTGCGCAGCCAGCTCCCGCGCCATCCGGTTGACCCCGCCCAGGCCGCCAAGCAGCGGCACCACGGCGCTGCCGTCTTCGGCCACGGCCAGTACGGGCGGTTCGCTGTCTTTCTCGCCGAGCACGGCGGCCAAGCTGCGAATGGCTATGCCGGCGGCGCACAGCACGATCAGCGGCGTGCCGGCGCGGTACAGCGTGCGCAGGGTGTCGCCAAAGTCCTCATAAGTGCGCTCAACGTCCGTCACTCGGCTGCCCAGACCGTGGATGTCGGCCTGTGAATACAGCGTCTGGATGCGCCGGGCGCAGGGCAGGGCGGAGGGGCCGAGGATGATGATGGCGGGAGCGGCGGTCATAAGGTGTTCCATAGTGGGAGGGGGCGCGGTTGGCGGATCAACCGCGCCATTTCTCGCCGGGAATTACGATCATCGAGAAGTACGGCGAAGACATTGGCTCCACTTCATCCAGCGGCACAATGCGTTGGTTGCCCATGGTTGCGCGTTCGACGTAGTGGGCGCGCTGGTCGATGCCCAGTTCCTGCAGCACGCGGCGGACTTTCTCGAAGTTGCGCCCGAGTTTCATGATCACGGCGGCCTCGGCGCTGTGCAGGCGCTGCTTGAGTTCGGCTTCGGGCAGCACGCCGGAGAGCACGCTCAAGCTCTGGTTTCGGTACACCAGCGGGGTGCCGAGCACCGAGGCGCAGCCGAGCATGGAGCAGACGCCGGGCACCACTTCCACCTGGTACTGCGCGGCCAGGCGGTCGTGCAGGTACATATAGGAGCCGTAGAAGAACGGGTCGCCCTCGCAGATCACCGCCACGTCCTGGCCGGCGTCGAGCCGGGCGGCGATCTGCACCGCGCAGGTGTCGTAGAAATCGCTGATCACATCTTCATAGGAAAGCGGCGCGGCGAGTTTTTCCGTGGTCACCGGGTACACCAGCGGCAGGCGCTGCTGGGTGTCGGTCAGGTGCTGTTCGATAATGCCGAAGGCGTTGCCGCCCTGGCCTTTGTTGGCTTTGGCCTTGGCGACAAAGTAGCCAACCACCGCCGCCGATTGCAGTAGGCGCAGGGCCTTGAGGGTGATCAGTTCGGGGTCGCCAGGGCCGACGCCGATGCCGAGCAAGCGGCCTTTTTGCACACTCATCACTCCACCTCCGTGGCCAGGGCGTTGACCGCCGCCACCGCCATGGCGCTGCCGCCGCGGCGGCCGCGCACGATCACATAGGGCACGCCGCGGCTGTCGGCAGCGAGGGCGTCCTTGGATTCCGCCGCGCCGATAAAGCCCACCGGCATGCCGATAATCAGCGCCGGTTTTGGCGCGCCGGCGTCGAGCATTTCCAGTAGGTAAAACAGCGCGGTAGGGGCGTTGCCGATCACCACCACGCTGCCTTCCAGATGCTCGCGCCAATGTTCCAATGCGACTGCCGAACGGGTATTACCCAGTGCGCGGGCCTGCTCAATCACGCCGTCGTTATGCAGGGTGCAGATCACCGGGTTGTTGGCTGCCAGGCGCGGACGGGTGATGCCTTCGGCGACCATCCGCGCATCGCAGAGAATCGCCGCGCCCTTGGCCAGCGCGGCGCGGCCGGCGGCACCGGCACCGGGGGAGAAGCGCAGGTCCTGCACCACATCGACCATGCCGCAGGCGTGGATAACCCGCACGGCGAGCTTTTCCAGATCTGCCGGAATGGCGCTTAGGTCAGCCTCGGCGCGGATGGTGGCAAACGACTGGCGGTAGATTTCCTGGCCGTCGCGGATGTACTCAAGCATCGCTGTTTCCTGTTGCGCAGTGGGCGGCGAACCAGTCGCCGGCCTCGTCGATGGTCATGGCGCTGGCCTGCAGTTGACCGAAACCGGCCGCCTCGGGCGTGCGTTGATAAAGCTGGTAATGCCCGGCGCTGCTGGCCAGCAGGGTAAAGGGCGCGGTATGTGCGGCGGCGCAGGAGCGTGGGCAGGCGCTTAGGTGTACATGCGGGCGCGCCGTGCTGGCGCGCAGGCGCTCGGCCAAGCGCAGAGCGTCAGCCTTGCTGTCTGCCAGGCCTTTGCCGCAGGCGGCTGAGCCGGTGCAGGCGATCAGATTACTCAAGGGTTCCTGCGCATCGGTCAGCAGGCCGAGTTCGACCAACGCGTGCAGCAGCCGGTCGGCCGAGTGCGCGGGGATATTCGGCAGCAACAGACCCTGCCAGGGCGTTAGACGCAGGCTGGTATCGCCGTGGTGCTCAGCTAGATCGGCCAGTGCTTTGAGTTGCGTGGCGTCGATTCGCCCGAGGCGCGAGGCGGCGGCGACCATGCGCAGGCCGCTTTGCTGCTGCGGATAAATACCAATGGGTGCGCGTTGGCTGACTGGTTTGCGTTGCCAGTCGGTCGGCGGCGCTTGCACGGCAAAGGGCAGGCGCGCTTGCAGTTGTTGCAGCAGTTGGTTGGGGGCAATTACGGCGAGCAGTTGGCGCATCCGGCTATGTTCATTACCCGCCAGCTGGAGAAACAGCTGCAGCAGCTGTTCCACCAGCGGCACGGCTTGCTCAACGTCGACCACCCCCAGCGGTTGATCACCCGGGCAACCGGCCAGGCCAAAGGCCAGTCGGGCTGGCGAGCCGGGTAGGGCGCTAAGCCAGATATCGTGGGGATGTTCGAGCATGGCCAGGGTTTCGCCGCCGTCCAGCTGAATGGCGAACTTGGCCGACAAACCATGCAGCGCCGGGGTGGTTTGCAGCAGGTCGAGCAGCGCGGCGGCCAGCGGGCGGGTGTCGAGCCGTGCGTGCGGGTCGAGGCCGGCGGCGGGGCTAAGCAGCAGGTTGCGCACATCGTCGGCAGCCGGGTTGCTCGGGCCCAGGCCGGCGGCCAGCAGGCGCTCGATCAACTCGGCCTGCTGGCCTGGCAGTACGCCACGAATCTGCAGATTGCTGCGGTTGGTCAGCTCCAGCACGCCGCTGGCGCAGCGCTCGGCGGCCTCGGCGATGGCTCGAGCCTGTTGGCTGCTAAGTACGCCGCCGGCCAGCTTGACCCGGCAGATGCCACCGTCCAGCGCCGGAACGATACGCAGCAGGCCAGGGCACGCCGATCCCGGTTTTTCGGGGCGTGGGGCAGGTATCTCGACAGTGGTGGCAAGGTCGCGCAACGGTTTCACCAGCAACAAAGACGCGGCGACCGAACCAGCGAAATCCGCCCACAGGGGATTTCATGGCATCGGTACACCCCGCCCGATGTTGGCACTCGCGACTAGCGTCGTCGGCAGGTCTCCTGGCTGACAGGTCGTTATCTGCCGCGGCCTTCCCGGTTACCCAGTGGCACAGTTGCGGCAGACTCGCTGTTTACAGTTGCGGGGGCAGCTCGGTCACGATCAGCGGATCGCTCCGGATTCCCTCTTAGGCCCTATGCACAATGGCGGCGGGCACCGACGAAGGCGCTATTATGCCCGCTTTGTTTGACGTGCAGACACCCTTGCTCGTCGGGCGGGCGCAGAGGAGTAGGTATGACGGCCTGGTTAACCCTGGTGGGTATCGGTGAAGACGGCTATGCCGGCCTGGGTGAGGCGGCGCGCCGGGCGCTGGGCGAGGCGCAGTGGATCGTTGGTAGCCCACGGCAGCTGGCGCTATTGCCCAGCGATCTGCCGGGGCAGCACGAGCTGTGGCCCAGCCCCTTTAACCTGGAGCCGGTACTGGAGCGGCGCGGTACGCCGGTGTGCGTGCTGGCCAGCGGCGACCCGCTGTTCTACGGGGTTGGCGCAAGCCTGGCGCGGCAGCTGCCGGCCGAGCAATTGCGGGTGTTTTCGTCGCCTTCGTCGGTGTCGCTGGCTGCCGCTTGCCTGGGCTGGCCGCTGCAGGAGGTGACGGTGTTGTCGCTGGTGGCGCGGCCGTTGGCGGCGCTGCAGGCGCAGATTTTCCCCGGTGCGCGGCTGCTGGTGTTGAGCAATGACGGCGACAGCCCGGCGGTGGTGGCCGAGCTGCTGCGTGAACGCGGTTTTGGTCCCAGCCGTTTGACCGTTTTGGAACATTTGGGCGGAGATCAGGAACGGCGCATTGATGGTCTGGCCAGCGATTGGGCATTGCCGCGCGCGGCCGATCTCAATCTGCTGGCAATCGACTGTGTGGCGGGCGCCGATGCGCGCCTGCTGCCGCTGACGCCGGGTTTGCCGGACGACGCCTATCAGCACGATGGCCAGCTGACCAAGCGCGACGTGCGCGCCATCACCCTGGCCCGTCTGGCCCCGCAACCCGATGAGCTGCTCTGGGATGTCGGCGCGGGCTGTGGCTCCATCGGTATCGAGTGGATGCGCGCACACCCCAGCTGCCGGGCGCTGGCCATCGAGGCCGATGCCGGTCGTCAGGCGCATATTCAGCACAACCGCGATGCCCTCGGCGTACCCAGCTTGCAATTGGTGGCCGGCCGCGCGCCTGAAGCCTTGGCCGGATTGGCTGCGCCGGATGCGATCTTTATTGGCGGCGGGGTGACCATCCCCGGTGTGCTGGAACAGTGCTGGACCAGCCTGAAACCGGGCGGGCGTTTGGTGGCCAATGCCGTGACCCTGCAAAGCGAAGCGGCGCTGGTGGCCTGGCGCGAGCAGGTGGGTGGCGAGCTGACCCGTATCAGCGTGGCCCAGGCGCAGCCGCTGGGCGGTTTCGACACCTGGCGCAGCGCCTTGCCGATCACTCTGCTGGCGGTGCGCAAGCCGTGAGCCCGCGCATCTTGCTGCTCGGCGGCACCACCGAGGCCCTGCGTCTGGCGCGCCGTTTAAGCTCCGAAGCCATCTACAGCCTGGCCGGGCTGGGCCGGGTGCCGGATGACTTGCCCTGCCAGGTGCGCGTTGGCGGCTTTGGCGGGGCGGAAGGATTGGCGGGGTATATCCGCGAGCAGGGCATCGAACTGCTGCTCGATCTGACCCACCCCTATGCCGCGCAGATCAGCACCAATGCCGCCCGAGCCGCCGAGTTGAGCGGGATTGCCTGCTGGGCGCTGCGCCGCCCTGGTTGGCAGGCCGGCGCCGGCGATGACTGGCGCGAAGTGGACGATTGGGCCGGTCTGATTGCCGCGCTAAACGACTTCCAGCGCCCGCTGTTTACCCTGGGCCGCGAGCCGCTGGAGCACTTGCACGAGATTCCCCTGCATCAGCACTGGACCGTGCGCTGCCTGACGGCCCAGCAAGGCGTGCCGCGTGCGGAGATTATCGGTGCGCGCGGGCCATTCGCGCTGGATGAGGAACGCGCGTTATTCGTTCGTCTGGGCACCGATGTGCTGATCAGCAAGAACAGCGGCAGCCAGTCCACCGAGCCGAAATTGCAGGTGGCGCGGGAGCTGGGCCTACCGGTGCTGCTGCTGCGCCGGCCGAGTTTACCGAGTGTGGAGCGCGAGTTTCTCAGTCTTGAAGCGCTGGCCGAGGCGCTGCAGTTGTAGGGCGAGTTGGCCGCCGAGCGGTTGCCCCCCAAGGCAAAAAATCCCCTGTTAGACTGCCGCCCCGCTTTGGAGGCCGCCATGACCACGCCCGTTTCGCCCTACGCCCGCATTCTGTTTGTCGGCCCCGACCTGGCCGAGGGCTCGTTTGCCGAGCTGCTGCGCAGGCGCCTGGCTGAGCTGCGCGGGGAAGCGGCGCTGGCCGATATCGTTGATACCAGCGCAGGCTATGCGCCGCTCTGGCAGCGTGTGGCCGAGGGCGAGCGGCCGTTGCTGGTCATCGACCTGGAGCCGCAGAGCAGCAGCCCGCATCTCGATTGGCTGCGCAGCGAACTTTGCCAGCAGGCCAACCCTGAGCAGTTGTTTGTCGCCAGCGCGATTGGCCAGGCCGAGGGCTTGCCGGTGGAGGCCGCCTGCGCGCTGATCGAGCGCCCTGAGCTGCACCTGCCCTGTGTCGGTGTGGCCCCTGTGCCCGGGCATCACGCCTGGTCGCAGATTCCGCCGCACGCGCAGCGCCTGCTGCTGTGCAACGGCCCGCGCTGCACCCGGCGTGGCGCGCTGGACCTGTGGAAAACCCTGCGCCAACGCCTCAAGGCCGCCGGCAAACTGGAGTGCGAAGGCGGGGTGCATATCACCCGTACGCAGTGCCAGTTCCCCTGTGATCTGGGTCCGACCGCCAGTCTCTACCCGGCCGGCGAGTGGTTTCGCGTGCGCGACGAAGCCGAGCTGATCCGCCTGGTCGACGAGCGTCTGGTGGCCGGCCGCGCCGTGCCCGAGCTGCGTATCGATCAGGGCTGAAAAGACCGCTGTAGAGCCATTCGGTAACAGCTAAAAACTTGACGCGGATCGGCCTGAATGGTCATATCCGCGCCGTTTCAGGTGTCTTACGCCGCCGTGCGTAAGATTAAACGGGAAGTCGGTGCGCCCTTTTGGCCAGTCCGACGCTGCCCCCGCAACGGTAAGCGAGCGAAGTCATCACGATGCCACTGTGCAGTTTCTGCATGGGAAGGCGATGGCTTCATGACCCTCGCAAGCCCGGAGACCGGCCTGATTCTTAGAACCTGTTTACGATCTGCTGCGCGTCGGCACTGCTGCGTTAAAAACAGGCTCGGAATGCTCATGTACAAAAGTACACTCGTGTGCGAGCCCAGTCCGCTTCCTTGCCTCTTTTTGCCTTGCATTGCTCTAGCTCGCGGAATCGTAAACAGGTTCTTAGGGATGTTGGCCGCTGCGTTTACCACGCTGCGGCAACCCCCAACTGTTTGGCAACCCGCGGTGGGCGGGCGTTGACGCCGATCGTGGGTGCCTGCGCGCCCGTGTTTTGCTGTTGCGCGTTTCCATCGGGATTGCCGTGCCTATCCCTTTTGCGATGGAAGCATCATGGCGCGCTATCCCCTGTCTCAACTCTCTGTTTCCCTTGCCCTGTGCCTGGCCGGTACGGCTGTGGCGGGCGAGTCTCCGGTCAATCTGCCGGCCACGACCGTGCAGGCCAAGGCGGCTGCGGAGGGCGAAAGCGATCTGCATACGCCCACCAGCAGTGGTTCGCGCCTGGGCCTGAGCGCCCTGCAAACCCCGGCCAGCACCAGTAGCCTGAGCGGCGCGCAGGTGCGCGGGCGCAACAACCTCAGCGTGCAGGACGCGGTCACCCGCACCCCCGGCATCAGCAGCATCGGCAGCCCTGGCAATGGCGGCACCGCACTGTCGGCGCGCGGCTTTACCGGGCACTCGGCCGTCATGCAGCTGTACGACGGCACCCGCCAGTACATCGGTGCCGGCACGGTGACCTTCCCGGTCGACACCTGGTCGGTGGAGCGCGTTGACGTGCTGCGCGGCCCGGCCTCGGTGCTTTACGGTGAAGGCGCGACCGGCGCGGTGATCAACGTGGTGCCGAAAAAGCCGTTCAGCGGCGCCATCAGCAACCAGCTGCGCTTCGGCTACGGCAGCGACGACCGCCGCCAGGCCGCGCTGGACAGCGGTGGTTCGCTAAGCGATACGCTGAGCTACCGCCTCAACCTCAATCAGCAGGCCAGCAATGGCTGGGTCGATCACGGCGAGTCGCAGAGCCAGGCGCTGAGCGCGGCCCTGCGCTGGGATGCCAGCGATGCGCTAAGTTTTACCCTGTCCCATGATCAGGGTGATCAGGACCCGCAGCGTTACCTGGGCACGCCGCTGGTCGCCGGCAAGTACCGCGAAAGCCTGCGCGAGCGCAATTACAACGTCGATAACGCCGATATTCGCTACAACGACCAGATCACCCGGCTGGTCAGTGACTGGCGGATCAACGACGCACTGACCGCCAGCAACCAGCTGTACTACATCAAAACCCAGCGCTACTGGCGCAATGCCGAGACCTACCGCTGGCAGCCGGGTGATCAGGTCGAGCGCAGCGACTTCTACGAGATCAAGCACACCCAGGAGCAGGTCGGCGACCGCCAGATCTTCACCCTTGAGCACGCCCTGTTCGGCCTGGATAGCCGCACCGTAGTCGGTGCCGACTACAACCGCATTCACTTCGCCCGCCCGCATGATTTCGGTAGCAGTTTCAGCGACAGCGTGCCGCTCGCCGGCTCAGGTGGCGGTCAGTACCAGAGCACCGATCCATTGGGTTACGGCCCGCGTGAGCGCAATCTGGCCCGGCAGTTCTCGCTGTTCGCCGAGAACCGTACTCAGCTGACTGAGCGCCTGTCGCTGGTCACTGGCTTGCGCCGCGATCAGGTACATATCGACCGCAGCAACCTGGTCGATGACTCGCGTACGGACCGCAGCCTGAGCGGCGATAACTGGCGCGCCGGGTTGGTCTTCGAGGTCACGCCCGAGCTGTCACTGTACGGCCAGTACGCCACCAGCACCGAGGGCGTCAGCAACCTGCTCACGCTCAATCCGAGTCAGCAGCAGTTCGACCTGAGCGAGGCCAAGCAGACCGAGATCGGCCTCAAGCAGGCGTTCTGGAATGGCCAGGGCGAATGGACACTAGCCGCTTACCATATCGTCAAGGAGAAGCTGCTCAGCCGCGCCACCCTGACCGCGCCGACCGAACAGATCGGCCAGCAGTCTTCCGATGGTCTGGAAGCCACATTGGAGCTAGCGCTGGGGCATGGTTGGCAGGTGTCGGCCAACGCCGCGTTGGTGCGCGCCGAGTACGACGACTTCCGCGAGGCCGGGGGTGACCGCAGCGGCAATCGGCCGACCAATGTGCCACGGCGCACCGCCAACCTGTGGCTGAGCAAAGCGCTGAGCGAGCAGGTGCAGGCCGGGATCGGCGCGCGTTATGTCGATTCGCGCTACGCCGACACGGCGAACACCGTGGCGCTGCCGAGCTACACCGTGGTCGATGCCAATATCGGCTGGCAGGTGCAGGCGGATGTGCGTCTGGGCCTGGAGCTGAACAACCTGTTCGACCGCCAGTACGCCACTACCAGCAGCAGCGATGGCCAGCAGTGGTACCTGGGCGCACCGCGTTCGTTGTTCGTCACTGCTGATTACCGTTTCTGATGCCGCGCTTGCAGATCAGCGAGCTGGCCTGGTCGCCCAATGGCGAGCAGGCGCTGCTCGCAGGCATCGA
This sequence comes from Pseudomonas peli, assembly GCF_050563605.1. GTDB lineage: Bacteria > Pseudomonadota > Gammaproteobacteria > Pseudomonadales > Pseudomonadaceae > Aquipseudomonas > Aquipseudomonas peli_A. The sequence continues at coordinate 101,049 of NZ_JBNXUH010000001.1, read as the reverse complement.
ACTGGCGGTCGGCGATGGCCAGTTGGTCGGCCTGATTGGCCCCAATGGCAGCGGCAAGACCAGCCTGCTGCGCTGCGCCTATCGCTTTCAGCGGCCCGATCAGGGCCGTGTCGAGCTGGACGGCGAAGCGCTGTGGAGCCGTTCGCCGCGCTGGTGTGCGCAACGGGTGGCGGTGGTGCTGCAGGAGTTTCCCCAGGACTTCGGCCTGACCGTGGCCGAAGTCGCCGCCATGGGCCGCACGCCGCACAAGGGCCTGTTCGATGGTGATGACCAGGCCGATTTTGCTCTGGTCGAGCAGGCCCTGGCGCGGGTCGGCCTGACTGATCACAAGCGCCAGGCTTTCGCCCATCTCTCTGGCGGCGAGAAGCAGCGCGTGCTTTTGGCCCGCGCCCTGGTGCAGCAGCCGACGCTGTTGATCCTCGACGAGCCGACCAACCACCTCGACCCGCGTTATCAGCTGGAGCTGCTGCGGCTGATCAAGACCCTCGGCCTGGCGACTCTGGCCAGCTTCCACGACCTCAATTTGGCGGCGGCCTTCTGCGACCGCCTGTATGTGCTCGACCACGGCCGCGTAGTGGCCAGCGGCACCCCCGCCGAAGTGCTGACTGAAGCGCTGCTGGCCGAGGTGTATGGCGTGCAGGCGCTGGTCGACCGTCATCCCCTCGCGGGGCACCCGCGTATTACCTGGATCAATCCATGAACAGTCTTCTGCGTTACGCCCTGTGCCTGCCGTTGCTGGGCGCGGCCCTGTCCGCCCAGGCGGTTACCGTCACCAGCTGCGACCGTCAGCTGACCATCGAGCAACCGCCGCAGCGCGCAGTCAGTCAGGACATCAACCTGACCGGCATGCTGCTGGCCCTTGGGCTGAAATCGCGGATGGTCGGTTACAGCGGCATCAGCGCCTGGAAAACCCCCAACCCCGAGCTGATGGCGCAGCTGGCTGATTTGCCTGAGCTGGCCGCGCGGCACCCGTCGCTGGAAAACCTGCTCAACGCCGAGGCGGATTTCTTCTTTGCCGGCTGGAACTACGGCATGCGCGTCGGCGGTGAAGTCACCCCGGCGAGCCTCGCGCGATTCGACATCCCGGTGTACGAGCTGAGCGAGTCCTGTGCCCATGTCATGCCACGCCGGGTGGCCAGCCTGGAGGATGTCTACAACGACCTGCACAACCTCGGCCGCATCTTCGCCGTTGAGCCGCGCGCCGAAGCGCTGGTGCAGGGCATGCAACAACGGGTGGCGGCGGTGCGTGAGCGCCTGGCCGACAGTGGCCCGGCGCCACGGGTGTTTCTCTACGACAGCGGCGAGGAAAGCCCGTTTACCGCCGGCCGCCTGGCCATGCCACAGGCGCTGATCGAGGCCGCGGGTGGACGCAATGTGATGGATGAGCTGGCCGCGAGTTGGGTGCGGGTGGGCTGGGAGGCGGTGATCAGCAGCGACCCCGAGGTGATTCTGATCGTCGATTACGGCGAGCGCAGCGCGGCGCAGAAGCGTGACTTTCTGCTGCAGCATCCGGCCTTGCAGGGGCTGACGGCGATTCGTGAACAGCGCTTTGTGGTGCTGCCGTACCTGGCTGTCACGCCGAGCCTGGACAACGCCGCCGCCATCGAAACCCTGGCCGCCGCGCTGCATCCGCAGGCGTTTGCCCGATGATTCGCAGCCCGCGCGCCTACCGCCTGTTGCTGCTGTTGCTGGCCTTGGCTTTGGCGTTGTCCTGCGCTGCTTCGCTGGGTTTTGGCGCTGCGCCAGTGCCCTTGCCGCGCGTGCTGGAGATTCTTGGTAAGCGCCTGTTTGATCTGCAGCCGGCGCAGGCAGTAAGCAGCGCTCAGGACAGCATCGTCTGGCTGATCCGCGCGCCACGGGTGGTGCTCGGCGCGCTGGTCGGTACCGGGTTGGCGCTGGTCGGCACGGCGCTGCAGGCGGTCACCCGCAACCCGCTGGCCGACCCACATCTGCTCGGTGTGAGTTCTGGCGCGGCGCTGGGTGCGGTGATTGTGGTGCTGTACCTCGGTGAATTTATCGGCCTGCTCAGCCTGCCGCTTGCGGCTTTTGTCGGCGCGCTGGTGAGCATGCTGCTGGTGCTGGCGATTGCCAGTCGCGGCGGTCGGCTGGAGAGCGACCGCCTGCTGCTGGCCGGGGTGGCGGTGTCGTTTGTGATGATGGCGGCGAGCAACCTGTTGCTGTTTCTTGGCGATCACCATGCCGCCAGTTCGGTGATTTTCTGGATGCTCGGCGGCCTCGGTCTGGCGCGCTGGGAACTGCTATGGCTGCCGGCGCTGTGCCTGGCGCTGGCCTTGCTGCTGTTGCTCGGTTTGGCGCGGGCGTTGAATGCGCTGATGGCTGGCGAGCACAGTGCGGTCAGCCTCGGCCTGGAGCCACGGCGGGTGCGTTTGCTGGTGTTTGTCTGCTCTTCGCTGCTGACCGGGGTGCTGGTGTCGCTCAGTGGCGCTATCGGTTTTGTCGGGCTGATCCTGCCGCATGTCGCGCGCTTTCTGGTGGGCGCCGAACACCGCCGCCTGCTGCCGGTAAGTGCGCTGCTTGGCGCGCTGTTTCTGGTCTGGGTGGATGTCGCCGCGCGCACCCTGCTGGCGCCGCAGGACCTGCCCATCGGCATCGCCACGGCGGCGATTGGCGGGGTGTTTTTCGTCATGCTCTTGAGGCGGCGTTGAGCCCATCCCCCAGGCTTTTGTCTTACCATGCCGGCTCTGCCCCATTGCGAGCCGCGCATGTCTGCCTTTCTGCTGCGTTACCGCGTTGCCCTGATCGTCCTGCTGATTCTACTCGGCCTGCTGGCGAGCATCTGGCTGGCTGGGCGCTATGCCGAGCAGCGTGCCTGGCAGGAGCGCAGTGTGGAGGCGCGTGGGCAGTTGCAGCTGTATGCGCAGTCGATCCACACCCTGGTCGAGCGCTTCCGTTCGGTGCCCGAGGTGCTGGCGCTGGACAGCGATATCAAGTCGCTGCTGCGTGCGCCAACTGACAGCCTTCTGCGCAGCAAACTCAATGAACGGTTGGAACAACTCAACAGCGCCGCCGGTTCCAACGTGCTGTATCTGCTCAACGACCAAGGCGAAACCCTGGTGGCCAGTAACTGGCGCGACTGGAGCAGTTTCGTCGGCAACAACTACGCCTTCCGCCCGTATTTTCAGGATGCCGTACGCCAGTCCTCCGGGCGTTATTTTGCGGTGGGGGTGACCACCGGCATCCCCGGTTACTTCCTCTCCCACGCGGTGCGCGACGACAACGGCGCGGTGCTCGGCGTACTGGTGGTCAAGCTGGAGCTGGAAGAGCTGCAACGCGAATGGGCCAGCCAGCCCGGCGTGCTGCTGGTGGCGGACAGCTACTCGGTGGTGATCCTCAGCAACCGCCCGGCCTGGCGCTTTCTCGCCCTCGACAGCTTGAGCGAGCAGGCCCGCGCCGAGCTGGTGGAGGTGCGCAAATACGCCGAACAGGCGCTGCAGCCGCTGCCCAGCACGCTGCGTCGGCAGATCGACAGCGACAGCCAGTGGCGCCGAGTGGAAGGCCCGGATGGCCCGCGTGACTACCTCTGGCAGCGCCAGGCCCTGGGTGATGAAGGCTGGACCCTGCACCTGCTGCACGAGCCGAAAACCCTGGTCGACAGCGTACGCAGCTACCGCCTGGCCGCCGCCGGGGTGTGGATGACCCTGGCGTTTCTGCTGCTCTACCTGGCCCAGCGGCGTAAGACTCAGCGTCTGCAGGCCGGCATTCGTGAACGCCTGGAGCGTGAAGTGGCGCTGCGTACCGCCGAATTGCGCGAGGCTCAGGAAGGCCTGGTGCACGCGGCAAAGATGGCCGCGCTGGGGCAGATGTCGGCGGCCATGGCCCATGAAATCAACCAGCCGCTGACTGCCATGCAGATGCAGTTGGGCAGCTTGCGTCTGCTGCTCGATAGCGGTCGCCAGGACGATGTGCGCGAGGGGCTGCAACGCATCGATGGCCTGCTGCAACGTATCGCCGGGCTCACCGGCCACCTGAAAACCTTTGCCCGCAAAAGCCCGGCGGGCCTCAGTGAGCGCCTGCGTTTGAGCGATGTGCTGGAGCAGGCGCTGCAGCTGCTGGCGCCGCGCCTGCGCAGCGAACAGGTGCAGCTGCACAGCGAGATCGACACCGAGGCGCGGGTGCTGGGTGATGCGATTCGCCTGGAGCAGGTGCTGCTCAATTTGCTGAATAACGCCCTGGATGCCATGGCCTCCAGCGAGTCGCGGCAGTTGCAGATCCGCATCGAGCGCCAGGCTGAACAGTGCCTGCTAAGCATCGCCGACAGCGGCGGCGGGATCGCCAGCGAGGCGCTGGGCCATGTGTTCGAGCCGTTCTTTACCACCAAGCCGGTGGGTGCCGGATTGGGCCTCGGCTTGGCGGTGTCCTACGGCATCGTCCGTGAACTGGGCGGCAGCCTGGAGGCGGCCAATGGCGAGCAGGGCGCGGTATTTACCCTGCGCCTGCCGACAGCGCCGAATGCGTAGTGCGGGTTATTTCCCGGATTTTATCCGGGCTACACTGCCGCCGATTGATCAGGAGGTGATATGACCGGGCACGTAATAGTCGTCGACGATGAAGCAGCCATCCGCGAGGCGGTGCAGCAGTGGCTGGAGCTGTCCGGCTTTCGCGTGCACAGCTGCGCCACGGCGCAGGCCGCGCTGGCGCTGGTCGACCGTGACTACCCCGGCATCATCATCAGCGATGTGCGCATGCCCGGCACCGATGGCCTGCAGCTGCTCGACAGCGTGCTGGAGCGCGACCGCGACCTGCCGGTGATTCTGATCACCGGGCATGGCGATGTGCCGATGGCGGTGCAGGCGCTGCGCCAGGGCGCGTATGACTTTATCGAAAAGCCCTTTACCCCCGAACGCCTGCTCGACAGCGTGCGCCGCGCGTTGGACAAGCGCCGCCTAGTTTGTGAGAACCGCCAGCTGCGTCAGCAGTTCGCCCTCAAGGACCATATCGAGGCGCAGCTGCTCGGCGTCTCGCGGCCGATGGAAACCTTGCGTCGGCAGATCCTCGAACTGGCCGGCACCTCGGTGAATATCCTCCTGCGTGGCGACACCGGCAGCGGCAAGGAGCGGGTTGCCCGTTGCCTGCATGATTTCAGCAACCGCGCCGGCAAGCCGTTTGTCGCGCTGAACTGCGCGGCGATTCCCGAGCACCTGTTCGAAAGCGAGCTGTTCGGCCATGAAAGCGGCGCCTTTACCGGCGCCCAGGGCAAGCGTATCGGTCGCATCGAACATGCCGACGGCGGCACGCTGTTTCTCGATGAGGTGGAAAGCCTGCCGTTGGCCCAGCAGGTCAAACTGCTGCGCGTGCTGCAGGAGAAAACCCTCGAGCGCCTCGGTTCCAATCGCAGCATTCAGGTCGACCTGCGGGTGATCAGCGCGGTCAAGCCGGACCTGCTCGATGAGGTCAAGGCGGGGCGTTTCCGTGAGGATCTGTACTACCGGCTGAATGTCGCCACCCTGCGGATTCCGCCGCTGCGTGAACGCCGTGAAGACATTCCGCTGCTGTTCGAACACTTCGCCAACCAGGCCGCGCAACGCCATGGCCGTGAGACGCCGAGCCTGCCACCCAGCGAGCTGACCCGGCTGCTCGGGCATGACTGGCCGGGCAACGTGCGCGAGCTGATCAACGCCGCCGAACGCCATGCCCTGGGCTTGAGTGGCGAAGTGGAGCGTGGCGAGGGGCTGCCGGTGCAATCGCTGGCCGAGCAGATGGAAGCCTTCGAGGCGCAATGCCTGCATCGCGCCCTGCAGCACTGCCAGGGCAATATCGCCGAGGTGATGGCACTGCTGCAGCTGCCGCGCCGCACCCTCAACGAGAAGATGCAGCGCCACGGCTTGCAGCGCAGCAGCTATCGGCCGGCCGGCAGTGCTGATGACGAGTGAGAACTAGTCGGCGGAATTTCGCTTATCTGAGTTTTTTCACTGGCGGATTTCCGCTTACTACAGCCGCCAGGCTGGCAGTGCTGATTGGAGTAAAGGCTCTAGCGCGGGCTTTTCTCTCACTGGCACGGCATCTGCTATAGCTCTTGTCAGCCGGGCACTCGATTGCCTCGGTCTCTATAAGAAAGACAAGAGGTGAATCCCATGCACTGCCCAGCATCATCTGCGCGCTTGCCGCGTCCGGCATCAACCGCCCATCTCTGTGCGCTCGGCTCAGGCCTCGCGTGAGCCTCTGCTCCTTTTCGCCATTGCGTTAGTCCCGGCGCTGCACCGCTGCCTGGGTGGCGCGCAGCGTCTACAGTGAAAACCTCTGCATAAAGCCATAACAACGACGGAGATTCTTCCATGCGAATGACCAAACGATTCAGCCTGTTTGCTGCTGCCGCAGCCTTTACCGCGAGCACCGCGGTACTCGCCGCCCCGACCTTTATCAATATCCTCACTGGCGGCACCAGCGGTGTGTACTACCCGATTGGTGTGGGCCTGTCGCAGCTGTACAGCAACGGCATCGAAGGCTCGAAGACCTCGGTACAAGCGACCAAAGCCTCGGTGGAAAACCTCAACCTGCTGCAAGCCGGTCGTGGTGAGCTGGCCCTGGCCCTGGGCGACTCTGTGGCCGATGCCTGGAATGGCGTGGAAGACGCCGGCTTCAAGGCGCCGCTGAAAAAGCTGCGGGCGATTGCCGGCACCTACCCGAACTACATCCAGATCGTCGCCAGCAAGGAATCCGGCATCACCACCCTGGCTGACCTGAAGGGCAAGCGCATCTCCGTCGGCGCGCCGAAATCCGGTACCGAGCTGAACGCCCGCGCCATCTTCAAGGCCGCCGGTCTGAGTTATGAAGACATGGGCAAGGTCGAGTTTCTGCCGTACGCCGAGTCGGTCGAGCTGATCAAGAACCGTCAGCTGGATGCCACCCTGCAGTCTTCGGGCCTGGGCATGGCAGCGATTCGCGACCTGGCCGCGACCCTGCCGATCACCTTCGTCGCCATCCCGGCGGAGATCACCGCGAAGATCGACAACGCCGCCTACCAGGCTGCCGCGATCCCGGCCGGCACCTACGACGGTCAGGACAGCGATGTAGCGACCGTGGCCATCAACAACATCCTGGTCAGCCATGACGGCGTGTCCGAGGAAGTGGCCTACCAGATGACCAAACTGATGTTCGACAACCTCGAGCGCCTGGGCAACGCCCACTCGGCGGCCAAGGACATCAAGCTGGAAGGCGCCGCCAAGGGCCTGCCGATTCCGCTGCATCCAGGTGCCGAGCGCTTCTACAAGGAAGCCGGCGCACTGTAAGGCTGCTGAAGGGTTGCAGGTGTAGGTTGGCGCTGTGCGCAGCGCCAACCTCTCCGGACACGAGCTAGAGCTGCGAATAAAACCGGCGTGCAGGGCACGGCAGGTTTTGTTGGCGACTCTTGCGCTATCGACGTTGTAACGAGGGTGTGACCTTCATGAGTGAGCAAAACCAAGGCCTCGCCGCTAACCCCAGCGATTGGCCGAAAGCGCTGTTTTATGTCGCGCTGCTGTTTTCGATTTTCCAGATCATCACCGCGGCCTTCCACCCGGTATCCAGCCAGATTCTGCGTGCGGTGCATGTGGGCTTTCTGCTGCTGGTGGTGTTTCTCTGCTTTCCCGCCCGTGGCAAGGAGCAGCCCTGGCAGCCGCTGGCCTGGTTACTGGGCCTGGCCGGCATGGCCACGGCGTTCTACCAGTGGTATTTCGAAGCCGATCTGATTCAACGTTCCGGTGATCTGACTCAGAGCGACATGGTCGTCGGCCTGGTGCTGATCGTGCTGGTGTTCGAAGCCGCACGGCGGGTGATGGGCATTGCCCTGCCGCTGATCTGCGCGCTGTTTCTGGTCTACGGTCTGTTCGGCCAGTACCTGCCGGGCGACCTGATGCACCGTGGCTACGCCATCGATCAGCTGGTCAACCAGTTGGCCTTCGGCACCGAGGGGCTGTACGGCACGCCGACCTACGTATCGGCCACCTATATCTTCCTGTTTATCCTGTTTGGCGCGTTCCTCGAACAGGCCGGCATGATCAAGCTGTTTACCGATTTCGCCATGGGCCTGTTCGGCCACAAGCTCGGCGGCCCGGCCAAGGTGTCCGTGGTGTCGTCGGCGCTGATGGGCACCATCACCGGTTCGGGCGTGGCCAACGTGGTCACCACCGGCCAGTTCACCATCCCGCTGATGAAGCGCTTCGGCTACAAACCGGCGTTTGCCGGCGGCGTGGAAGCGACCTCGTCGATGGGCAGCCAGATCATGCCGCCGATCATGGGCGCGGTGGCCTTTATCATGGCCGAGACGATCAACGTGCCGTTCTTCGAGGTGGCCAAGGCCGCGTTGATTCCGGCGCTGCTGTACTTCGGCTCGGTGTTCTGGATGGTTCACCTGGAAGCCAAGCGCGCCAACCTGCAGGGCCTGCCGAAAGACCAGTGCCCGAATCCCTGGACGGCGATCAAAGAGCGCTGGTACCTGCTGATTCCGCTGTTCATCCTCATCTACCTGCTGTTCTCCGGGCGCACGCCGCTGTTCTCCGGCATGGTTGGTCTGGCCCTGACCGCCATCGTGATTCTCGGCTCGGCGATCATCCTGCGGGTGTCGTCCAAGGTCATGCGTTTCGCCTTCTGGATTGCCCTGGGCGTGCTCTGCGCCGGCTTCTTCCAGCTCGGCATCGGCGTGGTGTTCGGCGTGGTGGCGCTGCTGGTGGCGGTGTGCTGGTTTATCAAAGGCGGCCGCGACACCCTGGTGATTTGCCTGCACGCGCTGGTGGAAGGTGCACGGCATGCCGTGCCGGTGGGCATCGCCTGCGCCTTGGTGGGGGTGATCATCGGCGTGGTCTCGCTGACCGGGGTGGCCTCGACCTTCGCCGGTTACATCCTTGCCATCGGCCAGGACAACCTGTTCCTTTCGCTGGTGCTGACCATGCTCACCTGCCTGGTGCTGGGCATGGGCATTCCGACCATTCCCAACTACATCATCACCAGCTCGATTGCCGCGCCGGCGTTGCTGGAGCTGGGCGTGCCGCTGATCGTGTCACATATGTTCGTGTTCTATTTCGGCATCATGGCCGACCTCACGCCGCCGGTGGCGCTGGCCTGTTTCGCGGCCGCACCGATTGCCAAGGAGAGTGGCCTGAAGATCAGCCTGTGGGCGATTCGCATCGCGGTGGCCGGGTTCGTGGTGCCGTTTATGGCGGTGTACGAACCAGCGCTGATGCTGCAGGGCGATAGCCTGCTGGCCACGCTCTATGTGGTGGCTAAAGCGCTGCTGGCCATCGGCATCTGGGGCGCGGTGTTTACCGGTTACCTGCAGGCCAAACTGAGCTGGTGGGAGCGCGCGCTGGGCTTTGCCGCCGGTGCCAGCCTGATTCTGGCCACGCCGATGAGTGACGAAATCGGCTTCGCCCTGGCGGCGCTGTTTATCGCCCAGCACGTCTGGCGTGCTCGTCGCGCTCAGCTGGCCACTGCGTGATCGGCCTGTGCCTGGGTCTGGCGGGCGCGGTGTGGGCAGAAGTGCCCACGCCCAGCTTTACCCTGGCCTGGACACACACGATTGAGAAGATTCGTTGGGAAGAGGATTACCGCGTGACGCCTGAGGGATTGCTCCTCGGCGAGGCGCGGGTCAAGGGTTCCGGGGCCGGTATGGAGATTCCAGACGGCGCCGAACTGCGCGAGGGCAGCTGGCATTACCAGCGTCAGCTACCACCCTTGCAGCCACTGCGTTTGGGGCGAACCCCCGAGGCAGGGGATTATCAACTGTGTTTCAACCAGCGTTGCCACTCGATGAGTGAATGGCTCGGCCCGCCACAAGCGACCCAGCCGGCGTTGGAACTCTGGAGCTGTGAGCAAAGCTCCCCGGCCGCCTCGGCGGCAGGCCAGGACGACGGCTAAGGCTGCGTCTGCTCCCGGGCCACAAGCCTTGGTTGTTGTAGAGGAGAACCCCCATTTGGCCCGGCCGGTGGGGGTTTTGTTCGTTTGCAGTAACGGTTAGCTTCAGCAAATTGACTGACAAGCAGGATGTTATGAGCACCATCACCTATTACCTGGACATGCAGCACCCCGAGCAGATCCGCGCCAAGCCGATGCCAACGGATTTGAGAGTGGTCGAATGTGAGCTCAAGCAGTTTCAGCTCAACCGTTTTCTCTACCAGCTAGTCGGCGAGCCCTGGCAGTGGACCGACAAACTCAGCTGGACGGACGCGCAGTGGCGCGAGCTGATCGAGCAGCCCAATCACCGCACCTGGGTGGCCTATCACCAGGGCGCCATCGCCGGGTATTACGAGCTGCTGCGCGATGCTGACGGTGCGGTGGAGATTCTCTATTTCGGCCTGGCCGAGGCGTTCTTCGGTCAGGGCTTTGGCGGCCCGCTGCTGACTCACGCGCTGCAATCCGCCTGGGCCTGGCCCGGCACCACGCGGGTCTGGGTGCATACCTGCAGCCTGGATCACCCCAGCGCCCTGGCCAACTACCAGGCGCGCGGCCTGCGTATCTATCGTGAAGAGGTCGAGGCGGACGCTTCCTAAGAGGGTCTACGCTTGCAGGGTCGCCCACTTATTTCAGGAGCCGCTTATGCGCCGCGTTCTTAGCAAACCCCTGTTACTCAGCCTCTGCCTGCTGCCCGCCCTGGCCAGCGCGGTGGATATCCAGCCCGGCCTCTGGGAAATCAGCTCGAACAATATGCAGGTCGGCGGCCAGGCGGTGCCGGGGATGGAACAGATGCTTGAACAGATGAAAAATCTGCCGCCTGAGCAGCGGCAAATGATGGAGCAGATGATGGCCCAGCAGGGCGTTCAGCTGGGCGACAAGGGCGTGCGTATCTGCATGAGCGAAGCGCAGATCAAGGCCCAACAGATCCCCATGCAAGACCCCGAGTCCGGCTGCAGCAATGAAGTCACCGAACGCAGCGACGAACTGTGGAAATTCCGCTTTAGCTGCCCCAACGGTGAGGGCGAAGGCGAGACGCGCTTTGTCAGCGACAAGGAGTTCACCTCAACGGTCAACGGCACCTTCGACGGCCAGAGCAGCAGCATGCAAAGCCACGCGCGCTGGGTGGCGGCGGATTGCGGGACGTTGCAGCCGCAATAAGCAGCCTAGGTGAGTCACTGCCCGTTAAGCGGGTCACTGATGCCGTGGCGGTCTTTTAGTGTTTGCACCAGCTCGGCTTGGCTGGTGAGGAAGGCGTCGAACTGTTTGATCACTTCGGGGTGTTTGATGCTCGAGAGGAAGTAGTGATCATCCTGATAGGCCAGGCTGGGGTCGAACACCAGGCCGCTTCCCGCGCTGTTGTAGAGCTGATGACGCACTACTTGCGGGTTGAGGTAAACGCCGTCGACCCGGTCACTCATGGCCATGGCCAGCAGCGAGTCGATCTGGTTGGCCTGGATCAGCAGGATCTTGCCGGCCTTGATGTCGTTCAAGTAAGGCCAGGGGGTAAAGCCGCGCTGGGTGCCGAGGCGGCGCAGGCGTTCTTTGCCTTTGCCGAGAAATTGCGGTTTGACCAGCACACCATCGATGGCCGGCGCCGCTGCCTGGCTGAAGTGCAGTTTGTAGTTGCGCTTGATGTCGGCATTCCAGCGCGGGTTGTCCGGGTATTTGAAATCCACACGGCCGTTGAGAAAGTCGCTGAGCAGGCGCCGCACCGGCAGTGGCTGGTAGATAAATTCATGGCCCTGGTGCGCCGCAAAGGCGTCGAGCAGGTCGCGGCCATAACCCAGGTATTGGCCATCCTGCACGTTGGAGTAGGGCATATAGGGCTGCAGTTCGACCCCGATCTTGAAGGTCTCAGCCTGTGCCGGCGACAACAGCTGGAGTAACAGGCATGCCAGCAAGGGCAGCAGGAGTCTCATGGACGACATCTCGTACAGCGACCCTAAGGCCTTAGCCAAACCATAGCTAATAGCTCGGCAAAGCGGGAGTTTTAGCGCAGAGAAAATCTGACCAGATACGCAAAAAACTCGCCCATAAAAAGGCTGCAATGGCCGCCAATACTGGCCTTGCGCCTGCACGCATGGGCTATGGCTGTTACCCTATGCCCCGCAGCCGCCGGTTTGGGCGGCTGTACGAGTAGGGCAATCCGTCCTCGTGCGCGTAATGCGTGCCACACGCCAAAGGAGCATTCCATATGGGAAAAGACCCTTCGTCTGACACGACCCCGCAACCAGAAGCGGTAATTCTGGACGGCATCCCCGCCCCCTCGGGCGAGGCAAATTTGATCGATACCGACTACGTGATCGGTCAGGACAACATCAAAGGGCAGTTCTCTTTCGCCCTCGACATTCACGGCAAAGTCTTCAGCATTTCCGCACTGACCATCGTGCTGTTTGTGGTGCTGACCCTGGCCTTGCAAAACCATGTAGAGCCGTTGTTCAGTGCCATGCGCGGCTGGCTCACCCATCACCTGGCCTGGTTCTTTCTCGGCTCGGCCAACATCTTCGTACTGCTCTGCCTCGGCCTGATCGTCTCGCCGCTAGGCAAGGTGCGCCTCGGTGGTATGGATGCCACCGCGGACTACAGCTATACCGGCTGGTTCTCCATGTTGTTCGCCGCCGGTATGGGCATCGGCCTGATGTTCTACGGCGTGGCCGAGCCGATGTCGCACTTCTCGGCGGCCATGGGCGGGGTTAGCGTGGGTGAAGACGGCATACGCACCGACTGGGCGCCTCTGGCTGGCGCTGCCGGTGATGCCGAAGCCGCTGCGCGTTTGGGCATGGCTGCGACCATCTTCCACTGGGGCCTGCACCCCTGGGCGATCTACGCCATCGTCGCTTTGGCGCTGGCGCTGTTCTCCTTCAACAAGGGCCTGCCGCTGTCGATCCGCTCGATTTTCTACCCGATTCTCGGTGAACGGGTGTGGGGCTGGCCGGGGCATATCATCGATATCCTCGCGGTGTTCGCCACCCTGTTCGGCCTGGCCACCTCCCTCGGCCTGGGTGCGGAACAGGCAGCGGCCGGCCTGGACAAACTGTTCGGCATCGCCGCCACGGACGCGAGCAAGGTGCTGCTGATTATCGGCATCACCGCCATCGCCCTGCTGTCGGTGCTGGCGGGTTTGGACAAGGGCGTCAAACGCCTGTCCGAGCTGAACATGGGCCTGGCCATTCTGCTGTTGCTGTTCGTGATCATCGCCGGGCCGACCCTGGCCATCCTCACCGGCTTCTTCAGCAACCTCGGCGCCTACCTGCAGCATCTGCCGGCGCTGTCCAACCCGATTGCCCGTGAAGACGCCAACTTCAGCCAAGGCTGGACGGCCTTCTACTGGGCCTGGTGGATCAGCTGGTCGCCGTTCGTGGGCATGTTTATCGCCCGCGTCAGCCGTGGCCGCACCGTGCGTGAGTTTCTGATTGCCGTGCTGCTGGTGCCGTCGCTGGTGTCGGTGCTGTGGATGACCGCCTTCGGTGGCACCGGCATCAGTCAGCTGGTCGGCGATGGCTTTACCGGCGTGCAGGACGCCGCGCTGGAGCTGAAGCTGTTTGCCATGCTGGCGGAACTGCCATTGGCGGAGCTCAGTTCGTTTATCGGCATCGTGCTGGTGATCGTGTTCTTCGTCACCTCGTCGGACTCCGGCTCGCTGGTGATCGATACCATCACCGCCGGCGGCAAGGTCAATGCGCCCGTGCCGCAGCGGGTGTTCTGGGTGATTATCGAGGGCATCATCGCCATCGCCCTGCTGCTTGGCGGCGGGCTGGTGGCCTTGCAGGCCATGGCGGTGTCGACCGGCTTGCCGTTTACCATCGTGTTGTTGGTGGGTTGTGTGTCGATCGTCAAAGGCTTGATGAGCGAACCGCGCTGACCATTGCTTTTGAGTAGGACAAGAGCGCGCCTTTGGGCGCGCTTTTTTTATGCGCGGAGTTTAGGTGGGCTTACGCTGGCCACTTGTAGGAGCGGGCTTGCCCGCGATGCTTTTCCGCATCCCACATATCGTGTGCGCGGCATATTTGTGGGAGGGGCTGGGCGGCACTCCGCTTTAGCCGCGATGCTTTGCTGTTCGGCATTGCACCGCATGCGCTGATGGCTTGTGTTGCGCCCCCTCGGGCGCCTCACTTTTCTTTGCTCCCGGAGCGCCGGCCGGTACAAAGAAAAGTAAGCAAAAGAAACACGCCCCGGCATCCGGCCCCGCCTGCGGCAGGGTACGTTCACGCCATCATTGCTCCAGGGGCCCGACCGGATGCGGCCCACTGACGAAGGGCCATCCCTGGCCCATCTCAGCTCTCGCGGCATCCATGTCGCTCAACCCCCTCCGCAATGATTCTGTTCACCCTCCTGACGGGGGATTGTGCGCGCGGCTGAAAGTGTGTGGTTTCTGAGCTGGAAAGAACTAAAAAGCGAACGGGAAAGAGACGTTTATTGTTATTCGCAGAACAAAAGCAAATCCGTCCCTTAACGGCCTTCTTTACGTGCGCTCATCTTTTACAGTCGCGGCATCAAGTAGCTTTTGTAGGCTCTCATTCGCTAAGTCTACGTTGCTCGCGAGATCGTCCAGATTTCCTGGCCGGGACAAAAACAGAATAGCGCCCAGAATTTTGTCCGATTTATCCGTCGATTTTTGCAGGATCTCTTCTGCCTTTTCTCTATAGAGAGGGCCAAATTTTTTATTGATTACCCAGTCTCTATCTTCAGGGCTTAAACCATATTCTCTTCTGTTTCTTGGCATAACCCTCAAGCCTCGAATTACACATAATGTTGACGTGAACGGCACCGCTGGTTGGGCATACGCTCGATGGAATGGTTAGTCGTCTCGAGTGGCACTGAGGTGTAGTGCTATTGCGATGACCATGTTCCAGAAAATGTACGACGGGATAACCCACTGTGGCGCGAACAGTGCGTCTTTCCAGTCCATTGTTCTGAAGCACATTGCGAACGGAATGCTGCCTAGAAACCCTGCAAAAGAAAGCAGCATGAAGTAGCGAAAATATTGCCGAGGCTGGATGAGGCGTGGAACGAGAAGCCCAAGTATCGCCCCGCTTATCGATCCCGCGGCGACAAAGGAAAGCCAACCGCCGATCCACCAGCCAAAGCCTCCGACAGCGAATGCAGCAACCCACGCGAACACGCCTATGCCGAGCGCAGCCACTGCGCGACCGGGACTGACCCAACGACTATGGGGAACGAGAAGCAAGGCACCGAAGATAATCCCCGGCAAGATCCAGGCAGGAATTTCCGATACAACATCTTTATCAAGAAGGCCTAACGGACCAACTGCCCAGGCAAGAAGTCCAGCCACAAAGGCCAGCCCAAGCTTAATAGACAATGAAGTTTTTATGCCCTTAGCAAGGCCTCTATGCATCAGCACGCTCCAGTGATGCCTAACGTTTGGTTGGCCCCCGCTGCGTGAACTACAGAATGGCCAGGGCGATAAAGCCTATACGACTTGTTATGCGCCATATACGCGAAGCAATTCAGTCACAAGAATACCGTTAATCAGCATGCCATCTAGATTGGCGTCAGTGATTGCAACGTTGCTTAAGTCGACATTGTGGAATGTGGCCCCTGCTAACGAAACGTCGGCGAACGACGAACCGGCAAGGTTAACGTCAGTGAATTTAGCAAGTTCCAGGTTGACGTCTTTAAAGCTCGCCTCCGTTAGTGAAGAGGCCTCAAATTTCGATGAGTTTATAGTCACTGTTAGCTCTCCATGCTTGGTGTTTAACGTTTGATTATTGGCCGGGCTTTAGCCCGTCCCAGTGAGCGAAGCGAACTATTTGAATAAGTTGTTATGTGCGCAGCACGCCGATATTTTCATGTATATCGTGTATTGCTGCTTTTAGTACCTGTAGGCAAATTTTTGCAGTGTTTTCGCGCGGAGTGAAGCCAGATGACATTTGCTCAAAAGGGTGAATGTAGTTCCGGAAGTCTCGAAGGCAATGGCTAAATTTATAAGTGTCATGCTGCAGAATGGATAGCTCTTTTGCAACATAAATAAAGTTGCTTAGGCTCCAATCCTGGAACTGCTTTACCTTTCCTGAGCTATCTTTTGGCGCAGCCTTAGAAATATTGAAGTGACGTGGATATTGAATTGCCAAGCCAAGAAGAATACCTTCTAACGAGCTGCCTGCTAAAAGGATAACGGCAAGCGGTGATGAGGCCGAAAAGCATTTTTCGATTTCTCTAACTCTGTGTTCTAGTACAGTTACTACTGGGCCTTCCAGTCCTAGGCCTTGGACAGATATATTTGAAAATTCTCGGTTAAGAAAAGTGTTTTCTTGGTCTGGCGCTGCGGGTTCTTCGACTTCTACTTTATCTAAGCGTTTGAATGAGATTTCTGCGCCATCTCGGATGATGCGCCATTTGTCGAAGGCAAGGTACTTGTTGAATTCATTTATAAGGTCGTTCAGCTCCTGAATGCGGTCGATAAAATTTATTGGCGCAAAAAGCTGCTTAATGCACTTATCAAGCTCCGGTGTTCCATTGATTCTAGACAGTCGCTCGTCGGTATACATCCAGCGAGATGGGAAACCTTGGCCATAGGTGTCGCTGAAACCGAATTGATTGAAAAATTGAACTATCTTTGGCCCTGATCGATATTCAGTGCGTTCATTGATCATGTCTCTCAGGTTTTCGAGTGTTTTGGTGGAGAGGATCATGATTCACCAATTTTGATTGTGTTCATAGCGTTTGGTTAAGGGCCGGGCTTTAGCCCGTCCCAGCGAGCTGGTTTGAACCAGTTGTTACATTCAATCAACCGAGCTTTCCTTCTGCTCAGTAAATTCTTTTTTCAGTATTGGTGAAAATGCTACAACCTTGTTTAATATAGATGCGCCAATATCCGAAATGTCTCTTGTGCTTTTCGCAGAGCGGAAACTAACGAGTTCGCTGTTAATTTCTTCAAATGCATCGTCTGCGGCGTTTCCTTCTGTGGCGGAAAAGTAATCTCGCAGTGACTTTAGCTTATGAATAAATTCTAAAGCCACTTCAGCATCAGCGCTATGATTTATTCCTGCAAGGCTAGACGGTTTGGATGAGCCGTACTTGAGGAATGTTCTTTTAGTCGACTCTATGTAAACTTGAAGCTCAGAAAGCTCTGAAGTTTTGCGATGATTTATTAGCTGGTCTTTGATTCTTTTCGCCAACTCAGCTGCTGACTTAGATATACCTGCTTGTTTCCACGCGATCCATGCGCCATAGAAAGATGCAATTGTTCCTATTATGGACAGTGCTGCCATTGCAATATCCATTTATGCCTCCATTATTGAGGCGATTTGCTCATTCGTTAGGTCGAAATCATATTCCTTCCAAATCGTGAGCATTCTTCTGTACATTTCAAGTGTGGGGTGGTGGCTATTAAAGTAAGGGTGTTCTTTTCCATACTTTAGCTCTTCAAATCGATCAAGCTCTATAATAAAGTATTGAACGTACCCCATTAACTCTGTTTCATTATTTCCATCGAAGCCGCGGAACTTAAGATTTTCAGGAATTTCTTCGCCGTCATGCAATCGTTGCCATGAAAAAGTGATTGACCGATACATATCAAGGATGTCCAGAACTTCCTTACATTGCTCTTCTGACAATCCGTCATTGATATTTTCTGTTAGCCAGGAATAATGAAGCTCATACCCATTCTCAAGAGCTTTTCTATTTCTTGAATAGTAGTCAGCCTCTTCAGGGTATAATTTTTCTAAGATAAGCAACTGATTTATTAATTCGTATCTCTTAAGCTTGTCCATGGTTTCTCTTGATAATTTAAATAGTAATTATGCGACGCGCATGTCGCGGTATGTTTCGCATAAATTTCTTGGTCATCTGCTGATTCTGTGCTGGGTGTTCTTAGCAACGCGACAGTACTTAGAGGTAAACGCGACAGCCCGAGCTACTGGCGAAATGCTGGCAGGCATGAGCCAGAAGCTAGTTCATTCATGCTGAGGCTGTCCATGGCGGGAATGCGGACACGCTTTGCCTTGGCTTTTTCCGTCACCCACCAAAACACCAGCCGCGCGCCAAGTCCCCGTCAGGAGGCCGAGCGGAGGTGTTGCGTAGGGGGACGAGCCGCATGGATGCGGCGAGAGGCGTAATGGGCCAAGGATGGTCCATGTACGCCGGCCCCCGGAGCGGCACCGGAGAGAGGGAAGTTGAGCGCAGCGAAACCCGGATGCAGGGGCGCATTCTCTTTGGTTACTTTCTCTTGTGCGCAGCAAGAGAAAGTGACGCGCCCGAGGGGGCGCAACACGAACCATCAGCACACGCGCTGTAATGCCGAACACGAAAAGCGCCCTCTCCCCCGGCCCCCGCTCTAGCGGGCGAAGCAGTGCTTCGCTTTTCCCGCTTTCGCCCCGTGAACGGGAGAGGGGAGCAAAGCGGCCTCAACTCCACAATTCCCCCACCGGCGTATCCCCCGAATACCGTGTCGCCACCTGCGCCTGCAGCAACTCAGCCGTTGCCAGCGCATCAGTCAACGCATGGTGCGCCTGGTACATCGGCAGGTTGTAACGCAGGCGACTGTCAGCCAAACGGATCGACACCGGCTGGCGGCCCAACAAGCGGCCCAACCAGCCCGGCTGGCGCTTGGGATACAGGCGCGCCTCTAGCTGCATGGTGTCGATCACCGGGAACTGCAAACCCTCACCCAATTGCTGACGCAGCGCCTGGTCGAGAAAGCTGCGCTCGATATTGCGGTAATGCACCACCATCACCTTGCCGGCCATGGCGGTCAGCAGCTCGTCGAGTATCTGCCCCAGGCGCGGCGCATGGCGGATGTCCGAGTGGGTGATGTGGTGGAAGGTCACCGATTCGCCGCTCAGCTCGCTGGCCGGTTTGACCACCCAGTAGCGCGCGGCGCCGCAGCGGATGCGTTGCAGGCTGAAAGGCAGCAGGCCGAGGCTGACGATGGCGTGCTGATTGGCGTCCAGGCCGGTGGTTTCCACGTCCAGGGCCAGCAGCGGCACCTGCTCCAGCGGGGTATCGGCGGTTACGCAGCCGGCCTGGTAGAAGGCTTGCAGGCGTGGGTCGCGGGCGTTGGCGGCAAGTTCAGTAAAGCGCGCGGCCCAGTCCAGTGGCGCGGTGGGCGCCGTCACAGGCTTTGGCCCGGTTGCGCGGGGTAGCGGAAACGCAGGAATTTCTGCGCATTGCTAATCACCTGAAAGGCTTCCTTGAGGTTGTGCCGATCACTGGCGGAGACTTTTTCCGGCTCGATGTAGTTGTTTGGCTGCGCGCCGTCGGCGGCGGCCATGGCCTGGTGGCGGGCGCGTACCAGGCTGAGAAATTCCAGGGCGTAGCGCAGCTGGCTGATGGCTTCGGGCTGCAGCAGTTTGGTTTTGCCGATGGCGTCGAGGCGCTCCAGGGAGTTCTGCGCCTTGCTGCCGCAGGCCAGGGCGTGCACGCGGATCAGGTCGGTGAGCGTCGCGGTGCCACGGCCCTTGAGGTTGATGATGTTCTTCTGCTGGCCGTCGGTTTCCATCACAAAGGTGCGGAAGAAGCCCAGCGGAGGCGTGCGGTTGAGGGCGTTGCGCGCCAGGGCGGCGAGGAAGGCCGGGTTGCTGCTGGCCTTCTGCGCGAGCAGGTCTTTGAGGTTTTCCACCAGTTCGATCTCGCCATACACGCCGTCGAGGTCGAAGAAGATGCAGCTGTGCAGCAGGGTTTGCGGCTTGGGCTGGTCGATCCACTGGCTGAAATAGCCGCGCCAGACGCTCAGCGGCTGCCGCCACTGGGCGTTGCTGGCCATGATGCCGCCCTTGCAGTAGCTGTAGCCGCAGGCGGCCAGGCCGTCGCTGACAAATTGGGCGAGGGCGGCGAAGTAGCCGTCATGCTGCGCCGGGTCGAAGCGGTCATCGAGCACCAGAGCGTTGTCCTGATCGGTGACCAGCAGCTGTTCGTCGCGGGCCATGGAGCCGGCGACCATAAAGCAGTAGGGCACCGGCGGCGGGCCGAGTTTCTGTTCGGCCAGTTCCAGCAGGCGTTGGGTAAAGGCGCGGCCGATGCCGGCCATGGCGCTGCCGACCATATGCGCGGTGGCGTGCTCGTTGACCATGCGCACAAAGGTTCCGCGCAGATCCGCCAGCAGGCTCTGCAGGCCGGCGACATTCGGCTGGTTGAAGATCGAGTTGACCAGGTACAGGCTGCTCTGCGACTCGTAGCGGATGATGTCGCTGAGGTTGATCAGGCCAATCGGCCGGCGGCGCTGCACCACCGGCAGGTGATGGATGTTGTGGCGCAGCATGCACAGCATGGCCTCGAACACGCTGTCATCGGCCTGCACGGTGAAGGGCTCGGGGGTCATCACCTGGCTGACCGCGGTGCTGCTTGCAAGCCCGGCGGCGAGCACGCGGGTGCGCAGGTCGCGGTCGGTGAGGATGCCGACCATCGCCGCACCGGGCGCATCGCCTTCGACAATCACCAGCGAGGACACGCTCTGTTCGGTCATCAGCTGGGCCGCCTGCTGCACCGGTGTATCCAGGCTGACGCAGACCGGCGGACGCGAGATCAGTTTGCGCACCTTGAGCTGGATCAGCTCGCTGGCCTGGCCCTGGCTTTCCACCGCGGATTTCAGCCGCGACTGGCCTTCGGCCTCTACGAATTCGGCAAAGCCGTCGTGCTCTTCGCACAGCTGGGCGAACAGGGTGGCGGGGATAAAGTAGATCAGACTGTCTTCAATCGCCCGCGCCGGAAAGCGCACCTTGTTGCTGCGCAGCAGGCCGGCCTGGCCGAAGATATCGCCCTCGCTCAGGCGGTTGTACAGCTCGCCGTTGCGCCGGTAGATTTCCACCGCGCCGCTGCGCACATAGTGCAGCTCATGAATCGCCGCACCGTACTGGAGAATGTCGCTGCCGGCCTTGAAGTAGGCCACCTCGACCTGCCGGGCGATGGCGTCGAGGTTGTCCTCGGGCAGCGCATCGAAGGGCGGGAAGCGCTGCAGGTGGTCGCGGATCTCCAGTAACTCGATTTGCATGGGGTGCCTCGCAGTAACAGGCACTAGAGGATACGGCGATTGCCAGGGGCTGTCCGCCCTGCTGGCGTTACTGGGTGTGCCGGCAGGCGCGGTCGGTGGCGGCTATGGTGTGAGGTGGTAAGCGGATAGCGCAGGCGATCAGCGGGTTTTTATCAAGGAGTGGCTATGCAAGGGGTGGGATTCTGGGCAGTGCTGGCGCTGCTGTTGGCGCTCGCTGGTTTGACGATTTATTACTACAACCGCCTGGTGTTCAACCGCGCGCGGGTGGCCGAGGCCTGGAGCGGTATCGACGTGCAGCTCAAGCGCCGCGCCAGCCTGATTCCGGCGTTGGTCGAGTGCGTGCGCGGGTACATGAACTACGAGCAGGACACCCTGCAGGCGTTGGTGCAGGAGCGCATGCGCGCGGTGCAGCTGGCCGATTCGCCACTGGGCGAGCGGGCACCGGTGGAGGCGCATCTGGGCACTCAACTGCGCCAGCTGTTTGCCCTGGTCGAGGATTACCCGGCGCTCAAGGCCGACGGCCAGTTCCTCGACCTGCAGCGCAATATCACTGACGTCGAGAACCATATCCAGATGGCCCGGCGTTACTACAACGGCGCAGTGCGCGAGCTGAATGTGCTGGTTGAGTCGGTGCCGAGCAATCTGGTGGCGCGGCCCTTTGCTTTTACCCAGGCGGAGTACTTCAGCCTGGATGACCCGCGTGACGCCCAGTCGCCAAAAATGGAGTTTTGACATGCTGCGAGTGCTGCGTTTTGCCCTTTTGAGTCTGTGCTTGCTGCCGCTGTGGGCAACTGCCGCCGAGGTGATTGAAGACTTTGCCGTGACCCTGCAGGTGCAGGCGGATGGAAATCTGTTGGTGACCGAGCGGCTTACCGTGCAGGCCGAGGGCGAGCAGATCAAGCGCGGTATCTACCGTGATCTGCCGGTCAGTTATGAGATGGCGCTGGGCTTGCACAAGAGTGGGCCGATCACGTTGCTGGGCGTGACCCGTGACGGCCAGGTGGAGAACGTGACCACCGAGCGCAACGGCGCCTGGGTGCGCTATTACATTGGTTCGGCGGACCACCTGCTGCAGCCGGGGCGCTATCAGTACGAGCTGCGTTATCGGGTCGAACGGCAGCTGTTGCATCACGCCAACAGAGACGAGCTGTACTGGAACGTCACCGGTAATCAGTGGGTGTTCCCGATTCTTCAGGCCTCGGTGGAGGTCCAGCTGCCGCCGGGCGCGCGGATTGGCGATTTGGCCGCCTATACCGGAGCAGACGGTGAGCAGGGCAAGGCGTACGAGGTGGTCGAGCAGCGCGACGACTACCTGCGCCTGGTCACTACGCAAGCCTTGCCGGCCTATAACGGCCTGACGGTTGCCGTGGATTGGCCGGCGGGCCTGGTAGCGCGGCCAGGTGCGGTGCAGCGCCTGGGTTATCTGCTGCTGGATAACCTCGGTCTGTGCCTGGGCGCGCTGCTGTTGGTCGGCCTGGTGATTTTCTATCTGCGCGCCTGGGATCGGGTTGGCCGCGACCCTAAAAAAGGTCTGATCATTCCACTGTTCGATGCGCCGCAGGGCATGAGCGCGGTGCAGGCTGGCTACCTCTGGCATCGCGGGTTGCGTGGCGACTACGACTCGGCGCGAGTGCTCAGTGTGTGCTTCACCGATTGGGCCATACGCCGGCTGATTCAACTGAAGGACAGGCCCAGGGCCGATGGCTTTGTGGTCACCCTGGGCGCTGCGCAGCCTGATCAGCCGCCGGCCAATGAGCGTGAGCCTTTGGCTTTGTTGTTTCCCAAAGGTCAGGACAGCAAGCCACTGGTCCTTGGCGCTCGCTACGAGCGCCGACTGGTGGCGGCTCAAGAGCATGTGATCAACCACCTTAAGAGCGAGGGCAAGCACTGGTTCAGCCATAACCGCGGCATCTGGGCTTGGGGGCTGTTCTGGGCGATTGTCGCCTGTCTGTTGATGGTGTTTGCCGGGGCCCGCGGCGCGGACGAGATGGCCGGCGGATTTGCGGGTGTGATGTTTACCTTGGGCTTTGGCGTGCCGTCGCTGTTTGTGCTGCGCATGGCCTGGCAACAACCCACTTGGGGTAAGAAGATCGGCCTGAGCCTGGCAGGTTTGATGTTTATCTGGCCGGTACCGATTGGCTTGTGGATGCTCAGCGAGGCGGCGTCCGTGCCGGCCTTGCTGCTGCTCTGCATGTATGTGCTGGTGGTGGTGCTGTTTTATTACCTGCTGCCGGCGCCATCGGTCGAAGGGCGGCGTTTGCTCGATCAGCTGGAAGGCTATCGCGACTACCTGCAACTGGCGGAAAGCGATGCCCTGGCGCTGGCCGGCAATGCCCCGGCGATGAGCATCGCGCTGTACGAAAAACACCTGCCTTACGCCATGGCTTTGGGTGTGGAAGACAAGTGGAGTGCACGCTTTAGCGCGGCGCTGGCCAGCGGCCTGATCGACCCGGCGCAGCGTGACTATCAACCGGAGTGGTACCACAGCCGCAGTAGCTTCAGCACCCCGCTGGCCATGAGCGCCGCTCTGGCGGCTGGCCTGAGCAGCGCCACGGCACTGGCCTCATCGCCGCCATCGAGCAGTTCATCGGGCGGTGGCGGTGGTTCATCCGGGGGAGGTTCGTCCGGCGGAGGCGGTGGTGGCGGGGGGGGCGGTGGTTGGTAGAGCGCGGTTCGGCTCGGTGGCGCATGCTTTTGTAGGAGCGGGCTTGCCCGCGATCACGGTCAATGCAACAACATCGCGGCCAAGGCCGCTCCTACGAGGATGGATTAGCGTCGTCTGATCGCGGCCAAGCGTTCGGGCTTACGGCTTGCGAGTTTCCTGCAGCTTGGCCAGCAAGGCTTCGCTTTTCGCCAGCTGCTCGGCTTCGCTGAGTTGCGGGTTTTCCAGCACGCTGTCGAGCTGTTCGATCAGCTCGCTCTGCCGGTTGATCCGTTCATCCAGCTTCTCCAGCTTGCGCTGGTTGTGCCAGCTCCACAGGGCCAGGGCGCAGGCGGCCAGCACCACGGCTACCAGCACGATAATCGTCAGGGTGTTCATCGCGGCTCCAGAGTTTTGCGCATCAGCATGCGCGGCAAGTTAACAGCGCCGCGCGTCACCGTCTGTGCCTGCAGCACAGAAAATCCCTGACGAGCAAAAAACGCCTGGGCCACCAGGCTGGCCTCGGTATGCAGCTCACGCACACCCGCCATCTGCAGACGCTGTTCGGCTGCGGCATACAAGGCGCTGGCGACACCTTGGCGGGCAAAGCCGGGTGCGGTGAATAGCAGATCGATATGACCATCAAAACTAAAGCCGATAAAACCGGCGATAGCTTGGCCATCTTCGGCGATAAGCAGTTCAAGTGACGCTAAACGTGTTTGCCAGGCAGGCATATCCGCAGTCGCCGGCGCCCATGCTTGTCGCTGCGTTGCGTCGTAGTGCTGCGCGGTCAGTTGGCTTACCGAGGCCTGAAACAGCGCAACTATGGCTGGCAGGTCCTGGGCTTGGTAGGCGCGCAAGCTAAGGTTTGGCGTTGGCATGGCTGGCATCGAAAAGGCAGTGAGCTATGCCGACAAGCTTGCCAGGTTCGCCAGGCTGTTGCGACTAAGCCACTGCCAGCTAGGCAGGCGGAAATGCCCAGGCATATTCAGCGGTTCCACGTGAAACCCCTATGGATGCTGGCTCTCAGCCTGTTTTCGCACGCTTGGTGCGTGAGCAGGGCAGGTCATTCAGCGGCAACCGATCTTCCGTTAAACAAATTAAGTGTTATGTTATAACGCATTGCTTGCCGTGTCTGATCAATGCTGGAGTCACCTGTTATGCCCAACCGTCTTCCTGTCACTGTGCTGTCCGGCTTTCTCGGTGCCGGTAAAAGCACCCTGCTCAACGCCATCCTGAAAAACCGTCAGGGATTGAAAGTGGCGGTAATCGTCAACGATATGAGCGAGATCAATATCGATGGCAGCGAAGTTCAGCGTGATGTCAGCCTGAATCGCGCCGAAGAAAAACTCGTGGAGATGAGCAACGGTTGCATCTGCTGCACCTTGCGCGAAGACCTGCTGGAAGAAGTCGGCCGCCTGGCCCGCGATGGCCGCTTCGACTATCTGCTGATCGAATCCACCGGCATTTCCGAACCGCTGCCGGTGGCCGAGACCTTCACCTTTCGCGGCGAAGACGGCCAGAGCCTGGCCGATGTGGCGCGTCTGGACTGCATGGTGACGGTGGTCGACGGGGTGAACTTTCTGCGCGATTTCCACGAAGCCGAAAGCCTGGCCAGCCGTGGCGAAACCCTCGGCGAAGAAGATGAGCGCTCAATCACCGACCTGCTGATCGAGCAGGTGGAATTCGCCGATGTGCTGCTGGTGAGCAAGATCGACCTGATCAGCAGCCACGAGCGCGAAGAGTTGATGGCCATCCTCAAGGGCCTCAATACCCACGCCGAAATCGTGCCGATGGCCATGGGCGCCGTGCCGCTGGAGAAAATCCTCAACACCGGCCGCTTCGACTTCGAACGCGCCGCCCAGGCACCGGGTTGGCTCAAGGAGCTGCGCGGCGAGCACATCCCGGAAACCGAGGAATACGGCATTGCTTCCACGGCTTACCGAGCGCGCAAGCCGCTGCACCCCGAGCGCTTCTTCAACTTTATTAATCGCGAATGGACCAATGGCCGCTTGCTGCGCAGCAAGGGCTTCTTCTGGCTGGCCAGCAAGTACCAGGAGGCCGGCAGCTGGTCTCAGGCTGGCGGTTTGATGCGCCACGGTTTTGCCGGGCGCTGGTGGCGCTTCGTGCCGAAAAGTCAGTGGCCGCAGGATGAGGAAGGCCTGCAGGCGATCATGAAAAACTGGCAGACGCAGACCGGTGACTGCCGCCAGGAGTTGGTGTTTATCGGCCAGAACATCGACTTCACCCAGCTGACCGCCGAACTGGATGCCTGCCTGCTGACCGATGCGGAAATGGCACTGGGCGTGGACGCCTGGCAGGCGCTGCCCGACCCCTTCGGCCCCTGGCATGAGGAGGCCGCCTGATGCTGGCGCCTTTGCTGCGTCAGCCATTGCAACAGGTCAGCAGCGAGCAGATCGATGTGCTCGGCGAGGTGCTGCGCGACGAGGTCAATTTGGCTGTCTGGCAGCGTCAGTTGCCGGCGCAGATCAGCGATTTCGCCAACGTTCTGTTAGCTCAGGGCGGGCCGCTGGGCCAGTCCATGGTGCTGGAATTGGCCAGTCCGGAGAGCGAGGCGAACCTCAGTGGCCTGGTCGATGGCTACAGCGATCTGCCAGGCCAGGCGGCCTTTCTGCAGGATGTCAGCTGGCTGGTCAGCGCTTTTGCCTGCCTGTTCGACGCCAAACGCATCGGCCTGCGCCTACGCATTCTCGACAAGGCCATATGCCCGCGTTTTCACGTTGATCATGTGCCGGTACGGCTGATTACCAGCTACGCCGGGGTTGGCAGTGAGTGGCTGCAGGAGGGCGTAATGGCGCGTCGTCGTCTCGGCGACCCGGCCGCCGAACCCAGCGATGCCGCGCTGATCGAACGCGCCCAAGCCGGCCATGTACTGCTGGCCAAGGGCGAGAAATGGATCGGCAATGAGGGCGGCGGCTTGATCCACCGCTCGCCGCAACCACCGGCCGGTGAGCGTCGATTGCTCTTGACCCTGGACTGGCTGGCTTGAATTTCAGGCAAAAAAATAGGCTGCGGGGAAAGCAGCCTTAAGCACCAGAAAGGCACACCGGCGCGTGACCCGGTATGCAGGGGTGAGGTACCCAAGGCCACTAGAACATAGACAGGGTTACGCTTTGATGACGGTTAGCGCGCCATCCATACACCCTTGCTCTGCTGCTCGCAGAAGGGCTTGAGGTAGGTGGCGTCGCTGGCAACGCCGTAGTAGTGCACATCCTGCTTATAGGGTGTGCCGCCGACCGTGGCGTTGCGGCATACGCCAAACGAGCCCATCGGGCACTGCTCGACAAACTCCACTTCGACCTTCTGCCCTTTCAGCTGCGGTTGGCAGAAGCCGGTGCGGAACAGGTTGGGCGGAATGCTGCGGTTCTGCTGGCAGACCTTCACATCCAGGCGCTCGGCCTGGCTATGAACCACACAGGCTTCTCCCCAGGCCAGGCCGGACAATGTGAACAGGCTTAGCAGCAGAAAAACGCGCATCAATTGACCCTCTGAAAATATGTCGGCGACTCTAGCATGCTGTTTTTAATCAGTCTGTGTAGGGCCGCATTCTCCGATGCTGTACGCCGTTAGAATGGCCGCAGCCGAAATCTCCTTCTCGATGGACAGTGGCAAGCGCCGATCATGCTGAAAAATATCCCCACCCATGTAATTGCTGGGCCGCTCGGCGCCGGCAAGACCAGCCTGATCCGTAATCTGCTGGCGCAGCGCCCGGCTGATGAACGCTGGGCAGTGCTGATCAACGAGTTCGGCCTGGTTGGCCTGGACGCTGCGCTGCTGACCACTGATGACGACGGCATTGCCTTGGGCGAAGTGGCGGGTGGCTGCCTGTGTTGCGTTAACGGCGTACCGTTCCAGGTCGGCCTCAGCCGCCTGCTGCGCCAAGCCAAACCCGATCGCCTGCTGATCGAACCATCCGGCCTCGGCCATCCTCTGGTACTGCTCGAACAGCTGCGCGAAATGCCCTGGGCCGGGGTATTGGCGGTGCAGGAGCCGTTGCTGGTGCTGGATTCTCAGGCCCTTGCTGCGGGTGAAGCGCTGCCGGAGAGCCAGCAGGCGACGCTTAGCCGCGCCGGGCTGCTTCTATTGAATAAGGCCGAAGACCTGGATGAAGCAACCAAGGCCCGCATTCAGGCGCAGCTGCCCGCGCGCCCGATTTACTGGACCAGTCAGGGTGCATTGCCGCTCGCAGCGCTGCCCGGCTTTAGCGCCCAGGCCGATGGCGACGCTACGCCGGATAACCTGCCCACGGCAGCTGCGCCATTGCCACAACTGTGGCGCAGCCCACGCGAGCCGATCTGCCAGGTGCAACAGCAGGCAGAAGGCTGGAGCATCGGTTGGCGCTGGCATCCCAGCCAGCAGTTCGAGCTGATGCGCGTACAACAGTGGCTGAGCAGTTTGCCCTGGCGCCGCGCCAAGCTAGTGCTGCACACCAACGCCGGCTGGCTATCAGCCAATGCCCTGAATGGCCAGGCGCTGCACTGGCAAAACAGCGAATGGCGCAATGACTCGCGGCTGGAGCTGATCTTCAGCGAGGCGCAGGATGTGCCGGCGTTGCAGGCTGGGTTCGCGGCCTGTCTGCTGTGATAAGGCTCTGCTGGTCAGATTCTTAGGGGGCGGTTTTGCCAAGTGTGGGCAACTGCTGCAGGTCGTCGATGATCCGCCGGCTGTAGCGATTGACCAGCGTGGGCACGTTGTCCTGCTGGTAATGCTGCAGCGACGGCTCGATATAACGCCATTTGCGTTCAATGCTCTGCAGCAGCGCCTGTGCCTCGGGGCTTGTGTGCATCTTTTGCACTTGCTGCAGACCTTGGCTAAAGGTCTTGCTCTGCACATCCAGCGCCGGGTTGTCGCCGCCCAGGGCATTGGCTCCGACACTGTGTGCGAGGTAATCGGTAGTAAGGGTTTGCAGCTGCATGGCCAGCGCTTGGCTGGTTGTCGCCAGCGAGTCTGACGGCGCTGGGTAATAGACGCTCAAGGTGTCGCTCAGGCGCGTCAGCAGGCGGTTTAACTGGATCAGTTCGGCAATCGCCCCGCCGCTTGGGGTCTGCTGTTGCTGCAGGCTGTGCGCCATCTCCTGCAGCAGCGTGCGATACGCCGGCCATTGCTGGCGTAGCTGCTGCAGGGTATTCAGTCCGCCGCTGTCCGCTGGTGCAGCAAGCTGGTTAAGCCGTTGTTCGGTCTGGGTCACGCGCTGCTGCACCGACGCCAGGTGCGCCGGGTCGCTGTCGACTCCATAGAGCAGGTAGAAGTCGCCCAATGAGCCACTGAGATCAAGGCGTATCTGCTGCAGTTGTATGGCTGGTTGGGTGCTTGCCGCGTAGCTGTTGAAGCAGGCGAGCAGGCCTGCCAGCGCGTAAAGCAGGCGCAGGTATGGGTGATTCATAGGGTTTTCCTGAGGGGCGGCCGGGCATCTACCCGGCCGCATGGTGAGGGGTCAGGGGTAGGCATTGAACCAGGCCAGCGTCTTGCCGGGCGATGCGTCGAACCACTCATGCTGGCCGAGTGGCTCGGTGTAACGACCGGTGGGGATGCCTTGATAAAGCAGGCGGTCGTAGTACATGTCCATGCTCCACCAAGGCACCACGGCATCGGCAAAACCGTGGATAAAGTAGGTCGGTGGATGATCGGCTGGCAGGCTGTCCGGCACCGAACAGATGGGTCCGCTGCACGTCGCGTAGGAGCCGGAGTGCACCACCAGCGCCTTGAACTGGCCGGGGAAACTGACGGCCATGCGGCTGGTGTTGTAGCCGCCGCTGGAGATGCCGGTGGCGTACTTGCGCTGGCCGTTCAAGGGGCCGAAATGGCCGTTGTCGATGGCCTGAAACAGGTTGGTCAGGAAGGTGAAGTCGCTGCTGGTTTCATAGAGCGCCCCGGACAGGCCGGGGATATTGGTGTGCCAGAACAGGTCTGCTGGCGCGCTGGGGGCAATCACCGCGTAGCCGTTATCGAGCAGGGTCTTGATGGTCTTGCCTTCGTTGTACAGCTTGCCCAGCCAGGCATTGCTGTAATAAACAAAATTATCTAGCGCAAAGAACGAGCCCTGGTAGAACACCACTACCGGCCAACCACCTGGCGGCGGGGTGCCGGAAGGGCGTTGGTAGATCACCTTGCGGGTCGCCAGCACGCCCGAATTGATCCAGGTGGATTGGTGGCTGCAGCTGATCTTGCCGGGCAGCAGCAGGGTCTTCTTGCGCTCGCTGCAGGGTGAGTCTGCCCAGCTTGGGCTTGTAAACAGGCACGTCAACAGGGCGATCAGGCCCAGCCGACGCACATTTTGCTTGGCAGTAAACATGTGCTTTCTCCAGTTTCTTATTGGTTTTTTATAGGGGCGTCCTCCTGACGGTGATGGGTGATTCCCTGCATTCGCGAAGTAAATAGAAACCTGAATTCCGATTCCGTCAAGTTGACGAAGTCACGCAATCTGCCTGCTGCAGCGCGGCGATCTGTCTAGCGCAGGCCATCTACGAGAAGAAAAAATCTTTTATGGCCTGCCATCCATGGCGGCCACCCTGCGGGCCGTCGCTGCGCGAGGTTAAAAATTGCTCCAGACAATTTTTTCTGGGCTTGCCAAAAGGCGTGTTTGCTACTACTTTATCGGAACCGATGTTCCGGTTCCGATAAAGACAATACAGCAGGAGATCGTCGTGGCGACACAGAGATCAGCATGGACGGCAGGTTGCTTGGCATTGCTGGCGGCCAGCCAGGCAGATGCCTTTCAGGCGCGCTCGGGGGATTGGGCGTTGTCGTTGGATACCACCCTGTCTTACGGGGTGAATTACCGCATGGAGAGTCAGGACCGCCGCCTGATCGCCCGCGCCAACGGTGGCAGGGGCGATAACAGCGGCCTGATCAACTCCGATGACGGCAATCTCAACTTCAAGAAAGGTGAGTTGTTCTCGGAAGTGACTAAGGTGGTCACCGAGATGGACCTGAATTTTCAGGACAACTACGGCATCTTTCTGCGCGCCCGTGGCTTCTACGATTTCGAGCTGAAGGACGATGATCGCCGCCACCGCGAGATTCCCAACAAGGGCCTGGACGATGCCGGCTCCAGCGTCGACCTGCTGGATGCATTCGTCTACGGCAGCTGGACAGTCGCCGACCGCGCGCTCAACGTCCGCCTGGGCCGCCAGGTGATCAACTGGGGCGAAGGGCTGTTCTATCAGAACGGTATCGGCGCAACCAACCCGGTCGACCTCAACGCCCTGCGAGCGCCGGGTTCCGAGCTGAAAGAAGCCTATATGCCGACCCTGATGGGCTATGCCTCATTCGAGCTGAGTGAAGGCCTGTCGATTGAGGGTTATTGGCAGCCGGGCAGTGCCTGGGAAGAGACCAAGATCGACCCCTGCGGCACCTACTTCTCCACCTTGGATGTGCTGGGCGGCGGTTGTGACTATCTGATGTTGCCGCCGCTGCAGGAGCCCTTAACCGGTGGCATAGCTTTCGATAGCCCGGCAGCGGCTCAGGCCTTTGCCAACGGCTTGCCAGCGCTGCCAATCTTTGCTGATGCACGCGCTTACTTGCCGACCACCTATATGCCTCGCGGTAAAGATGTAAAAGCCGATGATGCCGCGCAGTTCGGCGTGGCCATGCGTTGGATGGTGCCAGAGCTGAACGACAGCGAATTGGGTTTCTATTATCTGCGTTACAACATGAACGTGCCGATGCTTGGCATGAGCGTAGCGCAGCTGGGGCTGGTCAATCTGCCGGGGCTCGGCCCTACGATTCTGCCCGTGGCCAATAGCGCCAACTATTACGCTGAATATCTGGAAAAGCGCCACCTCTATGGCATGAGTTTTAACACCAGCATCGGCGGCGACAGCTTCCTCAACGGTCTCTCGGTAGCTGGTGAACTCAGCTATCGGCCGAATGCGCCGATTGCTCTGGGCCTGGGTGAGTATCTACCGACTGCATTGACTGGCATGGCCCAAGGCATCGCCCCCGGCACTCGTCTCGATGGCTTCCGCGAGAAGGCCATGTGGCAAGCCTCGCTGGTTGGTATTTACAGCTTTAACGGTCTGCTCGGTGCCGACTCTGCCACGTTGATGAGCGAGGTGGTCGGCAGCCGGGTGCAGGGGCTGGAGTCGGATGTCGACTACTACGGCGCCACGTCCAGTGCCTGGGGCGCGCAAAGCAGCCTGTCGCTGACCTACAGCAACGTGTTCAACGTGGTCAATCTGGTGCCCAGCGTCAGCTATCAGTACGGCATCAATGGCGTCGCGCCGCAGCTGACCAACGGCCTGCTGGAAGAGCGTAAAAGCTATTCGCTGGGTGTCGACGCGATCTATCAGGAGTCCCTGACCGTCGGCGTCAAATATGTCGGCTACAGCGGCGGCGATTTGGCCAACAAGCTCAGCGACCGCGACTACCTCGGCTTCAACATCAAATACAGTTTCTAGGACGAGATCATCATGAAGACTTCAGGATTGTTGCGCGCCAGCCTGTTCGGCGCTCTGCTGCTGACCGCTGCGCAAGCCCAGGCCGAGGTGGATGCAGCCAAGGCTGCGCAGCTCGGCCAGAACTTGACCCCCATCGGTGCCGAGAAAGCCGGCAATGCCGCCGGCACCATCCCGGCCTGGGACGGTGGCCTGCCCCGTGATGCCAATGCCTATGATCCGGTCCTAGGCTATCGCGACCCCTACGCCGCCGATCAACCGCTGTTCAGCATCACGGCGGCGAATGCCGAGCAGTACCGTGAGCAGCTCAGCCCCGGCCAGTTGGCCATGCTCACGCGCTTTAGCGACAGCTGGAAACTCAACGTATACCCGACTCGGCGCTCGGCCTCCTACCCGGACAAGGTGTATGCCGCGGCCAAGCACAATGCGACGTCGGCCAAGCTGATCGAAGGCGGCAACGGCATCGCCGACTTCAAGCTGGCCACGCCGTTCCCGCTGCCGCAATCGGGGCTGGAGGTACTGTGGAACCACCTGGTGCGGTATCGCGGTGACAGCGTCAAACGCTACTACGCCCAGGCGGTGCCACAAGCGGGCGGCGATTACTTTATGACCAAGATCGAGGACCTGTTCCTGTTCAACGAAGCCGCTGGCGATCACAGCCAGAGCAACGGCAATGTGCTGTTCTACTTCCGTCAGTCGGTTCTGGCTCCTGCGCGTCTGGCCGGCACCGAGCTGCTGGTGCACGAGACCGTCAACCAGGTTAAAGAACCACGCCTGGCCTGGCTCTACGCCTCGGGTCAGCGCCGTGTGCGGCGCGCGCCGAACGTGGCCTATGACTCCCCCGGCACCTCGTCGGACGGCATGCGCACCACGGATAACTTCGACATGTTTTCCGGCGCGCCGGACAAGTACGACTGGCAGCTGATGGGCAAGAAAGAACTCATCGTGCCCTACAACAGCTATCGCCTGGCGGCCAAGAGCAACAAGTACAGCGACATCGTCAAACGCGGGCACATCAATCCGGATCTGCTGCGCTACGAGCTGCACCGTGTCTGGCATGTACGCGCCACGCTGAAGACGGGCCTGCGCCATCAGTACAAACAGCGCGATATGTATTTCGATGAAGACAGCTATCAAATCCTGGTGGTCGATCACTACGACAATCGCGACACCCTGTGGCGGGTCGGCGAGTCCTACACCATCAACCTGTATGACCAGCCGCTGATCTGGACCAAAGGCGATGCGGTATATGACTTGATCGGCGGCCGCTATGTCATCGGCGTGTTGTCCAATGAAGAGCCGGCCAATCAGTTTGATATTGCCTTGAAACCGTCTGACTTCACCCCAGCACAATTACGCCGGGACAGCCGACGTTAATGCTTGGCAACTTCCAGATAATTGCAGATGAGCTTGGAAAGTTCTCCGGGAATAACTTCCCGGGGAGTTTCACCAAGTGTGCCGACCATGGTGAAGTAATTCATGCTGGCCAGCAGCATATGCGCGGAAAGATCGGCGGCATGTTGCGGTTGCGGGTGGCCGAGTTCGCTCTGGCGGGCCAGGACGATGCGGCAGAAGGTCTGGCCAATATAGGCATTGAGCTGGTGGAAGCGCTGGCGAAATTGCAGGTCAGCCGAGCTGCGGCGAACCAGGGCGCGCAGCAGGCCTTCGCGACCGGCGAACAGATCGATCATGCCTTGGATAAACACCTCGATTTGCTCGGCCAGCGACAGGTTGCTGTGGCTGAGGTCGGCGACCAGCGCATCAATGGCGCTGCGGCCTTCCTCGACGAAGCGCTCATGCACGGCGTAGAGCAGCACGTCCTTGTCGCCCAGCAGGCGATAGAAGGTGCCGACCGAGGATTCGGCCAGTTGCGCAATCTGGGAAATGCCGGTGTCTTCGAAGCGATTGTCCGCAAGCAGTTCGGCAGCCGCGTTGAGGAAGCGTTCCAAGGCTTTTTTACTACGAGCCTGAGTCGGGCTGGAAATGCTGTACATAAGGAGCTCTCTATACGAAGCAGGCCGATTCTAGGTTTTTCGGCAGGATAAGGCAAACACCAACGCAATAACTAAGTTGGCAATCTGAATATATTTATTAGTTGTTTCCTGATTACCACGGCGGTTCAGGAGGACAGGTTTATTAGTGCCCCATAGTTATTATTAAAGGGAGTTTAGTTGTGCACTATATTCAATTGAAAAGTGGTCGTTGTGCTTATATTCGCAAAGGCCAGGGTATGCCAGTGCTGTTGCTGCATGGCCTGGGTTCATCCTGGCAGGACTGGCAGCCGCAAATCGAGGCGCTGTCGCGCTTTGCTGAAGTGTTCGCTCTCGATCTGCGTGGTCATGGCGCCAGCGAACCTCTACGCGGGCCGGTCAGCGTGGCCGAGCTGGCGGAGGATGTTGGCGAGTTTATTCGCATTCAGAATATTCAGGGCTGTGTGCTGGTGGGTATCTCCATGGGCGGCATGGTCGGCTTCCAGTTACTGGCGCAGCAGCCAGAGTTGGTCGGGCGTCTGGTGGCGATCAACAGTGCGCCGAGTTTCCCCCTGGATTCCTGGGCGTTGCGCGGCAAGGTGCTGTTGCGTCTGGCGCTGATCCGCCTGTTCGGCTTAAAGGCCATGGGTCGTCTGCTGGCGCGCAAGTTGTTCCCCTATGCCGAGCAGAGCGAGCTGCGCCGGCGTACTGCTATGCGTATCGGCGCGAACGATCCTGTGTCTTACCTGCATGCGATCCGCGCGATTCTCGGCTGGTCGGCGTTGCCGGCCGTTAATGGCGTCGACACCCCGATGTTGATTGTGGCCGGCGACCGTGATTACACGCCCCTGGCCTACAAACAGGCTTATGTCGCGGCGCTGCGTAATGCCGAATTGCAGGTGGTGAGCGATTCCGGGCACGCCACGCCGCTGGATCAGCCAGAGCAATTGAATGCCCTGCTGGAGCGCTTTATTCGCGGCCAGTAGTCGGGCAAAAGGTGAGTGTGGACATTCGGGCACCTACAGGTGCCCATTTTTTTGTGTTCAGCACATCCATGTGCTTCACCCCTTTGGGGCTTACGCGCAAAAACGCTCCCGGCGTTTTTGTGCCCTGCCATTGTTGGCGGGCCCCCTGCGGGCCATTGCTGAGCGAAGTCAAAAATTACGCCAGGCAATTTTTTGTGGTGCGCGCGCAGTAAACTGGCGAGCCAGATGACAGCGAGCCGGTTATGAATCTTCAACCCTGGTCCCACGACAGCAGCGCTGGCTTTACCCTGCGTGGCTGGCATACGCCGCCTTCGGGCAAGCCCGTGTTGCATTTTCTGCATGGCAACGGCTATTGCGGGCGGGTGTATACGCCGATGCTGGCGCTGTTGGCCGAGGATTTCGATCTGTGGCTGTGCGATGTGCAAGGCCATGGTGAGAGTGATCACGGCGGGCGCTTCCATGGCTGGAATCGCAGTGCCGAGCTGGCGCTGGAGGCGTTTGCTGCTGGCCGTGAGCGCTTTGCCGATGCGCCGGTGTTTGCTCTGGGCCACAGCTTTGGCGGGGTGCTGACCAGCCTGATGTTGGCCCAGCAGCCGCAGCTGTTTAGCCGCGCGGTATTGCTCGATCCAGTGCTGTTCAGCCCGGCGATGATTGGAGTGATGGCGCTGTCCGATGTGGTCGGTTTAATTCGCCGCACCACCCTGGCCAGCAAGGCGCTCAAGCGCCGCAGCAGCTGGCCGGACCGCGCCGCCGCCCACGCTGCACTGCATGGCCGTGGGATGTTCCGCGGCTGGACCGAAGAGGCGTTTGCCGCCTATATCCAACACGCGCTGAAAGACAGCGACAAGGGTGCCGAGCTGCGTTGCCGGCCGAGCCGTGAAGCCGACATCTTCAGCTCCTTTCCCAAGCGCCTATGGCCGTCGCTGGCCAAGGTGACCACGCCGACTCAGGTACTTTACGGGCAGCGCAGCTACCCCTTTGTTGCCAAGTCGGTGGCGCGCTGGTGCGCCAGCAATGCTCAGGTCAGCGCCCATGTGGTGCCAGGCGGGCACTGTTTTATGCAGGAGCACCCGGCTGACAGCGCCGCACGTGTGGTGCACTTTCTGTTGCAGCGCGACTAAGCCCGATGAGCTGCCGCGAGGATGTCTGGCTGGCGCTCTCCGAGCTGTGGCTGGACACTGAGCTGGATCAGTTGGCGCTCCGGCATATCGCCACGCGGCTGCGCGTCAGTGGCTTGAGTCTGGATGAGTTGCAGCAGATCTACGGCTATGAGGTGGCGCCGCAGGTCTGGCTTAACCACTGGGCGGTTGCCGGGGTGTGGGAAGGTTTCGAGCCGCAATGGCTGTTTGCCGGGTGCCGGAGCAATCAGTTGGGCGGGCGCTGGCACCGGTTGAAATGCCGTTTGCTGCGCCGCCCGATGACCTACGGCTGCCGCGCCGAATGGCAGCAGATCCTGGCATTTCTGGCTGATCCGGACGTCGACTAGTCGGCCTTAATGCTGCGTGCTGTTATCCGAATCCTGACGCTGACTGCGCCACTGCTGCATTTCAATCACCTTAGCGCTGGGCGCCGGCGGTTCGCGAAAAGGATGCGGAGCCAGCTCGATGCGCCCCAGCTGTTTGCCAAACAGGGTGATGCTGCCGATATGCCGCTGTTCGCCGGTGACCGTGAATTCGAAGCCATACACCCGCGCCAGCCGCTTGCGCCCGCGTGCATCGGGTAGCAAGGCGAGCCGGCGCAGGGCGACATTACCATCGAGCAATTCCACATCGGCCTTGGCGCAGTGCTGCTGTACCAGGGTCAACGCACGTTCGCGTAGGCCATGGGCATGCCACAGCCAGGCACAGGCGGTGGCGAACAGCATCAGCAGAAATATATCGAAGAGGTCGATCATGGCGGCTCCGGCGGCAGAGTGCAGAGCTTAACCGATTGCCGCACAGTTCTTGGCGCTGGGCTTGTCGCCGTTGAGCAGTTGCTTTAGCGTCCGCGCACTCCAACCCGAAAAGGAATTCCTATGCATTGTCCTGCCTGCCGTACCACCACGTTGCAACCAACCAAGCTGGATGACGGCCTGCTGGCTCACGGCTGCCCGCAGTGTTCCGGCGCTTTGGTGGCCTTGTTGTATTACCGCGACTGGGCTGAGCGCCAGCCGCAGAATGATGAGCCGCAGACGCAGGTTGCAGCTGAGGCCGCTAGCGAAAGCCAGCAGGCCCTGAGCTGCCCCAAATGCGCCAAGCTGATGAGCAAGTTCCAGATCAGCGGCACCCACGGTAACCGTCTGGATCTGTGCGGCAGCTGTGATGAAGCCTGGCTGGATAACGGCGAGTGGCAGCTGCTCAAGGCGCTGGAACTCAGTCACAAGATGCCGAGCATCTTCACCGAAGCCTGGCAGCGCAAGGTACGCCAGCAAGCTTCCGAGGAAGCACGGCGGCAACGCTTCACCCGCCTGGTCGGGGATGAAGCCATTGCCCGCGCGGACGATATTCGCAGCTGGCTGAAAGATCATCCGCAGCGCCGCGAGCTGCTGTTCTATATCGGTCACGAGTAACCCTGAGGCTGTTCGTGGAGCAGGACGCTGCATATGAATAAGTGGGCTGTTTCGGCGCTGTTGGGCCTGACGTTGTTGGTTACCGTTGGTTGGTTGTGGTCGCGCGATGAAGCGTTAAGCCCAAAGGCCAAGGATTGGCTTGAGCAGGCGGCTGCCGATGCGGGTGAAAGCCCCGCCTATTACCAGCTTATGGGGATAGATGCGCTTGCTGGTCGCGACCCGCAGATTGAAGGTCGTAAGCGTGTGGCGCTCTATCACCAGCGTTTGCTTAGCCAGGAGCCACAACTTGGTGCAGACATATCCACGCTGGCGATGCCGGGGCAGGCGTTGTGCGTGCTCGGTGCGCAGGGCTGTTTGCAGCGGTTGCGGCTAGAGCCTGCGCAACGGCAAGCGTGGTTCAGCCAGCACCGTGAACTGCTGCAGCGCTATCAGCAGTTGTTGATGCTTGATGCGCCGCATACCGTGGCACGGCCTGGTCTGGATGAGCCGATACCCAACTATGCAGCGGTACTGTGGGGTAATCGATTGCGTGCGTTGCAGGCGCTGCAATTGGCCGAAGAAGGCCAAGGTGAAGATGCTCTGGCTTTGCTGCAGGAGGATGTTCGTCTGCTGCGCGTGTGGCTGTCGAATGCCGATAACCTGATCATGAAAATGACCACCGTAACGCTCA
The DNA here is from genome assembly GCF_050563605.1 of Pseudomonas peli. Lineage (GTDB taxonomy): Bacteria > Pseudomonadota > Gammaproteobacteria > Pseudomonadales > Pseudomonadaceae > Aquipseudomonas > Aquipseudomonas peli_A. Next base: position 62,984 of record NZ_JBNXUH010000001.1, on the reverse strand, counting down.
TCGCGCAAAACCTGGATGCGTTAGCGGTGCTGTATCAAGCCGGTCTGATTCCTCCGCCTGACATTCAACAGCCTTTGAGCGGTGAGGAGCGCTCGTTGTTGCGCTCCATGCAGCGTGAGTTCGCCATGGTGGCTACTGGTCTAACGGAGCTCAGATATCAGGCAAATCTCGAGCAGGAGTTGGGTGTCAGTGCTTGGCGCCTGCAGTGGGTCTACAAGCCACAGATGAGTATCAATGACAGCTTGCCGGCCTATGCCCGTTTGGCCCGTGATTCTCTTTTGGATGCAGAGGCTTTTGTCGGGGCTTTGAGTGAGCCGGCGCCCTCTGTCGTTTCGACTTGGCGGCGCGTGCGCAACCCTGTGGGGCGTATTCTGGTTGGTGTGGCGATCCCTGATTTCAGGCCTTATCTGGCCCGACTGCATGACTTAGACGCCAAGCTTGTATTGTTCAATCGCCTAGGTCGGCCGGCACGGGTGGGCGGTAATCCCTACCAGCCCAACGAGCAGCCGGTTTGGGATGATAAGCACCAACGTATGTGCTTTAACGGCCCGCTGCCGGACGCTAAGCAGGTACGTTGTCTACCCGCTAACCAGCCCTTTTAGCGCCTCACCCATCCACGCAAATACGGTTCCGCCCCTGCGCTTTGGCGTTGTATAGCTGGGCGTCCGCGCGTTGCAGCAGCTGTTGTAGCTTGTCCGGGTTGGGCGCATGCCGATGCCGAGAGTGTCTGCTAGCTCAGCTTTTTTCTTCGTTCAGGGCCTGGTAGCGCTGTTGCAGTTCGTGGCGGATCTGCCGGCGCTGCAGGGCCTGGCGCTGGCGGCGTTCGGCGTCGGCGGTGCTTGGCTCCAGAGCAGGGATCGGCGCAGGTTTGCCCTGTTCATCCACCGCGACCATGGTGAAGAAGCAGCTGTTGGTGTGGCGCACCGAGCGTTCGCGGATGTTTTCCGTGATCACTTTGATGCCGACTTCCATTGAGGTGCGCCCGGAGTAGTTGACCGAGGCGAGAAAGGTCACCAGCTCGCCGACGTGGATCGGCTCGCGGAAGATCACCTGGTCCACCGACAGGGTCACCACGTAGCAGCCGGCATAGCGGCTTGCGCAGGCATAGGCGACTTCGTCGAGGTATTTGAGCAGGGTGCCGCCGTGCACATTGCCGGAGAAGTTGGCCATGTCCGGGGTCATCAGTACGGTCATCGACAGCTGGGCGTTTCCGGGTTCCATAGCAGACTCTGTACAGGGATTTGCCCAACCATAGCAGCTGGCGCTGGCCCTTGGCTGCGTTTAAGGCAGCTTGGCGCTGCTTTAGGGCAGGTTGAACTGCTGGCGCAGCTGGCTTAACTGCGCGGCGTCCTCAAGCAGAAAACGGTCAAAGCGTTTGATCAGTTCGGGGTGTTTGTAGCTGCTCAGGTGGAAGCTGGTGTTGACCTGCGGTAGCTGTGGGTCGAGCTGTACGTGCGTGGCGTCGAGGCCCAGTTGGCGCAGCTGGTGCTGCACCACCTGCGGGTTGGCGTAGATGGCATCCAGGCGGCTGCGCTCGAGCATGCGGATCAGGCTGTGAATATCCTGAACTTCCACCAGTTCAACGCCGCCCTTGGCCAGGAGAGGCTGCCAGGCCTCGGCGGTAAAGCCACGGACGATGCCCAGGCGTTTGACCGCAGCCAGGCCCTTGCCCAGTCGCTCAGGGCGGACTAGGGTGGCGTCGACAACCTGCACCACCGGCTGGCTGTAATACAGCGTCTGGCCGTCGCGGGCTTCGCGCGCCCAGGCGAGGTTATCGGGGAACAGCAGGTCGAGGTTCTGCCCGTTGAGCAAATTGCGGTATAGGCGGTTGACCGGTTGCGGGCGTAGTTCCAACTCTAGGCCTTCGCGCTTGGCAAAGGCCTGCAGCAGGGCAATGCAGTAACCATCGAAACCCTGGCCCTCTACCGCGCTGTAGTAGGGGTAGTAGTCGTGATTTTCCAGGCCCACGCGCAACGGTTCGGCCGTTGCGAGTGTGCTGTACAGCCAGCAGGCCAGGATAAGGCAGAGGCGCATGGGCCACTCCAGGGTGTGCAGATTTTGTACAGCTTAGCCGGTTACGCACTGCACCGTCAGGCGTGGGTCAGGTACCAGCGCCAGTCCTGCTCGCCGACTTCGCCCATAAACTGGCGGAACTCGTTCCATTTGATCGCCAGAAACACCTTGAGGAACTCCTCGCCCAGGGCCTGCTTGGCCCAAGTTGAGTTTTCCAGGGCGCGCAGGGCGGTCAGCCAGTCGGTGGGCAGGGTCTCGCGGGCCTGCTCGTAGCCGTTGCCGATGATTTCCTCGCCCGGATCGATCTGGTTTTTGATGCCGTGATGGATACCGGAGAGGATTGCCGCCGCTGCGAGATAAGGGTTGGCGTCGGCGCCGCAGATGCGGTGTTCCACATGCCGGCTGTTGGCCGGGCCGCCCGGTACGCGGAACGACACGGTGCGGTTGTTCACTCCCCAGCTCTTGGCCAGCGGCGCGTAGCTGTTGGCTTGGAAGCGGCGGAAGGAGTTGGCGTTAGGGCAGAAGATCGCCAGGGTGTCATTCAGCGTGGCCATCATCCCGCCAATCGCATATTTCAACAGCGGCGTGCCATGCGGGTCTTCGGAGGCCATCAGGTTGTTGCCGTTTTCATCCGCCAAACTCACGTGCATATGCAGGCCGCTGCCGGCCAGATCGCCAAACGGCTTGGCCATAAAGCAGGCCTGCAGCCCGTGCTTGTTGGCCACGCCCTTGACCAGGCGCTTGTAGCGCACGCCTTCGTCGATGGCCTGCAGCGCGTCGAAGCGGTGCTCGAGGGTCAACTCGACCTGGCCGGGGGCGTATTCGGAAATCGCCGTGCGCACCGGCAGGCCCTGAACTTCGCAGGCGGCGTAGAGGTCGTCGAGGAACGGCTGCAGCTGCTCCAACTCGTACACGCCATACACCTGCGGCGCCTGCGGGCGCACGCCGTTGCTCTGCAGTGCCGGCTGTGGGCGACCGTTGGCGTCGCGCTGTTTATCCAGCAGGTAGAACTCCAGCTCCACCGCCATTACCGGGTGGTAACCGTCGGCCTTGAGCCGGTCGATGGCGCGTACCAGTACATGCCGCGGATCGGCCGGGGCGGCTGGCAGGCCCTGGGTCGGGTGCATGCTCACCTGCAGCTGGCCGGTAGGCGTGGTGCGCCAGGGTTGCAGGGTCAGGCTACCGGGCAGCGGGTAGGTCCAGCAGTCGGCGTCGGCGACTTCCCAGACCAGACCGCTTTCTTCCACGTCCTCGCCCTGGATGGTCAGCGCCAGGATCGAGCTGGGCAGCGGCCGGCCGTTCTCGTAGATGGCCAGCAGCTCGTCGCGGTGCAGCAGCTTGCCGCGTGGGATGCCGTTGGCGTCGATCAGCATCAGTTCGATGCTGCGCACTTCCGGGTGCTGCTCAAGAAAGTCGCGAGCTTCCTGGGGATTAGCAAATTGCATGGTGATTCTCACAGTGAGTCGTCATTTCGTGGGAGGCGCTTTAGCGGCGATTCTCGCGGCTGAAGCCCCTCCCACAGGCTGATCGATGAGTTATTCGCGGGCGCCGGGGATGGCCAGCAGCTCGGTCAGGGCCTGGTCGAGCATGCCGATCAGCTGGTCCACATCGTCCGCCGTGGTGCTCGGGCAGCACAGGGTCATATTGTGGAACGGGGTGATCAGGATGCCGCGGTTGATCAGGTAAAGGTGCAGGGCCATCTGCAGCTCGTCGTGGAACGCCGCCTCGGCCTCGGCGCCGGTCTTCGGCGATACCGGGCAGAACTGGAACTCGCTGCGCGCGCCCAGCTCGGTCACCGACCACTTGAGGTCGTGCTTGCCGATCAGCGTGCGGAAGCCATCGGCCAGGCGCTTGGCCAGCGGCAGCATGTGCGCGTAGGCGGCCTCGGTCATCACCTGTTCCAGGTTGGCGCGCATGCAGTGCATGGCCAAGGCGTTGGCCGACAGGGTGGTGCCCATGCCGCTGTGACCGTGGCCATGGCTGCCTTCGCTGGCGCGTTTGCGCGCTGCGGTCATGGCCTCGGCCATCGCCGCGCTGCAACCGAAGATGCCGCACGGCACGCCGCCGGCAATCGGCTTGCCGACCACAAAGAAGTCCGGGTCGAGGTCCCACAATTTAGTGCAGCCACCCATATCGGTGGAGATGGTGTGGGTCTCGTCGATAATCAGCAGTGCGCCGTATTTACGGGTCAGCTCGCGGCATTGCTGCATAAAGCCCGGCTCGGGCAGGACCATGCCGATATTGGTCATTGCCGGCTCGCACAGCAGTGCGCAGACGTCGCCCTTAGCCAGCGCGGCTTCCAGTGCGGCGACGTCGTTGAAGGGGATCGAGCGGCTGTACTCGGTCAGGTCGTAGGCCTGGCCGACCAGGCCGGAACGCGGCACGGTTTCGCCGTCGATGCAGCGCACCATCACGTCGTCCACGGTGCCGTGGTAGCAGCCGTCGAACACCAGCAGGGTCTTGCGCTGAGTAATCGCGCGGGCCCAGCGCAGCACGTAGCGGTTCGAATCCGTGGCTGTGGCGGTGACCTGCCAGAACGGCAGGCCAAAGCGCGCGGCCAGCAGCTCGCCGCAGATCACCGCGTCCTCGCCCGGCAGCATGGTGGTCAGGCCGTTGTTGCCCTGCTCGGCGATGGCCTTGGCGATCGGGTCCGGCGAGTGGCCGAACATGGTGCCGGTGTCGCCCAGGCAGAAGTCGATATATTCGTGGCCGTCGACGTCATAGAAGCGTGCGCCCTTGGCCCGTTCGACAAACAGCGGCACCGGGGTAGACCAGTCGGCCATCCAGTGCATCGGTACGCCGCCGTATAGGGAGTTGCGTGCGCGTTCGGCCAGGGCCACGGATTTCGGGTTGCGCGCAATAAAGCGTTCGCGCTCGCGGCTGGCGAAGGTTGCTACGGCGGATGGGCTGATACCACTGGCAGTCATGTTGAACACCTCGTTCGAATATCTGCACATGCTATTTTGTGATCACAGAAAACTCAAGCATTGGTTTGATCCGGCTTTATTGCTAGATTATTGCCATATTTGTGATCACAGGATGTTGCGTAATGGTATTTCAGCAGCAGGTGGCTCTGATCAGCGGCGCGGGCAGTGAATCGGGTATCGGCCTGGCGATTGCCCGTCGTCTGGGTCGTGCCGGAGCGCGGGTACTGCTGACTGCCAGCAGTGCGCGGGTTGAGCAACGCGTCGCCGAGTTATGCGCTGAAGGTATTCAAGCACGTGGTCGCGCCGCTGACCTGACCGATGAACAGCAGGTCGCTGAATTGCTCGACTGGGCGCAGGCGCAGTGGGGGCAGATCGACATTCTGGTCAACAACGCCGGCATGGCCATGCAAGGCAGCCCCGAGCCGTTCGCCGAGCTGGCGGACATGGACCTGGAGACCTGGAACCTGTCCATCGCGCGCAACCTCGGCACCGCTTTCCTGCTCACCCGTGCGGTGCTGCCGGGTATGCGTGCGCGCGGCTACGGGCGCATCGTCAATATCAGCTCGACTACCGGCACCCGCGGCAGTAACCCCGGCGAGGCGGCCTACAGTGCAGCCAAGGCCGGTATGCTCGGCCTGTCCATGGGCCTGGCGCTGGAAGTGGCCAAACAAGGCATCACGGTCAACAGCGTGGCACCGGGCTGGATTGCTACGGGTTCGAGTACCGAAGAAGAGCGCCATGCGGCGCAATACACGCCGATGCGCCGCGCCGGCCGGCCAGAAGAAGTCGCGGCCGCCGTGGCCTTTCTCGCGTCGCCCGAGGCCAGCTATATCACCGGCGAAGTGCTGGTGGTGGATGGCGGTAATTGCCTAATTGAGAACAAGGCTCCGTGAGCCATTTGAATTCATTGCGCCGCTCTAAAGCGGCCTTCTTCAATATAAGGAATGTCCATGCGCAACTGCTCGCTGACCCTCGCCCAACTCCCCGCGCCACCGCTACGGGGCTGAACGACCATGGCCGATAACCTGCAGGACCAGCTCTACCAACGTATTCGTGAAAGCCTGCTGGCGGGGCGCTTCCAGCCCGGCGAGCGTTTGAAAATTCGTGATCTGGCGGCCGAATGGGGTACCAGCCCGATGCCGGTGCGCGCCGCTCTGCAGCGCCTGGTGGCCGAAGGCGCGCTGGAAGGCGAGCCGCAGCGCTCGGTGCGCGTACCGCCGATGACCCGCGAGCGTTACCAGAATATCTTTCAGGTGCGATTAGGCCTCGAAGGCCTCGCCGTGGAATTGGCCACGCCGCGCCTGACCCTGGCCGATCTGGCCGAGTTGCGCGACTGCTTGGCGCGCATGGATCAGGCCATCGAGCAGCGCCAGGTGCAGGCTTATCTGGATGCCAACAGCCAGTTCCACCTGCACCTCTACAGCGCCTGCGGCAACCCGGTGTTGCTGCGTTCAATCGAGTCGCTGTGGTTGCAGGTCGGGCCGTTTTTCAACCGGCTGTTCACCGACGCCGATCTGTCGCTGCGCCTCAACGACTTCCACGAGGATGCTTTTGCCGCCATCGAAGCCGGTGACGCCAAGGCCGCGCGCCAGGCGATGGAACAGGACCTGACCTACTTCGCGCGCTTTCTCCTCAACCTGCTCGACCTGGAGCCGGACCAGCGTTGACGCACTGGCAGCGCGATGGCCGACAACTACACTGATGCGACTCTGAGGCTGCAGTACAAGGACTTCTTCAATGCTGGATTACGGCAGCAAGCGCATCCTGATCGTCGATGACTTCACCGACTTTCGCAGCTCGTTGAAGGCCATGCTGCGCGATATGGGCGCGCGTGATGTGGACACCGCCGACCGCGGCGAAGAAGCCCTGAGCATGTGCCGCAACAAGCGCTACGACATCATCCTGCATGACTACAACCTGGGCGGCGGCAAGAACGGTCAGCAGGTGTTGGAAGAGTTGATCGCCGGCAAGCTGATCAGCCACCAGTGCATCTTCGTCATGGTTACCGCCGAAAGCAGCCAGGCCATGGTGCTCAGCGCCCTCGAACACGAGCCTGATGCCTACCTGACCAAGCCGTTCAACCGCGCTAGCCTCGATCAGCGCCTGGACAAGCTGGTGGAGCGCAAGAGCGCGCTCAAGGGCATTCTCCAGGGCCTCGACAAACAGGACCCGGCCGCCGTGCTGGATGCCTGCAAGAGCCTCAGCCAGCAGGACAAACGCTACCTGCCCTTGTGCCAGCGCTACCAGGCCACGGCGCTGCGCGAGTTGGGCCGGCTGGATGAGCTGGAGCAGCTGCTCAATGGCGTACTGGCCGAGCGACCGTTGCCCTGGGCGCAGGTGGCGCTGGCCAGCCTGATGCACAAACGCGGTGAGCTGAGTCGCGCGCAGAGCCTCTACGAGAAGGGTTTGCAGCTGTTCCCGATGATGCCGGCGCTGTACGACGGCCTGGCCGCCGTGCTGCTGGCTCAGGGCGAGAGCCAGCGCGCTCAGCAGGCGTTGGAAGATGCGGTCAAATTGGCTCCGCTGGCGATTCGCCGGCAGATGCAACTGGGCAAGCTGGCGCTGGATAACCAGGACTTTGACAGCGCCGGCAAGGCTTATCGACAGGCCATGGAGCAGGGCCGTACCTCCAAGTTCAAGAGCCCGGAAAACTACCTCGGCCTGGCCCAGGCGATCACTGCCCAGGCCGGCGATGGCACGCTGGACAAGCGCCTGCAGATCGAAGTCAGCCAGGCTCTCGGTGAGCTGGATAAGACCTACGCCAATGACCCCAATGTGCAAGTGCGTTCACGCCTGGCCCTGGCCAGCAGCCTGAATAAATCCGGGGAACCCAAGCGCGCCGCGCAACTGGCCGCCGAAGCCGCTGCTGCGATGGAACAGCTGCCGCAGCTGTTTGCCGCCGATACCGCCCTCAGCGTCGCCAGCCAGCTGCGCGCGCTGGGCCAGACGGCAGCCAGCGATGCGCTGCTGAAAACCTGTGTCGAGGTTTACGGCGACGACCCACAGGTGATGCAGGGCGTGGCCCGGCAGACCGACAACGCCGAGATTCTCTCCGGCGGCAAAGAGGCCGTGGAGCTCAACCGTCAGGGCGTACGCTGCTATCAGCAGAAGCAGTACGACGAGGCGCTCAAGCTATTCCGTCAGGCCTTTGCTCTGCAGCCGAAGAACATCAGCATCGCCCTCAATACCGTGCAATCGCTTCTGCAATCGGCTGGGGGAGAGATGTCGGCGGCTCTGCTGGAAGAATGCCAGCGCTGTCTGGAGGTGGTCAGCCAGATGCCCGAGACCGATGCCCGGCATGCGCGTTATTTGCAGTTGCAGCGTCGGGCGTCCGGCCAATGAGTGATTCCCCCGGCGGGCTGGATTTCTCCACGGTGATCGCCTCCACCGTGCACGACATGAAAAACTCCCTGGCCATGCTCACCCGCGCCCATGCGCATTGGCAGGCGCAGCTGCCGCCGGAACAGCAGCAGGCCAGCGAGCAGGGGGTGATCGAGTACGAGTTCGCCCGCCTCAACGGCATGCTGGTGCAGCTGCTCGGCCTGTATAAGCTCGGCGTCAACCAGCTGCCGATGCGCCCCGGTTATCACGAGGTCGAGGATTTCCTCCAGGCCCAGCTGGCGCGGCATTTCGAGGTGCTGCAAAGCCGGCAGATCAGCGCCCGCTGCGAGGTGGAAAGCTTCGACCTGATGGGTTTTTTCGATGAGGAGCTGCTCGGCTCGGTGGTCGCCAATATCGTTACCAACTCCATCCGCTACGCCCACAGCGCCCTGTTGATTCGGGCCTGGGAGGAAAACGGCAAACTGGTGCTGGCGATCTGTGACGATGGCCAGGGCTACCCGCAAGAGATGCTCAGCCAGCAATCCAACTACGTGCTTGGCCTCAAGCACAGCACCGGCAGCACCGGCTTGGGCCTCTACTTCGCCGGTCGCATCGCCGAGCTGCACGAACGCCACGGTGTGCGCGGCTATATCGAACTGGCCAACGGCGCGCCGCTGGGTGGCGGGGTGTTTCGGATTTATCTGCCTTGAGGGGCTACTGCGGCTCTGCGTTGTCGCTCATCAGGTGTTCACGATCTCGCGAGCTAGAGTCCTGCAAGGCAAAAACCGGCGAGGAAGCGGAGTGTACTGTTGTACATGAGCATTCCGAGCCGGTTTTTAACGCCGCAGGGCCGACGCGCAGCAGATCGTAAAGGTCTTTAGCTTTCCAGCCAGACGTCACGCACCCAGTGCCAGACCGACTCCCAGGTTTCGTCTTCGTTGACTTCGCCGGTTTCCGCTTCCCACAGCAGCACGGTGCCGTCTTCTTCCACCACGTAGTAGTTGCCGTGGTCTTCGCACAGCGGCACAAATTCACGCGGTACACCCAGGGACCAGGCGGTAGCGGCGACTTCCGGCAGGTAGGTGTGCGATTGCGGGTCGCTGGCGGTAACCGGCTCCAGGCGGCCGTAAACCACATCGCTGACCTGCAGCAGGTACTCACGCAGGGCGAAGGGCAGATGGATAAGGATCTGCTCCTGAATCTCCACCAGGGTTTCTTCTTCCGGCAACTCCAGCGGGACGGGCACCGGCTCGTTGAGTTCGCGCAACTGTTCGATGACTTCTTCCACGGTGTCTGCCTCATTTATTACGGGGTATACGGGAGCGTCTTATACCCTAGACGGGTCTAAGCAAAAAGCCGGCACAGTGCTATTGTGCAGCTGAGCAGTGCGTCAATTTTTGAACGTCATAAAGTGGTTGGGTCATGAAAAGCCAAACGCAAGAATCCGAAGGTGGTGCACTCAGCGAGGAAGAGCGGCTGCAGTTGCTGACCACCGCTGGCAAGCGCAACCGTCTGTTTATCCTGGCGCTGGCCGGGGTGCTGGGCAGTCTGATGCTGGCCTCGGTGGCGATGAATATCTACAGCGCGTTCAGCGCCGGCGACGAGCCGCGTATCCAGGCGCTAGAAAAGCAGGTGCTACGGCTTGAGCAGCAACTGGTGGTGCAGCAGACCGCGTTGAGCAATCAGGAGGAAGTGCTGGCCAGCCAGCAGGCATCGCAGCTGACCGGAATGTTCGAGCGCGTGGAGAACCCGGACAGCATCGCCGAAGTGAGCAAGGTGCTGCAGGCCCAGGAGCGCGATTATCAGCAGGTGATGCAGGGCCTGAAGGCCGGTATGCGTGATCTGGCCAATATGCTGCCGGGCTCGCGCAGCTGGCTGGCGCATTACGAGGAAGCGATTGATCGCGCCCAGCTCAACAGCCGGCAGCGCAGCGAGGATATCCAGGCATGGAGCGACAAGGCCCAGCAGCCTGCCCCGGCGGCCAAACCGCCGGGTACCAGCGTAGATCCGGGCTAATGCCTTGGAATCTGTTTACGATCTTGCGAGCTAGAGCCATGCAAGGCTAAAACAGGCGAGGACGCGGAGTGTACGAGTTGTACATGAGCATCCGAGCCTGTTTTTAACGCAGCAGGGCCGACGCGCAGCAGATCGTAAGCAGGTTCTTAGCCCATTTGGTAGAAGGCCAGCTTGTTGCCATCCAGATCGCGGAAATAGGCGCCGTAGAACCCCGGTATGCGCTCGCCAGGTTTGCCTTCGCAGCTTGCACCGAGCTCGATGGCCTTGGCGTAGAGCTTGTCCACACCTTCGCGTGAGCCGCCGGGCAGGGCGATCATTTGGCCATTGCCCGGGGTAGGCGCTTGCTTGTCATAGGGCAGGCAGACGGCAAACATCGGCTGACCTTTGGCGATGCCGTAGAAGGCGATGCGGCCCATATCCATGACCATCTTGGCACCCATTTCAGCCAGCAAAGGGGTGTAGAACGCCTTGGCTTTTTCCATGTCAGTGGTGCCAACCGTGGTGTATCCGATCATTGCTCAGTCCTCGTGGTGGTTAAGCTAGGGGCAGATTGCACCTTGAGTGGGGCGGGCGCCAGCCCATGCGTTTGCTGAATGATGGACAAAGAAAACCCGGGGCTTGCCCGGGTTTTCTTTATTGCAGCAGGTATTAACCGTTCTGGCGGATGCCGGCAACCAGCCACGGCTGGTTGTCACCAACGGCACGCTCCAGGCGCCAGCTTTCGCTGAACACTTCGCCTTGGTCGAAGCGCGAGGTCTTGGCCACACCGGTAAAGGTCAGGGTGGCGACGGTCTTGTCGCTGAGGTCATCGACGCCATCCAGCTGAACATCGAGGTTGTCGACGTAGGTGGACTGGAAGCCATCACCCAGGTCGGCACGTTCGCGGCTGAGGAATTCCAGCAGCTGCGGGGTGACGAACTCGCCGATCTTGTCCATCTCGTTGGCATCCCAGTGCTGTTGCAGACTGAGGAAGTGCTCACGACCGGCGTTGATAAAGCTCTGCTCGTTGAACCAGGCTGGGGCGTTGATCACCGGCTTGATAACGGCTGCGGCGCTGCTGCCACCGAAAATCGAGCTAGGTGCAGCCTGGGTCGGCATTTCGCGCTGATACGGCACACCACCGGCGGCAGCCGGCTGGGCCTGGCGACGACGTGCAGCGAGGAAGCGGAACAGAAGGAAGGCGATCAGGCCGAAGATCAACATGTCCATGATCTGCAGGCCTTCGAAGCCGTCACCCATAAACATCGAGGCCAGCAGACCACCCGCGGCCAGGCCGGCCAATGGGCCCAACCAGCGCGAGGCGCCGCTGGCAGCGGCAGGTTGACGACCGGCGGTAGCCGGTGCAGCGGTTTGCTGGGCCGGTGCCTGGCGAGCCTGGTGGCTTGGCGCGGAACCGAAGGATTTGCCGCCGCCCAGTCGCTTGGCTTCGGCGTCGAAACTCATGGTGGTCAGTCCCAGGCTGAGGAACATGGCCAGGGCGATGCTAAGGAAACGCTGCATGGTTAGCTGTCTCTTGGTGATTGGATCTACGCGCGGCATCTTGCCCGGCGTAGCCGCCGCTGGCTAGACATAGAATGTTTCCGGCTTTTGCCCATGCGACTGAGTCAGCGGCGCAGTAGCACCAGCAGCGGGCCGCAGCGTAACTGTCTGCGCAGCAAGGCGCGGAAGTCGGCGGGGTCTTCCTCGGGGTGGCGCAACCAGTGGATAAAGCAGCGCAGGTACACGCCGGTCAGCAGGCTTTCCTCGGCGATGCGGCACAGGTGCAGGGTTTCCCGTCGGGCCGACTCGCGCCACCACTGCACGGTGCGGCTGATGCGCAGCAGGCCGCCAATCTGCAGGTGGATATGCCCCGGTTCGAGCTTGTACAGCAGCATCTGCCCACTGACGGCACGGTGCGCGGCCAGGCTATCGAGCCAGGCGATCAGCAGCTCCTCCAGGCGTTTGGCCGGCTCCAACGTCAGCAGGTCTGCGCCAGTGCCACGGGCCAGCAGGGCCTGGTCGGCGCGGTCGAACCAAGCTTCGACCAGCTGATCCTTCTCGCGGTAATGCGCGGCGATGGCATCCAGCCCCACACCCAGGTCGGCGGCCACATCGAACAGATGCAGCCGCTCCCAGCCGCAAGCATCGGCCAGTTGCAGGGCGCTATCGAGTATCTGTGACGCGGAAACAGTTGTGCGTTTCATCGGCTCACCTCGCCAAGCAGTATGGGCGGCGAGCGCAGTCGGGCCTGCCTGAAACGACAAACGGAACCCGAAGGTTCCGTTTGTACTGATTGCAGCCGGGTGTCAGCGCCAGTTGTACAACTCTTTCTCCGACAGCTGGTGCATCTGGCTGACCTGAGCCTGGAAGGCCTGCATCGAGGCCCAGATGCGGCCGTTCAGCTCGCTCTGCGCGGCCAGTTCGCCGAGCACCACTTCCGATTCGCGCTGCATGGCGGTCAGCACTTCGTCGGGGAAGCGCTTGAGCAGGGTGCCCTGCTGCTTCAGCTCATCCAGGGCCATGGCGTTGTGATAGACGTAGTCATCCAGCATATCCTGGCTGGCGGCGCGGGCGGCTTCCGTGAGAATCGCCTGCAGATCGGCCGGCAGGCTGTCGAGGGCCTTCTGGTTGATCAGCAGTTCGAGCACCGCCTGGGGTTCCTGCCAGCCGGGGTAGTAGTAGAACTTGGCGGCTTTATGCAGGCCGAAGGCCAGGTCGTTGTAAGGGCTGACCCAGTCGGTAGCGTCGATGGCGTTGCTCTGCAGCGCGGTAAACACTTCGCCGCCGGGCAGGTTGACGGTGGTGGCGCCGAGTTTGCTCAGCACCTCGCCGCCCAGGCCCGGCATGCGGATTTTCAGACCCTTGAGGTCATCCAGCGAGTTGATTTCCTTGTTGTACCAGCCGCCCATCTGCATGCCGGTGTTGCCCACCACCATGGGTTTTACGCCATAGGGGGCATAGGCTTCGTCCCACAATGCCTGACCGCCGCCCTTGCTCAGCCAGGCATTCATCTCGCTGGTGGACAGGCCGAACGGCACGGCGGTGAAGAACTGTGCCGCCGGCACCTTGCCCTTCCAGTAATAGGCGGCGCCATGGCCCAGCTCGGCGGTGCCGCGCGACACCGCGTCAAACACTTCAAGTGGCGGCACCAGTTCGCCACCGGCATACACCTTGATGGTCAGGCGGCCGTTGCTCATGGTCTTGACCCGCTCGGCCAGGCGTTCGGCCGCGGTGCCCAGGCCGGGGTAGTTCTTCGGCCAGGCGGTGACCATCTTCCAGTGAAAGCTTTCTGCGGCAGGCGTTCCTGCAGCAGGCGTGGCAGTTGCCTGCGGTGCGGCAGGTTCTTCCTTGCAACCGCTCAGACCGATGGCGGCGAGCAGGGCGCTGGCAAGCAGCAGAGGGCGGCGGATCATGGAGGCTCCTTATTGTTTGAATAGACGGTCGATCACAGCGCCTGCAGCTTGGCGTAACTCAGCATCAGCCACTTGCTGCCTTCGCTCTCGAAATTCACCTGCACCCGCGCCTGGGCGCCGGAGCCTTCGAAGTTGAGGATGGTGCCTTCGCCGAACAGCGAATGCTGCACGCGCTGGCCGAGGTTGAAGCCGGTGTCTGGTACGGCGCTGCCGGCGAACATGCTGTCGCCGCTCATGCTGTTGCCGCCCATATTGCGGCTGACCGCACCGAACGGCCGGCTGACGCTATTGGACAGGCGCACTTCCTGAATCAGCTGCGGCGGAATCTCGCGGACGAAGCGCGACACCTTGTTATAGGTCTCGCTGCCGTACAGGCGGCGCGTCTCGGCATAGGTGATCACCAGCTTGCTCATGGCGCGGGTGATGCCGACGTAGGCCAGGCGGCGCTCTTCTTCCAGGCGGCCGGGCTCTTCCAGGCTCATCTTGTGCGGGAACAGGCCTTCTTCCATGCCCACCAGAAACACCTGGGGGAACTCCAGGCCCTTAGCGCTGTGCAGGGTCATCAGCTGCACGCTGTCTTCGTTTTCCGCGGCCTGGGTGTCGCCGGCTTCCAGCGAGGCGTGGCTGAGGAAGGCTTGCAGCGGGCTTAGTTCGTCGTCTTCGTTGTTCTCGAAGGTGCGCGCGGCGCTGACCAGTTCTTCCAAGTTTTCGATGCGTGCCTGGGCTTTTTCGCCTTTCTCGGCCTTGTGATAGGCGATCAGGCCGCTTTGCTCGATCACCGTCTGGGTCATCAGGTGCAGCGACATGCTCAGCGCCTTGGCGGCGAGGTTTTCGATCAGTTCGATAAACCCGGCCAGCGCGCTCGAAGCCCGGCCAGGCAGGGTCTTGGCGGCGACCATCAGGCGAATGGCTTCCCACATCGATACATCATGGGCGCGGGCGTATTCGCGGATGGTCTCGACGCTCTTCTCGCCGATGCCACGTGCCGGCACGTTGATCACGCGCTCCAGCGCGGCGTCGTTGCCGCGGCCGTCGAGCAGGCGCAGGTAGGCCATGGCGTTCTTGATTTCCGCGCGCTCGAAGAAGCGCTGGCCGCCGTAGATGCGATAGGGAATCTTCTCGCGCAGCAGGGCTTCTTCGAGCACCCGCGACTGGGCGTTGGAGCGGTAGAGGATGGCGATTTCGCTGCGCTTGAGGCCGTCCTTGCGCAGGGCGTCCTCGATTGTCTCGACCACGTAGCGCGCTTCGTCGTGCTCGTTGAACGCCGAATACAGGTTGATCGGCTCGCCGTCGCCATCTTCGGTCCACAGTTCCTTGCCCAGACGGCCCTGGTTATTGGCGATCAGCGCGTTGGCGGCCTTGAGGATGCCGGCGGTGGAGCGGTAGTTCTGCTCCAGGCGGATCACTTCGGCATCGCTAAAGTCGTCGGAGAACTGCTGGATGTTCTCGATCTTCGCCCCGCGCCAGCCGTAGATCGACTGATCGTCGTCGCCCACCACCATCAGGCTGTCGCCGCCCTTGGCGAGCATGCGCAGCCAGGCGTATTGCACGGCGTTGGTGTCCTGGAACTCGTCGACCAGGATATGCCGGAAGCGCCGCTGGTAATGCTCCAGCAGGCCGGGCTTATCACGCCACAAGTCGAGGGCGCGCAGCAGCAGCTCGGAGAAGTCGATCACCCCGGCGCGGGCGCAGGCCGCTTCGTAGGCTTCGTAGATCTTCAGCATGGTGGCGAGAAACAGGTCGCCGCCGGGCTGGATATTCTTCGGCCGCAGGCCTTCGTCTTTCTGCCCGTTGATAAACCACTGCGCCTGCTTAGGCGGCCAGCGCTGTTCATCCAGGCCGAGGTCGCGGATCACCCGTTTGACGATGCGCTGCTGGTCATCGGAATCGAGAATCTGGAAGTTCTCGGCCAGGCCGGCCTCCTGCCAGTGCGCGCGCAACAGGCGATGGGCCAGACCGTGGAAGGTGCCCACCCACATGCCGGCCGGGCTCTGCCCGAGCATCTGCTCGATGCGGTGGCGCATTTCGGCAGCGGCCTTGTTGGTGAAGGTCACCGACAGAATGCTGTGCGGCGAGGCATTCTCGATCTGGATCAACCAGGCGATGCGGTGCACCAGCACGCGGGTTTTACCGGAGCCAGCGCCGGCCAGCACCAGTTGGCGGCCCACGCGCGCGGCTACAGCCTGGCGTTGGGCATCATTAAGAGAGGCAATCAGGAGTTCGGGGTCATTTTGCATCGCGGCATTCTAGGGGGCTGCGCCAGGCAGGGCAAACCAGGGTATGACCTGGGTCGGCCCAGGGGTTTTAGTGGACGACTGGTGAGTCAGCCCTGCGGGCGCAGATGGGCCGCGCCTGCACTCGCCGAAAGTTAGGTATTTGTACTGTGAATTAGCGCACATCTGGCTTGGGCGATGCGTCTAGCTCGCGTATGCTGCGCCGACGTTTAGGCAACCACTTATAAGAAAATCGCCTATGACCGCATCGACTTCATCCGCTGGCGCCAATGGCTTCAGGCCGACTCCCGGGCGGGAAGTGGCTCAGCTATTCGCGACAGACATCGCCGCCGAACGCACCCGCATGCTCTATCAGGGCTCGCAGGTGCCGACCCTGTTTATGCTGCTCAGCGGCGTGGTGTGTGCCTTCCTGTTGTGGGGCGCGCTGCCACCAGTGCTGCTGGTCAGCTGGTCGGTCTGGCTGGTGATCCTCGCCGTGCTGCGCCTGGTGCAGGTACGCGCCTTCAACAATGCCTTGCCCAGCCGTCAGGCCGAACGCCATTGGCGCCGCCTGTTTCTGCTTGGCGCGAGCGCTTCCGGGCTGACCCTGGCGTTTGCCGCCATCGCTCTGGTGCCGGCGGATGTGTTCTACCTGCAGGCAGTAGTCTATGGCCTGATTGCTGCGGCGATCCTCTCGGCCAGCGTGGCTTATGCCATCAGCTTTACCGCCTTTCTCAGTTTTGCCTTGCCCTGCCTGCTGCCTTCGGTGGGCTATCTGCTGCTCAGCGATAACCCCCTGCAACAGGGCTGGGGCCTGCTTGGCAGCATTCTGTTGCTGGCCCTGCTGGTGGTGGCCTGGCAGGTCAACCGCCTGGTGCAGCGCAGCTTGCTGCAGCGTTTTCACAACCAGGCGCTGATCAGCAACCTGGAGCACGCCAAGATGCAGGCCGAAGGGCTCAACGGTGAGCTGGCCCATGAAGTGGAGCAGCGCCGCCGCGCCGAGCGCGAGTTGCGTCTGGCCCATGGCGAGCTGGAAATGCGCGTGGCCGAACGCACCCTGGAACTGGATGAAACCACCTACGCCCTGAGCAAGAGCCGCGCGCGCCTGACCTTGGCCATCGAAGCCAGTGAGCTGGGCCTGTGGGACTGGGACCTGCAGAGCGATGAAGTGCATCACTCGCGCCTCAAGGAAATTTTCGGCCTGGAGCCGCAGGCCGTGCAGGTGATGCTGCGCGACCTCAAGCCGCGCCTGCACCCGGATGATCTGCCGGTGCTGCGTCGCGCCTTGGTCGAGCATATGAAGGGCCGCAGCGACGACTATCAGGTCGAATACCGCATCAAGCACGCCGCCGGCCACTGGGTGTGGATCGAAGACCGTGGCCGTGCGGTCGAGCGCGACGCCGAGGGCCGCGTGCTGCGCATGCTCGGCACCCGTCGCGATATCAGTGCGCGCAAGGTGCAGGAACAGCAGCAACAGCTGGCCGCCACGGTGTTCGAGGCCGCCAGCGAAGGCATCGTGATTCTCGACCCCGACTACCGCCTACTGTCGGTCAACCAGGCCTTCAGCGACGTGACTGGTTATCGCCAGGACGAAGTGGTCGGCAAAAGCGTGATCAGCCTGATCAGCAGTGGCGACAGCCGCCGGCAGTACCAGATGATCCGCCTGGAGCTGGAAAACAGTGGCACCTGGCGCGGCGAGCTGATCGAGACGCGCAAGAACGGCGAGCTGTACCCGCAGTGGCTGCAGCTCAACGTGGTGCGCGATGCGCGGGGTAGCGTTAGCCATATCGTCGGCTTCTTCGCCGATCTGTCGTCGCGGCGCGAGGCCGAAGAGCGTTTACGCTACCTGTCGCATTACGACGAGCTCACCGGCTTGGCCAACCGCAGCCTGTTCAAGGAGCGTTTGCACGAGGCCAGCCAGCGCGCGCGGCAGGGCGGGCGCAGCATTGCCCTGCTGCATGTCGATCTGGACCGCTTCAAACTGCTTAACGACAGCCTCGGCCATGAAGTGGCCGACCAGCTGCTGCGTCAGGTCAGCCGCCGTCTGACCCAGGCGGTGCCGGAAGCCGATACTCTGGCGCGCCTGTCCGGTGACGAGTTCGCCATCCTGATCGACTCCTACGGCAGCCTCTCCAGCCTGGCGCGCCTGGCCAGCCGTCTGCTGAGCAAACTGCGTGTGCCGATGACCGTGGGCGGCCATGAGTTGGTGGTCAGCGCCTCCCTGGGCATCAGCCTGCTGCCGGATAACGCGAGGGAGATTTCCGCCCTGGTCAGCCAGGCCAATATGGCCATGCAGCACGCCAAACACCTGGGCGGCAACACCTTCCAATTCTTCACCGACAACCTGCAGGCCTGCACCCTGGAGCGCCTGCAACTGGAAAACCAGCTGCGCAAAGGCATCAACGAAGGCCAGCTGGAAGTCTTCTACCAGCCCAAGCTGTGCCTGGTTTCCGACAGCCTGAATGCCGCCGAGGCGCTGGTGCGTTGGCGCCACCCGGAGCTGGGCCTGGTGCCGCCGAGCGACTTTATCGGCCTGGCCGAAGAAACCGGGCTGATCGGCGCCATCGGCGAATTCGTTCTGCGTCAGGCCTGCCTGCAGGCGCGCGCGTGGCAGGTGCAGGGGCTGGCGCAGATTCGCGTGTCGGTGAACCTCTCGGTGCATCAGCTGCGTCAGGGCAACCTGCTTAGCCTGGTGCGCCAGGTGCTTGATGAAACCGGCCTGGCCGCGCAGTTCCTCGAACTGGAACTGACTGAAAGCCAGCTGCTGGATAACGTCGAAAGCGTGATCAGCACCTTCCAGCAACTGCGCGAACTGGGCGTCAAACTGGCGATCGATGACTTTGGCACCGGCTATTCCTCGCTGAGCTACCTCAAGCGCTTCCCGGTGGACTACGTGAAGATCGACCAGACCTTTATCCGCGACCTCACCCCTGGCAGCGAAGACGCCGCGATCACCCGCGCGATTATCGCCATGGCCCACAGCCTGGAGCTCAAGGTGGTCGCCGAGGGTGTGGAAACCCAGGCGCAGATGGACTTCCTCAAGAGCCAGCGCTGCGACGAGATCCAGGGCTACCTGATCAGCAAACCGGTGCCGGCCGAACAGTTCGCTCAGTTGCTGCGCGAGCAGGCCAGCAAGTTCTGATTGGCCGGCCGGCGGCTTGTCTGCCGCCGGGCTGGCCGCTACTGTCGCGCTTTCGCTGATTCGCAGGATGCTCCATGCAGCCCACTTCTTCCGCCGCCGCGGCTCGCCCGGCCAATGCCACCCTGATCCTGCTGGCCTCGCTGTATTGCGCCCAGGGCTTGCCCTCGGGGCTGCTGGCCCATTCGCTACCGGTGTTGCTGCGTCAGCACGGCGTTGATCTGGCGCTGATCGGCTTGCTCAAATTGCTGGCGTTGCCCTGGTTGCTCAAGGTGCTCTGGGCGCCGTGGGTGGATCGGCTGGCATCACCGCGTCTGGGCCATCATCGTGGCTGGATTCTGCCATTGCAGCTCGGCGTTATTAGCGTTGTTGCGGCCTTGGCGCTGATGAATCCGGAGCGGCTGTTCGACAGTCACTTCCTCTTGCTGATCGGCCTGTTGCTGCTGGTCAACCTGGCTGCCTCGACCCAGGACATTGCCACCGATGGCCTGGCCGTACGCCTTTTGCCGGAGCGCTGGCGCGGGCTGGGCAACAGCTTGCAGGTGGGCGGCTACAAGGTCGGCATGCTGGTCAGCGGCAGTGGTCTACTGCTGGCGATGGATGCGCTGGGCTGGAACCTGAGTGTGGCGTTGGTGGCGGTGTTGCTGGTGCTGATGACGCTGCCGATCTGGCGCTTTAACGAGCGGCGCGAGCTGCCATTTCAGCCGGCGCAGGCGGAGCCGGCCGGACCTGGGCTGCTGCTGCGGCATTACCGCGGTTTGCTGCTGCAGCCCGGCATGCTGTTCTGGCTGGCGGTGCTGCTGAGTTTCAAGCTGGGCGATGCGCTGGGCTCGCCGATGATCAAACCGATGCTGGTGGATCAGGGCTGGAGCAATGCCGAGCTGGGCCAGCTGACCCTGATCAGCAGCCTGGCCGGCATCGCCGGGGCGTTTCTCGGCGGCCTGTTGTATGCGCGCATCGGCGCGTTGCGCGCGCTGTTGCTGTTCGGTCTGTTGCAGGCTTGCGGGATCGCCGCCATGGCTGTGCTGGTGAATGCCGGCGGCAGCATCGGTCTGGTCTATCTGGTGGCGTTGTTCGAGCAGACCGCCGATAGCATGTCTACGGTGGCGCTGTTTGCGGTGATGATGCGCCAGTGCCGGCCCGAGCATGAGGGTGCGGACTTTACCCTGCAGGCCAGTGTGCAACTGTTGCTGGCTGGGCTGGTGGGTGCCACCAGCGGCTGGCTAGCCGAGCAGCTGGGTTTTGCCAATCTGTTTATCAGTGCCGGCGTGCTGGGGCTGCTGGCGCTGCCCATCGTGCTGTTGTACTTCTGGCGTAGCGCACGGCCGGCGGTCAGCGCGGTATAAGTCGCCGGCTTTTCGCCAGGGTGTTTCCTCTATTCCCACCTGTGCCGGGCGCTAGTTGTCCGGCAGACGCTCAACCGGATCAAAGATGGCTGCCTTTGCGCCTCGCGCGGGCAATCCTGCGGGCCTGTCCGGATTGAATAGAGGTGCGTATGCGCAAACCCGCGAGCCTGAGTGTTGGCCTGCGCCTGCTGTTGGCGTCCCAGGCCATGGCCCCGTTAAGCGTCAAGCTGGGGCTGGTGCAGCAACTGGGGGCCGAGAAGGCCGCGCTGCTGGCGCCGCATATGCCGCCTGGGCAGTTGCGTGAGCTGATCATGGCCATGCCCATCGAATTTGCCGCGGCGGTGACCACGCGCCTCGACCCGCGGCTGATCCTCGATACTTACCTGAGCCTGCCGGATAGCCTGCACCTGGAAGTGGCGCGCCAGCTCTGCGCCGATGGTGCGTTTGCCACGGCGGCGCTGTATGCCGAATGCCTGTCGGCCAAACAGATCAAGGTGCTGATCTACGGCATCAACGATGTCGACCATGTGCTGCAGATTGCCCGGCATATCGTCGATATGCCGCTGATCAGCGAGAGCCTGCGCAGTTTCTCCACCGGCTACCTGTGCAAACTCACCGAAGCTGCGGTGCTGGATCGCAATCTGCCGGTGGCCGCTCAGGTGTTGGGTGGCTTGTCACTGGCGCGGCAGGCGGATGTCTGCGCCGGCCTGGAACCGGTAACCCTGCGCAAACTGTTACCGCTGCTATTGCTGATCAGCGGTGATGGCTTGCGCAAGCAGCTACCGGAGGCGGTGCTGCAGGTTTTTGAGCAGCAGTGGGCCTAGTTATTCCATCCACTGCCGTTCGTGGCGTTCCAGCAGATTACTGGCCTGTTCCGGGCCATCGCTGCCGGCCGCGTAGGGGCGCGGGCTCTGGTAGTGCTGGTGCCAGCCCTTGATGATCGGGTCGACCCAGTTCCAGGCCGCTTCGACTTCGTCGCGGCGCATAAACAGCGTCGAATCGCCTTCGATCACGTCGAGCAGCAGGCGCTCGTAGGCGTCCCAGCGGCGCTGTTTGTGGAAGGCATCGGCCAGGTTTAGGTCGAGTTCCACCGGTTGCAGGTGCATGCCCTTGCCTGGGCTCTTGCCCATCAATTGCAGGCTGATGCGTTCTTCCGGCTGCAGGCGAATCAGCAGGCGATTGGCTTCGCCGCCGCCGAACAGCTGGTGCGGCACCGGCTTGAACTGGATCAGGATTTCCGAAGTCTTGTGCCCCAGGCGTTTGCCGGTGCGCAGGTAGAACGGCACGCCGGCCCAGCGCCAGTTGTCGATCTCGGCCTGCACGGCGACAAAGGTTTCGGTGTCGCTGTCGTTATCGACGTTCTTCTCGAAGTAGTAGGCCGGCACTTCCTGGCCGCCGATCTTGCCGGCGGTGTACTGGCCGCGCACAGTCTTGTCCTGCACGTCGAGGCCGGTGATGGGCTTCAGCGCTTCGAGGATTTTCACCTTCTCGTTGCGCACCGCCTCGGCGTCGAAACGTACCGGCGCTTCCATGGCCACCAGGCATAGCAGCTGCAGCAGGTGGTTCTGGATCATGTCGCGCATGGCGCCGGCTTTTTCGTAGTAGGCGCCACGGTTTTCCACGCCAAGGGTTTCGCACACGCTGATCTGCACGTGGTCGATATGCCCGGCGCGCCAGATCGGCTCGAACAGCGCGTTGGCGAAGCGCAGCGCCATCAGGTTCTGCACTGTCTCCTTGCCGAGGTAATGGTCGATGCGGAACACCCGCGACTCATCGAACACCGCGCCGATGGCGGCGTTGATCGCCTGCGCCGACTGCAGCGAATGGCCAATCGGCTTTTCCAGCACGATGCGCGCCTTCGGCCCGGCCAGGCTGGCGACCTTCAGGTGCGAGGCGATGTCTTCGAACAGATCCGGCGCGGTGGCCAGGTAATAGATGCGTACCCGCTCATGGTCTTCCCCCAGGCGTTTGCCCAGGCGGCCGAAGTCGGCGCTCTGGCTGGCGTCCATGGCGAAGTAATCGAGGCGCGCGGCGAAGCTGGCCCAGGTGTCGTTGTCGAAGTCGTTGCGCGCCACCTGAGCGCGGCAGTGTCGCTCGGCCAGGGCCTGAAAGGCTGTACGGCTATGGGCGCTGCGCGCCAGGGCAAGAATGCGCGTGTCGCCATGCAGGCGACCTGCGCGATGCAGGTGATAGAGTGCTGGCAGCAGTTTATGCAGTGCCAGGTCGCCGGTGCCGCCAAACACCAGCATGTCGCAGGGAATGCTCAAGGTGGGAACTCCGACTCGGTTTAGCAGTGCGGCGGCGGCGGCCATGTAGTATAACTACAAGACCACTACAACCTGTCTTTCGCCGATCATAACCGAGTCATGACTCCTATGCGGCGTGCTAGATGGATTCGTTAGCCAAATGTCGAGCCTAAACCTGTGAACCTGTTGCAGCACATTGCCCAGTCGCGTCATCTACTCCGCAAATCGGAACTCAAGGTTGCCGACCATGTTCTGCTCGACCCGGCGTCGGTCATGCACAGCTCCATGGCCGAGCTGGCGCACAGCGTCGGTATCAGCGAACCGACCATCGTGCGTTTCTGTCGGGCGATTGGCTGCACCGGCTTTCAGGACCTCAAGCTGAAACTGGCGCAGAGCTTGGCCGCAGGCGCCAGTTTCGGCCAGTTCGCGATTCATGAAGACGATTCGGTGGCGGACTTCAGCCTGAAGATCTTCGACACCACGCTGCACACCCTGATCGAGGTGCGCGAGAAGCTCGACACCCAGGCCCTGCAGCAGGCCATTGCGGCCATCGCCAACGCCCAGCGCGTGGAGTTTTACGGTTTTGGCGCATCCGGCGCGGTGGCGGCGGATGCCCAGCACAAGTTCTTCCGTCTGCTACTCACGGCAGCGGCCTATTCCGACCCGCATATGCAGGCGATGAGTGCGGTGACCTTGAAGCCCACTGACGTGGCCATCTGCATCTCGCAATCCGGTCGCTCCAAGGACCTGCTGATCACCGCCAACCTGGTGCGTGAAGCCGGCGCGACGCTGATCACTCTGTGCCCGAGCCAAACGCCGCTGGCCGACCTGGCCACCGTCAACCTGGCCATCGACGTGCAGGAAGACACCGAGATCTACACCCCGCTGACCTCGCGTATCGCCCACCTGGTGGTGATCGACGTGCTCGCCATGGGCGTGGCCATGGCTCGTGGCCCAGGCCTGGTTAACCACCTTAAGAGCGTCAAACGCAGTTTGCGCAGCCTGCGCCTGTCGCCAAAAGCGCATAAGAGCAGCGAAGACTGAAACCTGTTCAGGATCTGCTGCGCGTCGGCGATCCTGCGTTAAAAACGGCCTCGAACTGCTCATTTACAAACCGTAAACTCCGCGTCCTCGGCCGTTTTTGCCTTGTCTCGCTCTAGCTCGCGAGATCTTGAATCAGGTTTCTGCGCCGCTAATTTCATCGCCACGTTATCGCGTGGCCATCAAAGCGTCATATCCAGGGTCGATGCTGGTACTCCCCTTATTCAGCTTGGGAGTTGCACCCTATGTCTGGCTATCTGGATAAACCGCAGTCTCACGAAAGCAGCGACGCCAAGGCCCGGCGCAAGCTGCTGGATCAGCGCCGCATGGAATATCGCCGCGCGATTGAAAGCTATGCCGAGCGGCGTCAGCTGCAGCATGAGTTGATCGATTTTCCGGAGTTGATCGCGACCAGCTACCTGCACGGCCTGCAGGCTGCCAGCAAGAAAGACGCATCAGCGGCTGCGTGCTGAATAGGCGAGGGTGGGTAGCGAACCTGGAGCCGTTTAAGGCGGCTCCAGGCTGCTAGGCCTTACTCGATATTGACGGTGTAATCCTCCACTTCACCGTAATTGAAGGTGCCACACGGCACGGGCGCGGTGTTGTAGCGCATGGCCACCCGCATGCGAGTTTTCCCGGTAGCGGCGCCAGCGGGGAGCACCAGATTGCCATTCACCGCCGTGCTGAGCGCGCGCGCGGAGGTGAACAGCTCTTCACCCGCGTCGGTGAAGTCGCCGTCTTTGTTCAGGTCGACCCATACCTTCCAGTACTCGTTATAAGCCGAGCCGGCAAACTGCGGCGTCAGGCGCAGGCTGTTGCTGCCCCGTTGCAGGTTAACCACCTGGCCAATGCGCGGTTCAGTGAAGTCGCTGTAGGTGCTGGCGCCTGAGCTGCGGGTGAAGCTGCCGAAGCTGACCTGGCTGATCCACTCATCGTTGGCGTTACCGCTGGCTGCGCTGCAGTAGTTCGGCTGCGGCGTACCGGTGCCGATCACCAGAAATGCCGCCGAGACTGCGCCCCAGGTGCCGGACGCATCCCGCGCGCGGACATACACGGTGTGCTTGCCAGGCTGTAGCCCGGTGGTGGCGATGCTGCCGGTCAGACCTTCGGTCTTACCATTGAAGCTGCCGTCCAGTGGCTGCAATGGCATCGCCTGAGCGCCTGACTCCCAGGGCGCCTTGTCGATGTAGTACTCGGCGGCGGTGACGTTTTGCGTGGGTTCGGTGCCATTGCGGGTGCTGAAGCGCAGGTCACTCGCGGTGGCACTCAGGGTGACCAGGGTGCCGGCCGGCACGCCGCTGGACGCATTGCCACTCAGCGCAAGGTTGCTGATATCCGGGCCGCCTGGGGTGACGTAGGGCGTACGCACCACCTTGGCCGCGTAGATCAGGGCCGGCAGGTTCTTCGGTTTGACGGTGTTCTGGTAGACCGTACAGGTCTGGAAGAACTGTGTGCCCAGCTCGAAGGTGTAAGCGGCAACGCCCAGCTCGCCATAGCTGACCCCATCACTGGTGCCGTCGGTCGGGTAGAGCCCGATGGACTGCTGCGGCGCGTAGCCATTGAACAGGGCGAACTTGCGTCCCAGGGTCTGCAGTGCGGTGCCATTCGGCGCGGCCTGGCTGGTATCGCCCCACGGCCATAGCACCAGTTCGCTGTAACTGTGGATATCCAGGTGGATGCCGCTGGTATCGCTTGGCGCTGCATCATTCTTGCCGGGGCCGCGACGATCCGGCCAGAGGCTGCGCACATAAGCTTCCAGGGTCTGGATTTCCGGCTCGGAGCCCGCGCTTGGGCCGCGGTAGGTGTCATTGCAGGCACTGCCGCTGGAGCCTTGGCCGTTGGTGCTGTTCCAGCCGAAGGTGAAGTTGCGGTTGAGGTCGGCACCACGGCTGTTGCTGTTGGCGCCGCAGTAGCTCTGGTTGGCATTCTTGCGCCAGGACAGCCCGGTTTCGGCTTTTTTGCGGCCGTCTGGGTTGGTTTGCAGCATCAGATGGACCTCGTGGTGATCGAGAATCCAGGTGGCGTCGGCATCGGTGCCGTAGCCGTTGACCAGCCAGCGGGCGAAATCCAGCACCAGTGGGGCCGTGGTGTACTCGCGGGCATGGATGGCGCTGTTGATAAACAGCTTGGGCTTATTGCCGGTAATAGCTTTGTTGGTCAGCTTGAGCACGCCGATGTCGTGCCCGCCCTGGCCGTTGAGCTTTTCCCAGGACTGGCCAACCAGCAGCCATTCGGCAATACCGGGGAACTGGCTGGCCATGCCGCTGGCCACGCTGTAGGTGCTTTCTAGGGTTTCATAGCAGGCGTAGCCGGGGATGCTGGCCAGGCTTGCGTCGCTCATCGCTGTCGCGCTTTTCAGGCTGCGCTGTTGCAGGCGATTCTGGATCAGCGTGAGGACTTCATTGCGCTTGGCAATAAACTCGTTGGCGGTTTCGAAGGTAAAGCCAAAGGCCGCGAGTTTTTCCTGCTCTTCTTCGGTCAGCTCCATGATCAGGTAGCCCTGTTCATAGTGCGACTCAAGCAATTGACCGTGGAAGCTGATGGCCGCTTTGCGGGCAATGTCTTCGTTGGGGAAAAACGCCTTGTACACCTGGTTGGCGGCTTTTTCCTGCTCCAGCAGCATAAAGTCTTCTTGGGGGTTGGCCTGTGCCTGAACCGTGTTGAGCATGCAAAGCGCGGTGATGCTGGCACTGATGGCGAGGGTTAACTTCCGCTTTCTCATTCTTGAGATTCCTATCCTTCACTTATTGTTTATCCGCCCCCGATAAGGAACGGTGTGTTTTTTGCCCCCTTGTGGAGGGCGAGGGATGTTTGGCAGTGGAAGCTCTTGATGCCGAATGCGTTGGCGCTACTGCATGCCGCTGAACATCTTGTTATGAGAGGCAGGCCGATCTGGTACAAGAGTGCAAAGGAACTTAGAAGGCGCTTTAAAGCCTGTCAATTTCTTCGTAGATCGCTGTCGTTTTTCGTATTTTCACGACATATAGCCGACACGATGCCGACCTAAATGATGGCTACTGGCTATGTATGGCAACCTTATAAGGAGGGATTTATGCAAGGGATCAACGGGGTGCGCGTTGGCATGCTGCTGCTGACCCTCGGGCTAGCTCTGGGCTGTACCTCAGGCGGAGCCCAGCAGCAGGAGAGCGCTGATGAGAGGCGCGCGATGGCGGCCGAGTGGACCCAGCTGAGGCAGGCCAAGGGGCATTTTGCCGGTGGCGAGTGGCAGCAGGATCTGGATGCCTGGCAGGGGCGCAAGCATCAGCTGATGCAGGGGCTGGCCGCAGAGGTGCTGGCTACGCATAGCGATACGTCGGCTGTGCTGGCGCTGCTGGGCGAGCCGGATACCAAGGTCACGGCCGATCAGGCGGACTACGCCGACTGGCAGCGCCGCGCGGATTGGCAAGGCAGTCCGGGGCCGCTGCTGTGGAGTTATCACTGGCGCGGCCAGCATGATCAGCTGCTGGTGGCATTCAGCGAGGGGCGGGTCAGTGCGGTGGGTTGGTTATATGCCTGGGAGTAGTGTCGCCGATGGGCTCGGCAAAACGCTCAGCCAGGGAGTTGATCAGGCTGCGTTGATCGCGCACGAAGGCGAAAAACGCCTGGGCCACCGGGGACAGGTATTTGCTGCGCGGGTGCACCAGGCACCAGCTGCGCAGCAGCGGCAGCTCGGCCACAGGCAGTTCGCGCAAGGCGCCGCACTCCAGCTCGCGGCGCACGGCGTGGCGTGGTAGCAGGGCCAGGCCGAGACCGGCGATGACCCCTTCGCACTGGCCTTCCATGGAACCGACTTCCAGGGTCTGGGCGAAGTGCGCGCGTTTCTGGTGGCAATAGTCCTCGCAGGCCTGGCGAGTGCCGGAGCCCGCTTCGCGGATCAACAGCGGGAACGCTGTGAGGTCCTGCAGGCTCAGAGGGCCCTGTGTGCACAACGGGTGATCGGGTGGGGCGACGGCGATAATCGGGTTATTAAGGAAGGGCAAAAATTCCAGATTCATGTCCGTTGGCACCCGCGACATGATCAGCAGGTCATCGCGATTGGCGTTCAGGCGTTTCAGCGCCTGGCTGTGATTGGTGACCACCAGCTGCAAGTTGACTTCTGGGTATTGCTGGCGAAAAGCGGCAAACAGGTGCGGAACGAAGTACTTGGCGCTGGATTCTATGGCCAGGCTTAGCTGCCCCTGCAGCGAGCCTTGCAGGTCGGCGAGCTGCATATCGAGGCTTTCCAGGCGGCCGAAAATATCCGCGCTGGCGCGCAGCAGGGCTTCGGCGGCCTCGGTCAGGTAGAGCTTTTTGCCGACATAGTCGAACAGCGGCTGGCCAATCAGCTCCTCCAGCTGGCGAATCTGCAGGCTGACCGCCGGTTGGGTCAGGGCCATTTCCTCCGCCGCGCGGCTGTAGGAGAGATGGCTGCACACCGAGCGAAACACCTGGAACTGACGAAATGTCATACGCAGCAAAGACTTACGCACGATTTGCACCTGTGTTTATGAGTCGCTCAGGCTCAACTATAAGCTCTAGCTAATACATAGCCCAATAATTATTGATTTTGGTTAATCACCAAGCCGGCGTAGCGTGAGTGCCTGACCGCTTCTGCTGCTGCGGTCACACGTCGACCGGTTTTGTCGGTTGCCTGCTCACGTGATCGAGGAAGCTGGCTCGTGATCAAGAAAATCCTGATAGCCAACCGCGGTGAGATTGCCGTGCGCATCGTGCGGGCCTGTGCCGAAATGGGCATTCGCTCGGTGGCGGTGTATTCCGATGCCGATCGCCATGCGTTGCACGTCAAACGCGCTGACGAAGCCCACGGTATTGGTGCCGATCCGCTGGCCGGTTATCTGAACCCGCGTAAGCTGGTCAACCTGGCGGTGGAAACCGGTTGTGATGCGCTGCATCCCGGTTATGGCTTTCTTTCCGAGAACGCTGAGCTGGCGGATATCTGCGCCGAGCGCGGGATCAAGTTTATCGGCCCGTCGGCGGAAGTGATCCGCCGCATGGGCGACAAGACCGAGGCGCGCCGCAGCATGATCGCCGCCGGCGTGCCTTGCACCCCCGGCACCGAAGGCAACGTGGCGGATATCGCCGAAGCGTTGAGTGAGGGTGACCGTATCGGCTACCCGGTGATGCTCAAGGCCACCAATGGCGGTGGCGGTCGCGGTATCCGCCGCTGCAACAGCCGCGATGAGCTCGAACAGGCCTACCCAAGGGTGATCTCCGAGGCGACCAAGGCCTTTGGCCGCGCCGAAGTGTTTCTGGAAAAATGCATCGTCAATCCCAAGCATATCGAGGCGCAGGTTCTCGCCGACAGCTTCGGCAACACCGTGCACCTGTTCGAGCGCGACTGCTCGATCCAGCGGCGTAACCAGAAACTTATCGAGATCGCCCCCAGCCCGCAGCTGACTCCTGAGCAGCGTGCCTATATCGGCGACCTGTCGGTGCGCGCGGCCAAGGCCGTCGGTTATGAGAATGCGGGAACCGTGGAGTTTCTGCTGGCCGAGGATGGCGAGCTGTACTTTATGGAGATGAACACCCGGGTGCAGGTTGAGCACACCATCACCGAGGAAATCACCGGTATCGATATCGTTCGCGAGCAGATCCGCATCGCTTCGGGCCTGGAGCTGTCGGTCAAGCAGGAAGACATCATCCACCGTGGTTATGCCCTGCAGTTCCGCATCAACGCCGAAGACCCGAAGAACAACTTCCTGCCCTCGTTCGGCAAGATCACCCGCTACTACGCCCCCGGCGGCCCCGGCGTGCGCACCGACACGGCGATCTACACCGGCTACACCATTCCGCCGTACTACGACTCCATGTGCCTGAAGCTGGTGGTCTGGGCGCTGACCTGGGAAGAGGCGCTGGCTCGCGGCCTGCGCGCCCTGGACGACATGCGCGTGCAGGGGGTGAAAACCACCGCCGCCTATTACCAGGAAATTCTGCGTAACCCGGAGTTTCGCAGCGGTCAGTTCAACACCAGCTTCGTCGAGGCGCACCCGGAACTGACCGAGTACTCGATCAAGCGCAACCCGTCGCACCTGGCCATCGCCATCGCCACCGCCATTGCTGCCCACGCCGGCCTGTAGGGGAAGGATTCAGATCATGAATAAGAAAATCACCGTCACCGATACAATCCTGCGCGATGCTCACCAATCGATCATCGCCACGCGCATGCGCCTGGACGACATGCTGCCGATCTGCGCCAAGCTCGACCAGGTTGGCTACTGGTCGTTGGAAGTCTGGGGCGGCGCGACGTTCGATTCCTGCGTGCGCTTCTTGAAGGAAGACCCCTGGGAGCGCCTGCGCAAACTCAAGGCCGGCCTGCCCAATACCCGTCTGCAGATGCTCCTGCGCGGGCAGAACCTGCTCGGTTATCGCCATTACAGCGATGACGTGGTGCGTGCCTTTGTGGCCAAGGCGGCGGTCAACGGCATCGACGTGTTCCGCATCTTCGATGCGATGAACGATGTGCGTAACCTGCGTGTGTCCATCGAGGCGGTGAAAGCTGCTGGCAAACATGCCCAGGGCACCATCGCCTACACCACCAGCCCGGTGCACACCGTCGAGGCCTTCGTGAAGCAGGCCAAGGCCATGCAAGCGATGGGTATTGACTCCATCGCGATCAAGGACATGGCTGGCCTGCTGACGCCGTACGCCACCGCCGACCTGGTGCGGGCGTTGAAGGCAGAAGTCGATCTGCCGGTGTTTATCCACAGCCACGATACCGCCGGCATGGGTTCGATGTGCCAGCTCAAGGCGATTGAAGCCGGCGCCGACCATATCGACACCGCCATCTCCAGCTTCGCCTGGGGCACCAGCCATCCGGGCACCGAGTCGATGGTCGCCGCGCTCAAGGGCAGTGAATACGACACTGGCCTGGACCTGGCGCTGATCCAGGAGATCGGCCTGTACTTCCACGCCGTGCGCAAGAAGTACCACCAGTTCGAAAGCGAGTTCACCGCTGTGGATACCCGCGTGCAGGTCAACCAAGTGCCGGGCGGGATGATGTCTAACCTGGCCAACCAGCTGAAAGAGCAGGGCGCGCTGAACCGCATCAACGAAGTGTTTGCGGAAATCCCGCGGGTGCGTGAGGACCTCGGCTTCCCGCCGCTGGTCACACCGACCTCGCAGATTGTCGGCACTCAGGCGGTATTCAACGTGCTCGCCGGTGAGCGCTACAAGACCATCACCAACGAGGTGAAGCTGTATCTGCAAGGCCGCTACGGTCTGGCGCCGGGCAAGGTCAACGAGCAGCTGCGCAAGCAGGCGATTGGCAGCGAAGAAGTCATCGAAGTGCGTCCGGCCGACCTGATCAAGCCGGAGATGGCCAAACTGCGCGAGGAAATCGGCAGCCTGGCCAAGTCCGAAGAAGACGTGCTGACTTACGCCATGTTCCCTGATATCGGGCGCAAGTTCCTTGAGGAGCGCGCTGCCGGCACCCTGACGCCGGAAGTGCTGCTGCCGATTCCCGAGGCCGGCGGCGTGGCCCCAGCGGGTGGGGAAGGCGTACCCACGGAGTTTGTGGTGGACGTGCACGGCGAGAGCTACCGCGTGGATATCACCGGTGTCGGCGTGAAGAGCGACGGCAAGCGTCACTTCTACCTGTCGATCGACGGCATGCCGGAAGAAGTGGTGTTCGAGCCGCTTAACGACTTCGTTGCCGGCAGCGGTGGCAAGCGCAAACAGGCCAGCGCGCCGGGCGATGTCAGCACCAGCATGCCGGGCAATATCGTCGATGTGCTGGTCAAGGTCGGCGACACGGTCAAGGCCGGCCAGGCGGTGCTGATCAGCGAAGCGATGAAGATGGAAACCGAAGTGCAGGCGCCGATTGCCGGCACCGTGAAAGCGGTGCACGTGGCCAAGGGCGACCGGGTCAACCCGGGCGACGTACTGGTGGAAATCGAAGGTTAACCTCGGAAGCCCCGGCTGTTTGAACAGGCATTTGAATGGCTTTTTTGGGGCTTCTTTTTACACCGCCGGCGCGGCTTTTTAGCCGCGCTGGCAAGGGTTTTGGGCCAAGTGCCTGAGCAAGTCTCGCGAGCTAGAGCCATGCAAGGCGAAAGCAGGCGAGGACGCGGACTGTACGAGTTGTACATGAGCATCCGAGCCTGCTTTCAACGCAGCAGGGCCGACGCGCAGCAGACGTTGTCCAGGTACTTAGTGCCTGAGTCCCCTGGGAGCCGTACGGCTCCTTTTTTTCGGTTATGCCCCGCTGTGCAGGGTTCTGCTGTTCTCAGCAGGAGACTGGGCAAAACTGCGGGTATCAGCACAACGCGTGGTGGGGGCATGACCTTTTATTCGGGCAGGTGGTGACGCGACAGGCGTCTTAATGGCAGTTCAATACGGGAGCAATGCGCGGTGAGTCTGGATCCGGTGGTGCTGTTCTTTGTGTTCGGCCTGTTGGCCGGTCTGCTGAAAAGCGAACTGAAACTGCCGCCCGCGCTGTATGAAACCCTCTCGATCATTCTGCTGCTAGCAATTGGTCTGCACGGTGGTGTGGAGTTGGCCGAGCAAGCCAGCTGGCAGTTGCTCGGTCAGGCGGCCTGGGTGCTGGGTCTGGGTGTGGCGTTGCCACTGCTTGCTTTTGCTGTGCTGCGCGGCCTGGGGTTCGACCGGGTCAACGCCGCGGCAGTGGCGGCGCACTATGGTTCGGTCAGCGCCGGGACCTTCGCCGTGGTGGTGGCTTACATGCTGGCCAAGGGCATCGAGTTCGAAAGCTATATGCCGCTGTTTGTCGCCATTCTGGAAATCCCGGCGATTCTGGTCGGCATTTTATTGGCCAAGGGTATTGCTCGCGATACCGATTGGGGCGAACTGGGCCGGGAGATCTTTCTCGGCAAAAGCATCATGCTGCTGCTCGGTGGCCTGATCATCGGTGCGATTGCCGGCAAGGAGGCGATCAAGCCGCTGGAGCCGTTCTACACCAGCATGTTCAAGCCGGTGCTGGCGCTGTTTCTGCTGGAGATGGGGTTGATCGCCTCCGGCCAGCTGGGGTCGCTCAAACAGTTCGGCCTGCGCTTGCTCGGTTTTGCTTTACTGATGCCCTTGCTGGGTGCGCTGATCGGCGCCTTGCTCGGCCGCTTTATGGGCCTGAGCTTGGGCGGCACGGCGGTGCTGGCCACGCTGGCGGCGTCGGCGTCCTATATCGCCGTGCCGGCGGCCTTGCGCCTGGCCTTGCCCGAGGCCAACCCGTCGCTGTCGCTGACGGCGTCACTGGGCATCACCTTTCCTTTCAATATCATCGTCGGCATCCCGTTATATCTGATGCTGGCTGAACAGCTGATGACCTGGGGGCTCTGAAATGGACGCACATATCCGCACCCTGCTCACCGTGATCTGCGAAGCCGCGCTGGAGAAAAAGCTGGTGGCTGACCTGGAGCAGCTGGGTGCGCCGGGCTGGACCATCTCCGACGCCCGCGGCCGTGGTGGTCGCGGCGTGCGCAGCGCCGGCTGGGACACCGAAGGCAATATCCGCGTGGAGATCATCTGCACCCGCGATGTCGCCGAACGCATCGCCACCCATCTGCAGGCGCGCTACTACGCCAACTTCGCCATGGTCTGCTACCTGGCCCAGGTTGAAGTGCTGCGCGCGGAAAAGTTCTAAGGGTGTGATCAGCGTCGTCAGGCAAGCGTCTACCTGCCATCGTCCGAGGTGCGCTCGGGCCTTGGGGTGAGCCTGAGCATGCAAGCGTTGTTGAATGAAATTCTTGATCAAGTCCGCCCGTTGATCGGTCAGGGCAAAGTGGCCGATTACATCCCGGCGCTTGCCGATGTGCCGGCGCAGCAACTGGGTATTGCGGTGTACAGCAACGACGGCGAGCTGTACTGCGCCGGTGATGCGGATACGGCGTTTTCCGTGCAGAGCATTTCCAAGGTGTTCAGCCTGGTGCAGGCGATTCAGCATTCCGGCGAGGATATCTGGCAGCGCCTGGGCCACGAGCCGTCTGGCCAGCCGTTCAATTCGCTGGTGCAGTTGGAGTTCGAGCGTGGCCGCCCGCGCAATCCGTTTATCAACGCCGGTGCCCTGGTGATCTGCGATATCAACCAGTCGCGCTTTGCCGCGCCGGTGTTGTCGATGCGCGATTTCGTCCGCCGTCTGGCTGGCAACCTTGAGGTGGTGGTGGACCGCCGGGTGGCCGAGTCGGAGTATCAGCATCGCGCGCGTAACGCCGCGGCGGCATATCTGATGCAGTCCTTCGGCAATTTTCACAACGACGTGGAGGCGGTGCTGCGCAGCTACTTCAGTTACTGCGCGCTGCGCATGAGCTGCGTCGACCTGGCGCGGGCGTTCTGCTTTCTGGCCAACGACGGCTTCTGCAAACACAGCGGCGCGCAGATTATCAGCGCGCGGCAGAGCAAGCAGGTTAACGCGATCATGGCCACCAGCGGCCTGTACGACGAGGCGGGCAACTTCGCCTACCGCGTCGGCCTTCCAGGCAAGAGCGGCGTCGGTGGTGGCATCGTCGCCGTGGTGCCGGGACGTTTCAGCGTGTGCGTGTGGTCGCCGGAGCTGAACGCCGCCGGCAACTCCCTGGCTGGGATCAAGGCGCTGGAACTGCTGAGCGAGCGGATTGGCTGGTCGGTGTTCTGACAGCTCCACGCCTAAGACGGATCAATCGGCCATTGGCTCCGCTGATTCGTCAGTCGCCGGCTCTTCTTCCAGCGGCTCTTCCTCGGTCTTTTCACAGATGCCGTTGGCGCCCTGTTTGCCGGTGTAAGACACCGTCGGCGCGCCGGCGGCATTCAGGCTGATGGAGAGGGTTATTCCCTCGCCCTTGGCTTCGAAGAACTGCTCGCTGAGCTTGTGCAGGACGATCGGTTTGTCGTTGATATAAACCGGGCCGCCGGCCTCGGCGCGCACGCTCAGGTCGGTCGGGCAAGTGACCTCGAATGCCGGCAGATTGGCGGCGTGGGCCATGCCGCTGGCGGTTAACAGGGCGATGGTGATTGGCAGTTTGTTCATGTGTGGCTCCAGGCAGGGAGGCGGGTCTGGGCCGCCTCGTTCACTGGCGACCCGAATAATCAACTAAGCAGCCGCCCGTAGCCTTGTCCAACCGTTGCGGTGTTTGCCCGATCAGCTGCCTAGCCAGTTATCACCCGGCTATCAGTTCCTTGGCCGCCTGACGGTGATCGGCGATCAGTTTGGCCACATCCAGGCCTTCGATTTGTCCGTCGATGACTCGCCACTGGCCGCCGATCATCATCCGGTCGGCCTTGTCGGCGCCGCACAGCAGCAGCGCGGAAATCGGGTCGTGGCTGCCGGAGAAGCGCAGCTCATCCAGTTTGAAGAAGGCCAGGTCGGCCTGCTTGCCCACCGCCAGTTCGCCAATATCGCTGCGCCCCAACAGTTTGGCCGAGCCTTTGCTGGCCCAGCCCAGTACCAGTTCCGGGGTGATCTTCTCGGCGCCGTAGCGCAGGCGCTGGATATACAAAGCCTGGCGCGCTTCGAGGATCATGTTCGAGGCATCGTTGGAGGCCGAGCCATCCACGCCGAGGCCGATCGGTGCGCCGGCGGCTTCTAGATCAAGGGTCGGACAGATGCCGGAGGCCAGGCGCATATTCGAACTTGGGCAATGGCAGATGCCGGTTCCGGCCTGGCCCAGGCGGGCGATTTCATCCGGGTTGAAGTGGATGCCGTGGGCCAGCCAGGTGCGCGAGCTGAGCCAGCCGACACTGTCCAGATAATCCACGGTACGCAGGCCGAAGCGCTGCAGGCAGAAGTCTTCTTCGTCGAGGGTTTCCGCCAGGTGGGTGTGCAGGCGCACGTCCAGCTCTTCGGCCAGTTCGGCGCTCTGGCGCATGATTTCCTGAGTCACCGAGAACGGCGAGCAGGGCGCCAGGGCGATCTGCACCTGAGCGCCGTCGCCGCGCTGGTGGTAGTCATGGATCAGCCGTTGGCTGTCGGCCAGGATCACCTCGCCCTGTTGCACGGTCTGTTGCGGTGGCAGGCCGCCATCGGCTTCGCCCAGGCTCATCGAGCCGCGGGTAAGCATGGCGCGCATGCCCAGTTCGCGCACTGCTTCGACCTGCACGTCGATGGCGTTTTCCAGGCCGCCGGGGAACAGGTAATGGTGATCTGCTGCGGTACTGCAGCCGGACAGCAGCAGTTCGGCCAGGGCCACTTTACTGGCCAGGGCGAGCTTCTCTGGAGTCAGGCGAGCCCATACCGGGTACAGGGTCTTCAGCCAGGGAAACAACGGCTGATTGACCACCGGGCCCCAGGCGCGGGTGAGGGTTTGATAGAAGTGGTGGTGAGTGTTGATCAGTCCCGGCAGCACCACATGCTCGCGGGCATCGAAGGCTCGATTGCAGGGTTGGCTCGGCTGCTGGCCGGCCTTGAGCAGTTCGCTGATTACACCGTCTTCGATCACCAGGCCGCCGGCGGCGTCGAGGTTGTTGGCAGTGAAGATGGCGAGGGGGCTTTTGATCCAGATACGTGTAGCAGCCATTGAGTTGGCTCCTCTGAAGTTGGGTTCAGGTTAGCCAGCTCAGTGTTTACCCTGTCTGCTGATCCAGGTGCGCGGCCGGCGCAGGTGGCCGGGCGTGGCGCAAAAGATAACGCCGGAATGTACGTGCGGCAAGACCACAGGGCGGAATTTCTGACCAGAAGGTCAGCGGGCGAAGAGCCTGTTTACGATCTCGCGAGCTAGAGCCATGCCAGGCAAAAACTGGCGAGGAAGCGGAGTTTACGAGCTGTAAATGAGCATTCCGAGCCGGTTTTTAACGCAGCAGGGCCGACGCGCAGCAGATCGTAAGCAGGTTCTCAGAAGACTTTACGGTACTGCACAAATCCCGAGCGCTCGGCGAGGCGCTCATACAGCAGCATGGCCTTGCTATTGCTTTCGTGGGTCAGCCAGTAGGTGCGCGAGCAGCCCTGGGCCTGGGCTTCGCGGTAGACGTGCTCGATCAGCTGACGGCCGGCGCCGCTGCTGCGGATGTCCTTGGCGATAAACAGGTCCTGCAGGTAGCAGTAGTCGCCGGTGGTCCAGGTCGAGCGGTGGTAGATCCAGTGCACCAGGCCAATCGCCTGGCCTTCATGCCAGGCCAGCGCCGCGTGCATCGGCTCGGCAGGATCGAGGAAGCGCTGCCAGGTGATGTCGCTGGTCGCGGCGGCAATCTCGGTCATATAGAAACGCTGATAGCCCTGCCACAGCGGCAGCCAGGCAGCGTGATCAGCGTCGCTGATCGGGCGGATTTCGACGGGAATGCGAACGGGCATGGCGGTATCTCCTCTGGCAGTCAATCATCCTTAACCCCTACAGCCTAGCTGCAAGGTAATAGCCTTCAATCTGCGCGTTCACCACAGACATCCAAGGCAAACCAGTGTTCCACCTCGGCCTGGCTCAGACCGGCGCCGAGCAGGGCGAACAGCTTGCCCAGAGCCGCTTCACGGGTCATGCCGCCGGCGGAAACCAGCCCGGCGCTGGCCAATTGGCTACCGGCGGCATACACGCCGAATTCGACATGGCCGTGCGGGCACTGGCTGATCGCGGCCAGCACCACGCCACGCTCATGCGCAGCCTTGAGTACGCCGAGCAGTTCGGTGTCGTCCGCCGGGCCCGTGCCGCTGCCGTAGCATTCCAGCAGCAGGCCCTGGACGCCGCTGTCCAGCAGTGCGCGCACGTGGCTTGCCTGGATGCCGGGGTAAAACGGCAGCACGGCCAGATTGACCGGCTGGCGCGGTTGGCGGTAGTCGATGCTTGCCGGGATGCTCTCGGCACGTGGGCTCTGGCGCTGGCGCGGCAGCACGTGGAAGGCGTCGAAGGCATCGCTGCGCAGCTTGCTCACCCGCGCGCCATGCAGCAGCGCGCCATTGAAATACAGGTGCACACCCGTGGCGACGCCGGCTTGCAGCGCGCGCATGGCACCGAACAGGTTGCCCCAGGCATCGCTGCCCTCGGCGCCTGCCGGCAGCATCGAACCGCTGAGAATCACTGGTACTGGCAAACCGAGCAGCAGAAAGCTTAGGGCGGCAGCGCTGTAAGCCAGGGTGTCGGTGCCGTGCAGCAGCAGTACGCCGTCGCAGCCATCCTGCTCGATGCCGGCGCGAATCGCCGCGACCATCGCCAGCCAGTTGCTCTGGTTCATATTGGCGCTGTCGATTGGCGGCAGCAGCTCGCTGAAGGTCCATTGCGGCAGCGGCTGGGACTCCAGCGCTTGCTGACGGCGCAGGCGCTCATCGAAGCCGGACGCCGGGGCCAGGCCCGTGGCGCTCATTTGCATACCGATGGTGCCACCGGTGTAGAGCACCAGAAGTTTTTTACAACCCATCAGAGGGTCTCCGTATTTTCATTGTTCTTATAAGAAAACAGGGGGCCAAGCCCCCTGTTTATTACAGCTATTGCAGCGGCTTAGCGCTGGTGAACACTGTTGCCGATTTCCGCATGGTTGGCCGGGGCGTTTTGCGTCGCGTTTGGCCAGGCGGCTGGGTCGAGGTCCAGGTCGGCGAAGTTTTTCGCATCGAATACTGGGGACTCTACACCGGCTTTGCGCTGGTCGTCATAGTCGCGCATCAGGCGCAGGCCAGTCTTGAACAGCAGGAACATGGCGGTCAGGTTGACCAATGCCAGCAGACCCATGGTCACGTCGGCGAAGCCGAATACGGTCGACAGGTCCTGCATCGAGCCCCACAGCACCAAGGCAATCACCATCACACGGTACAGCTGCAACAACCAGCGCTTCTTGCTGAAGAAGCTCAGGGCGTTCTCACCCAGGTAGTAGTTGTACACCAGGGTGGTGAAGACGAAGAGCAGCAGCGCCATGCTCACGAACACGCGGCCCCATTCGCCGACTTCGGCGGCCAGAGCGGTCTGGGTCAGGACTACGCCCGCCATCTCGCTACCCGGCTGATACACACCGGACAGCAGGATGATCAGCGCGGTGCTGGTGCACACCAAAATGGTGTCGATAAACACGCTGAGCGACTGCACGATACCTTGAGCGGCCGGGTGCTTGACCTCCGCCACGGCAGCAACGTTGGGTGCACTACCCAGGCCTGCTTCGTTGGAGAACAGGCCACGCTTCACGCCCATGATGATGGCCGCGCCGATACCACCGGCGAAGGCTGGCTCCAGACCGAAGGCGCTACGCACGATCAAGGCCAGGGTTTCTGGTACTTCGGTGATGTTCATGCCCAGTACCACCAGCGCCATGCCGATGTAGGAGAACGCCATGATTGGTACCAGCACGTCAGCCATGCTGGCGATGCGCTTGATGCCGCCGAAGATGATCAGGCCGATGACCGCTACCAGTACCAGGCCGCTGACATAGGTCGGCAGACCGAAGGTGTCATGCAGCGAAGTGGCGACGGTGTAGGACTGTACGGCGTTAAAGCCGAAGCCGAAGGTCACCAGCAGCAGGACCGAGAACACCACCGCCATCCAGCGCTGGCCCAGGCCGTGCAGGATGTAGAAAGCCGGGCCACCACGGTAGGTGCCGTCGGCCTCGCGGCGTTTGTACAGCTGCGCCAGGGAACATTCGAAATAGCTAGTGGCCATACCGAGCAGCGCCACCAGCCACATCCAGAATACGGCGCCAGGGCCGCCGAGCATGATTGCTACT
This sequence comes from Pseudomonas peli, assembly GCF_050563605.1. Lineage (GTDB taxonomy): Bacteria > Pseudomonadota > Gammaproteobacteria > Pseudomonadales > Pseudomonadaceae > Aquipseudomonas > Aquipseudomonas peli_A. The sequence continues at coordinate 23,778 of NZ_JBNXUH010000001.1, read as the reverse complement.
GCGACGCCGGCGATGTTGCCGGCGCCCACGCGGCCGGCGACCGAGAGCATCAGTGCCTGGAACGAGCTGAGCTGGCCTGGCTGGCGCTCAAAGGCTTCGGCGAAGATGCGGAACATGTCGCCGAAGTAACGGAATTGGACGAAACGCGAGCGAATCGAGAAGTACAGACCGAGCCCGACCAGGGCGACGATGAGGACCTTGCTCCAGAGCAGGTCATTGAGCAGATCGAGCATGATGAGGTTGCCTCTCTTGTTGTTTTAGACGGATTGACACCGCGCCACCGTGCGGCCCCGGCATGGTTGAGCAGACGCGCGTGCCGTGCAATTTCGCGGATGGCGGCGAACTGATGCGAGTTGATGCTAGAATCGCGCCGCTCGCATCACCAGGAAATCCGCATGTCCGACCATCTAGGGCCCAATCTAAAGCTGTTGTGCAGCCATTACCGGTCGATCGCCGAGGTTTGCCGCAAGCTCGCGATCAATCGCGCCCAGTTCAATAAATACCTGAGCGGACAGAGCCGACCGACGGCCTACAACCTCAAGCGGATCTGCGATTTTTTTGGGGTGGAAGCCTACGAACTGAGCCTGCCGTGCGAGCAGTTTGCCGACCTGATCGGTGCGCGCAGCGGCAGCCATGAGACGCGGGTACAGGGTGATCCGCTGCTTGAGCTGTTCCAGCCCCTCGGCGAGCATTCCAGCAGCCTGTCGCGTTACTGCGGTTACTACTTCGAATACGCCAACTGCATGTCGGTACCGGGGCAGGTTCTGCTGTCGCTGGTGCAGCTGCGCGAGGAGCGCGGCAGCTACCTGTTCGAGCGCCAGGAGCGTCAGGAGCCGTCACGTGCCGACAGCGGCAAGGCCGAAGACTGGGTGCGCTGCCGCTACCTGGGGGCGGCGTTCTACCTGCAGGACCGGCTGTTTCTGATCGACTACGAGTCGCTGACCGGCAACGAGATGACCCAGACCATCCTGATTCCCAGCTTCAAAAGCCGTATCGGCCGGCTTAACGGCCTGAAAACCGGGGTGTCGAGTGGCGATCTGCGCACTCCGGCTTGCACTCGGGTGGTCTGGGAGTTTCTCGGCAACGACATCAACCGGGTCAACGCCTACCGCCAGGTGATGCTCTACAACCCGGATGACCCGCGTATCGACGCCGATATCCGCCAGCGCCTGAGTGGCGCGCAGATCCGCAACGGCCTGTTCGAGATCGAATAAGCCGCAGGCCTATTGCCGCAAATCTTCCAGGCGCTGCTGCTGCCGTCCTTCGGCATCGAAGTTGTCCGCCGCCAGCCAGAGCGCGAAGGCCGCGTTGCAGGCCGGCCATTCGCTGTCGAGGATGGAGAACCAGGCGGTGTCGCGGTTACGGCCCTTGACCACCATATGCTGGCGAAACAGCCCTTCGTAGCTGAAGCCCAGGCGCTTGGCGGCGCGCATCGAGCGGGCATTGTCGGCGTTGCACTTCCATTCCAGGCGGCGGTAGCCGAGCTCGCCCAAGGCCAGCTTGGCCAGCAGATACACCGCCTCGGTCGACGCCGGGCTGCGCTGCATGGCGCGGCCAAAGGCGATATGGCCGATCTCGATACAACCATCCTTGGGCGCAATGCGCAGATAGCTCAACAGGCCAACTGCGCGCTGCTGGCGCAGGTCGATCACGCTAAAGAACAGCGGGTCGCGGCTGGCGGCATGGCCGCTTAACCAGCTATCGAACGCGGCTCGCTCGCTGAATGGGCCGTAGGGCAGGTAATCCCAGAGTGCCGGGTCGCTAGCCGGGCCTTGCAGCGCCTGCCAAAGGTCGTCGCCATGGAGCGCCGGGTCGAGCGGTTCGAGGCGCACATACTGGCCGTCCAAGGGTTGATGGGCAGGTGTAGGCACGGGCTGCCAGTCGAGTAGCGGTTGTTGGGGCATGCTGCGGCTCCTGCTTAGAACTGTTTGCGGTATTGGATAAAGCCCGAGCGCTCGGCGATGCGGTCGTAGAGCTGACGGCCTGGGTAGTTGGTTTCCTGGGTCAGCCAATGCACGCGGCTGCAGCCGGCCGCCTGGGCTTGGGCATAGACGTGCTCAATCAGCCGCCGCCCGATGCCGCCGCCGCGCTGATCGGCGTCGACAAACAGATCCTGCAGGTAGCAGCTGTGCTCCACCGACCAATTAGTGCGATGAAAGATCCACTGCACCAGCCCCACGGCCTGGCCGTCGCGCCAGGCGATGGCGGCATGGGTTGGCTCGCTTGGGTCGAGAAAGCGCTGCCAGGTCATGGCGCTGACCTCGGCGGGCAGTTCGCTTTGGTAAAAGTGCAGATAGCCCTGCCACAGCGGTAACCAGACGGCGTGATCGGCAGGAGTGACAGGTCGGATGTCGATAGACATGGTTCTTCCTTGGGTTAGTGACTGTCGTTTATTCGTGTGGCCAGTTCACGGTCGCGTGGGTCATGGCTGGCGTGCAGGCCCTCGCGCACGCCGGTTTGATCGGCCTGGCTACGGTTCTGCCCGAGCTTCCATTTGCCCTCCAGGCGTTCGATGGGCAGGGCGAAACCGACGATGGCACGCAGCATGCTGTCGATGTAATCGCGCGGTGCATCGCTGACTGCCCAGGGTTGTGCGCGCTCGGCTTCGTGTAGCGCGCTGAGGCGGCTGACCAGCTGCAGCAGGCGCTCGGCGTCATCGAACACCTCGGCGCGGCCATGGGCCTGCACGCTGATGTAGTTCCAGGTCGGCACCACCTTGCCGTGCTCGGCCTTGGCGGCGTACCAGGACGGGCTGATATAGGCCTCCGCGCCCTGGAAAATCACCAGCGCCGGGCTGCCTTCGGCGAGGTCGCGCCACTGCGGGTTGGCCCGGGCGAAGTGGCCGTACAGCGTGCCGTAGGGACCTTCATCGGCATCCAGCAGCAACGGCAGATGGCTGGCGAGCAGGCCCTGGGTACCGTGGCTGACCAGCGTAGGCAGGCGGGTGGCGAGTACCTGCTGGTGCAGCGTGACGAGGTCGTCCTGGCGGAAGGCGGCGGGCGTGTACATGGGCGGGCTCCTGAACTGATGGAGCCATACTAGGCAGCGTATTGGTCTGTTGTAAGATCCACTTTCTGCGACTTTTATGGAGCCAATCTGCATGGCCATTCCGTCTGCTCCGCCGCTCCCGGTCGATCTGTCCGGCATCCAGCTCGACCCGCAGCAGGGCCTGGCGCGTCAGCTGTATCAGGCGCTGCGCGAACGTATCCTCGATGGCCGCCTGCAACGCCGCACACGGCTGCCGGCCAGCCGTGATCTGGCCAGCCTGCTGGGCATCTCGCGCAACACCGTGACCCGCGCCTTCGATCAGCTGTACGCCGAGGGCTATATCGAGGGGCGCATCGGTGCCGGCACTTATGTGGCCGAGTTAAGCGGGGCGACGCGGCCGGCCCCAACGGCCGCGTCCCTGACGCAGCCGACCGTCAGCCCGCAGAGTGCGGCTCTGCAGCTGTTGCAGACGCACCATCTGAACCCGCCATTGAGCGGCGCGCCGCGGGCGTTTCGCGTCGGTGTGCCGGCCTTTGATCTGTTTCCCTTCGAGACCTGGGCGCGTTTGTCCGCACGTTTCTGGCGCAAGCCCTCGCCGGCCCGCCTGGGCTATGGCGACCCGGCCGGCGATCTGCAATTGCGCGAGTTGATCGCCGCCTACCTGCGCAACAGCCGTGGCCTGCACTGCGATCCGGCGCAGATTGTCGTCACCAATGGCGCGCAGCAGGCCATCAGCCTGTGCGCGCAGTTGCTGGTTACCCCTGGCGCGCGGGTGGCCGTGGAGAACCCCGGCTACCGCGCCGCCGGGCATGCGCTGGCGATAGCTGGAGCGCAACTGTGCGGCGTGGCGGTGGATGGCGAAGGCTTAGATGTTCCGGCGTTGGCGCAGCTTGAGGACTGTAGGCTGGTTTACCTGACGCCATCGCATCAATACCCGACCGGCGTCACCCTGTCGCTGGCGCGGCGCCTGCAGTTATTGGAATGGGCCGAGCGCAATAGCGGTCTGATTATCGAGGACGATTACGACGGCGAGTACCGCTACAGCGGCACGCCGCTAGCGCCGCTGGCGGCCCTCGACCGCCAGGGGCGGGTGCTCTACGTCGGCACCTTCTGCAAGATCGCCTTTCCGGCGCTGCGCCTGGGCTATCTGGTATTGCCGTCGGCGTTGGCCGAAGCCTTCGCTCAACGCCGCGCCCTGGATATGCGCCATTCGGAAATTGGCACCCAGGCGGTGATGGCCGAATTTATCGCCGCCGGGCACTTCCAGCGGCATATCCGCCGTATGCGCAGCGCTGCGCGCAGTCGTCGCGATGCACTACTGGCTGGTTGGCCTGAGTCGGTGCCGGGTTGTGCGCCTCTGCCGGTGGTGGAGGCGGGTTTGCACCTGTGTGTGCGGGTGAACAGTCTGGCCCGCGAGCGTGAGCTGATCAGCGCCGCCGAACGGGTTGGCGTGGAGATGACCGCGCTCAGCAGTTACTGGCTGCCCGACAGCAGCACGCCGGAAGATCAGCGCGCCGGGCTGGTGCTGGGCTTTGCTGCGGTGCCCGAAGCGCAAATCACCCAAGCCCTGGAGGCGTTGCGTCGCGCCTGGCAGATATAACCGCCAGGCGCGGTTGGCTTCAACACAGCTCGGGGTTTTTCGCGCAGCTGCCGTAGCCTTCGCTGCGCATCTGTTCCAGTGCTGCCTGCAGGCGCTCGACTACCTCGTCGGGGGTGTCCTTGTTCAGCGCCAGGTACAGCTGCGAGGTTTCGAAGCTGAGTACGGTGTCTAGATCATTGGCGCCCTGCGCTTTGGCATAGAAGCGCCAGACCGGGTCGGAGGTGGCCCACAGGTCGATCTGCCCGCGTTGCAGCTTGCGGATATTTTCCTGGTCGCGCAGGGCGTTTTGCGGGGTAAAGCCCAGGCGCTCCAGATGCTGGCTGACCGCCGCGCTCTGGTAGGCGCCGATGCGGTAGGCCTTGGCCTGTTCCAGAGTGCTCAGTTGCGGGTGGCTACCTTTGCGGCCGACCAGCACGCTCTGGTACTGGGCGATAGGCCCGACCCACTTGAACAGCGGCTTGCGCGCCTCGCTCATGGAGGTGGAAAACAGGCCGTGGTTGGCCTTGGTCATGGTCTGTTGGTAGATGCGATCCCAGGGGAAGCGCAGGGTCAGGCTGTAGTCGATGGCGGCGCGCTTGAACATCTCACGCACGATATCTGCGCTGATGCCGGTGATATTGGCGTCGCGCGCGAAGTTCTTGCCGTGGTCGGCCATGTTGAAGGGTGGGAAGTTTTCCGTCAGCAGCACCACCTTGTAGTCAGGCGGCAACTGCGCCTGGCTCAGGGGGCTGAACAGCAGGCAGGACAACAGCGCGGTGCAAAGAATATGACGCATGGTCTGGCACTCCACTTGTACGGAGAGTCCCGCGCCTGCCAACTGGCCGCGCGGGGCCTATGACATAAACAACAACGCCCAGGCCAAGGGCCTGGGCGTATTCAGATCAGCGCTGTTGTTGCGCGTTGATCGGGGGCTGGTTTGGCGTGTGCTGCCATACAGCGGGGTCGAGATCCAGATCGGCGAAGTTCTTCGCATCAAATACCGGCGATTCCACACCGGCCTTGATCTGGCTGTCGTAGTCGCGCATCAAACGCAGGCCGACCTTGAACAGCAGCACCAGGGCGATCAGGTTGCAGATGGCCAGCAGGCCCATGGTCACGTCGGCAAAGGCGAACACCGTACCGAGATCCTGCACCGAGCCCCAGAGGACCAGCGCCACTACCAGCACACGGTAGACCACCACTGGGCCGCGCTTCTTGCTGAAGAAGCCCAGGGCGTTTTCGCCGAGGTAGTAGTTGTAGATCAGGGTGGTGAACACAAACAGCAGCAGCGCCACGGTAACGAACACCCGGCCCCACTCACCCACCACGCTGGCGACGGCGGTTTGGGTCAGCACTACGCCGGCCATCTCGGTGCCTGGTTGATACACGCCCGACAGCAGGATGATCAGCGCGGTGCAGCTGCACAGGATGATGGTGTCGATAAACACGCTGAGCGACTGCACGATACCCTGAGCCACCGGGTGCTTGACCTCGGCAACGGCGGCGACGTTTGGTGCACTGCCCAGACCGGCTTCGTTGGAGAACAGGCCGCGTTTTACGCCCATCAGGATCGCTGCGCCGATACCGCCGGCAAAGGCAGGTTCCAGACCGAAAGCGCTCTTGAAGATCAGCACCAGGGTGGCCGGGATTGCATCGACATTGCTGCCGATCACGAACAGCGCCATGCCGATATAAGAGAAGGCCATCACTGGCACCAGCACGTCGGCGAACTTGGCGATGCGTTTGATGCCACCGAAGATGATCAGCCCCATTACCACGGTCAGAATCGCGCCGCTGGCATAGGTCGGCAGACCAAAGGTGTCATGCATCGAGCTGGCCACGGTGAACGACTGCACGGCGTTGAAGCCGAAGCCGAAGGTCACCAGCAGCAGGATCGATACGACGATGCCCAGCCAGCGCTGGCCGAGGCCGTGCTGAATATAGAAGGCCGGACCACCGCGGTAGGTGCCGTCGTCTTCACGGCGCTTGTACAGTTGCGCCAGGGAACATTCGAAGTAGCTGGTGGCCATACCGACCAGTGCCACGACCCACATCCAGAAGATCGCGCCCGGGCCACCGAGCATGATCGCCACCGAGACCCCGGCGATGTTGCCGGCACCGACGCGCCCGGCGACGGACAGCATCAGCGCCTGGAACGAGCTGAGCTGGCCAGGCTGGCGCTGAAAGGCTTCGGCGAAGATGCGGAACATGCTGCCGAAGTAGCGAAACTGGACGAAACGCGAGGCGATGGTGAAGTACAGACCAAGGCCGATCAGCATCACGATCAGCAGCTTGCTCCAGATCAGGTCATTGAGAATATCGAGCATGGGGTCTCTCCCTTTTTTGTATTTATCGGGGGATTAATGGTGATGACGCCGCAGCGCCGCCCGGGTAGGGCGACGCTGGCGGACGGCACGGGTGTTCCGTGTGCTGGGAGCCTGTGCAGTCGGTCGGTGGCGAGGGTTGTGCGCCGACACAGAAACCCTGCGATGGCTGATGGCATGCCATAAACCGCCGCAGGAGGATTCGCCGCCGAACCGACTGAACGGGCTATTCAGGCACTAGGGCAGCGGGGATCGCCTGCTGCCTGGCGGAGAGAGACGACCGGGGTCGAATGCGTTCATGGGGTCACCCTGTGTGGTTGTTTTTATTGGTATGCCCTGGATGTCGATGGACATCTCGTTGGCTGCCGGGTCCTGCCGGCAGTGCCGCTGCGCCGGGTTGGCGCAAAAGCCCCGCACATCCTTGTGCGGGTGTTGCCCGTGAGCAGCGCCGCGTTATTGCGCGTTGTCGCTGTTGTAGATGTCGCGATCCAGCTCTTTCTCGCTGCTGCCCACCAGCGTGGTGGTCATCAGGTCGCCGGCGACGTTCACCGTGGTGCGCGCCATGTCGAGAATGCGGTCGATACCGGCGATCAGCGCTACGCCTTCCAGGGGCAGGCCGACCGACGTCAGCACCAGGCCGAGCATGATCAGGCCGGCGCCAGGTACACCGGCGGTGCCGATCGAGGCCAGGGTCGCGGTGAGGATGATCATCAGGTACTGGCCGGCATTCAGATCAATACCGAAGGCCTGGGCGATAAACAGCGCCAGTACGCCTTGGTAGATGGCAGTGCCGTCCATATTGATGGTGGCGCCCACCGGCAGCACGAAACCGGCCACGCCCTGGGACACGCCGAGGTTCTTGCGCGCGCACTCAATCGACACCGGCAGGGTGCCGGCGCTGCTTGAAGTACTGAAGGCCACGGCCAATGCCGGCGCCACACCCTTGAAGAAACGCAGCGGGCTAAGCCGTGCCAGCACGCTGACCAGGCCGCCATACACCAGCAGCATATGGGTGATGCTGGCCAGGTAGATCACCCCGATCACGCTCGCCAACGGCAGCAGTACTTCGATGCCGTGGGAGGCCACCACGCCGGCGATCAGCGCAAATACGCCAATCGGCGCGCAGCGCATCACCAGGTCGGTGAGCTTGTAGAACACCTCGGCCAGGCTGTCGAACAGCTTGACTGCCGGGGCGGCTTTTTCGCCGATCAGGTTCATGCTCACGCCCAGGGCAATGGCGAACACGATGATCTGCAGGATATTGCCCTCGGCAAAAGCAGCTACCGGATTGGTCGGCACCAGGCCGACCAGAATCTGCACCAGCGATGGTGCCTGCTTGGTTTCCTGCGCGGCGCTGGCCACCATGTTCATGCCTTCACCCGGGGTGAACAGGGCGCCGAACAGCAGGCCGATACTCACCGCAAAGGCGGTGGTGATCAGGTAGATGGCAATGGTCTTGACGCTGATGCGGCCGAGCTTGGCGCTGTCGCTCATAGCGGTAATACCGGCCACCAGGGAGACGAACACCAGCGGCACGATGAGCATCTTGATCGCGTTGAGGAACAGCGTGCCGATGGGCGCCAGCACCAGGGCGTCGGCCTTGAACAGCACGCCGGTGAGCACGCCGAGGCCGAGGCCGATAAGGATTTGCTGCCACAGCGGCATGCGCCGCAAAAAGCCTAGGGAAGAAGTACTGCTCTGACTCATGGTTATCACCCGGATTATCGTTTTTGTGGGGCCGTCTATGCGGCCTTGAGCGGTGCCGCCCGGCAGGCGAGGGCGGAAAACCAGCTACCCATGAGCTGGGTGCTGGTGAAAAAAACGCGCCGTTCCTTGCGGAGACGGCGCGTATGGTTTTTTCGGGATCAGCCCGGCAGCAGCGGCACCAGGCGCGGCGCAATCATGTTCTCGGGGCGCAGGATGTCAGCCAGCTCGGCGTCGCCCAGCAGCTTCTCCTCGCGCACCAGCTCCAGTACGCCGCGGCCACTTTCCAGCGCCACCTTGGCGATGCGCGTGGCGTTTTCGTAGCCGATATAGGGGTTGAGTGCGGTGATCAGGCCGATGGAGTTTTCCATCAGTTCACGGCAGCGCGCTTCGTTGGCGGTGATGCCGTCGATGCACAGCTCGCGCAGCATATCCATGGCGCGGGTCAGCAGGCGGATCGAGTCGAAGATCTTGTAGGCGATCAGCGGCTCCATCACGTTCAACTGCAGCTGGCCGCCTTCGGCTGCCATGGTCAGCGCCAGATCGTTGCCGATCACTTCGAAGGCCACCTGGTTGACCGCTTCCGGGATTACCGGGTTGACCTTGCCGGGCATGATCGAGCTGCCCGGCTGGCGCGGCGGCAGGTTGATTTCATTGATGCCGGTGCGTGGGCCGCTGGACAGCAGGCGCAGGTCGTTGCACATCTTAGACAGCTTGACTGCGGTACGCTTGAGCATGCCGGAGAACAGCACAAAGGCGCCCATGTCACTGGTGGCTTCGATCAGGTCGGCGGCCGGGGTCAGCGGCTGGCCGCTGATAATCGCCAGGCGCTTGACCGCCATCAGCTGGTACTGCGGGTCGGCGTTGATCCCGGTGCCAATCGCGGTGCCGCCCAGGTTCACTTCGGTGAGCAGGGTCGGGGCGAGCAGTTTGAGGTGCTGCAGGTCTTCGCCAAGGGTGGTGGCGAAGGCGCGGAATTCCTGACCTAGGGTCATCGGCACGGCGTCCTGCAGTTGGGTGCGGCCCATCTTCAGCACGTGGCTGAACTCCAGGTGTTTTTTCGACAGCGACTGAATCAGTTTGTCCAGCGCGGTCAGCAGGCTCTCGTGGCCGAGCAGCAGGCCCAGGCGGATGGCGGTGGGGTAGGCGTCGTTGGTCGATTGCGCCATGTTCACGTCGTTGTTCGGGTGCAGGTGCTTGTAGTCACCCTTCTCGAAACCCATGGCTTCGAGGGCAATATTGGCGATGACTTCGTTGGCATTCATATTGGTCGAGGTGCCGGCCCCGCCCTGAATCATGTCGACCACGAACTGGTCGTGGAATTCGCCCTGAATGATGCGTGCGCAAGCGGTGCTGATCGCCGTGTGCTTGGCGGCGGACAGGTGGCCCAGCTCGCGGTTGGCGTCGGCGGCGGCCTGCTTGACCATGGCCAGGGCAACCACCAGTTTCGGGTAGTGCGACAGCGTCACGCCGGACAGGCGGAAGTTCTGCACGGCGCGCAGGGTCTGGATGCCGTAATAGGCGTCAGCAGGAACGTCGAGGGTGCCGAGCAGGTCTTTTTCGAGGCGAGTGGATGCAGCAGCGGACATGATCAAGGTCATCTCAGGAAATACGGCATATGCCGCGATGGCCCGTAGATTAGGGGCTGCAGCTTGATACTGGCCAATGCTGTTAAGCACTGGGTCATGCATAATCGGCATAACGTTGGCGTGACCGCTCAACGTCGACCGACGTGTTCGCATGCACAAGGGCTGATCCATGAACCTCGAAAGCAAATGGCTGGAAGACTTTGTCACCCTGGCCGCTACCCGCAGTTTCTCCCAGGCGGCGCAAAAGCGCTTTGTTACCCAGCCGGCGTTTAGTCGGCGGATCCGCAGCCTGGAGAACATGCTCGGCCTGACGCTGGTCAACCGCGCCTGCACGCCCATTGAGCTGACCGAATCCGGCCAGCTGTTCCTGGTCACGGCACGGAGCATGGTCGAGCAGCTCGGCGAGGTGGTGCGTCACCTGCATAACCTCGAAGGCCAGCAGGGCGAGGTGATGCAGATTGCTGCCGCGCACTCGCTGACCCTGGGCTTTTTCCCCGAGTGGATCGCCCGCCTGCGCCGTGAAGGGCTGCCGTTGACCACTCGTCTGGTGGCGACCAACGTCGGCGAAGCGGTGCATGCGCTGCGTGAAGGCGCCTGCGACCTGATCCTCGCTTACTACGACCCGGACGCTGCGCTGCAGATGGACCCGGAAATCTTCCCCTCGCTGCACCTGGGCCGCACGGAAATGCTCCCGGTGTGCGCGGTGGGCGAAGACGGCGCGCCGCTGTTCGACCTCAACAGTGGCCAGAGTGTGCCGCTACTGGCCTACAGCGCCGGGGCTTTTCTCGGTCGCTCGGTCAATCTGCTGCTGCGCCAACGCGCGCTGCGCTCGACCACGGTGTATGAAACGGCGATGGCCGACAGCCTGAAAAGCATGGCCTTGCAGGGCATGGGTGTGGCCTGGGTACCGCGCTTGAGCGTGACCGCCGAACTGGCCCGTGGCGAGTTGGTGGTGTGCGGCGATGAGCAGTGGCAAGCGCCGCTGGAAATCCGCCTGTACCGCTGCGCCCTGGTGCGCAAAGCCTCGGTACGCCTGCTCTGGCGCAAACTGGAAAGTGGCGAAGTGGGCCGCTAAAGCCTTGTGTTGAATAAAACCGGCGCAGCGGATTGCCCGCTGCGCCGTGCTGCCATCAGGTGCCCGACTTGATGGTGTTCCACACCCGGGTGCGCACGCGTTCGATCTTCTGCGGCAGCGGTTGCAGCACGTAGAGGGTCTTCTGCGCTTCGGCGGTTGGGGTCAGGCCGGGGTTGTCGCGGATTTCCGCGCCCACCAGTGGCATGGCGTCCTTGTTCGGGTTGGGGTAGCCGAGGAAGTCGCTGATCGGCGCTACCACTTTAGGTTCGAGCAGGTTGTTGAGGAACTCATGGGCTTCAGCGACGTTCTGCGCGCTTTTCGGGATGGCGAAGGAGTCGTACCACAGCGGCGCGCCTTCCTTCGGCAGACGCCAGTCGACCACCACACCGTTGCCGGCTTCCTTGGCGCGGTTGGCGAACTGGTAGAAGCTGCCCGAGTAGCCGATGGCCACACAGATGTCGCCGTTGGCGATATCGGTCATGTACTTGGCGGAGTGGAAGTAGGCGACGTTGGGGCGAATCTTCAGCATCAGCGCGCTGGCCTTTTCATAGTCTTCAGGCTTGCTGCTGTTGGGGTCGAGGCCCAGGTAGTGCAGGGCGATCGGCAGGATGTCGCCGGGCGAATCCAGCATGGCCACACCGCACTGCTTGAGCTTACTGATGTTCTCTTCCTTGAAAATCAGGTCCCAGCTGTCCACCGGCGCATCGGCACCCAGCACGGCCTTGACCTTGTCCGGGTTGAAGCCGATCAGCACGGTGCCGTACATGTAGGGCACGGCGTACTGGTTGCCGGGGTCGTTGGCGGTCATCAGCTGCAGCAGGCCGGGGTCGAGGTGCTGCCAGTTGGGCAGCTTGCTCTTGTCGAGTTTCTGGAACACCCCGGCTTTGATCTGGGTGTCGAGGAAGGTGTTGGTCGGCACCACCAGGTCATAGCCGGAGTTGCCGGTAAGCAGCTTGGCTTCCAGCGCTTCGTTGGTGTCGAACACGTCCCAGGTCAGCTTGATGCCGCTTTTTTCCTGAAACTCCTTGGGCACCGCCGGCAGCATATAGTCGGCCCAGTTGTACACGCGCAGCTCGCGCGGCTTCTCTGACGTTTGCGCCTGGGCCGCAGTGGCCAGCAGGGTTGCGCCGCAGATGGCGACGGCGAGTAGGTGTTTGATTGTTTTCATCGTTCTTCACCCTGAGTGATTAAAAAAGAACCTATGCGCCTTCGAAACCTTCCAGCACGTTGACCGCGTTGACGCCGATCGCCTCGACCGCATAGCCGCCTTCCATCACAAACAGGGTCGGCTTGCCGAGGGCGGCGATGCGTTTGCCCATGGCCAGGTAATCCGGGCTGTCGAGCTTGAACTGGGAAATTGGGTCGTCCTTGAAGGTGTCGACGCCCAGCGACACCACGATCACTTCGGCATCAAATTCGGCGATGCGCTGGCAGGCCTCACCCAGCGCCGCGCTCCACACCGCCCAGGGGCTGCCCATGGCCAGCGGGTAGTTGAAGTTGCAGCCTTCGCCGGCACCCTCGCCGCGTTCATCGGCATAGCCGAGGAAGAACGGAAACTCGTCGGCCGGGTCGCCGTGGATCGAGGCGAACAGCACGTCATTGCGGGTGTAGAAGATGTCCTGGGTGCCGTTGCCGTGGTGGTAGTCGACATCGAGGATCGCCACGCGCTGCTTGCCCTGGTCGAGAAACGCCTGGGCGGCGATGGCGGCATTGTTCAGGTAGCAGTAACCGCCCATCAGCTCGCCAGCGGCGTGATGGCCCGGCGGGCGGCACAGGGCAAAGGCGCTATGCGCGCCGGCAGAGATTACGGCCTGGCCGCTAAGCGCCACTTGTGCAGCGCTGTAAGCGGCCTGCCAGGTGCCGGCGGTGATCGGTGCGCCACCGTCGAAGCTGTAATAGCCGAGCTGGCCGTGCAAATCCCTGGGGATGACCTGACGCAACGTCCGCGCCGGCCAAGTGAAAGGCAGCAAATCGCCGCTGCCGTTCTGCGCCAGCCAGCGATCCCAGGCGCCCTTGAAGAAGTCCAGATAAGCGCCGCTGTGAATGCGCTCGATTGGCGCCAGGCCAAAGTCCTGAGGCGGGCGGATCTCACCCAGCTGGCGATCTTTAACCCGCTGGAGGATATGGTCGGCGCGTTGTGGCTTCTCGAAACAGGGCATCAGCTGGCCGTCGATCAGCTCGCAGCTGCCGTGGTGCAGGTGATGGTCGTCGCTGTAAAAGGTGAGCATGTGAAGCGGCTCCAGGCGTGTTGTTGTGCCTGCATTGTTCGCCTGCACACCCGGATGGAGAACGCTGACAACGGCCAAAAGGGGATCGAAGTGGCCAAAAATCGGCGACAGCGATTTTTGATGTCACACAGCGATGGCCCGTGGGGTGGCCGCCAGGGATGGCTGGGCCATAAATTGCGCGGCCGGTCGCCATCTGGCAGGCCCACACCCTGTAGGAGCGGCCCATGGCCGCGATGGGTTTCGCGGGCATGGCCCGCTCCTACAAAAGCCTATGCCGCGCCTCAAGCGCGAAAGCGGCTCGGCGGTACGCCGCTCCAGCGCTGGAAGGCATGGCGAAAACTGGCCGTTTCGCTAAAACCGAGGTATTCGGCAATCCGGCAGATCGGCCAGTCTTCCTGGCCGAGCAGGGTTTTAGCCCGCTCGAAACGCAGCTCGTCGAGCAGTTCCTGGTAGTGGGTGCCAAGTTCCTGCAGGTGCCGACGCAGGGTGCGCGGCGAGCAGTGCATCTGCTGCGCCAGCTGTTCCAGGCCGGGTGGCGCGGTCAGCTGGTCGGCCAGGAGCTGGCGGATGCGCGCGAGCCAGGCTTGGCGGCTGTTGAACTCGCTATTCTGCTTGCGGCAGCGTTCGAGCATTTCCCGGTGGGTCACCGCATCGGCCAGCGGCAGTGGTTGTTGCAGCCAGCTGGCGGGGAAGGCGAAGGCGTTACGCGCGGCATCAAACTGCAGCGGGCAGGCGAAGCTGTGCGGGTAGCGCACGCTGTAGTCGGGTTCGCCATAGCGAAACTGCGCGGCGCTGAGCGGCAGAGGCTGGCCGAGCAGGTCATCGCTGATCAGCTTGAGCGAGGCCAGGCACATCTCCAGGTTGAACACCTCAAGTTCTGGGCGGTGCTGGTAGTCGCTGGCGCTGACCCAGGCCAGCTCGCCCTCAAGGTGCATATCAAGTTTGAAGTAGGTACCGAGCAGCGCCGGGTACTGCAGCATCAGCCGCCAGGCGTCACCAAAGGTGGCACTGGAGAGTGCGGCGTAACCGACCATGCCATAAGCCGACACATGCATGCGCCGGCCCAGTTCCAGGCCCAGATCACTGCGTAGCTGCAGGGCATTGGCGCAGACCTGCAACTCCTGGGTACGTGTGATACGCGTGTCGGCACAGTCCAGATCAGCCGCAGCAATGCCGCTGCCGGCCAATAGCTGCTCGGTCAGTTCGGGTTGCGCGGCAAAGATTTCCAGGATCAGTGAAACCACATGCAGGGTGGTCAGGTGGGCGTGCAACATCGGGGCAACCGCAACAGTTCAGAATGCCCGAGTGACGCAAGAACTATGCCGCGGCCCCGTAGCGGCCGGGCGTGATCCAGGCCGCTGCGGTCCAGGCAGATTTAGCGATTACGCAGGAAGGCGTTGATAAAGTCGCCCTGATTGGGGGCTTCTTCATGAGTGGTGAAGGTCAGGCTCGCCTCGTTTTCGCGCAGCTGGAGCTTCTGCGCAAAGCTGCACTGCACGGTTTTCAGGCCCTTGGCTGCAGCTTTATGCTCATCGCCGTTCTGGCACAGATTGGCCAGCTGGCTGACCACTTCACCGCAGAAACTCGGCACGCTGAGGCGCTTGAGCTTGTCGTCGTCGATGGCGCTCCACTCGACCTGAGTGGCCAGCGGTGTGTCACAAGCTTTCGAGGCGTCCTGGTCGATCTGCTGCAGCTGCTGGGTGAAGTCGGCCACGCGCTTTTCCCGGTCAAAGCTGCTCAGCTTGTCCTGAATGCCCTTTTTCTTCTGCTGCTCATAAAGCGCCAGCAGGTTGGCCGGTTTGGTCTCTTTGCTCTTGGTTTCATCGAAGCCCAGCTCGAAGCCGTCGGTGCTCGGCAGGTACAGCTGATATTGCTCGCCGCCCCAGCCCTGACGCTTGATCAGCATGTTGTAGGCGCTGCCATCGAGGCTGGTGGTGTAATCGCGCTCATCGTTGCCGCGCTCGTTGACCGTGCTCAGCAGCACCACTTCATCCAGCGGGTGATTGATACCGCTGACCTGGATCAGCGCCTGCTTGCCGTCGCTGCTGGGCGCGACGGTCACGCTGATGCCTTTGCCGGCATTGAACACTTGTGGGTATTTGGCCAGTTCGAGGGCGCTGGCGTTGAGGGTGAACAGTGAAGCGGCGAGTAGCAGTGACAGCCTTGTCATGGTTGTGTCCTTGGTGGATAAAAAGAACGCCCAGTATAGCCAGGCAACAAGCTGCGATTTGTGCGCCAGGTCTGCTCGTGACGTTGGCCTGGAGCCGTGTTGGTGTGTCGCCTGGCATCGCGGCGGGCGGTCCGCGACAAACGGTGCGCCGGTGTGCACGCCAGACCAGGCTTTACGGTATACTGCGCGGCCTTTGGCGGTCCGCACCGCCATAATTCATTCCCTAACAAGCCACGCCTGGTTTCCAGCGTGGCTTGTTAGTTTCTGCAGCGCCTACGGGCACTTGATGAAGAAGAGGCACGACGATGAGCGCACTGGTTGGCGTGATCATGGGCTCCAAGTCCGATTGGTCCACCCTTAGCCACACCGCCGAGATGCTGGACAAGCTGGGCATTCCGTACGAAGTGAAGGTGGTTTCCGCCCACCGCACCCCGGACCTGCTGTTCCAGTACGCCGAACAGGCTGAAGAGCGCGGCATTCAGGTGATCATCGCCGGTGCCGGCGGCGCGGCGCATCTGCCGGGCATGTGTGCAGCCAAGACCCACCTTCCGGTCCTCGGCGTACCCGTGCAATCGGCGGTGCTCTCGGGCGTCGATTCGCTGCTGTCGATCGTGCAGATGCCGGCCGGTATTCCGGTCGCCACCCTGGCCATCGGCAAGGCTGGCGCAATCAATGCCGCACTGCTCGCGGCGAGCATCCTCGGTCACCAGCACCCGCAGTTTCACGAGCGCTTGAAAGCGTTCCGTACCGAGCAAACTGAATCCGTACTGGAAAATCCGGACCCGAGGGACGCGTAATGAAGATCGGCGTAATCGGTGGCGGCCAGCTGGGCCGCATGTTGGCCCTGGCAGGCACGCCGCTGGGGATGAATTTCGCCTTCCTCGACCCGGCGCCGGATGCCTGTGCGCAAGCGCTGGGCGAGCATATCCGCGCCGATTACGGCGATCAGGACCACCTGCGTCAGCTGGCCGATGAAGTCGATCTGGTGACCTTCGAGTTCGAAAGCGTGCCGGCCGAGACCGTGGCCTTCCTCTCGCAGTTCGTCCCGGTGTACCCGAGCGCCGAAGCCCTGCGTATCGCTCGTGATCGCTGGTTCGAAAAATCCATGTTCAAGGACCTCGGCATTCCGACCCCGGATTTCGCCGATATCCAGTCGCAGGCTGACCTCGACGCAGCCGTGGCCAGCATCGGCCTGCCGGCGGTGATGAAGACCCGCACCCTGGGTTACGACGGCAAGGGCCAGAAGGTCCTGCGCAAGCCAGAAGATGTCGTCGGCGCCTTTGCCGAGCTGGGCAGCGTGCCGTGCATTCTCGAAGGCTTTGTGCCCTTTACCGGCGAAGTGTCGCTGGTGGCGGTGCGTGCCCGTGATGGTGAAACGCGCTTCTACCCGCTGGTGCATAACCGTCACGACAGCGGTGTGTTGGCGCTGTCCATCGCCAGCACCGATCACCCGCTGCAGGCACTGGCAGAAGATTACGTCAGCCGCGTGCTGACCAAGCTCGATTACGTCGGCGTGCTGGCCTTCGAGTTCTTCGAAGTCGATGGCGGCCTGAAAGCCAACGAAATCGCTCCGCGCGTGCACAACTCCGGGCACTGGACCATCGAAGGCGCCGAGTGCAGCCAGTTCGAAAACCACCTGCGCGCCGTCGCCGGCCTGCCGCTGGGTTCGACTGCCAAGGTAGGTGAGAGCGCGATGCTCAACTTTATCGGTGTGGTTCCGCCGGTGGAGCAGGTTATCGCCGTCGCCGATTGCCGTCTGCATCACTACGGCAAGGCGTTCAAGGTTGGCCGCAAGGTCGGTCACGCCACTCTGCGCTGCGCGGATCGCGCCACCTTGGATAAGCAGATCGCCGTGGTCGAGGCGCTGATCGCCAAGGCCTGAAGCCTGCTTTATGACTAAGCTCTTGCGTAGGCCATACACAAGAGCCTCGTCATGAAGTGTCTGTTGCTGCTGTCTTTGCTGTACCTGCCGCTTTGCCATGCCGACCAGGTGTTGCGCGCCGATTACCGCGAGCGCCCGCCAGAGATGCAGGCCCTCGATTCACTCCCCGTCGGCCCGCTGATCGAGGTGCTTGATAGCGCCGCGCAACGCGTCGGCGCGCGCATCGAATGGCGTTACGCGCCCTTTGTGCGCAGCCTGGAAGACCTCAAGTCCGGACGTATCGACTTGGTGCCGCGCGTGCTGTTCACCGCCGAGCGCAAGGACTACGTGCACTTTCTGCCGTCGATCGGCACCCAGCGCAAAAGCATCCGCTTTATCGTCAAGACCGGTCAGCAGGCCAGCCTGCGCAACTATGCCGATCTGCAGGGCAAGGTGATCGGAGTCAAACGCGGTACCGCCTATTTCGATCAGTTCGACGGCGACAGTGCTCTGACAAAAAGCCTGGCGACTGACGACTACCTGCTGGCCGGGATGTTTCGCGCCGGGCGCCTGGATGTGATGGTAGTGCTGGACGCCGAAGCCATTGAGGCGCAGTTCCACAAGATTGGCTTCAGCGACTACAGCTATGCCGAATACCAGTACGAGCAATCCGTCGGTAATTATTACGGTGCGTCGATGCGCCACTATCGGGGCGAGAAAAAGGCCCTCTACGAGCAGCTAGGCCAGGCGCTGCGTGGCATGCGCGAAAGCGGCGAGATTGCCCGCATCTACCACCGCTATGGCGTCGCACCGCCAGAGACCGAAGAGTAACGAACTGCCAGCTTTTCCCGTGGTCAGATCAACGGTCGTAAATCCCACCGTCCATTCAGGAGGCTCGCATGAGCATTATTGGCATCATTTTTATCGGCCTGATCGTCGGTCTGATCGCGCGCTTTATCAAACCTGGCAACGACAGCATGGGTTGGATCATGACCATCCTGCTGGGCGTCGGCGGCTCAGTTGCCGCTACCTATGGCGGCCAGGCACTGGGCATCTACAAAGTGGGCGAGTCCGCTGGCTTTATCGGCGCAGTGATCGGCGCAGTGGTGCTGCTGGTAATCTACGCCGCTGTTAGAAAGGACTGATGTCCTTTCACTCCGCTGCTTGGTGAGCCCCCGATGCGTTATCTGCTGTTACCCCTGTTGTTGATCAGCACCATGGCCTACGCCGAACTGCCGGAAACCGATTGGCTTGAGCTGATGCCCCCGGAAGACCGCCAGGCCCTGGAAGACATGCCCGAGATCAGCCACCAGGGCCTCGAGCAGGACAGCGGTTTCTACAACCCCGGCGGCCTCAAGCAGCAGGACCAAAACCTGCCAGCGGTGATGTACTCGACGAAAACCGTTGCTGCCTTCGACGGCAAACCCATCCGTCTCGGCGGCTATCCGGTGCCGCTGGAAACTGATGCAGAAGGCCGCAGCACGCTGTTCTTCCTGGTTCCCTACCCCGGCGCCTGCATCCACGTCCCACCACCACCACCGAACCAGCTGGTGCTGGTGCGCTACCCCAAAGGCATCGAACTCGAAGACATCTACGCCCCACTCTGGGTCAGCGGCACGCTGAAGATCGAACAGGTCAATAACGAACTGGCGGATGCTGCGTATGCGTTGGAGGCGGAGTTGGTGAGGGTGGTGGAGGAAAGCGATCTTTAACGGTCATGTGCCGGCGGTCTTCCGGCACATCACGCGCGCCAGCTGATAGTCGTTTTGGTTGGCCTCGATGGCGCGTAGCAGCTCCGCCGCTGTCAGGCGTTTCAGCGTGTGCGTGGCGGGGTCCGTCTCCACATCCAGCGCCAGTGGCGTGGTGCCGTCTGCGTCATACACGAAATAGGCATTGCCGCTGCTCACTTCATGAGTTTTCCCACTCGCAGTCGCTATGGTTTTCGGGGTCGCACCCAGCAGTACGTCGAGCGAGTCGTAACGTAGCACTACGTCAACCTCGCCCAGTCGGCAAGGGGGACGTCGGCCGCTTGAGAGGGCTCGGCCATCACGGACTGCAGAGACACGGTATTGGAGGCTTCGATCCACTTGTCCGGGTACTTGGAAATCAGATAGTGGTTTATCCAGGTTGCATACGGCCTTGCGAATGGATGCGCCATTCTGTCCATTGCGGATATTGCCGTATACGCAATTGATCACCGGGACGTTGTCCTTGATCGTGAGGGTATAGAACACCTCAAAAGATGTGTTTGATCCGGCGTTTCTGTAAGTCAGCGTGGGAGCACCGTTGAACGAGATCAGAGTTCTGGAGGTCTGGCCTGCGTAGCCAACGATGTCTGCGATTACCTTGGTTTCCGTTCCCCAACTGATCGTCAACTCACCGAATTTCATATCCGCACGGTAGGTTTCAATGCTGCCGCCTCTATCGAATGTGAGGGGCTTTGCCTGTGCTTGTGCAGGGGTGGCCAGCACAAGCATTAGCAGTAAGGTTATTGGAATAACGTAGGGCAAAGCGACGGCTCCATCAGCAAAAACGATGTCGTGTTTCAATGCGCTATGCACGCTTCATCTTCGGTAGCGAACGATTTATCAAAAGGTAGTTTTTCAAGCTCCTCCACATAGCCTGAAATGCTGGTATATCGGCAGTGCGATCCATCAGGGCCAGGGTAGATCCGCTTTCTGGCCTAGATATGAGTTCACGGGAGCCTCCGTGAGTATGGCTTAGCTGCTGATTTCCTCTCCCACTGCCTCGGTGACCATATCCAGCCAGCCTGGCTTGTCTGTTGGCCGCTTGCCGTCTTCGGCATCTACTGCCGCCAAGGTCTGACCTAAGAGGCCGCTGATGTTCTTGCTCTCCTTCGCCTCTTGCAGGGCCTTGGCCGCATCTGCGGCTTTGAGGATGCTTTGCAGTTCTGGAGTTTTTGCGGTTGCTTCGTTGAGTGGCTCGGGCAGTGGCATGGCATTGAGCAGGCTGACAATATCGCCGGGCTGTCGGGTAAAAGCGCGCAGCGCGTCAACACCTTGCAGCATAGGTAGGGCAATACCGGTAAGGGGGTCGAAAGCACTGATTTCAGGTAGCTGTGGCATACCCACCTTGCCAGTCAGTACGGGAGTGGCCAGAGAGGGCAAGAACAGGCCTAGCAGGTAGCGCGGGTTGCGCTTTTTGATGCTCAAGCCAACGCTGGCCAGGGCGATACCTACGCCAACGACGCGGCCGGCAGTGGCCAGCACGGACAAGCTCTTATTCGACTCATTGTCGAAATGCGCCAAACGAAAGCGGAAGTAGTCGGTGAAAGGCTCGCGTTCACCAAGGCCTGAAGAATTCATAAACCAGGCGCGTGAGTCATGTATTTGCTCATCGAACAGCTTTACCAGCAGCTCTTTGCCTGGTGCCGGCACACCGGGTGTGACGAATAGCTGGTTGTAGCACTCAGTGCCATGTTTGTAGACTTTCGCGTATTCCTCTGCTTCGTCTTCCTCGTTGATTAGAAAGACGGTACCGCCCAGCAGGATATTGATGATCCCGCCAACGGAAAGGGTGTCTTCGGTAACGCCCCAGGTACGCTTGTAATCCTGTTCGAACTCGGCTGCGGCACGGCGCAGTTGCTGGTCGTCCAGCGCGGGTTCGAAAGCCTTGTTGGTATTGATGCGTTGATAGGCATCCTGGCCGCCGATGGTTTCAAGGTCCTTCTCGTATTGGGCCTGCTGTGCTGCCGTCAGTTCGCGTGGAGGCTTGCCCTCTCGAGCGGCGGTGTTGTCCTTGGTCTTTTTCTCGTGCAGGCGTTTGTGAGCTTTCTGCTGCTCTTTGGTCATGTCCTGGTCGCGAACATGGCTATAGAAGCCTTGCTTGTCGATACCACCGGCATAACGGTCGATACGCCAGCCGGTGATCAGGGCGGTTTCGCGCTCGATTACCGTTTCCAGTGGGCCGCCTTTGGCGTTGGCCTGCCAAGCGTTAAATCGGGAGACGAGTACCTCAGAAATTGAAAATTCAAATTCTGTTGTCGGATCCATTTTCCGCCATGGCTCATGCTCGCCTATTACCGTTTCCGGCACCTGTAAGGGAGCTCCGACAGTAAAGGCTTCACGATACATATGATGCAGGGGCACTTGCGATAGCAGTTCATTCGGGCCGCCCATGGCCTTGCCCTGATCCTTTGCCGGATAGCCACCGCCGACATCCGAGTGCATGCCAGGATAGAAATATTCTCTGGTGCCGGCGCGATAACGGGAGGGCAGCTGGTTATTGCGCTTGCCATCAGCCGTCTTCTCGCGGCGGCGGATAGAGTCCAGCGGGAAGCTGGCGCGTTGCTCATGGGCGGACACCAGGTGCACGCAACGCTTGAGAAAATGACGGTCTTCCGGCAGTTCTGTGGGCATGCAGGCTTGTATGCTTTCCTCATCAGGCAGGCGCATGGTGTCGTCGGCCCAGCTCATATGGCCGGCGGCAAAGGGCGCGCTATCGGCTAAGCCGACGGCGGCCACGGTGTCGAACAGGCCGAGAAATTCGATGGTGATGGGCAGGCCGGCAAAGCGGTATTCATTGCTGTTGTCGCCCTGGCTCCGGGTCAGCTCGGCCAGCCAGTTGCTAAAGGTACGGGCCTGGGCTGCACCACGAGAAAAGCCGTAGACATATAGACGCAGAGCAAGAAGTTCGGGCTTTTCTTCAGCTGCCTGACGCTGCTCCAGCAGGGTTTTTAGTTCCAGCTCGTAGGGGCGTATCGCTGCCTCGCGTTTGCGTGCGCCATTTTCCAGCAGGCCACCGCTAAGCACATTGGCGGCCCAATTGGTGCTCATGGCTTCGACGAGGGAGTATGTTTGATCAAAAGATAGGGGTTCTTGCCCTGAACTCTTTAAAGTGTTTTTTAGGGCATCGACCAAGCGAGTTAGGCCCCAGTTGATGCGGTTCTCACCGCCTTGGGCACCAATCAGCCCCATGCCATTAGGCAGATATTCTTTAATCTCTTCGAAGACAGTACCCACGCCCGGACTGTAATAGCTGAAATATCCGTCGTCCCTCTTGTTAATAGACGCATGGAAAAGCCTTGCGACATTGCTGGTAGAGAGCGGATTCCCCTTATCTGAAGGCTCATGGTTATTGGTGCCGTCAAAGCACAGACTGAGATGCAGGGTCTTGCAGCAAGGTGCGGGGGCTTCGTCGCCCTTGGCTGCTGCAGTCGCTGTAAGGCGGCTACCTGCAAGCCGCTCATCGCGCTTTTGCTTACGAATATTGCCGGCAACTTCCCCCGTACTGAGTGGCAGGCCCGTACGAGTAAAGCGGGGCGCTGGCAGTACGCTTGCCGGAGTGGGATCACATCCTTGTATCAGGGCTTCGGACATTCCGTATCCTCCATCTTGCGGGGGTAGTTGTAGGGGTAGCGAGGATCGCCGATAAACATATTGTTGGCCGAGACTCGAACCTGATTGCAGGGTAAGAAGTGAACTTTTATGGTCCCGGCTGTTTGGTACTGAGGTATCTCCACTGTCGCGCTATGGCGGGTGTAGTTGGCTGCGTGCCTTTTATAGTCTTCCGGATCAATAGAACCGTATTGGTTTCGCTTTAATGGCACTGATGGAGAAGGATTTGGGTCTTTCTCCCACTCCACAATGGCCCTTAATCCCGGTCGCCAGTAACGTGGCACCGAGCCGCAGCAGACTTGTCCCCCTTCTCCGTATGGACCGATGCGTGGGCCGCCGGCACCGTTGATGGTAAAGCGATTGATGGCGGCTGAAGTGTGGTTATAGCCCTCTACCGGGCCGCCAAGCATGTCGGATTCCTTGGCCATGCAGCCGCTAACTAAAAGCAGGCTAAGTAGCAGGGTAGATAGGCGATAGAGTGGTTTAGTCATGGCTAAAGCCCTTTTTGAGTGCAGTTTTGCCATTGGTCCGTGCGGGTAAAACGGGCCAATGGCAGTACGTTTGCCTGGGTGGAGTCACATCTTTTTATTAGGGCTTCGGACATTCCGTATCCTCCATTCTCCGTGGGTGGTTATAGGGGTAGCCGGGGTAACCAAAGCCAATTCCTGACGCAGCCACACGAACCTGGTTGCAGGGCAGAAAGTGCACAACGATAGGGCCTGGCCCGTCGTAACGTGGTATCGCCACTGTGGCGCTATGGCGGGGGGNRGGTTNTGGGGGGGGTTTTTTTTWNGGMGGCTCTTTAMTCCTCCGGGGCCAGAGGGGGGGAGGGGGGGGGGGGGGGGGGGGTGTGGGNAGCCTTTTYCCKCTTCCCAAAWGSTCTTTAATCCCCTGTCTTTTTAA